>JAKLLG010000020.1 GCA_023150275.1 Rhodocyclaceae bacterium
CAGGCCAGCGCTTTGCCTTCGGCTTCCTCCAGATTTCCAGTCGCCCAGAACACCCTTGCCGTTCAGCTAACTCTTCCCCTTGTCGGGCGAGTAGAGGACTTCCACCTCCAAGTAAGTGCGCCCTGCCGGGCGCACCAAAAAAAAACGGCGCCCGATTGGGCGCCGTCTTAGTGCAAGTTTGGCCGTTTAGAAAGTGTGGTTGTACTGAACCGACAACAAATCCGCGCGGTTATTGTTCCACTCCCCATTGATTGTCTGCAGAACCGTAGTATTTGCCGGCGGCGAGGTTACGGCACGAGACGTCTTGGCGTCACGGAAGAAAATATGACTATAAGCAACATCAAGCGACGCAGCCTTGGACAGATTGTACTTCGTACCAAATGACAACCAAATACGATCGGAATCCGGCAGGGTCATCGTACGGTCCTCTTTTTTGGCTACAGGGGACTGGTCGTAAGCGACACCGAAGCGGAATTTCCACGCCTCGTTGTACTGATAATTTGCGCCGAGACCGACTCTCCATGTGTTTCGGAAGCTGTAGTCAAGGGCAGTCAAACGGCCATCTGCAGCAATCCCTGCGGCCGGAACGCCATTCTCCGAGCGGAGAATCAGTTTATCAATGGAACTCCAGTTGGTACGGGTCAAATCCCCAAGGAGTTCCCAGCGATCGCTAAGTTTTTGAGACACCGCCATAGAGAACGTACCCGGAGTGGTGTAACCATCCGCAACAACCTTTTGGCGAGGGAACAACACCGCTGCCGCGCCGGACAGGCCATTCGGCTTGAGATCACCCTCTATGTCGAAATCTATTTCAGAACGATACGAAAGACCGATACGAGTCGACGGCGAGAGTTGGAACATCGCCCCGATGTTGGCACCAAATCCCCACGCATCTCCGTCAATATCAAGATAGCCACCGGTACCAGGGGAGCCCTGCTTCAACCTCAACGACGCATGGGCAAGATTGACCCCGAGGCCAAGCGATAGCATGTCGTTGACCTTGATCGCAAAAGACGGGTTGATATTTATCTGCTCAATCTCGGTGTGATAACCAGCGTTTCGGCCAATAAAATTGGTGTCGTATTCCGACTTGTTACCAAAAGTTGGGCCAACACCAACACCAAACCAAACATCGGGAGCGACCGACCAAGCCCAGTAACCGTGAGGCAGAAAAGCCGTGCCGCCAGCATCACCGCCATTCGCACGCGCGTTCGCTAAAAAAGGCACGGGGGATCCAACCGAACCAGTGTCCTTGTACTTGATTGAGCGATCAAGAATGGTTCCTGAAAGTGCAATCGTGTGCCCCGTCGGCAAATAGGTCATGCCAGCCGGGTTGAAGTAGATCGTGCTGGCATCTTCGGCAGCAGCAGCGGCACCGGCGAACGCATTACCGTTTCCCGAACCGCTCTGGTTCTGCAGCGCGAAACCCGATGCGCCTGCGGCTCCTGCAAAGCCCAGCATCATGAGCGCCGGGATCAGGCGCATGGTCAAACCTTTGGTCATACTATGGTCTCCTTGGTCTTAAAGTTATCGTTAGAAAAAAATTCTTCCGACAGGATGGCTACTGACAGGATTAAACAAAAAAACAGCGTTTGAAATCTATGATTTATCGGAAGGTGGCAGTTCGCGCTTCACCCCTTGTTGCGTAATAGCAACATAGGTGAGCGTCGCCTCGGTCACCTTCACCGTTACCGGGTCGGTCGGATTGCGTTCGGCATAGACCTCGACGTTGACTTTTATCGAGGTTCTGCCGGTTTCGACGACTTCGGCATAAAAACTGACAACATCGCCGACGGACACGGGCTGTTTGAACAGGAACGAGTTCACCGACACCGTGGCAACGCGCCCTCGCGCACGCCGCATCGCCGGAATGGCGCCGGCGACGTCGACCTGGGCCATGATCCAGCCGCCGAAGACGTCGCCGTTCTGATTGACGTCAGCCGGCATCGGCATGACGCGCAGCGCGGGCTGGCCTTTCGGCAGCTGGACGGGTTCTTCAGCCATTCCTGATCTTCATGTAGTTGAGGGGGCCACCGGTAAAGGGAGCAAAGCCGGTGCCGAATATTACCCCGGCGTCGGCCAGATCCGCATCGGCGACGATACCGTCATCCACCAGTTTCTGCGTCTTGTCGAGCAGTGGCTGCACCAACCGCTCCGCAAGGCCGGCCGGAACCGTGCCCGGAGCACCCTTGGCAGGCTTGCCACTGCTGTGATCGTAGAACCCCTTGCCGGTCTTCTTGCCGAGGTTGCCGGCATTGAAGCGCTCGACCAGGCATTTCGGCGGCTCGGCACCGGAACCGGCCAGCGCCTTGCCGGCCGCCATGGCAACGTCGAGGCCGACCATGTCGACCAGTTCGACCGGGCCCATCGGCATGCCGAAGGCAAGCATCGCTTCGTCAACGGTTTCCGGCGTATTGCCCTCATCCACGGCCTTCAGCGCTTCGAGCATGTATGGCCCGAGCACGGCATTCACCAGGAAACCCGGCGCGCTCTGAACGGGAAGCGGCAGGCGGTCGATCTGCCTGACAAACGCAGCAGCCTTCTTCGCCATTTCCGGATCGCCGCCTTCGGCCGACACCACCTCGACCAAGGGCATCTTTGCCACCGGATTGAAGAAATGGATGCCGACCAGACGCGCCGGATTCTGCAACACGGTGCGCAAATCTTCGAGACGCAGGCTGGAGGTATTCGTCGCCAGCACGGCATCTGGCCGCATGATCGCGTCAAGCTTACGGAACAAGGCATGCTTTGCTTCAACGTTCTCGAAGATGGCTTCAATCACCACATCGGCATGCGCCGCCCCCAGCCCTTCGGGATCGGGGATCAGGCGATCCATCACGGAACGAAGCTGCAAGGAGTCCTTGATACGCTTTGCGAAGCTCGCCCGCGCACGCTTGATGGCAGGGGCAATACGCTCCATGCTCTGATCCTGCAGCGTGACCGTGAGTCCACGCAGCGCACACCAGGCGGCAATGTCGCCGCCCATGACACCGGCACCGACCACATGCACGCGCTTCGCCTTGAAGTCACCGCTCTTGTCATCGCTCTTGCCGAAGCTCTTCAGGCGCTCCTGCAGGAAAAACACGCGCACCAGATTGCGCGCCGTTGGCGAACGCACGATGCCATCAACCAGTTCGGGGGCCACCAGCGCGTTGCCGTTGTGCTTTGCCCAGATATCGATGATCGCGTATGGCGCCGGGTAGTGTTCCTGGCGGGCACGCTTGGCGACCTGTTTCCGCGCACCGTTGGCGACAACGCGCTTCAGCGGACCATTCAGCAGCTTCTGCATGAAGGGCAGTGGACGGCGCGGCTGGTTTGACAGCACCAGCATGCGGGCTGCGTTCTCCATCACGCGCGGAGGCACGCAATCGTCAGCGAGCCCCATGCGCTTGGCACGTTTGGCATCGATGGTCTTGCCGGCAAGCATCATATCCATCGCCGCTGCCGGGCCAACGCGCTCGGGCAGGCGCAACATGCCCCCCCAGCCGGGGAAGATGCCGAGCATCACTTCCGGCAGTCCCATCTTCGTTCCGGACTCGTCAACAGCCAGCAGGTAACGGCAGGCCAGCGCCAGTTCGAGGCCTCCACCAAGGCAGTGACCGCGCACCAGCGCCAGTGTTGGATAGCGCACGGCGGCGAGACGGTTGAACAGGTTCCAGCCGCGCTCGACCAACTCGCGCCCTTTTTCGGCGGTATCGAGTTGCGTGAATTCCTGGATGTCAGCGCCAGCGATGAACCCGGCCTCCTTGCCTGAGCGGAAGATCGCCGCCTTGGGCGGACTGCGATCGAAGGCGTCGAGTACCTGCGCGAGCTCGCTCATCACCGCACGGGAGAGCGAGTTGGCCGATTCTCCCGCCTTGTCGAGCGTTGCCCAGGCAATGCCTTCGGCATCAGTGTCTACGCGCCAGTGTTGCAGATTCAATGTCATCATTATCAGGTTCTCTCAGTGCAGGGGCTGGCCACTGGCGGCGAAAGCCAGCGTCACGGCACCCGGGCCAACGTTCACGGCGGCGGTCTTGCTCATCGGCGACAGCAGGATATTGACGCCGGCCTCGTTCGCCGCGCGCTCGAATGCTGCATACCCGGGGAAACCGGAAACGTGTTCAAGCGGCCCGCCATAGCTGATGCACACATGCGGCACCTCAAGGCCGCGGCGAATACGTTCCGCTGCCTTGGTAAACAAGCGCTCAACACCCGCGTCGAATCCACGCACCTTGTCCACCGGACCGGTCTGATCCTGGTGGCAATACAGGATCGGCTTCACATCGAGCATCGAACCCAGCGTGTAGGAACCCCAGCCGATGCTCTTGTCGCCCTTCTTCGACGCCCGCTTGTAGATGTGGAAAAGATCGGCCGGCACCATGTAGGTATGCGTGACGTCGACGAGGTTGCGCAGACGCGCGCCGATTTCACTCGGCGTACCGCCGGCGCGGATCAGCCGGACGGCCTCCGCCGCCTGAACACCCTGCCCGGCGAACATGTTGCGCGAGGAGAGTACCGCCAGGCCGAAGCGTTCCGGCACGCCGGCCGCACGCCGAACGTCGCGGTATTTGGTAAGAATCGTGCGCGACGCCTGCATCGCATGGTCGTAAATGGCGCTGCGTCCGCTGGTAATGGTCAGGCAGAAGACGTAGTCGTAATCGAGCACCAGTCGTTCGAGAAACAGTTTCTCGATCTGTTGCACCGAGTACGGGATCGACTCCGCAAAATCCTCACTCTTCCGGTCGAGGTGCTTGGTATAGAAGGACTGCGTTTCGGCCGGATCGCGCCGGTCCTCGATCAGCAATTCACCGATACGCAGTGTGATCGGCATGACGACGATCTTGTGCTCGTCGATGAAATCCTTGGGCAGGTCGCAGCAGGAGTCGACAACAATACCGATGCGCATGGCTCAACCCTCCGCCGCTTCGACCAGCATGGCGCCGCCGAGGCCACCACCGATGCAGATCGACGCGATGCCGCGCTTCGCCTTCCGCTGACGCAGCACCTGCAGCAAATGCAGCACGATGCGCGCGCCCGAAGCACCGACCGGATGCCCGAGCGCAACGGCGCCGCCGTCGACGTTGAGCTTGTCCTCATCCAGCGCACCGAGCGCACCGGGCAGGCCGAGTTGCTCGCGACAGTAATCCTCCGACTTCCACGCTTCGATACAGGCGAGCACCTGTGCGGCGAAGGCTTCGTTGATTTCCCAGGCATCGAGATCATTGAGCCCGAGGCCTTGGCGCTGCAGGATCGGCGTTGCCGCGTGCACTGGGCCGAGGCCCATCTGCGCCGGATCGAGGCCTGACCACTGGCTGTCCATGATGCGGCCGAGCGGCTTGAGGTTCCACTGCTTCACCGCGTCCTCGGAGGCGAGGATCAGCCAGGCCGCGCCGTCGGTGATCTGCGAGCTGTTGGCGGCGGTAATGTTGCCGTACTTCTTGTCGAAGAAGGGTTTCAGCTTGGCCATGCCGGCCATGCTCGCGTCGGCGCGCACACCGTCGTCGTCAGGATAGACATTGCCCTTGTCGTCGATCAGCGGCACGATCTCTCCGTAATGGCCCGCCGCTCGCCCCGCCATCACCTTTTGATGGCTGCGCACCGAAAACGCATCCATCTGTTGACGCGTGAGTCCGAATTTCCACGCCAGATTCTCGGCGGTCTGCCCCATCAGAAGGCCGTTGACCGGGTCGGTCAAGCCCTTCATCAGGCCGATCACCGGCGACAGCAGCACGCTCGGGCGCAGCTTGGCGAACATCTTCAGTTTGGCACCGGTCGTTCTCGCGGCCATCATCTGCGCGAACCACAGCACCATCGCATCCGAATAGAGCAGCGGTGCGCGTGACAGCGCATCGACGCCCCCCGCGAGTACCAGTTGCGAACGGCCGGACTGGATGTTGGCCATTGCCGAATCGAGCGCCTGCATGCCGGAGGCGCAGTTGCGCATCACTGTCCAGCCCGGCACATCGAGGCCACAGCCCAGACGCAACGCCACCATGCGACCGATGTTCGTTTCATCGGGTGAGGGCGCGGCGCAGCCGAGGATTACCTCATCCAGATCATGCGGCGAGAACGGCTGCCGCGTCAGCAGTGAGCGCCCGGCTTGTACCGCCAGGTCACTCGCCGCAAACGGCCCGGGCGCACCCTTGGCCTTGAGGAAGGGCGTGCGCGCCCCATCCACCACATACACAGGTTGAAAGCTCACTGTGTTCTCCTTTGGTCATGTTTTGTTTGAAACGCAGAAGGCGATGACCGAAAACGGGCATCGCCTCTGCGTAAGTGCGCAGATCAGGCTGCGGCTTTTTGCGGAACGGGCTGCAGATGTGCCAACCCGAAATCCATCGGGAAGTCATCGACGCGGATCACGATATCGCGCAGCTCGTTGCGGCGCTTCAGGATCGCGTATTCCGCGGCAGTAACGATGCCAGCCGAGAATGCCGCGTGGGCCACATCGCGCACGTTGGCATCCGGATTGTCGTCCAGCTTGCCGGCTTTCTCCGCCTCGCGAATCTTGGCGTCGATCGGTTCGGCGTCGATGGTGGCGTGCAGCGCCAGTTCGACAGCACCAACCGCTTCCGTCTCCGTCTTCGGCACGTAGGCCTCGGCAGTAAGGCGATCACGTGTCGCCGACGGCGCGATCAGCGCCTTGGCAACCTTGTGGCCAAGATCGTCGGACGGTACGACATACGGATGCCCGAACGGGAAGATGACGCGATTGAGGAAGAAGGCGACAAACTTGCTCGGGTAGTTGGCGATAACGCCGTCGAAGGCGAGCTGGGCCTTGAACATCGAGTCCCAGATCGACCAGTGCATCAGCGGCGCATCGGCCTGCTGACGACCTTCCGACTCGTAACGCTTCAATGTCGCCGACATCAGGTACATCTGCGCGAGGATATCGCCCAGACGCGCCGAGAGCTTCTCGCGGCGCTTCAGACCACCGCCGAGCACCAGCATCGATACATCGGAGAGGAAAGCGAATGCCGCCGAGAAGCGCGTCATCTGCTGGTAGTAACGACGGGCCTCCGGTGCTACGCCAGCGGGTACCGAGACGAAACGAGAGCCGGTGATGCCATGCCACAGCGCGCGCGCGCCGTTCGAGATCGTGAAGCCGATGTGCGACCACAGCGCGCGGTCGAACTGATCAAGCCCCTGCGTTCCGTTGGGGTTCTGCGCTGCCTGCATTTCCTTCAGCACATACGGATGGCAGCGGATGGCACCCTGCCCGAAGAGAATCAGGCTGCGCGTCAGGATGTTGGCGCCTTCGACGGTGATGCCGATCGGAATCTGCTGGTAGGCACGACCGAGGAAATTCGACGGCCCTAGGCAGATACCCTTGCCGCCGATGACGTCCATGCCGTCATTCACCACGACACGGGCGCGCTCGGTGACGTGGTACTTGGCGATCGCCGAGACAACCGATGGCTTCTCGCCGAGATCGACGGCGCCAGCCGTCATCTTGCGCACGGCATCCATCATGTAGGTGTAACCGCCAATGCGGGTAAGCGCCTCCTCGACGCCCTCGAACTTGCCGATGGCCATCTTGAACTGGCTGCGCACGCGGGCATAGGCGCCGACGGTGCGCGCGGTAAGCTGCGCCATGCCGGTGTTCGACGACGGCAGCGAGATCGAGCGGCCGGCGGCGAGGCACTCCATCAGCATGCGCCAGCCCTGACCGGCCATCTGCTGGCCACCGATGATGAAATCGAGCGGCATGAAGACTTCCTTGCCACGCGTCGGGCCGTTCATGAACTGCGCGTTCAGCGGGAACAGACGACGGCGGGTTTCCACGCCGGGGTGATCCCAGGGAACCAGCGCACAGGTAATGCCGATGTGCTTCTTGCCGCCGAGCAGACCATCGGGATCGTAGAGGTGGAAGGCGAGGCCGAGGATCGTGCACACCGGTCCAAGCGTAATGTAGCGCTTGTCCCAGGTGACGCGCATGCCGACCACTTCCTTCCCTTGCCACATGCCCTTGCAGACGATGCCGACGTCGGGGATGGACGCCGCATCCGAACCCGCCCACGGGCTGGTCAGCGCGAAGGCCGGGATTTCGAGGCCCTTGGCGAGACGCGGCAGGTAGTGGTTCTTCTGCGCATCGGTGCCGTAGTGCAGCAGCAGTTCGGCCGGGCCGAGCGAGTTCGGCACCATCACCGAGACGGAGAGGGCCGACGAGCGCGTCGACAATTTGGTGACCACCTGCGAATGCGCGTAGGCCGAGAACTCCAGGCCGCCGTACTTCTTCGGGATGATCATGCCGAGGAAACCCTTGTCCTTGATGTATTTCCAGGCTTCCGGGCTCATGTCCTGATCGACGTGCGAGACTTTCCAGTCATCGACAAGGCGGCAGGCTTCCTCGACTTCGTTGTCCATGAAGGACTGCTCTTCCGGGGTCAGCTTCGGCACCGGATAGGCAAGCAGCTTGTCCCAGTCGGGCTTGCCGCGGAACAGCTCGCCGTCCCACCAGACAGTGCCGGCTTCGAGCGCGTCGCGCTCGGTTTCCGACATCTGCGGCAGGATCTTCTTGTAGGTAGAAAAAATAGGCCGGCTGATCAGTGCCCGCCGGATTGGCCGGACACCGATCAGCACGGCAACTGCCACCGCTACCACGGCCAGCAGAGGGATGATCGTCTCGATCATGGTCTGTTCTCCTTAAAGGTCTAGGCCGCTTTCGTCGGCTCTGGTTTGCTTTGCTGCACTTGCAACAACTGGAACTGGGGCAGCGGTGCGCGCAAGCCGCCCAGCAGGAACGGCATGACGCGCGCTTCCAGCAGCTGGGCGGCGTCAGGCCCATCGTTGTTCATATCGACTTCGCACCCGGTAATCACCTGCAGCGCATCCGTACCGGCAATTGCGTAGGACATCGCCCCGAGCATCAGATGGAAGCGCCAGATGATCTCTTCCGGCGGCACCTCGGGCAACGCCCGGAACAGCGCCTTCTTGTAGCGCTCGATCACTTCGGCGTACTCGCCGGCGAAGAAGGCGCGAATGAAATCGGCGGGTTCGGTCAGCGTGCGTCCCAGCAGGCGCAGGAAGGTCATCCCCCCCAGCGATTGGTCACGGCCCATTTTCAGCAGCGTGCCGAAAAAGGCTTCAAGAATCGCAGACGGCTTGAGTGCGCCACCCTGCGCCTCGGCTTCCAACGCATCCAGGGCACGCAGCCGCTCCGCGTTCAGCCAGTTGAGACGACGGCGGAAGACTTCGCGCAGCAGTGCTTCCTTCGAACCGAAGTGGTAGTTCACTGCCGCCAGATTGACGCCGGCCTCGCCGGTAATCATGCGCATCGACGTGCCCTCGTAGCCGCTCTCCATGAAGAGGCGCTCGGCTGCATCGAGGATGCGCTCGCGGGTATCGGGCTGCGTTCTGGTTTCGCTCATGATTCGTCGGTTAGGAGTTCCGGGGTAATTCAAACGTTCGTTTCAATCTTATGTCTGATGTTTCGGAAAGGCAAGTGTTTTTTTGTCGTGCGGCACGCCTCATCGTTCGACCCTGATTGGCGAAGCTGGTGCGACTGCATTGAGGTCACTCCACGCCCCACCCTTCTGCCGGCGGCGCCGCACGTGCATACTCGGGGCTGCCAACTCGAACAAGAGCATCCTGAAATGCGCCGAAACACCGCCCCCAAGCCCCCTCCCGGAGAAAAACTGAGCGAAAGCCACGCATGGGCGACCTTGCGCATGCTCTTCCCCTATCTGTGGCAATACCGTGGCCGCATGCTGCTCGCGCTTTCCTGCCTGGTCGGCGCCAAGCTTGCCAACGTTGCCGTACCGCTCGTCTTCAAGGAGATGATCGATGGCCTCTCCCCGGGCGAGCAGTTGCTGGCCTTGCCGGTGGGCCTGCTGCTCCTCTACGGTGCGCTGCGTTTTTCGACTTCGCTGTTTACCGAACTTCGCGAAATATTCTTTGCTCGCGTTACCCAGCAGGCCGTACGCAGGATCGCGCTCGAAGTCTTCCGGCATCTGCACGCCCTGTCGCTGCGCTTCCATCTCGAGCGGCAGACCGGCGGCGTATCGCGCGACATCGAGCGCGGCACACGTTCGATTTCCTCGCTGATCAGCTACACGCTGTACTCGATCCTGCCGACACTGGTCGAAGTAAGCCTGGTGCTCGGTATCCTGTTCGTGAAGTACGATGCCGTTTTCGCACTGATCACGGCAACCTCCCTGCTCGCCTACATCGTTTTCACCGTGCTTGTCAGCAACTGGCGTATCGCCATCCGGCGGGCGATGAACGATACCGATTCGGCCGCCAACACGCGTGCGGTCGACAGTCTGCTCAACTACGAGACGGTCAAGTACTTCAATAATGAAGAGTACGAGGCGCGTCGCTACGACGAACAACTGCGTAAATGGGAAGACGCGGCGACGACGAGCCAGACCTCTCTCTCGTGGCTCAATCTCGGCCAGCAGGCCATCATCGCCGTCGGCGTGACGGCGATGATGTGGCGTGCTGCGAGCGGCGTCGTTGATGGAACGATGACGATCGGCGATCTGGTGCTGGTCAACGCGTTCCTCATCCAGCTCTACGTCCCGCTCAACTTTCTGGGCATCGTGTATCGGGAGATCCGCCAGGCACTCACCGACATCGAGCGCATGTTCAATCTGCTCGCAGTCAACCGCGAGGTTGCCGATGCCGCCGACGCCGAGGAACTCCCGGACGGCCCACTCGCCGTAAGCTTCGACCGCGTCTCTTTCGCCTATGACCGCGAACGGCCGATCCTGCACGATGTTTCGTTCTCGATTGCCCCTGGCAAGCGCGTCGCGGTCGTCGGGCACTCCGGCGCCGGCAAATCCACACTGGCGCGCCTGCTCTTCCGCTTCTACGATATCGACAGCGGCGCCATCATGATCGGCGGGAACGAAATCCGCAAGCTGAAGCAGAACAGCCTGCGCCAGGCCATCGGCATCGTGCCGCAGGACACTGTGCTGTTCAACGACACGATCCGCTACAACATTCGCTACGGGAGCCCCGATGCGAGCGATGCCGAGGTCGAGGCCGTCGCCCGCGCAGCGCAGTTGCACGATTTCATCAGCAAGCTCCCCGAGGGTTACGAGAGCCGCGTCGGCGAGCGCGGACTAAAGCTCTCCGGCGGGGAAAAACAACGCGTGGCGATCGCACGAGCGCTGCTCAAGGACCCACCTATCCTCATTTTCGACGAAGCCACGTCAGCGCTGGATTCACAAACGGAGAAGGCGATCCAGGGCAGTCTCGAAGCGGCTGCGCGCGGGCGCACGACGCTGGTGATCGCGCATCGACTATCGACCGTGATGGATGCGGACGAGATTCTCGTCATGGACGGCGGCCGCGTCGTCGAACAGGGATCGCACAATGCCCTGCTCGCACAAGCGGGGCCCTACGCAGGAATGTGGCTGCTGCAACAACAGGAGGAGGCCGGGACTCGGCCGTGAGGCAGAAGAAAAGCCGCTATACTCAAGCACAGCATACTGACTTGCGGCACTGAGGGATGATGGCAACGCAAGACGAACGCGGCCCGCATAATCGGCTTTCCAGAGGACTGGCTTCCTCCTGGTATCTGCCGCTTGCCGTATTCGTGCTGAGTGCGGCAATGACGGTCGGCGTGTATGCGTATCTCGACCACAAGGCCGAACTCGCCTGGCGTGCTGAAATCTCCCGCGACGCGGCGCTGATCACCAGCGAGGTACGCGACCGCCTGCGTACACACGCCCAGTTCCTGCGCGGCTTGCGCGCCTTTTTTGCTTCCAGCGACCAGGTCACGCTCACCGAGTGGGAACACTTCGTCGAACAGCTGCAACTGGAGCGAAACATTCCCGGTATCCAGGCCTACGGCTTTGCGCCTGCGCTTACTCCGGACATGGTTCCCGCCTACATCTCGGCGCGGAAAAAAATGGACAAGGGCGACAGCGTACCGGGCTTCTCAATCCGGCCTGCCGGAACCGAAGGCGCACTGCTCCTGCCCGTCAGCTACATCGCGCCAGCTTCCGCGGCAAACCACACAGCTCTCGGATTCAATATCGTTACCGAATCCCGGCGCGCCGAGGCCGTCGGGATGGCACGCGATCGTGACGATGTCGCGCTCAGCCGGCGCATAGAGCTTGTGCAGGAAGGCGCGCTTGGCAATCGGCAGCCCGGCCTGCTAATGGTGCTGCCGATCTATCGACAGGGAATGGTGACGGCCAACATCGAACAGCGCCGCAAGGCGTTCGTTGGGATCGTTTATGCTGCCTACCGTGTCAGCGATTTCATGCAGTCGCTGAACTATGCGAATAGCGGATTGCTCGCGCTACGCATTTTCGACGACGAAAACTTCAACAGCGAGCGCGCCGAGCAGAGTTTGACGCTTCTTTTTGATGGGGGCGTCGCGAACGACGCCGCAGTCATTGAAACACGGGAACTCGATTTCGGTCAGCGCAACTGGCAGCTGAGATTTTCCACCCGTGAGGGCGCCGCAAGGGATACCGGTCCGCTGTGGATGCTGATTTCGGGGCTGGTGGTAAGCGTGCTGCTCGCCATCGCCAGCCGTATCCAGAGTCTGTACCGGATACGCGCCGAGAATCTGGCGCACGACATGACCCAGGAGTTGCGTCGCTCGGAGGAGCGTTTCAAGCTGGCCGCAGACGGTACAAACGACGGCATATGGGATCGTGATCTTGAGCACGGTACCGTCTGGCACTCCGACCGCCTGCGTCAGCTGCTCGGCTTCTCGCCCGAGACAAACACCGCCGATGTTGATTTTTTTCTTTCGCGTATCCATCCCGAAGACAAACCTGCGCTTGATGACGCGCTGCGCCGACATCTTCAGGACCGGAAGCCATATAGCGCTGACTATCGATTCCGCAAGGGCAATGGCGAGTGGGCATGGTTCCGCTCTCATGGGCAAGGTGTCTGGAATGAGAATGGGCGGGCGATCCGCCTTGTCGGATCGATCTCCGACATCAGCAACCAGAAGGCTGCCGAAGACAAGATTGCGCATTACCGCGATTTTTTGCAAACAGTACTCAAGTTCATTCCGCACCCGGTGTTCGTAAAGAATCGCCAGCGAGAATACATCGCGGTGAACTCGGCTTTTTGTCGGCTGCTCGGGCGCGATGAAGATGAGATCCTGGGCCAGATCGATCTCGGCAAGACGCCCATGGAAGAACGTACCGCGCGGCGCGTTCGTGAGATGGATGAACTGGTTCTGGCGGGCGCGGGCGAGCAGGTCGACGAGCTCACGCTGAACTTGCGAACGGGAACGAGGACCGTCATCTCGCGCAAGGCGCTGGCAACAGATCCGGACGGAGAACCGATCCTGATCGGAACACTGACCGACATCACCGATCTACGCAGGGCCGAAAGCGACAGACAGGCTGCGGACCGTCAACGCAAGGCAATCCTGGATGCTGCGACCGAGGTATCGATTGTTGCGACAGACACCGCCGGTACGATCAAGCTCTTCAATCGCGGTGCTGAAAAGATGCTTGGGTACCAAGCTGAAGAAGTTGTGGATCAGCAGACGCCGGCGCTGTTTCACCTCGCCGAGGAGGTGGAGGCGCAGGCCCGATTTCTATCTGCAGAGATCGGACGCCCAACCGAGAACTTCGAGGTTTTTGCCGCAATTCCCAAGCTGCATGGCGCCGAAAGCCGGGAGTGGACCTACGTGCGCAAGGATGGCCAACGGCTGTCGGTAAGCCTGGGCGTTACCGCTGTACGTGACGATCGTGGAAATATTTCCGGCTACCTCGGCATTGCAACCGACATCACCGCCCGCAAGCAAGCAACCGCAGCACTTGAACGCCAGACTGCGCAAATGAAGACGATCATCGAGCACATCCCGGGCGGGGTATCGCTGATCGATTCCGAGTTGCATTTCATCGTTGCGAATCGGGAACTGCAGAAGGTACTGGATTTTCCGGATTCGTTGTTTGCGTCGGGCTGGCCGTCACTGTACGAGGTTGCGCTGTTCAACGCCCGTCGCGGCGAATACGGTCCCGGCGATCCGGCGTCACTTGCAATGGCGGTCGTCGAGCGTGCGCGCAACAATCCGGCGGCACATTGCTTTGAACGTACCCGCCCGAATGGCAGAACCATCGAGGTTCGAGGCGCACCGCTTCCCGACGGTGGTTTCGTGACGATCTACACGGACATCACTGAACGCAAGGCGGCCGAAGAGGAATTGCGGCATCACCGCGATCACCTGCAGGAACTGGTGGAAACCCGAACACAGGATTTGCGCATCGCAAAGGAAGCCGCAGAGCGCGCCAGCGAAGCGAAGTCGGAGTTTCTCGCGAACATGTCACACGAGTTGCGGACGCCGATGCATTCAGTATTGAGTTTCGCGAGCCTGGGAACAGAGAAAGCGCGAGCGCAACAGGCACAGAAGCTGGCCCACTATTTCGAGCGCATTCACCAAAGCGGCGAGCGCCTGCTGGCACTTCTCAACAATCTGCTTGACCTCTCGAAGCTCGAAGCTGGAATGATGCAGCTGAACCTGGTGTCCGTCGATCTGCAGACGCTCGTGCAGGAAGCGATCATGGAAAGTGAGGCTTGGGCGCAGGAACGTGGCGTCGTGCTGGTTCTGGGCAACATGACCGGATCACTGACCGCCACGGTGGACTCGGTACGGATCGGTCAGGTGATCCGCAATCTGCTATCGAATGCAATCAAGTTTTCGCCGCGGGACTCCCAGATACACGTCGATATCTGCGAGACTTATCTCGCCAACGGACGGCGTGCCGCAGATCCGGAAGATGTACCCGCCGCGAAAATTTCCGTTCGTGATAGCGGCGTCGGAATCCCGGAAGACGAACTGGCTTTAATTTTCGACAAGTTCGTGCAAAGTAGCAAGACAAAGACGGGCGCTGGAGGCACGGGCCTTGGGCTCTCGATCTGCCGCGAAATCGTGCTCGCCCATCATGGAGCAATTCGGGCATGTAATAATCCAGCAGGTGGTGCCTCGCTGATTGTGACACTCCCGCTGCAGGCTCGTTGGTCTTCCTAGCGTTCCGGAGCCGAACATGGAAACGAACTCTGGTATTCAGCGCCTACTCGTCGTCGATGACGAACCCTTCAACCTTGAGATCATCGGGGAGTACCTGTCCGACGAGGGGGTCGTTTTCGACACCGCGGACAATGGCGAACACGCTTGGCAGATGCTGCAGGGATCAGCGACGTATTCACTCGTTCTGCTCGACCGGATGATGCCGGTACTCGATGGAATCAGCCTCCTCCGCCGGATGAAGACGGATATGCGCCTTTCCGGGTTACCCGTCATCATGCAGACTGCTGCAGGCAACCCTGAACAGGTCAGGGAAGGGCTCGCCGCAGGCGCTTATTACTATCTGATCAAGCCGTATGAGCGCGAGTCGCTGCTCAGCATCGTACGCAGCGCACTTGCCGATGCTTCGGCACGACAAGATCTCAAGCGCCGGCTCGATGAGCATGCGAGTGCCTTGCAGCTCATGACTGGCGGTGAATTCTGCCTGCGCGCCATCGAGGAGGCGGGGGCGCTCGCCGCGTTTCTTGCACAGGCGTGCCCGCAGCCGGAGGCGGCGGCGCTGACGCTCGCGGAACTTCTGGTCAATGCGATCGAGCACGGAAATCTCGGTATCTCCTATGCAGAAAAGTCGCAGTTGCGACGAGAAGAGCGCTGGAATGAAGAGGTTGCCTTGCGTGCCTCGCTACCTGCCAACATCGAGAAGCGCGTTCGCGTCAGCTTGAACCGTTCAGGGAAAACGGTTCAGGTTCGGATCGAGGATGAAGGCCCAGGCTTCGACTGGCTGCGCTATCTGGAGTTTGATCCCGAGCGCGCATTCGATCCAAACGGTCGTGGCATCGCCCTGGCAAGGATGTCCGGGGCCGCTCGTGTCGAATATCAGGGATGCGGCAACACCGTCGTGCTGCACATGAACAACCAGCCTCAAGATTGAAGTAGAAACATACGAATGGATACCTCGCTGAAGCTTCGCGTCCTCACTGTGGACGACAATCGGACCAACCTCCAGATTCTGGAAGTATTTCTCAAGAAGCTGGGACACGAAGCGATTGCTGCCGAGAACGGGGCCATCGCCGTGGCCAAGTATCTTGAACATCGTCCGGACCTGATCCTGATGGACATCATGATGCCCGTGATGGATGGACTGGAGGCGACCCGACGCATACGCGAAATCCCAACCGAGCGATGGGTGCCCATCATCTTTCTGTCAGCGCTTGATCGGGACGAGAATCTTGTGGGCGGCCTGGAGGCCGGCGGTGACGATTATCTGTCGAAGCCGATCAACTTCGTTGTCCTTGAAGCGAAGATGCGCTCGATGCAACGGACCTTGCTGATGCAACAGCAGGTTGCGGACGCGTTGCACCGCCTGCAAACGATCTCTGATAACGTTCTCGAAGCCATCATCACGATTGACGCCCAGGCAACGATCATCAACTGCAATCATGCCGTCGAGACCCTGTTCGGCTATTTACCGGAGGAACTGCTCGGACAGAACGTCAAACTGCTGTGCCCGGAGCCCTATCGCAGCGAACATGATGGCTACGTCCGCGAGTATGTCAGCGGCGGGCCGCCACGCATCATCGGTCTTCCTCGCGAAGTACCTGCGCAGCGACGCGACGGAACAACATTCCCGGCCGAGTTGACCGTCAGCGAGGTCCGACTGGAACACAAGCGCATTTTCATTGGCGTCATTCGGGACATCAGTGAACGTAAGCGCACGGAGCGACTTCTTCGCGAGAACGCCGAGCGTCTGCAGTCCTACCATGACGCTACTGAGTCGGAGAACCAACTCGCGCGGGCACTGATAGAGCGGCAACTGATGCGGCCGGAACTCGATGATCCACTTGTCAGCTACTGGTTGATGCCGGCACAGAATTTCAGTGGAGACGTACTCGCGGCGAGCCGTTCCGCTTCTGGAAACCTGTATACGCTGCTTGCCGATGCGACCGGCCACGGGCTGACCGCTGCGATCAGTACGGTTCCCGTACTCACGCTTTTCTATCGCATGGCAACCCAGGATGCACCTCTGGCCGACATGATCGAAGAGATCAACCAGCATTTGCGCGAATCAATGCCGGTCGGACGCTTTGTCGGCGTCACACTGACGAAAATCGATAGTAAGCAGCGTCGTGGGGAAATCTGGATCGGCGGCATGCCGGATGCCATTCTCGTCGATGAATATGGGAGTTCAACAGGTCGTTTCAGCTCCAAGGAACTCCCGTTGGGGATCGTCGATAGTAACGCTATCGATTCGACGCCAGCGATTTTTACCTGGGAGTCGTCATGCCAACTGGTGCTCTATTCGGACGGGCTGCTGGAAGCGCAGAATGAGAAAGGCGAGCAGTTCGGCGAAGCGCGTCTGCTCACTGCCATGCACGGCGCACAAACCGGGGGCAAGCGTGATGCCGTTCAGACAGCGCTTTTGGAGCATCTGAACGGACTTGAGTCGCAGGACGACGTGTCGCTGCTCGTGGTCTCCTGCCCGGTCTCGTAGTCGAGGCGTCAGCGTTCAATCAGCACGGGCGTCGGGATACCGACGCGAACATTCCCCCAGTGCTTCCCTTGCACGATCAGAGGGAATGCAATATCGGAGAGTATCTCACCGGTGTCGCGCAGGTAGGTCTGCAGCAATACTGGCTCCGTGTTCTCCGCTGCGCGCTTTTCCGAGGCTGAGCTGAAGAACCGTTTCGCGCGGTTGTGCACCAGATCGTGATCGTAGTCGCCGGTGAGCGGATCGCAGCGGTTATGCGTCGGCGCATAGCTGTCGGAGGTGAGCGGCAGACAGAAGATGCACGAGGGGAACTCTTTCAGATAGCGCTGCATGATCGGATGAATCCGCTGGTGCGCGATCTCGTCGTAGCTGGTCGAATATTTCTGCGGCTTTGTGTTCGGAATTTCGCGGTAGTTACGGTCAAAGACGTTTACGCCGCTGGATGCGATTGCCTCAAGTTCGTTTTGCACTTCATCGCGGAACTTCTCGCCGAGGCGCAGAACCCCCTCCAGCGTGCCGTGACCGATCCGGCAGCGTGACACCTGACGCATAACGAACTCGGCCTCGCGGGACAATTCGGCGACAGCATTCTGTGCAACCTGCATGCGTTGTGCAACCGCCTGCGAGTGATCACGGATTTCCGAAATCCGTGCATGAACGCTGACATTCTCGGCAGAGATTTCCTGCAGCGTCATCGATATCTGGTTGAGGGCGCTTGTTGTCTCCTCAAAGTCGCCGACCAGACGCCCAAAGTGCCCGGCAGCCTTCTCGACGACCTCCTGCGAATGTCCGGTATCCTCGCTGATCTCTGCCGTTTCCGTCTGGATATGTGCCACCTGGGTACGCATCCCCGTAATATCGTCGGAGATCTGGCCAGTAGACTGCTTGACCTTCTCGGCGAGTTTGCGCACTTCATCGGCCACGACAGCAAACCCTCTGCCAGCCTCCCCCGCACGCGCCGCTTCGATAGCGGCATTGAGCGCAAGCAGGTTCGTTTGATCAGAAATATCCTGAATGACACCGACAATTGCCTGGATGCTCTCCGAGCGGTCGTTGAGATGATGCACGTTGTCGCGAAAAGCGCGTACTTTTTCGGTCACCTTGGCAATACGCTGTGAAGCGTCCTGCATCTCGCCAAAGGCCTCATGTGCATGTGCCAGATTGGCATCGGTCAGGCTGGCGATCCGAATGGCCCCTTCTGCCGAGGAGGACAAGGCCTCGCTCGCGCGCGTCGATGCGTCGAAAACGGCATCAGCCAGCTTCTCCTGCTCCTGGGCGCGGTTGTTGACCTCGGAAATTTCCTTGCGGACATTGTTTGAGTTGAATGCGATCGAAAGTGTGTGCGAGCGAACATCTCCCAGCATCTTCTGCAGCTTGCCGAGAAAGGAATTGAATCCGCGCGCGATTGATACGCTTGCGCCGCTCGCCTCAAGGGGCTGAGAAAAATCCGCCTCCTTGCCACCAAGACGATCGAAGTACCGGGCAGCACTCTCCAGCACATCACTGCGCGCCCGAAAAACGACGGCAGCGACTCCAAAGCCTGCAAGCAGCCCGCCGATCAGCCAAGCAATCGATGATGCATCCATTTCGCCTCCTTTAGTCGCCGTCGCAGCCCAGTGCGACGTTTCTGTTCTATTACCAACAGAATAATCGAAATCTATGCTTCGCGCGTGGGGTAACTGACTGTTGGGGCGAAAAGCAAAAAAGCCAGGCAGAGTTGCCTGGCTTTTTTGCAGATACGACTTCTATCAGGCGGCTTCGGCCACTTCGACCGGCGCCTCGCTGACTTCAGGGCGATCCAGAAGCTCGACGTAGGCCATCGGTGCGTTGTCGCCTACGCGGAATCCGCACTTCAGGATGCGCAGATAGCCACCGTTGCGGTTGGCAAAGCGCGGTCCGATTTCATCGAACAGCTTGCCAACGATGTCGCGATCGCGCAGGCGGTCGAACGCCAACCGGCGATTGGCCAGCGACGGCTTCTTGCCGAGGGTGATCAGCGGCTCGACAACGCGGCGCAGTTCCTTGGCTTTCGGCAGCGTGGTCTTGATCGCTTCGTGCTTGAGCAGCGATACGCTCATGTTGCGCAGCATCGCCAGACGGTGCGAGCTGGTGCGGTTGAGTTTGCGAAGTCCCAGACGGTGACGCATAACAGTTCCTTTCCTTCAGTCCCGCGGGCTTACTTCTCGAGACCGGCCGGCGGCCAGTTTTCGAGTTTCATGCCCAGCGTCAGGCCGCGCGCGGCCAGGACTTCCTTGATTTCATTGAGCGACTTGCGACCGAGGTTCGGCGTCTTGAGGAGCTCGTTCTCGGTGCGCTGGATCAGGTCGCCGATGTAATAGATATTCTCGGCCTTCAGGCAGTTGGCCGAACGGACGGTCAATTCGAGATCGTCAACCGGGCGCAGCAGAATCGGATCTACCTGCACCGATGCCTTGTGCTCGACCGGCACGGACGTACCTTCGAGATCGGCGAAAACCGACAGCTGGTCGATCAGCATGCGGGCCGCGGTGCGGATCGCATCTTCTGGCTCAACCACACCATTGGTTTCGATGTCGATGATCAGCTTGTCCAGATCCGTACGCTGTTCAACACGGGCCGACTCAACGTTGTAGGCAACGCGGCGAACCGGGCTGAACGAAGCGTCGAGCACCAGCTTGCCAATGCTCTTGTTGTCGCCAAGATTGCGCACGTTGCCCGGCACATAGCCGACCCCACGCTCAACCTTGATTTCCATCGCCAGTTTGCCGCCTGCAGACAGGTGCGCAATGACGTGATCCGGGTTAATGATCTCAACATCGTGCGCAGTCTCGATATCGCTGGCGCGAACGAGGCCTTCGCCGTCCTTCTTCAGTTGCAGCACGACGCTATCGCGGCCGTGCAACTTGAAGACGATGCCCTTCAGATTGAGAAGAATGTCGACAATGTCTTCCTGCACGCCATCGAGCGTCGAGTACTCGTGCAGAACGCCATCAATCGACACCTCGGTAGCAGCATAGCCCTGCATCGAGGAAAGCAGGATGCGGCGCAGTGCGTTGCCAAGCGTGTGACCGTAGCCGCGTTCGAACGGCTCCATCACCACCTTGGCCTGCACCGGTGAGACGCTCTGCACGTCGATGATGCGGGGTTTCAGAAGTCCAGTTTGCATGTGCTGTCCTTTGCCTTATGGGCGGCGGGTCTGCGATTACTTCGAATACAGTTCGACGACGAGGCTCTCGTTGATCGTCGACGGCAATTCGCTGCGTTGCGGGACAGCCTTGAAGGTGCCCTTGCCGTTCTTGATATCAACCTCAAGCCACTCGGGGAAACCACGCGACTCGGCGGCTTCCATCGCTGCCTTGACGCGAAGCTGATTCTTGGTCGAAGCGGCGAGCTCGACGACGTCGCCCGGACGACAGACGTACGACGGGATGTTCACACGCTTGCCGTTGACCAGCACGCCATTGTGACGGACAACCTGACGCGACTCCGAGCGCGACGCACCGAAGCCCATGCGATAGGCGACAGCATCAAGACGCGACTCAAGCAGTTGCAGCAGGTTCTCGCCAGTCTGGCCCTTGCGGCGCTCAGCTTCGGCAAAGGTTTTGCGGAACTGGCCTTCGAGTACGCCATAGATGCGGCGGATTTTCTGCTTCTCGCGCAGGTGGACGCCATAGTCAGACAGGCGCTGACCAGACTTCTGGCCATGCTGGCCGGGAGCATACGAACGGCGCTCGATGGCGCACTTGTCAGTGAAGCACTTCTCACCCTTCAGGAAGAGCTTCTCGCCTTCGCGGCGGCACTGACGGCATTTCGGATCGAGATTACGAGCCACTTTTCTTTCTCCTTAGATGCGGCGCTTCTTCGGCGGACGGCAGCCGTTATGCGGTACGGGCGTCACGTCGGTGATCGACGAGATCTTGATGCCGAGCGCATTCAGCGCGCGAACGGACGACTCGCGCCCAGGGCCAGGGCCCTTGATCCGCACTTCGAGATTCTTCACGCCGCATTCCTGAGCGGCCTTGCCGGCGGCCTCAGCGGCAACCTGCGCGGCGAACGGAGTCGACTTGCGCGAACCCTTGAAGCCAGCACCGCCCGAGGTCGCCCACGACAGGGCGTTACCCTGGCGATCGGTGATGGTGATGATGGTGTTATTGAAGGAAGCGTGGATATGGGCGATGCCCTCGGCCACGTTTTTCTTGACCTTCTTGCGAACTTTGGTAGCAGTCTTAGCCATGATCTGTCCCTATTACTTCTTGCCGGCGATCGCTTTACGCGGGCCCTTGCGAGTACGCGCGTTGGTGCGGGTACGCTGGCCGCGGACCGGCAGACCCTTGCGGTGGCGCAGGCCACGATAGCAACCAAGGTCCATCAGACGCTTGATGTTCATCGTCACTTCGCGACGCAGGTCACCCTCGACAGTGATTTTGGCGACCTGGTCACGCAGCTTGTCCATCTCGCTGTCGTTGAGGTCCTTCATCTTGGTCGAGCGCTTGATGCCGGCCGCGTCACAGATTTTCTGCGCGCGGGTGCGGCCGATACCGTAGATCGCGGTCAATGCGATCTCGGCATGCTGGTGGTTGGGAATGTTTACCCCGGCGATACGGGCCATCGATTCACCCCGAAAATGCGAAAACTTACAATTATACGTTCGATCAACCTGCGGCTCAATTCAAAGAGCCGCCGGAGATCAGCCTTGACGCTGCTTGTGGCGCGGATCGGTACAGATCACGCGCACGATGCCGTTGCGCCGAATGATTTTGCAGTTGCGGCAGATGCGCTTAACAGATGCCAGCACTTTCATTTTTCAACTCCTCGTTGTCGGCTCATGGCGCAGCCAGCCAATTGCCTGTTGCTTCTTGCGTAGAGATCTTTACTTTGCCCGGAAGGTGATGCGTGCCTTCGAGAGGTCATACGGCGTCAGTTGCACGGTTACCTTGTCGCCGGGAAGAATGCGGATGTAGTGCATGCGCATCTTGCCGGAGATGAAAGCGTGCACAACATGCCCGTTTTCCAGCTTCACCTTGAACGTAGCATTGGGGAGGTTTTCCATAACCTCGCCCTGCATTTCAATCAGGTCTTCCTTCGCCATCCTTGCGTCCGCTCATCTGCCGGGGAAGCCCGCACCCTTGAAATTCGCCTTCTTCAACAGGCTTTCGTATTGGTGCGACATCACATAGGCCTGGACTTGCGACATGAAATCCATGGTCACGACGACGATGATCAAGAGCGAAGTGCCGCCAAAATAGAAAGGCACGTTCCACTTGAGAATCAGAAACTCGGGCAAAAGGCAAACCAGCGTGATGTATGCGGCGCCGACCAGCGTCAGCCGCATCAGAATCTTGTCGATGTAACGAGCCGTCTGCTCCCCCGGACGAATTCCGGGCACAAAGGCGCCACTCTTCTTCAGATTCTCGGCGGTCTCCTTCGAGTTGAAGACAAGTGCCGTATAGAAGAAACAGAAAAACACGATTGCGGCAGCGTAAAGCATCACGTAGATCGGCTGCCCCGGCGACAGCGTCGCGGCGAGATCCTTCAGCCAGCGCATCGACTCACTGGAACCGAACCATCCAGCAATCGTTGCCGGGAACAGAATGATCGACGAGGCGAAAATCGGCGGAATGACGCTCGCCATGTTCAGTTTGAGCGGGAGATGCGAACTCTGCCCGCCGTAAATCTTGTTACCCACCTGGCGCTTGGCGTAGTTAACCAGAATTTTCCGTTGCCCGCGCTCGACAAAGACAACAAAGGCGGTCACCAGCACTACCAGCACACAGATGAAGAGCGCGGTCAGCGGGTGCATGGCACCGGTGCGGGTTAATTCGAACAGCCCGCCGATCGCCGTCGGGAGGCCTGCGGCGATACCGGCAAAGATAATGATCGAAATACCGTTGCCAAGGCCGCGTTCCGTGATTTGCTCACCAAGCCACATCAGGAACATCGTCCCTGTGAGCAGCGTCGTCACAGTCGTCAGGCGGAACATGAACCCGGGATCGAGCACCAGATTGGGCTGCGCCTCAAGGGCAATCGCAATGCCAATCCCCTGAAACAGGGCGAGGAACACCGTTCCGTAACGGGTATATTGCGTGATCTTGCGACGGCCTGCCTCGCCTTCTTTCTTCAGCGCTTCCAGTTGCGGACTAGCCACGCTCATCAATTGCATGATGATCGATGCCGAAATGTACGGCATGATCCCCAGCGCAAAGATGGTGAAGCGCGACAGTGCGCCACCCGAGAACATGTTGAACATTCCCAGAATGCCGCCCTGCTGGCTATTGAACAGATCGGCAAGAACGGCAGCATCAATGCCCGGCACCGGGATGTGCGCCCCGATACGGTACACGACCAGCGCGCCGAGCAGGAACCACAGCCGGCGCTTCAGGTCGCCGAACTTGCCGGCCTGTCCGAGAGCAGGAGAAGTTGTCGCCAAAACCAAATATCCTGTCGCTATGCCTTATTCGGCGATGCTGCCGCCGGCGGCCTCGATCGCGGCCTTTGCGCCCTTGGTCGCGCCAACACCCTTGAGGCTAACCTTGCGGGTAATCTCGCCGGAGAGGATGACCTTGGCGGAGAGTGCGAGCTGCGGCACGATTCCCGCCTGCTTCAACACCTGCAGATCGATATCGTCGACCGGCAGCAGGTTGATCTCCGACAGACGCACTTCGACATTGCGATCATTGGTCAGCGAGTTGAAGCCACGCTTGGGCAGGCGGCGCTGCAGCGGCATCTGGCCGCCTTCGAAACCGACCTTGTGGAAACCGCCCGAACGCGACTTCTGACCCTTGTGACCACGACCTGCGGTCTTACCCAGGCCGGAGCCAATGCCACGGCCGACGCGACGCTTGGCGTGGGTTGCGCCTTCAGCGGGTTGAATGGTGTTCAGCTTCATCTCAGCCCTCACATTTCACGAGGTAGGAAACCTTGTTGATCATGCCGCGTACCGCAGGCGTATCCTGCAGCTCGGCAGAGCTGTTCAGGCGACGCAGGCCGAGGCCGCGTACAGTGGCACGGTGCGACTGCTTGGTGCCGATCAGGCTCTTGACGAGCGTGACTTTGATCTTCTTGTCAGCCATGGTGATTACCCCAGGATCTCTTCGATCGACTTGCCGCGCTTGGCAGCGATTTCCGAAGGCGTGCTCTGCGCCAGCAATCCGTTGATCGTGGCGCGCACGATGTTGTACGGGTTGGTGGAACCGTGCGCCTTGGCGACGATATTGGTCACGCCCATCACGTCAAAAACGGCGCGCATGGCACCGCCAGCGATGATGCCGGTACCTTCAGGGGCCGGCTGGATCAGCACGGTCGAGGCACCATGGCGGCCAATGACCGTGTGATGCAGGGTGCCGTTCTTCAGGCTAACCTTGGCCATCTTGCGACGCGCTTCGTCCATCGCCTTCTGAACGGCGACCGGCACTTCGCGGGACTTGCCCTTGCCCATGCCAATGCTGCCATCCCCATCACCAACCACGGTCAGCGCGGCGAAGCCGAGGATACGGCCACCCTTGACGACCTTGGTGACGCGGTTGATGGAGACCATCTTCTCGCGCATGCCATCATCACGCTCTTCAGCCTGCTGCGGTTTTTTACTTTGCGGTTTTGCCATTTCTTACTCCGATCCTTTCGCCGATCAGAACTTCAGACCGCTCTCGCGAGCAGCTTCGGCCAGGGCCTTGACACGGCCGTGGTACTGGAAGCCCGAACGGTCGAAGGCGACGGTTTCGATACCAGCCGCCTTGGCGCGCTCGGCGATGAGCTTGCCGACGGCAGCGGCAGCGGCGACGTTGCCGCCGTTGGTGATGTCCTTGCGAACGCCGGTTTCGAGCGTGGACGCGGAAGCCAGCACCTTCGAGCCACAAGCCGAGATCAGCTGGGCGTAGATGTGCAGGTTGGTGCGATTCACGCACAAGCGCACGGCTTTGAGCTCGGCAATCTTGGCCCGGGTTTTGCGGGCACGGCGCAGACGCGCTTGTTTCTTGTCGATCATTTGGCCACCTTACTTCTTCTTCGTTTCCTTGAGCGTCACCACTTCGTCCGCGTAACGGACGCCCTTGCCCTTGTAGGGCTCCGGCGAACGGTATGCGCGCACTTCGGCGGCAACCTGACCGACCAGCTGCTTGTCGATCCCCTTGATCAGGATTTCCGTCTGCGACGGCGTCTCGACCTTGATGCCGGAGGGCATCTTGTGTGCAACCGGGTGCGAGAAACCGAGCGACAGGTTCAGCGTGTCGCCCTGAGCCTGAGCACGATAGCCCACGCCGACGAGCGTCAGCTTCTTCTCGAAGCCCTTGGAAACGCCATTGACCATATTGTTGAGGTTGGCACGGACGGTACCCCAGAGCGCAGCAGCGTTCTCGACACCATCTACCGGCGAACATTGCAGCGATTCGCCGGAAACTTCGACCTTGACCGCCTTGTTGGCCTTGAAGCTGAGCGCACCCAGCGGGCCCTTGACGGTAATCAGATCGCCAACGGAAACCTCGACGCCCTTCGGCAGCGAGATCGGGTTCTTACCTACGCGAGACATGATTCCCCCTTTAGGCCACGTAGCAGAGGACTTCGCCGCCAACATTGCTGGCGCGTGCCTTGCGGTCGGTCATGACACCCTTCGGGGTGGACACGATCGCCACGCCGAGGCCGTTCATCACACGGGGGATATCCGTGCTGCCCTTGTACACGCGCAGACCCGGCTTCGAGACGCGCTCGATGCGCTCGATCACGGGGCGGCCGGCGTAGTACTTGAGGCCAATTTCCAGGGTCGGCTTGCCTTCGCCTTCGCGCACGGCGAAGTCTTCGACGTAACCTTCATCCTTCAGCACCTTGGCAATCGCCACTTTCAGCTTCGACGACGGCATCGCAACGGACACCTTCTCAGCCTGCTGGGCATTGCGGATGCGGGTCAGCATATCGCTGATCGGATCGCTCATACTCATTCTGTTCTCTCCTGCTTACCAGCTGGCCTTGACCATGCCGGGCACTTCGCCCTTCATGACCAGGTCGCGCAACTTCAAGCGGCCGAGGCCGAACTTGCGGTAGACGCCACGCGGACGGCCAGTAATCTGGCAGCGGTTGCGCAGGCGCACCGGGCTCGCGTCACGCGGCAGCTTCTGCAACTTGAGGCGAGCTTCGTAGCGCTCGACATCCGAGAGGCTGACGTTAGTGATGATGGCGACCAGCTCAGCACGCTTCTTCGCGTACTTTTCCACCATCTGGCGGCGCTTTTCGTCACGGTTGATCAGTGCAAGTTTCGCCATGTTCGCCTCAATTCTTGAACGGGAACTTGAAGCCCTGGAGGAGCGCCTTGGCTTCCTCGTCGGTCTTCGCGGTCGTGGTAATGCTGATGTTCATCCCGCGCAGCGCATCGATCTTGTCGTACTCGATCTCCGGGAAGATGATCTGTTCCTTGACGCCCATGTTGTAGTTGCCACGGCCATCAAAGCCCTTGCCCGAGATGCCGCGGAAGTCACGGACGCGCGGCAGGGCGATCGTGACGAGACGATCCAGGAATTCGAACATCTGCGGGCCACGCAGCGTCACCATGCAGCCGATCGGGTAACCGTCACGGATCTTGAAGCCGGCAATGGACTTGCGCGACTTGGTGACGACCGGCTTCTGGCCGGCAATCTTCTGCATGTCACCAACGGCATTTTCCAGAACCTTCTTGTCGGCAACTGCTTCGCCAACACCCATGTTCAGCGTGATCTTGGTGATACGCGGCACTTCCATGTTCGACTTGTAGCCAAACTTCTTGGTCAGTTCCGGCACCAAAGTGGTTTTGTAGTATTCAAACAAACGCGCCATGATCGTTCCTTATGCGCTCACCAGCTCGCCGTTCGACTTGAACACGCGAACTTTCTTGCCGTCTTCCAGCGTCTTGAAACCGACGCGGTCGCCCTTGCCGGTGGCCGGGTTGAAGAGCGCGACATTGGAGATGTTGATCGGCATGTCCTTCTCGACGATGCCGCCGACGACACCCTTGATCGGATTCGGCTTGACGTGCTTCTTGGCGCGATTGACGCCCTCGACCACGACATGCTCAGCATCAAGACGACGCAGCACGGTACCGCGCTTGCCTTTGTCTTTGCCCGTGATGACGACGACTTCGTCGCCCTTTTTGATCTTATCCATGGCCGCTCCTTACAGCACTTCCGGCGCGAGCGACACGATCTTCATGAAACGCTCGGAACGCAATTCACGCGTTACGGGCCCGAAGATACGCGTACCGATCGGCTCCAGCTTGTTGTTCAGGAGCACCGCCGCATTGTTGTCGAACCGGATCAGGGAGCCATCAGGGCGACGTACACCCTTGGCCGTGCGCACGACCACAGCGTTGTACACGTCACCCTTCTTGACGCGACCACGCGGCGCAGCATCCTTGATACTTACCTTGATGATGTCACCAACGCCCGCATAGCGACGCTTGGAGCCGCCGAGCACCTTGATACACATCACCGAACGCGCACCGGTGTTATCGGCGACGTCCAGAATCGTCTGCATCTGAATCATTTAGCAATCTCTCCAACTTGTCCCGCAATTGCCAGCGGTCAGTCTTGGAACCCGTAGGGGCAGAAACGCCCGACCGGGAATGGCCGGGCGCGAAAAACGCAGGATTATACCGGTTTTTTCAAAACAGGCAAGCGCCTTAAACGACGACAGCCTTTTCCAGCAGTTTCGAAACGCGCCAGGCTTTGGTCTTCGACACCGGACGGGTCTCTTCAATCTCGACCAGGTCGCCTGCCTTGGCTTCGTTGTTATCGTTGTGCGCGTGGAATTTCTTCGACTGCACGATAATCTTTCCATACAGCGGATGCTTGACGCGGCGCTCGATCAGGACGGTGACGGTCTTTTCCATCTTGTCGCTGACGACGCGGCCGACCAGCGTACGCTTGTTCACGGTCGTTTCGCTCATTGTTGCACCGCCTTTTCACGAAGGAGAGTGCGCACACGCGCGATATCGCGGCGCACCTTGCCAAGCTGGCTGGTATTGGAGAGCTGCTGGGTCGCCAGCTGCATGCGCAGGCTGAACTGGGCCTTGAGAAGGTCCAGCAGTTCCTTGTTCAGCTCTTCCGGGCTCTTGGTTCTGAGTTCGTTGGCTTTCATGATCAACCCACCATACGCGTAACGAAGGTCGTCGAGATCGGCAGCTTTGCCGCAGCAAGGGCAAACGCCTCGCGCGCAAGCTCTTCACTCACACCATCCATTTCATAAAGCACCTTGCCCGGCTGAATCTCGGCAACGTAGTACTCCGGATTGCCCTTGCCGTTACCCATACGGACTTCGGCCGGCTTCTTCGAGATCGGCTTATCCGGGAAGATACGGATCCAGATGCGGCCGCCACGCTTGATGTGACGGGTCATCGCGCGACGAGCGGCTTCGATCTGACGAGCAGTGATCCGGCCGCGGCCGGTCGCCTTCAGACCCCACTCGCCGAAGGAGACCTTGGCGCCGCGGGTGGCCAGACCGGTATTCCGGCCCTTCTGCTCCTTGCGGTACTTTCTGCGATTAGGCTGCAGCATCTTTGGTTCCTGCCTTTCTTACTCGTTTTGCCGGCGCCTTCGGCTTGTCGGCACCTTCACCAGCCGGCTTAGCAGCACGGCGGGCGGGACGCTTCGGCTCCTCGGCGGGAGCCTCCGGAGCAGCTACCGGCTGCTCGTTGCGACCCATGATTTCGCCCTTGAACACCCACACCTTGATGCCGATCACACCGTACGTCGTACGGGCTTCGGAGGTTGCGTAGTCAATATCGGCACGCAGCGTGTGCAGCGGCACGCGACCTTCGCGGTACCACTCGGTACGCGCGATTTCGGCGCCATTCAGACGACCCGAGCTCATGATCTTGATGCCCTGAGCGCCAAGACGCATCGCATTCTGCATCGCACGCTTCATGGCGCGACGGAACATGATGCGCTTTTCGAGCTGCTGGGCGATCGAGTCGGCAATCAGCTGTGCATCGGTTTCCGGCTTGCGGATTTCCTCGATCGAAACATGAACCGGCACGCCCATGATCTTCTGCAGATCTGAACGAAGCTGATCGATGTCTTCGCCCTTTTTGCCGATGACGACACCAGGACGCGCCGAAAACACGGTGACGCGCGCATTCTTGGCCGGACGCTCGATCAGCACGCGGCCAACGGAAGCGTGGGCCAGGCGCTTTTTCAGGTAATCACGAACGCGAACATCTTCGTTCAGCATCGTGGCGAAGTTCTGGCTGTTCGCGAACCAGCGCGACGACCAGTCACGGGTAACGGCGAGGCGGAAGCCAGTCGGATGAATTTTCTGTCCCATGTCTTATCCTCAGTTACCAACCGTGACGAAGATGTGGCAGGTCGGCTTGGTGATGCGATTGCCGCGACCCTTGGCGCGCGCAGTAAAGCGCTTGAGCACCATGCCTTTTTCAACGTAGATGGTCGTGACCTTCAGTTCATCGATATCGGCGCCGTCGTTGTGCTCGGCGTTGGCGATCGCCGATTCGAGCACCTTCTTGATGATGCCGGCGCCCTTCTTCGGGCTGAAAGCGAGGATGTTCAGGGCCTTGTCGACCGGAAGACCGCGGATCTGGTCGGCAACCAGACGGCCCTTTTGAGCCGACAGGCGCACGCCGCGCAGGGAAGCTTGAGTTTGCATAGTCATCTTCCTTTACTTCTTGGCCTTCTTGCCGGCGGTGTGACCCTTGAACGTACGGGTCAGCGAAAACTCGCCGAGCTTGTGGCCGACCATGTTCTCGGTGACGAACACCGGGATGTGCTGCTTGCCGTTATGCACGGCGATGGTCAGGCCGATGAAGTCCGGCAGCACCGTGGAACGGCGCGACCAGGTCTTGATCGGACGCTTGTCGTTGCTCGCCCGCGCCGCATCCACCTTTTTCTGCAGGTGTCCGTCGACGAAGGGGCCTTTTTTCAGAGAACGTGCCATTTCGTATTACCCCTTAGCGTTTGTGGCGGCGCTGCACGATCATCGAGTTCGTGCGCTTGTTCTTGCGGGTGCGATAGCCCTTGGTCTTGGTACCCCACGGGCTGACCGGGTCCATACCGGCAGCGGTACGGCCTTCGCCGCCACCGTGCGGGTGATCGACCGGGTTCATCGCAACACCACGAACGGTCGGGCGAATGCCGCGCCAACGCTGCGCACCGGCCTTGCCGATCGAACGCAGGCTGTGCTCTTCGTTGCCGACTTCGCCGATCGTCGCACGGCACTCGACGTGCACGCGACGCACTTCGCCCGAGCGCAAGCGAACCTGAGCATAAACGCCTTCGCGAGCCATCAACTGCACACCAGCACCAGCGGAACGCGCCATCTGCGCCCCCTTGCCCGGCACCATCTCGATGCAGTGAATGGTCGTACCGACCGGAATGTTGCGGATCGGCAGGGTATTGCCCGGCTTGATCGGCGCTTCCGAACCCGACATCACTTCCTGACCGATGGTCAGACCGCGCGGCGCGATGATGTAACGACGCTCGCCATCGGCGTAGCAGAGCAGCGCGATATTGGCGGTACGGTTCGGATCGTATTCAAGACGCTCGACCTTGGCCGGGATGCCATCCTTGTTGCGCTTGAAGTCGACAACACGGTAATGCTGCTTGTGACCGCCGCCCTGATGGCGCACAGTGACACGGCCGTTGTTGTTGCGGCCAGCATTCTTGCTCTGCTTCTCGAGCAGACCGGCAAACGGCTTGCCCTTATGCAGAGCGTCGTTGACGACCTTGACGACAGCACGACGACCAGGGGAGGTCGGTTTGACTTTGACGAGTGCCATTACGCAGCACCTCCCTCAACGAAGTTGATCTCCTGGCCCGGCTTCAGGCTGACGAAAGCCTTCTTCCAGCCCTTGCGGCGACCCATCGAGCGGCCAAAGCGCTTCTGCTTGCCCTTGACGACAGACACCTGCACAGCCTCGACTTCGACCTTGAACAGCAATTCAACCGCGGCCTTGATTTCCGGCTTGGTTGCATCGGATGCAACGCGGAAGATCACTTGCTCGTTCTTGTCGGCGACCCAGGTCGCCTTTTCGGAGATTTGCGGTGCGAGCAGCACCTGCATCAGACGTTCCTGGTTCATCCCAGAACCTCCTCGAACTTGGCGACGGCGCTCTTGGTCATCAGCACTTTCGGGAAGCGGATGAGCGAGACCGGATCGGTTTCATTGACTTCAAGCACCAGCACATTCGGCAGGTTGCGCGAAGCCAGATAGGTGTTTTCGTCGAGCGAATCGGTAACCACGAGCACGGAATCGAAACCCATGCCCTTGATCTTCTGCGCAAAGAGTTTGGTCTTCGGCGCCTCAACGGCGATGCTGTCGACGATCGAGAGGCGATCCTGACGCGCCAACTCGGAGAGAATCGCGGCCATGCCGGCACGATACATCTTGCGGTTCAGCTTCTGGCTGAAGTTTTCGTCCGGCGAGCTCGGGAAGATCTTGCCGCCTCCACGCCACAACGGCGACGAAGCACGACCAGCACGGGCACGACCGGTACCCTTCTGATTCCACGGCTTCTTGGTGGACTTGGCGATTTCGGCACGCCCCTTCTGGGCGCGATTGCCTGCACGCGCGTTGGCCTGAAACGCCACAACGACCTGGTGCACCAGGGATTCATTGTAGTCGCGGCCGAACAGCGCGTCGGAAGCCTGCAGCTTTGCTGCTTCCTGACCTTGTTCGTTGATGACTTTCAGTTCCATGTCGCCCCCTTAGCCTTTGACCGCTGCGCGGACAACCACATCTGCGCCCTTCGAGCCCGGCACAGCACCGCGCACCAGCAGCAGCTGGCGCTCAGTGTCGACACGCACGACTTCGAGGTTCTGGACGGTCGCCTTGGCGTCACCAAGGTGGCCCGCCATGCGCTTGCCCGGGAAGACACGACCCGGATCCTGCGCCATACCGATGGAACCCGGCGCATTGTGCGAAATCGAGTTGCCGTGCGAGGCGCGGTTCGAGCTGAAGTTGTGCCGCTTCTGACCACCAGCAAAGCCCTTACCAATCGAGCTGCCAGTGATGTCGACCTTCTGGCCAACGGTAAAAATGGTGACCGCGATGTGGTCGCCCGGCTTCAGGTTCGAGAGCTCGGCGGCGGAAACCGGGAACTCCTTCAGAACGTGACCAGCTTCCACACCCGCCTTGGCCATGTGGCCGGCGAGCGGCTTGCCGACGCGCGAGGCGCGGCGCTGGCCGAAGGTCACCTGGACCGCGGCATAGCCGTCGGTTTCAGGCGTTTTGATCTGGGTCACGCGGTTGTTCGACACATCGAGCACAGTTACCGGAACGGTCGCACCGTCGTCGGTAAAAATACGCGTCATGCCGACCTTGCGCCCAACAAGGCCTAGACTCATGGTTATTCTCCTCTAGCCGGCTACGATTGGCCGGCGAGATTGCTGCTACAAGTCAAAATGGGCGACCCCAATCAGGGCCACCCGGCGAAAACGGCGGATTATATCCGCTTTTACTGCTTTACTGCAACTTGATCTCGACGTCGACGCCAGCCGGCAGGTCGAGCTTCATCAGCGCATCAACCGTCTTGTCGGTCGGATCAATGATGTCCATCAGACGCAGGTGGGTACGAATCTCGAACTGGTCACGCGAAGTCTTGTTCACGTGCGGCGAACGCAACACATCGAAACGCTGAATCTTGGTCGGCAGCGGAACCGGGCCACGAACGACGGCGCCAGTACGCTTGGCGGTCTCGACGATTTCCAGGGCCGACTGGTCGATCAGGCGATAGTCGAAAGCCTTGAGGCGGATGCGAATTTTCTGGTTTTGCATGTCAGTTTCCAAAGAACAGGCGGCAGAGCGAGGCACTCACCCCGCCGCGGATTGATCAAAAGAACAGAATTACTCGATGATCTTCGCCACGACGCCGGCGCCGACGGTACGACCGCCTTCACGGATGGCGAAGCGCAGACCTTCTTCCATGGCGATCGGGGCGATCAGCTTGACGGTCATGGCGATGTTGTCGCCCGGCATGACCATT
>JAKLLG010000009.1 GCA_023150275.1 Rhodocyclaceae bacterium
CAGGCCAGCGCTTTGCCTTCGGCTTCCTCCAGATTTCCAGTCGCCCAGAACACCCTTGCCGTTCAGCTAACTCTTCCCCTTGTCGGGCGAGTAGAGGACTTCCACCTCCAAGTAAGTGCGCCCTGCCGGGCGCACCAAATATAAAGGCCGCGCCCTTGTCGAGCGCGGCCTTCATTCTATCGTTTACCCGGGGCGTGGCGATCAGCCAATCCGCTCGAGTATCGTACGCGCCGCTGCCTGCTGGTCAGCGCCGCCTTCCTTGATGACTTCCTGCAGCAGCTCACGGGCACCTTCGAGGTCACCCATTTCCTCGTACGCCTTGGCGAGATCGAGTTTGGTCGCCACTTCCTCGTTGGCGCTGATGGCGCCGCCCTGATCGGCCAGTGAGGCAACCAGGTCCGGATTGACGACGGTTTCGAACTGGGCAGTTTCAAAACTGGCTGCCGGTGCAGCGCTGGCGGCAGTTTTCGGTTCCGCGAGATCGAGGTTGATCGAGCCCATGTCGAAGGAAGACGGCGACATCGGCTGACCCAGCACCGTTGACTCGGTCAATTGCACGTCAAACTCAAGCGCATCCGTATCGACGTTGCCGATATCCAGCACCACCTCGGGAGTGGTAACTACAGGCGCGGCAGCAGCAACCGGTGCAGCAGGAGTCGGAGCTACAACGATCGGGGCAGGCGCCGGTTGTTCCAGCGGTGGTACGTCGAGGTCGAAGTCGAGGCTCGCGGCATTACCCGTCGGCGCAGCGTCGACCTTGATCTCGGGCATTTCGAAATCAAGATTGACGGCAGTTGCATCGGCAGCCGGTGCAGGAGCGGAAGCCGCAGACCCGGGGCCCAGATCGAAATCAAGCGCGCCGCCGTTATCGGCCGCCGGCTGAACGACGGCCTCCGGGAGGGTCAGCGTCGATTCCATATCCACCTTGGGCGCTTCACTGGCTGCCACCGACGCAGGCGTACCCAGGTCGAAGTCGAGGCTCTCAGGTTCTTGCGCCGCCGGCTCGACCGGAAGCTCCGGCACGACAATCGCTGGCGCCGCCGCGCTGGTGGCCATCTGCGCCAGCTGTCCAGGCATGGTGACCGTGTTCTTGACGTTTTGCGCGGAAACGATGACCGTCGCATCGGCGTCGAAATTGGCGGCTTCCGCAGCCTTCTTTCCGCCATAGAGCGGGTTCTGCGGATCGACCTTCAGGCCCAGTGCAGCAGCCTTTTCCCAGTCAGCACCGACACCGTTCGTTTCGCCATACAGCTCCGTTGCAACAGTCTCGAACTGTTTGACACTTTGCCGGTTTGCATAGATTTCGAGCAGTTTCAGGTGAATCGCATATCGCTTCGGATCCTTGCCTTTTGCTTCGAGCAGAATTTCTTCGGCCTGGGCGTCACGGCCATACGCCATGTAGACGTCGGCTTCGGCAACGGGATCGACCTCATCAGTGTCGATCGTTCCCGGGCCTGCCTGGCTGAAATCGGTCTGCGGCGGTGTATGCGAGGTATCGACACTCTGCCCGCCTGTGTTGCGGAACACGGAGTTCTCGCCGAGGCTGGTCTGCGACAGCCCTGCCGTCGAGGTTGCCAGCGGCACCTCACTCGCCGCAGCGCTTCCGCCGCTACGACGTCGCTTGTAAAGCAGGTACCCCGCCAACAGGGCAATGACGCTACCGCCGCCGGCGAGCAGCATCGGATCCTCGAACAGACTGGGCTCTTCAGGTTCTGGCTCGGGAATGACGACCTTGGGCTTCGGCTTGGGAGCCTCGGCCTGTTTCGGTGCTTCCACCGGCTTCGGTGGCTCCTGCGGCTTTTCTTCTGCCTTCGGAACTTCAGCCGGCTTGGCGTCATCCGGCTTCGGCGCCTCCGCCTTCACAGCATCGCTCGGGGCAACTGCAGGCTTCTCTTCAGGCTTCGGTGCCTCTGCAGGTTTCGCAGCTTCGGCCGGCTTGGCCGGTTCAGCAGCGGGCTTCGCCGGCTCGGCAGGCTTCGGTGCCTCGACGGGCTTGGATGGCTCAGCCGCTTTCGGTTGCTCGACGGGCTTTGGCGATTCCACGGGCTTCGCCGGCTCGCTCTTGCTTGCCTGTTTCTGCAACTCGGCAAGGTTCTGATTCTTCATCTCGAGCAGCTTCTGCAGCTCGCCAACGTTCTTTTCGAGTACGGCCACGCGCTCGTTCGCTTCCTTGAGCGCCTTTTCCCGTGCCAGCAGATCCTCTTCACTCGACTTGGCGCCTGCCTTGCCCTTGCCGGAGTCGGTACGCGACACGCGCACCTGATCCTTGCTTTCGCTCTGCGGAGCGGCCTTGTCCTCAACCTTGGGGGTAATCTTGCCAGCGGCCTCCTGCTTTCCGGCATCGTCAGCTGCCGGCGCCTGCGCAGCGCTGGCTGCAAGCTTTCGGCGATAGGCATTCCAGTCGCTCGCCTGCGTAACAACGAGCTTCTTCGCCTCATCGGGGGCAATCGCCTCGACTTCCGACTTCGCCGGCAGCGAAAGAATCTTGCCGCTCTTCAGGCGGTTCATGTTGCCGCCGTCGAAAGCGTCCTTGTTGGCGCGGTAGATGCCGACCAGCATCTGGTCCAGCGACACGCCTTCCTGTTGGTGCTGGGATGCGATCTTGCGCAGGTTGTCGCCGGACTTGACCTTGTAGCTATCGCCACTCTCAGCCGGCGCAGCTTCCTTCGGTTCCGCCTTGGCGTCTGCCGTTTTTGCCGCCGGCTGCTTGGCCGGTGCGGCGTCCGCCGCTACTGGCGCAGCAGCGGGGGTCGCCGCAGGCGCCTTGACGGGCGCCTTCGCAGGCAAGGGCTTGCTCTCCGGGGCGGACACGGGCGCAGCAGCCTTGGCTGGCATTTCGGGAGGGTCGAGCAGGAAGGTGTATTCCCTGACAAGCCGCCCGGATGCCCAATTGATCTCAAGCAGCATGTCGACGAACGGCTCGTTCAGCGGACGATCGGTCGTCAGCTTGACGATCGATCTGCCGTCGGTTCGCTTGTCTATCGTAAAGCGGATACCGACCAGCGGCGCCGCGTAATCGAGCCCCGCCGCCTTGAAGGAATCCGGAGAAGCAAGCCCGGCCTTCATGGTCGCCAGTTCTTCGCGCGTCGCCGACAACTCGACCTCGGCGCGCAGCGGTTGACCCAGCGCCGAGAAGACCGTCACCTTGCCAAGACCGGCCGCGTGAGCGAGCAGCGGAAGTCCTGACAGAGCCAGTCCGGCTGCGAGCGCAGCAACGGAAGTACGAATTTTGTGTGTGATTTCAGGTTTTTTAGTCACGGCGCCACCCTGAGCGTCGAATTCGGACATTCAAAATAACATCATGAAGTTAGCGATGCAAGCTCAACTTCCTTCTGATGTTGGAGATGCATGTATCATTTTCGCAACAAGACCGAAAAAAACCGGGGCAAGGCCCCGGTCTTTCAACGGTCATGTTGGGCATCAGGCCTCAAGCAGGATGCGCAGCATGCGGCGCAGCGGCTCGGCAGCACCCCACAGCAGTTGGTCGCCGCAGGTGAAGGCAGCCAGATACTCCGGGCCCATCGCCATCTTGTGCAGGCGGCCGACCGGAACGGTCAGCGTGCCGGTCACAGCGGCCGGGGTCAGTTCGCGCTCGGAGATCTCGCGATCATTCGGCACGACCTTGGTCCATTGATTGGCCTTCGCCAGCATGTCGCTGATTTCGTCCAGCGGCACATCCTTCTTCAGCTTGATCGTCAGCGCCTGCGAGTGGCAGCGCATGGCACCGATGCGCACGCAGAGGCCGTCGATCGGGATCGAGCCCGGCGTACGGAAGGCCGGACGGCCGAGGATCTTGTTGCATTCGGCGCCGCCCTTCCATTCTTCCTTCGACTGGCCGCCGTCGACCGGGACGTCGATCCACGGGATCAGCGAGCCGGCGAGCGGGGTGTTGCGGAAGTTCTTCTTCGGGAAGCTGTCCGAACGGATGGTTTCGGCGACCTTGCGGTCGATGTCGAGGATGGCCGAGGCCGGATCGGCGAGCAGGTCGGCAACCGAGGCGTGGATGGTGCCCATCTGCGCAATCAGCTCGCGCATGTTCTGCGCCCCCGCGCCCGAGGCGGCCTGATAGGTCATCGAGGTCGCCCATTCGATCAGGTCGTTCTGGAACAGGCCGCCCAGGCCCATCAGCATCAGCGAGACGGTGCAGTTGCCACCGATCCAGTTCTTGCCGCCCTTGGCCAGCGAATCCTTGATCACGTTCATGTTGACCGGGTCGAGGATGATCACGGCGTCGTCGGCCATGCGCAGCGCCGAGGCGGCGTCGATCCAGTGACCGTTCCAGCCGGCAGCGCGCAGCTTGGGGAAGACTTCCTTGGTGTAGTCGCCGCCCTGACAGGTGATGACGATGTCGCAGGCCTTCAGCGCATCGATGTTCGATGCGTCCTGCAGCGGCGCGGCCGCTTCCTTGCCACCGAAGGCCGGGGCCTTGCCGCCGGCGTTCGAGGTCGAGAAATACACCGGCTCGATATGGGCGAAGTCGCCCTCTTCCACCATGCGCTGCATGAGGACCGAACCGACCATGCCGCGCCAACCTACCAGACCAACTCGCTTCATTTTCATCTACCTCAAAAAGTGAATCTGCTTACAGCGCCGCGAGAACCGCGTCGCCCATTTCCCTGGTGCCGACCTTCTTCGTGCCCGGCTCGTAGATGTCGCCGGTACGGAAACCCTGCGCCAGCACCTTCTTCACGGCACCCTCGACGCGCTGCGCGGCTTCCTCCTGATTGAAGGTATAGCGCAGCATCATCGCTGCCGAAAGAATCGTCGCCAGCGGGTTGGCCACGCCCTTGCCGGCGATGTCCGGCGCCGAGCCGTGCGACGGCTCGTAGAGACCTTTGTTGTTCGCATCGAGCGAAGCCGACGGCAGCATGCCGATCGAGCCGGTCAGCATCGAGGCCTCGTCCGAGAGAATGTCGCCGAACATGTTGCCGGTGACCATCACGTCGAACTGCTTCGGCGCCTTCACCAACTGCATCGCCGCGTTGTCGACCAGCATGTGCGTCAGCTCGACATCCGGGTACTCCGGCGCCAGCTCGTTCATCACGTCACGCCACAGCTGCGTCGTTTCGAGCACGTTCATCTTGTCGACCGAGCACACCTTCCTGTTGCGCTTGCGCGCGGCCTCGAAGGCAACGCGACCGATGCGGCGAATCTCGCTCTCGGTGTAATGCATCATGTTGAAGCCGAAGCGCTGCTTGACGCCATCGACCTCGCGCACCTCGATGCCGCGCGGCTGGCCGAAGTAGATGTCGCCGGTGAGTTCGCGCACGATCAGGATGTCGAGGCCCGCCACCACTTCCGGTTTGAGCGTGGAAGCGTTGGCGAGTTCCGGATAGAGGATCGCCGGACGCAGGTTGGCAAAGAGACCGAGCTGCTTGCGAATGCCGAGCAGGCCGCGCTCCGGGCGCTGTTCGCGCGGCAGCGTGTCCCACTTCGGGCCGCCGACGGCACCAAGCAGCACGGCATCGGCCGCCTGCGCCAGCTTCTGCGTCGCTTCCGGGTAGGGGTTGCCGGTGGCGTCGACAGCGCAGCCGCCGAGGTGCGCCTCTTCCATTTCAAAACCGAGGTCGAGCGCCTTCAGCACGCGTATGGCTTCCGCCATGATTTCGGGGCCGATGCCGTCACCGGGTAATACACAAACTTTCATCTCTCTCCACCTCTAGTCATGCTGGGCCAGGGATTCGACCAGCAGCTTTTCGCAAACCTTGAAGCCGACGAAGAATGCCGCACTCAGGTAGCCATACAAAACCAGTTCAAGCAGTTGCCACGCCGCGCCGCTCGCCAGAGCCAGCCAACCGTGCTCGACGATCAGCCCGATGTTGGCCCGGAAGATATAAATCAGATTCAGCGAAGTGGCGCCGAACAACGCAAAAAAACCGCCCATCAGCACGAAGGCAAGCCACGGACGCCGGGCCACAACGCCCACGCAGCGGCGCCATGCGCGCGGCGACTCAGGCGAACAACCAGGGCTGCTCGACACGGCGCTTCTCTTCGAAGGCGCGAATCTTGTCGGCGTGGCGCAGGGTCAGGCCGATGTCGTCCCAGCCGTTCAGCAGACATTCCTTGCGGAAGGCGTCGACCTGAAAGGGGATGCTCTTGCCGTCCGGGCGCACCACCAGTTGCACTGGCAGGTCGATGGTCAACTTGTAGCCGGGCGTCGCCTCGACCTGAGCGAACAGCGCCTCGACCTCGTCGGCCGGCAGCACGATCGGCAGGATGCCGTTCTTGAAGCAGTTGTTGAAGAAGATGTCGGCAAACGACTCGGCGATGATCGCCTTGAAGCCGAAATCCAGCAGCGCCCACGGCGCATGTTCGCGCGACGAACCGCAGCCGAAGTTGGCGCGCGTCAGCAGCACCTGCGCGCCCTGATAGCGCGGCTGGTTGAGCACGAAGTTCGGGTTCTTCGGGCGCTGCGCCGTGGTTGCGGCATCCTGCCCCGGCTGACCGACATCCATGTAACGCCACTCGTCGAAGGCGTTGGGGCCGAAGCCCGAGCGCTTGATCGACTTGAGGAACTGCTTCGGGATGATCGCGTCGGTATCAACGTTGTTGCGGTCGAGCGGCGCGACGAGCCCTTCGAGTTTGACGAACTTATCCATTTACTTGGCCGAGCGCTGGATGGCCTCGCCACCCTTTTCGATATCCTTGCCGATGCCCTGCACGGTGTTGCAGGCAACGGACGCAAACGCGACAAGGGCCAGAATGATCGCAGTGAGTTTTTTCATGGTCACTCCTCGTTCAAATATTCAAATGATCAGTTGAGTTCGCGTACATCGGCGAAATGGCCGGCAATCGCTGCCGCCGCGGCCATCGCCGGGCTGAGCAGATGCGTCCGTCCACCGGCGCCCTGGCGGCCTTCGAAGTTGCGGTTCGAGGTCGAGGCGCAGCGCTCGCCCGGTTCCAGCCGGTCGGCATTCATCGCCAGGCACATAGAACAACCCGGCTCGCGCCATTCGAAGCCGGCGGCGACGAAGACCTTGTCCAACCCCTCCTGCTCAGCCTGCTGCTTGACCAGACCGGAACCCGGCACCGCCAGCGCCAGCTTGACGTTCGCGGCGATGTGCCGGCCCTTGAGCACGGCAGCGGCAGCACGCAAGTCCTCGATGCGCGAATTGGTGCACGAACCGATGAATACCTTGTCGATCGCGATGCTGCGGATCGGCGTGTTCGGCGTCAGCCCCATGTACTGCAGCGCACGCTCCATGCCCTCGCGCTTCACGGGGTCGCTTTCCTTCGCGGGATCGGGAACGTTGGCGGTGACCGGCGTCACCATCTCGGGCGAGGTGCCCCAGGTCACCTGCGGCGCGATTTCGGCGGCGGGCAGATCGACGACGTGATCGAAACGCGCGCCCTCATCCGATTTCAGCGTGCGCCAGTGGGCAACCGCCTTGTCCCAGGCCTCGCCCTTCGGCGAGAACGGACGGCCGCGCAGGTAATCGATGGTGGTGTCGTCGACGGCAACGAAACCCATGCGCGCACCGGCCTCGATGGCCATGTTGCAGAGGGTCATGCGCCCTTCCATCGACAGGCCACGAATCGCGCTGCCGGCAAACTCGATCGCGTAGCCGGTACCGCCGGCCGTACCGATCCTGCCGATGATCGCCAGCGCCACATCCTTGGCAGTGACGCCCTTGCCGAGCGCGCCTTCGACGCGGATCAGCATCGCCTTCGATTTCTTCTGCACCAGGCACTGCGTCGCCATCACGTGCTCGACCTCGGAGGTGCCGATGCCGTGTGCCATGCAGGCAAAGGCACCATGCGTGGACGTGTGCGAATCGCCGCAGACGACGGTCATGCCGGGCAGCGTCGCGCCGTTTTCCGGGCCGACGACGTGCACGATGCCCTGCCGCGCGTCCTTGAACGGGAAATAGGCGAGCGCGCCGGTTTCGCGGATGTTGCTGTCCAGGGTCTCGACCTGCAGACGGGAGACCGGATCGTCGATCGCGGCGGTGCCTTCGGCCTTGTCCCAATGATCGGTCGGCGTGTTGTGGTCGGCGGTGGCGACGATCGACGACACGCGCCAAGGCTTGCGGCCAGCGAGCTTGAGGCCCTCGAAGGCCTGCGGGCTGGTCACCTCGTGCACGAGGTGGCGGTCGATGTAGATGAGTGCGGTGCCATCGTCTTCCTGATGGACAACGTGGCTCTGCCAGAGCTTGTCGTAAAGGGTCTGCGGCATGTTCGGCAAACGAATTTATCGTGTCGGGGAAAGCTTGGAATTATCTCACAGCATCAGGCGCTTGCGGCAGCCGGCGCAGCGCTGCCCGAGGCGTCGTCGGGCTCACGAACCCAGCGCCAGATCAACCACAGACCGACGAGTGCGCAGGCTGAACTCACCGAGTAGGTCAGCGCGGCGCCCAGTGCGTCCCAGCTCCAGCCACTGAACAGTGCGCCCAGAAGCCCGCCGGCACCGAACGAGATGCTGGAATACAGCGCCTGCCCGCGCGCCTGGCAGCGCCCAGGAAACCAGCGATTGACGGCGGCGATTGCCGCCGCGTGATAGGTGCCGAACGTGAGTCCGTGCAACAGCTGGGCAACGAAGATGATGGCAAAGGATTCGACGCCCCAGCCGATCATCACGAACCGCGCGACCGCGGCGGCGAAGCTCGCGAGCAGGATGGCGCGCAGACTGTAGCGGCGCATCAGGCGCGACATGAACGCGAAGAACACGACCTCGACGAGCACGCCGAGCGACCACATGGCGCCGATCAGCGTCTTGCCGTAACCGTTCGCGGCAAGGTGTATCGAGTAGAAAACGTAGAGCGCACCATGCGCAACCGACATCGCGAAGCAGGCCGCCAGCAATGCGCGCACACGCGGCTGGCGCAGGATTTCGCCGACCGCCACGCTGGTGCCCGATGCCGCATGCACGGGGGCCTCCGGCATCGCCAGCGCATAGGCCAGAATGCCCGCGAGCAGTGCCAGACACACCCACAGAAGCGCGGCAAGCGGCAGAGAATCGAGCAACGCGCCAGTGCCCATCACGGCGACGATGAAGCCGACCGAACCCCACAGACGGATGCGGCTGTAGCGCGCAGACTCCTCGCGCAGATGATCGAAGGTGATCGTCTCGACGAGCGGCAGCGCGGCACTCCAGAAGAACGCCATCAGCGCCATCGCGACAAGCAGCGCAACAAAGCCGTCGGCAAAAAAGAAGGCCGCGAATCCGATGACGCTCATTGCCGCTGCCAGGCGAACAATCGGCACCCGCCGCGCCGCACGATCGGCGAGCGCGCCCCAGAGGTAGGGGCCGAACAGGCGCATCAACTGCATCTGCGACATCAGGAGGCCGATGTCCCAGGCGGAGAAACCGCGCGATTGCAGATAGAGCCCGAAATAGGGCGAGAAGGCGCCGATGAAGGCGAAGTAGAAAAAGTAGTAACCGGAAAGGCGCCAGTACGGCAAACCGGAGGAGGAAGCAGGCATCCGGCTATTCTACCGGATGCCTGCGGCGGTACTTCAGGCGGGCTTGCTGCCGTTCTTGAACGAAACGATCATCTGATACAGCTCGTCCTTCAGCTTGATGCGCTTCTTCTTCATGTCTTCGAGCGTGAAGTCATCGACGGGGATGTTCTCTTCCTCAAGGCGCTCGACTTCCTTGGTGACATGGTGGTAATCGTCGAAGAGACGAGAGAAATGGTGGCTCTCGGTCTTCAGTGCGTGAATCTCGTCGACGAGATTGGGAAAATCGTGGTGAAGATCGTGGTGCTCGACTTGCATGCTTGACTCCTGATGGTCATTTCTCCGGGATGAGCGGAGTGTTTCTTGAATTTCTTGAATTTCTTGAACTCTGGACCCATGCCCGATTTTAACGCTTCGCGGCAGCCCCGGGAATCTGGGGCGTGGCACAGACCACATCGCCGCACTGCGCGCGATGGCGCAGCGCATGATCGATCAGCACCAGTGCCAGCATGGCCTCGGCAATGGGCGTGGCGCGGATGCCGACGCACGGGTCGTGGCGACCGTGCGTCTCCACCGTGGCCGGGTTGCCGGCACGGTCGACCGTCTGGCGCGGCAGGCGGATGCTGGAAGTCGGCTTGATCGCCATATTGACCACGATGTCCTGCCCGGTCGAAATGCCACCGAGAATGCCGCCGGCGTTGTTGGAGAGGAAGCCCTGCGGCGTCATCTCGTCGCCATGCTCGGTGCCCTTCTGGGCAACAGAGGCGAAGCCGGCGCCGATCTCGACGCCCTTCACCGCGTTGATGCTCATCATCGCGTAGGCGATCTCGGCATCGAGCCGGTCGTACACCGGCTCGCCCCAACCCGGCGGCACGCCGGCTGCGCTGACGGTGATCTGCGCACCGACCGAATCGCCCGACTTGCGCAACTCGTCCATGTAGTCCTCGAGCTGCGGCACGATGCCCGCGTTGGGCGCGAAGAACGGGTTGTTGCCGATCTCGTCGGCGCTCTCGAACGGAATCACAATCGGGCCAAGCTGACTCATCCAGCCGCGTATCGACACACCATAGCGTTCCTGCAGCCACTTGCGGGCGATTGCGCCGGCCGCCACGCGCACCGCCGTCTCGCGTGCCGAGGAGCGGCCACCGCCGCGGTAATCGCGGAAGCCGTATTTCTGCGTGTAGGCGTAATCGGCGTGGCCCGGGCGGAAGGTCTCGGCGATGTTGCCGTAATCCTTGCTGCGCTGATCCTGGTTGCGAATGAGCAGGCCGATTGGCGTGCCGGTGGTCTTGCCTTCGAACACACCGGAGAGAATCTCGACCGTATCCGGCTCGCGGCGCTGCGTCACATGGCGCGAGGTACCCGGCTTGCGGCGATCCAGCTCGGCCTGGATGTCGGCCTCCGAAATCTCCAGCCCCGGCGGGCAGCCATCGACCACGCAGCCGATGGCCGGGCCGTGCGATTCACCAAAGGAGGTAACGGTGAACAGGGTACCGAGGGTATTGCCGGACATGGGGATAGGGCGGAAAGGTTGATTTGGCGGGAGTTTAGCATACGGCTGGCAGCCCCTCGTTCGCGTCACGCGAAACTGGAACCGCCTGTTGGTCACTCACCACGATGGGGAAGGGGGGCGCGCTGTGGCTGGATCGTGGCCTTGTTGCCACTGGTCGAAATAGGGCATCAATTCCGCCGGCAGTGCCGCCCGGAATTCGTCGCCCAGGGGATACTGCGGCATCAATTCGGCGACGGCATTCAGCATCCGTTCCCCCTGTTTCCGGTCTTTCGGGCGCTTCAGCGCATTACGTTTTTCCTGGTCGCTCATCCACAGTTTGTGCAGAGCGAACCATCTTGGATCAGGCGCCACAATACGTGCCGGGCTTCCGTTACGCGCGCAGACCACGTGATCGACAAGGCGCCCTTGCAACAGCCATTCTTGTTCCGGCAATGGAATCGGCACCGGGCGATCGCCATTCGGCAGTGATGCCGCTCGGCTCGGCGCGACCAGCACCTCGACTTCGTACGCCTTGGCATTGCGCGCCTGAAACGGCCGCTCCGAATTGACGGTGTAGGTCGAATCCACGGCTTTTAACATTGCCCAGACCGGGGTTGAGGCGGGGGATATCTGCGACGGCGCGCGAGGAGAATTCGACGCAAGGGCAAGACCGCCGACCCAGGCCATGTCGAAATCCATCGTTTCATCAAGGCCCATGCCAAAGCGGCATTGCCCTTCGATCTCGTAGGCCGGCATGGCATTGGTGCCGACAACAATCAACGAATCCCCCAGAAGCTGGCGTATATCGGCTTCGCGCAGGATGGCGGCAGCCTCGGCTGAAATGGTGCCAAGGCGATGCGCGCGATACATTCGCCCAACCTCATCGAGTCGGGTTCTGGCACCATCGCGACGATCGCGCGCCGCATGCCAGGCGGCATGAATGCGTTCGGTTTCCGCCGAACGCGGCCCGAGGCTCTTGGCATTGCCCCGACTATCGTGCACCGCGTAGAGGTAATCGCGACCGCTGACCGTCTTCCAATGCACCGACCCGACCGCCAGCCGACGCATATCTCGCTCGGCATCAATGAAGGCTGCGTAGTACTGAGCGAGGTTCAGCAACGTACGTCGCTGCTCATCAGTAAATACTTGTTTATAAAGCATTTATCCTGACTATAAAAATATTACCGAAATCAGGATAACTCGTTTTATAACAAAACACTACAACAATAAATCAGTCTTTTGATCAGATCGGCAGCTACTGTATGGCAGCTATCTGGCCACGGCTAAAAAAATGTCCGTTCCTGGCCGACTGCCGACGTCACACCAACATGCTGAAGTCATTTCGACACAAGAATATACCCGCGATTCTCCACCACATCCAGACTCCGCATCGCCCGGATCAAGGCTGACGCCGGCATCCACGACCAGCGCGCGAACGAGGGATTCACGTCGAGCACGAGGAAGGAATCGCTGGCTGAATCGTAGGCGGCAAGCGGCGAGATGTGGCCGCCGCCGGGCTGACCAGCACGGTCACGGCGGTAGTTGATGATGGCGTAGTTACCTGGCTGCGACAGGTTTTCAATCAGTTCGCGGCGGATCTGTTCGTCGGCGATCTGATCGTCCGCCACCGTCAGCCGCGTCGTGGCGCCGTTGGCGCGCAGCATTTCGTCGAACTGGCGCAGTTGGTAGCCGCCGTCGCGGATCATGCGGCCATGGAACGGCATCGGCTCGCCGAGCACCTGGGCACGGGTCTTTCGTCCCTTGGCGACAACGCTTTCCTGCGTGTGCCTTGTCTCTCCCGCCAGCGCATTGAGCACGATGGCGGCGGTGGCGGGGCCGCAATAGGCGCCGTTGATCTGGGCCTCGAAGAATTTCAGCAGCGGTTCCAGATCGGCCCGGCTCGCACGGGCGAGGCGCGCCTGACCTTCGGTCGATTCAAACTCGACGATGGTGCCGACGCTCGCCGCGAGTACCGATGGATCATCGTCGCGCGCCGAGGCGGGAAAGACAGGGGCGAATGCCAGACACAGGGCGAGGAAAAGGCGGATCGACATTGGCATGAAGGCTCCCGGTAGCAGGCTGCCACTCTAGCCGGTTCGGGTACCATTAGGAATCAGCCGCATCCCATCGCCACCATCGCCAGCATCCTGGACGCCAGCCCGTGACCCGCAAACCTGCCCCGCCCTCACCCGACAAAGCGCTCCGCCAACCGGCACCTTCGCCAGCGCCGGCCGCCAACCCGCGCCCATCGCAGGATCAGCGCTGGCAGCGCACGGTGCGCTTCAACTGGGATAAGGGTGGAAGCAAAGGGGGCCGCAAATGAACCGGGAAGGCGAGACTGCGGCCATCCCCATCGACATCGTCTCGGATGTCGTCTGCCCGTGGTGCTTCATCGGCAAGCGGCATCTGGAGGCGGCCCTGGCGCAGTTTGACGCGCCGGTGTCGATCCGTTGGCTGCCCTATTTTCTGAATCCGGACACACCGCCGGAGGGCGAGCCGTACCGCCCCTTCCTTGAGCGCAAGTTCGGCGGGGCGGACGCACTGGAGGGCATTTGGGCCCGCGTGCGCGATGCCGGCCGCAATACCGGCATTGCCTTTGCGTTCGAGAAGATCGAACTGCGCGCCAGTACGCTGGCCGCGCATCGGCTGATCGAGCATTTCCAGCAAGCCGGTGATACCGGCGTATCGAATGAACTGGTCGAGCGCCTCTTCCATGCCGGCTTCTGCGAAGGCCGCTTCATCGGCGACCCCGGCGTGCTCGCCGACATTGCCGCGGCCTGCGGCGCAGACCGCGACGAGACCGACGCCTGGCTGCGCAGCGACAGGGGTGCCGAAGCGGTGATCGCGCAGGAAGCACGCCTGCGCCAGCTTGGCATTTCCGGCGTGCCCTTTTTCATCTTCAACGGCAGGCTCGCCGTCTCGGGCGCCCAGCCGCCGGAAGTGCTGCTGGACGCACTCCGGCAGGCGACGGCCTGACGCATCCTTCCGGCGGGTTCCGGAATCCATATTCACGGTGTTCTGGATTCCGGCTTCCGCCGGGATGGCGGGCATGACTATGCGCGGAAAAACTCCTCCAGCCGCTCGAACACCGCATGGTCGGCGCCATGCCGGCGCACGGCGAGTACGTCTTCGAGCTTCTCGACCTGTTTGATCATCTGCGGCAACCGCTGGTCTTCGTTCACCATCAGCCAGATGCGGCTCTTCTCGCCGTTGCCGACCGGCATGACGAGGATGCCCTCGACGTTGTAGGCGCGGCGCGAGAAGAGGCCGACGACGTGGCTCATGACGCCGGCGTGGTTGTTGACGTCGAGTTCGAGCACGGCGCGGGTCAGCGCATTGCGTTCGTTCTGGGTGAGTGCGTTCATGTCATCAGCCTCCAATCATTTCCTTGTTCGAGGCGCCGGGCGGCACCATCGGGTAAACCTTTTCGTGCATGTCGATGCTGGCGTGGATCAGGCACGGCCCCGGCGTATTCAGCGCATCGGCCAGCGCGGCGCGCGGCTGCTCGGCCTTGTCCAGATCGACGGCGCGGATGCCGAAGCCTTCGGCGACCTTGATGAAGTCCGGCATCGCCTTGAACTTCGAGGCATAGATGCGTTCGCCGTAGAACAGCGTCTGCTGCTGGTGCACGAGGCCCAGCGTGGCGTTGTTCATGAGCACGATCTTGACGTTGGCACCCTCTTCCGCCGCCGTCACCAGTTCCTGGATGTTCATCAGGATCGAGCCATCGCCGGAGAAGCAGACGACGGTGCGCTGCGGCTCGGCGAGCGCGGCACCGATCGCCGCCGGCACGCCGAAGCCCATGGTGCCGAGGCCGCCCGAGGTCAGCCACTGGCGTGGGCGGCGCAGCGGGTAGGCCTGCGACACCCACATCTGGTGCTGGCCGACGTCGGTGCTGATCGTCGCTTCGTCGTTGAGCGCCGCGGCCACCGCCGAGATCAGGCCATAGTGCGTGCGCGGGTCGTCGATGCCGGGCGTCTGCAGCGGATGCGCGGCCTTGAGGCCAGCCACGTGCGAGAGCCAGCGCTTCCTGAGCGTCGGTTGCACCTTGGGCAGCAAGGCCTGCAGCACTTCGCTCACGTCGCCGGTGATGCCGAGGTGCGCGGCCTTGATCTTGTCGAGTTCCGAGGGGTCGATGTCGATGTGGATGATCTTCGCACCTGGGCAGAACGCCGCAACCTTGCCGGTGGCGCGGTCGTCGAAGCGGGCACCGACGGCGATCAGCAGGTCGCATTCGTCGAGCGCGAGGTTGGTGCAGCGCGCGCCGTGCATGCCGAGCATGCCGAGCGAGAGCGGGTGATCGACCGGCATCGCGCCGAGCGCCATCAGCGTCATCACCGTCGGTAGCGAGGCCTTCTCTGCGAGCGCCACGGCGAGCTCGGCCGCGCCGGAATGGACGACGCCGCCGCCGAGGTAGAGGATCGGCTGCTCGGCCGCTTCGATCATGGCAACAGCCTGTTCGATCGCCGCGCTATCGAAGGCGGGCGCCGGCTCGGGCAGGCCGGGCGCCGGCCATTCCTTCACTTCGATGCGCTGGGTCTGCACGTCCTTCGGGATATCGACCAGCACCGGGCCGGGGCGGCCGGAGGCGGCGATGGTGAAGGCACGCGGGATCACCTCCAGCAGTTCCTCGGCCGAAGAGACGAGGAAATTATGCTTGGTGATCGGGATGGTCAGGCCGTAGGTATCGACTTCCTGAAAGGCGTCGGTGCCGATCATCGCCTTCGGCACCTGGCCGGTGATGGCGACAATGGGGATCGAATCGAGCTTGGCGTCGGCAATCGCCGTCAGCAGGTTGGTCGCCCCGGGGCCGCTGGAGGCGAGGCAGACTGCCGGCTTGCCGGTGGCACGTGCCATGCCCTGCGCCATGAAGCCGGCGCCCTGCTCGTGGCGGGCCAGTACGTGGTGGATCGTTCCCGCCTTTGCCAGCGCGTCGTAGAACGGCAGGATGGCGCCACCGGGAATGCCGGCAACGGTGGTGATGCCCTGCCGCTCAAGCAGGCGGACGACGATCTCCGCGCCGCTCAGGGTTTCGGGCTGGGTTTCTGTTGAAGCTGGGGTGCTCGCTGACATGGGCTGCTCCTCTGGTGATGCCGGCTTCACCGAGGAGGGGCCAAAAACGAAAACCCCCGCTCGGTCTGCACCGGCGGGGGTTTCTGGAAACTGGTTCTGCTGTTACTTTCCGATCCGCGACGGTGCGTGGCGTCCTACGCCTACTACGCGTACTACGACCGGTACAAACGCCTGCGCCGCCATGGAGGCGGAACTGGTGGCAGTTGTTGTCGGGCGGCGCATGGTAGAAGTTGGGCGTTCGGGTGGTTTCGGTCTGCGGATTATGGACGAAACAAAACGTTCGTGGCAAGCCCCCGGCGTTCAAGCTGCCGGCGCATGTTCTTTGCACTCACCGGCAGCTTGCCCCTATCATGCGTCGAACCATATATGTCAGCTGATGAAGAGGAGATTCTGCGATGAGCATCGATCCAATGGCCGCGCTGCCCGCGATGAGCGACGACGAAATCGCTGCCTGCGCCGAACGTGTGGCGTCGCTGCCCGAGGAGCACGTCGACTGGGTCACGCAGGTGCTGCTCGAATGCCGGCGCGCGCGCAACGCAGTGGAGGCGATGAATCCTGTGGATGCAGCCGACACGACGGTGGTGGCTGCCGATCTCGCGCAGATTGTGCTGGACACCGCCGAATGGCTGCGCACCCTGTGGGAGGTGGGTTACATGGGCGCCAATACCCTGCCCGTGCCAGCGCGCACCCATTTCCCGATGATCGAAGTCGAGGATGTCCTCAAATCGGCACTCTTCGCTCGCATTCGTCATGGCAAGCACCCCCTGCCCTTTCCACCGCCGACACGCTGGGGCAGCCCCTGGCACGAAGTCGTGGAAAGCAATGAGGCGCAGTCGGTCGAGGCGGAAATCGTGGACGACGACGGACGCCCGGCATTCGCGATCGTCGATGGCTGCAATCGCTGGCGCGTGGTCAGAGCCGACGATACGAAAACCTTCATTCTCCAGCATGCCGGAAAGGGACCGCTTTACCAGCTGACGCTCGATCCGTTCATGTCGAGCTTGCAAAGGCTTCCGCCCGAATCGCGCTGCCGCATCCTGGTCCGCGAGCGCGCCGGCCTGCGTCATTTTCTGCTGGAGTGGATCGACAGCAGCGGCAAAACCGAAGAAGTGCCGCTACGCGCCGCGACCCGCGAAGGCGCAGAGGCGGCGGCAGCCGCCTGGATCGCCCGCCACCATCCGCAGCACTATGGGCAGGTCGGCTTTGAACATGCCTGAGCGTGTGCCGGCAAGTTCCTGACGACTGCACTAAATAAAGCGCCAAAACGAACAAGGCCGGACGGGCCGGCCTTGTTTTCTGCAACAGCCTGCTTGCGCGTCAGGCGCTGGCGCCTTCCTTCAGCGCGCGGCGCAGGATCTTGCCGACGTTGGTCTTCGGCAACTCGGTGCGGAATTCAACATGGTGCGGCACCTTGTAGCCCGTCAGGTTATCCCGGCAGTGGGCGATCACGGCTTCAGCGGTCAGTCCCGGATCCTTCTTGACCACGAACACCTTGACCGCCTCACCGGATTTCGCATCCGGCACGCCAACCGCAGCCACCTCCAGCACCCCCGGGTGCATGGCAACGACATCCTCGACCTCGTTGGGATATACGTTGAAGCCGGAGACGAGAATCATGTCCTTCTTGCGATCGACGATGCGGAAGAATCCCTGATCATCCACTACGGCAACATCGCCGGTGCGGAGGAATCCATCCGGCGTCATCACCTTGGCGGTTTCATCCGGCCGGTTGTAATAGCCCTTCATCACCTGCGGCCCGCGGATGCACAGTTCACCCGGCTGGCCATGCGGAACTTCAATGCCGCTGTCGTCGAGAATGACGACCTCGGTCGACGAGATCGGCAGGCCGATCGAGCCGTTGTACTCCTTCAGGGTGAGCGGATTGATCGTTGCCGCTGGCGACGTCTCGGTAAGGCCGTAGGCTTCAAGCAGCGGCTTGCCGGTAACCTGCTTCCATTTTTCCGCAACCGCCTTCTGCACCGCCATGCCACCACCCAGCGTTACCTTGAGATTCGAAAAATCGAGGTTGCAGAATTCCGCATTGTTGAGCAGCGCGTTGAACAGCGTGTTGACGCCGGTCACCACCGTGAACTTGTGACTACCCAACTCCTTCACGAAGCCGGGAATGTCCCGCGGATTGGCAATCAGCACGTTCTTGGCACCGATCTGGAAGAAGGTGAAGCAGTTCGCGGTCAGCGCGAAGATGTGATACAGCGGCAGGGCCGTGATGATGCACTCCTCGCCTTCCTTGATCGCCGGCTTGATCCACGCGTAGGCCTGCAGCACGTTGCCGACAATATTGCGATGGAGCAGCATCGCGCCCTTCGACACCCCCGTGGTTCCGCCTGTGTATTGAAGGAACGCGAGATCCTCGTGACCGATCTCGACCTTGCGCAACTCCGCGCCAGCTCCCTTGCCAAGCACCGAATTGAGCGACACCGCCTTGGGCAGGCTGTAGTGGGGCACCAGTTTCTTGACGTACTTGACGACGAAATTGACGATAGCCCCCTTGAGGCCGCCGAGCATATCGCCCATCTTGGTAAGCACGACGTGCTTCACCGGCGTTTTGTCGAGAATTTCCCCGAGCGTCGCCGCAAAGTTCTCCATGATGACGATAACGTCAGCGCCCGAATCCTTGAGCTGGTGCTCCAATTCGCGCGGCGTGTACAGTGGATTGCAGTTGACGACCACGTAACCGGCACGCAAGGCGCCGAACATGCAGACTGGGTACTGCAGCGTATTCGGCATCATCAGCGCCACACGCGCGCCTTGTGGCAGCTTGACGACTGACTGCAGCCAGGCAGCAAAATCACGGGAAAGGCGGTCGACCTCGCCATAGGTCAATTCCACACCCATGCTGACGTAGGCAACCTTGTCGCGGTATTTGGAAACGCCCTGCTCGAAGAGATCGGCGATCGACTTGTAGGTATTCAGGTCGATTTCTGCAGGAATACCCTCCGGGTAGCTTTTCAGCCAAATCTTGTCCATCTGTCCTCCTAAGGATTGGTGTTGTCTTCGGGTTTGGTTTTATTCTCGACGGCCCGGCTATCCAAATTCCGGGCCATCCGTAACAAAGCCCGCTCAGCCGGCAGCCTGCTCGCCGTCCGGCCAGTTGCGGATGTAGTTCTTCAGCATCTTGTTTTCGAAGCTCTGCTCTTCCAGGACGGCTTTTGCAACGTCGAGAAAGGAGATCACGCCTTGCAGCACGCCGGCTTCCATTACCGGCAGATAGCGGGAATGCTTTTCGATCATCAGGCGACGCAGTTCGTCGACTTCCATCGACGGATCGACCGTCACCGGATCGCGCACCATCACATCTTCCACGCGCGCGTCGTCGAGCTTGCCCTTGCTCGCATTCACGGCCTTGATCACTTCGCGGAATGTGAGCATGCCGACCATCCGGCCGCTGCTCATGACCACCAGCGAGCCGACATCCTGATCGGCCATTGCCGTGATCGCCTCGGCCAGTTTCTCTTCCGGCGTCGCCGTAAAGAGCGTCGAGCCCTTGACGCGCAAAATTTCCCGCACTTGCATGATAATTCCCCTGACGCGCACGTTATTCGTATTCGACTATCGCGATGGCGACAGATCTGCAGTCGGATGCTATCTGATAAGGCCACATTCGGAAAGCCTTGCGTTATGCGCAACCGAAGCTGGGGTTTGCGTATAACTTCAGACAGGGTCTGGCGGATCGCATCGCAGACCGGCGATACGAAAAATCCTAGCGATATACCAGATTGGTAACTCGCTGCTCAGTAATATAGCCATTGTGGTCGGTATGCCGAACGCGAATTGGCAAGTACCCCATTTCGGGAACGAGATAGAGTTCAATCCTAACGCCATCACTAGTGCTCACCCCCTCTGGCTGCAGGCTAATCCTGGTGACACGAATCTCTCCCAAAGGAGGCAAGGTTTCAGTGCCGCCCGGCTCAACACGATAGGAATAGGCTGCGTAGGTCTTTCCATCAGAGAGCAAAATTTTCCCGCCACGAGGGTTCGGTGGTTGCAAGCTGAAGTGGTAGAGCAGGCTTTGGCGGTCCAAGAGGCCATCGCGAAATCGCCCCGAGCGTGGGCGGTCTCCACCCTCTGCTGTGATTTCACTGGAACTTTTCAGAAAGAGCATGTTGCTCGCAAGATGACCGCGCGCATCGAAAACCTCGGGGCTAAGCCCCTGAGGAGTGATAACCCCCGAGACCGAAAGGGAAGCGGGATCATCTTCAAGAAGCGCAGCGCCAGCAGGCGCTAGCTGGACGACGATGCCATAGTGCGCATCACTGGCTGAGTAGATTGCCCGCCCTGTGGTTGCACTCGATCGATCATCGCCTGCGAAAAGCTCGAACTGCATTTCAACATAGCTGAAACCCGCCGAGCGTCCCGTTGCCGCTACGCTAGTAATTGCCGAAGCACCGTGAGCGCCCGGAGATGCAAGCTTGCTACTTCGTGGACGCTCCATCTGGGTCGGAACTGATGATGCGCCAGGCATACTGTTTCTCGATTTTTCTGCATCGGCGCTTTGGTCGCGGCTGCGTTCACGGCGTGAAGCCCGGGAGGAAGCCGCCTTGGGAACTGATATGGCGCTGCTGAGAGGTTCGCCGCTGGCGGTCTCGGGCGGCGTCAGCGAATCACGATCTCTCGCCACGAGCCGAGCCTGCAAGCTGGGTAATGCGGCCGAACCAGGAGCCTTTGGTACAGGACTGAGCGTTGCAAGCACGAGTACATGTACCATCATCGAAAGCAGGCAAGCGAGGGCAAGTCGCCGGTACGACACCGCATGGTCATTGCCACAAACAAGCGATTCCATCGAAGTCATTTCGAGAACAACCCGAGACGTCATACAGCATGCATCCTAGCCGAACCGAGGAGGCGAAATCTCACTAGTAGAAAAAAACGGCACCGCATCTGCGGTGCCGTTTTGGGTAAATCCTTCTGAACCAAGACGCTCTGATCGACCCTTCGCTCAGTTACGAATCAACTCACGCCATGAATTACGCTTCGTCGGCGTTGCAGAACCGGAAAGCGGTGGCTCATTGACCGGGAAGCAGTCACCACTCGAGCAGTCCGTTTTCTTCGCAGTACCGAATTTGACGCCGTTTCCTGAAACATAGGCCGTGATACCAGAGGATAGGCTGTCAAACGCCTTAATTCCAGAGATGTTGGTCGGACTCAAGGCCCCCCCTGTCTGATAGTCGACCCAGTGCTGGTACGTTTTTCCTCCGACATCGCAGGCTGCGAGCGACGGAACAGAGGTATTCAGACCGAGGATTCCCAACACGAGGACAGGATCGGTATTGGCCCGCTCACCTGTGACGATGAAATCCATGAACCAGCCTTTCTTGGTTCCGTAATCGACCGTGTTGCTGGAGTTCAGGAAGACCTTCTCCCCAAGAGCACACAAGCCCTCCGTAATCGCGTCAGTCGGGCAATCGACCTCCGTCAATGTCTGCTGAACGAAATCAAGGTTAGCACCTCGCGTCGTCGCACCACCAGGGTTGTCATAGGTCGCCTGTGCAACGGTACGGTCGTCGATGATGCCATAAAGTGTTTGCTGTGCCGTCGTCGATGAGTCGCTGGCCGCGAGCAGTTGTCCCGTGCCGACCAGAACGATGAATTTACCGCGCGCTTTCGAAATGATGGGAGTTGTCGTGATCGGTTGACCAACACCAGACACATCCTTCAACGCTGCGAACTTGAATGCCTCGTTACCGGCTGCGCCCATCGTATCGTTGATGTCGAAACGCCACAAATTGCCCAGCAAATCGCCCCCATAGACTGCGCCAATCGTTGCATCTGTCAATGGGTTCACCACTTGGGCTGCGATCTTGCCCAAACCACTCGGCGTCGTCGTGCTACCAGCGCCGGTAGAAATCGGCGACAGCCCGGTGACCTGTGTTCCATCCGAAGCCTTGACGATGTAAAGGCGCCCAATGCCGTCACCACCAGCGCCGTCATCATTCGGAATATTGTTGTATCCGGAAGACATCAGAACCACCCACGTTCCATCGCTCAATTTGCCGATCTGCGGCGGCCCATACGAATAGCCCATGTCCGCATCGGAGAACTCCCACAGCGCCTTCGGATTGGCAGGATCGGTGATGTCCAGCGCGTAGTAACCGCGGCCGCCACGACCGAGCCCACCAACGAGGATGGTCTTCCACACCGCCGCCCCAGCGTCGCCGCAGTCTTCAATGCAGACATCACCGACGATGGGCGTTGAATCGATGTAGTAGCGGTGCTTGTCCCGATACTGCTTGTCTGCGAGACGGTACAGATTCGGCATCACGAACGACGGGATGAATGCCCACCGCTCCTGGCCGATCTGCGTATCGCCCGAAATGGCCGCTGTAGCCGCTGCGGTCGCCGTCGCGGCGTCAGCCGCCTTCGTCGCATTGGTCGGATCCAGCGATGCGGCAGCACGCGCATTGGCCGCAGCCGTCACAAGCGTTTCCGTTGCTGCGACTCCTTTTGCCGCAAACGCATGCAACATACCATCGTTGGCGGCTACGTAGACCATTGCCAGTCGCGACGCATTACTCGTACGGAAGGCATCGTAGCCCGGATCAACATAGTTGTTCTGCGGCGATGTCACATAAGAAACCTGGGCATTGACGATGTCACCCAGCACATGTGAGCGCTGCCGGAAGTACTTCGTGTTGTCCGTTTCAACCCCTTCGTGCGTCCGCTCGCCGCGCAGGTAATTGACGAGATTCGCGCCGGAAGCATGCGAGCTGTCCTGGTTGGTCGCCGATAGACAAATGTCAGCGGATGAGCACAGGAACTGCGTCAGACCGGTCGGCGACGTCGAGATGTGCGGCATGTTGAAATAGCTGTTTGTTGCGTAGTTAGCACTGGTGAAGGCCTTCAGCTTTGTAGTCGCGACGCCGGCGTCATACGCCCAGATATTGCGCGCCGAATACGATTTCGCATCGAGTTTGGCCTGGGCTGACCAGTCAACTGTCGATGACGGCACACCGCTGATCGGATCGAGCGTGACACGAATCAGCTCGCCGATCCAATCCACCGTCGTGTAACCCGCGATGAACACGTAGCTGTCGGCCGGCGTCAAAACCGGGCTGCTCACGGAACCCGCTGCAGAAACACCACCGGACGCAGCCACCTGCGCTAGCGTGGCAGAGATGCTGTTACCGAGCGATACCGGATCCGTCGCGCTGAAGTAGGCACCGCGACCATTGACACCCGCGTGCCAGAGATCATCCACAGCCGTTTGCTCATCGGCTGCCGGCGCTGGCCAATTGCAGAGACCCGACGACTGCCAAGGACAGACGCCATTGGACGGGTCGGCAGTGATGCCATTGGCCGGCGCATACGGTGCCACGCCTTTTACGGTCGGAAAATCGCCGCTGGAATCGGTGCTGTAGGTAGGGGAATACTTCATATATCCCGAGACCCCCAAACCCAGCGTGAACGTTGTCATGTGCTGTGCCGCGTTGGTATCGATCGCGGTCGTCGGCACGTTGTTCATCGGGTCAGACGCCGAACAAAGCACCGAGCCCGTCGTCGCCGGCGGCACAATGGCCCCAACACAGTTGTTCAGCGCCGTCGTCCTCAGGTCTGTCTTGTAATAGTAGGCCGCCACATCCGCAAGGGTATTCGACGTGCCATCACCGTTGTCGACGCAGGTAATCGTCTGGTACAGCGGCGATGTGGGCGACGACGGCGAGCAGCCCATCACATTTGCGCTCGAGGTAGTCGTGTTGCATGTCGTCCGGATGTAACTCGGTGCTGTCGCCGGATCTATTGCTGTGCACGACGCGACAGGCGCTGACGTGTTTATCATCTCCGTGCATGTCGTCTGTACCTTCGTTGCGGGATTGGTGCCTGCCGTACAGGTCGCAACTGGCACCGGCCCCGACGGATAATCTGCCGTGTAGGTCGTCTGGTCAGTCGATTGGCATGCCACGGCTTTACCTGTTCCATCAAAGGTCGGCGGCGTCACGGGGGGACCCGCAGTACCGAGGATGCCTATGGGCGTACAGGTCGGGGCTACGGCAACCCAGCCGGTGTCGGTAATCGGACACGTCACGGCGGTCACGTAGGGCGAACCACCCGATGCAGCAACCGGCGTACAAGTAGCGGTGTTGGTCACCACGGGGGCCCTATACGCACAGGTCGTAGCCGTCGCGACGTTGATCAGTGAGACAGGATCGGTAACCGATGTTGGTGCCGTCGAGCAGTTATCCACCACCGACGCGACCGGTCCGGTAACCACCGGGAACGAACCAGCCGTGCAGACGCGTTTCTGCAGAACGGTGTAAGGGCTGGTGGTCGACTCGGCATCCGTGCAGGGCGCACCAACATTGTTCGTCGTCACCACTCCGTTATAGGAACACTCGCGAGCCGGCCCTGCATAGGGCGAGCCTCCACTCTGAGCAACCGTCGTACAGGAACCGGACGAAACATCGGACCACCCCGAGGCAGCACCGTAAGCGCAGGAAACTGCCGGACCCACATAGTTCGTCGGCCCCGGCGATGCCGTCTGCGTCGTACAGGACGCCACGTTATTGGAAACCACGGCTGCCGCGTAGTTGCAATCCACGGCAGGCCCAGTGTAGGGCGACGCCGTCTGGCGATTCGCGGTACAGGTCGTTGCGTTCAGGTTGGTGGCGCTGGCAGTGCCCGAGTAGGCGCAGCCGATGGCGGGCCCAGACCAAACCGTGCCCGTCGCCGTACCGGAAGATTGCGCAACCGTCGAACAACTGGCCACCGTAGTATTGGCTGCCGCAGCGTACGAACACTGGACCTGAGGGGCTGCAAACGTCGGTGACTGTTGCGCATAGGTGCAACTTGTAACGTTCGTTGCCGTACCCAGCGCCTGATAGGCGCACGCATTCGCCGGGCCAGTCCAGACTGTACCTGCGGCGGTGCCGGTGGATTGAGCCACCACCGTGCACGAGTTCTGATTCGTGACCGGAGTTCCGTTCGTGTATCCGCAACTCGTGTAGGCAAGGTATGGTGGAGCTCCGGAAGGCGCGCCCCACGTGCAGGATGCAACCCCTGCGGTCTGCAGCACGGCAGCAGCGTAATTACAGGTTACGGAAGGCCCTGTCCAGACGGTTCCATTGGTGGTGCCAGTGCTGGCAGCCACGGGGGTACAGGTCGCAACGGTCGTCGTCGCCGCCGCCCCGGCGTTGTAGGCGCAATCGGTTCGTGGTGCAGACGCCGAGGGAGATGGCACCACCCAGGTGCAGGACGCCACACCGGCCGTCGTCGTAGGCGTTGCATCATAGGTGCAGGTGCGCGCCGTATTCCAGACGGAGCCATTCGTCGTCGCCGTCGCGGCCGTTGCGGCCGTACAGGAAGTCTGGTTTGTGGTCGCCGTCGCCGTCTGGTAGCTGCACTCCGTGTTAGAGGCGGAAGTCGCTGGCGATGGCACGACCCAAGTGCAGGTCGACAGGTTTGTGGTCGTCGATGCCGCGGTGGTTTCCTTCGTGCAGGTAACACCGGTATTCCATACCTGTCCGTTGGCGGTATTGGTGTTCTTCGCGGCAGTAGTACAGGTCGTCTGACCAGACAACGACGTCGCCGTCTGATAACTGCACTCGGTGTTCGAGGCAGATGCAATCGGCGATGGCTTGACCCATGTGCATGTCGACAGGTTCGTGGTCGTCGATGCCGCGGTGGTTTCCTTCGTACACGTAACCCCGGTATTCCAGACAGAACCGTTCGTGGTAGCAGTTGCCTTGGCCGCAGCAGCGCAAGTCGTCTGGCCGGAAAGTGTCGTCGCCGTCTGGTAACTGCACTCGGTGTAGGAGGCGGAGTTCGCTGGCGATGGCACAACCCAGGTGCAGGTAGACAGATTGGTGGTCGTCGATGCCGCCGTCGTTTCCTTCGTGCAGGTAACGCCGGTATTCCAGACCTGGCCATTAGCCGTATTGGTGTTCTTTGCCGCAGCGGTACAAGAGGTCTGCCCTGCAAGGGTCGTCGCGCTCTGGTAACTGCATTCGGTCTTGGGCGAAGATGCCGCAGTCGCCGGCACCACCCAGGTGCAGGTCGACAGGTTGGTCGTCGCCGTAGGCGTCGTATCGTACGAGCACACCATCTTGTCGCCGGTCATCGTGCTCGAACCGGTCTGATCCTTGGCCGTGCAGGTCGCCTGGTTGGTCGTTACCGTTGAAGTCGCGCCATACCCGCAACTCACCGACGGCGAATACGGCGACGAACCACTCTGCGCAACGACAGTGCACGAAGCAACCGCAGCAACCGTCGGGGTCGTCTCGTAGGAACAGCTGACTGCCTGCCCCACCGTATAGGTTGTCGGCCCCGGGGAAGCAGCGACAACGGAGCAGGAATTCAGCCCACCCGCCACCACCGGTGACGCATACTGACAGGTCGTGTTCTTTGTCCACAGTGACGCTGAAACAACAGTCACGGCACCGGTCGTCGTCACCGTGCAGGACGACGCATTGACCCAGCCCGTATCAATCCAGCTATCGCCGCCATCCGACGACTCCAATTGCCGCTTCTGCAACTGCCGCGTACTCGATTGCAGCTTGTAAGTGCTGCTCTGCAGCGGATAACTGGTACGGGTAACGTTATAGACATTCTTTGTGACGAGCTGTGTGTCCTTTTTGATGTTGAACACCTTCTGCGTGACGAGCTGTGTGTCCTTCTTGATGTTGAACACCTTCTTCGTCACAAGCTGTGTGTCCTTCTTGATGTTGAACACCTTCTTCGTTACGAGCTGCTCGTTGCGCGTGACGTTGTAAACGCGCTTGTCCAGCGGCGTGGTTGTTTTCGTCAAGTTATTGATGTAAACGTTGAGCGGCTGCGGCGTCGAGGTAATTAGTGCCGTCCGCTGCTGCAACTGATAGGAAGACTGGATCAGGTTATAACTCCGGCTCTCCAGATTTTGCGTTGTCTTGTTGAGCGGCGTCGTCTGCGTACGCAATTGCGTCAGGGTTTCCTGGAAGGGGTAGGTGGTCGTTGTCGTCACCCCCTGATCCAACTGGCTCGTGCTCGTCTGCTGCTGTTGTGTACGCTGCTCGACGAGTAGCGCGTTGTAACCTACCTGGTAATCAGTCTGAATCGTCTGGGAGACGGTACGCGCCTGCGTAGTACCGTCATAGTAGGGGCGCGGATCGTTACCGTCCTGGTTGCCGATGGAGGACGTACCGTCGAGCTGCACCGGGTCAACGGTATCATTCCAGTAACCATCTGTGGACAGAATGCTGAAGTTCTGCTGGCATGAGTATTGAACTGGATCGACGACCGACACAGTGTTCATCGTCGTCAGCTTGCCGGCATACATGCGGCCAACATTGGCAAGGCCGGTGCGTAGCGGTGTAGCCCCGAAAGGAGTAGCCGCAAAGAATTTGGTGTACCAGTTATGTTTCTGGGTACCGGAAAATGTATCAACGTTCAGGAAATCGCTACCTGTCGCGTTGTTGATACTGTAATAACCGACCCGGTAGTTATCGTCAACGTTAGAGAACGCGATACCTGCCGAAGTTTTCATCATCTGCATACGTGTCCGGTAGTAGGCGTACCAGTTCGCGTAATTGGTCATCTCCTCGATGTAGGTACAAGTTGTACCAGCGCAATCCGTACGCGAGGAAGCCTTGGTCGCTGTACCAGGGTAGGCGTAGCTGCTGACCGTCGGCGTGATGACCGTAAACAGCGTTGCACCGGGAACATTGCCGCCCGAGAAGGCAGCCGGCGTGGTCGTACCACCGGTGACGACAGGAGTCGACGTTGTCGCGGTAGGTGCCGTAACAGTCACAACGTTGGATGCACTGGTGGCGCTGAAACCGACCGTGGCGCATGTCCCTGTCGTAGCCAGTGTGCAGGCATTGATCTTGGCAGCGATGTCAGTGGCAACATCAATGCTCGTGGCGCCTGTTGCACTCGCGGACAGAATCTGAACACCGTCGACTGTAATACTGGTGACGGTTCCCGCAGCACCGACCGAAATAGTGGCAGTGCGCGGGCGAGGAATGCGAGGATAGGTGTAGTCAGTAACGCCCGCTGCGGGCTCGATATTGCTCGCGATACACGAAGTGCCGGCGTTGGCGGTGGTATCAAGTGCCAAAACCGCCGTCGTACACCAGCGCAACGGTGCGGGAAAAGTGTACGACCCCGAGGGGGCCGAAGCCGCGGTACACGTGCGCAAATTTGCTGCCGTGCAATACTCACCGGCAACGGTGGTGTAGGAGAACGCAGCCCCTTCGAGATTTGCCGTGAGCGCCGACTGCACGCCGTAACCGTCCACCTTCACTGCCCGCCAGTTGCGAGACGCGGCCGTTGCTGTAACGTCGCCGCCCGCGGCTACGCTCGATCCATCCATGCTGGGATAGCTAGTGGTATCGAGTGAACCACTACTATCGAACATTGCGGGCGGACGATAGCGGGTTGCCGGGTTGTAGGCGACACCGTTGTAAGACGAATTGAAGAAACGGTGGGGCGGCGTAATCGTGGTCAGTACGCTGGCTACCATCTGCTGATAGGGACCCGCCCAGTCTGGTGAGAAATCCCGGTTCATGCTGCCCGAGTCATCGAGGATGAACATGACGTTCGGCAGTGCATTGATCTTGCCATCCGTCGAGAATGGCTTCGTCGCCAACTCTGTCGGTGCTGCCTGAAGGTTAGCTACCGAAAACGTTGCAGCAAGCGCCGCCCACATGCAACGTACGAAAACGCCGGCTTCGGGAAAATAATGGGATTTCATGGCAAGCTCCCGGTCATTCATTTGGTCACAATCGCCTGTACGAAACTGACTGTGTTGCGCGGGCCAGTGACGCGTACGGTGATTCGATAGTAGTACTGCGAAAGTTTCTTGTACTTCGGTGCATTCGGATTCAAGGGGTTACCCTCAAGCGGCGACTTGCGCTCTGCAGATGCGCAACCTGTGGGATCACTCAACGGATCTCCAGTAGTCAAACAAAGGCGCTGGACGTGGTACGAAACACGGTTGCCGGAGGCGTCTGTCGGCAACGAACAAACTCGGTCCGCACAACTGCGCGGGGTACTTGGCGACGCGATCGGATTGGGATTGAGCGTCGTGCGCCAGTAAGCATCCCAATCTGTCGGTGTGCCGCTTGCAGGAGTAGAGGCCACATAGCCGCGTGTCAGGTCATCGTTCCAGAGAGACGTGGCGGCCCCCGTCTCGAGAACATTACGTATCGCATCCTCGATCCCAGCTTCTGCGGAGCGCGTTGCCGCTTGCTGGAAAGCCAGGTTCCCCGCAACAAGATTCGTTGTATCCACGGTGCGCATGAGCGATACGGCGCCGATCGTCATGACGACCATGATGATCAGCGAGATCATCAGGACAACGCCCTTTTCGCGACGCGGCTGCATACGGGCAGACAGGAAGGGTTTCGGATGGACTAACATTCCTCGGGAACCCCCCTCATCGTCACATTGCGAAGCGGCACCACCGTTTCGAATACCTTGTAGCGGAAGTCATTCCACGTCGGCCAAGTCGCGCTAGGGCTCGTTGGAGAAATACCCACTGCCGCCGCGGCGGCAGCACTATTGCCGTCCGCGACATTCGTGACGCTTCCCGACCAGGTCAGTGCGCTTTGCCATACGGGCACGTCGTTGTTACCAGCGTCCTTGACCGGCCGCTCGGGCTGGGAACTTCTGGCGACCATCGCTAGGCGAACGGCGCGAATGCGCATCTGGGCACACGCCGCAGGATCCCCTCCCAAACCGGGTTGAACGAAGGTGGTCACGCCGGTGGTCGTGAAGCTCTGATCCCACGTGTCAGGCACCCCCGTCATCGCGTTGTTCTGGTTTTCGCGCCGATACTGCGCACGCAAACTTACAACACTGTTTGCAACGGGTGTCCAGCTATCGGCATCGGTACAGTCCGTACCTGCCGTGTAGTCGCAGACCGTCAATTTATCCACACCATTGGGATCAACCCCTGTAGCGGCTGTCATCTTCCTGATCGCATAACCGCGAATCAGCGGCGCTGGGCCCAGATTGAAGAGACGGTCGTTCACGTTGGAAGCGGCTAGAGCGCCGGTGCTGACCGTCACGGTACCGAGGCCACCCGCATTAGTAACGGTCGAGACAACTTTGTTCACCTGAACGGAACAGGCCCCCACTGCACGATCGGCCTTGACGGCTGCCACATAATCGCCGGCAGCAAATGCCGAAGGTGTATGTACCGGGTAAACCGTTCCTCCGATGGCGACGGAACCGTTAATGAGGTCTCCCTCAATGGTCGAATTACTGGACCCCGAGACGATCAACAGCGTATCAGTGCCAGTCTCTCCTGCAGGCAAAGTCGCCGTTGGTGGATTAATTGTCACCGGCACGAGCGGAACGGAATTTATGCCCTGAAGCAGTATGTTTCCCGCATCGGTCAGGGTACAACCGATCATCTGAATGGCGTTGATTCCCCAACCACTTTGCTGGATATCGCGCTGGATCGAATAGAGGGAAATCGAACCGCTACTGATGGAATCACCGCCGCTGGTGCTGGTTCGCTTCTGCCCTTCGAAGTTTGCAAAGACTTGAAGCATGACAACCATGCCGATCATCCCGATCACCAAGGCAATCAGAACTTCAACGAGACTGAAGCCCACGGAAACCGTCCGATTTCGCAAACGAACACCATCCGCCGTCGAAGGAAAGTGCGCGTTAATTCTGTCACGGCGCATGTCGATTAGCATGCCTTCACCTTGCTCGTCAGATAATGTCGACAACGACACGATAGTTCCTCGGCGACGTATCCTTCGGCGTCTGCCAACGTATGACAACGCAGACCCGTGTGCTGGTGGCTGCCTGATTGTTCAAGGCCGCAAGGCCGAGTTGGGAATCGGCCGTATTGGAAAAATCGCAGACACTGGTCCGCGCGACCACAACCAAGGGAGGCGCCGAGGCTACACCCGGCAGCGTCGATGTGACCTTCGCCAGCCACGCGGTGTACTGTGCTCCATCCGTCACGACACCACTCGCACCATCACCCTCGAAGGCCTCCCGCAACCGCTGCCCCGGTGACTTGCCGCCGATCTCCTGCTGCGACTGCTGCGCCCACATCAACCCAAGCAACTCGTTGGCCAAAAGACCTGCGTCCGTGCGGTACTTAGCGTCCTGCACGGTACTGACGGCAGACGCCTGCATACCGACCACACCAAGAACGCCGAGTGAAAAGATCACAATCGCAACCAGCGCTTCAAGCAGCATGACACCTTCCTGTTGCCTTTTCATTTTCATCGTGCGCTCTAGAAACATCCTTGAGGATCCTTATCGGAAGCCGCAAATTTTGGGTCACACATGCGAATCTGCCCTCCCGGCGTCACTTGGACGCGCAAGCAGCGAATCGTGCCGCCGTCGGCAGCACACGTCCCCGCATTAGGATTGCTGATATTGATATTGACGTCGACCGGAACGATTCCGACCGGAAAAGCATGTCGCCCCAAGCCGTTGAACGTAAACGTACTTTGCCCCGCAGCCACAACAATGTCCGTAGACCCTTCGGCAGCAGGACGGACCTGGAGGATACGAGGCGCCGGGTTATTGGTCGCATCGGTCACAGGAAAAGCTTCGTTTATAAATGCCCCCCCGCAAGCACTTGCGGGGTTGTCGTAACTGACGACCCAGTTGGTACTCGTGGTCGACAATGCACAATCGCTGCCAACACTTGAAGTCAGTTGAAAGCGGATAAGGTCGTTGCGTCGCACCGCCTCGGTGCGCGCAAGTTGCAACCCAGCCTGAATCGCCTCTGCCGCGGATCGCACACGCATATTGCCCATCCAGTTCCTGAAGCCGCTCGCCCCAACCGAGAGCAAAATCGCCATGATGGCCAACACGACCATCAATTCGATCAGCGAGAAACCTTTGGGATAACGATGCACGGTCAGCACCCCCCTCCCTTGGCGACCACCCAGCAACTGGTGTTCCCTGTCCATCCTCGACTCGCCTTGCCAACGGCACTGCTCGTTGTCGTGCTCTTCTGGTTGGACTGATTGACGTTGTAAAGAAAACCGCTCATCTTCCCGGACGCCGTCGCCCCATCGCCATCTGCCTGCACAACGAAGGCAGTGGCAGTAAGCGTCGGACAAGAGATGGTGAAATCGGGATTGTCGGCGGCAGGCGGAAGAGGTGCGACCGTTCCTGCGGCACAGGCGCCAACATACGTACGATTGTCCTGGAAATACTGCTCTAGCTTGACGCGCATATCCGACAGAGCCGCAATCGCCCGCGCAATCCGGCTACGCTGGACGTACTCGTTGTAATTTGGAATGGCAATGGCAGCCAGCACGCCGATGATAACGATGACGATCAACAGCTCAATCAGCGTAAACCCTTGATTTCTTTTCATGCGAAAACCCTCCTACCCTTGGGATTATTTAAGCAAAATGAATCCGGCGACGTCTACAGACTCCCGATCGGCGGTTCGTTTTATGCCATCAGTGGCTTAACCGGTTGAGTAAACGCTCAGTAGCGACGCGTCGGAGAATATCAGGACGCCGCATACCGTTCTATTTGAGAACGCCTCGGCAACTACACTGCAGTAGCCTTCAACCTGACGACGATACTCGGACAGACGTTCAGTATCCCTGTCGGAACTCTTGTAGTCCAGCACCCAGATCGCCTCGTCATCCTCGACCAGACGGTCGATCCGGAACAGGTCGCCGGCAGAGTCGGCGAACTCGACCTCGTTCCATGCCCGGCGATAGCACTCAGGATCGAAGAAACGCCGGAGCGCCGGAGCGGCCAGCAGGCGCGCGGCCACCGGCATCGCGTTGGCCAAGTCGCGCTCACTATACCCCATCGCCTGCCACCACGGAGGCACCTCTTCCCCCTCCCTCTCGACCAGAAAAGCACCGTCCTGACCCGGTACCCGACGCTCGAGAATCGCATGCAGCAGGATGCCGAAACGGGCGCCAGCATCGGGGGCGATACGGCGTTCGCCGACAACCGGGACCGACGGCAGTGCGTTTTCAGCCGGCAACCGCGGCACGACCACCCCGACGCCCGCCGGAGCAGAGAGCATTTCGGAATGCAACGCCATGGGATCCGCAGGCAGCAAATCTCCGTAACGGCCGACGTCCCCGACGCCAAGACGCGCCAGCGCATTGGCCAGCCGGGCATAGGGACTTGTTTCCGGCGCACGTGAATTTTCACTGCCGCTGGCGATGAATACCTGCCGTGCCCGTGTAATAGCGACGTAGAGGAGGTTCAGTTCTTCGCGCTCGGCCACCGCCGCCTCGGCAGCGAGCAGAGCGGCACGGGCATCGCCGACGTCGGCACGCCGTCCGACGAAGGAAAAATGGGTCGGGGCCGGCGTACCGGGCTGCCAGTCGACGATCGGCGCCCAGCCGCGCTCCGGCCGCGGCACCGGATTGGCGTCCAGCAGCCAGACGAACGGTGCCTCGAGGCCTTTGGCACCGTGGATCGTGAGGATCCGGACACGACCATCGGCGACCGCGGAATCATCGGCGGCAAATTCGCCCTCGTCCGGGGAATCGTCATCGTCGGCCCGCCGCAGCGCGCGCAACTCGTCGATGAAGCGCGGCAGGCTCGGATAACGACCACCGTCGACATCGAGCGCCAACAGCAACAAGGCTTCAAGATTGGCGAGCGCCGCCGCCCGCCTGGCCTCAGGTACCGCCAGCCGGTAGCGAGCGATAACATCACCTGTGTCGTAGACATGGTCGAGCAGATCATGTGCCGGCAGCGTCGGCGCCAGGGTAAGCCAGTCCGCGAGCAACCGCGCCGCACGCCGCAGTGCCGTACTGATTTCGGCATTTCCTGACCCGCGATTACCCATCTCGCCAGCTGCCACCAGTGCTTCGAGACGAAGCCACCAAGTTGCTTCGGTTCGCATGGCGATCTGCTGCAGATCGCCTTCGCTGCAGGCCAAGAGCGGCGATTTGAGCACATGCGCCAGCGCCAGATCGGCCGCCGGAGTGACAAGAAATTCGAGCAGTGCCGCGACATCGCGCACTTCCAGCGATGCGAGCAGTCCGCCGCGCGAAGCAGCCACATAAGGAATGCCGGCCGCAGCCAGCGCCCGTTCATAGACGGCAATCCGTGTTCGTGAACGAACGAGCAGCATCACGTCGCCTGCGGTGAGTGGCCGCTCGCCGCCACCTGCAGCCTCCCGGATCAGGGTGCGACCGATCATTGCCCGTAACCGCTCGGCGAGTTGTAACGCTTCCTGGTCGCGACGACTGTCAGTCACCTCGACCGCCGGCTGGGTGAGGGGGTCACGCAGTGCCATCGCGTCTGCAAGCTCCGTGACCACCCTGTCTTCACCAGCGGTTAGCGGCAGCAGCTCGACAAAACCGGGCAGCCCCTGCTGCAGCGCGTGCTGCTCGCGGAAAGGTGTGAAGGCCGGTTCGGCTGAAAACAGGGCATTGACCACCGCAACGATCGCCGGCGCATTGCGCCGCGTAACATCGCGAGCAACATGATGCGCAGAGAACCCAGCGGCAAGGAAGTCCGCCGCCATTGCGAAAAGTCGTGGCTCGGCGCCCCGAAAACGGTAGATCGACTGCTTCGGGTCTCCAACGAGGAACACCGTCGGGCGCCCGGCATCGGTAACGGCATAGGCTACCAGCCACGCCTGAAGGATTTGCCACTGCAGCGGGTTCGTGTCCTGGAATTCATCCAGCAGAATGTGCTTGTAGCGGGCGTCGAGGCGCGCCTGCACGTAGGGAGCACTCTCATCGTCGGCCAGCAGGCGGAACACTTCCCATTCGACATCGACGAAATCGATCTGCCGACGGCTGGCCTTTGCATCGGCAAGGTGCGCAAGGAAGGCGGCATGGACGCACAGTGCGTCACGATTGAGCGAGAAATTGCGTGCGTCCCGCAGGCGCGAACGGCAAGCAATCAGGCGCTCGCCAAGCGAAACGTGCAGATCGAGAAAGCGACGGGCGCCGTCAGCGCCGAAACGGCCATCAAGCGCCTTCGAGGGCTTGCGCACGCGCAGGCTGCCTTTTTCGGTCAGCACTGTGCCGGCGAGTGCTGCAAAAACATCGACAGACGGCACAAGCCCGGGCAGCAATGGGCGTGTCGATTCCAGTTCGCGCAGCACCGCGGAAAGACGCCGCGCCAAACGGCGGTCGGTTTCGGTTTCGCTCGCTTCGAGCAAGCTGAGGTAGCAGGCGAAATCGGTGTCCCAGCCAGACACGAAGAAATCGGCCAGTACTTCCTGTTCATCGCCAGCGCCGAAAAATTCCCGGAGTGATTCGAGCTGATTCTCCCAAGCCTCGGGCACATCGCCCGCCAGCATCAGCCATTCCACGCGCCGCGCCATGCCGTTGGCCACCAGCTGGCGAGTAGCGCGCTGCCCGGCCTCTGCTAGCAGGCGGACAAAGGCAAGGGCTGCAGCGGAATCCGGCGCCTGCTGCAGGCGTGCGGCAAACGATTGCCACAACTCATCGTAACGACGTGAGCCCGCATCCGTCAGACGCATGCCGGCAAGGCCCGCCGACAGCGGTGCAGCCGCCACCAGATGCAGGAACCAGCCATGGAAGGTGTTTACGGTCAGACCCGGCTGCGCTTCGGTCAGCAGTTCGTAGAGCCCTCTGGCGCGCGCAATGGTGGGCACATCGATGGCAGCATCCGGGACGCCTCTTTCCCGGAGGTAGTTAGCGACATCCGCATCGTCGGCAAGCGCCAAGCCGCGCAACCCCTCGACAACGCGCTCCTCGATCTCACGAGCAGCCTTGCGCGTGAAGGTGATGGCAAGGATCTCGCCGGGTTGCGCACCGGCCAGCAGCAGTCGGACAATGCGCGCCGCCAGCAGCCAAGTCTTGCCACTGCCGGCGCAGGCCTCGACGACGGCGCTCTTCGCGGGATCGAGGACTGCGAGGATGTCCGGATCAGGCGCCTGCGACATGATCCCTCCGACAAAGGCCGCTCGCTGGGCAATGGCGACAGACGGCGTCGACACCATGCGCCGGCAGCCCCGCACCATCGCGCATGGCCGCCATCGCTGCAACAAGGCGCTCTCTTTGCGCGATGGCAGACGCCGCAATATCGCCGGGGCAATCGACGGCGACGGGCACCTCGTCGTCGAGCGCCAGATAAAGCGCCGAGATCGCGGCAGGCGTGGCGTGCACGGGTGACGCTACATCACGCAGGAGCGCGTAGGCCGGCAACTGGACATCTTCCGCCAACCCGTCACGCAAGGGCTTCGCGGCTTTCGTCTTGTAGTCGATCAGCCGCTCGCCGGCGGGACCGAGATCAATGCGATCGATGCGGCCGTAAAGCTCGACTTCTCCGCCGCCGGGTAGCGCCAGCGAACACGCAGCCGCCTCCTCGGCGACCTGCCAGCGCCAGCCATCGGCCTCGCAACTGCGTTGCCAGTCAAGATAGGCCCCGAGACGCCGCTGCCAGCGCAGGCGCCAGCCGACGGCCAGCCAGTTGTCCGCCTCGGAGGCCGCAAAGGTTTCACAGACAATTGCATCAAGCGCAGCCCGTGCGTCGTCCGGAGCAAGCTCGGAAACAAAAGGATGAAGGCGATGGAAGCGCTCGAGCGAACGATGCACGAGGGCACCGTAGTCGCTTTTCTCGAGTTCATCCGTCACCTCGTCCAGTTCGCCCAGGCGAAGCACGGAGCGCACGAAGAATTGGTAAGGGCAGGCGACGAGACTCGCGAGGTCGCTGACGGACACTCGTTGCGGAATAAGTGACGGCGCCACCGGAGGACGTGCCGCTTGCGGGATCCCCGGTGCCGTTGCCGCATCGACCGGTCGATCAGGCCAGGCTGGAGGCGGTGGCCGGCGCAGATCATTGCCCCAGGCGGCTTGATGCAGCGCCGACAGGCGGTCGAACTCGGACGCCAGCAGACGCGCCTCTCCGTCCTGCTCTGCCTGCCAGGTCACGACGACCTGCGGCACGGTCTGCAAGAGCAGTTCGAGGTCACGCCGCAGCGCGCTTGCCGCCTCGGCATGCGAAGGCAGGCCAAGTTCTCGGCGCACGGCCTGATTGAAAAAGCTGCCACCGCTGGTCGTCGGCGAGAGCTGCGTCGCGTCGGCACCTACGACGAGTGCGGCCTCGAAGCGGCGTAGCCGCGTATCGTGGCGCGGGAGCAGGACGATGCTGCTGGCTATACTGCGATCGCAGAAACTGGCTGCATCGAGTTCGCGGTCGAGCCAGTCGCGAAATGCTGAAAATGCAAAAATGCTCGTTAGGCCGGCAACGCGCTCCAGCTCGGCACTTCGCTGATCGATCAAGCCCAGCACCTCGGCCCCCGCTGCATCCGCAGCGAGCGGTTCGAGCGCGGCCACGGCGCTGAGCGCACGACGCAGACGGGCGAGCCAGCGTACGAGCGACACGGGCTTGCCGCCGAGGACGATCGTCGCTGCCTCTACACGGTCGAGCAGACGCTGTGCGCAGTCAGCGACGGCAAGGTCGACGCCTCCTCCGTCGCTTGCTGCATCGCGCCATGTTTCCACTTCGGCAAGGAGTGCGTGCCTTGTCGCAGCGATACCAGCGCGAACGCCATGCCGCCGCATAGCGAGCTCGATACGATGCACAGCGGCTGCGCGCTGGGCAGGATCGATGTCGGAAAAAAGGTGGGGAGACTTGAGAACGTCGAGCAGGTCGCAGTGATAGGCACCACTGGCCGCACATTCGAGCAGGGCATCCACCGTCGCCGCGGCACGGGTGGTTGTCAGCTTCCAGCCCGTCTCGTCGGCGACCAGAACCTGCCGTCGTTCGAGCAGGGCACGGACGCGACGTGCCGTCAGCCGATCTTCGGCCACCAGCGCTATCCGTCGCAACCCCTCGCTGAGCCAGCAGAACACTTGGGCGGCAACTGCTTCGGCCTCCGCTTCGCGCCCGCGTACGGCCATCAGCGAAAGGCGTCCGGTGAGCGGACTGACGGCAATCCGGCCGCCCATTTCCCGAGCCCGGTCGCGCAATGGTGGCCGCATCTGGGTAACCGCGTCTGCCCCCACAACACCTTGCGCATTCCCGGCTGCGCCCAATGCCGCCGGCCAGGCGGCCGCCAACAACTGCGCCAGCGGGGAATCGCCCGCTTCGCGCGGGCGGGGGGCACATGCCGCCACAGGCTGGCGTTCGGCGTAGCGCGCCAGAAAGACTCGCTCGGCTTCAGAGAGCCGTTCCTCGGGCAAGCCGTCAAGGAGAACGAACATCGGGCAATCGGCGCTGCGGGCAAGCGCCGCCAGCCGAAGCCGGTAGGCGGCAGGCGCATCGGGGCGGCCGACGCCTGCCAGCACATGCCACATCTCGTGAACGACACGGGCTTCGAAGGCAAGCGGCGCCGACCCCTTGAGCGTATAGGCCCTTTCGAGCTGTTCGCGCAGCGCTGCTAGATCATCTGGCAGCAGTATGGCAGCGGATGAGAGTTCATCCGCCAGCGCGGCAAGTTCACCAGCAATGCCCCAAAGTGCGCGTTCATCGAACCATCTACGCGCTGCCAGCGCGCCATGCAGGAGCACCAGTCGCTCGCTCTCAGGAAGCGGCGCAGGGATTTGCGCCTCCGGAAATGGCGCGGCACAAGCCCAGCGGCGCAGGGTATCGAACCGGGGAAGGAGCAGTGGTCGCCCGGCAGCCTGCGCCAGCGCAGTCCGCAATTCAGCGGCCAAAGGCAGCGAAGAGACAAACACCCGCACACGGTGGAGGTCAGCGCCACCAAAGGCAAGGAGGCGCTGCGCCGCAGCATCAAGGTAACCGACAACCGGCAGTAGTTGCAGGCCGAACGACACCGCGCTCATTGCTGTTCTAACGCAGCAGGTCTTTCAGTTTTTCGGGCTGCCCATTCTCGGCATCCGCATCGGGCAGTGCCGCCTTGCGCTCGGCGATCACCGGCCAGGCCCTGGACAGTTCCGCGTTCAGCGCGATGAACGGGCGCTGGTCGTCGGGCACGTCATCCTCGGCAAAGATCGCCTCGGCCGGACACTCCGGTACGCAGAGCGAGCAGTCGATGCACTCGTCCGGATCGATGGTGAGGAAATTGGGGCCCTCGTGGAAGCAGTCGACCGGACAGACATCGACGCAATCCGTGTATTTGCACTTGATGCAGTTTTCGGTGACAACGTAGGTCATGGCGGCACGGCGAGTGTTGATGGCGTCACTATAGCCTATCCCGGGGCCATCCCGGGCGAGCTTCAGCGCGGGCCTTCCGGATCAGGCCTCACGCATGCGACTGCGCTGCGCGGCCGCCTCCAGGCGCGCCTTTTCGGCGAGCACCTTGCTTGCGTAGCGCTGCTCGGTGTCGTCGAGCGCGCCGGCGAACTGCTGCAACCCGGCCTCGAGGCTACCATTGCGCCGGATGGCGTCACGCAGGATGCGCGTACCAATGCGCACATTGAGCACCGGATCAAAAAATGCGAGTTCGGCAGCACCTTCGGGCAACTTGTCCTGATGATAGCGGGGCATGACCTGCATCAGACCCTGCGCGCCCATGACACTCTCCGAGAAGGGATTGAAGCGCGATTCGACGGCGATGACGCTGACGATCAGCAAGGGGTCAAGGCGATATTCGCGCCCTGCCGCCTCGGCAGCCGAAAAAATCGGTGCCAGCGGTCCGGCGGCAACACGATAGCGGCGGGCAACCGAGTCGAGTGCGGCCTGCATGCGCGGCGAGAGCGAAAGGACCTCATCCGCTTCGATCTCGCCCGTTTCGTCAGGCAGACCATAGGCAACCATCTCGGTCGTCTCACCGTTGTCGGGCAGCAGCGTCGAGAGCTGCTCGACGATGCGGCGATCGCCCTGGGACAGGGCGAACAGGCCGGCGATCATGACGGCACCGGCAAGCATCAACAGCGACTGTACAAAGGCCCCGAAGAACGCCGCAAGACGTACGGTGGCCGGTCTGGTTTCGATCATTTCGGACATGCGATCTCCTTGACGATCACGCTGACGGATCAGAAGACCCGCACAACGTTCGGTTTTAAGGGGTGGCGCAGCGATGAAAAAGGGGTTGGCGTTACGCCAGAGGGCCTGTCAGGCGCTGGAGGCCGACCAGTACTCGACCAGATCGAGAGGGTCGGCAACGATGATGAAAGAGCTTTATGAATACAGCTGCTGCGCCGCAGCAACGGAACGTATTCTCATGTTTCTTATGCGTTTTGTCAATATGCCACAGGGCCGCACGCAGCCTTGGATACGGCGGCGCACCATTGATTGGGCCGACGGCCACCAGCGCAAGGCCAGCCATCACTACCCTGCGCTTCCCATACACCAGGTTTTTCGCTAGCATTCCCTCCCACACGTTCCGCTCCGGAACGTTTCTCTCTTACCCTTCATCCATTCACCCTGTTCCCAAGAGGCTTTTTTCGAGATGAGCGAGCATATCCATTACGTCACCGACGACAACTTCGCGACTGAAGTGCTGCAATCGCAGCAACCGGTGCTGGTCGACTACTGGGCCGAATGGTGCGGTCCGTGCAAGATGATTGCGCCGATTCTCGACGAAGTTGCCAAGGAATACGCAGGCAGGCTGAAGGTGGCGAAGCTCAACATCGACGACAACCAGAAAACCCCGGCGCAGTACGGCATCCGCGGCATTCCGACATTGATGATTTTCAAGGGCGGCAACATCGAAGCCACCAAGGTCGGCGCGCTGTCGAAGGGCCAACTCACCGCTTTCATTGACAGCAGCCTGTAATCACATTAGTCTCAGCCCCTGAAAGCCCTTAACGGCGCGGCATCGCAAGAACGACAATCAATCGCCATCCCGCTCCCGGGCTTTCAGGTGTAGTTCCGTTTCAGTTCCCTTCTTCCCGTTACCGTTCATGCGCCGCGACCGTTCCGAGTCGCGCTTCCGCCATAGCCACAACCTCCGCTCATGCGCCTCTCCGAACTCAAGAATTTCCATGTCGGCCAGCTCCTCGAAATGGCCACCGCCAACGGCATCGAGAATGCCAACCGCCTGCGCAAGCAGGAACTGATCTTCGCACTGCTGAAAAACCAGGCCAAGAAGGGCGAAAGCATCTTCGGCGACGGCACGCTCGAAGTGCTGCCGGACGGCTTCGGCTTCCTGCGCTCACCCGACATCTCGTATCTGGCCGGCACCGACGACATCTACGTCAGCCCGTCGCAGATCCGCCGCTTCAACCTGCATACCGGCGACACCATCGAGGGCGAGATCCGCACGCCGAAGGACGGCGAGCGCTACTTCGCGCTGGTCAAGGTCGACCGCATCAACTTCGCGCCGCCGGAAGCGACCAAGAACAAGATCCTCTTCGAGAACCTCACGCCGCTGCACCCGACGCGCCACCTGCGCCTCGAACGCGACATGCGCGGCGAGGAAAATACCACCAGCCGCATCATCGACATGATCGCGCCGATCGGCGCCGGCCAGCGCGGCCTGCTCGTCGCGCCGCCGAAATCGGGCAAGACGGTGATGCTGCAGCACATCGCGCACGCGATCGCCGAAAACCACCCGGAAGCGGTGCTCATCGTGCTCTTGATCGATGAGCGCCCTGAGGAAGTGACGGAAATGTCGCGCACGGTCAGCGGCGAAGTGGTCGCCTCGACCTTCGACGAACCGGCCACCCGCCATGTGCAGGTTGCCGAGATGGTGATCGAGAAGGCCAAGCGCCTCGTCGAGATGAAAAAGGACGTGATCATCCTGCTCGACTCGATCACCCGCCTCGCCCGCGCCTACAACACCGTGCAGCCGGCCTCCGGCAAGGTGCTCACCGGCGGCGTGGACGCCAACGCGCTGCAGAAGCCGAAGCGCTTCTTCGGCGCCGCGCGCAACATCGAGGAAGGCGGTTCGCTGACGATCATCGCCACCGCGCTGATCGACACCGGCAGCCGCATGGACGACGTGATCTACGAGGAATTCAAGGGCACCGGCAACATGGAAATCCACCTCGACCGCCGTATGGCCGAGAAGCGGATCTACCCGGCGATCAACGTCAACCGTTCCGGCACGCGTCGCGAGGAATTGCTGCTGAAGCCCGACGTGCTGCAGAAGATGTGGATTCTCAGGAAGCTGCTGTACAACATGGACGACCTGGAGGCGATGGATTTCCTGCTCGACAAGGTCAAGGCGACGAAGACGAACAACGACTTTTTCGACTCGATGCGCGGCGGGCGATAAGAAGGCTGGACTTCGCGCTGATTTTCAAGGATAATCGCGCGTTTTGCTGGGGCCGGTCACATCCGCCGGCCGAGAGAACCGAAAGGAAAACCCATGAAAGCCGGTATTCACCCCGATTACGCTGAAATTGAAGTTACCTGCTCCTGCGGCAGCGTCTTCAAGACCCGTTCGACCATGAAGAAGCCGCTGCACATCGAAGTGTGCTCGGCCTGCCACCCGTTCTACACGGGCAAGCAGAAGATCGTCGACACCGCTGGTCGCGTCGAGAAGTTCAACCAGAAGTTCGGCAACCTGCGCAAGTCGGCCTGAACCTCCCGGGAACTCACGGAAAGGCAGCCTTGGGCTGCCTTTTTCATTTCACCCGAACGATGATAGAACGGATCAAGAGCGGATTCCCCTTCCCGCCCCGAGGCTGGCCTCTGGTGGCGCTGCTTGCCGTTTTCATCCTGGCGGGACTGATCGGTCACGACCCGTGGAAGCCAGACGACGCACTCACCATTGGTGTTGCGCACGACATGCTGCAACGCGGCCATTGGCTGGCACCGTATCTTGCAGACCGGCCGTTCCCCGACACACCGCTCTACTACTGGTCTGCGGCGCTGACCGGTGCGCTTTTTTCGTGGCTGCTCCCGGCACATGATGCGATCCGCCTCGCCAGCGGCCTCTGGGTAGCGCTGACCTTCTTTCTGCTCTATCGCGCCGGTCGCGAATGGCACTTCAACGAGGAAGCGCCGCACGAATTTGCAATCGCCAGCGTGCTGGCAATGGCCGGTTGTCTCGGCTTCCTGTTCCATGCACACGAAGCGCAGCCAATGCTGGTTGCGCTGGCCGGCCATGCAGCGGCGTACTGGGGGCTCGCGCTGCTGCCGCGCAAACCTCGGCGAGCCGCGCTGGTGTTCGGCCTCGGTGCCGGTCTCGGCTTTCTGGGTAGCGGACTGGCTGCCATGCTGGCGTTGATACCCGTTGCCATCATCGCTGCCATGCTGCAGACAGACCGGCGCCAAGCCGCATTGGCGCTCGCTGCCGGCACGGCCATCGGTCTCGCCATCGCGCTGCCATGGCCCGTTGCCGTGCTGAGCTTGAAGCCAGACTACTTCGCGCAATGGCTTGCCAATGAACTCGCGCAGTTCGGCAAGCCCGCCGATACATTGCGTACGGCATGGAACTATCTGGCCATGCTGCCCTGGTTCGCCTGGCCGGCGCTGCCACTCGCTCTGTGGACGCTACGCTCGAAGCGCAAGCTGCTGCGCGAACCTGGCTACCTGCTGCCGCTGCTCGCCACGCTCAGCGTGTGGCTGACGCTGTCGCTCACCTTCGAGGCGCGCGCCAGTTCCGCACTGCTGCTACTGCCGCCGCTCGCGCTGCTGGCAGCGCCGGGTGTGGCGACGCTGCGGCGTGGCGCTGCCAACGCCTTCGACTGGTTCGGCGTCATGTGTTTCAGCGTCTTCTGCCTGCTTGCCTGGATCGGCTGGAGCGCGATGACGCTCGGTTGGCCGGAACGCCTGGCCGGCCGTGTTGTGAAGCTCGCACCCGGATTCGTCGGCGAGTTCCGCCTGCTGCCGTTCGCCCTCGCATTGCTGGCAACCATCGCCTGGGCATGGTTGCTGACCACCGGCCAGCGCCAACGCTCTCCATGGCGCGGCCTGGTGCACTGGCTGGGCGGACTGACGACGCTGTGGCTGCTGTTGATGACCCTCTGGTTGCCGTGGATCGAGTATGGCAAGAGCTATCGCTCAATCGGCGTTGCACTGCGTTCGGCCCTGCCGGCGAAGCACAGCTGCGTCATCGGACGCGGCTTCTCGGACGCGAATCGTGCGCTGGTGGACTACTGGGCGGGCATCCCGCTGAAGGCCGACAACACACGCTCGGCAGCGCAATGCAACTGGCTTCTGGTACTGCGCGATGCACGACAGGGGCGCAACCTGGATCAGCCGGGCTGGACTGTGGTCAACGAAATGCGCCGCCCGAGCGAACGCAGCGAGCGCTTCGTCCTTTACCGGCGCGCGGAGTGATCAGCTCGCAGCGCTACCGTCCAGCTGCGACTGCAGATAGTTCTTCAGCCCGACCATCGCGATCAGCCCGAGTTGTTGCTCCAGCCAATGAGCGTGATCTTCCTCGGTATCGTCGAGCATCTTCTCCAAGCCCTCGCGCGTGACATAGTCGCCGAGGGCCTCGCACCTGCCGATGGCGGCACGCAGGTCGGCCACCACCTGATACTCGACCGCCAGATCATTCTGCAACATGCCGGGTACGTCGCGGCCGATCTTCAGCGGCGCAGCGGGGGTCATTTCCGGAGTGCCTTCAAGAAACAGAATGCGCCGGATCAACCAGTCGGCATGCTCCGTCTCGTCATGCATTTCGTGCCAGATGCGTTCGTAGAGGCGCCGATAGCCCCAGTTCTCGTACATCCGGGCATGGATGAAATACTGGTCGCGCGCGGCCAGTTCTCCGGCAAGCAGTTGGTTGAGGATGGCGAGTATTTCCTTGTTGCCTTTCATCCCGGTCTCCTCAGAGTTTCAGAAAATTGTCGCGGTAGTAGCGCAGCTCCGCGATCGATTCGCGGATATCGGTCAGCGCCGTATGATCGGCCTTCTTCTGGAATCCCTTGGCAACTTCGGGCTTCCAGCGACGACAGAGTTCCTTGAGCGTCGAGACATCGAGGTTGCGATAGTGGAAGTAATCCTCGAGTCCCGGCATGTGGCGCGCCATGAAGCGACGATCCTGGCAGATCGAATTGCCGCACATCGGCGACACCCGCTTGCCGACCCACTCACCCATGAACGCCAGCGCCTCGGCAGAGACTGCCGCTTCATCCGTTGTAGACGCCCGCACCTTGCCGATCAAGCCCGAGCCACCGTGCGTCTTCTTGTTCCAGTCATCCATCGCATCGAGCACGGCATCGGACTGATGAACCACCCAGACCGGCGACTCCGCCAGCGTTTCCAGATTGGCGTCGGTGACGACCATTGCCAGCTCGATGATCCGGTCGCGATCCGGATCAAGTCCGGTCATCTCCATATCCAGCCAGACCAGGTTGTTTGCGTCTTGTGCCATATAATCCGCCTGAACTCTGAAAGCCACTATTCTGTCACAACCGCATGGCCGAATCCTTTACTGCATTGTTCCTCGGCGCGCTTGCGCTCTCGATCTCGCTACGGCTCTGGCTTGCCCTCCGGCAAATCCGCCATGTACGCGCCCGGCGCAATCAGGTTCCGGCTGAATTTGCCGACCGCATCTCGGCGGCAGCACATGCCAAGGCCGCCGATTACACCATCGCCAGGGTACGTTTCGGCCGCGTCGCGCTGGCCGTTGAGACGGCGCTGCTGCTGACTTTCACGCTCGCCGGCGGTATCGACACACTGACCGGTTTCTGGCAGCGGCACGCCTCCGGTTCGCTCGCCGGGCTCGCGCTCATCCTCTCGGTGCTGGCGATCTCCGGCGCAGCCGACATACCGCTTGCCTGGTGGCGGCAGTTCGTGATGGAGGAGAAGTTCGGATTCAACCGGATGACGCCACGCCTGTTCGTGATCGACCTGCTCAAAGGCGCCCTGCTCGCGGCGGCAATCGGTACGCCGGTAATTCTCATCGTGCTCTGGCTGATGGCGGCGATGGGGTCGCTGTGGTGGCTTCATGTCTGGGGCTTCTGGTGCGCGCTCAATCTGATCATCATGTTCGTCTTTCCGACCTGGATCGCACCGCTCTTCAACAAATTCGAACCGCTGCCCGAAGGTGAGGTCCGGACACGCGTCGAAGCCTTGCTTGCGCGCTGCGGTTTCCGCTCCGGCGGTCTTTTCGTGATGGACGGGTCGAAACGCTCGGCGCACGGCAACGCCTATTTCACCGGCTTTGGCAGAAATAAGCGCATCGTCTTCTTCGACACCCTGCTCAACCGCCTGCAAGCGCCGGAAATCGAGGCGGTGCTCGCCCACGAACTGGGGCATTTCAGTCATCGCCACATCGTCAAGCGCATTGCGATGATGTTCGCGCTGTCCTTCGTCTTTCTCGCCATCCTCGGGCAGTTGATCGATGCACCGTGGTTCTACGAGGGGCTCGGTGTCGCGACCGATGCTGCCAATCATGCGGTGGCACTCGTGCTGTTCTTTCTCGTGATGCCGGTCTTCGCCTTTCCGCTCACGCCACTCGGCAGCCTGCTCTCGCGCCGCAACGAATTCGAGGCCGACCGCTATGCGGCGCGCCACGCACATAGCGACGACCTGATCCGCGCGCTGGTAAAGCTCTATGAAGACAATGCATCGACGCTGACGCCCGACCCGCTGCATTCGCTGTTCTACGATTCACACCCCCCGGCAGCAATCCGCATCGCCCATCTGCAGGCTGCCTCCTGATGCAGGATGCCCTCATCGTCGCAGCGCACGGACGCCAGTATCTGGTCGAACTCGCCGATGGCACCACCCTGCTCTGCTTTCCGCGCGGCAAGAAAAGTGACCTGGCCTGCGGGGACCGTGTCTCGGTGGGGATGGCAGGCGATGGCCGTGGGGTGATCGAGAAAGTCGACGCCCGCCACAGCCTGTTGTTCCGCTCGAACGAATTCCGCGAAAAACTGATTGCCGCCAACGTCACGCAGATGATCGTGGTCGTCGCGACGGAACCCTCCTTCTCCGACATGCTGATCACGCGCTCCCTCGTCGCCGCAGCCAGTCAGCAGATCCGCCCCCTGCTCGTGCTCAACAAGTGCGATCTGGCAGCCCGTTTACCGGCCGCCCGCGCCGCGCTCGCGGTCTATGGCCGGCTCGGCTATGCGCTGCTTGAGCTGTCGGCACACGAAAGTATCGATATGCTGCGCCCGTATCTCGACAGACAGACGAGTGTGCTCGTCGGGCAATCGGGAATGGGGAAATCGACGCTGCTGAACGCGCTGATCCCGGATGCGCAGGCCGCCACCCGCGAGATATCTGCCGCCCTCGATACCGGCAAGCACACGACCACCCATGCGCGCCTCTACCATCTGGACGCGCATTCGCACCTGATCGATTCCCCGGGGTTGCAGGAATTCGGCTTGCACCATCTGGACCTGCACGAACTCGAATCAGGCTTTCCGGAATTCACACCGCTGCTCGGCCAGTGTCGTTTTCGCGACTGTCGCCACGACCAGGAGCCAGGGTGTGCCTTGCGCAGCGCCCTTGAGAACGGTGAGATCGATCCGCGCCGGTTTGCCTGCTACCGCGCGCTGCGCACAGAGATCGGCAGGAAACGGTGAAACCCATGCGCCGGATCGCGAGTTAGAATGCAGCGATGAGCGATATCGACATTTCCCGGACGCATGGAAAGACACTGGCCAAGGCGCGCAAGGCCGCACGTCACATGGCAGCGGAGTTGGAAGAAGAACTGGCGATGTCGGCAAGCTGGGAAGGTGACACGCTCAGCTTCGAGCGCCCCGGCGTGCGTGGCACGCTTGAGGTCGATGCCAAGGAGGTGCGAATCCGCATCAAGCTCGGCCTTCTCTTCTCCGCGTTCCGCCCCGTCATCGAGCGCGAGATTCACCAGTTCTTCGACGAGAACTTTCCCGTTTAGCTTGCTCAGCCGCCAGCGGTTTTCAGGGCTGTTACCAGATCGATGTACTGCTGTTTCGCGGCATCACTGTTCATTCCCTTCAGTTCTGCCCAGGCATCGAATTTCGCGCGCCCGACCATGTCGGTGAATCCCGGTCGCTTGCCCTGCACATCACCTTCGGAACCCTGTTTGTAGAGCGAATAGAGCCTGAGCAAGGTTGCGTTGTCCGGCCGCTCCGGCAAGGTTTTCGAAGCTGCGACAGCCGCCTCGAAACTGGATTTGAGATCACTCATTCGCTTCTCCTCCGGCAATGGGTTTTGAATGTCATCGTGCTCCGTATTATATTGGCTGACCGACCGCTGAGGAGCCAATCAAGCATGACCAACCGCGAACGCATCTCGCATGTGGATACTGCGTGGCTGCGCATGGACAGACCGACCAATCTGATGCAGATCGTCGGCGTCATGATCTTTGACGGGCGCATCGATTTTCCGCGACTGAAGCGCACCGTCGAGGCGCGCCTGCTGCGCTACCGTCGCTTTCGTCAGTGCGCGACGATCGAGGGAAATGGCGCCTGGTGGGTTGACGATCGCAACTTCGATCTCGACGCCCATCTCAAACACACCCTGCTCCCCTTTCCGGGCGGCACCCGGGAGTTGCAGCACTACGTCGCCGAACTGGCGAGCACGCCGCTCAATCCGCATCGCCCGCTCTGGGAGTTTCAGGTCGTCGAAATGGAAACCGGCGATTCTGCGCTGGTAGCCCGCATTCACCATGCCATTGCCGACGGCATCGCACTGATTGGCGTCATGATGTCGCTGACCGATCTCAATGCCGATGCCGCGGAAGATACGCCGTCGCCGCCGCTGCACCAGATGACATCGGACGAGGGCGAGGATCACGACGGTCTTGGCGATCTCTTCTGGCGCTGGATCTTTCAACCGCTTTCCGACGCAACAATCACGGCGATACGGCTCTCCGGCAATATCTGGGTCAAGTACGTCGGCCTGATGCTTGACCCCGGCAAGGCGCTGGAATACGCAAGGCTTGGCACCGGCATCGCAACCGAAGTCGGCAGGCTGGCGATGATGCCGGACGACTCGGCGACCCGTTTCAAGGGCGACCCGGGCATCACCAAGGCGGTGGCATGGTCGGAGCCCATTTCGTTGCCGGAGGTCAAGGCGGTCGGCAAGATACTCGGCTGCTCGGTGAACGACATGCTGCTCGCGTCGGCCGCCGGCGCACTGCGCGCCTACCTCGCCGAGAAGGGAGACCCCGTCAGCGACGTCGAGATCCGCGCCTTGGTACCGGTCAACCTGCGCCGCGCCGGCGACGAAGAGCAACTCGGCAACCGCTTCGGGCTGGTCGCGCTTGAACTGCCGGTTGGAGTGGAAAACCCGCTCGCGCGCCTCTACGCAACGCGACAGCGCATGGAGTCGCTCAAGGGATCGCTGCAGGCGATGCTGACGCTCTCCATACTTGGCGCCGTCGGCATGGCACCGAAGTTCGTGCAGCAGCAGATTCTCGATCTGCTTGCGAACAAGGCCAGCGCAGTGATGACCAATGTGCCGGGACCGCAACAGCCGCTATGGTTCGCCGGCAGCCAACTGAAACAGCAGATGTTCTGGGTGCCTCAGTCCGGCAAGATCGGCATGGGGGTCTCGATCCTGTCCTACGACAACAAGGTTCAGTTCGGATTGATTACCGACCACGCGCGCATTCCGGATCCGGAACGAATTGTCGCCCGTTTCGCGAGCGAGTTCGAAAAGCTGCTCTGGCTTGTCCTGATGGAGCCATGGGACCGCCTTGCAGACCCACAGGCGGTGGAATCCGCGCTCAGCGAGATCAGCAAAGCTACGCGCCGCAACACCCGGCACTGACCAGAGCCGGGGCCTTACTCGGCCTTGTCGCCGTCCTGCGGTTGTTCGTCCATCTTCTTCTTGAAGAAGCGTGCGTAGGCGATCGACATGCCGATCGTGAATGCGATCACGAACAGGCTGAACAAACCGAAATCACTCTTGAAAAGCAGTTCCCAGGCCATAAGGACTCCCCCTTCGTTCAATTCACTGGCGCCGCAGCCTGCAGGCGTAGCGCGGGCTGTGCATCGACATTCCATTCCGCAGCGAGTCGCCAGTTCCGCGCCTCATCCTCAAGCTGCACATGCCAGCGGCCACGCAGCGGTGTATCGAGGCGGGTAACGTAATAACCGGCATCGCCGCGCTGCAGCGTCAGATGCTGATCCTGCCCAGCACGGGTCGGATGCACGATATGCAGTGTCAGGCGCTCCGGGAAATCCCGGGCATTCTTCGCCATCAGAAACAGCCTCACCTCTCGCCCGTTTCCAAGCATCAGATCAGCGGTCAGCCCCATGCCGGCAGCCACCTGGTCACGCGCGACGTGCTGCTTGACCGCAAGACCCTGCTTGTAATAATCGTCTTCGACAAGACCATCGTTGCTGACGAACGCCAGCCAGGCGGTAACGAAACCGGCGACGACGACGATGGCGGGACCTGCCATCAGGAACCAGGGCCAAGGCTCCCGGTACCACGGCCGAACATCGGTACTTTTCTGGTTCATGGCATCAGGAACGCGGCTTTTTCGCGCACGGCAATCTTGTCGTGATTCTGCGCGACGATTTCGAAATGGATCTCGTTGGAGCCGCGCTTGCCGCTCTCTGCATCGCTGCGCACCGCGACAGTTACCGTCTTGCTGCTTGCCGCAGGCACCTCGACAATCCGCTCGCCTGCTATCTCGATGCCCTGCAGACCGCTGACGGACAAGGCGAAACGGTGCATCGATTCACCGGTATTCGAGATATGCAGGGTATACAGATTCTCGATCCGGCCATCGTCTGCCTCGCGGCTGAGCACGGAACGATCGCGCATCACATCCACCTTGAGCGGCACGCGCGTTGCCATCGACCAGGCTGTGGCGATGATGATCGCAAACAGGATGCCGCCGTAGATCAGGGTACGCGGGCGCAGCAGATGGGCAACGATATCCTTGCTCGTATAGCGTTTCTCCAGCGCATTCTCGGTCGAATAACGGATCAGCCCGCGCGGATAGCCGACCTTGTCCATCACCTGGTCGCAGACATCGATGCACGCCGCACAGGCGATGCACTCCATCTGCAGGCCGTCACGGATATCGATACCGGTCGGACAGACCTGCACACAGAGGCTGCAATCGACGCAATCCCCCAGCCCCTTCGCCTTGTAGTCGACACCTTTCTTGCGCGCCCCGCGCGGTTCGCCGCGGACTGGATCGTAGGAGATGATCAGCGTATCCGGATCGAACATCACCCCCTGAAAACGCGCGTAAGGACACATGTACTTGCAGACCTGCTCGCGCAGGAAACCCGCCTGCATGTAGAGAAAGCCCGCATAGAAAAGGATCCAGAACCACTCCCACGGACCGAAGGACAAGGTCGTTGCCGAAGCGATCAGTTCGTGAATCGGCGTGAAATAGCCGACGAAGGTAAATCCGGTCCACAGCGACACTGCCAGCCACAACGCGTGCTTGACGGCCTTGAGCCGCCACCAGCGGGCATTGCGCGGGCCTTTGTCGAGCTTCATCCGCGCCGGGCGCTCACCTTCCACCTTGGTCTCGATCCACAGCAGGATTTCGGTGTAGACGGTCTGGGGGCAGACATAGCCACAGAACAGGCGCCCGCCGATCGCGGTGACGAGAAACAGTGCATACGCCGAGATGATCAGCAGGATTGCGAGATAGAGCACATCCTGCGGCCACAGCACGAGGCCGAACAGATAGAACTTGCGCTCGACGACGTGGAACAGGATGGCCTGACGCCCATTCCATTCCAGCCAGCACGTGCCGTAGAAGATGATCTGCGTGAACCACACCATCGCCCAACGCCAGTTGGCGAAGAGTCCGGTCACACTTCGTGGATAGACCTTCTTGTGCTTTTCGTACAGGGTGATTGTCTGGACGACGGGAGCTTGCGTGCCGCTGTCGTTCGGCTCGTTCATTTGAATTTCCTGACCTGCTTCAGAATTTCACGAACTACTGATATGCAACTGATTCGTTCATGCAATTATGACGGAAATCAGCCTTGATTGATGGTGCTGCGCACTGGACGGGCAGCGCGCAAGCGCCGCCCGTCAGTCAAGAAATCACTTCTTGTCGCCAGCCGCTGAGAGCCCGAAGACATAAGCGGACAGCACATGTACCTTGCCTTCGCCCAGGAACTCCTGCCAGGCAGGCATTTTATTCTGGCGGCCCTTGGTGATGGTTTCGACGATCGTCGTCTCGCTGCTGCCGTACAACCATACCTTGTCGGTCAGGTTCGGCGCCCCCAGAGCCTGCATGCCAGTACCATCCGCGCCATGACAGGCGGCGCAGGCATTCGCGAACTTTTCCTTGCCCTTGCCGGCGAGCAGCGAGTCGTGCGTCAGCCCGGACAGGGAGCGCACATAATGCGCAACCTCGCGCGCGCCTGAGGCGCCGCCGACGGCTTCCTCATTCCCGCCGTATGGCGGCATCATGCCCTGGCGGCCATTGGCGATCGTCTCGACGATCTGTTCCGGTTCGCCGCCGTAGAGCCAATCCTTGTCGGTCAGATTCGGGAAGCCCTTGGAACCCTTGGCATCCGCGCCATGACACTGCATGCAGTAGGTCAGGTACAGACGACGGCCCATTTCCATCGCCTCCGTGTCAGCGGCAACAGCCTTCACATCCATCTTGAGGTACTTGTCGAACAGCGGCTTGACCGCTGCATCAACCTGCTCGACTTCCTTCTGGTGCTGCCCTGCCGAGGACCAGCCGAAGATGCCCTGGAAGCGGCCGAGGCCGGGATAGAGCACCAGATACGCCAGTGAGAACACGATCGTGATGTAGAACATCCAGCTCCACCACTTCGGCATCGGGTTGTTGTATTCCTCCAGCGTCTCATCCCAGACGTGCCCGCAGGTCTTGCCGGCATTGAACTTGGATTTGCTCTGCACCCAGAGGAGCAGCGCGCAGGCGAAAATGCTGACCAGTACGGTAATGATGACGTACCAGTTCCAGAACTCATTCACAAAATCGCTCATGATCTTTCCCTTTATTTTTTATGACGACCACCGGGGTGGACCGTCTCGCCTTCATCTTCTGCGAACGGGGCATTGGCGGCTTCCTCGAAGCGCTGGTTGCCACCCTTGCCGTAGGCCCACCAGACGATGCACAGGAATGCCGCGAACGACAGCACCGTCACCAGGGCACGCAGATCGTTGACGTCCATGGCTTACCTGCCGGCTCCGGACTTGAGGGCAGTGCCCAGTCCCTGCAGATAGGCGATCAGCACTTCCATCTCGGTCTTGTCGCCGATGGCCGCCTTGGCGCCCTTGATGTCCTCGTCCGAGTAAGGAACGCCGACGCTTGTGAGACCGCGCAACTTGCTTTCGATATCCACACCGACGGTATCCTTGGCCGCGCGTTTGGCAAGCCACGGGTAGGCTGGCATGTTCGACTCGGGAACGACGTCGCGTGGCTGCATCAGGTGCGCAACGTGCCACTCATCCGAATAGCGGCCGCCGACGCGGGCAAGATCCGGGCCGGTACGCTTCGAACCCCACTGGAACGGGTGATCGTAGACCGACTCACCCGCCACCGAGTAGTGGCCGTAACGCTCGGTTTCGGCGCGGAACGGGCGGATCATCTGCGAGTGGCAGTTGTAGCAGCCTTCGCGTTGATAGATGTCGCGGCCCGCAAGCTGCACGGCGTCGTAAGGCTTCAGCCCGGGTACCGGTTCGGTCGTCGATTTCTGGAAGAAGAGCGGAACGATTTCCAGGAGACCGCCGACACTGACCACGAGCACGGTCAGGACGATCATCAGGCCGACGTTACGTTCGATCTGGTCATGCGTAATCATGTTGTTTTTCTCCCTGAATCAGGCGTGATGCCCGGCAGGCGCCAGCACCGGCGCATCGTCGGCCTTCCCACCGGCCATCGTCTTGAACATGTTGTAGGCCATGATCACCATGCCGGAGAGGAACAGCAGGCCTCCGATGAAGCGGATCGTCCAGAACGGGTAGCTGCCTTTCACCGATTCGACGAAGCTGTAGGTGAGCGTACCGTCCGGGTTCACCGCGCGCCACATCAGCCCCTGCATGACGCCGGCGATCCACATCGAAGCGATGTAGAGCACCACACCGATCGTGGCTACCCAGAAGTGGACAGTGATCAGCTTCACGCTGAACATTTCCTGCTTGCCGAAAAGGCGGGGGATCAGATAGTAGATCGAACCAATCGACACCATCGCCACCCAGCCCAGCGCACCGGAATGCACGTGGCCGACCGTCCAGTCGGTGTAGTGCGACAGCGCGTTGACCGTCTTGATCGCCATCATCGGGCCTTCGAAGGTCGACATGCCGTAGAACGACAGCGAGGTGATCAGGAACTTCAGGATCGGGTCGTCGCGCAGTTTGTGCCAAGCGCCCTGCAGGGTCATGATGCCGTTGATCATGCCGCCCCAGGATGGCGCCAGCAGGATCAGCGAAAAGATCATGCCCACCGACTGGGTCCAGTCCGGCAGCGCGGTGTAGTGCAGGTGGTGCGGACCCGCCCACATGTAGGTGAAGATCAGCGCCCAGAAGTGCACGATCGAGAGGCGGTAGGAATACACCGGGCGACCAGCCTGCTTGGGCACGAAGTAGTACATCATGCCGAGGAAGCCTGCCGTCAGGAAGAAGCCGACAGCGTTGTGGCCATACCACCACTGGATCATTGCATCCTGCGCACCGGCAAAGCACGAGTATGACTTCATCGGGAAGAACGAGACCGGCACGGCGCAGCTATTCACGATGTGCAGCAGCGCAACGGCAAGGATGAAGCCGCCGAAGAACCAGTTAGCGACGTAGATGTGGCTCACCGTACGCTTGGCGATCGTGCCGAAGAAGACGACAGCATAAGAGACCCAGACTGCGGCGATCAGCAGGTCGATCGGCCACTCGAGTTCGGCGTACTCCTTGCTCTGCGTCATACCCAACGGCAGCGTCACCGCAGCGAGCACGATGACGACCTGCCAGCCCCAGAAGGTAAACGCCGCGAGCGGGCCTGAAAACAGACGGGTATGGCAGGTACGCTGCACACACCAGTAGGAAGTGGCGAACAAGGCACAGCCGCCGAAGGCAAAAATCACGGCATTGGTATGCAAGGGACGCAAGCGGCCGTAGGACAACCATTCGATACCGTAGGTCAGGTCCGGCCAGACCAGTTGGGCAGCGATGAAGACGCCGACGGACATGCCGACGATGCCCCAGATGACGGCCATGACGGCGAATTGCCGCACTACCTTGTAGTTGTAATTGGATTGAGTTTCCGACATGGAACCACCTCTTTATTTGAGAAAAGAAATGCCACTCATGATGCTACCCCCCTGAGGTACCACAGGTAGCGCACTTCGGATGCTATTTTAACCTAGCTCGGAGCGTTTTGATGCACATCAAGTTGCGCCGCACAATATCAACAAACCCTCAAAACGTGAGGGGATACCGGGCATAGGGCGAAAAAAAAGGGTGCGTCGCAACGCACCCCAACCCCAACAGAGAAACGAACTGGTTCCGCACTCAAGAAACACTATGCCGAACCAACTGCTGCGCATTCTGCCGTGAGCGCACTGGATCATCTTTGATGCAGATCAATCGCCACCTGCCGCATCGCGCTTCGTCTGCGCGTTTGCAGCAACATCCTCTTCCGGGAGCGGCCGGTCGTCGTCCATCAGGATGCGGTAGGCCGGTCCTTCGAGGTCGTCGAATTGCCCGCTCTTCACCGACCACCAGAACGCAACGCCGATCAGGAAGACGAGCACGACCGAGAGCGGGATGAGCAGGTACAGGCTTTCCATCAATGCCCCTGCCGCTGCAGACGCAGCGAGTTGAGAACGACCAGCAATGAACTGCCGGACATGCCAATGCCTGCCATCCACGGTGTAATGAATCCGAACATCGCGAGCGGCAGCGCAACAAAATTGTAGACGAAGGACCAGACCAGATTCTGACGAATGACGTGCAATGCACGCCGCGCAATGAACAGTCCGTCGCGCAGCGGTTCCAGCGATTCCGCAAGCAACACGAAATCCGCCTGCGTGCGCGCCAGCGCCGCTCCCCCGCCCATCGCCACCGAAACGTGGGCCTGTGCAAGCACCGGTGCATCATTCACGCCGTCACCAACCATGGCGACAAGTTGTCCCCGCGCCTGCAAGTGCTGGACGAAGGCATGCTTGCCCTGCGGCGACATGCCCGCCCGAACGTCGTCGATACCCAGTTCGCGAGCGATCCGCCGTGCGACGCCGGGTGAATCCCCGGTCAGCAACGAAACGGCACAGCCAGCCGCCTTGAGCTGTCCGATCAGGTCTGCCGCCTCCGGCCGCGCCTCATCCCCGAGCCGGAACAGCGCCAGCCATCCTGATTCGTCGGCCAGCGCGATGACCGTGTCCTCACTGGCAAGCAGCGGATCCGCATCTACCGGCAGCGGGACACCATGCAACTCGGCGACCCATTCGGGACGACCGAGGCGGAGTTCGCGCTCAGTGAACGTTCCGGCGACACCGCTGCCGGCGATACTGCGTACGGACGACACGACAGGCAGCGTGGGAGCGGCGTCGCGCAATGCCGCGGCAAGCGGATGTTCCGACGACTGTTCGAGCGCAGCGGCGAGACTGACGCAGGCGTCCTCATCCTGCGCGCCCAGGGGCAGGATTTCGAGCAGACGCATCCGCCCGGTGGTGAGCGTGCCGGTCTTGTCGAAAACAAAATGGTTAGCCTTCGCCAGTGCTTCGACACCGTGCCCACGGGTGACCAGCAACCCCACTCGCGCCAACGCACCGCTGGCAACGGTGAGCGCCACCGGCGTGGCGAGCGACAACGCGCAGGGGCACGTCACGACCAGCACGGAAACGGTGATCCACAGGGCCCGCTCCGCATCTATCTGCCACCAGATCACGGCAACGAGCGCGGCAACAACAAGCAAGGCGGCGACAAAACGGGCCGCGATTCGATCGGCCATCTCGACGATGCGCGGCCGTTCCGTGGCCGCGCGCTCCATGAGGCGCACGATCGCGGACAGGCGGGTCTCCTCACCGACCGCCTCGACGCGAACCACCAATGGGCTTTCGTTGTTCATTGCGCCGCCGGTGAGGCGATCACCGACACGCTTTGCCACCGGCCGACTCTCGCCGGTGAGCAGCGCCTCATCGACACTGCTCGCTCCCTCGATCACCCGGCCGTCGGCAGGGATCGCCTCACCGGGTTTGACGAGCACCACATCGCCGGGACGCAGGTCAGCGACTACCACCTGTTCGGGGCGCTGTTGTCCAGGGTAGGCCGCCAGTCGCCAGGCGACGGCTGGCATCAGCTTTGCAAGCGCTTCGGTGATGCTCACGGCTCGCTGCCGGGCGCGCATTTCCAGATAGCGCCCGCCGAGCAGAAAGAATACGAACATCGTCACCGAGTCGAAATACACCTCCCCGGACGACGTCAGCGTGGCCCACACGCTGGCGAGGAACGCCGCGCCGACGCCGAGCGCGACCGGCACATCCATGCCGACGCGGCGCAGACGCAAATCGCGCAGCGCGTTGCGGAAGAAAGGCGCCGACGAGTAGGCAACGACCGGCACGGTAAGCGCAAGGCTCGCCCAGCGCAGCAGCGATTCGATGGCTGGCGTCATCTCGCCATCGCCGGCAAGATAGACCGGAACCGCATACATCATCACCTGCATCATGCCGAAGCCGGCTACGAACAGGCGCCACAGGGCGCTGCGCTGCTCCTGCCGCGCGAGCGTTTCGCTGCGCTCGGCATCGTACGGGTGCGCACGGTAACCGATGGCGGCGATCGCCGCCAGAATATCGGAAAGATGAATCCGCGACTCATCCCAGCGCACGCGCGCACGGCGCGTGGCGTAATTGATATCGACACCGGTAACGCCCGACAGCCGTGCCACATGCTGCTCGTTGAGCCAGATGCAGGCGGCGCAGGTGATGCCCTCGAGTATCAGCGATGCCTCGCGTTCATGTTCGCTCAGCGCACGGACGAAACTCTTCTGGAATTCCGCGTGATCATAGAGCAGCAGGCTGCCGAGTTCATCGGGGATGGCGCCTCGCGGCGAATCGGGGAGCGCATCGCGGTTGCGGTAGTAGTCGTCGAGCCCGCTGGCAACAATTGCCTGCGCCACCGCCTGGCAACCGGCACAGCACATCGACCGATCCTGCCCGTCGATGCGCACGCGATAGTTCGCACCGTTTGGAACCGTCTGTCCGCAGTGATAGCAGTCGCCGCTCATCGTCATCCGAACCGGAAATAAAAAAGGCGCGAGGCCATTTCGCCCGCGCCTCCCCCGCGCCCAATCTTCGGGCCGGATTATAGATTACTTGGGAGCCATGCGGATGGCGCCATCGAGGCGGATGACCTCGCCGTTGAGCATGGTGTTCTCGCAAATATGGCGAACCAGCGCCGCGTACTCGGCCGGCTTTCCGAGCCGCGATGGGAACGGCACCATCTTGCCCAGTGCATCCTGCACCTCGGGCGGCATGCCGAGCAGCATCGGAGTCTCGAAGATGCCCGGTGCGATAGTCATCACCCGAATGCCCGAGCGTGCGAGTTCGCGCGCAATCGGCAGGGTCATGGCAACAACGCCTCCCTTCGAGGCTGCATAGGCCGTCTGACCGATCTGCCCATCAAATGCCGCAACGGAGGCTGTGCTCACGATGACCCCGCGCTCGCCCGCCTCATTCGGCGCATTGCGGCTCATGGCATCGGCGGCGAGGCGGATCATGTTGAAGGTGCCAACGAGGTTCACGTTGATCACCTTCTGGAAAGTCGCAAGCCGGTGAATCGCGTTGTCCTTGCCGATCACTTTCTCGGCGGGCGCAATCCCGGCGCAGTTGATCAGACCATTGAGCCCACCAAAGCCGCTCACCGCGGCGTCGATCGCTGCCTTTGCGCTTTCTTCATTGGACACATCGGTTTCGACGAAGCACGCCTGCGCGGTTCCCAATTCACGCGCCAGGGCTTCACCAGCTTCGCGTTGCAAGTCGGCAAGCACGACACGCCCGCCCGCCTCGACAATCATTCGCGCTGTCCCGGCGCCAAGGCCGGAAGCGCCGCCGGTGACTACGAATACACCGTTCTCGATCTTCATTGTTCTCTCCCACAGATCACCAATCAGGCGATGGAGGATGATAACACGACCACACGGTACCGTATGGAAAGATCGGGAAATGACAAGGCCCGTCCGAGAATTTCCCGACGGGCCTTGTGGCAGTCTGGTGCTGCTGACCGGAATCGAACTGGTGACCTACTGATTACGAATCAGTTGCTCTACCGACTGAGCTACAGCAGCGACGCGGGGCGCATTATATCGAAAATCCTCAGATACCCAAACACTAACGGCAACGGCAGCCTGCAATCAACTTCAGCGCTGCAATTCAACCGGAAGAGGAAAAGAAACATTCTCCCGCAACCCGGCATCCTGACGCAGGGTGGCTAGACCCAAGCCACGCAAGCGCTCAATGACGGCATCCACGAGTACTTCCGGTGCCGACGCCCCGGCCGTGACACCGACACGCTGTTTACCGGTAAACCACGTCGGATCTATTTCGGATGCGTGGTCAACCATACGGGAGTCGACCCCCCTCGCCGCTGCAACTTCGCGCAACCGGTTGGAATTCGAGCTGTTGGGGCTACCAACGACAATCACGAAGTCGCACTGTGCCGCCAATTCCTTGGTTGCCTCCTGCCGATTCTGCGTGGCATAGCAGATGTCATCCTTCTTCGGTCCCTGGATGCGAGGAAAGCGCTGGCGGAGTGCAGCGACGATTTCGGATGCATCGTCGACCGAAAGTGTCGTCTGCGTTACGTATGCAAGCTTTGATTCATCGGAGACACGCAGTCGTCCGACATCGGCCGCGGTCTCCACGAGATACATCCCGCCAGACGACTGCCCGATGGTGCCTTCCACTTCGGGATGCCCTTTGTGGCCGATCATGACGATTTCACGGTCTTCTCGGCGCATCTTCCCGACTTCTACATGCACTTTCGTCACTAGCGGACACGTTGCATCAAACACCTTCAGCCCCCGCTGGTCAGCTTCCTCGCGCACAGCTTTTGAAACACCATGCGCGCTGAAGATCACCGTCGCGCCACGCGGTACGTCGGCCAGATCCTCGACAAACACCGCCCCCTTTGCCCGCAGGTCATCGCAGACAAATTTGTTGTGCACGACCTCGTGACGCACATAGATTGGCGCACCAAATTTTTCCAGCGCGCGCTCGACGATGGCGATGGCGCGCTCAACGCCGGCGCAGAAACCGCGGGGATTGGCGAGAATGACTTCCATGAATGTCCTTAAAGGATGCCGATGATCTTCACTTCAAAGCGCACCGGTTGCCCGGCAAGCGGGTGATTGAAGTCGAATACGGCGGTGGTATCGGTGAGTTCGCGCAGGAGTCCGGCGAGACCGCCGGGGGCACTGGGAACGGCGGCGCTGTCCGGCGCGGTGAATTCGACGAGCGAATTCACCTTGAGTTCCATGTCCGGCGGCAGCGCGCTGCGCGCAATGCGTTCGACAAGGCGCGGGTTGTGCTGGCCGAAGGCATCGTTGGCCTCCAGTTCAAACACATGATGCTCGCCGACGCCAAGCCCGAGCAGGCAGGCTTCGAGCGATGCCGCGAGTTGTCCGCCGCCCATCTGCAGCGTCGCCGGCGACATGTCGAAGGTGCTGACATGCTCGGTGCCGTCGAGGCCGCTCAAGCGGTAATGCAGAGTCAGGAAGCTGTCCGGCTGGACGGTTGCGGTTTCAGTCATTCGAGTAACGCTCCTCTTTCCAGGGATCGGCTTCGTTGTGGTAGCCACGCACTTCCCAGTAGCCTGGGCGGTCCTCGGCGTGAAACTCAATGCCGGTCAGCCATTTGGCGCTCTTCCAGCCATAGCGCTTCGGCACCATGAGGCGCACCGGACCGCCATGGCCGTCGGCAAGCGGCGCGTCGGCGAAGGTGTGAGCGACCAGCACGTCGTCATCAAGCAGCGCCCCGGTCGGAAGGTTGGTCGTGTAGCCATCGGCGCCATGCAGCGTCACGTAAGCGCCCTGCGGTGCGGCGAGCACAATCACGTCGCGGGCGAGCACGCCCTCCCAGTCCATGTCCAGTTGCGACCAGGTGGTGACGCAGTGAAAGTCGAAGCGGGTTTTTCTTTGCGGCAACGCCAAGAGTGCCGGCCAATCGAGCACGATCTCCCGGCCAACCAAGCCGAACAGGCGCAGTTGCCAGTTGTCGTGCGTCAGCCTCGGGCGAACGCCGAGATCGAGCACGGGAAAGTTATCGACAGTACGTTGTCCCGGCGGAACGCGTTCATGACTCATCGGGGGTCGCCTCCTCGCCGCGCTTTGACCGCGCCGGAGACAAATTGATCCCAGACCATCAGCACTGCACCGACGGTGATTGCCGAATCAGCCACGTTGAAGGCCGGCCAGTAGAAGCCGGCAGCGTGCCATTGCACGAAATCGACGACGGCGCCGAAGCGGATGCGGTCTATGACGTTGCCCAGCGCACCGCCCATGATCAGCGCCAGGGCCAGCGAAAGCAGCTTCTGCCCGGCGTGGCTGCGCAGCATGAAGACGATCCAGCCGGAAACGCCGAGCGCCAGCACCGTGAAGAACCAGCGCTGCCACCCTTCCTCGCTGGCGAGGAAGCTGAAGGCCGCCCCGCGGTTGAAGGTCAGTACCCAGTTCCAGAAGGGTGCGACGTAGATCGTTTCGCCGTAGGCGATGTTCGCCAGCACGATCTGCTTGCTGATCTGGTCGAGCACGATGACGACAGCCGCCAGCACATACCAGCGGACCGCCGACACCCCGTCACGCACAGGCACGCGGATCGCCCTCGCCGTGCAGGTTGCTGACACAGCGGCCGCACAGATCCGGATGCTCGGCATTGGCACCGACATCCTCGCGCACATGCCAGCAGCGCTCGCACTTGGCGTGCGCCAGCGGCGTCGCCGTCACCTGCTCCGCGGCCGCCTTGACCACGTTCGCGGCAGAGACGATGAACACATACTTGAGATCGTCGCCGAGCGAAGCCAGCGCAGCGTACTTGTCGCCGTCGGCGGCGATCGTCACCGACGCCTGCAGCGGTGCGCCGATCTTGCCCTCGATGCGCAGATCTTCCAGCACCTTGGTCACGTCGCCGCGCACGGCGCGGATCAGCGCCCATTTGGCGAGCAGTTCCGATTCGCCATCCTGCGCCGGCAGCGGCCGCCAGGTTTCCAGCATCACCGACTCGCCGCCCTTCGAAAATTCCTGCCAGGCCTCTTCGGCGGTGAAGGAGAGGATCGGCGCCATCAGCTTGAGGAAGGTGCCGGTGATGTGCCACAGAGCGCTCTGCGCCGAGCGGCGGGCGCGCGAATCGCCCTGCGTCGTGTACAGGCGATCCTTGAGGATGTCGAGGTAGAAACCGCCGAGATCTTCCGAGCAGAAGTTCTGCAGCGCCTGCACGACACGATGGAACTCGTAGCGACCGTAATCCGCCTCGGCATCGGCCTGCAGCTGGCGCGTCATGGCCAGCGCGTAGCGGTCGATCTCCAGCCACTCGGACACCGGCAGCAGATCCTTCGCGGCGTCGAAATCGGTCGCCGCATTGGCGAGCAGGAAGCGCAGCGTATTGCGGATGCGGCGATAGGCTTCGGTCACACGCTTGAGGATCTCGTCCGAGATCGACAGCTCGCCCGAGTAGTCGGTCGCGGCCGTCCACAAGCGCAGGATGTCGGCGCCGAGCGTATCCGAGACCTTCTGCGGCGCGACGACATTGCCCTTCGACTTGGACATCTTCATGCCCTTGCCGTCGACGACGAAACCGTGCGTCAGCAGCGCCTTGTACGGCGCGCGGCCATCGATCGCGCAGCCGGTCAGCAGCGAGCTCTGGAACCAGCCGCGATGCTGGTCCGAACCTTCAAGATAGAGGTCCGCCGGGAACACGCACTGTTCGGCGTGCGAGCCGCGCATCACCGACAGGTGGGTCGTGCCTGAATCGAACCAGACGTCGAGCGTGTCGCTCATCTTGCGGTACTGTGCCGCCTCGTCGCCGAGCAGTTCCTTCGCGTCGAGCGAGAACCAGCCTTCAATGCCCGTCTTTTCAACGCGCTGGGCCACCTGTTCGATCAGTTCCGGCGTGCGCGGATGCAGCGCACCGGTTTCCTTGTGCAGGAAGAACGGAATCGGCACGCCCCAGTTGCGCTGGCGCGAAACGCACCAGTCCGGGCGGGTCTTCATCATCGCCTCCAGCCGCGCGCGGCCCCAGGCCGGGAAGAACTGCGTCTCGTCGACGGCACGCTCGGCGACCCAGCGCAGCGTCGGCGCATTCTCGTCGCTCTTGTGCTCCATGCCGCCATGGAGCACCGCACGGTGCTCCATTCCAATAAACCACTGCGTCGTCGCGCGGAAGATGATCGGCGACTTGTGGCGCCAGCAGTGCGGGTAGCTGTGGCGAATCTTCTCGGCCTTGAGCAGCACGCCCCTGGCTTCCAGTTCCTGCAGCACCAGCGGGTTGGCTTCCCACACCGTCTTGCCGGCAATTTCGCCAACCGAGAGTGCCGGCACGTTGCCGAGGAACCTGCCGTCGTCGCCGACCGGGTTGGTCACCGGCAGGCCGTACTTCTTGCCGACCACGTAGTCGTCCACGCCATGCGCCGGTGCGGTATGCACCTGGCCGGTACCGGCTTCGGTGGTGACATGCGTGCCGCAGATGACGGCCACTTCACGGTTCTGGAACGGATGACGCAGTAGCACCTGGTCGAGCGCCGCCCCCTTGCAGGTACCCACCACCGTGCCGTCCAGCTCGTAACGCTTGAGGCAGGACTCGGCCAGCTCACGGGCGAGGATCAGCGCGCCCTTCGCGGTCTCGACCAGGTCGTAGTCGAACTCCGGATGCACGCTCACCGCCTCGTTGGCCGGCAGCGTCCAGGGCGTCGTTGTCCAGATCACGGCAAAGGCCGGGCCACGCAGGTGCGTCAGGCCGAAAGCCTTGGCCACCTTCTCGGCATGGTTCTCATGCACCGGGAAGGCGACATCGATTGCCGGCGAAGTCTTGTCCTCGTACTCCACCTCGGCCTCGGCCAGCGCCGAGCCGCAATCCAGACACCAGTTCACCGGCTTCAGGCCCTGGTAGAGGTAACCCTTCTCGAGGATCTTGCCGACGGCACGAATCTCGTCGGCCTCGGTCTTGAACGCCATCGTCAGGTACGGGTTGTCCCATTCGCCGAGCACGCCGAGGCGGATGAAATCCTTCTTCTGGCGCTCGACCTGCTCGGTCGCGAAGGCGCGGCACAGCTCGCGCACCTTGTCACCGGGGATGTTCTTGCCGTGCAGCTTCTCGATCTGGTGCTCGATCGGCAGGCCATGGCAATCCCAGCCCGGCACGTACGGGGCATCGAAGCCCGCCAGCGTGCGCGAGCGGACGATGATGTCCTTGAGGATCTTGTTCACCGCGTGGCCGATGTGGATGTCGCCGTTGGCGTAGGGCGGGCCGTCGTGCAGCACGAAGCGCGGACGACCTTTCGACGCCCTGCGGATCTGCTCGTAGAGCTTCTTCTCCTGCCATGCCGCCACCCAGGCCGGCTCGCGCTTGGCGAGGTCGCCGCGCATCGGGAAGGGCGTATCGGGAAGGTTCAGCGTGTGCTTGTAGTCAGCCATTTGCGGTGTCTCAGATTCAAATCGTTCAAAGCTTGAAATACTGGCGGGCGGTCTCGACGTCGCGCGCGATCTGCGCCTTCAGTTCGTCGAAACCGGAAAACTTCATCTCGTCGCGGATCTTGTGCAGGAAGCGCACGGTCAGGTGCGCGCCGTAGATGTCGGAAGCGAAATCAAACAGGTGCACTTCGAGGATCGGCCGCACGACGGCATTCGCCGTCGGCCGATAGCCGAGGTTGGCGACACCGGCCAAGGGCTGGTCGCCAAGCCCCGTGACCTCGACCGCGAACACGCCGAGCAGCGGCGGACGGTCGTGCTTCATGCGGATGTTGGCCGTGGCATAGCCAAGCTGGCGCCCCACCTTGTCGCCATGCACCACGCGGCCGTCGATCACGTACGGCCGGCCGAGCAGTTCGGCGGCACGCTCCAGATCGCCGGCCCACAAAGCATCGCGGACGGCCGAACTCGATACGCGGACGTCGGCGGAGGCCACCGTATTCATCGCCTCGACGCGGAAGCCGAAGGATTCACCGGCCTGCTGCAGCAGTGCGAAATCGCCGGCGCGCTTCGCCCCGAAGCGGAAATCGTCGCCGATGATGAGGTGCCGCACGCGCAGCGTCTTTACCAGCACATCCTCGACAAACTGATCGGCGGTGAGGCTGGCGAAGGCCCTGTTGAAGCGGGCAACGAAGGCCAGTTCGACACCATCGTCGGCGATCAGCTCCAGCTTCTCGCGCAGGTTGGACAAGCGCGTCGGGGCAGAATCGGGGGCGAAGAATTCGCGCGGATGCGGCTCGAAGGTCAGCACCGCCGGCGGCAGGCCAGTCTCACCCGCCACGGCACACAGGCGTGCGAGCAATGCGCGATGACCAAGGTGCACGCCATCGAAATTGCCGATGGTGAGCACGGTCGCGCAGGGGGAGGCTTGCGAGAGGCCGCGGAAAACGCGCATGGGGTTATGGACGAAAAGCGCCGAATACCGGCGAAAAAGGCTGAATTATAAAGGTTTACGCCCCGGATTGCCGGGCCGTGCAGCGCTTCAATCCAGCCTGGCGAGCTTGGATTTGGCCAGCGGCGGGTTCATCCGGAAGTACTTGCGGATGCCCGACATAATCGCCTCGGCCAGTTTGTCCTGATAGGCATCGTCGTTGAGCCGGCGCTCTTCTGCCGGATTCGAGATGAAGGCCGTCTCGACCAGAATCGAGGGAATATCCGGCGCTTTCAACACGGCGAAGCCGGCCTGCTCGACATGCGCCTTGTGCAGATCGCCAACGCGGTCGAGTTCGCCGAGCACCGCCTTGCCGAGCTTCAGGCTGTCGTTGATGGTGGCGGTCTGCGACAGATCGAGCAGCGTGCGCGCCAACATCGGATCCTTGGTGTTGAAATTCACGCCGCCGATCAGGTCCGCCGCGTTTTCCTTGTTCGCCAGCCAGCGCGCCGCCGAACTCGATGCACCGTTCTCGGAGAGCACGAACACCGAAGCACCGCGCGCGTCGGGCTTGATGAACGCGTCGGCATGGATCGATACGAAGAGATCGGATTGCACTCGGCGCGCCTTCTGCACACGCATCTGCAAGGGCACGAAAAAATCGGAATCGCGCGTCAGAACCGCGCGCATGTTCGGCTCGGCGTCGATCTTCGCCTTCAGGCGCCGTGCCACGGCCAGCGTCACGTGCTTTTCATAGGTGCCGCCACGTCCGACCGCGCCGGGATCCTCGCCCCCGTGCCCCGGATCGAGCGTGATCGTCACCAACCGGTCGACAATCGGCTTGCCCGAACGCTTCGGTGCCTCAACCTGCTGCTCGGCCTCGGCGACAGGTTTCTCGTCGAGCGGAATCTGCTGCAGTTCCTTTTTCTCGATCAAGGCCATCAGCGGATCGGGGGCGTTCGCGGGATAGACATCGAGCACCAGGCGGTGGCCATACTCGCCAACCGGCGCCAGCACGAATACCTGTGGCGCCACTTCGGCCTTCAGTTCCATGACCAGACGCACCACGCCCGGCTTGAAGCGCCCGGCGCGCAGGAGCTTAATGTTCGGATCGTCGGTGGCAATCTTCCCGGAAAGACTGTCGAGAACGCCGTTGAGTTCGACCCCCTCGAGATCGACCACCAATCGATCCGGATTCTTCACCGCAAAGTGCGAGAACTTTACCTGCGCATCGGTTTCCAGCGTTACACGGGTGTAGTCCGCAGCCGGCCACACACGCACGGCCAGCACGCTGGGATTTGCGGGTTTGCCGCGCGCGGCCTGCGCCAGCGGCGTTACGAGCAGGACGAGGGAAGCGCCACCGGCGAATCGCAGGAGCTTGCGGCGAGTGCTGTCCGGAAAGCGTTCAGGCATGACTCGCCCTCCGCCGAGTGGGCCGACACCTCGATGTTCCGCCCCTCGCCGGCGATGCCGAGCGCAATGACGAGATCGGCCGCGGGAACGAAACCCGCCGCCTTGTCCGGCCATTCGACCAGACAGACCGCGTCGCAGCGGAAGTACTCGTCCAAGCCAGCATCGACAAACTCTTCCGGGTGATTGAAACGATAAAAATCAAAGTGATACCAGTATAAGCTCGAAACCACGTAAACTTCAACCAGCGCATAGGTCGGGCTCTTCACCGGACCGGCATGACCAAGCGCACGCAACATGGCCCGAACCAGCGTCGTCTTGCCCGCACCGAGGTCACCTTCCAGGTAAATGACGATCCCCGGTCGCAGGCAGGGTGCCAGACTGCCGGCCAGCGCCGCGCTGGCGGCCTCGTCCGGCAGGTACGCCGAGAAATTCGGTGAAATGGTAGGCTCCAGGCTATGCAAGATAGAGACTCCGCAGAAAACGCAACGACCGATTGGGGCGCGCTCAAAGCCCGCATCAAGGCGTGGGGACAAGAATTGGGGTTCGCAGAAATCGGCGTCGCCCGCGCCGACCCGTCAGAGGCCGTTCCCGGCCTGCTGCGCTGGCTGGAACAAGGCCGCCACGGGGTCATGGATTATATGGCCAAACACGCGCCGCTGCGTGCCGACCCGGCCGCGCTGCACCCCGGCACCACCACCATCATCACGGCACGTCTGCCCTATTGGCCGGCGGCGCACGATGCCGGATCGATCCTCGCCGATAGCAGCCTCGCCTACGTCTCGCGCTACGCGCTGGGTCGCGATTACCACAAGACGATCCGCAACCGCCTGCAGAAGCTGGCCGAACGCATTCGCGACGAAATCGGCGATTTCAACCACCGCGCCTTCTCCGACTCGGCACCCGTCATGGAAGTCGAGTTCGCGCGGCTTGCCGGCACGGCCTGGCGTGGCAAACACACCTTGTCGCTGACCCGTGGCGGCTCGTACCACTTCCTCGGCGAACTCTATACCGACCTGCCCCTGCCGCCCGATACTCCGATCGAGGAGCACTGCGGCACGTGCCGCGCCTGTATCGACGCCTGCCCGACACAGGCCATCGTCGCCCCCTACGAAGTGGATGCGCGACGCTGCATTTCGTATCTCACCATCGAACTCGACGGCCCCATTCCCGAAAACCTCCGGCCGATGATGGGCAACCGCATCTACGGCTGTGACGACTGCCAGCTCTGCTGCCCGTGGAACCGCTTCGCGACACACGGCGACCGCGATTTCGCGCCACGTCATGGTCTCGATGCCGCCACCCTCGCCGAGCTTTTCGCCTGGACGGAAAGCGAATTCGACCAGCGCCTGCAGGGCAGCCCGATCCGCCGCATCGGCCACGAACGCTGGCTGCGCAACATCGCCGTTGCATTAGGCAACGCGATCGCCACAGCGCAGGTGGTTGCGGCCCTGCACAACCGCACCGATCATCCCTCGGCAGTGGTTCGCGAACACGTCAGCTGGGCGCTGGCCGAGCTTGAAAAAAAATCCTTGCAATCAACGGAACCTCAGCTATAAAGTGTGCTGTGTCCGACCGTTTTCTGGTCGGCACAAACCACGGTCGGCTGGTGCAGTGCCCGCAACGGGCAAACCGCCGATCTCTGAAACAGGGCAAACCCATCGAAAGATGGCGACGCAAAGTCACCGGCCTACAGCAGAAATGCCATGGCAGCGGGACCACCAGATAAAAGAGGTTGCTGTGAGTTCCTCCTCCTGCATGCGTACCGAACCCATCTCGGCCCAGCGCCGCGGTACGCGCATGCCGGTATTCGGAACCCCGCTCGGACGTTTGATCCGGGATCTCTGCCAGCTGGTCTGCATCGCCCCCCTGATGCCGTTTGCCCTGCGTACCACCTCGCTGCGCCCCGTACGGGTAGCGCAGCGTGAGGAGCAGCGGCGATGGACACACAAAACAGCGGCAAGGTAATCCCCTTCTTTTCTCCCAGGCGCGACGAGGCGACCGAGCAGGATGCCATGCGCGACCTCTCGCTGGCGCGGCGGCGAGGTTTCGACACCATCGACCCGGTCGTTTCCGTCAGCCCGGCTGCGGCAGCACGGCCGAAAGCAGCGCTCGAGGTTTCGGGGGCGCACGCAAAGCCGGCGGAGACACCTGCGGGACTCACCGCACCATGCCTCAGCGCGGTATTCATCGAATCGCTGGACGACATGATCCGTGCCGTCCCCTGCGAGCGCACCGTCGCCGCCTGGCCGCGGCAGACGAACGCCGCTCTGGACAAGGTAGCAGTGGACATCGTCGACATGCTCTTCGGATTCGTTCTCGAAGAGCCGATCGTTCCGCGTGGCATCAAGGAAACGCTGATGCGCGCGCAGCTTCCGATCCTGCAGCTGGCGATGCGCGACACCCGTTTCTTCGCCGACTGGCAGCACCCGACCCGCCTGCTCCTCAACGAACTGCCAGCCCTCGTGCGCACCAGTATCGAACGCGGCGGAGAGGCTGGCGAGTTCGAACAACGATTTGCAAAGGCGCTGGCAACGGTGCTCGACGATCTGGCACCGAACGCCGCCGCGTTCGCGACGCTGCTCGAATCGATGCGTGCCTACGCACACGACACCCCGCGCATCGACGATTCCAGCGATGGTCAGGCCTGGGAGCGCGCGCAGGCCGTTGCCCGCGAATTCCTCGAGCGCCCGCTGCCGCAGCTGGCGCGGGATTTCGTCGCCGACCTCTGGCTCGATGTACTGCAGCGGACGGCGCTAACGTATGCCGACGACAGTCCGCAATGGCAGGACGCCATTGCCGTCATCGACGAACTCGCCTGGAGCCTCACCCCCAAGGAAGCGCAGGACGAACGGCTACGCCTGATCGGCCAGATCCCGGTACTGCTCTCGCGCCTCAATCGCGGCCTCGATCTGATCGAGCTGCCACGCGAAGAGCGTCGCCCCTTCTTCGATGCGCTGATCGAAATCCATGCCGGCGTGCTGCGCAGCGAACTGACGCCGACCGCGCCACCGCAACCGGTTGAAAGTTCGCGCGACCAGGTAATGCGCCTGCGCCGCGGTGACTGGGTGCAATTCGCACAAGCCGACGGGCAGGTCAGCCGCGAGCGGCTGACGTGGATCAGCCCGCAGCGCGGCATTCTCGTCTTTTCGAATCACTGCGCTCAGGGCGCAATCCAGATCAGTCCGGATGAGCTTGTCGCCCGTGTCGATGACGGCAGTGCGATGCTGATCTTCGACCAGATCGATGATGCAGGCCAACACACAGCGTAGGAGCTTGCCATGAGCCAGTCCGCGAACGCCGTTTCCAAGGTCGTCTCGATCAACGCCGTCGGGCGCGAGCGTGGCCCCGGGTTGCGCATCGTCAACGATGCCCGGCAGCAGCTCAGCGACGGCCTCTGCCGCTGGCTCTCCGGAACGCGGGCGGCGATCTCGGAAGAGCTGTTCCTGCTCGCCGACGGCACGCGCGAACGACTCCTGCAAACGCGCTATCTCGATCTGCGGCAGGAAATCGAACGTTCGTGGAACCAGTACATCGATGCCTTCCGCCACGGTCTCGCCGAAGCGGACTGGACACCGAAACCTGTGGCCGAAGTTCTCGACGTACCCGACTTCGCCGGGCTACAACTGGTTGAGGACGATGAGCTTTCCGAACGTATCGTCGTCCGCGAGTTTGCCGCCCAGCTGGCCGAAACCTGCGACGACGAACTCTACGGCCTCGACCGTCGCGTTGCCGCCCTGCTCGGCCACGAAGAGCCGGCGGAAATCGAAAATCCGCTCTCGCCGAACTACGTCTGCCAGGCCCTCGCCGATGCCGCCGCCGCGCTCGGCCTTGATTCGGAAAGCCGCCTGTTGCTGATCCGCCGCATCGAACGCCATCTGCATCTCGCGCTGCCCACGCTCTACCACGACATCAACAGCAACCTGATCGATCGCGGCATCCTCGCCGATCTCACGCGTTCCTACAAGCGCAACGCTCCCGGCGCAAACCTTGCGAGCGCCGCACATGCCGCGGGCAAAACCGATGCGGCAACCGGTGCGCTGCAGGCCGCCGCCGAAAATCTACCGCCGGCCGCCGGTGACATTCTCGGCGCCATGCAGCGGCTCGCTGCCGCACGCACGCAGATGCCGTTTGCCGCGCAGCCCGGCAGCACAGCGACCCCGCCCGGCGCTCCAGTTGGCGAGCCCCTCTCCCCGGCAAATGCGGCAGCCATCAGCCATGCCTTCCTGGCATCGCTCAACGAAGCGCAGCACATGGAATGGACGCCGAGTGCCGGCATTCTGCAAAACCAGGTACGTGTCGTACGCGAGTCGAGTGTCGCGCAGCAGGTCAGCCCGCTCGAAGCCGTGACCATCGACATCGTCGCCATGCTGTTCGACTTTGTCTTCAACGACAACGAACTGCCGGCCACCGTCAAATCACTGGTTGGGCAATTGCAGATTCCCGTGCTCAAGGTGGCCATGCTGGACCACAGTTTCTTTGCCAACCGCCAGCACCCTGCCCGGCGCTTCCTCGACGGCATCACCGGCGTCGCGCTGCACTGGGGCGCGAACGCGCGCGAGGATGATCCGTTCCTGCAACGTCTCGAATCGCTGGTCGGACGCATCCAGCAGGAGTTTGAAACCAACATCGAGATCTTCTCGGAGGCGATCGAGGAACTGGAAAACTTCGTCGTTATGCACGAAGCCGAAGAAGCTGCCACGGTTGAAATCGCCGCCGATGCCGTTATCCGGCGTGAAGTGGAGGAAGCCGCGGCCGAACGAACCCAGGCTGCGCTGCGCCCGCTCCTTGAGAAAGAGCAACCGCCCGTGGTACGGGGCTTCATCGGCGATCACTGGGCCAGCGTACTGCACCAGAAAGCACTGATCACTGAAGCCGAGAGTGCCGGCTGGCAAGACACCGTCGAAGTCGCCGAACAGTTGATCTGGAGCGTGCTGCCGAAAAATGACCCGGATGAGCGCCTGCGGCTGATCAGCGCACTCCCCATGCTGCTCGCGCGCATCAACGCCGGGCTCGCGATGACCAGCATCGACGCCACCGAACGCAGCGCGTTCTTCGACGCACTGGTCGAACTGCACGCCGCCGCGCTGAAAGGCCAGAAAACCGAGGAAACACCGCAAACGAATCCCACGCCGAAGATGGCCGAACCTGCGAGCATTCAGCCTGCGGTCGATGGCGACCTGCTGGTAACCCGGCGCGTCGAGGAAGGTGTCGTCATCGAGGATGTCATGCTGGTTGGTGCCAGTCCGATGCGCCGCGCACGCGATATCGAGGCACTCGACGCAGCACGCAGCCTGAAGCGCGGCGATTGGGTCGATTTCATCGACGATAGCGGCCAGGTGGCGCGCGAACGCCTCAATTGGGTCAGCCCGCAGAAGGGGATTCTGGTGTTCTCCAATCACCGCGCCGCTCGCGCAATCTCGATCTCCCCCGAGGCGCTCGCCCGGCAGATCCGCGACGGTGCCGCCCGCATCGTGGACGACAGCTCCTTCTTCGACCGCGCAATCGACGGTGTCATGCGCTCACTGAACGTCGCCTGACACCCTCCTGGCCTCAACCTCCATCCAGTGGAACTACCGCGAGGCCCGGAGCGACAAGCAGGAAAAGGAACAGATCAAGGCCAACGCGGGGGAGCTTGAAGTGCCTCCAGGGAAGCCGACAAAAAGCGCAAGGCCGAGAGGCATGTGCGCGAGCGCTGACGGCTGGTCGGCATTCATGACACAGCCAACATCTGCCTCGCGTCGGTACAATTGGCCATCGTCCTCTCCAAGGCCAGCGCGCCAATCGATACGCCTGCAATGAAACAGACCATCAGCTTCATCACCCTCGGCGTGCACGACCTGGCGCGCAGCCGTGCCTTCTACCGCGCGCTCGGCTGGCAGGAATCCGCCGGCAGCCAGGAGGCTGTCGCGTTCTATCAGGCCGGCAGCGTCGCCTTCGCCCTCTTCGGCCGCGAGGCGCTGGCCGAGGATGCCGGCGTCCCACACGAAGGTAGCGGCTTCCCCGCCTTCACGCTGGCCCACAACGTGGCCAGCGAAGCGGCGGTGGATGCCACCCTCGCCGAAGCCGTCGCCGCTGGCGCCCGCCTCGTGCGCCGCGGCGAGCGCGCCCCGTGGGGCGGCTACCGCGGCTACTTCGCCGACCCCGACGGCTTTCTGTGGGAAATCTGCTTCAACCCGTTTTTCGAGATGGACGAGATGGGCGCCGTGCGCCTGCCATAGTCAGCGCCACCGCTCTCACCGCGCCGCCACCAGCGAGCGCACGGCCCGCTGCGCCAACGGCGCCACCAGCATCACGGCGGGGAAGGCGAACAGCCACGCCGTCAGCCAGGCCGAAGCCCACAGGCCGACAAGATCGACGCGCAGATCAAGCGCCTGCGCGCCATGAGCAGCGACCTGCGCCACGCGGCGGCCTGCCCGGCACCGAGCCATGCGGAATGCCCGAGCTTTCAGAAACTACTCAAGGCGGCGGCGTCAGGGGCGCTGGAGAAGCGGTGGGGGAAAGCGGAGAGACTGGGGCCGAGGACGTAGCAATCCGCTTCAACGCGCGTTCATGGGCCTCGTAGTCGCCCAGATGCGCACGCATCAGGCTCTTCCAGAGTCTTCCGTGGTTGGGTACAGAAAAGTGGAGCAGTTCATGAACGATCACGTAGTCCCACAGCTCGGGTTTCAGGGCGGGCAGCTCGTCGCTGAAATTCAGATGGCCCGCAGTGGAACACGAGGCCCATTTGCTCCGCATCGGCCGCACACCCAGCCAGGCAATCTTGACATCCAGCTTGCCGGCCCAGTGGCGGACGCGCTGCTTGAACTGGTCCTTGTGATCGATTGCTGCCATGGCGCTAAATCCGGTCCGCCTTTTCCAGCAGCGTGAACAACGCATCCACCAACGTCGTCACCCGATCCAGATCGTCCGTTTCCGCGAAGATGGCGAAGGTCACCTTCTTGCGGAGTTCGCGCAGGGCGTTTTCGCTGCGCTTCCAGTTCGGAAACTCGGTGAAGGCGTGGCGAATCTTGCGGCTGACCACCTCGGCGTTCTCAATCTTCGCGTCCAGCAGGCTGCGGTAAACAAAATAGGTCAGGCCATCGAAAGACTTTTCGGCCTGCTCCTTCTTCCGCGCTTCATTGCCTTCTACCTCCCGCAGCAACTCGGCCAGGGCCTCGGCCGTGCTGGTCTGGCGCTGCTCGAAGCTCTCCTGCACCGCCCTCGCGCGCTCCGCCATGGCGATGAGGCAAGGGTCATCGCTGTTTTCCTGCGCCAGTTTTTCGATGCTCTTGATCAGGTTGATGACCTTGGTACCATCTCCGCCCTGCTTGTTCTTGATCAACTCGATGGTATTGCCGTCGATCGCGACCATCTCGCCAAGGCCGCCGACGCCATAACTGCCCACCTGCTGCTGCACCAGATGGTGGGTCTTGGCCTGAAACTCGCGGTCCACCATGACGGTCCGGGTGTAGGCCTTGCGGACGATCTGGTAGATCGCCGTCAAAGTGCCGTAGCCGTCAATGAAGGGGCGCAGGAAGGCATCGGGCGAGATGATCTCGTAGAGCATCTCGATCTCCTTGTACTCCTTGAAAAACGCCTTGCGCCGCTCGGGGTCGCGGAAATGCTCAATGAGGGTATCGACGTCCTTGTCGTTGAAGTTGCGCTCGATCAAGCCGAGGTAGTCCGGCGCTCTGGTTTCCATCTTGTTCTTGAACAGCAGCTTCAGGAGCTTCAGGTCCTTGACGATGGCGTTGATCTCCTCGCTGTCGAAGGCCAGCGCCTTTTCCAGCTTGTCGAAGATGCCGACAAAATCGAGCACGAAGCCGTGCGGCTTCACCATCTCCTGCGCCTCGTTCTCGTAGGGGCGGTTCACCCGGGCAATGGCCTGCAGCAGCGTGTGGTCGCGCATCGGCTTGTCGAGATACATGGCGTAGAGCACCGGCGCGTCGAAGCCGGTGAGCAGCTTCTCGGTCACGATCAGGATCTTCGGCATCTGGTCGAGCTTGCCGAAGCTCTTGCGGATCTGCCGCTCCCGCTTCGGGTCGAGGTGGAATTCCTTCAGCAGTTTCGAATCGTTGTTGCTGCCGGTGTAGACCACTTCGGAATACTCCGGCGGCAGAAACCGGTCGAGCGCATGCTTGTAATGCGCACAGGCCTCGCGGTCGACCCCGACCAGGAAAGCCTTGTAGCCCAGCGGCTCGACGTTCTGGCGGTAGTGTTCCGCCACGAACTGCGCCACCTGCTGAATCCGCTCCTTGCCCTTGAGGAAGTTTTTCAGGTTCACCGCCCGTTCGAGAATCTTGTTCAGCTCCTCGATGTCGGCCACGCCTTCGGCTTCGGCCAGCGAGAGGAACTCCTTGTCCAGCGTCTCGTGCGGCACCAGCATTTCGTTGGGGGCGAGCTGGTAGTAGAGCGGCAGCGTGGTGCCGTCCTCGATGCTGTCGGCGATGGAATACTTGTGCAGATAGCCCTGGTCATCCTCGCAGCCGAAGGTCTTGAAGGTGCCCTTGCCATACACCGTCTTGTCCACCGGCGTGCCGGTGAAGCCGAGGAAGCTCGCGTTCGGCAGGCCGGCCATGAGGAAGTTGCCGAGGTCGCCGCCGGTGGTGCGGTGGGCCTCGTCGATCAGCACGTAGATGTTCACGCGCGTGTTCAGGTTCGCCGGCATGTCGCGGAACTTGTGGATCATCGTCACGATGATGCCCCGGTAGTCATCGCGCAGCAGCTGGTTGAGCCGGGCGATACTGCTGGCGTGCTCCAGATTGCCCAGCCCCAGCGCGGCGAGGTTCTTGAGCATCTGGTCTTCCAGCTCGTTGCGGTCGATCATCAGCAGCACGGTCGGCTTGTCCGCCCCGCGCGCGCGGAACAGCCGCTCCGCCGCCTTGATCATGGTGAAGGTCTTGCCGCTGCCCTGGGTGTGCCAGACCAGGCCGCGCGTGCGTTTGGGATCGAGGGCGCGGCCGACGGCCGCCTCCACCGCGCCGGTCTGGTGCTGGCGCAGGATGTATTTGTTGAGTTCCTCGTCCTTCTCGGCAAAGACGATGTAGTCCTTCAGGAAGGCGAGCACCTGCGGAATGGCGCAGAAGCTCTTCACCTTGGCCTCCAGCTTGCCGACCTCGTCGCCCTTCCAGTTGAAGATGTTCCGCCGCACCGTGTTCCAGCTCACCCCGTAGGAAAAGCCGATGGCATCGGTGGCGGTGAAGAGCTGCTGCGACACGAACAGCTCGGGCGTCTCGCGGTGGTAGCGGCGAATCTGGTCCACCCCCAGGGCAATCGCCTCGTCCTTGTTGGCGTTCTTGCACTCGATCACCAGCACCGGGATGCCGTTGATGAGAAAGACCACATCCTCCCGCGTGCCGTAGTGGCCGTTGTGAAAGGCCCACTCCTCGGTCACTTCATAAACGTTGCGCACCGGATCGTCGTAGTCGATCAGCATCAGGTCGCGCTCGCGCTTCTCCTCGTGGTCGAAGAACTTGCCCCGGTTGCGCAGATGCTCGACGAATTCCCGGTTGCCGTAGATGTCGGTGTGCAGATGGCGGAACTGCCCGAGCAAGGCGCCCTCGGCCTCGGCGTAGCGCGGGTTGAATTCCCGCACTTTGGCGTCGAGCAGGTCGTCGAAGAAGAGCGAGCGGTTTTTGGCGCGGTCGGCGGGTGGGACTGCCGGATCAAAGCCGCGCCGCTGCTCGGCTGCCTCGCGGGACACAATCGTCCAACCGATGGCCTCGGCGTAGCCGAGGATGCGGGCTTGGACGGTTTTATGTTCGCCAGGAGTGGGCATGATTCAGGTCGTGTTTGCTGATTCAGCGTTCAGTTCGCAGGGAGTCCGAGTTTGTCGAAGAATGCGCGGTTCCGTTCTTTCGCCATATTGACGAGGCGGTCAAAGGAGATCACTTCTACGTAGGCGTTTACGTTGTCCTTATAGCCAAAATACCCCTGACCATCGGACGTGCGCTTGAGGTTGTGATGAATTCGGCAGCGCTTTTCAAACGAGGGGGTAAGGTCTGCGAGGACGTAGCAGAAACCTGGAACAGAGTCGTTCTGGAGTGACGGAATTGGCCGTCCGGTTGATGTCTTCACACCACCTTGTCGAATTCGTTCAAGGTAATCGATCGCCTGTTCGATGGGATCGTGGTCTTCACCCGCTTTTGCATCATTTCGCATCGGTCGCTTGATCTCCACAATCTCGATGCTGGCAGGCGGAAGTCTTGTTCCCTCCGAAACCATAATCGGCTGATCGAAGACGTTCAGGACGCAGATATCGGGTTCCTTGCCGTCGCCAGACGCGGTTATGGGAATCGACTTGAGCGGTTTATCCGAAGCCAAGTAGTCATGAAACGCGAGCCGTTCATCGATTAGCCATAAATTGCAGCTCTCCATCGGGAGTTCCGAGCTGTCCTTCCGCATTTGAATAATGAGGCTGTGAATCAAATCTTCCCGGACGTAGTTCCCGTGCACATCTTTCTCGATGGCTTTCTCGAAGAGGTCAATGATCACCCGCCGGTGAGAAACGTAACTCGCAAGGTCTGACTTCTTGATGTCCTCGGCTTTTGCCAAATAAGACTCGAGCTTGGCCCTGTATTGCTCATCCGGTGGGGCGTGAGTTTGACTGAGGATGTCATGCCCTTCGCTGATTAGCTCCCTCTCAAAATTGGCGAACTGCTTGTGAAGTGTGAGTTCCAGATCTTTGTCCGAAATATCGGGATCGACATTTAGTTCAGTCTCAGGAATTCGAGAGAGGATAGGGCGATAGCGGGGCGCCTTGGTTGCGACAAACTTCGAAACCTTCTCTTTCGAGCGCTGCAAGTTTTCTTCGAGATGCTCGGCCAGTTGCGCCTTTGCACGCTCTACTACAGCCTCCCGAATGTCGTTAAGGCCGATCTCTGTGTTCGCAAGCAGTCCATCGACACTGTCGACAATTTCAAATCCTGTGCGCTCAGGACGGGCGCATTCATCGAGGAACGCCGAACTCACGTAACAGGAGTAAACGAACTCGCCGTTAGCATCTGTGAGTTTCCCGTGCAGGCCCGGCAGCTTGCCGGAAAGCTTTTCCTCCGTGACCAGTCGATTGTCGGCGCAGAACGCGATGGCGTGCGCTGAGAGGGAGGAGGACCTGAGCCGGACATGAACGAGGTCGAATGGCTGTTCCTTGATGGAAATGGTTTCAGGAACGGCCGACGAATGCATGTGGGCATCGTAGACATCATTTAATGAAATCAACTCCGCCTCATCAACGAGTTCGATCAGCGGCGCACCACCCTGTCGAATGAAATACCACAGGCAGTGCTCAAAAATGCTATCAGCTATCGCACTTGGGGTTTTTCGTGCGTATTCGCGATAGCGCGTATTGAACTCATCAAGGTGGACGAATGTACCGATCGAAGAACCTTCGGGTGCCGTGCAGTTCTTCTCATTTGATACGCCCCCGTCGGCGCTAAAGGTGAAAGTGCGCTGAAAGAGGTTATCGCCCGCTCGATAGGTACTCACAACGCGGACTTTCTTGAAGGCTTTGAGCCAGAGCAAGCGCCCTATTCCACGGCAACCTTTTTGGATTTTATGTTCTGAATCAAGCGTCCGGAACGACAGCATGTTGTCGTCTGTGAATCCGATTCCGTTATCCGCAATTTTGAATCCGACGATGTCCTCAAGTGCGTCTGGCCCTCTCTTCTTGGAATCTTTCAGATTCAAGGTTCCTTGTTTTGAATCCCGAAGAATTGTCACTCTGATACGGCCGCTCTCTGTGGGAACGCCCGCCTCCTCAATTGCATGAATAGAATTCACTACCGCCTCAAACAGTGGGAGAAGGCCACTTGTTAAGGGGAGAGGGGTGTTTCGGAGCCGGCCTCCTAAATTAGCCGGCATTGTGCTTGTTGGTTTCGGCGATGTGCTCATGAGGAAATCTCCAATCTGTGAACGCGGGTCTTCGCGGTCATCAGTTCGTGAAGGAGGGTGCGGAAGAGGTCTTGGAGTGCGTTCCGCTTCGCGGTCGCCAGATCGTGTTTCGAGTCGATCAATTCGAGATGTGCCACGATCTCGTCTTGCTGGTCCGTCGGCGGCAGCGGCATTTGTGTGTTCTTCACTGCGCCCACGTTAAAGTGCTGCTGTGCGAGTCCGATCTTGCCCGCCTGAACCTGAGCCTTAGCGGCGTCCGAGTTGAAGAATCGACTCAAGTAGTGGCCCCTGAGCTTTTCCTTATTCGGTCGGACGAAAATCAAATCGATGCAGTTGCTGCCGTCGAACTCCGGCGGAACGACGCAGGACGTTCCTGGGTAGCCAGTTCGGACAATCAGAACATCCCCCGCTGCCAACTTTGATTTCCTCACTGGGCCGTTGTTTGCCTCTTCGGAGATATAGACCATCGGTTCTGGCTGAATCCGATCTTCTCGGACGTTTTGCGAACGAAATGCAGGGACGCCTTCCTTCACATAGTAACTGGATGGCTTTACGACGATTCCAACGCTGATCGTGTCGCAAACATCTTCGCACCGCACCACCTCCCAGCTTTCGGGGACGGGGCCGATTTCGGTTTGTTTTTGGGGTTCGTTGCGGCGGCCTTCGGTGAAGAGCTTGTGCATGAGGGCCTTTTTCAGCTCGGTGGTGGTCTGAATGATCCGCTCTTGCGCTTCGATCGCCCGCTGCACCGTCGAAAGGGTGTGCGCGATCTTCTTCTGCTCGTGGAGTGGGGGGAGCGCCATGGGCAACTCCGCCAGCTTCGACTGCGAAAGGTTCGGGATCGTCGTTACGTTCCCACGTCCAAAGTAAAGATTGGCCACGTCGAAGGCGTACCAAAGCCAATACACGCCAAATTGCGGATGAGCCTTGTCGCCCTTCGCCCGGAGGCGATGGAGATGGTTCTGGTATAGGCAGCCATCGACCTCATTGTTCCAAAGTGCTGTTCGTCCAATCGAACCGCCTTCGCAGACAAGTAGATCGTTCGCCTGAAGTTCGAGGCGTATCTGCTCGGCCTCGCTGAAATGCATTTCATCGAGATCGGTCAGTTCGAGGCGATTCCAAAAGACGTTCTTGGTTCGAAGAAATGGGCGTTGGTGTTCGCCATCGCGGTTCCTTTTCGAGACCTGCTTTCCTTGCTGAATATCGAATGCGGAATCAACGCGGTTGATTTCCCAATCGGACGGGAACTCGCCAATTTCGGTTTGCTGGAGTTCGGCACTCACGCCTTCCCTCCCTTCCGCTTGAGGTCCTTTTCCAGATCCTCGATGGCTTTCAAATCCTCGGCATCAGCGGCGATGGCTTCCTGTTGGCGGCGTTTGGCGTCGAAATCTTCGTAGCGTTCGGTGGCGATGGTTTTCATGTCCTCGTGGCTGACGGTGCCGGGGCCATTAAGCAGGGGCTGGTCGTTGGCAGCCAGCATGCGGTCCACGCTGCTGCGCCAGAAGTCGAGGGTGAGGTCCTTGTGTTGCTTGGCGCGGAGCTCGGCCTGTTCGAGGAAGATGACGACGAGGCGGTTGAGGGTATCGACCTCGTCTGCGCTGAGGTAGTTCTTGGCGATGAGGATGTCCTGCTTGCGGACGCGGGAGCCGCTCCAGGCGGTGAGCGCCATGTTGGGCTGGCTCGGATCGGCGCGGGCGACGATGAGTTCGGCGGCGGTCTGGCGGGTGGCGGCGTAGAGGAGTTTGTTCTGCACCTCGGCAAAGAAGAGCGCGGTTTCCTTTTCGCGGGCCTGGTAGTCGCTGCTGAGGGCGAAGAGGTCGCGCACTTTCTGGTAGAAGCGCTTTTCCGAGGCCCGGATCTCGCGGATGCGAGCGAGGAGTTCGTCGAAGTAATCCCAGCCGCCGGGGTTCTTGAGGCGCTCGTCGTCCATGACGAAGCCTTTGACCAGGTATTCCTTGAGATGGGTGCTGGCCCATTGGCGGAACTGGACGCCACGCGGCGAACGCACGCGGTAGCCGATGGCCAGGATGAGGTCGAGGTTGTAGAGCTGGATGGTGCGCTGGACTTGCCGCCTTCCCTCAATTTGAACTGTCAAGGATTCCTTGACAGTTGCCTCGGGACTCAACTCTCCGTCTTCGAAAATGTTCTTGGCGTGGAGGCTGACGTTCTGCTTGGTGGTCTGGAAAAGCTCGGCGATTTCAAGCTGGGTCAGCCAGACTGTCTGACCGTCGATGCGCAGATCGAGGCGGGTGCGGCCGTCGTCGGAGGTGTAGAGGACGAGCTCGCTCATGATTCACCTCGTGATTGCAGGTCAACCACAGATGACGTGGATGGGCGCAGATGGCTCTCTGACTGGATGCCGTGTTTGTAGCCAGCCCGGCTTCCAAATATGGCGAAATCGCCAGAATTAATCGTGGCGTTGGTCGGTTTCTTTTTCATGCCACTCCTTATTTCGCTTTGCATGGGCAGAAGGCAGTTATCCGAAAATCCCGGATAACTGAAACGTGACGCTGAATGTGGTCTTCTTTTCTCATATGCCCAGTTGTTTCAGGATGCCCCGCAACGCCTTGTCCGTCTCCCGCGCCTCGGCCTCGATCACGGCCAGCTCTTCGACAATCTCCGCGATGGGCCGGTAGGTTTCGGCGTCCGAGGTGTGGATGTAGCGGCTGGGGGAGATGTTGTAGTCGTTCTTCTTCAGTTCGGCGTGATCGACGATGCGGCTGAGTTTTTCCGTTTCGGTCCAGCCGATGAGGGTGTCGGCGATACGCTGGATGCCGGCTTCGGGGATGAAGTTCTTGGGGTCGCCCTTTTCGAAGACCTGGGATGCATTGACGAGCAAGACCCTGCCCCGGCGCTCCTTGGTCTTGGCCTTGTTCAGGAACAGCACGATGCCCGGCGCGGTGGTGTTGTAGAACAGGTTTTCGGGCAGGTAGAGCACGGCCTCGATAAGGTCGTGGTCGACGAACCACTGGCGGACGGTCTTTTCCTTATTGGTGCCGGCATTGCCCGAGCCGCGCGAGGCGGCGCCAGTGTCGAGGACGACGGCGGCGCGGCCGGTGGCGTTCAGGCTGGCGTGGATGTGCTGCACCCAGCCCCAATCGGCGGAGGATTTGCCGGGAAAGCCGGCCCCGGCGGGGAAGCGGTCGAGCTCGTCGTTGTCGTAGTCTGCTTCGGTGAACCAGTCCTGGTTCCACATGGGATTGGCGACGACGCGGTCGAAAGTGCGCAGCTTGCCCTGCCTGTTGCGGAATTTGGGGTTCTTGAAGGTGTCGCCGATCTCGATCTGGCCTTCCATGTCGTGAATGATCATGTTCATGTTGGCCATGGCCCAGGTCTCGGGGGTGAATTCCTGGCCGAACAGTTTTAGCGGGGCGACGGTGCGCTTTTTGCCCTTGGCGTTTTCTTCCATGGCGATCTCGCATTTGACGAGCAGGCCGCCAGAGCCGCAGGTGGGGTCGTAGATTTCCATGCCGGGCTCGGGCTGGAGCACGCGCGACATGATGGTGCCGACTTCGGGCGGGGTGTAGAACTCGCCGGCGCTCTGGCCGCCGCCTTCGGCGAACTTGCGGATCAGGTATTCGTAGCTCTTGCCGATGATGTCGGCCTCGACGTCGTCGAGCCCGAGGCGCTTGGTGCTGATGGCCTCGATCAGGTTGGAGAGGCGGTCGTCGTCGAGGTCGCGCTGGCCGTGGGTGGTGGCGTTGAAATCAACACGGTCGATGATGCCCTGCAGGAGCGGGTTTTCACGGGCGATGGCGCGCATGTGGCTGGTGACGCCTTCGCCGATCCTGTCGGCGAGCTTGCGGATGACGGACCAGACGGGCTGCTCGGGATCGTCCGGCAGCAGAGGCAGGTAGAAGCGAACCAGCTTGTGGTCAGCCTTGGCGAGCTGGAAGGCCTTCTTGCGCGAGCCGACCTCCTTGGCGATGCGGTTCAGTTCGTCGTCGAAGACATCGCACAGGCGCTTGGTGAAGATGAGGGGGAGGATGTAGTCCTTGTACTTCGGCGCATCCTTGGCGCCGCGGATGGAGCAGGCCGCGTCCCAAATCCACGATTCGAGGGATTTGTCTTTCCCGTTGTTGCTTGCCATCAGCGTTGAGCCCTTTAGTGCCTGTCGATTTTTATTGGGGCAGAGTGAGCGCGGAGCATCCCGCCAGTACCCGATTGAAAGGTACCTCTAAAGAACGACATTATGCCAATAGCAGACTATAGAAAAGCGGCCAGTATCAGGTTTTTTAGGCGATGAGTACTCGGCTGGCAGATCACCAGAGTGAACGTCGCAATCGACACCCCGCCCCTACCAACCGCTACACCCCATCATTCCCGATCCGCATGCTGTCCATGCCGAAGTTTCGTTTGTCGTTGGATGGCACCGCCGATAACCTGCGGGCATCGAACGACAACTTGAAACGCCATGAGCCAGGCTTCCCCCACCTCGTTACCTATCGCCTTTGCAGCCAACGACGGCTATGTGCTGAAGGGCTTTCTCTGGCGCCACGCGCACCCCGATGCGGCACGGCCGGTGGTGATCATCAACGCCGCGACGTCGGTACGCTGTCGCTACTACGCCCGCTTCGCCGCCTTCCTGCACGCGCACGGCTTCGATGTGCTGACCTACGATTACCGCGGCATCGGCGAGTCGCGGCCGGCCAGCCTGCGCGGTTTCGAGGCGGGCTGGATCGACTGGGGGCGGCTCGATTTCGAGGCGGCGCTACAGTATGTTTCGACGCACTTCCCCGGACAGCCGATCCACGTGGCGGCGCACAGCGTGGGCGGCTTCCTGGTCGGGCTGGCAGCATCGAGCCACCGCATTTCGCGGGTGTTCACGATGGGCGCGCAGTACGCCTACTGGCGCGATTATGTCGGCCACAAGCGCGGGCGCATGTTCCTGCGCTGGCACGTGTTCATGCCGGCGCTGACTGCGCTGTTCGGCTATTTCCCCGGCAGCCGGCTGGGCTGGCTGGAAGATACGCCGCGCGGCGTGGTGCGCGACTGGACAGCGCGGCACCCACGCTTCGAGGAGAACTGGGCGCGCCTGTTGCCAGCAGCGGAGCGCCGCACGCTGCTCGAGCGCTTTGCGGCGATGCACGGCGATACGCTGGCAGTAAGCCTTTCCGATGACGAGTTCGGCACACCGTCGGCGATCCGCCGCCTGCTCGGCTATTTTCGCCATAGCCGGCGCACGCACCTGCATCTGCGGCCGGAGGCCGCCGGTGAACAGCAGGTCGGGCATTTCGCCTTCTTCCATAGCCGCTTCGAACATAGCCTGTGGCAGATCCCGCTCGCCTGGCTGCGCCATGGACGGCTGCCGGCGCAGCCGTTCGGCGAAATGGCACTCCTGCGGCCGGAGATCTCCGCCGTCGAAACCAACCAGTAGTCAGTCACGCAGCGCTATCCGGGCGCTTGCTTTTCCCCCGCCTTTCCGGAACAATAACCAAGCGCTTGCTTGCTTAATAAATAATCAGACTATCCGGAGACCAGTTCATGACCACAGCTACCCAGAACGCCACGCCCTACCCGCACCTGCTCGCCCCGCTCGACCTCGGCTTCACGACGCTGAAGAACCGCACGCTGATGGGCTCAATGCATACCGGGCTGGAGGAGGAAAAAAACGGCTTCGAGCGCATGGCGGCGTTTTACGCCGAGCGTGCCCGGGGCGGCGTTGGCCTGATCGTGACCGGCGGTTTTTCGCCGAACCTGGCCGGCCGCGTTTACCACTTCGGTTCACAGCTTTCCTTCCCCTGGCAGGTGGGCAAGCATCGGCTCATCACCGAGGCGGTCCATAAGGAAGGCGGCAAGATCGCGCTGCAGATCCTGCACACCGGCCGCTACGGCTATCACCCGCTGTGCGTCTCGGCCTCGAAGCTGCGCGCGCCGATCAACCGCTTCACGCCGCGCGCGCTGTCGAACTGGGGTATCCGCAAGACGATCGGCGACTACGCGCGCTGCGCCCGGCTGGCGCAGAAGGCGGGCTACGACGGCGTCGAGATCATGGGCTCCGAGGGCTACCTGATCAACCAGTTCATCGCGCCGCAGACCAACCAGCGTACCGACCAGTGGGGCGGGTCGTTCGAGAACCGCATCCGTTTCGCCGTTGAAACCGTGAAGGCGACGCGCGCCAAGGTGGGGCCGAACTTCATCATCATCTTCCGCCTGTCGATGCTCGATCTGGTCGAGGGCGGCAGCAGCTGGGAGGAAGTGGTGGCGCTGGCGAAAGCCATCGAGGCCGCCGGCGCGACCATCATCAATACCGGCATCGGCTGGCACGAGGCACGCATCCCGACCATTGCCACCATGGTGCCGCGTGCCGCCTTCGCGTGGGTGACCAAGCGCCTGAAAGGCGCGGTGAAGATTCCGCTGATCACCACCAACCGCATCAACACGCCCGAGGTAGCCGAAGACGTGCTCGCCTCGGGCTGCGCCGACATGGTGTCGATGGCGCGCCCCTTCCTCGCCGACCCCTTCTTCGTGAACAAGGCCGCCGCCAACAAGGGTGACGAGATCAACACCTGCATTGCCTGCAACCAGGCCTGCCTGGACCACATCTTCAACGGCAAGCTGACCTCCTGCCTGGTCAATCCGCGCGCCTGCCACGAGACAACGCTGACGATCACAAAGGCCGAGTTCCCGAAGAAGGTCGCCGTCATCGGTGCCGGCCCGGCCGGCATGGCCTGCGCGACGACCGCCGCCGAGCGCGGCCACGACGTGACGCTGTTCGACGCGGCAGACCGCATCGGCGGGCAGTTCAACATCGCGAAGCAGATTCCCGGCAAGGAAGACTTCAACGAGACGCTGCGCTATTTCGGCAAACGCATCGAGACGACCGGCGTGAAACTTCGCCTGAACACCCGAGCCGAGACCGATGCGCTGAAAGCCGAAGGCTTCGACCATGTCGTGCTGGCCACGGGCATCACGCCTCGCATGCCGCCCATCCCCGGCATCGAGTCGGACAAGGTGGCGACCTATCTCGACATCATCGAAGGCCGCAAGGTGGCGGGAAAATCGGTGGCGATCATCGGCGCCGGCGGCATCGGCTTCGATGTCGGCGAGTTCCTCACGCATGCGCACGACGAACGCAGCGAGAGTGAGCGCTTCAATAGCGAGTGGGGCATCGACCCGACCTATGCCAGCCGCGGCGGCCTCAAGCCGGCGGTCGACGAGAGGGCACCGCGCAAGGTGTACCTGCTGCAGCGCAAGGAATCGAAGGTTGGCGACGGGCTGGCCAAGACCACCGGCTGGATTCGCCGCACGCTCCTGAAGAAGCGCGGCGTAACGATGATCCCTGGTGTCAGTTACGAGAAGATCGACGACGTCGGCCTGCACATCACGGTGGGCGGTGAGGCGAAGACCTTGCCGGTGGATACCATCGTCGTCTGCGCCGGGCAGGAATCGCGACGGGAGCTGAAGGCCCCGCTGGAGGCAGCCGGCATTCCGGTGACGCTGATCGGCGGCGCCGATCTGGCCGCCGAACTCGATGCCAAGCGCGCCATCGACCAGGGCACGCGCGTCGCGGCGGCGCTCTGAGAATGCCCGAACACTTCGCGCTTCCCCGTCACTCCGGCACCTCGACCGGCTCGGGACAGGCCGGGGTGACAAACCAAACAGAGGCCGATTGATGCCACGCCGAAAGACCGACACCGGACTCGAACCCAACCGCCGTGCCGAGCTGCTGCGGGCGGCGGCGAAGCTGTTCGTCGAGAAGGGCTTTGACGCAACCACCACGCGCGACATCGCCGAGGCCGTGGGCATGCGCTCGGGCAGTCCGTTCTACCACTTCCGCAGCAAGCAGGAGTTATTGAAGGCAGCGATGATCGAAGGGCTCGATGCCGGCAACGCGCAGTTGCTCGCCGCCATCGACGGCATCTCAGACCCCGAGCAACGCCTGCGCGTGCTGGTGCGCACCCACCTCGGCACCCTGCTTGAAGGCGACTGCCGCTCGCCGCTGCTGGTCAGCGAGACGCGCGCGCTGGACGACAAGGCGCGCACCGAAATCGCCGCCGCCTTCGACCGCTATCAGGTGCCCTGGCAGGAAACGCTCGATGCGCTGCAGAAGGCCGGCAAGCTGGCCTCCGCCGCGCCGCCGGTGCGCCTGCTGCTCTTCGGCATGCTCAACTGGAGCAGCCACTGGTACCGCGCCGCAGGCGAGCTGTCGGTCGATGCCCTGGCCGACGCGGCGGTCGCAATGCTGCTGAACGCCTCCCCCGCCGCCCCCGCCAAAGGATCCCGAGAGTGAGCAAGCACCCAAAACCGGAAACCATCCACGCCGCCGACGGCCACGCACTGGCAGCGCGTTTCTATTCGCCCGGCGAGTCTTACCCCACGGCCCGCGGCGCGGTGCTGATCGTGCCGGCGATGGGCGTCAGCCAGGAGTACTACGCCGACTTCGCCAACTGGCTGGCCCTGCACGGCTATGCAGCGATCACCTTCGACTATCGCGGCATGGGCCATTCGCGCCGTGGCAGCCTGCGCGGCTTCGAGGCCGACATCTTCGACTGGGCGAAGCTTGACTGCGCGGCCGCCGCCGATGCATTGACGCAGCGCTTCCCCGACGTGCCGTTGTACTGGGTCGGCCACAGCCTCGGCGGCCAGATCCTCGCCTTCTTCCCGCAACATGCGCGGCTGGCGAAGGCGATCACGGTCGGCTCCGGCAGCGGCTACTGGCTGCAGAACACCTGGTCGCTGCGCATCTACGTGTGGTGGCTGTGGTACTTCGTGGTGCCGGTGGTGCTGCCGCTGTTCGGCTACTTCCCCGGGCGCAGGCTGAAGAAGGTCGGCGACCTGCCGCGCGGCGTGATGGCGCAGTGGCAGCGCTGGTGCCGGCATCCCCAGTATTCGGTGGGTGTCGAGGGCGAACCCGTGCGCGAGCAGTACGCGGCGGTGACGACGCCGATCGTCTCGCTCTCCTTCACCGACGACGAATTCATGTCGGCACAGAACACCGAGTCGCTGCACGGCTTCTACACAAATGCGCGGCGGACGATGAAGCGCATCGCGCCGAACGATGTCGGCGCGAAGGGGATCGGACATTTCGGTTTCTTTCGGCACCGCTTCGCCGAAAGCCTGTGGGCAAAGCACCTGTTGCCGGAGCTGAACTGAATCTGCGCGCAGACACCAGCGGCAACAGGCTATCTCACTTGCATTTCCCGGATTCGGTTGGCTTGCCGCTGCGCGCATCGTGCACGCAATCGGCCATCGAGCCGGGCGAAGCCGGTGTCGCCGGCAAGCCGCTGGCGCCGCTAAGCGGCGGAAGGGCAGGCAGCGTCGTTGCTGATGACGTCGTCGGTACGGTAGAAGACGTCGAGGGCATGGGCGTTGCAGGCGTCGTGCTGGGCATGGACGTCGGAGCGCTGCCCGTACTTGCGCCAGCCCCTCCGCCGGGCGAGGCCGGTGCAGCACCTGCAGAGACACTCGCTGGCGCGCCACCGCCGTGCGACCCGCTCTTGCCTTGGGCGAATACGGTTCCGCACACGGCGACTGAGGCAAACAATGCGATCAGGATTCGAGACATTTCGGATACTCCTACAATCAACCTCTTTCAAGATAGCAAAGGCATCGGACTTCTGCCGAACGCCCTTAGCGGAATACGTCCTTCAACACATCGGCAATGATCGCAGTGCCGATCTGCACCAGAATCAGGTCGGTGCCGGCCATTTGCCATTCGTAACCCGGATGGCGCGGCAAGCGGCCGAGCAGTGCCGAGGGCGGCGCTTTCTTTGCAATACCCGGCGGCAGCGGTTTTCCACGGGCGAGGTTCTTCTGGATACCCGGCGGCAGCGGCTTGTAACCCCCCATTTTGATGCCGCTTTCGACTGCATACTGGTGCGCAATGGCTGCCGTGACGCCAGCGGTAACCATTGCCGTTACCGAGCCGGCGCCGCCATCGGCGGCCTCGTGCTTCTCGTGCTTTTCAGATTTGTGCTGCCGCCCCTTGCCCTTTCCTTCCGGCGGATCCGCCAGGGCCGGTGCTGCGCAGAGGCTGAGAATGATCGCTGCAATAAGGGTTCGTTTCATGATGTCTCCTTTGCTACCGTGATTTCAGCATGTCACCGGCCGCGACGGGTCACTGCACCACTCGCTCCACGAACCGGGATACAGGCGCGCGCCGTGAAGACCGGCAATCTCCATCGCCAGCAGATCAAGGCAGGCCGAAACGCCGGAGCCGCATTGCGCCACGACCTGCGACGGCGCGACACCGGCCATCAGGGCCAGGTACTCGGCGCGCAGCACCGCCGCCGGCTTGAAGCGCCCGTCGGGTTCGAGGTTGTCCTTGAAGAAGCGGTTGCGTGCCCCGGGAATGTGACCGCCCACCGGGTCGATGGTTTCGTTCTCGCCACGGAAGCGATCGGGGCCGCGCGCGTCGATCAGACAGAGTTCGGGCGACGCCAGCCGTGCGAGCAGGTAGTCGGCATCGACCATCATCCGCCAGTCGGGGGCACCGCGAAAAACGCTTGGTGGTCGCGGGCACTGGTCGGCCGTCGTCGGCCGCCCCTCGCTCTGCCAGAGCGGAAATCCGCCGTCGAGAAAAGCGACGCGCGTGTGTCCGAGCCAGCGCAGCAGCCACCATAAACGCGCTGCAATCATGCCTTGCGCGTCGTCATAGACCACGACCTGCGTGTCGTTACTAATACCGACCTCGCCCAGACGGGACATCAAGCGCACCGGTTCAGGCAGCGGATGACGCCCGTTCCTGCCCGTCATTGCGCCGGACAGGTCGCGATCGAGATGCAGGAAGATGGCTCCCGGGATGTGCGAGGCCGCGTAGACGCACTCGCCGTATGTCGTGTCGGCCAACTGGTGGCGCAGATCGACGACACACCAGCCGGGGTCGTCGAGGTGACGTGACAGGGTTGCGCCGTCGACCAGCGTCGTATGATCCATCGCCTAGTCGGCGAGCCAGGCGGCGGCTTCGTCAGCGTCGGTGAAGATGCGCATCTCGGCGTCGACGAAAATCTGCGACAACCAAGCCGTCCACGTCACCCACTGGCTGTCGGTAACGACGGCAATGCGGTTGAAATTGTGCGCATGCGAGCGCGAGAACTTCAGCTCTTCCCAGGCCACGTCGAGCGTGAAATCGCCCATCTGGCGGAGATCGAAGAAAAGGTCGACCGGCCCTTCGAACTTCACCTTGTAATTGACCAGTTCCTCGAACTCCTTGTAGTCGGCGAGCGAGAACTCTCCATAAACGGTGACGCTGACGCGTTTAGGCTTGTGATCGGTAACGATCATGTTTGCGAACTCCGCTGTGGTTGTGATCTGCGTACAGTTTAATCCTGTTCCGCGGGATTGGCGCGCGAAACGCGTGAGGCGGCGATGCCGCTGATGACGATGAGCGCAATGCCGAACCACGCTCCCGGCGCCAGCACCTCCTCCCAGAGAAGCATGCCGAACAGGCTGGCGAAAACGATTGCGGTATAAGCAAGGCTGGCGGTCACAATGGGCTTGCCGTGCTTGTACGCGCGCGTCATGCACAACTGTGCCAGCGTAGCGAATCCGGCAACGCCGAAGAGCAGCAACCCACCACGCAGATCAACCGGATGAAATTCGTAAAGGAGCATCCACGCCGCGCTGCAGATGGTTGCGAACAGCGAGAAGTAGAAGACGGTGCGCGCTTCCGGTTCGCCGCGTGCGCCAAGTTCTCGTACGTTGAAGTAGGCAAGGCCAGAGACAATGCCGGAACCGAGCGCGACCAGGCCACCAAGCAATTGCTCCGATTGCAAGGTCGGCCGCAGCAGCAGAATGACGCCGACGAAGCCGGTGAGCAGCGCGGCAATCATGCCGCGCGAGAGACGCATGCCGGAGAATGCCGCGAAGTAGATCGCCAGGAATATCGGCGAGGTGTAGTTGAGCGTCACCGCGGTTGCCAGCGGCAGCATGGCGATGGCGTAGAAATACATGAGCAGCGATACGAAGCCACTGGCACCACGGAAGGCCTGAATGCGGGGTTGCGGTGTCGCAAAACCGATGCCGGAGAGGCGCATTACGCCGATCATCAGCAGCAGCGAAATGGCGCTGCGGTAGAAGACGATTTCCGGGGCTGAGTAACGCGTTGCCGCCAGCTTGACGCACACGCCCATGCAGGCGAACAGCAGACTGGCGGCGACCATCCAAAGGGATTGCATCGGATCTCCGGAAATTCGAACCGATCAGCGACCGGTTCGTCACGCCTTGGCAGGACGTCAGCGCAGGTGCTCGCCCATGACGCGGCGGTAGAACTCATGAAAATGCCGCATGCCATCTTCCATCGGCGACTGGTACGGCCCGACCTCGTTGCGTCCTTCCTTCATCAGCGCACGACGGCCGCGGTCCATGCGCTCGCCGATGTCGTCGTCCTCGATCGCCGTCTCCATGTAGGCCGCCTGTTCGGCCTCGACGAACTCGCGCTCGAACAGCGCGATATCCTCGGGGTAGTAGAACTCGACGACGTTGGTCGTCTTGTCGACATCGCGCGGAATCAGCGTCGATACCACCAGCACGTGCGGGTACCACTCGACCATGATGTTCGGATAGTAGGTCAGCCACACCGCGCCCTGCTTCGGCTTGTCCTCACCGTAGTAGTCGCGCACCGCCTGCTGCCAGCGCTCGTAGGTCTTCGAGCCGGACTTCTGCAGCGTGGTGATGCCGACACGCTGAACCGAGTACCAGTCGCCGAACTGCCAGGTCAGGTCGTCGCAGGTGACGAAGTTGCCAAGACCGGGATGGAAGGGGGCGACGTGGTAGTCCTCGAGGTAGACCTCGATGAAGGTCTTCCAGTTGTAGTTGCACTCGTGGATCTCGACCTTGTCGAGCTTGTAGCCGGAGAAGTCGAAATCGCCGGCAATGGCCATGCCGCCGAGGTCGGCACTGGCCGAGCGCGGGCCGGCAAAGAGCAGGCCGTTCCAGCTTTCGAGCTTCTGCTTGTCGAGGTGCAGGCAGGGGTTCTGCGGGAAGTGCGGCGCGCCGATCAGCTCGCCCTGACGATCGTAGGTCCAGCGGTGGATCGGGCAGACCACCGTGCGGTCGATGGTGCCGCTGCCCTGCAGCATGATGGCCTGGCGGTGGCGGCAGACGTTCGACATGCGCCACACGGCATCGTCGTTCCTGACCAGCATGCGCGCATGGTCCAGCCACTCCTGGGTGCGATAGTTGCCCAGTTCCGGCACCATCAACTCGTGACCCGCATAGCCCGGCCCGGCATCGAAGATGAGCTTTTTCTCCAGTTCAAAGCACTTTTCGTCGAAATACCAGTTAACCGGCAATTGAGCGGCTGCCGGAGCCAGTTTTGCAGCCGATGCGATGTCGGACATTCCACGCCTCCCGAAGGCAAAGGGCTGAGACCAAATAAGGAGACCGCCAATCGGCCTGCCAGCGCTGCAATACATGCAATCCAGCGGCCATTTGGCCCTTCCAAATGGTTATTGTACCGCCCCCCGAATTTGACCAGAAGCCCCTATTTACGGTATTTTTCGAGGCTTTCCCCAAATTCCGCGGCTTGCTCCGTGCCAGACTTTCTTCCCATGGCAAAATCGAACGTTCCCAAGGATGCAGACTCCAGCGAAGTTTCGTTCGAGACGGCCCTCGCCGAACTCGAGAAACTTGTCGCCACGATGGAAACCGGGCAATTGCCGCTTGAGGAATCGCTCGTCACCTACAAACGCGGTGTGGAACTGCTCCAGCACTGTCAGCGTCAATTAGCCGATGCCGAGGAACGGGTGCGCGTCCTCGATGCAGGCATTCTGAAAACCTTTGACAGCGGAGATGCGTCGTGACCCTTGTCTTCGCCGACTGGATGGCCGATGTGCAGGCACGTGTCGAAACGGCACTGACACGTGCATTGCCGGCAGCCGAGTCGATTCCGGCACGTCTGCATCAGGCGATGCGCTACAGCACGCTCGGTGGCGGCAAGCGCGTGCGCCCGCTGCTCGCGTTTGCCGCCGGCGAAATCACCGGTGCGACACCGGAAGCGCTCGACGCCGCCGCCTGTGCGGTCGAATGCATTCACGTCTATTCGCTGGTGCACGACGACCTTCCCTGCATGGACGACGACGTGCTCCGGCGCGGCCGACCGACGTGCCACGTTGAATTCGACGAGCCGACCGCACTGCTCGTCGGCGACAGCCTGCAGACACTGGCCTTCGAAATCCTCGCGCGACAGAAAGGTATCGATGTGGCCCGGCAGGTTGAAATGATCCGCCTGATTGCGGTGGCATCAGGTTCCTGCGGCATGGCCGGCGGTCAGGCGATCGACCTCGAATCGGTGGGCAAGTCGCTTTCCCAGCCGGAACTCGAACTGATGCATGCGCTGAAGACCGGTGCGCTGATCCGCGCTGCGATCCTGCTCGGCGCGCTGTGCGGAAATGCGATGACCGATGTCGAGCGGGATGCGCTGGATCGCTTCGCCAAGCGCGCCGGCCTGCTTTTTCAGGTGGTTGATGATGTGCTTGACTGCACGGCAAGCACGGCGACGCTGGGCAAGACCGCCGGCAAGGACGCAGCCGCCGAGAAACCGACCTATGTCAGCCTGCTCGGTCTGGAAGGTGCCCGCCGCTTCGCCGCCGAACTTGAAGCCGAGGCACTTGATAGCCTGCGCATTTTTGGCAACCGCAGCCGCCGTCTCAACGAATTGGCCGATTTCATCGCCCACCGGAAGTTCTAGGACAGGAATCCCATGAGCGAAGTCAGCAACACCTCGCTGCTCTCGACGATCAACTCGCCCGCCGATCTGCGCAATCTCACCCGTGAGGATCTGCCGCAACTGACCAACGAACTGCGCGATTTTCTGGTCGAATCGGTATCGAAGACCGGCGGTCACTTTTCGTCGAACCTCGGCACAATCGAACTGACCGTCGCGCTTCATTACGTCTTCAACACGCCGGAGGACCGGCTGGTGTGGGATGTCGGTCACCAGTGCTACGCACACAAGATTCTCACCGGTCGCCGCGAGCGCATGAACACCTTGCGCATGCACAGCGGGCTCTCCGGCTTTCCCAAGCGTTGCGAAAGCGAGTACGACACCTTTGGCGTCGGTCACTCCTCAACCTCGATCTCGGCCGCGCTGGGCATGGCGCTGGCCGCCAAGCAGAAGGGGGAACCGCGCAAGGTCGTCGCCATCATTGGTGACGGCGCGATGTCCGCGGGCATGGCGTTCGAGGCACTGAACAACGCCGGCGTCGCCGACACCGATCTGCTCGTCATCCTCAACGACAACGACATGTCGATCTCGCCGCCGGTCGGCGCACTGAACAAGTACCTCGCCCGACTCTTTTCCGGGCGCACCTTCAACGCGGCGCGCCGCGCCGGTGAGAAGGTGCTGGGCGTCGCCCCGCCGCTACTCGAATTCGCCAAGCGCGCCGAGGAACACGTCAAGGGCATGCTGACGCCGGGCACGCTGTTCGAGGAGTTCGGCTTCAACTACATCGGCCCGATCGACGGTCACGATCTCGATTCGCTGATCCCGACGCTGCAGAATCTGAGTGCGCTGAAGGGGCCGCAGTTCCTGCATGTAATCACCAAGAAGGGACAGGGCTACAAGCACGCCGAAAGTGACCCGATCCTCTACCACGGTGTCGGCAAATTCGAGGCCGAGAAAGGCATCACGCCCTCGACCGCACCGGCAAAGCTCACCTACACACAGGTATTCGGCGACTGGCTGTGCGATATGGCGGCGGCCGATCCTCGCTTGGTCGGCATCACGCCGGCGATGCGTGAAGGCTCGGGCATGGTCCGCTTTGCCGAGCAGTACGCCGACCGCTACTACGATGTCGGCATCGCCGAGCAGCATGCCGTCACCTTCGCCGCCGGCCTCGCCTGCGAAGGCCTGAAGCCGGTGGTCGCGATCTACTCGACCTTCCTGCAGCGCGCCTACGACCAGCTGGTACACGACGTGGCGCTGCAGAACCTGCCGGTGGTCTTTGCCATCGACCGCGGCGGCCTCGTCGGCGCCGACGGGCCGACGCACCACGGCACCTTCGATATCTCGTACCTGACCTGTATTCCGAACATGGTCGTCATGACACCGGCCGACGAAGCCGAATGCCGCATGCTGCTGTCGACGGCGATGACCCTCGATTGCCCGAGTGCGGTGCGCTATCCGCGCGGCTCGGGGATGGGCACGGTGCCCGGCACAGACCTCGCGACGCTTCCGCTCGGCAAGGGCGAGATCCGGCGCCAGGGCAAGGGGGTCGCCCTGCTCGCCTTCGGCAGCATGCTGGCGAAGGCACTGGCGGCCGGCGACGTACTTGATGCGACGGTCGCCAACATGCGCTTCGTCAAGCCGATCGACCGCGAACTGATTTTGCAGCTGGCCGGGGAACATTCGCTGCTCGTCAGCGTCGAAGAAAATGCTGTGATCGGCGGCGCCGGCTCGGAAGTCGCCCGCGTGCTGGAGGAAGCCGGGCTGAGTACCCGCCTCCTGCGCCTCGGCCTCCCCGACCACTTCATCGATCACGGCGACCATGCACGACTGCTGGCCGAACTCGGCCTGGATCGCGACGGCATCGTCAGCGCGATCAGGGCCAGCTCGCAGTCGGCCTGACCAATAAAACAACGTACGCCCGACCAGAGAACCGCAATGAACGCACCGCAAGCTCCCGCCGCAATGGAAGACGTCCAGGGGTCGGCCGATACGCGCCAGATCGCCATCAACAAGGTCGGCATCAAGGCCATTCGCCACCCGGTCAAGGTCCAGGACAAGACCGGCGGCGTGCAGCACACCATCGCCGTCTTCAACATGTACGTCAGCCTGCCGCACAATTTCAAGGGCACGCACATGTCACGCTTCGTCGAGATTCTCAACGGCCACGAGCGCGAGATTTCGGTCGAAAACTTCCCGGCGATGCTCGCCTCGATGGTCGAAAAGCTCGAAGCCGGGAGCGGGCGCATCGAGATGAACTTCCCCTACTTTGTGAACAAGGCGGCGCCGGTCTCCGGCGTGCAGAGCCTGATGGACTACGACGTCACCTTCATCGGCGATATCTGCAGCGGCGAAGTGGTGTCCACGGTCAAGGTCGTCGTGCCGGTGACCAGCCTGTGCCCGTGCTCGAAGAAGATTTCCGACTACGGCGCGCACAACCAGCGCTCACATGTCACCGTCACCGCGCGGCTTGACGAGCACATGTGGCTGGAAGAAATCATTTCGCTGGTCGAGGCGGAAGCGTCCTGCGAGTTGTTCGGATTGCTGAAGCGCCCGGATGAAAAGTACGTCACCGAACGCGCCTACGATAATCCGAAGTTCGTCGAGGACATGGTGCGCGACGTCGCGGCGCGCCTCAACGCCGAGAAGCGCATCTCGGCCTACGTCGTCGAATCGGAAAACTTCGAGTCGATCCACAACCACTCGGCCTACGCGCTGATTGAGCGCGACAAGAACCGCAGTTCCGGTTTCTGCGGGGCAGACTGACGTTCACGTTGCAGATACGGCGCAGACACGCTCTGCCCAAGCAACAAAAAAGGCGCCGAGGCGCCTTTTTTGTTGGGTCCGAAGAAACGGGCAGCGATTACGCCTCGGCCTTCTTGCTGACCAGCTTTTCCTTGATACGGGCCGACTTGCCGGAACGCTCGCGGAGGTAGTACAGCTTGGCGCGACGCACGTCGCCGCGGCGCTTCACTTCGATCGAAGCGACCAGCGGGGAGTAGGTCTGGAACGTACGCTCGACGCCTTCGCCGGACGAGATCTTGCGCACGGTGAAGCCGGAGTTCAGGCCACGGTTGCGCTTGGCGATGACGACGCCTTCGTAAGCCTGCAGACGCTCACGGTTGCCTTCCTTGACCTTCACCTGGACGACGACGGTGTCGCCCGGGGCGAAATCGGGAACGGTCTTGCCCAGACGGGCGATTTCTTCCTGCTCGAGTTGCTGAATCAGATTCATTTTTAAGCTCCAAAGTTTTCCTGACCGCATTGCTCCAGTTCGGCCTTGTATTCCGCCAGGAGTTGCGTTTCCTCTTTCGACAGCTTGCGTCCGGCCAACAACTCCGGGCGCCGCTGCCAGGTTCGACCCAGCGACTGTTTCAGCCGCCAGCGACGAATCTTCTCGTGGTGACCGGACAACAGCACCTCCGGCACCCGCGCACCCTCGTATTCCTCGGGCCGCGTGTAGTGCGGGCAATCCAGCAGGCCCGACACGAACGAATCCTCTACCGCCGACTGCGCATCGTTGAGCACACCCGGCAACTGCCTGACGACGGCATCGATCAGCGCCATCGCCGGAATTTCGCCTCCGGAGAGCACGAAATCCCCGATCGAGATTTCCTCATCGACGCAACGCTCGATCAGCCGCTCGTCGATTCCTTCGTAGCGCCCGCAGAGAAGGATCAAGCCCTCGCCTGCCGTCGCCGCGTTTGCCACAAACTGCATCACCCGCTCATGCGTCAGCGGTTTGCCCTGCGGCGAGAGGTAGATGACGCGGCTTTGCGTCACACCGGCCTCCTGCTGCTTCGCCTTCGCCGCGTCGATCGCGGTTTCCAGCGGTTCGGGCAGCATCACCATGCCGGGGCCGCCGCCGTAGGGCCGGTCGTCCACCGTCCGGTAATTGTTCGTCACATGATCGCGCGGGTTCTCGAACCCGATCGACCAGATGCCGTCCTCCAGCGCCCGCCGTGTCACACCGCAAGCGGTGAGCGCCGCGAACATCTCGGGAAAGATGGTCACGGCAGCGATGTGCAGCGTCACCAGTCAGCTTCCCATTCAACGCGGATGCGCTTCGCGGCGACATCCACATCGAGCACGACGGCACTGACGAAGGGCAGCAGCCTTTCCGTTCCGTCGTCGGCCGCAACCACCAGCACATCGCTGGCCGCGGACTCGATCAGTTCCTTCACCGCACCGAGCCGCTCGTCGCGCCCATTCACCACATCGAGGCCGATCAGATCGGCCCAGTAGTACTCATCCTTGCCGGTCGCCGGCAACGCTTCGCGCGCTGCGCCGACCAGCGATCCCTTCAGCGCTTCCGCCGCAGAGCGGTCGGCGACGCCTTCCAGCTGGACCAGCAGCCCGTCGGACTGCAGCTTGCTGCGCACCGGGGCGACTTCCCGCCAGCTTTCCGGCGGCTCGCCCTCACGGCCCAGTTGCCACGCCTTCATCCGCCCCCAGGAGGACGGATCGTCGGCGAAGGGATGCACCCTGACCCAGCCCTGCACCCCGTAGGCCCCGACGATCTTGCCGAGGACGATGAAGGCGCGATCCACCAAGGAGAATCAGGTCAAGGGATATTCAGTAACTTAGGCGGCAGCCTTGGCGGCTTGCTTGACCAGACGGGCAACCGTCGGCGACAGCTGGGCGCCGTTCTGCTGCCAGTGGGTCAGGCGATCCGTCGCGATGCGCAGCGGCTGCTCGGCACCCGAGGCCACCGGATTGTAGAAACCGATGCGCTCGATGAAACGGCCGTCACGGCGGTTACGCGAGTCGGCAGCGACGATGTTGTAGAACGGACGCTTCTTGGAGCCACCACGGGCCAGGCGAATCACAACCATTGTGTTGTTCTCTTCCGGAATCAGAAAAAGGGGGAGATTATAGCAAGAAACCAAGACGAAACAATCCCCTAGTTGAATCGACCGGAATCTACCGCCTGCCGACCCGGTTTTCAGCAACAGGCGAACACGTACCGAGACAGCACCGGGATGCCGCACCTATAATGAGCCTGAAATCCAGTAATTCTCCTCAAAATCGATGGAAACCGCACTGCCCGAAGACGAACTTGCGCTAATCGATCTGCGCGCCATACTCGACTGGCTGGCCACGCCGGCTGCTCGACAACCCGAGGACGAGCTGGCGCCGCTGCATGCGCACCTTACCGCGCTGCGCGAGACGCGCACGGCAGCACACCAGCGGCACAAGGTTCTCGACCTCCTCTACACCCGCACTCACAGCGTCGTTCAGAAGCTGCTCCCTGACCTGACCGGTGTCTCCCTGCCCCTGTCGCGCCGTACCCGACAGACCGTGCGCGGCATGCAGGACGTGCTGCTGATGGTGGCGGAAGACTATCTGAACACCTTCGGCGACCTCGATGCCCATCTCATCAAGGGCCTGCGCCGACCACCGGAATTGACGCTATGGCGCACCCTCGACGCACTGTCGACGCACCTCACCATCAGCGACTACGCCGCTGCGCCGTCGTCGCCCGGTGTCTGGCTGCAGATGCACCGCGCGTACCAGCTTGCGCTGGCGAACGGCGTTGCAGACAACGCGGTTCGCGGCCCGGGCAGAACGCCGCGTCAGGTGTATCAGCGCGCACTGCTTGTTGCCTGCGCTCAGCCGGCCTCGTTTACCTCGCATGAAATCGACCTCGTGATCGACTATGTCAGTCGTTTCGAGTCACATGCGGCCCTCGTCACCGCAACAGAGGACATGCCTGACGCTGCGCATTTCCATGTTGATCCGGACCGCGATGCGGCGCCGGTGTCGGCTGCGCGCCGCCCACCGCCGCCGGGCGCAATGTGTCTTGATTGCGGGCCACTCGCACAACTCGTGGAAGACCAGATCGCCGCGCTCGAAGCCGGCAAATCAGCCATCGATCTCGGACTTCCGGAAGATGCCGCCACCCCGGTGGGGCTGGGCGTGCTGCGCCGCCTCGCCCACTATTGGGGGCACGCGGGTAAGCGCCGATTCACTCGTCGGCGTCAAAGCTACCGGGCGGTAATGTGCATGGGACTGCCGGCACTCTGGCAGCTGTTCAGCACCGAAGCCACGGAGGCTGGCGAGCTCACCAGCTGGATGGTCACCAATGAAAGTCCGGATGGCTACGCCCTGATGCACGTCACCGGCAAGACAAATCGTGTCTCACCGGGCGATATCGTTGCGATCCGCACCGAGAATGCAGCCGACTGGGCCATCTGCATCGTACGCTGGGCACTGTCGGAGAATCCGGAACACTTGGAAGTCGGCACCCAGATACTCGCCACGCGGGCAACACCGGCCATTCTTGCGAGTAACGCGAAGGCAGCGGCGGAACGCAGCGTCAGGCAATCCGTACTGGTTCTGCCGCAGCTCCCCCCGATCCGCCCTTCGGAAACCCTGATCGCACCGACGGGTACGGTGCAATCCGATTTGCGCCGGATGGTGTTGATCATCGAACGCGAGAACATCGAACTGCGCGAAATCATGCCGACACATCTCGATGAGCAGACGTCAAGCATCGAGGTGATTGCATTCAAGGAACGCGATCCGAACTGACCTGCCAGCCCGATCTCGATCATTTCTGTCGAAACTGCAGCGGAGCTCAGCGCCTTCGCCCGCGCGCCGCCCCCTCGAATTCCGGCAACAGCGCCGCAATGAGGGCACCGAACAGAACTACCGCCCACGACAGATAAACCCAGAGCAGGAACAGCGGCACCACGGCAAAGGCACCATAGATTGCCTTGTACGATGGAAAGTACGAGAGATAGAGTTCGAACGCCTTCTGCAGCAGAACGAATCCGATCGCGGCAAAGGCGCCGGCAATGCCGGCAGCACGCCAACGCACTTCGGAGTTCGGCACAGCCCGGTAGATGAAGGCAAAAAACACCATCAGCACGAACAAGGAAACGATTTTGAGCATCGTCGCACGCAACCAGCCCAACTGGCCGACCAGACCGAGCGACGTGGTAACGGCATAAGAGATGCCTGCCAGCACGCCGCCGACCAGCAACGGCCAGACGACGATCACGATCATGTAGAGCGGAATACGCTGCCACAGCGGGCGCGGCACCTTGACCTGCCATGCATGATTGAAGGCGCGCTCGATCGTGTTGAGCAGCAGGAAAGCCGTGATCACCAGCATGCCGACGCCGACCCAGCTGACATCGGCCGCACGGCGGGAGAATTGCAGGATCTTGCCCGCGATCAGCCCCCCTGAGCCAGGCGGCAGCAGATGACTCACCAGCATTTTGTCGACGTGATCGACTGAACTGGCAAACTGCGGGAACGCCGAGACGAAAGCGAGCACCAAGGCAGCGAGCGGCACCAATGACAGCAGCGTCGTAAAGGCAAGGCTCGCGCTCAGCTGATGAAAATCATCGACGATGAAACGATGCGACGCGCGCAGCAGCAAGGGCATTGCGATGACGCGGAACCTGGTTTTCGATGCGGAGCGGGTACTCATAGGGCCGCTATAATAGCGCGATGCCTGAATCCAACAGCCATCGCGATCACGCCATCGTGCGCATCGCCTACCTTGCGGCCTGCGGCAGCCTGATTGCGCTGATTTTTCTCGGTATTGCCTGGGAGCTCCGTATGGCGCCGGTACAACCCGGCGGCTCGGCGCTGGTCTTCAAGGTCATCCCCTTGTTGCTTGCGCTCTTTGGCATCCTGCATGGCAAGCGCTACACCTACAAGTGGTCTTCGCTGTTGATCCTGTTCTACTTTGCCGAAGGACTGGTACGCGCCACGTCCGACCAAGGTCTGGCGCAGTGGCTTGCCGTCATCGAGATCGCACTTTCCGTAACTTTCTTCGTTGCGGCGGTTGTCTTTCTGCGCCGCACGCGCCCGTGAATCAAGGCTGCGCTTTGCGCAGCCCGCCGTTTACACGTCGCCCTGTGCCTTCACCCGATCACCGGAGGAATGGAGCTTGTTCAGCGCATTCAGGTAAGCCTTGGCGGAGGCGATGACAATGTCGGTGTCGGCGCCATTGCCATTGACGACCCGGCCGCCGTGCGACAGGCGCACCGTTACTTCACCCTGCGCATCGGTACCAGTCGTGATCGCATTGACCGAGTAGAGCAGCAACTCTGACCCGCTCTTCGCCATCGCCTCGATCGCCCTGAAGGTGGCATCGACCGGGCCGCTGCCCTCGGAACCGGCTTTCTGTTCCACCCCACCAACGGTCAGCGTCACCGCTGCAGCCGGCGTCTCACCGGTTTCCGAGCAGACGCGCGAATAGACCAGTTTGTAGTGCTCGTCCTCGGGCGTCACCGTCTCGTCGGAGACCAGCGCCTGCAAGTCTTCGTCGAAGATCTCGTGCTTTTTGTCGGCCAGTTCCTTGAAGCGGGCAAAGGCGGCATTCAAGGCCTCGTCGCTCGACAATTCGATACCAAGCTCGGAGAGACGCGTCTTGAATGCGTTGCGGCCGGAATGCTTGCCGAGCACCAGTTTGTTCTGTGTCCAGCCGACATCCTGAGCGCGCATGATCTCGTAGGTCTCACGGTGCTTGATCACGCCGTCCTGATGAATGCCGGATTCGTGGGCGAAGGCATTGGCGCCGACCACCGCCTTGTTCGGCTGCACCGGATAACCGGTAATCTGCGATACCAGCTTCGAGGCTGGCACGATCTGCGTCGTGTCGATGCCGGTCTCGACCGGGAAGACGTCGGCGCGCGTGCGCACGGCCATGACGATCTCTTCGAGCGAGGCATTGCCTGCGCGTTCGCCGAGCCCGTTGATTGTACATTCCACCTGCCGGGCACCGGCCAGCACGGCGGCCAGCGAGTTGGCAACGGCCAGCCCGAGGTCATTGTGGCAATGCACCGACCAGACCACCTTGTCGGCATTCGGCACGCGGGCGAGCAATTGCTTGATCGTCTCGGCAAATTGACCCGGCAGGTTGTAGCCAACGGTGTCCGGTACATTGATGGTCGTTGCCCCGGCCTTGATCACCTGTTCGAAGATGCGGCACAGAAAATCGAGTTCGGAACGGCCGGCATCCTCAGCAGAGAACTCAACGTTGTCGGTATAGTTACGTGCCCAGCCAATCGCCTTCACCGCCTGCTCGACGACCTGATCGGGCGTCATGCGCAGCTTCTTTTCCATGTGGATCGGGCTGGTGGCGATGAAGGTATGAATGCGACCCGATTTCGCCGGCCGGATGGCTTCGCCGGCACGGCCGATATCGTTCTCGTTGGCGCGCGCCAGCGAGCAGACGGTCGATTCCTTGATCGCTTCGGCAATGGCATGAATCGCGTCGAAGTCGCCAGGAGACGCGGCAGCAAAGCCCGCCTCGATGACGTCCACCTTCATGCGCTCGAGCTGGCGGGCAACGCGGATTTTCTCCTCCTTGGTCATCGAGGCGCCGGGGCTCTGCTCACCGTCGCGCAAGGTGGTATCGAAAATGACCAGACGTTCTTTCATGATTGACTCCAAATCAGGGATTTCGCGCCCACCCCGCTCATTGCGCGGGCGGTTGGGTCTTGCGACGTGTCATGCGAAACAGTGCCATCACGTAGCCGGAGAGGGCGTAGAGCACGAAGAATCCGAACAGCGTAACCTCGGGTTTCAGCGCCATCAGTGCAAAGGCCAGTGCAATCGCCGCGACGACAAAGAACGGAACGCTCTTGCGCAGGTTGATATCCTTGAAGCTGTAGAAGCGGACGTTGGTGACCATCGTCACGCCGGCAAAGATCGTGGTTGCGGCAGCAAGGAGGGGAAAGTCGCTGCCAGCGAAGCCGCTATCAACGGCGACCCAGATGAAGCCGGCAACCAGTGCAGCGGCCGCCGGACTCGGCAAGCCCTGGAAATAGCGCTTGTCCATCACTTCCAGCGTCGTGTTGAAGCGCGCGAGGCGCAGTGCGGCCCCCGCACAATAGATAAAGGCAGCAATCCAGCCAAGCCGCCCCAGATCGCGCAACGCCCACTCATACATGACCAATGACGGCGCCGCCCCGAAAGAGACCATGTCGGACAGCGAATCATACTCGGCACCGAAGGCCGATTGCGTGCGCGTCAGCCGCGCCACACGACCATCAAGTCCGTCGAGCACCATGGCGACAAAGATGGCCATCACTGCCTTCTCGAAGCTGCCCTGCATCGCCATCACGACCGCGTAGAAGCCGGAAAAAAGGGCTGCTGTCGTAAACAGGTTGGGCAGGATGTAGATGCCCTTGCGGCGCAACTCCGGATTGAATAGTGCCTTGCGGGGTAATTTGGGATCCGCCATGGGGGTCTGGTCCAGCACCGACGTTATGCCGGTTGTGAAGATGAGTGGCGAAAGGATACCGTTTCGCGACGCCGAAAGAAACTCGCCCGGCATTCAACCGGGCGAGCATCGATGGCGCTTCGTGAATCGGTGATCAGTTTTTCGACTGGTCGACCAGCTTGTTCTTCTTGATCCACGGCATCATGTCACGCAGCTTCTCGCCGACCGTCTCGATCGGGTGGGCAGCAGTCAGACGGCGACGCGCGGTCATCGACGGGTAGTTGGTACGGCCCTCGAGGATGAACATCTTGGCGTACTCACCGCTCTGGATGCGCTTCAGCGCATTGCGCATGGCGTAGCGCGACTCTTCGTTGATGACTTCCGGACCGGTCACGTACTCGCCGTACTCGGCGTTGTTCGAGATCGAGTAGTTCATGTTGGCGATGCCGCCCTCGTACATCAGGTCGACGATCAGCTTCAGCTCGTGCAGGCACTCGAAGTAGGCCATTTCCGGCGCGTAGCCGGCTTCGGTCAGCGTCTCGAAGCCCATCTTGACCAGCTCGACGGCGCCGCCGCAAAGCACGGCCTGCTCGCCGAAGAGGTCGGTCTCGGTCTCTTCGCGGAAGTTGGTCTCGATGACGCCGCCCTTGGTGCCGCCGTTGGCAGCCGCGTACGACAGGGCGATGGCCTTGGCCTTGCCCGAGACGTCCTGATGGACGGCGATCAGCGACGGCACGCCGCCACCCTTGAGGTACTCGGAACGCACGGTGTGGCCCGGGCCCTTCGGCGCGACCATGATCACGTCGAGGTCGGCGCGCGGCACGACCTGGTTGTAATGCACGTTGAAGCCGTGCGCGAAGGCCAGCGCAGCGCCCTTCTTGATGTTCGGCTCGACGTCGTTGTAGTAGACGCCCGGGATGTTCTCGTCCGGCAGCAGGATCATGACGACATCGGCGCCCTTGACGGCCTTGGCGACTTCCTCGACCTTGAGGCCGGCCTTCTCGGCCTTCGACCACGAGGCACCGCCCTTGCGCAGGCCAACGGTGACCTTGCAGCCGGAATCCTTCAGGTTCTGGGCGTGAGCGTGGCCCTGCGAGCCGTAGCCAACGATGGTGACCTTCTTGCCCTTGATCAGGGAGAGGTCGGCGTCCTTGTCGTAATAGACTTTCATGGGAGTCCTTTCAGTGGATCTATCTGGGTTCAAACTTTGAGGATGCGGTCGCCGCGGCCGATGCCGCTGACGCCGGTACGAACGGTTTCGAGGATCAGGCCGGTGTCGATGGCGCTGATGAACGAATCGAGCTTGCTGCTGGAGCCGGTGAGTTCGACGACGTAGGTCGAATCGGTGACGTCGATGATGCGACCACGGAAAATATCGGCCATACGCTTCATCTCTTCGCGGTCCTTGCCGGTAGCGCGGACCTTGATGAGCATGAGTTCGCGCTCGATGTGCGCGGCTTCCGAGAGATCGACAACCTTGACAACATCGACCAGCTTGTTGAGCTGCTTGGTGATCTGTTCGAGGACTTCATCGGAACCGGTGGTGACGATGGTCATGCGGGAGAGCGAGGCGTCCTCGGTCGGCGCCACGGTCAGCGTCTCGATGTTGTAGCCGCGGGCGGAAAAGAGGCCGGAAACGCGCGACAGGGCGCCAGCTTCGTTCTCGATCAGGATGGAAATGATGTGACGCATTTTCTGAATTTCTCCTTATCGCTCCGCGCTTACAGGTCTTCGGCCAGGATCAGTTCGGTCAGACCCTTGCCCGCCGCAACCATCGGGAAGACGTTGGCTTCGCGGTTGGTCTGGAAATCGATGAAGACCAGATCGTCCTTGTGATCGATGAAGGCCTTCTTCAGCACCGGCTCGACATCCTCCGGCTTCTCGACGCGGAAGCCAACATGGCCGTAGGCCTCTGCCAGCTTGACGAAGTCGGGCAGCGAGTCCATGTACGAACCCGAGTAGCGGCTGCCGTAGAACATCTCCTGCCACTGGCGGACCATGCCGAGATAGCGGTTGTTGAGGCTGATGATTTTGAGCGGCAGACGGAACTGCTTGGCGGTAGACAACTCCTGGATACACATCTGGATCGAGCCTTCGCCGGTGATAACGGCGACAGTGGCGTCCGGATGCGCGAACTGGGCGCCCATCGCATACGGCAGGCCGACACCCATGGTGCCAAGACCACCGGAATTGAGCCAGCGACGCGGCTCGGCGAACGGGTAGTACTGCGCCGCCCACATCTGGTGCTGACCGACATCGGAACAGACAATAGCCTCGCCCTTGGTGATCTCGTAGAGTTTCTGCACCACATACTGGGGCATGATCAGCTCTTTGTCCTGCTTGTAGCCGAGACAGTTTTTGCTGCGCCACTCACCGATGCGCTGCCACCAGTCGGCGGTCTGCGCCGGATCGGGCTTCTTGCCATCGATCAGCTTCAGCATTTCCTCAAGCACATCCGGAACATTGCCGACGATGGGCACATCGACCTTGACGCGCTTCGAGATCGACGACGGGTCGATGTCGATATGAATGATCTTGCGCGGCTCCTCGGCGAAGTTGGCCGGGTTGCCGATGACGCGATCGTCGAAGCGGGCGCCGACCGAAAGCACCACGTCCGCGTAGTGCATCGCCATGTTGGCTTCAAGCGTTCCGTGCATGCCAAGCATGCCGAGATTGTGCTTGTCGGTGCCGCTGACGGCACCAAGGCCCATCAGCGTGTTGGTGACGGGGTAGCCGAGCTGGTGAACCAGCTTGCGCAATGGCTCGGAAGCATCGGAGAGCACTGCGCCGCCACCGACGTAAATAATCGGACGCTTGGCTTCGGCCAGCAATTGTGCGGCCTTCTTGATCTGCCCCAGGTGCCCCTTGACCACAGGGTTATACGAGCGCATCTGCACCGATTCCGGATACACGAACTCGCAGGTATGCGCCGTGACGTCCTTCGGAATATCGACGACCACCGGACCGGGACGACCGGTCTTGGCGATATGGAAGGCCTTCTTGATCGTGTCGGCGAGATCGCGAACGTCCTTGACGAGGAAGTTGTGCTTCACGCATGGACGCGTGATGCCAACCATGTCGACTTCCTGAAACGCATCCTGGCCGATCGCCGGCACCGGTACCTGGCCGGAAAGGACGACAATGGGGATCGAGTCCATGTAGGCCGTGGCGATGCCGGTCACGGCATTGGTCGCCCCCGGGCCCGAGGTCACCAGCGCGACACCGACCTTTTGCGTCGAACGGGCATAGCCATCGGCGGCGTGCACCGCCGCCTGCTCATGGCGCACCAGGATATGCTTGACCTGCTCCTGCTTGAACAGCTCGTCGTAAATGTGCAGCACAGCCCCGCCGGGATAGCCGAACATGACTTCGACCTTTTCTTCCTGCAGGCACCTGATTACAATCTCCGCACCGGTCATCTTCATCTGGTTCCGCCTTACCAACCTGGTTCTCGAAAAACGTATAACCTTATCGGTTGGGCCTCGTTTGGTCAAGGCGCGGAACCTCGAACCCCCCTCGCAGCCCCCTGTATTCCTGAAGGAATCTGCTCTGGCAACAGAACGCGAATTGTCGGATTTTCTTGCCTCCGTCGAGCGACGAGCATTCCGCCAGGCCAGCTACGCCTTGCGCGACGAAAATACCGCACTCGATGTCGTCCAGGACGCGATGATGCGGCTTGCGGAGAAGTACGGCGACCGCCCGGCAGAGGAATTTCCGATGCTCTTTCAGCGCATCCTGCAAAACGCGGTGCGCGATCAGCACCGGCGCACCAAGGTTCGCTCAACCTGGACGACGCTGTTTTCGTCCCTTTCCGGAAACAGTGACGAAGACGATGACCGCGACCCGCTCGAAAGCATGGAAGTCGAGAGCACTGGGAAACTTGCCGGCACGCCACACGGTCAATTGGAGCAGGCGCAGGTTCTCGCCATCATCGAGACGGAAATCGCGAAACTGCCCACGCGTCAACGGGAAGCCTTTCTCATGCGTTACTGGGAAGACATGGACGTCGCGGAAACAGCGCTCGCCATGGGCTGCTCGGAGGGCAGCGTCAAGACACACTGCTCGCGGGCCACGCACACACTCGCGAACGCACTGAAAGCAAAGGGAATTTCCCTATGAACGAACTTCATTTTGCCTTTCGCGTCAGGCAACACCTCAATCAGGGCCTGCAACAGATTGACGACGACAAGCTCGCTCGCCTGAAAACCGCCCGGGAGGCGGCGCTTGCAGCCCGCAAGAAACCTTCGCCGGTGCCTGTCGTGGCGACGGTAGGCCATTTCCTGCGCTTCAATTTTGACGCCCGCGGCGTCCGCTTTTCGCTGATCGCACTCACCCTCGTTCTCTGTGCGGCACTTTATGTCCATTGGCATACCGACCAGATGATTGCGGAGCTCTCGGAGTTCGACAGCGTGTTGCTTTCCGAGGATGTCCCGGTAGAGGCATTGCTCGACGAGGATTTCGTTGAATGGCTAAGAAAACCGCAGGAGCGCTGATCCTTGCATGGTGTCTTGGTACGGGCGCTATCGCCGCACCCACCGGAAGTGCCATCATTGCCACCCCGCCGCAGCCATCGTGGGCAAGCCTGAGTGCCGACCAGCGCAGTATCCTCGCGCCGCTAGGTACGGAGTGGAACCAGCTGGACAACACACAGCGCAAGAAATGGCTGAGCATTGCCGAACGCTACAAACAACTGTCACCGACCGAACAATCACGAATGCAGGCGAAGATGCGCGACTGGGCCTTGCTGACGCCGGCACAGCGTCTTGCCGCTCGGGAGAGATTCAAGGAATTCAACCAGCTGCCGGCAGAGGAAAAGGAAACCCTCAAGCAAAAATGGCTTGAACGTCGCCAGCAGAAGGATGAGGAAAAGCGGCGCGCCATTGAAGAAGCCCAGGCAGAAGCGACCAAGGCCGAACAACCTGCAAGCGCGCCTGCAAGCGAACAGACCCGATGAAGGAAGGCATGAGCACGCACGTCGCAAGCGAGAACACCCCAAAGCTGCAACTCCCCGCCAGTCTGAGCCGCCGCCTGGCATCCATGCTCTACGAAACGCTGCTGCTCATCGCAGTGCTGATCTTCGGCTGGATTTTTCCGCACATCCTGCTGGCCGCGCTTGCCTTTGCGAAAGCCCCCGCATGGCTGATCCAGCTGCATCTGTTCGGTTTGCTGCTGCTTTACTTCTGCTGGTGCTGGGTCAAGGGTGGCCAGACGCTGGCCATGAAAACCTGGAAGATCCGGCTGGTCGGCGTTGATGGTCAGCGTCTGCGCCCCACTCAGGCGGTGCTGCGCTACATGGCCGCCTGGTTCAGTCTGGGCCTGGCCGGTGCCGGCATCCTGTGGGCGCTGGTGGATCGTGACGGCCAGTTCCTGCACGACCGTATCGCCGGCACACGCATCATCGGCGCGTCCTGAGCAGCGCTACGCTGATCAGCGCCGCTCGACCCACCAGAGCATCCCGGCAGCCCCCGCGAGGAACATCATCGAGGGCACCGCTGCGCTGGCGAAAGGAGGCCAGCTGTTGATGGCGCCCAGATTGGAGAACAGCCCGTTCAGCATGTGGAACAGGACACCGATCATCACGCCGGAAAAGATCTTCAGGCTTACGCCGCCGACGCGGTTGTGGGTATAGCCGAACGGCAGCGCAAGCGCGATCATCACCATCACCGCCAGCGGATAGACCAGCTTTTTCCATAGCGCGATTTCGTAGCGCTGCGTTTTCTGCTTGTTGTCCTTGAGATGCTTGATGTACGACGTCAAGTGCATCAAGGACATTGCCTCCGGACGGACAAGAAGGACGCCGAGGATGTCCGGGTTGAGTGCCGATTTCCACACCAGTTCGGACTGATTGCTGACACTTCCGCGAGTGCCGTCCAGCTCAGTGCTGATCACGTTCTTCAGCTTCCATTCGGCAGAGGGCATGTACTCGCCCTCCGCTGCTTCGCGCACGGCGCGCAATTCAGCGTTCTTGTCGAACTCGTAAATGCGGATGCTGCGAAGCTGACCGTCCGGCGTTACTGCCCGCACGTTGACGAATGTCATGTCGTCCTTCACCCAGAGCCCGGTACGAAAATCGGCCGACACCAGCTTGCCCACCGCAGTCAGGCGCATCTGCTTGGACATGCGCTCCAGCGGCGGCGCCACAATCTCACCGATGAACAAGGTCAGCAGTGCAAAGGCGGCAGCAATCAACATCAGGGTCTTCAACAGATCCAGTGTCGAAAGCCCGGACGCGCGCAGCACCGTGATCTCCGAGTGCCGCGCCAGCGTCGAGACCGCATAAAGGGCACCGATCAGCATCGCGATCGGCATCAATTCGTAAGCACGGGCCGGGATGCGCAACGCGATGTAGGCGAGCGCATGCTGAATCCGGTAGCCGCCCTTGCCGATATCGCCAAGCTCTCCGATCAGGTCGAAAAAACTGAACAGCGCCACGAACGCGACAAGCACCAGCAGCAGGGCCGCCGAGATCTCCTTGGCCAGGTATCGTCGATAGACCATCATCGCCGCAGCCGCCAGAACGAGAATACAAGAATGCGGCGTGCAAAGAGCAACGGCAGCGCCACCAGCATTACCAGATGCACCGAAACGAGCCCTGCCGCGAAGGACAAACGCCCCTGCGCAACCCAAGCCTGAACGATCGACAACATGTTGCTGTAAACCATATACACCAACAGCGCCAGAATCAGGTTGGCCGACCGACCGGCGCGCGGATTGACGAAGGAGAGCGGTATCGCCAGCAAAGCGAGAACCAGCGCGGAAATCGGGATATTGATCCGCCACAGCAACTCGGCCTGATGCCTGCGATTGTCGGATTTCATCAAATCGAGCGTCGATTCGCTGGAAATTGTGCGATCAATGCCGCGCGCTTCCCTCGTCTCCACCCGCAGCGAGTAACGGTCAAATTCCATGATGCGGAATTCCGGGGTTCCCGGCACCACCTCGTAACGACGTCCCTGCTCAAGCACCATGAAACGGTCGCCATTCTCGGCGGTTTCCTGGTACCCCTTGCTTGCCATCGTGACGCCGAGCTTGCCGTGCTGCACGGCGCTGATGAAAACGTTGCGCACCGAGGTTTCGTCTTCCGAGACGGCCTCGACAAACACCACGCGATCGGTTGACGCGGCTTCCTTGAAGCTCCCCGGAGCCACCTGCGACGCGTCGCTGCGCACCGTGATCTTCTGCTTGAAGTCTGCGCTCATGCGATGCGCCCACGGCGACAAAACCAGCGTCAGAACAGCAACGGCGACAATCAGCGGAGCACCGAAAACCAGAACCGGACGTATCCACCGGAAGAGCGACGCACCGGAGGAAAACCAGACAACCATCTCGGAATCCCGGTAGGCGCGCGACAAGGACAGCAAAACAGCAACAAATAGCGTCAGCGTGAGCAGATAGGCGGAATAGTTGAGCGCCGCGAAGCCGAGCAGCGCCAGAACTGCCTCCGAAGCCACGCGGCCGGCGGCGGCATCACCCAGCAAACGGATGGCCTGGATCGACACCATGATGGCGAAAAGCGCAACGAAGACGCCGGCGGCGGATTGCGCGAATTCGCGCCGGGCGGCGCGCTGGAAGACCATGCTTTGACTTATGCGAAAAGCTGCGGTGATAATCAGGTTTTGCAAAAACCCGGCCTAAAGGAGCGGCGAGTGGAATTTAGCATAAAAAGCGGAAGTCCGGAGAAACAGCGTAGCGCCTGCGTCGTCGTCGGCGTTTTCGAACCGCGCAAGCTGAGCCTCCCCGGCGAACTTCTCGACAACGCCGCCCGCAACCATATCTCGGACATCATTCGTCGCGGGGACATGGAAGGCAAGGCCGGCACCACGCTGCTCCTGCACAATGTTCCCGGCACGCTCTGCGACCGCGTACTGCTCGTCGGTCTCGGCAAGGAAAAGGAATTCCGCGAGCGAGAGTACTGCCAGGCGATTCGCGTCGCGGTCAAAACGCTCAATGAAACCGGGTCATTCGACGGCACCGTATTCCTCACCGAAATCGCGGTGAAAAAGCGCAGCGTGGCCTGGCGCATCCGTCAGGCAGCGCTCATCGCCCAGGAAGCCACTTACCGTTTCGACCAGTTCAAGAGCAAGAAGGAAGAACTGCGCCGCCCCTTGCGCAAACTGACCTTCGCCGTCGAACGTCGCAACGAACTCGCCCCGGCCGAAGAAGCGCTGCAGCAGGGCCTCGCCATTGCCGAGGGGATGGCGCTCGCCAAGAACCTCGGCAACCTTCCCGGCAATGTCTGTACCCCCGAGCACCTCGCCGGCGCGGCCCGTCAGATCGCGGAGGCACACGGACTCGATTGCCAGATCCTGGAGCGCACCGACATGGAGGCATTGGGCATGGGCTCGCTGCTCTCGGTCGCCAAGGGATCGCACCAGCCACCGAAGCTGATCGTGCTGCAGTACAAGGGCGGCAAACCGGACAACAAGCCGGTCGTCCTTGTCGGCAAGGGCATCACCTTCGATACGGGCGGCATCTCGCTGAAACCGGGGCCGGAAATGGACGAGATGAAGTACGACATGTGCGGCGCCGCGAGCGTGCTGGGTGCCATCAAGGCAGCAGCGCAGATGCAATTGCCGCTCAATGTCACCGCGGTCGTCCCGGCCGCCGAAAACATGCCAAGCGGTGGTGCCAGCAAACCCGGCGACATCGTCACCTCGATGTCCGGGCAGACGATCGAGATTCTCAACACGGACGCCGAGGGCCGCCTCATCCTGTGTGATGCGCTGACCTATTCCGAGCGCTTCGACCCCGAAGTCGTCGTCGACGTGGCCACCCTCACCGGCGCCTGCGTCATTGCGCTGGGCCATGTTGCCAGCGGCCTCTTCGCGAATCGCGACAGCCTGGCCCGGGAACTGCTCGATGCCGGCGACGAGGCCAATGACCGCGCCTGGCACCTGCCGCTCTGGGAAGACTACCAGGAGCAACTGAAGAGCAACTTCGCCGACATGGCCAATATCGGCGGCCGGGCAGCGGGCTCGGTGACGGCCGCCTGCTTCCTCGCCCGCTTCACGAAGAAATTCGACTGGGCACATCTGGATATCGCCGGCACCGCATGGAAATCCGGCGCGGAAAAGGGAGCTACCGGCCGGCCGGTGCCGCTTCTGTCCCATTTCCTGCTCGCCCGCGCCGGGAAGCTGAATTGACCCAGATCTTCTTCTATCACGGCGCCGCCGATCGCATCGCTGCGGCGGCGGCCCTGATCGCGAAAGCCAGCAGCCAGAAAAAGCCGGTGCTTGTCTATGCGCCGGACGATGCCGTCGCCAGCGCACTGGACAGGGCGCTGTGGATCGGCACCCCGACCGGCTTCGTGCCACACGTGCGCAGCGATTCGCCGCTGGCGACCGAAACCGCTGTCGTCATCGCCGATCGCCTCGAAGCCGTACCGCAGGCGTCGCCCAGCATTGCACGCCATGAGCGACTGATGAACCTCTCCGGCGAGATACCATCCACTTTCTCGCGTTTTACAAGCCTCATCGAAGTGGTCAGTGAAGATCCGGAAATCCGCCAGCCGGCACGCGAACGAGTGCGTTTCTACAAGGATCGCGGCTACGAGGTCCAGTTTTTCGATCTCGCAGGCAAATCCTGATGGCAGAAGACATCGTCTCCCGCGCCGACTCGCTGATGCGCCGCAGACGGGCGTTCGTCGCAGCCCCGGCAGCAACGCCCGCGGTCGCGATGGATTTCGACGTTCCGCTGCTCACCGAGGAGCAGTCACCGCGCCTGCCGGCGGAAGATGACATCCCCGTGCTGACCGAGGAGGTGTTCCCGGACACCCCGGCAGCAGCGAGCACGCGTGACAAGTTCGATGAAAAGCTGGCGGCGCGACTCGCCTCGGAGTTTGCGCTGTCGCTCGAACGTCGTCTGGCCGCGGAATTGCCGACCTTCGTCGAAGCCAGCCTGGCCGTACTCGAAGCAGATCTGCGGCGCGGCATCCTTGACATCGCCAACGAGGCGATCAAGGATTTTGTTGCCCGCAGGGAGCAGTTGCGCCTGCCACTCGAAGAGAACGGCGAAGGCGACTGAAACCGGCCGCGAGGCCCGATCCGGTATAATCGCCGGTTTTCCCGAATCCCCCTTCCCGATCATGGAACTGGCCAAGAGTTTCGAGCCGGCGGACATCGAACGCCGCTGGTACCCCCAATGGGAGGAGAACGGCTACTTCAATGCCGGTCTCGACACCGCCAACACGAACGCCTTCTGCATCCTGCTGCCGCCGCCGAACGTCACCGGCACGCTGCACATGGGCCACGGCTTCAACCAGGCGATCATGGACGCGCTGACCCGGCACTACCGGATGCTCGGCCACAACACGCTGTGGCAGCCGGGCACCGACCACGCCGGCATCGCGACGCAGATCGTCGTCGAACGCCAGCTCGACGCGCAGGGCATCTCGCGCCACGACCTCGGCCGCGAGAAGTTTCTGGAGAAGGTCTGGGAGTGGAAGGAATACTCGGGCAACACCATCACCAAGCAGATGCGGCGGCTGGGCACCTCGCCCGACTGGACGCGCGAGCGCTTCACGATGGATGCCGGCCTCTCGAAGATCGTCACCGAAACCTTCGTCCGCCTCTACAACGAGGGCCTGATCTACCGCGGCAAGCGTCTGGTGAACTGGGACCCGAAGCTGCACACGGCCGTTTCCGACCTGGAAGTGGTCAGCGAAGAAGAGGACGGCTTCCTCTGGCACATCCGCTATCCGCTGGCCGATGGCAGCGGTTCGCTGACGGTGGCCACCACCCGTCCGGAAACCATGCTCGGCGACACCGCCGTGATGGTGCACCCGGAAGATGCGCGCTACCAGCACATGATCGGCAAGACGGTGAAACTGCCGCTCTGTGATCGCGAGATCCCGATCATTGCCGACAGCTACGTCGACCTCGAATTCGGCACCGGCTGCGTCAAGGTCACGCCGGCACACGATTTCAACGACTACGCAGTCGGCCAGCGCCACGGCCTGCCGATCATCTCGATCCTGACGCTGGACGCGAAGATCAACGATAACGCGCCGGAAGAATACCGCGGCCTCGACCGCTTCGACGCGCGCAAGGCCGTCGTCGCCGACCTCGAAGCCCTCGGCGTGCTGGAGAAGACCGACAAGCACAAGCTCAAGGTGCCGCGCGGCGATCGTACCGGCGTCGTCATCGAGCCGATGCTGACCGACCAGTGGTTCGTCGCCATGAGCAAGCCGGGCGCCGACGGCAAGTCGATCACCGAAAAGGCGCTCGACGTAGTGGCTTCCGGCGAGATCAAGTTCGTGCCGGAGAACTGGGTCAACACCTACAACCAATGGCTGAACAACATCCAGGACTGGTGCATCTCACGCCAGCTGTGGTGGGGCCATCAGATCCCGGCCTGGTATGGCGTCAATGGCGAAGTCTTCGTCGCCCACAGCGAGGAAGAAGCCCGCGCCCAGGCCGACAAGGTCGACTACGCCGGCCCGCTGACGCGCGACCCGGACGTGCTCGATACCTGGTATTCGTCGGCCCTGTGGCCGTTCTCGACGCTGGACTGGACGCCGGAGTGGCCGGCGAAGTCGAACCCGGCGCTCGACCTCTACCTGCCGTCGACGGTGCTCGTCACCGGCTTCGACATCATCTTCTTCTGGGTGGCGCGCATGGTCATGATGACCAAGCACATCACCGGCAGGATCCCGTTCAGGCACGTCTATGTGCACGGCCTGATCCGCGATGCGGAAGGCCAGAAGATGTCGAAGTCGAAGGGCAACGTCCTCGACCCGATCGACTTGATCGACGGCATCGGCATCGAGGAACTGGTGAAGAAGCGCACCACCGGCCTGATGAATCCGAAGCAGGCCGAGCAGATCGAGAAGCGCACGCGCAAGGAGTTCCCGAACGGCATCCAGGCCTTCGGCACCGACGCCCTGCGCTTCACCTTCCTCTCGCTCGCCAGCCCCGGCCGCGACATCAAGTTCGACCTGTCGCGCTGCGAGGGCTACCGCAACTTCTGCAACAAGCTGTGGAATGCGACGCGCTTCGTGCTGATGAACATCGAGGGCCACGACCTCGCGCTCAGTCATGAGCAAGGCGCCGGCGGCGCCTGCAAGGTGCCGGCCAATGGCGAGGCGAAACTAGATTTCGGTTTCGCCGACCGCTGGATCGTCAGCCGCCTGCAGCGTACCGAAGCCGAAGTCGCCAAGCATTTCGCCGACTACCGTTTCGACCTGCTCGCGCGCGAGATCTACGAATTCGTCTGGGACGAGTTCTGCGACTGGTACCTCGAACTGGCCAAGGTGCGCATGCAGACCGGCAGCGAGGCCGAAGCCCGCGGCACGCGGCGCACGCTGGCCCGTGTGCTGGAAACCGTGCTGCGTCTCGCCCACCCGCTGATCCCGTTCATCACCGAGGAACTGTGGCAGGTCGTGGCGCCGATCGCCGGCCGCAAGAGCCACCCGTCGATCATGCTGGCCCCCTACCCGGTCGCGCAGCCGGAGCGCATCGACGAAGCGAGCGAGGCGAAGGTCAAGCTGCTCAAGGAAATCGTCTACGCCTGCCGCAACCTGCGTGGCGAAATGAACATTTCGCCGGCACAGAAGCTGCCGCTGATCGCCGCCGGCGATGCCGAAACGCTGAAGATCTTCGCCCCCTACATCGCCGGCCTGGCCAAGCTTTCCGACGTGCAGATCGTCGCTGACATCCCAAGCGATGAAGCGGCACCGGTCGCCGTCGTCGGCGAATTCCGCGTCATGCTCAAGGTCGAGATCGACGTCGCCGCCGAGCGCGAGCGCCTCGCGAAGGAGATCGCCCGCCTCGAAGGCGAGATCGTCAAGGCCAATGCCAAGCTCGCCAACGAAAGTTTTGTCGCCCGCGCACCGGCCGCCGTGGTCGAGCAGGAAAAGAAGCGGGTTGCCGATTTCGGCGACACACTGGCCAAACTGAAGCCTCAACTGGCGAAGCTCGCCGGCAAGTAAGGATCAACCATGTCCGATAACGACAAACCCTTCGTCGCCAGACTATTTCCGGCACTGATGCTGTTCTGCCTGCTCACCGGCGTCTGGTCCTTCGCGATCATCCAGGCCTGGCCCTGGGACAAGGACACGGCCTGGAAGCCGGGCGTTCGCCTGCCGGTCATGTGCGCCAACGGCGAAGTGTGCTCGAAGGAGTATGCGCAGATCGCGAAGGGCATCGAGGACAAGCAGATTACCGCGCTGAAGCCAAAGGAACCGAATGGCGAGCTGAATGATGGCGAAGTCTGGCTGCGCTGGACGACCGTCAGCGGCAAACCATGGGAGTTCGAATCGGCAATGTCCTCGTGGTACTTCGAAACTGCCGTCCGCTACAACGTCAAGGATGGCAAGCTGGAAGTCGTTCAGTATCGCCACTACGACGCGAAACTGTTTTATTACGCGATGATTGCCGCATTTTTTACAACGGCCGGGATCTTCCTGCGCCGGCTCAGGCGCTGAATCGCACGCGGCGCAGGCCGCGCAGCGCGTTACCCAGATAGAGTTCGGCGGCATTGCGCAAATCGGCGGCGTAAAGCACGCCTTCGACGGCTTCGCCGCATTCGAGCAGCCTGCGGCGCAGCACGCCGGGAAGCACTCCGCAACAGAGCGGCGGCGTTATCAAGGGTTCCCCCGGCAGACGGCGCACGAAGACATTGCTGCGCGCCCCTTCGCAGACTTCGCCCCGTTCATTGAGGAATACCAGATCGAACAGCTCAGGGTTCGCCGTCAGCGTTGCCATTGCCGCGTCGTAGCGCACGCGCACCGTCGTCTTGTGACGCAGCCAGAAGTCCGAGGAATCGACCGCCTCCTCAGCGATACGGGTACGGGTGCGCTTCTCGTCAGCGTCGAGCGGCATGGCTGAAACATCCATGTCTCCCGCGTACCCGAGCGTCAGCCGCACCCGGAACAAACCCTGCGGCTCCGCCGCAGCGATGCGATCGAGCGTATGCAAGAACGCGTCTCTCGCCAGCGGAAACGAAAATGTCTTCGCCGATGCCGCGAGACGGTCGAAATGCATCTCCGCCAACGGAAAGCAGGCGTCCTCCAGCCGCATCGTCTCGATCAGTCGAAATCCGGCATTGGCACGCCTGAGGAATGCCGCCTTGAGCAGGCATTCCCCGTATTCGGCAGTGGCCACGGAGTCCCAGACGATACCGCTGCCAACACCGTAGCGGGCAACACCATCCTGCTGCTCGACGAGCAAGGTGCGAATGGCCACCGAGAGCCGAAAATCCCCGGTCTTGCCAACCCAGCCGAAGGCGCCGGTGTAGAGGCCACGCGGCGTACGTTCCAGTTCACCGATGATCTGCATGGCACGCACTTTCGGCGCACCGGTAATCGAGCCGCAGGGAAACAGCGCAGCCAGCACCGCGGCGAGCGGCGCATCGCTCTCGGCAACGACATCCGAGGTCATCTGCAGCACGCTGGGATAGGTCTCGACCTCGCACAGGCTTTCGACCTGTACGCTACCCGCCCGGGCAATGCGCCCCAGATCGTTGCGGATGAGATCGACGATCATCACGTTTTCGGCACGATCCTTCGCCGAAGCCCGCAGCACCGCAACGGCCTGAGCATCATCCTTCGGCTCACCGGTTCGCGCGGCGGTACCCTTCATCGGGCGGGCACGAATGCGTCCGGCACTGCGCTCGATGAACAGCTCCGGCGAGAAGGAGAGGAGGCAGCGCGTAGGCAGCGCGATGAAGCCGCCGCAGGCGACAGGTTGCGCCGCACGCAAACCTGCGTAGAGCGTTAGCGGATCACCGACGCAGCGCCCGCCGAAGGGAAACGTGAAATTGATCTGATAGCAGTCGCCGGCAGCGATGTAGGCGTGAATGCGATCAACGGCAGCAGCGTAGTCGGCTGCAGCGAGGGTCGGACCGAAATCAACGAGCGCCGCGGGTGGCAGTGGCGCCCCGCAACGGTCGGCAAAGAAAACAGCGAGATCCTCTGCCGAGAGCGACCGTTGCCTGCGAAAGACCAGAAAACCGCTGCCGTCGCCAGCTGCGTGCGCCGTCGCAACGCCAGTGGCGGGTTCAATTGCGTGCCCGAGTTCATAGTCGAGCAGCGCGACGACGAAGCACCCACCAGCCGCCGCTTCCTCCGCACGTCCACAGGCGCTTGCAAGCGAGGCAGGCACCTCGATGGCAATGAACTCCTGGAGATCTTCGAAGAGCAGCGCGCCACCGCCCGGTGTGTCGAGCAGCGCGAAGCAGTCAGACATGAGAAGAGTGAAGAATCGGCCGGACGACCGGGTTGTCGCAAAAGGGCGGCGGATGACGCAGCGGCTTACTTGCGCTTGAGAACGTATTCGTAGACGCCTGCATTTTCACCGCTGTTCACCAGTTCATTGCCGGTCTGGCGCGCAAAGGCCTGGAAGTCCTTGACCGAGCCCGGATCGGTCGCCAGCACGCGCACCGTCTGTCCCGACTGCATTTCAGCCAGAACCTTCTTGGTGCGCAGGATGGGAAGCGGGCAGTTGAGGCCCTTCACGTCGAGTTCGCGATCGTACTGCATAGGCGTTTCCTGGAAGCGGTTGGGGTGTCGGAAAGGGCTGCATTGTACCTGATACCGTGCAAGCGACCGGAGGACAAGCCGGGGCATCAGCAAAGCTGGCGTGCCGGAAAACCGGGGGCCGCACGTGCGCCGGAATGCCGGCCTCGCTCACTTCTTCTGTTTGGCTTCTTCCGCCTGCTGTTTCTTCAACTCACGCAGACGGGCATCGACCACCGACTGCTCGTAGAAATTCCCATCACCGGCCCGCTGCGCAAACTGCAGTTGTTCGATGGCCTGCACCAGCCGCCCCTGGTGGAAGTACATCTCGGCAAGCGCCCGGTGCTGCGCGAGCTTGCGCCCCTGTACCGCGTGCGTCTTGGCCAGCAAACCGTAGAGCTTGGGGTCGGTCGAGTAAGACTGCAGCTGGTCTTCGAGGAAAGCCTGTAGCTTGTCGTAGTTGCGCATCGAGAAGAGCGTATCGCCATAGCCGTAAGCCAGCGCGCGCGACGCCGGAAAACGTTGCAGCGCCGCGTGAAAGACATTGGCAGCCGCCGTGAGATCGCCGGTCGCGGCCTTGATTTCACCCGCGAGGTTCTCGGCCATCGCCGAACCCGCCTTCTGCCGCCGCACCATTTCGAGTTCCTGCTCGGCCTGTGTGTAGCGCTTGGCGCGCCACAATGCAAAGGCGTGGCCGTAGCGTGCCGCGGCCTCAGAGGCAAACTTGCGCTCGCGGAGCAGAATTTCAAAATCGTTGACGGCCTCCTTCGCGGTACCCTGCTGTGCCCGTAACTTGGCCCGCACGAGATGATAGTCGAGGCTGTCGCGCACCTGCCGGTAGCCGCTGCGCCCCTGCCGGTTCTGCATGTCGCTGATGCGCTCGACCGTGATCGGGTGCGAACGCATGTAAACCGGCGCATTGTTTTCGTAGACCCGGGTCGCCTTTTGCAGGCGCTCGAAGAACTCGGACATGCCGCGCGGATCGAAACCGGCTTTTTCCAGCGTGTCGAAGCCGAGGCGATCCGCCTCACGCTCGAAATCGCGCGAGTACGCGAGATACGACTGCACCATCGCTGCCTCGGTACCGGCAATCGCACCGGCAGCAGCCTGCGAATTGGAGCGCATCGCGAGCAGGGCGACCGCCATCGCGATCATCCCCAGTACCGACTGCTGTTTCTGTGCGGAAATCTGTCGGGCGAGGTGATTCTGGGTGACGTGCGAGATTTCGTGTGCGATCACGCCAGCGAGCTCGGACTCCGACTGCGACGTGAGGATGGTCCCCGTGTTGACGCCGATGTAGCCACCGAACATCGCAAAGGCGTTGACCTGCGCATCGCGGATCGCGAAGAAGTGGAAGTCGCCGGAGGGGTCGGAGCTTGATGCGACGAGGCGCTGGCCGGTACGGTTGAGGTACTCGTTGATCTCGGGATCATCTACGTAGCTCGGCTCGTGCAGGCGGATGTCATTCATGATGCTCTCGCCGATCTTGCGTTCAAGCTGCGGCGGCAGATCGGCACGCGCCGATTCACCCAGATCGGGGAGGGAATCGCCGAAGGCAGGCTGACCCACGGCGAGCGGCACGCAGACCAGTGCCAAGAGCAACTTCCGGAAAGCGACGGCGGTGGGCGACAGGCGGCGCTCCACGTATGACCGCGGATCGGCTGCCCGTGGGCCAAATGGCTGGCGTTGAATCATGGTGCTATGATACCGCAGTTCAATTTCTGTTCCCCTGCGGCCGCTGCGACACCAGCAAGCCGGCCACCGCAATCATGCCGCAAAAGAAACCAACCGCAGATTCCAGCCCGCTGACCCACTTCGACCGTCAGGGACAGGCCCACATGGTCGACGTCGCCGAGAAGTCGGAAACCCATCGTGTCGCGCGCGCCACCGGAACCATCCGCATGCAGCCCGACACTTTTGCACTGATCGCCAATGCCAGCGCGAAGAAAGGCGACGTCATCGGAATCGCGCGCATCGCTGCGATTCAGGGAGCAAAACGCACTTCAGACCTGATTCCGCTCTGCCACCCCGTAGCCTTGACACGGGTGGCCGTCGATTTCGATCTGGACGAAATGCGTCATGCCGTCCACTGCCACGTCAGCGCAGAATGCACGGGGCGAACCGGCGTCGAAATGGAGGCCCTGACCGCCGCCAGCGTTGCGCTGCTCACGATCTACGACATGCTGAAGGCGGTCGACCGCGGCATGCGCATTGAAGGAATCCGCCTGCTGGAAAAGCGCGGCGGAAAGTCAGGCCACTGGCTGGCCGAAGCAAGCAAGGAAAGCTGAAGCCCATGCCACCTTCCCGCAGTCACGGCGACCTGCGTCGCCACCTGTTGCGTGCCGGCGGGGCCGGCAGTGCCTACCTCGCGTTGATCGCCAGCGGACTGCTCGCGCCAACGCGCGTGCTCGCCGCCGAATGGCAGCGCCCTGCCTTCACCGCAACGAACTTTGCCGACGCACTGAAAGCGCACGGCAGCCAAACCTCATCGGAACATCGGGAGATCACCTTCAACGCGCCGGAGATCGCCGAAAACGGTGCGCAGGTGGTCGTCGACATCACCAGCAATCTGCCGGATACGCAGAGCATTGCGATCTTCGTCGAGAAAAACCCGATGCCGCTCGCGGCGACCTTCAATTTCGCGAACGGCGCCCTACCCCAGGTGCGTGTACCGCTCAAGATGGCGGAGACCAGCCGCGTGCGTGCCGTGATTCGCACCGCTGACGGAAAGCGCTGGCACGCCCAACGCGAGATCAAGGTCACCCTCGGCGGCTGCGCCGGATAGGAAGCAGCATGACAGAACCGATCAAGATCCGCGCCACGCTGCAGGGCGACACCACCGATATCCGCATCCTCATGCAGCATCCGATGGAAACCGGACAGCGCAAGGAGCAAGGCACCGGGAAACTGGTTCCGGCGCTTTTCATTCAGACTTTCGTCGTGACGGCAAACGGCAAGACGCTGGTGGATGGCCAACTCAATACATCGGTATCGCGCAATCCGCTGTTTGCGTTCAAGGCGCGCGGACTCAAGGCCGGCGACAAGCTCGTGGTCAGCTGGCTGGACAGTGCCGGAAACAAGCGCAGCGACGAAACAAGCGTCAGCAGCTAACGCGACCTGTACACGAAAAAAAACCCGCCATGCGGCGGGTTCGATCAGGACCTGAGGTTATCAGGCCTTCTGGATATTCGAGGCTTGCTTGCCCTTTGGACCTTGAGTGACGTCGAAGGAAACCTTCTCGCCTTCCTTCAGGCTCTTGAAACCGGCCATATTGATGGCGGAGAAGTGTGCGAAGAGATCTTCGCTGCCATCATCCGGAGTGATAAAACCGAAACCCTTGGCGTCATTGAACCACTTGACCGTACCAGTTGCCATATTGCGACTTCCTTGAAAAAAGACTGAAACCGGGTTGATTGCCCGACTGCTCGTTTGAATTCAAACTCGGCCTGCCCGGCGACCTCCTTTACGAGAAACCGCACGACTGCAACCTCTTGAAACCAAACTGCAGCCGTTTTACTCGACTCCCCGGAATGCGTCAAGCATTTTCGATGCTGCGCCACAACAGCATCCGCAAGGTGTAACAATTGACTGAAACGGCGCGCGTGACACAGGGCTCGACGCATCGCGCTATTGCAGATTCGTTTCGACTGATTAGAATCAAACCATGGCAACCAGGCAACAAGGCGAAGGGCTGCTCGAAGCGCAGCGAACAAAGGCAAAACTGCCGCCGCTCTACAAGGTTCTGCTGCTGAACGACGACTTCACGCCGATGGATTTCGTGATAGCGGTGCTGCAGAAATTTTTTGGCATGGACCGAGAACAAGCGACGCGAATCATGCTCAAAGTCCATAACGAGGGGCGCGGTCTGTGCGGGGTCTATCCGCGCGACATCGCTGCCACGAAGGTTGAACAGGTTGCGGCTTACGCCCGCGAGCATCAGCACCCGCTGGCTTGCGTCATGGAGGAGAACTGAATGATCGCGCAGGAACTGGAAGTCAGCTTGCACATGGCCTTCGTCGAGGCGCGGCAAAAGCGGCACGAGTTCATCACCGTCGAACATCTGCTGCTGGCGCTGCTCGATAATCCGTCGGCGGCGGAGGCGCTGCGTGCCTGCGGCGCGAGCATCGACGTCCTCCGCCGGGACCTGAACAAGTTCATCGCCGAGCATTCACCCACCGTTGCCGGTGAAGACGAAATCGACACGCAACCCACCCTCGGATTCCAGCGCGTCATCCAGCGCGCGATCCTGCACGTGCAGTCGTCGGGCAAGAAGGAAGTGAATGGCGCCAACGTCCTCGTTGCCATTTTCGGCGAGAAGGATTCGCACGCTGTTTATTACCTGCAGAAGCAGGGCGTCACCCGGCTCGACGTTGTCAATTTCATTTCGCACGGCATCAGCAAGGTGCCGCAACAGAAGGCGCCGGCAGAAGGCGAAACGGAAACCGAGGGCGAGCAGCAAGGCAATGCCGGCCCCCTCGAAAACTACACTTTGAACCTGAACGCGATGGCGCTCGCGGGAAAGATTGACCCGTTGATCGGGCGCGACAAGGAACTGGAGCGTGTCATTCAGACGCTGTGCCGGCGGCGCAAGAACAACCCCTTGCTGGTCGGCGAGGCCGGTGTCGGCAAGACGGCGATCGCCGAGGGGCTGGCGCGTCGAATCGTCGAGGGCGACATTCCGGAGATTCTTGCGCAGGCGAACGTCTACGCGCTCGACATGGGCGCCCTGCTCGCCGGCACCAAGTATCGCGGCGATTTCGAGCAACGCCTGAAGAGCGTGCTCAAGCAGCTGCAGGACAATCCGAACGCGGTCCTGTTCATCGACGAGATCCACACCCTGATCGGTGCGGGTGCAGCGTCGGGCGGCACCCTCGACGCATCGAATCTCTTGAAGCCTGCGCTGTCATCCGGGCAGTTGAAGTGTATCGGCGCGACGACCTACAACGAGTACCGCGGCATTTTCGAGAAGGATCACGCACTCTCGCGGCGCTTTCAGAAGATCGACGTTTCCGAACCCTCGGTCGCCGAGACGGTGGAAATCCTCAAGGGACTCAAGCCGCGCTTCGAGGCACACCACGGCATCAAGTATTCGGCCTCGGCACTGACGTCTGCGGTCGAGCTGTCGGTGCGCTTCATCAGCGACCGCCACCTGCCCGACAAGGCGATCGACGTGATCGACGAGGCCGGTGCGGCGCAGCGCATTCTGCCGAAGTCGAGGCAGAAGAAGACCATCGGCAAGCAGGACATCGAGGAAATCGTCGCCAAGATTGCACGCATTCCGTCCACGCACGTGACCACGGATGACCGCAGCAGCCTGAAGAACCTCGACCGCGACCTGAAGAATGTTGTCTTCGGCCAGGACGCGGCGATCGAGGCGCTCGCCAAGGCAATCAAGATGGCGCGCTCCGGACTCGGTGCACCGGGAAAACCGATCGGTGCCTTCCTCTTCTCCGGCCCGACCGGTGTTGGCAAGACCGAAGTCGCCAAGCAGCTGGCCTACTGCATGGGTATCGAACTGTTGCGCTTCGACATGTCGGAATACATGGAGCGGCATGCCGTGTCGCGACTGATCGGCGCGCCACCAGGCTACGTCGGTTTCGACCAGGGCGGCCAGCTAACCGAGGCGGTGACGAAGAAGCCTTACTGCGTGCTGCTGCTCGACGAAATAGAGAAGGCGCATCCCGACATCTATAACATCCTGCTGCAGGTGATGGACCACGGCACGCTGACCGACAACAACGGGCGCAAGGCCGACTTCCGCAACGTGGTGATCATCATGACCACCAACGCCGGCCAGGAGGCTATCCAGAAAACGACAATGGGCTTCACCACCGAGAAGAAGGCCGGCGACGAGATGGTCGAGATCAAGCGCCTGTTTACGCCGGAATTCCGCAATCGACTCGACGCCATCGTTTCGTTCAAAGCGCTTGATCATGACGTAATTCTGCGTGTCGTCGACAAGTTCCTGATGCAACTGGAAATGCAGCTGCACGAGAAGAAGGTCGATGCGGTCTTCACCGACGCGCTAAAGGAATACCTTGCGAAAAAAGGCTTCGACCCGCTGATGGGTGCGCGGCCAATGGCGCGCCTGATTCAGGACACGATCCGATCGGGGCTCGCCGACGAGTTGCTCTTCGGCCGGCTCGCAAGCGGCGGCAAGGTCACCGTCGATCTCGACAGGGACGACAAGGTGAAGCTCGTCTTCGAGGAAGAACCTGCTGACGCCGTCGTCTGAACGCTCGCAGACCACCACCCAGCCATGCCAGTGCGCATGGCTGTTTTTTTGCCTCACGATCAAGGGAGCCCTCCAATGACCTTCAAGACCCCCGACCTCTGCGACCAGTTCGAAAGCGAACTCGGCAAGAGCGTGCGCGTCGTCGCGCCGATGTTCAAGCGCTACGGCGGGCGCAACGAATTCAGCGGCCGGATCGCCACGCTCAAGCTGTTCGAGGACAACTCGCTCGTGCGCACCGCCTTCGCCGAAGACGGCAAGGGCAAGGTGCTGGTCATCGACGGCGGCGGTTCGCTGCGCTGCGCACTGGTCGGCGACCAACTCGCCATCCTGGCGCAGAAGAACGGCTGGGAAGGCGTCGTCGTCTACGGCTGCATCCGCGATTCGGGCGACATCAACGGCATCGACATCGGTGTGCGCGCCCTCGACACGCATCCGCAAAAGAGCATCAAGAAGAATGTCGGCGATCGCGATATCGCCGTCACCTTCGGCGGCGTGACCTTCAATCCCGGCGAATACCTCTATGCCGACGAGGACGGCGTGCTGGTTTCCGCGAACCCGCTGCTGTAACACACCCATAGCGCCAACGAATGACGGCGCCCGCGGGCGCCGTCATAGTTTCATCGTGCCGCCGCAATGGCAGCGCCTACAGCTCAAGCAGCGTCTTGCTATCCATGCCGATACGGACGTTGCCCCACACCCTGCCATCGACGAGGATCGGCATGTTCATCTCCGAAAGAATCTCCCCGGTATCGCGGGCGTAAGTCTGCAGGAGAAGCGGTTCCGTATTCTTGGCGGCGCGCTGGCCGGTCGGATCGGTCCACAGGCGCTTGGTCCGGTTGCCGACGAAATCGGCCTGATAGTCGCCAGTCAGCGGTTTCGAGAACTTCAGGTTGTGCAGGGCAGAGTACCCGCGCGAATCGATGATGATCGTGTAGATGCCGCCGCGAATCTTGCCCAGAGCACTTTCAAGCAGCGGCTGTACATCACGTTCAAAATCGGCGAGGTAGCTGACGGAAAATTTTTGCGGATCCGTGCCGGAAATCGACACGTAATTCTGATCCCAGACGTTGACCCCGCGACGGCTCAATTCTTCGAGCTTGCTCTGGATTGCGTGAAGGAACGTGTGCCCCTGGTCGACGTTTTGATCAAACGCGCCGCGCCCGATCTTGAAACGCGATACCAGTTCCTGCACCGCTTCCGTCGCCTTCGACAGATCAACCGTCGACTGCTGCGACCCGGACATGTTCCGGGCAACATCGTTCGACAGCGCATGGATTTCCGTAACGTTGTCGTGGACCTGAGCGTTCGTCGCAGTCAGTTCTTCCATCGCCGCAGCGATCTGGGAGAGTTGCTCGCTGGTGCGCTCGAAATCGGAAACCATCCCGCGGAACTGCACGGACGAGCGCTCAACGACCTCGCGGGTCATCTTGATGTCGGTATTGATGATCTCGTTTTCACTCTGCGTCTCGCGCACCAGCGTGATCATGCCGGAGATGTTGTCCGTAATCTCGGTCGTCGCGACATTGACGCGCTCGGCGAGCTTCCTGACCTCATCCGCAACAACCGCGAAACCCCTGCCAGCCTCACCCGCACGCGCGGCCTCGATCGCCGCATTGAGCGCGAGCAGATTGGTCTGATCGGCAATTTCCTTGATCAGCGCCGCGATCTGGCGAATGCTGTCGGAGCGCTTGCTGAGATTGCCGACGGTGTCGTTGAAGCGATACAACTTCTCGCTGACCGTCTGCACCTTGGTGACGATCTCCAGCATTTCCTCAAGCGAACCACGCGCGGTGGCAAGGTTGTTGTCGGTTGAATGCGAGATCATGTCGGTAGCACCCGACACCTCCTGAATGGCTTGCGTCGCCTCGTTGCTCGCGGTAAAGACGGATTCGGTGATCTGCCCCTGCTTGGCGGCCTTCGTCGAGGTCTCGCTGACGTTCTTGCGCACCACCACCGCCTCGCGTGCAATCGACACGCTCGCCTTGCGCACTTCATGGATGATCTGCCGCATCTTGTCGGCGAAGCGGTTGTAGCTCTCTGCCAGATCGCGCAGTTCATCATGTCCGAAAATCGGCAGGTCGGTCGAAAAATCGCCCTCGCCGCGTGCGGTCTCGTCGAAGATGCGCGTAATTGCCCTTACCGGGCGCACGATCAGGTGGCGCACGTAAAGAATCTGACCGACATTCCAGACGAGCGCGAAAGCGGTCAGCAGAAGCATCAAAGTAAGACCGCTGTCGAAGGCGGCATTCACGGAAGCCAAGGTCTCCTGGTTTGCGCCGGTCTTGGCCAATGCATCCCCAATGACCCCCTTCTGGTAGATGTAGATTCCCAGGTAGGCAACGTCGATGAAGAAGAGAAGGAGAAAGCTTGACAGCTTGCGGGAGAGACTCCCCCAGCAGGCCTGCTCAAACCAGTCGTAGAATGCCCAGAAACCGTTCATACCCCCTCCGCTGCTCGAAATGACACGCTCGTAAGGCCGTTTGACGCCATCCGTCGTCGTACAACGACTTCAGGCTTATCGACGGCTCGACATGGTTGGATTCTACCAACGACTGCGCGTGCTCGTTACGATTCGTTGTGGGCTGCCGCGCGACGCACTCGCTTCTCGCCCGCGTTCAAGCGTGTGATTTCGCTGTACGACAACCTTTTCGCAATACGGAACGCCAGCGCCAAGCATTTGAATCTTAAAGGCTAAATAAACATCTTATGTCTTATATAAGACACTTGTCTAAGTAATCGTTCGCCTCTATACTTTGCCCATCGAGTTTGCCGCGCACAGCAACGCCAACAGCGGCAGGATTCGCAAATTCAGATTCCACAACTCTCTTTACCGAGGACAGACCATGAGCACTCGCGAACAACGCATCGCCGCCCTGGAAAAAGACTGGGCCACCAACCCCCGCTGGAAGGGCATCAAGCGCAACTACTCCGCCGCCGACGTCGTCCGCCTGCAGGGCCACCAGCAGATCGAATACACGCTGGCCAAGAACGGCGCCAACAAGCTGTGGGCCAAGGTCAATGGCGGCGCCAAGAAGGGCTACGTGAACGCCTTCGGCGCGATCACCGCCGGCCAGGCGATGCAGCAGGCCAAGGCCGGCCTCGAAGCCGTCTATCTGTCGGGCTGGCAGGTCGCCGCCGACGGCAACACCTCGGAAACCATGTACCCGGACCAGTCGCTGTACGCCTACGACTCCGTCCCGACGATGGTTCGCCGCATCAACAACACCTTCAAGCGCGCTGACGAAATCCAGTGGTCGCGTGGCATCAACGAAGGCGACCAGGGCTTCATCGACTACTTCCTGCCGATCGTTGCCGACGCGGAAGCCGGTTTCGGCGGCGTGCTGAACGCCTTCGAACTGATGAAGAACATGATCGTCTCCGGCGCCGCCGGCGTGCACTTCGAAGACCAGCTGGCTGCCGCCAAGAAGTGCGGCCACATGGGTGGCAAGGTGCTCGTGCCGACCCAGGAAGCCATCGAGAAGCTGATCTCGGCTCGTTTCGCCTCCGACGTCATGGGCGTGCCGACCCTGATCCTGGCCCGCACCGATGCCGAAGCCGCCAACCTGCTGACCTCGGACCACGACGCCAACGACAAGCCGTTCTGCACCGGCGAGCGTACCCAGGAAGGCTTCTACCGCGTCAAGAACGGCCTCGAACAGGCCATCTCGCGCGGCGTCGCCTACGCCCCGTACGCTGACCTCGTCTGGTGCGAAACCGGCGTGCCGGATATCGGCTTCGCTCGCGAATTCGCCCAGGCCGTGCTGGCGGCCTGCCCGGGCAAGCTGCTGTCCTACAACTGCTCGCCGTCCTTCAACTGGAAGAAGAACCTCAACGACTCGCAGATCGCCAACTTCCAGGAAGAACTGTCGGCGCTGGGCTACAAGTACCAATTCATCACGCTGGCCGGCATCCACATCAACTGGTACAACACCTTCCAGTTCGCCAAGGCCTACGCTGGCGGCGAAGGCATGAAGCACTACGTGGAAATGGTTCAGGAACCGGAATTCGCCGCGCGCGAGCAGGGTTACACCTTCGTCTCGCACCAGCAGGAAGTCGGTACCGGCTACTTCGACGACGTTACCACCGTCATCCAGGGCGGTTCGTCGTCGGTCAAGGCCCTCACCGGCTCGACCGAAGAAGAGCAGTTCCACTAAGCCGTATCGCCAGGAACTCTCGCCTCAGCAAAAAGGCCGCCTCACGAGGGCGGCCTTTTTGTTGCCTGCGGCACGCAGGGCAAGCATTCAATAGTCGTCCGGCACATCCTCCCCACTGCCCGTCACGATCGCATAGACAGCCTCGCGATAATCGTCGTCGATCGGCAGCGTTGCCAGCAGTGCCTCCCACGTCACGCCCGGCAAATGGGGATGCACCGCGATCACATCCGACGGCAATGCCGGATTGCGCGGATTGGCCTGCAGGTGGCGCGCGGCATCAGACGCGATGCGGGCAATATTGGCGCGCGGCGTATCTGCGCCACGCACGAGTTGCATGATCAGCGGCGGCAGCGCCCAGGTTTCGATCAGGCCGACCGAGAGCTGCTTGAAGGTAAAGCCGGCCACCTGCTGCTGCGCCAGCGCATTGCGATTCGCCCGGCCGCTCTGCAGTTCTTCCAGACAACGCTGCGGCAACTCCGGAAAGAAACCCCACAGCATCAGTTCGCCGATTTCGCCGAGCAACGCGGCAAGCGCGACTTCTTCCGGCGACACATCGACGCGATGCGCCGCCCAGTCGAGCGCGATGCGCGCCGAGAGCACTGCGCGCGCCTCGCATTCGGCCAGCCCGGTATTGGCATCGTCGCACAGCGCGCTGTCGGCCACCGCATTGTGCAGCCCGCGCACGCCAACCTGCAGCACGGCGCCGAGTACGGTCGTCGTGTCGTGGCCGAGCGTCTGGCTGCGGTGTCGCTCGGCGCGACGCAGCAGGCGCAGCGCAAGGAAGGGATCCTGCATGACGATGCGCGCCATGTCTTTCGGCGAGGCCGCATCGACATCCAGCGCGTCGATCGCTTCCTTCGAACGCGGCATGATCGGGATGTCCTTGTCGCGCAGGAAGGCGACCCATTGCGGCAGGCCCCAGTGCAGGCGATGGCTTTCCATGCTCACTCCTTTCCCGGTTGGACAGCGGTGCTCATGTCAGTTCCCAATATTCCGGCCGCCCGTAGGTTTCCTTGAGCAGATCGATGAACAGCCGCACGCGCAGCGGCAGATGTCGGCGCTGCGGAAAGACCGCATAGATACCCATTGGCGGCGCCTGCCAGGCATCGAGCACGGAGACCAGCGTGCCTTCCTTGAGATGCTGGCCGACCTCCCACAGCGAGCGCCAGGCCAGCCCGCGCCCGGCCAGCGCCCACTCGTGCAGCACGGCACCGTCGTTGCACTCGAAGCGCCCGCTCACCTTCCAGGTATCGATCGCCCCACTCTCCGGGTGGCGAAAGAGCCAGCCGCGCTGCTGGCCGAGGGACAGGCAATCGTGCCTTGCGAGGTCGGCCGGCACCTTCGGCACGCCATGCGCGACCAGATAGGCCGGGCTGGCCACCACCATGCGCCGCATTTCCCCCAGGCGCACGCTGACCAATGAGGAGTCGGCAAGGTCGCCGATGCGCACGGCGCAGTCGATGCCTTCGTTGATCAGATCGACGATGCGATCGGAAAGATCGAGGTTCACCGTCACCTCGGGGTTGGCCCGCATGTAGGTGCCGACCTGCGGCGCGACATGCCGGCGCCCGAAACCGGCTGGCGCCGACACGCGCAGGTGGCCGCTGGCGCGCACGCCGCCCAGCGACACCGCCGCCTCGGCATTGGCCATGTCGTTGAGGATGCGCTGGCAGTCTTCGAGGAAGGCGGCGCCCTCGAAAGTGAGCGTCAGCTTGCGCGTCGTGCGCAGCATCAGCTTGACGCCGAGCCGCGCCTCCAGCGCATCGAGGCGCCGGCCGACGATGGCCGGCGTCACGCCTTCCGCCCGCGCCGCTGCCGAAAGGCTGCCGCGCGTTGCCGTACTGACAAAGGCGCTGATCTGCTTGAAGCTGTCCATGCCCTGATTTTATACATTTTGTAAAAGATAAACGCGACATTTTCCGCATTCACTAATAAGCAATCAAGCAATACACTTCGGTCCTATATAAGACTCGGTGCAAATTTCTGCCACCATGGAACCCGCCCAGATTGCCTCCTTCGCCCTCATTGCCGCCGGCGCCTTTCTCGCCGGCGGCATGAATGCAATCGCCGGCGGCGGCACTTTCTTCTCGTTTCCAGCCCTGCTCGCCGCAGGCGTGCCGCCGGTCATGGCCAACGCCAGCAACACCGTGGCGCTGTGGCCGGCCAGCCTGTCCAGCGCCTGGGCCTACCGGCGCGAGGTGCTGCGGCACCGGAAGTGGGCGCTCATCCTGATGGGTGTCTCGCTGGTCGGCGGCACCTGCGGCGGCCTGCTGCTGCTCGCCACCTCGAACGCCGCTTTCGCGAAACTGATTCCGTGGCTGCTGCTCGTCGCCACCGCGTTGTTCGCCTTCTCCGGCCAGGTGCAGCGTATCGTCGGCACGCTCAAGGGCCGGCTCGGCATGGCCGCCGCCAGCGAACCGGGCAGCGCCGGCGGCGCCTGCTTCCAGCTCATCGTCGCCATCTACGGCGGCTTCTTCGGTGCCGGGCTCGGCATCCTGACGCTGGCGGCGCTGTCGATCCAGGGCTTCAAGGACATGCAGGAGCTGAACGCGCTGAAGAACGTGGCCTCGGCGGTGAATTACACGGTGGCCGCCGTCACCTTCATCGTCGCCGGCGCCATCAGTTGGACGCATACGCTGGTCATGCTGGCGACCGCCATGCTCGGCGGCTATGCTGGAACATCCCTCGCCCGCCGCCTGCCGCCCTTGTGGCTGCGCCGTTTCGTCGTACTCGTCGGCAGCGTGCTGACCGTCGTCTATTTCTTCAAAACCTATCTTTAACTTCACTACAAGGAGCAACCATGGCCCTGAACCTTCCCGCCGGCGTGCAGATCAACGCACCGATCAAGCCCGAGTACGAAAGCATCCTCACGCACGACGCGCTGGCCTTCGTTGCCAAGCTGCACCGTGCCTTCGAGGCCCGCCGCCAGGAGCTGCTGCAGGCCCGCGTCGCCCGCCAGGCGCGCATCGACGCCGGCGAGATGCCTGACTTCCTGCCGGAGACCAAGGCCATCCGCGAAGGCGACTGGAAGGTCGCGCCGGTGCCGGCTGCGCTGCAGTGCCGTCGCGTCGAGATCACCGGCCCGGTCGAAGCGAAGATGATCATCAACGCCTTCAACTCGGGCGCCGATTCGTACATGACCGACTTCGAGGATTCCAACTCCCCGAACTGGGACAACCAGATCCAGGGCCAGGTGAACCTGTACAAGGCGATCCGCCGCGAACTCTCGTTCAAGAACGAAGCCGGCAAGGAATACAAGCTCAACGACAAGATCGCCACGCTGCAGATCCGTCCGCGCGGCTGGCACCTCGACGAGAAACACGTCACCGTTGACGGCCAGCGCGTCTCCGGCGGCCTGTTCGACTTCGGCCTCGTCTTCTTCCACAACGCCAAGGAGCAGATCGCCCGCGGCGCCGGCCCGTTCTACTACCTGCCGAAGATGGAAAGCCATCTCGAAGCCCGCCTGTGGAACGACGCCTTCGTCATGGCGCAGGAACACATCGGCATGCCGCAGGGCACGATCAAGGCCACCGTGCTGATCGAAACCATCCTCGCCACCTTCGAGATGGAAGAAATCCTCTACGAACTGCGCGAGCACTCCGCCGGCCTCAACGCCGGTCGTTGGGACTACATCTTCTCGTGCATCAAGAAGTTCAAGAAGAACAAGGACTTCTGCCTCGCCCAGCGCGGCGCGATCACGATGGAAGTGCCGTTCATGCGCGGCTACGCGCTGGCTCTGGTGCAGGCCTGCCACAAGCGCGGCGCCCCGGCCATGGGCGGCATGTCGGCCCTGATCCCGATCAAGAACGACCCGGTCGCCAACGAGAAGGCGCTGGCCGGCATCCGCCACGACAAGACCCGCGACGCCAACGACGGCTTCGACGGCGGCTGGGTGGCTCACCCGGGCCTCGTGCCGATCGCCATGGAGGAGTTCGTCAAGGTGCTCGGCGACAAGCCGAACCAGTTCGAGAAGCAGGTGTCCGGCAACTTCGGCCCGGCCCAGTGGCTCGACTTCCAGCCGACCACCCCGATCACGGAAGCCGGCCTGCGCAACAACATCAACGTCGGCATCCACTACCTCGGCAGCTGGCTCGCCGGCAACGGCTGCGTGCCGATCCACAACCTGATGGAAGATGCGGCCACCGCCGAAATCTCCCGCTCGCAGGTGTGGCAGTGGGTCGTCTCGCCGAAGGGCGTGCTCGACGACGGCCGCAAGGTCACCGTCGAGATGGTGCGCCCGATGATCGCCGAGGAACTGGCCAAGGTGAAAGCCACCGTCACCGCCCAGGGCGAGGACACGGCCACCTACGACCAGGCGGCGGTCATCTTCGACAAGATGTCGCTGACGCCGGAATACCCGGAGTTCCTGACCCTCCCGCTGTACGAGGCGATGGCCTGAGCAACACCCCGCACCCGCAGGGGTGAAAGCAGAAAGAAACGGCACCGCGGGTCAGACCCGGTGCCGTTTTTCATTCGAGGAAAACATCATGATCGCTGCCCTGACCCAGCTCCTGATTTTCCAGCTCATCGGCGAGGTGATCGCGCGCGGGCTCGACCTGCCGGTGCCCGGCCCGGTGATCGGCATGGCGCTGCTGTTCGCCGTGCTGGCGTTGCGCAACGGCCCCGGCGAATCGCTGCAGACGACCAGCCAGACGCTGCTCTCGCATCTATCGCTGCTGTTCGTGCCGGCAGGCGTCGGCATCGTCGTGCATCTCTCGCGCGTCGCTGACGAGTGGCTGGCGCTGCTCGCCGCGCTGGTGGTCAGCACCTTCGTCTCGATGGCCGTCACCGCGCTGGTGATGAAAGCCCTCGCCCACAAGGCGGCCACGGGAGAAAAGGCATGAACCCGCGCATCACCGACCTCTGGGTCTATCTCTCGACCTCGCCGCTGCTCGGCCTGACGCTGACCTTGCTCGCCTACCAGGGCGCGGTGTGGGTGAACAAGCGCTGCGGCGGCTCGCCGCTGGCCAACCCGGTGCTCATCGCCGTCACTGCGCTGGTGGCGCTGCTGCTCGCCACCGGCACGCCCTACCAGACCTACTTCGACGGCGCCCAGTTCGTGCACTTCCTGCTCGGCCCGGCCACTGTCGCACTGGCGATTCCGCTCTACGTGCATTTCCGCCGGGTGAAGGCGATGCTGCTGCCGATCGTCGTCGGCCTCGTCGCCGGCAGCCTGACCGCGGCCTTCTCGGCGCTGCTGGTCGCCAAGGCACTCGGCGCCAGCGTCGCGACGCAGCTCTCGCTCGCCCCGAAGTCGGTGACGACGCCGATCGCCATGGGCATCGCCGAACGCATCGGCGGCCTGCCTTCGCTCACCGCCGTACTGGTGATCACCACCGGCATCCTCGGCGCCGTCGCCGGCCGCTACCTGTTCGACGCACTCGGCGTGGGCGATCCGGCGATCCGCGGCTTCGCCACCGGCGTCACCGCGCACGGCATCGGCACCGCCCGCGCCTTCCAGGAAAGCGAACAGGCCGGCGCCTTCTCGGCGCTGGCGATGGGCATGAACGGCCTGCTCACGGCCATGCTGCTGCCAGTGCTGCTGACCCTGCTCGACTGAGCGCCGTTACTTGCGCACCTCGCCCAGAACGAAGTCGGCGCCAATCACGAAGTGCGCCGGGGTCTGGTTCAAACCCTCGCCGGAAAGATAGGGACGCGCAACTTTCTCGAGGTTTTCGCCCACATAATTTGCCAGCTGGTGCGCGCTGATCCGGCCATCGCCATCCTTCGCCGCCTGCCCGCGCAAGCCCTGCAGGATAGTGTGGGTGAAAACGCCGTGTCCGAGTTCGGGTAGTTCGGCGGCCTGCTGGTCGCGCCGTGTCGCCGTAAGCACGGTGATGCCCGCATTGCGGCCGACATCCTGAACAAAACGGCGCTGGAACGCGCGGAAACGGTTGAAACTGTCGATACCCGCGCCAGCATTGCAGGCATCGACCATCATGAAAATGCGCTTGGGTGGCGCGTTTACGAGCGCATCCTGAATTTCCTTCGCCGAAATCGCGGTAGCCGCCAGGCGACGCGGGTCGGCATCGTGCGGAAGGAAATACCACTCGCCATCCTGTGCGAAGCCATGCCCGGCGAAGATCAGCACGACAGAATCCTCGGGATTCAATTTTTCGAGCTGCGCCAATTGCATCCGTACTTCCTTGCGCGTGGCGCGCGCGTCGAGCACCAGCACAGGCAAGGTTTCCTTGTGCGTTGCGCCGCTCGCAGAGCCGATGTTCTTGACGATGGCCTGCACGTCACCGGCCGCAAAGTCGAGGTTGATGTCCGGATTCCGGTATTTGTCGATACCGGTGCCGAGCACGTACAGGCGGCCCTGCGAGCGGAAACCATCGGTTGTCTCACGCTTGATTTCGGAGCGGGTCGCTACGCCGTGCGCGTTGCGTACCTCGCCAAAAACCTCGTTGACGCCACCTTCCGGCGTGAAGGAAAACACCTGCACGAGGAGGATCCTGTTATCGCGAGCGACGCGCTGCGAACCGATGCGGGTCTTTTCCGGCAGACGCTTGCCGTTGTGGTAGAGACGGATGTCTTCCGGCAATTCGCCGCCGTTGCTCTCTGCCACGGCGACGACCTTCATCGCCTGCCCGGACTGCATCCGTCCATCAGGAAATTCGAGCTCCAGCTTTGCCGGCGGGAAAACACCCTGCCCGGTGTTGGCGGGCACCGTCGGCAAGGCTTTCTTTTCCTGATCGCCAACATAGGCGGCCAGCAACCCCGGCTGGTAATAGGTCTGGAAGAACTGGTCGAGATCGAGTTTGCCCTTTTCCGCGTTCCACTTCACGTCCTTCGTGCCGTCCACGGTACCGTCATAGCGTCCCTCGTGATCGACGATCACCCAGCCCGCCGAAGCGGGCACCACAGCCACCAGATAGTGAGGCAGACCAAGCTCCCGCAAGTGCAGCACACCATCAGCGCGCGCCGAAATGAAGCGCTGCTCGGAGACAAAGGCGGCGGCACGCGCACCGGAATCAACCGCTTGCCACTGCGTCCCCCAGCCGGCATTGACCTCGCCGCTCTCGGTGACGACCAGCAGTCGGGTGCCCCCCGTATTCAGCGAAATCGACTGCACCCTGGCCGCCGGCGCATGGATCGTCGTCGCCCCACCGCGGGCAACCGTGATGATCTGCCCGGAGACAAGCCGTGCCGCGATCGTGCCATTGCGGCCGAAGGCAGACAGTTCCACTACGTCGCGCAAGCTCGTCACGACCTGATCGCGCTCGTCGAAGAACTTTGCCTCGTGATTGGCGGCGAGCGCCGCGAACCGGCGGCTGCCGGCATCCGCGACGATTTGCGTCACGGGTGCGTCAAATTGCTTCCTGCCGCGCGTCAATGCCCCCCGGGCATCAATGCGTGCCGTGCTGCCGTCAGCGCCGCCCAGCAAGACGACGCGGGCGGCCCCCAGCACCGCAGCGCTGGCCGGAAAGCCTTCGGCTATTGGCGCCTGCCGGCCGTCACCACTGCTCTGCAGGGCATGCAGACTGCCTTCGCGCAGCACCAGCAGGCGCGCTCCGGATCGGTCGTAGGCCACCGGACGGGCAGCACCGTCCATCCTGAACTCGGCGATCTGTGCGCTGCGATCGAAATCCCAGACGATCACCTGCCCGTCGTCGAACGATTGCAGCAGGACGCGATCAGGCTGGTAGTGAAACTGCGCAAAGCGCCCCTTGGTACGTTCGACACTCAGCGTCAGGCGGATCATGCGCGAGGCGATCGAATCGGCGATACCGCCGCCCACCTGGGCACCGACGCGATCGCTGACGACACCCCGGTTCAGGTTGCCGGGGCCGGCACCGTAGCCCTGTGCGGCGGCATGCTCACTCGCGAAAACACCAGCAAGCAGCGCGAAGGCGAAATGGAATAAACGGAAATGGCTCATCGTCCCTCCCATGCAAAAAGGCCCCGCAGGGCCTTTTCGAAAACGTTTTCAGACGGCAGCGGCATCAGAAGCGGAAGCGTGCGGCAATCGTGAATACGTCGACCGAGTAACGCGAATCGGACGGCACGTCGTCATCGATCTTGCGTTCATACTTGACGCTGACCGCGGCATCCTTGGCCAGTTCCTTTTCCAGGCCGATGCGTGCGTAGGTGGCGTACGAATCCTCGCGATTGGTGTCGGAAACCTGCAGGCCGGCATAGCCGGTCAGCCCCCAGCCGAAGCGATAGCCGACTTCGCCGTCGCCGATGTACTTGGTCGATGAACTGGTGGTCGTGATACCGCCCGAACGGCTGTCGAATTCCGAGGCACCCATTTCAAGACGCCACTTGGCGTAGAGGTTGCCGAAGTTGTGCGCCCCGTTGATCGACGCCGCACCGCCGTTGCCGTGACCGCTGATGCCGGGCGCGCCGAAGGTCGTGAAATCGGCACGGGCGACACCGAAGATGCTGTTGGTGAAGCGATAGGCAACGTAAGGGGAAAGATCCCAGCCATGCGAATGGAAGCGGCTGGTGTCGTTGTAGGAAAGAGCAACGCCGACCGTCCAGTCCTTGCCCAGATCACGGTCGTAGCCAACGACCGAAATGTCGGTACCGATACGCGACTCGCCACGCGGGTCGACGTACAGGCGCGAGTAGGAACCCCACACGTTGTTCGGCGCCTTCAACCCGGGCTCCCCGGCGACAGTGGTCGATACGCGGGTACTCACCGCGTCGCCGATCAGTTTGGCGACCTGCTTGTTGACCTCGTCCTGCGTATCCGCGCAGACACTGCCAGACGCGAGCGCAACTGCGACGAGTCCGGACTTGACGATCTTGCTGTTCATGCTGCTCTCCTGCCCACGATTTATACAAACGTGCTAAAGGTAGAGAAGCCGCCAGAGCAGGTCAATCCGGCGACAACACAGGCGACGGAAAAGCCGCATATATGTTGCCGGGATGCAACAACTCAGGACCATCTCCGGGCGCAAACCATTGCACGTGACGACAGACCTGCGGCTACGCTAGAGTCGCGCCCATGGATATCCTGATCGACATCATCCTCAAGGCCGGCCGCTCGGCAGTTGAGCTTGCGCTTTTCGTGCTGCTGCCGGTGATGGTCGTCATGCTCTCGCTGATGCGCCTGCTTGAAGCGCGCGGCGCGCTCGATCGTTTGGTGGCGCTGCTGGCACCGCTGCTCCGCCCGCTCGGGCTGACCGGGCTTGGTGTTTTTGCGGCCTTGCAGATCAACTTCGTCAGCTTCGCGGCACCGATCGCCACGCTCGCGATGATGGAGCAGCGTGGCAATTCCGATCGCCACCTGGCGGCAACGCTGGCGATGGTGCTGGCGATGGCGCAGGCCAACGCGGCACTGCCGATGATGACGATGGGGCTCAATTTCGGGGCGACACTGGCGTGGTCGATCGCTGGCGGCCTTGCCGCTGCGGCGGTGACCTACTACGGCTTCGGGCGCGGACTGTCGACCGCGGAAACGGCGGTCGACGAAACGCTGCACCATCGCGAAGCACACAACGCCAAGGGCGTGCTCGATGTGATCAACCACGCCGGAGCGGAAGCCTTCAAGATCGCCGTGGGCGCGATTCCGATGCTGGTGCTCTCGCTGGTCGCCGTCACCGCGCTCAAGCACTTCGGTGCCATCGATCTGCTCACCGTGTGGCTGACCCCCCTGTTGACGACATTCTCGATCGATCCGGCGATCATCCTGCCGGCGCTCACCAAATATCTCGCCGGCGGCACGGCGATGATGGGCGTCGTCGACGAAATGCGGCGTGCGGGGCAGATGAGCGTCGAACTGCTCAACGCCAGCGCCGGCTTCCTGATCCACCCCTTCGACATCCCCGGTGTGGCAGTGCTCATTTCGGCAGGAAAGCGGGTGGCGGCGATGTGGGTCCCGGCGGCGCTCGGCGCCTGCGCCGGTATCGCGGTTCGCAGCCTCGGTCACGCGTTGCTGGGCTGACTTTCAGCGCGCTGCGGCGCAACGAGCGGCAATTCTATGCTGAAGCAGGCACCCTGCCCCGGCGCGCTTTCAACCCGGATCTCGCCACCGAGCACACCGGTGACGATGTTGTAAACAATGTTCAGGCCGAGTCCAGAGCCTCCCCTGCCAAGGCGGGTCGTGAAGAACGGGTCAAAGATGCGGCGCAGGTTTTCCACGGGCACGCCAACGCCATCGTCGGCGATCGTCACCCGCACACGGCCGTCGACGAGCTTGCCGGTAATGTCGATGTTCCCCTTGCGGCCACCATCGTCGAAGGCGTGGAAAAGTGCATTGTTGACGAGGTTGGCGACCACCTGTCCGAACGGCCCCGGGTAGCTGTCGAGCACGATGCCCGGATCGATCGCGACGCGCAGTTCCACCGGTCGCTTCTTCATCTGCGGCTGCAGCATTACCAGAATTTCATCGACCACCTCGGCGAGCCCGAACTGACGACGTTGCTCGCTCGCCTGATCGACGGCCACCTGCTTGAAGCTCGTGATCAGGTTCGAGGCGCGCTGCAGGTTGGCGAGCAGCATCCGCGACGCATCGCGCGCGCGCCCGATGAAGGCGAGGAGTGCCGAGCGCCGCAGGGTGCCTTCGTGCACCGTCTGGTCGAACTGATCGGCCATCTCGACCAGCGTGCTGGCAACGGTGACGCTATTGCCGATCGGCGTGTTCAGCTCGTGCGCCACGCCGGCAACCACCGACCCCAGCGCCGCCAGCTTTTCCGAGCGCACGAGATCATTCTGCGCGCGCTGCAGGGTATCCAGCGCGCCGGAAAGCTCGCGATTGGCCTGATCAAGTTCGCTCGTCCTTGCCCGCACACGTTCGTCGAGCTGCTCGTTCAATTCGCGCAACTGCGCCTCGGCGGCGAGACGCGAACACTCCGCACGCCGCGCCTCGACCATCTGCCCCACGGTGAGCAGCAGCGGGTGCAGCCAATCGACCAGGGCCTCATCGTAGCCACCCGCCCGATTGGCCAGCCCGGCCATCGCAATCAGGCGCCCGCCGACGTGCACCGGGATGCCGAGAAAGGCATTCAACGGCGGATGTCCGGGCGGCAGGCCGCCGCGCCGCGCGTCGCGTGCCGGATCATTGGCGATCACCGGTCGGCCGCTGGAGAGCGCCGCACCGAACAGCGTCTTCAGATTGCGGAATTCCAGGCCGGCTGAGGCGCTCTCGTCATAGAGGCGCCGGGTTTCGTCGTTCCACGCGATATTGGTGAGCGCATGTGTTTTCAAATAGGGGGCGCCATCATCCGCGAACAGCACCTCGCCTACGAACCCGTATTCACTGCCGGTCAGCGCAAGCAGATCGGCAAGCAGCGTCGAGAACGCCTCGGTCTGCGCATTGGCAATAAAGTCTGCCTGCGCGCGCGCCACCGCATCGGACAGCGCAAGCTGGCGCGCCAGACGATCATTCACATCGATCAGCGAGCGCTCGGCGCGGCGCAGGTCGCTGACGTCCTCCTGCACCATGACCAGCAACTCGCGGTCACCGACCTGGGCCTTGCGTGCCGAAATCCGGCAAGTCAGCTCGACGCCATCGCCCCGCACCAGGCGCGTCTCAAACCCGGATACGGCGCCGTCGGCAACGATGGTCGCGAGCACCCGGTCGCGATCCGGCAAGGACGCCCACAAGCCCATTTCGGCACCGGTCAGCCCCATCACGTCTTCCCGGCGACGCAAAAACTGGCGCTCCCAGGCATCGTTCGCCGACACCGAGGCATAGTTGCGCGCGACATCGGAGACGATCATCGCTACCGGTGACGCGTTGAACACCGCCTGCAACTCGGCCTCGCTCGCGCGCAGCCGCGCCTCGGCGGTCTTGAGCGAGGAAATGTCATTGACCGTCGCGAGTATGGCGCCGCTCCCCAGACCCGGATCGTCAAGCCGCGCGGCGGAAAGCAGGGCGAGCACCTCCGCGCCATCCTTGCGCAGGTAGGCACGCTCCGCGGAGAAGAATGTATAGGAATCATCCTCCAGCATGCGCCCGACGCCGGCGCGGGCTGCCTCGGCATGTGTGGGATGAACCAGTTCGAGGTAGGGCCGGCCGACCAGTTCGCGCAGTTCGTAGCCGAGGATGTCGGCGAGGCGCTGATTGCACATGGCAATCTTTCCGTCCGCATCGAGCAGCATGATGCCGGCCGGAGAGAGATCGAAGAGGCGCTGCAACCAGAGTTCGCGCGCGCGCAGCGCATCTTCCGCAAACTGCTGTTCGGTGGTATCGAGATACGCTGTCATCAGCAATTCTCGCCCCGCGGCGCGGATGAAGCGCCCGAATAGATGGCAGTTACGCTCGCTGCCGTTCTTGCGCCGCATACGGACGGCCATGCCGGAGACCGTCGCATCGCGCTTTGTTGCATCGAGATAGCGCTGCCGGTCCTCGGGATTGACCCATAGCCCGATATCCGCGCCGCTGACGCCCTCGGCCTCCGCCGGGGAGTAACCGAAGTTGCGGTACCAGGCCTCGTTCCAGTGCGTCCCGCGGTAACCGTCATCACGCGTCGTGTAGGCCAGCGGGATTGGTGCCAGCTCGAAGAGCGTATTGAAACTGGCCTCGCTTTCACGCAGCGCGATTTCGACACGCTTCTGGGCGGTAATGTCTGCAAGCATGGAAATCGCCAGCTTCTCGCCATCGATTTCCACAACCCGACTCGAATAGAGCAGCCAACGCGGCGCTCCGCCCGCAGTGGCATATTCCAGTTCGATGCCATCGAGCCGCCCGCTGGCGAGAAGTGCCGCACGCTGCGCATCCGCCGTCGCCGCATCGGTAACACCGAGCTCGACCGCGTTGCGGCCAATCAGCGCCTCTCGGGGAAGGCCGCTGAATTCGAGATAGGCAGGGTTTACCTCGACATAGTTGCCATCCGAGATGCGGTTGACCACCACAGGGTAAGGGGCCGCATCGAACATTGCGGCAAAACGCCTTTCCGACTCGCGAAGCCCGGACGATACCCGATTGAAGCATTCAATCAGCTGCACAAATTCATGACTGCCTTCTGCCGCGAGCTGACCTTGCCAATCGCCGCGCAGCAATCTTTCGTGCGCTTCCATCAAATGCTTCAGTGGATGAACAACCAGTCGCTGAATCAACAACGCCAGCGCCAGTATCGCAATCACAAACAGTAACAGCACGACAACAAATACTCGCTCATCGACGGCCGTACTCCCGCTCCCAGCCAACGCCCACCAGACCCCAGCCACAAGCAGCAGCAAGATCAGGCTCGTGGCAAGGAGAATCCGGGAGAAGAGGCGCATGCGCATCATTAACCGATGGAATTCGGTTCAAAGCTCGGTATATTTCACCGCTCGCCCGCGCACCTTGTCCGGCGGGTACTTTTCGCGGTTCAGGGCCATCTTCTCGGCGAAGGCTGTTGCGAGATCGATATCGAGAAGATCGGCCACGCGGACGACACCCATCAGCACGTCGCACAGTTCGTGGGCGACCGCACGGCGCTTGTCCGGCGGCAGCGCAAAGCTCTCGCTTTCCGAGCACCACTGGAAATGCTCCAGCACTTCAGCCGCCTCGACAGCAAGCGCCATCGACAGGTTTTTCGGGTTGTGATGCCGGTCCCAGCCACGTTCCGTAACGAAGCGCCTGACCTCGTCGCGCAATGCATGCAGATCGTTCATGGTGCGGATCGCCGTCGTCTATGAGCCTGTGCTACTGTACGCTCCGCAATGCCCGCTGAACAGACACAGACTCCGTAAATCACCATGTCGTCCACGCTTTTCACTCTTGCGCGCAGCCTGCTGCTCGCCTTTGTCCTTGGCAACAACAGCGCCTTCGCGGAAGGTGTCGATGTCGGCAAGCCATCGTCCTTGCGCAACCTCGTTCCGGCGGAGTCGATCGAGAAGGCAGCAACGCAGGAATACCACCAGATGATGCGCCAGGCTGCGGAGAAGAAGGCGCTCGCTCCCGCCGATCATCCGCAGGTGCAGCGTCTGCGCCGCATCGCCGACCAGCTGATTCCGCATGTATCTCCGTTCAATCCGCGCGCCAAGCGCTGGCGCTGGGAGATCAACCTGATCGCCTCGAAGCAGATCAACGCCTTCTGCATGCCGGGCGGGAAGATCGCCTTTTATACCGGCCTCGTCGACGGCCTGAAACTGAGCGACGACGAAGTCGCCGCGGTGATGGGACACGAGATCGCGCATGCGCTGCGAGAGCACGCCCGCGAGCGCATCGCGAAGACGCAACTGACCTCGATCGGCGCGGCGATCCTCGGCGAGTTCGTCGGTGGCGGAAAGTACTATGAAGCGTTCCGCTTTGGCGGCAACATGCTGACGCTGAAGTTCTCGCGCGACGACGAAACGGAAGCCGACGTCGTCGGCATGGAACTCGCCGCGCGCGGCGGCTTCGACCCGCGTGCCGGCATCACGCTCTGGCAGAAGATGATGGCAGCGAGCAAGGGCGAGCCGCTGGCCTGGTTCTCGACCCATCCCTCCGGCAACAACCGGATTGCGGAAATCGAACGCAACCTGCCGCAAGTGATGCCAATCTACGAGCGCAGCCGCAACCCGGCCGCCGCCCGCTGATCAGATGGCGCCGGCCGCGCGCAGCGCGGCGATGCGCGCCGCGTCGTAGCCAAGCCCGGCCAGCACCTCGTCGGTGTGCGCGCCGAGCGCCGGTCCGATCCACTCGGTGCTGCCGGGCGTTGCCGAAAGTTTGGGCACGATGCCGGGCATGCGGCATTCGCGCCCGCCCGGCAAGGTCACCGCCTGCAGCATCTCCCGCGCCAGGAACTGCGGGTCGGCGAACATGTCGGCCACCGCGTAGATGCGCGAGGCCGGCACCTCGGCGGCGGCGAGCTTCGCCAGCACTTCTGCCTCGTCGTGCCCGGCGACCCAGGCGTCGATCAGTGCGTAGATCTCATCGCGCCGGGCATCGCGTCCGGCGTTATCCGCCAGCGCCGGATCGTCGGCCAGATCGGCGCGCCCCATCGCCAGCAGCAGGCGGCGGAAGATCGCATCGCCGTTGGCGCCGATGGCGACATGCTTGCCGTCCTTCGTCGTGTGCGTGTTCGAGGGCGTGATGCCGGGCATGATGTTGCCGGTGCGCTCACGCACGAAACCGAACACGTCGAACTCCGGCACCAGCGACTCCATCATCGCGAACACCGCTTCGTAGAGCGCGACATCGACCACCTGGCCCTTGCCGCCATTCACTTCCTTGTGGCGCAGCGCCATCATCGCGCCGAGCGCGCCCCACAGTGCGGCGATCGAATCGCCGATCGAGATGCCGGTCTTCACCGGCGGCCGGTCGGGAAAACCGGTGACGTAGCGCAGCCCGCCCATCGACTCGCCGATGGCGCCGAAGCCTGGCTGCGCGGCCATAGGCCCGCTCTGGCCGAAGCCGGAAAGGCGCAGCATGACGAGGCCGGGGTTCTCTGCAGAAAGCGTCTCCCAGCCGAGACCAAGCTTTTCGAGCACGCCGGGGCGGAAATTCTCGACCACGATGTCGGCCTCCGTCGCCAGCGCACGCACAATCGCCACGCCGTCCGGATGCTTGAGATTGACCGTCACCGATTTCTTGTTGCGTGCCTGCAGGTACCACCACAGCGAGGTGCCTTCGTAGAGCTTGCGCCACTTGCGCAACGGATCGCCGCCATCCGGCGCTTCGATCTTGATCACTTCGGCGCCGAATTCGCCCATGATTCGGGCGGCGAAGGGGCCGGCGATGAGGGTGCCGAGCTCGAGTACCTTGAGGCCGGCAAGCGGTTTCTGGCTGACAGTCATGATGGCTTTGCAAGAATTCGACAGGCGCGCAGCATACCCGGAATGCGGGTCAGGCGCTGACCACCTGATTGCGCCCGCTCCGCTTCGCCTCGTAGACCGCCGCATCGGCGCGTGAAAACAACTGATCGAAGCTCTCGCCGGGCGCGAGCGTGGCAATGCCGAAACTGGCGGTCACGGGAATACCCACCGGATTGGCTGCGGCGACCTTCTCGCGCAGGCGCTCGGCCCCCAGACCGGCCTGCAGCGTCGTCGTACCCGGCAGGAGCATGATGAATTCCTCCCCGCCATAGCGCACCACCAACTGCTGCCCGCGGACAATGCCGCGCAGGATGTCGGCAACGGCCATCAACACCTCGTCGCCACGCGAATGGCCATAACGGTCGTTGATTTTCTTGAAGTGGTCGATGTCCACCACGACCAGCGATAAAGGGGCGCCGGTACGCTGCGCTTCATCGAGCAGGCGCGGCGCTTCGGCATCCAGGTGATGGCGGTTGTGCAGCGAGGTGAGTTGGTCACGCAAGGCCATCTCGCGGACCAGTTCATGCTGTGCAGCCAGCCGGTCGTACAGTTCGCGCAGCATGAGCAGGTTGCGGAGTCGCGCAGCAAGCTCCTCGGCAACGACCGGTTTGCCGACGAAATCGTTGGCACCTGCCCGCAGGATGTCGACGCGGCGCGCTACGCTCTCGATCGAAGACAGCGCCAGAATCGGCAATTCACCCTTCCTGCCCTTCTGCCCGCGTACGGCGCGGATCACCGAGAGGCCGGTCTGCAGCCCTTCGAGCACGAAATCGGTAACGACGATGCTGTACTCGGTGCACGTGAACTGTGCGATGGCGTCTTCGGCAGTCTTGAAGCGATCAACCGCCAGTCCGAGACCGGTCATCACCTCGATGCAGAAATTGGCGGCGGTATCGCTGTCCTCGACGAGCAGTACGCGCCCCGTCAGGCGATGTGTGGCACGACGCTCCCACTGCTCGACATAGCGTTCAAGATCGCCGAGATCGGATTTGGGAAAACAGTCGGTGATGCCGGCGGCAATGGCATCGTCGAACACCACCTTGTCCGGCGTGCCGGCAAGCATGAGTGCGGGCACGTTGCCTGCCAGCTTGCGCCGAACGGCCTCGCGATAGAAGGCTGGCGCACGCATGTCGCCCAGTTCGAGCGAAAAGCAGAGGATGTCGAAATGTCCATCGGCAAGCATCTGCAAGCCGGCATCGCCGCTCTCGGCCATCACCACCTCGACATTGCTGCGCGCGAAAACCGAGGCGATGATCGTGCGCTGGAAGCGGGAAGGGTCAATGAGCAGGACTTTCAGCATGGTCCGAATCCAGGGGTCTGACGATAACTGCCGTGCCGGTCACGCCGGTGCATGCAGACATGGCTGGCCGGCGCAATGGAAGCTCACACCATGATACCCAATTCTCGAGCGCGGTGATGCGTCGGCCCGGCATTACCGAGCCAGTGCCGCTCCTCTCAAGCTGTGCCGCCATCCGGAAAATCGAACGAGAAATCCCCAAACTCTCCAGAAGATTGACCAAGCCGCTCGACGCGATCGAGCAGCCATTTCCGTTCGCTGCGAACGAAGTGCCAAGCTTGTTTCTCGACACGGGAATCGGGGATTCCCTCAACGACCTCACCTGTTCGGGTATCGGTGACATGGTACGAGGTCGTGCAATCGACCAGTGCGACAAAGCGGTCTTCCGTCGGATCGGGCCGGTCATCGACTTCGAGCATCTCCACCTTGTTCAGCGCCAGCGTGAACAAGACCGGTTTGAACCCGCGTTCCAGCCAGATGGCGAACGCCCGTTCGAGGCGCTCGCACCAACGCGGGCTGAGCTCTGCGGCGATCGCAGCGACATTGCGTTGCTGAACCGCCCGCCAATACGGCTTGAACAGCGACTCGACACGCGCTGAAACTTGCTCGGCCGACCAGAATTCGTCGTTGACCGCGGCGGCCTGAAGCGCTGCTTCGGCGCTGTGTACGCGCCGTCGCAAACGAGAACCGGCAACCACGGCCACAATGACGATAAACAGCAGAACCAGCAACTCGGCGAACGGAAGCAGGGCCCTCAGCACCGGGATGGCGATGAGGGCAATGATCGCCAGCACGAGCGCCGCGACAAGGAACGCGATCGAACGCTTCGTCGGCGGCCTGGCGATCTCATCTCTGGCTGGATGCAAGCGGTGATAGCGAAAACGGACGCGCACGAACAAGTCCCATCGAGTAGGGGACGGGGTCACCCCCGTCGCCCTCTCACACCACCGGACGTGCGGTTCCGCATCCGGCGGTTCATTGAACACACTGGAGTCGTCGCATCGTATCGAGTAGCGACACCAGCCCCAAACGATCAAAAAAGG
>JAKLLG010000021.1 GCA_023150275.1 Rhodocyclaceae bacterium
GGTCGGCTGGAACCAGCTCTTCCAGCGTCACCATTTCCAGTTCGTATTGCGTCGGAGTCGGTTTTCTTAACATGCCTATATCATATCACGCCGCGCATACGACAAAGCCCCCATTTCTGGAGGCTTTGTCAGCAGTCTGGAACGCCGGCCAATGGCCGGCGTTTTTTTGTGGCCTGCAGGCCGCGAATCAGAGCACCTTGGCAATCGCCTCGGCAACGTAGCCGATGTTCTTGGTGTTCAGCGCGGCGAGGCAGATGCGGCCCGTCGAGACGGCGTAGATGCCGAACTCGTCCTTCAGCCTTTCGACCTGTGCGGCGGAAAGGCCGGTATACGAGAACATGCCGCGCTGCTTGACGACGAAGGAGAAGTCCTGCTGCACGCCGGCGGCCTTGATGGCGTCGACAAGGCCGGTGCGCATGGCGCGGATTCGGTCACGCATGCCGGCGAGTTCCTGCTCCCACTGCGCGCGCAGTTCCGGCGACGAGAGCACGGCGGCAACCAGTGCGCCGCCATGGATCGGCGGGTTGGAGTAATTGGTGCGGATGACGCGCTTTACCTGCGACAGTACTCGGCCAGCCTCTTCCTTGCTGGCGGTAACGATGGAGAGGGCGCCAACGCGCTCGCCGTAGAGCGAGAAGTTTTTCGAGAACGACGACGATGCGAAGAACTGCAGGCCCGAGGCCGAGAAGGCGCGCACGGCGACGGCATCGGCGTCGATGCCTTCGGCGAAGCCCTGGTAGGCCATGTCGAGGAAGGGCACGAGGCCGCCGGCCTTGCACAGTTCGACGACGTCCGCCCACTGCGCGTCTGAGAGGTCGGCGCCGGTCGGGTTGTGGCAGCAGGCGTGCAGCACGACCACCGAGCCCGGGGCCATCGCCTTCAGGCTGGCTTTCATGCCATCGAAATTCACGCCGCGGGTGGCGGCATCGTAGTAGGTGTAGTTCTCGACGACGAAGCCGGCCGACTCGAACAGCGCGCGGTGGTTTTCCCACGACGGATCGCTGATGTAGACCTTCGCGTTCGGGTTCAGGCGCTTCAGGTAGTCGGCGCCGATCTTCAGCGCGCCGGTGCCGCCCAAGGCCTGGGCGGTGACGACCTGGCCGTTGGCGATGAGCGGGGAATCCTTGCCCAGCAGCAGGCTCTGCACGGCGTTGTTGTAGGCGGCCGGGCCTTCGATCGGCTGGTAGCCGCGCGGCGGGGCGGCCTTCAGGCGCGCCTCTTCGGCGGCCTTGACGGCGGCGAGCAGCGGGATCTTGCCGTTGTCGTCGAAATAGACGCCAACGCCGAGGTTGACCTTGGTGGCGCGGGTATCCGCGTTGAACGCTTCGTTCAGGCCAAGGATCGGGTCGCGGGGAGCCATCTCCACCGCCGCAAAGATCGAGGAACTCATATGCACTCCATGGGATAATCAAAAGGGCGCCCGGATCATCGATGCACGGGCTTGACGCAGCGCAAAATTCTATCATGACCACACCCGACAGTACGCCCAAGGTGGTGACCTTTCCCGGCAGCCCGTTCCGTCTGCATCAGCCATTCCTGCCGGCGGGCGACCAGCCGCAGGCGATCGAGCAACTCGTCGAGGGGCTGGCGGACGGCCTCTCGTTCCAGACGCTGCTCGGCGTGACCGGCTCCGGCAAGACCTACACGATGGCCAACGTCATCGCCCGCACCGGCCGCCCGGCGTTGGTGCTGGCGCCGAACAAGACGCTCGCCGCGCAGCTTTATTCCGAGTTCAAGGAGTTCTTTCCGGAGAACGCGGTCGAGTACTTCGTCTCGTACTACGACTACTACCAGCCGGAAGCCTACGTGCCGTCGCGCGATCTGTTCATCGAAAAGGATAGCGCGGTCAACGACCACATCGAGCAGATGCGCCTCTCGGCGACGAAGAGCCTGCTCGAACGCGAGGATTGCGTGATCGTCGCCACCGTATCGTGCATCTACGGCATCGGCGACAAGGAGGACTACGCACGCATGGTGCTGACCATGCGTGTCGGCGATCGCATGGATCAGCGCGCCATCGTCAAGCGACTGGCGGAAATGCAGTACGAGCGCAACGAACTCGATTTCCATCGCGGCACTTTCCGCGTACGCGGCGACGTAATCGACATTTTTCCGGCCGAACATGCCGAGCATGCGGTGCGTGTCTCGCTGTTTGACGACGAGATCGAGAGTATTCAGCTTTTCGATCCGTTGACCGGTCATATCCAGCACAAGATTCTGCGTTTCACGGTGTTTCCGTCCAGCCACTACGTGACGCCGCGTGCCACCGTGCTGCGCGCGCTGGAGGCGATCAAGGTGGAGTTGCGCGACAGGATTGCGTTCTTCAACCAGCACCAGCGGCTGGTCGAGGCGCAGCGCATCGAGCAGCGCACCCGCTTCGACATCGAGATGCTGGATCAACTTGGTTTTTGCAAGGGCATCGAGAACTACTCGCGGCATCTCTCGGGGCGTCAGCCCGGCGAGCCGCCGCCGACGCTGCTCGATTACCTGCCGAAACGTTCGATCATGTTCATCGACGAGTCGCATGTCACCATCGGCCAGACCGGGGGCATGTACAAGGGCGACCGCTCGCGCAAGGAAAATCTCGTCGATTACGGATTCCGCCTGCCGTCGGCGCTCGACAACCGTCCGCTCAAGTTTGACGAGTTCGAGCGCATGCTGCCGCAGACGGTGTTCGTTTCGGCGACACCGGCCGATTACGAGCGCGAGCACCAGGGGCAGGTCGTCGAGCAGGTGGTTCGGCCCACCGGCCTGATCGATCCGGAGGTGATCGTTCGTCCTGCATCGACACAGGTCGACGACCTCCTTTCGGAAATCCGCAAGCGCGTCGAGGTCGGCGAACGCGTGCTGGTGACGACGCTGACCAAGCGCATGGCCGAGGATCTCACCGACTACCTCGGCGAGAACGGCGTGCGCGTGCGCTACCTGCATTCGGACATTGACACGGTCGAGCGCGTCGAGATCATTCGCGACCTGCGCCTGGGCGAATTCGATGTGCTGGTTGGCATCAACCTGCTGCGCGAGGGCCTCGATATTCCCGAGGTGTCGCTGGTGGCCATTCTGGACGCGGACAAGGAGGGCTTCCTGCGCTCCGAGCGCTCGCTGATCCAGACCATCGGCCGTGCCGCGCGACACGTCAATGGTAGGGCAATCCTGTATGCCGACCGGGTGACGGAGTCGATGCGCCGCGCTATCATCGAAACCGAACGTCGACGGGAGAAGCAGGTTCGCTTCAATGAGGCGAACGGCATCACGCCAAAGAGCGTTACCAAGCGGATCAAGGACATCATCGATGGCGTCTACGATGCCGAAACCGCGCAGCAGGAATTGATGGCCGCGCAGGAGCGGGCCAGCTACGAGGCGATGAGCGAGAAGGATCTGGCGCGCGAGATCAAGCGCCTGGAGAAGGAAATGCAGGAACACGCAAGAAATCTGGAGTTCGAGAAGGCCGCCGCGACGCGCGACGCCCTTTTCCGTTTGCGTCAAGGAGCCTTCGGCGCTGCGACCCACGACACGGAGCCGGCGGCGTGATCAAGGTGCTCTTCGTCTGCATGGGCAACATCTGCCGCTCGCCAACGGCGGAGGGCATTTTCCGCCAGATGTTGCGTGAGCACGGTCTGGATGGGCGCATCGAGGTTGATTCGGCCGGCACGCACGGCTATCACGTCGGTGAGTCACCGGACCCGCGTACCCAGCGGGCGGCTGCGGCGCGCGGCTACGATCTTTCAAGTATTCGCGCGCGCAAGGTGGCCCCCGGAGACCTGGAGTATTTCGATCTCGTGCTGGCGATGGACAAGAGCAATCTTGAGGCGCTGCGCCACATGTCTCCGCCCCAGTTCATGAACCGCCTGCAGTTGTTCATGAGTTACGCCCGGAATTTCGACGACGAGGAGGTGCCGGATCCGTACTACGGTCTCGGGCACGGCTTCGATCTGGTGATCGACATGGTCGAGGATGCTTCCGCCGGTCTGGTGGAAGAACTGAAGAAGCGCCTCGCGCTCAGGGTTTCTGCCGAAACGGGCAAGTCGGTCATGCCACACTCCTGATGCTCGTGTGGCAATGAAAAAGGGACGCCGCGGCGCCCCTTTTTTGTGGGTGTCGGCAAGGCTTACTTGCGCGTTTCCACCATCACCATCGGCTCTTCGCTGACGACGACAGCCGGTTTGCGGCGACGCGGCTGAACCGGAGTCGGTTCCGGCGCGGCAACTCGCTGCACCTTGTCGGCTGAAGTTTCGACAAGCACGAGGCCAGAAGCGGCCAGTGTGCCGGACAGGTCGGCCTCTTCCTGTGCCGGGGCAACGGGGGAGGAGGAGACCACGATCGGCTCGGCCGCTGCTGGAGGAGCATAAGGCGCAGTGGGCGCAGGCATCACGGTGTCGGCGGATGCCGAGGCTACAGCAGCCAGCGGCGCGACCTCTGCCTCTGCCGAAACAACGGGCGCTTCGGCAGGCACGCTCTCGGTGACTTCGATGGTGGCAGGTTCCGTAATGACGGGTTCTGGTGCCGCCAGGGAAGTGGTAACAGTCGCCATCGCCGATGTTTCCTCGCCGGTCACCGGCAAGGCCAGCTCTGCAGGTGCCACGACTACGGAAGAGCCATCGGCAGCCTGTTGCACCGGGCTCGCTGGGTTAGCGCTCGTGGCATCCTGATCGCCTGCTGCAAGCGCGACGGATTCGATTGCCACGACGGATTCAGCCCCTTCCTGACGGCCTTCGCCGCGCTCGCGACGACCACCGCGGCGGCCACGCCGGCGGCCTCGACTCTCTTCGCCGGCATCCTGAGCGTTTGTTTCGCCGGCAACTTGCGACTTGATCTCCTCGGTCACCGCGGGTTCGTTGCGCTCGCTGCGCTCCGCACGAGGCTCGCCGCGCTGGCGGCGGGGCTCACGGCCCGGCTGCTGGTTCTCGTCGCGCGCCTGCTGGCCGCGCGCTTCGCGGGGCTCGCGTGGCTCACGCGCTTCGCGCTGTCCGCGCTGGCGGTTTTCACCTTCTTCCCGGTTTTCTTCCTTACGACCGCCACGACCACGGCCGCGGCGATTGCCGTCACGCTCCTCGCGGGAACCATTGCGCTCGTCCCGCGAGCGCTGCCCGCGTGCCCGCTCACCACCCTTCGTGGCAGGTGCTGCCGGGGTAGCCACGGCAACCGGCTCGGGGGTGCGGTTGCCACGGAACCAGGAAAAGATTTTGGAGATGATGCCGGACTGCTCGGCGACCGCGACGGGCGGCGGTGTAGCCGGTTTTTCCTCGATGACGGGCGCCGGTTGCTCCGGCGTCACGCCCTTGACGGCTGCCTGCTGGCGCGGCTGCTTGGCTTCGCTCTGTGCGCTCGGCAGCTTGGCTTCTTCAACCGGCGCATCGACCATCTTGTACGACGGCTGATTCAGGTCTTCCTGATTCAGGTCGTCGTGACGCAGGCGGACGATGCTGTGTTGCGGCGTTTCGAGATGGGTGTTCGGAATCAACAGGATGTTGACCTTGTGGCGCAGCTCGATGGCGGCGACTTCCGGGCGCTTCTCGTTGAGCAGGAAGGTGGCGACATCGACCGGTACCTGTGTATGCACGGCGGCCGTGTTGTCTTTCATCGCTTCCTCTTCGAGGATGCGCAGGATGTGCAGCGCTGCCGACTCGGTCGAGCGGATGTGACCGGTGCCGGTACAACGCGGGCAGGTGATGTAGCTGGTTTCGGCCAGTGCCGGACGCAAGCGCTGGCGGGAGAGTTCCATCAGGCCGAAGCGGCTGATCTTGCCCATCTGCACGCGGGCACGGTCGTGGTGCAGCGCGTCGCGCAGGCGGTTCTCGACCTCGCGCTGGTTCTTGCTCGATTCCATGTCGATGAAGTCGATCACGATCAGGCCGCCGAGGTCGCGCAGGCGCAGCTGGCGGGCGATTTCGTCGGCCGCTTCACAGTTGGTCTTGAACGCGGTTTCCTCGATGTCGGCACCGCGCGTGGCGCGGCCGGAGTTCACGTCGCAGGCGACGAGGGCTTCGGTGTGGTCGATGACGACGGCACCGCCCGACGGCAGGTTGACCTGGCGCGAGTAGGCCGATTCGATCTGGTGTTCGATCTGGAAGCGCGAGAACAGCGGTACGTCGTCGCGGTAACGCTTCACACGGCTGACGTTGTGCGGCATCACCGTGCCCATGAAGGCGCGGGCCTGCTCGAAGACATCGTCGGTGTCGATCAGGATTTCGCCGATGTCCGGCTGGAAGTAGTCGCGGATGGCGCGAATGACCAGGCTGCCTTCGAGATAGATCAGGAAGGGGCCGGATTGCGTGCCGGCGGCGCCTTCGATCGCGCTCCACAGCTGCATCAGGTAGTTGAGGTCCCACTGCAGCTCTTCGGCATTGCGGCCGATGGCGGCGGTGCGGGCGATCAGGCTCATGCCCTGCGGCACCTGCAGCTGGTCCATCACTTCGCGCAGTTCGTTGCGCTCTTCACCCTCGACGCGGCGCGAGACGCCACCACCACGCGGGTTGTTCGGCATCAGCACGAGGTAACGGCCGGCGAGGCTGATGAAGGTGGTCAGGGCGGCGCCCTTGTTGCCACGCTCGTCCTTCTCGACCTGGACGATCAGCTCCTGGCCTTCCTTGATGACGTCCTGGATGCGGGCCTTGGAGGCCTCGACGCCGGGCTGGAAGTAGATGCGGGAGATTTCCTTGAACGGCAGGAAGCCGTGGCGCTCTTCGCCATAATTGACGAAAGCCGCTTCAAGACTGGGTTCCACGCGGGTAATGACACCCTTGTAGATGTTGCTCTTACGTTGTTCCTTCGAGGCCGATTCAATGTCGAGGTCAATCAGTTTCTGGCCATCGACAATGGCGACACGGAGTTCTTCGGCCTGTGTCGCATTGAAAAGCATGCGTTTCATGATGCATGGGCTCCCGCGCGTTGGCGTGTCCGGAGCTCCCGCAAGCAGGTAGCGACAGGTTTAGTTGTTGGTGGGGTGCAGCATGGCTCTCCGGGTGGGCAACTAAAGCGGTGTCTCGCTGAAAATATTTATTCTTTTGGCCGCGACGGAAAAACGACACGACCGGGGAATCTGCTCGGGGCGATCCGGCGTGCCGGGCACGCGCAAATCAAGTAGTATCGCTACTTTTGGTGAGCGAACTTAACCAGGATTTGCGTTGGATGATCTTGCACAGGTTGGTGCAAGAGGAGCGACTGAGGCCTGCCGGAAAACTGCCGCAAAATGAAGCGCGGCTCGACGGTCTAACGGGTCGGCGCCCCTTTCAAGCCGAGACGCAAATCGGGGGCAGTATATTAAAAATGCCCGATATAAGCAAAAATTCCGTCACACGGGCGCAAATCAGCGACGAAGAGGCCGGTCAGCGCCTCGACAATTACCTTCTGCGAGTCTGCAAGGGGGTACCCAAAAGCCATGTGTACCGCATCCTGCGCAGTGGCGAGGTGCGTATCAACAAGAAGCGCGTCGATGCCGCCTATCGCTTGCAGGCCGGCGATGAAATCCGCATTCCGCCGGTGCGCATTGCCGAGAAACCGCAGGAAATCGATTCCGGTGCGATGCTGCGCGCCGAATTGCCGATATTGTTCGAGGACGAAGCGCTTCTGGTTGTCGACAAGCCGGCTGGAATCGCGGTTCATGGCGGCAGCGGGGTCTCGTTCGGCGTGATCGAGGCCTTGCGTCAGCAGCGGCCGCAGGCAAAATTTCTCGAACTCGCGCATCGCCTCGACCGCGAAACCTCCGGCATCCTGCTGGTGGGAAAAAAGCGTTCAGCCCTCACTGCGCTGCACGACATGTTCCGCGACGGCGGCCGGCAGGCCGACAAACGCTATCTTGTGCTGGTAGCCGGGCGCTGGATGGAGAAAAAGCGCGATGTCCGCTTGCCACTGCACAAGTATCTGCTCGAAAACGGTGAGCGGCGTGTGCGTGTGGATGAAAACGGCAAGTTCTCGCACACGGTCTTTCGCCTGCTTGCCCGCTGGGAACGATTCAGTCTGCTTGAGGCCCAATTGAAAACAGGACGTACGCATCAAATCCGCGTGCATCTCGCGCACCTCGGTTTCCCGATCGCCGGAGACGAAAAGTACGGCGATTTTGCGCTCAACAAGGCGCTGCAACCGGAGGGGTTGAAACGGATGTTTCTGCATGCATGGAAGATGACGTTTCCGCATCCGTCGAACGAAGAACGGGTCGCGCTTGAGGCGCCGTTGCCCGAGGCGCTCGGGCGTTTTCTGGCACATCTCTCGGCAACGGAAAACAGCGACTATGGCGAAGCGTTTTGATCTGCTGGTGTTTGACTGGGACGGTACGCTGATGGATTCGGCGGCGGCGATCGTCGCCGCCATCCAGGCGGCCTGCCGCGACCTCGATATTGTGCAACCATCAGAGGAGCAGGCACGACACGTGATCGGTCTGGGGCTCAGCGACGCGCTGCGGCACGCCGTGCCCGATCTTCCGGAAGCGCGCTATCCGCAGATGGTGGAGCGCTATCGACATCACTATTTGTCGCGCGATCACGAATTGACGCTGTTCGCCGGAGCGGAAGCGATGATTGCCGAGCTTGCGGAGGCCGGCTTCATGCTTGCCGTGGCAACCGGGAAAAGCCGGCTCGGTCTGGATCGCGCGCTGAAAGTCAGCGGTCTGCAGGGCTATTTCCATGATTCGCGCTGCGCCGACGAGTGCCATTCGAAACCGCACCCGCAGATGCTCGAAGAATTGATGGGGGTCTTCGGCACTCCCACAGCACGGACCGTGATGATTGGCGATACGACGCACGATCTGTTGATGGCGAGCAACGCAGGCGTCGACGCGCTGGCCGTGACCTATGGCGCGCACCCCCCGGAGGCGCTTGCCGGCCACGCGCCGCTTGCAACGCTGCACAACATTCCGGAACTGCATTCGTGGCTGATGCGGCACGCCTGATCTGTGCCAGCGAGGCGGTGGTTGAGGGTGGTGCCGGCGTGCGCTTCACGGTGCCGCGCTACGGTGCCGAGGCGCCCGCTTTTGCCGTACGTTTCCACGGCCAGGTTCATGCCTATCTGAATCGCTGTGGCCACGTGCCGGTGGAACTTGACTGGCAGCACGGCGAGTTCTTCGATGATTCCAAGCTATACTTGATCTGCGCCACGCATGGCGCGCTGTATGCCCCGGAAAACGGCCGCTGCCTTGGCGGCCGTTGCAACGGAAAGGGGCTGGAGAAGATCCCGGTATTCGAACGGGATGGAAATGTTTATCTGACCCTGACAGAGTGATCGATGGACGACCCGCAAAATACCACCAAACCTTCGGACCCCAACTGGGAGCGGCAACTGCTCGACAAGGTGGTCATGGCCTCCCTTGACGAGCAGCGCACCAAACGCCGCTGGGGAATTTTCTTCAAGCTGGCCGCACTCTGTTATTTCGTCGCGGTTCTTGTCCTGCTGGTCGACTGGGGGCAAGGCGAAAAGCTCGTCGATGGCAAGCATACTGCCGTCGTTTACCTGCACGGCACCATCGAGGCAAAGGGCGATGCCAGCGCGGAGAACATCATCAGCTCGCTGCAGTCGGCCTTCGACGACAAGGGGACGGCCGGCGTCGTGCTGCGCATCAACAGCCCCGGCGGCAGTCCGGTGCAGTCAGGGATCATCTACGATGAAATCAGGCGCTTGCGTGCCAAGCATCCGCAGATTCCGCTGCATGCCGTGGTCGAGGACATGTGTGCCTCCGGTGGCTATTACGTGGCGGCAGCCGCCGACAGCATCTACGTCGACAAGGCAAGCATCGTCGGCTCGATCGGCGTGTTGATGGACGGTTTTGGCTTCACCGGTTCGATGGACAAGCTCGGCGTCGAGCGGCGACTGCTCACCGCTGGCGAGAACAAGGGTTTCCTCGATCCGTTCTCGCCGCAGGACACGCGCCAGAAGGAACATGCCCAGGTACTGCTCAACGACATCCACCAGCAATTCATCGAAGTTGTACGCAGCGGGCGCGGCAAGCGCCTCAAGGAAACGCCGGAGATCTTCTCGGGGCTGATGTGGACCGGCGCGCAGAGCATCAAACTCGGCCTCGCAGATGGTTTCGGTACCGTCGATAGCGTTGCGCGCGACGTGATCAAGGCTGAAAAGACGGTGGACTACTCGGTGCGCGAGAATATTGCCGAACGTTTCGCCAAGCGGCTCGGCGCCGATATGGCGAGGAGCCTTTCGCTCGGCCTGCTCGGGGAGCGGCCGGCGATTCGCTGATCAGGCGAGGAGCAGGAATACCGTGGGGCGCCGGTCGATAGCCGGCGCTTCGCATTTCTGCCAGCCCGAAATCGTGCGCGTACGCACCGTTTCGGTCGGCTGGCCGAGGTCGGTGGCAAGGCACAGCCTTGTCTGCGGCGCACAAGCGGCAAGCAGTGTCTCGAACATCGGCAGGTTGCGATACGGGGTCTCGATGAAGATTTGCGTTGCTTTTTCGAGGCGCGAGACGTGTTCCAGCGCCTTCAGTCGCTTGCGACGCTCCTCCTCCTTGGCGGGCAGATAGCCGTGAAACGCAAAGTTCTGCCCGGAAAGGCCGGATGCCATCAGGGCCAGCAGGATGGAGGAGGGGCCGACGAAGGGCACAACGCGGATGCCTTCGCGCTGTGCGAGGGCGACCAGTGCGGCGCCAGGGTCGGCCACAGCCGGGCAGCCGGCCTCCGAGATCAGGCCGACATCCTTGCCTGCGCACAGTGGGGCGAGCAGGGCAGTGACATCGGCCTCGCGCGTGTGCTCGTTAAGCTCGGCGATGGCGATCTGCTGCAGCGGCAGCGGATGCCCGGCCGCCTTGAGAAAGGCACGGGCGGATTTCGCATGCTCGGCAACATAGGTATCAAGCGCCCGGACCTGTTGCAGCACAGGCGTCGGCAGCACGTCCGCGGGATCGTTCGGGCCGAGTGGGACCGGGATCAGATACAGCGTGCCGGTGCTTGGACTACCCTCTTGTCCCTGCGGGACATCCTCCCCGAGGGAGCGGGAGCGCCCCTTCGGGCGGTCGTGCGGGGCGCTCACAGGATCGCTACACCTTCCTCGCGCAGCAGATCGCAGAGCGCAATCAGCGGCAGGCCGACGAGCGCGTTCGGGTCGCTGCCCTCCATGGCGGCAATGACGGCGATGCCGAGTCCCTCGGATTTGGCCGAGCCTGCGCAGTTGTACGGCTGCTCGCGGCGCAGGTAGCTTTCGATCTCGGCATCGCTCAACATGCGGAAGGTCACCAGTGTCGGAATGCCGCGCACGCGGGCGATACCGCTTGCCGCGTTGTACAGGCACAGGCCGGTGAAGAAATTGACGGTGCGTCCTTGCATCGTGCGCAATTGTTCGACCGCTCGCTCGTGCGTTCCGGGTTTGCCGTAGATCTTGCCGTCCAGCACGGCGACCTGGTCGCTGCCGATGATGAGCGCGCCGGGGTGATGGGCCGCAACCGCCTTCGCCTTCGCTTCCGAAAGGCGTAGCGCGGTATCTTCCGGCGTCTCGCCGGCCAGCGGAGACTCATCCGTGTCCGGCGCCACGGCCTCGAACGGAAGCTGCAGGCGGGCGAGCAGCTCGCGGCGGAATGGCGAGGTCGAGGCGAGAATCAGCGGCGGGGTCGGCATGGCGGGGTGTAATGAGAAGAAAGGGAAACTGTGCGGGCCAAGTCCGTGCTTTTTCTGGAAAAAACGATGCTGCGCGGCTTTGACTTGGATAGCCAAAAATAATATCATGCGCGCCTTATGTCGCAACAGATTGTGATTGACAGTCTGTCGTTTGCGCGGGAAGGCAGGTCGCTGCAAGGCGAATTGCCGATATCCGGGCTCGAACGGTTGCACGATGTGCTGGCCGAAATTGCCGGTAGTGTCGTCTTCCGCCTGAATGGCCGCATCGGTCGTCAGGACAAGCCGCAGCTGCTGCTGGAAGTGTCCGGAAGGGTTCCGGTCATCTGCCAGCGCTGCCTCGGCCGGCTCGACTACCCGTTGTCGATTGACAGCGTGCTGGAACTGATCGCCGATGAGGCTGATCTGTCTCAGGACGAGCTGGAAGACGACACCCGGGATTTCCTGGTTGCGCAAAAGGAACTGGACGTCGTTGCGCTGGTGGAAGACGAGATCATTCTCGCCCTGCCGTCGGCACCGCGACACGATGATTGCGCATTGCCCGACAGCAATACGCGCGGAACCAAGGTTTCGCCTTTTGCCGCGCTGGCGGCGTTGAAGAAGGCAACCTGAACGTTTTTTTGGAGTGAAACATGGCCGTTCAACAGAACAAGAAATCCCCGTCCAAGCGTGGCATGCACCGCGCCCACGACTTTCTGACCAACCCGCCCGTTGCGGTTGAGCCGACCACCGGCGAGACGCACCTGCGTCACCACATCAGCCCGAGCGGTTTCTACCGCGGCAAGAAAATCCTGAAGGGTAAGGGCGAGTAAGCTCTTCCGATCAGGCAGGCAGTTGGCCCATGGGCGGACTGCCTGCCTTTTCTTTTGTCTGTGGCCAATAGAGCCCGATGACCATCACCATCGCCATCGACTGCATGGGCGGGGACCACGGTCCGCGCGTCACCGTGCCGGCGGCGCTCGCCGCATTGCAGCGGCATCCAGAGCTTTCCGTCATCCTGGTCGGACTTGAGGATCAGTTGCGTCTACTGTTGCCCAACGATGCCGGCGGCCGCATCGCTATGCGCCATGCCTCGGAAATTGTCGGCATGGACGAGTCGCCTGCATTGGCCATGCGCAGCAAGAAGGATTCTTCGATGCGTGTGGCGGTGAACCTCGTCAAGTCGGGTGAGGCCGACGCCAGTGTCTCGGCGGGCAATACGGGGGCGCTGATGGCGATCTCGCGTTTCGTGCTGAAAACGCTGCCCGGCATCGATCGGCCGGCGATCTGCACGACGCTGCCGACGACGACGGGGCATACTCATGTGCTTGATCTTGGCGCCAACGTCGATTCGGGCCCCGAGCATCTGCTGCAGTTCGGGATCATGGGCGCCATGCTGGTTGCCGCCGTCGAGCACAAGGAGCGGCCGACAGTCGGCCTGCTCAACATCGGCGAAGAAGAGATCAAGGGTAACGAAGTGGTCAAGCGTGCTGCCGAACTGCTGCGCGATTCCGGCCTTAACTTCATCGGCAATATCGAAGGTGATGGCGTCTACAAGGGCGAAGCCGATGTCGTCGTCTGCGATGGCTTTGTCGGCAACGTCGCGCTGAAAATTTCCGAAGGGCTGGCCCAGATGCTGGCAACCTTCCTGCGCCAGGCGTTCAAGAAGAACATCTTCACCAGGCTGGCGGCATTGGCAGCGCTGCCGGTGCTGAATGCCTTCAAGGCGCGTGCCGATCATCGCCGCTACAACGGCGCCTGCCTGCTCGGCCTGAAGGGTGTTGTCGTCAAGAGCCACGGGTCGGCCGACGAGTTCGCCTTCACCAACGCCATCACGGTCGCCTACGAAACAGCTGCCAACGATGTGCTGGCGCGCATTACCGAGCGCATGGCGCAGCTGCACCCCACCGCATTAGAGCCGCAGGAGAGTGTCTAAGTGACGTTTGCCCGTGTTGCCGGCGTCGGCAGTTATCTGCCTTCAAATCGCGTTTTAAACGACGATCTCGTTGCTCGCGGTGTCGATACCAACGATGAATGGATTGTCGCCCGCACCGGCATCAAGGCGCGCCACCTCGCCGAGGCCGGGCAGACCTCCAGCGATCTCGGCCTGATCGCCGCGCAGCGCGCGCTGGAAATGGCGGGCGTGGCGGCCGAGCAACTTGACCTGATCATCGTTGCCACTTCGACCCCCGATTTCATCTTTCCCAGCACCGCCTGTCTGCTGCAGGGCAGGCTCGGCAACAAGGGGGCTGTCGCCTTCGACGTACAGGCCGTTTGCAGCGGCTTCGTCTATGCGCTCTCCATCGCCGAAAAATTCATCAAGTCCGGTACGCACAAACGTGCGCTGGTGATCGGTGCCGAAGTCTTCTCTCGCATCCTCGACTGGAACGACCGCGGCACCTGCGTGCTGTTCGGGGACGGTGCCGGCGCCGTGGTGCTGGAGGCGGCCGATAAGCCGGGAATTCTGGCGACGGCGCTGCACGCCGATGGCGCGCACCACGGGATTCTCTCCGTGCCCGGTAATGTTGCTGGCGGCAAGGTCACTGGCGACCCCTTCCTGCGCATGGACGGTCAGGCCGTGTTCAAGTTCGCCGTGCGCGTGCTGGCCGAAGTGGCGCACGAGTGCTGCGAGCAAGCGCAGGTGGCACCCGCCGAGATCGACTGGCTGATTCCGCATCAGGCCAACATCCGCATCATCGAGGCCACAGCCAGAAAAATGGGGCTGCCGATGGACAAGGTGATCGTCACCGTCGACCAGCACGGTAATACGTCGGCTGCCTCGGTGCCGCTGGCGCTGGATGCCGCGGTGCGCGACGGGCGCATCCGGCATGGCCAGAAAGTGATGCTCGAAGGCGTTGGCGGCGGCTTCACCTGGGGCGCCGTGCTGCTCGAATTCTAGGATTACAGGAAGGAAACCATCCATGTCCTTTGCTTTCGTATTTCCCGGTCAGGGCTCGCAGTCGGTCGGCATGATGGCCGCCTACGGGGATGCTGCCGTGGTCCGCGCTACGTTCGACGAAGCCTCGGCAGCACTTGGCGACGACCTGTGGCAGATGGTCGCTGACGGCCCGGCCGAACTGCTGGCGCAGACCGTGAACACGCAGCCGGTGATGCTTACCGCCGGCATTGCCGCCTGGCGCCTGTGGCTGGAGAAGGGCGGCAGGAAGCCGGCCGTCGTCGCCGGCCACAGCCTCGGCGAATACGCGGCGCTGGTCGCTGCCGGCGTGATCGAACTGAAGGACGCCGTGCCGCTGGTCCGCCTGCGTGCCGCGGCGATGCAGGAAGCCGTGCCGATGGGCACTGGCGCCATGGCCGCCATTCTCGGTCTCGACGACGATGGCATCCGTGCCGCCTGCGCCGAATCCGCTCAGGGTGAAGTCGCCGAACCGGTCAACTTCAACGCCCAGGGCCAGACCGTGATCGCCGGCCATAAAGGCGCCGTCGAGCGTGCGATGGAAGCGTGCAAGGCGAAGGGTGCCAAGCGCGCCGTGGCGTTGCCGGTATCGGCACCGTTCCACTCGTCGCTGATCCGCCCGGCCGCCGACAAGCTGGCGGCGCGCCTTGCCGAGCTGAACCTCGCCGCGCCGCAGATTCCGGTGATCAACAACGTCGATGTTGCGATCGAGAGCGATGTCGCGAAGATCAAGGATGCGCTGGTGCGTCAGGCTTACAACCCGGTGCGCTGGGTCGAGACGGTGCAGAAGATGGCCGGCATGGGCGTGACGATCGTCGCCGAATGCGGACCGGGCAAGGTGCTCGCCGGCCTGACTAAGCGCTGCGGCGCCGACAACATCAATGGCGTGGCGCTGGCCGACGCCGCTTCGATCGAAGCCAACCTGAATCTGGAGTAAGACCATGCTCAGTGGACAACTCGCCCTCGTCACAGGCGCCTCGCGCGGCATTGGCCAGGCCATCGCGCTCGAACTGGGCAAGGCTGGTGCCATCGTTGTCGGCACCGCGACCACCGCCGACGGTGCCGCGAAGATCGGCGCCTACCTGGCCGAGGCCGGTATCAAGGGCAAGGGCGCCGCGCTCGAAGTGCGCGATCCGGCGCAGGTTGATGCGCTGATCGGCGAGATCGAGAAAGAGTTCGGCGTTGCCGTGACCATCCTCGTGAACAACGCCGGCATCACCCGCGACAATCTCGCCATGCGCATGAAGGACGAGGAGTGGGATGCGGTCATCGACACCAACCTGAAGGCCGTCTTCCGCCTCTCCAAGGCCGTCATGCGCGGCATGATGAAGGCGCGCAACGGCCGCATCATCAACATCACCTCGGTCGTTGGCCACGCCGGCAATCCGGGGCAGGCCAACTACTGCGCCTCGAAAGCCGGCGTTTCGGGCATGACCCGCTCGCTCGCCCGCGAGCTGGGCAGCCGCAACATCACGGTGAATTGCGTCGCGCCGGGTTTCATCGACACCGACATGACGAAAGCGCTGGATGAGAAGCAGAAGGAAGGGCTGATCGGCAGCATTCCGCTCGCTCGTCTCGGCACGCCTGCGGATATTGCAGCCGCAGTATTGTTCCTGGCATCCCCCGGAGCAGCCTACGTGACTGGATCAACGATCCACGTCAACGGCGGCATGTATCTGGATTAATTGGTTTTTTTGTCGGCCGGCGTTCCCGTTTGGTAGGCGCCGGTCATTTTGGTAGAATCGCAACCTCGTTTCACACCCGCATCAGGGAAGGAGCCCTTAATGTCTGATATCGAACAACGCGTCAAAAAGATCGTCGCCGAGCAACTCGGCGTCAATGAAGCCGACATCAAGAACGAATCCTCGTTCGTTGACGATCTGGGCGCGGATTCGCTGGATACCGTCGAGCTGGTGATGGCGCTCGAAGAAGAATTCGAAACCGAGATTCCGGACGACCAGGCCGAGAAGATCACCACCGTCCAGCAGGCGATCGACTACATCAACGCCAACAAGAAGTAATTCTTCCGGGATTCCCAGCACGGGCCGGCCAGTGTTCGACACGCCGGCCCGAGTCTCGACTGGAGCACCCGAAATCTTCCCAATTACCGGAGCACACCTTGGCACGCCGTAGAGTCGTCATTACCGGCCTGGGCATCGTCTCGCCCGTCGGCAACAGCATCGATCAAGCCTGGCAAAACATCGTCGCCGGCAAGAGCGGCATCGGCCGCGTCACGCGTTTCGACGCCTCGACCTTCCCGACCCAGATCGCCGGCGAGGTCAAGGACTTCGATATCGGCACCTATCTGTCCCCCAAGGAAGCCCGCCGCATGGATACTTTCATCCATTACGGCATGGCAGCCGGCATCCAGGCCATCAAGGACGCCGGTCTGGAGGCGCACCCGGCCAATGCCGAGCGTATCGGCGTCGCCATCGGTTCCGGCATCGGCGGCCTGCCGCTGATCGAAAACACCCACGACGAATATATCAAGGGTGGCGTACGCAAGGTGTCGCCCTTCTTCGTGCCCGGCTCGATCATCAACATGATCTCCGGCAACCTGTCGATCATGTACGGCTACAAGGGCCCGAACATCGCCATGGTCACCGCCTGCACGACCGGTACGCACAGCATCGGCGAAGCCGGCCGCATCATCGAGTACGGCGACGCCGACATCATGATTGCCGGCGGTGCCGAGGCAACCGTGTCGCCGCTGGGCATGGGCGGCTTCTGTGCCGCACGCGCGCTGTCCACGCGCAACGACGACCCGACGACGGCCAGCCGTCCGTGGGACAAGGATCGCGACGGCTTCGTGCTCGGCGAGGGGGCCGGTGTGCTGGTACTGGAAGAGTACGAGCATGCCAAGGCCCGTGGCGCCCGTATCTACGGCGAACTGGCCGGTTATGGCATGAGTGCCGATGCCAACCACATGACGGCCCCGTGCGAGGATGGCGACGGCGGTCGCCGCTGCATGCTCGCCGCGCTGAAGAACGCCGGGCTCAATCTCGATCAGATCCAGTACGTCAACGCCCACGGCACCTCGACCCCGCTCGGCGACCTGGCTGAGACGATCGGGGTAAAGCGTGCCTTTGGCGATCACGCTAAAAAGCTGGTGGTCAATTCGACGAAGTCGATGACCGGCCACCTGCTCGGCGCCGCCGGCGGCATCGAGGCGGTTTTCTCGGCGCTGGCGATCTATCACCAGATCTCGCCGCCAACGATCAACATCTTCAACCAGGATGAGCAGTGTGATCTCGACTACTGCGCCAACGAGGCGCGGCAGATGAAGATCGATGCGGCCATCTCCAACTCCTTCGGCTTCGGCGGCACCAACGGTTCCGTCGTCTTCCGCCGCGTCTAGCGCATCCGGGATGCAATTCCCGGTCACGATCTCCATAAAGCCTTCGCGCCGCCTCCGGGCGGCGCTGGTTTTTGTGCATCTGCTGGCGGGGGCGAGCGTTTTCGCTGCCTTGCCGCTGGTGTTTGCGGCGATTGCATCGGCAGGACTGCTCGTGTCGTTGTGGCAGGCATGGCGGCTGCAGATTCCGTTGGTGCTGACGCTGGGCAAGGACGCCTCGCTGACGTGCCGCCTGCGGCCCGATGACGAAGGTCTCTTGTTCGAGGTGCTCCCCGGGAGCACGGTATTCGGCTGGCTGCTGGTGCTGCGTTTGCGCGGCGAGGGCTACCGGCGGACGCTGATCGTCCTGTCGGATGGCACGACACCCATGGAATTCCGACGACTGCAGATCTGGATGCGCTGGGTGTTGCCGTTCAGGCGCGCGGCAGGCGCCGGCTGAGGAGCGAACGGCGGCCTCGGACGGCGGTGTGCGGGTAGTCGCGGGAGAAATGCAGGCCCCGGCTCTCCTTGCGCTGCAGCGCGCAGCGCACGATCAGGTCGGCGGTGACGACGAGGTTGCGCAGTTCGATGAGGTCGTTGGTGACACGAAAATTGGCGTAGAACTCGTCGATTTCGCGCATCAGCAGGCGAATGCGGTGCTGCGCCCGCTTCAAGCGCTTGGTCGTGCGCACGATGCCGACGTAGTCCCACATGAAGCGACGGAGTTCGTCCCAGTTGTGCGAGATGACGACTTCTTCGTCGGCATCGGTGACGCGGCTTTCGTCCCAGCGCGGCAGCACAGGGAGTTTGGCAGGTGGCTGCGCCAGGATGTCGGCGACGGCGGCTTCAGCGAAGACCACGCATTCGAGCAGGGAGTTCGATGCCAGCCGGTTGGCGCCGTGCAGGCCGGTGCAGGCGGCTTCGCCGGCAGCGTAGAGGCCGGGCAGGTCGGTTCGTGCGGCGAGGTCGGTGACGATGCCGCCACAGGTATAGTGCGCCGCCGGCACGACCGGAATCGGTTGCTCGGCAATGTCGATGCCCAGTTCGAGGCAGCGTGCGTGGATGTTCGGAAAATGCTCGCGGATGAACGCCTCGCCCTTGTGCGCGATATCGAGGAAAACGCAGTCGAGGCCACGCTTCTTCATTTCGAAGTCGATCGCACGGGCGACCACGTCACGCGGTGCCAGTTCGGCACGCGCATCGTGCTGCGGCATGAAGCGCGTGCCATCGGGCAGGCGCAGGATGCCGCCTTCGCCGCGCACCGCCTCCGAGATCAGGAACGACTTGGCCTGTGGATGGTAAAGGCAGGTCGGGTGGAACTGGATGAACTCCATGTTCGCCACCCGGCACCCGGCACGCCAGGCCATCGCGATGCCGTCGCCGGTCGAGGTGTCCGGGTTGGTTGTGTACAGATAGACCTTGCCGGCGCCACCGGTGGCAATCAGCGTCGCCGAGGCGCCGATGGTCACGACCTTGCCGCTCGCGTTATCGAGTGCGTAGGCGCCGTAGCAACGGCGGCCCGGAAGCCCGAGTTTCTCGGCGGTGATGAAATCGACGGCGATGTGGTCTTCAAGCAGCGTGATGTTCGGATGTGCGCGCAACTTGGCGGTCAGCGTTTCCTGCACCGCGTGGCCGGTGGCATCGGCCACATGGATCACGCGACGCGCGCTGTGGCCGCCTTCCCGGGTCAGGTGGTAGCCGCCATCCGAGCGCGTGAATGGGACACCCTGCGCGATCAGCCAGTCGATTGCGCGGCGGCCGTTTTCGACCACGAAGCGTGTCGCCGCCGGGTCGTTGAGATGGGCGCCAGCCTCGAAGGTGTCTCGGATGTGCGCCTCGATCGAGTCCTTGCTGTCGAGCACGGCCGCGATGCCACCCTGCGCCCATGCGGAGGCGCTGATCTCGACGCTACGCTTGCTGATGACGGCGACACGTCGATGGTCGGCAAGGCGTAACGCGGCTGATTGGCCGGCGAGACCGCTACCGATGATGAGGACGTCGAATTTGCTGGACACGCGGCAAACAGGGAACGAACGGGAAGGGGCGAACTATAGCACGCACACTGCGGGCAATACCCGCGCTGACGGCGCGTGTTTGCGCGGTTTTGCGAAGCGATGCGCTATACTCGCCGTGAAATTCAACCAATAAATACAAACCCAAACCGACAGGGATGTACATAGCATGAGCGAGCGCGAAGTTGACCAGATTCTGGTCGAGCGGGCGCAAAGGGGCGAAAAGCAGGCATTCGACCAGCTGGTGACCAAGTATCAGCGGAAGCTCGGACGCCTGCTCTCCCGATTCATCCGCGATCCGGCCGAAGTCGAGGACGTGGCGCAGGAGGCCTTTATCAAGGCCTATCGCGCCTTGCCGTCCTTCCGTGGCGACAGCGCGTTCTATACCTGGTTGTACCGGATCGGCATCAATACCGCCAAGAATTATCTGGTCGCCCAGGGGCGCCGTGCGCCGACCTCGACCGGATTCGACTCCGAAGAGGCCGAAACCTTCGAGGATGGCGACCTGCTGCGTGACATCAACACGCCGGAAAGCCTGCTGCATTCGAAGCAGATCGGCGAGACGGTCAATTCGGCGATGGAGGCGCTGCCCGAGGAACTGCGCACGGCAATCGTTTTGCGCGAGATCGAGGGGCTGAGCTACGAGGAAATCGCAAAGATGATGAATTGCCCGATCGGCACCGTCCGTTCGCGCATTTTCCGGGCGCGTGAAGCCGTCGCCGCGAAACTGAAGCCCCTGCTCGACGTCGCGGCGGACAAGCGCTGGTAGGGGCTGAAGCAGTCATGAGCGAAACGAAGGCGATCGTGACGGCGCTCGATGGCGATTACGCACTGGTGCGTACCGACGACGGCGGTTGCGGTCGTTGCCACGAAAAGGGCGGCTGCGGCGGCGCCAACATCAGCCAGATGTTCTGCGGCAGCAAGGAGAGAACCTGGCGTGTCCTCAACCGGCGTCGCGCGGCCGTCGGCGAAACCGTTTCGGTGCGTGTGGCTGACGGAGCCCTCAGCGCCGGTGCCACGCTGCTCTATCTGCTGCCTCTGCTGATGCTCATCGCCGGCGCGGTCATCGGCTCGCATTTCTTGGCGGAAGCCGGCGGCATCGGTGGCGGGCTTGCCGGACTCGCCGGCGCGTGGTTCTGGGTTGCCCGGCGGCTCAGGGCGCGGCAGGACGATCCACGCTTTCAGCCGCACATCGTCTGAACCCCGCGGCGCGGCAACTGGTCGAACCCATCACTTTCATCCGTTCCATCATTCATCTTCCAGTACTCAAGGAGGCGAATCGATCCATGAAGAAACTGTTCTCGACACTACTGCTGGCCGTTGTCGTCAGCTTTTCTACGCTTTCGGTCGCGCAGCAGCGCAGCCTTCCCGAGTTTTCCGAACTCGTCGAGCGGCACGGCGCCGCAGTGGTGAACATCAGCACGACGCAGGTGGTCAAGGGGCGCAGCATGCAGTCCCCGTTCCCGTTCGACGAGGATGACCCGATGTACGACCTGTTCCGGCGCTTCATGCCGCCGCAGGGCCCCGGGCGCGGAATGCCGCGCGATTTCGAGCACCGTTCGCTTGGCTCCGGGTTCATCATCAGCAACGATGGCTACATCCTCACCAATGCGCATGTCGTCGATGCGGCCGACGAGGTCGTGGTCAAGCTGACCGACAAGCGCGAATTCCGCGCCAAGGTCATCGGTGCCGACAAGCGCACCGATGTGGCGCTGATCAAGATCGAAGCGACAGGCCTGCCGGCGGTACGCCTCGGCGATCCGGGCGCGCTGAAGGTCGGCGAATGGGTGCTGGCCATCGGTTCCCCCTTCGGTTTCGACAACAGCGTCACCGCCGGCATCGTCAGCGCCAAGGGGCGCTCGTTGCCGCAGGAGAACTACGTGCCGTTCATCCAGACCGATGTGGCGATCAACCCCGGAAACTCCGGCGGTCCGCTGTTCAACCTGAAGGGTGAAGTAGTCGGCATCAATTCGCAGATCTACAGCCGCTCGGGTGGATTCATGGGCATCTCCTTTGCCATTCCGATCGATCTGGCGATGGATATCCAGAACCAGCTCAAGGCGAGTGGGCGTGTCAGTCGCGGGCGCATGGGCGTGGTCATTCAGGAGGTGACCAAGGAACTGGCCGAATCCTTCGGGCTGGCGAAGGCACAGGGTGCGCTGGTCAGCGCCGTGGAAAAGGGCGGTCCGGCGGAGAAGGCCGGCATCGAGGCGGGGGATGTCATCCTGCGCTTCGACGGCAAGCCGATCAACGCCTCGTCGGATTTGCCACGCACCGTCGCCGCGACGCGTCCGGGCAGCAAGGTCGCCGTGAATCTCTGGCGCAAGGGTGGGGCGCGGGATGTCGAACTGGTCGTCGCCGAAATGCCCGCGGACGACAAGCAGGCCGCCCGCACCCAGAAAAGCCGGCCCCAGGAACAGGCCGCCAACCGGCTCGGCCTCATCGTTTCTGAGCTGACGCCGGAACAGCGGCGCGAGCTTCGCGTGAATGGCGGTCTCCTGATCGAAGAGATCCGCGGCGCCGCGACACGGACCGATCTGCAGCGTGGCGACATCCTGCTGGCGTTGATCAGCAAGGGCACCACGACCGATCTGAAGAGCGTGGAGCAATTCAACCGTCTGCTTGCGCAGTTCGACAAGAGTGCCAGCATCACGCTGCTGGTCCGGCGTGGCGAGGTGCAGACCTTCGTGACGATCAAGGGCGTCAATGGCGACAAATGAATCCGGCGTAACGCTGACGGTGCTCTCGCGCAGCTACTGTCACCTCTGTCACGATCTGGAGGAGGCGCTGGCGCCGATCGCCGCCGAATTCGGGGTCAGCGTCGAAGTGCTCGACGTCGATGCCGACGACGCGCTCGAGGAAAAATGGGGCGAACTCGTGCCGGTGCTGCTGCATGGCGAAACCGAGCTTTGTCACTACTTCCTCGATGCGCCCAAAGTCCGTGATTATTTGAGCCAAAAGGGCTGAAATCCGCTAAAATCCGCGCCTTGACGCTTATCCCAAGGGGGCCCGACAGCCCCCTTTTTCATGCCGCATGGAACACATCCGCAATTTCTCCATCATCGCCCATATCGATCACGGCAAATCGACGCTCGCCGATCGCATCATTCACCTTTGCGGCGGCCTCTCCGATCGCGAGATGGAGGCACAGGTCCTTGATTCGATGGACATCGAGCGTGAGCGCGGCATCACCATCAAGGCCCAGACCGCGGCACTGCAGTACAAGGCCCGGAGCGGCAAGGTCTATAACCTCAACCTGATCGATACGCCGGGACACGTCGACTTTTCCTACGAAGTCTCGCGTTCGCTGTCGGCTTGCGAGGGCGCGCTGCTCGTCGTCGATGCCTCGCAAGGCGTCGAAGCGCAGACGGTAGCGAACTGCTACACGGCAATCGAACTTGGCGTCGAGGTTCTCCCGGTTCTGAACAAAATCGATCTGCCCTCGGCCAATCCGGACAACGCGCGCGCCGAGATTGAGGATGTGATCGGCATCGACGCCACCGATGCGGTGCTCTGCTCGGCGAAGACCGGTCTCGGCGTCGCGGACATTCTGGAAGCGATCATCGAGCGCATTCCGGCACCGACGGGCGATACAACGGCACCGCTGAAGGCGCTGATCATCGATTCGTGGTTCGACAACTACGTCGGCGTCGTCATGCTGGTGCGTGTTGTCGACGGCATGCTGAAGCCGAAAAACAGGATCCGCCTGATGTCGACCGGCGCCACCCACCTGTGCGAACAGGTCGGCGTGTTCACGCCAAAATCGCTGGCACGCGAGGTGCTGCAGGCGGGCGAGGTCGGTTTCATCATCTCGGGCATCAAGGAACTGGATGCGGCCAAGGTCGGCGATACCGTGACGCTGGCCGACAACCCGGCTGTCGAGCCGCTGCCGGGCTTCAAGGAAATCAAGTCGCAGGTGTTCGCCGGCCTCTACCCGGTCGAGGCGAACCAGTACGACCAGCTGCGCGATTCGCTGGAAAAGCTGAAACTCAACGATGCCTCACTGCACTTCGAACCGGAAGTCTCGCAGGCACTGGGCTTCGGCTTCCGCTGCGGCTTCCTCGGCCTCTTGCACATGGAAATCGTGCAGGAACGACTGGAGCGCGAATTCGATCAGGATCTGATCACGACCGCACCGACCGTGGTGTACGAAGTCGTCATGCGCGACGGCTCGGTGATTCAGGTCGAGAATCCGGCCAAGCTGCCGGAAACGCAGAAGGTCGAGGAGGTGCGCGAGCCGATCATCACCGCCACGATCTTCGTGCCGCAGGATTATCTCGGGGCGGTCATCACGCTGTGCAACCAGAAGCGCGGCAACCAGATCGATCTGCATTACCACGGCCGCCAGGTGAAGGTGGTCTACGAAATGCCGATGGCTGAAGTGGTGATGGATTTCTTCGACAAGCTGAAATCGGTGTCGCGCGGCTACGCTTCGCTCGACTACGACTTCAAGGAGTACCGCGCCGCCGATGTGGTCAAGCTCGACGTGCTGATCAATGGCGAGAAGGTCGATGCGCTGTCGATCATCGTACACCGCGCCAATGCACCGTATCGCGGCCGTGAACTGGCCGCCAAGATGCGCGAGCTGATCCCGCGCCAGATGTACGACGTGGCCATCCAGGCGGCGATCGGTTCGACCATCGTCGCCCGCGAAAACGTCAAGGCGATGCGCAAGGACGTGCTCGCCAAGTGCTACGGCGGTGACATCACCCGCAAGAAGAAACTGCTCGAGAAGCAGAAGGCCGGCAAGAAGCGCATGAAGCAGGTTGGCTCGGTCGAGATTCCGCAGGAGGCCTTCCTCGCCGTGCTGCGCGTGGATGGCAAATAACCGGAGAAGGAATTCGTGAACTTCGCCCTCATTCTTTTTGTCCTGCTGCTCGTATCCGGCGCCATCTGGGCCGTCGATTCGCTGCTGCTGAAACCGAAACGCACGCCCGATGCGAAAGAGCCCTGGTGGGTCGAGTACGGTTCCGGATTCTTTCCGGTGATCCTGATTGTCTTCGTGCTGCGCTCGTTCATCGTCGAGCCGTTCAAGATCCCGTCTGGATCGATGATTCCGACGCTGCTGGTCGGCGATTTCATCCTCGTGAACAAGTACACCTACGGCATCCGCCTACCGATCATCAACAAGAAGATCATCGACGTCGGCTCACCGCAACGCGGCGACGTGATGGTTTTCCGCTACCCGGTCGATCCGTCGCTCGACTACATCAAGCGCGTCGTCGGCGTTCCCGGCGACAAGGTGGCGTACCAGAACAAGCGCCTCACGATCAACGGCCAGCCGGTCGAAACCAGCAAGGCCGACGACTACCTGCACCCCGAGCGTCTCTTCTACTCGAAGCAGTTCGTCGAGAAACTGGGGGAAACCGAGCACCGCATGCTGAACGACGAGGATGCGCCGGCGTTCATCAACGATGCAATCCTGTTCCCATATCGCGAGAATTGTCTCTACAATAATGCCGGCGTGATCTGTACGGTGCCGCCCGGTCATTACTTCATGATCGGCGACAATCGCGACAACAGTCGCGACGGCCGCGTGTGGGGCTTCGTGCCGGAAGAAAACATCGTCGGCAAGGCATTTCTGATCTGGTTCAATCTGAGCGATCTCGGTCGCGTCGGTTCGTTCAAGTAAGGGAGGAGGAGAGCAGTGAAAAAACAAAAAGGTGTCAGCCTCTCGGGCCTGATGTTCTGGGGCGTGATCGTGGCGATGATCGCCCTCGTGGTGATCAAGGTGGCCCCGTCGGCGATCGAGTACTGGAAGATCCGCAAGGGCGTCATGAACGTCGCACAGCAGGCGAAGGGTGACTCCACAGTGCCTGAACTGCGCAAGGCCTACGCAAGGCAGGCCGAGATCGACCATACCTCGGACATCAAGCCGGAAGATCTGGAGATTTCCAAGGAAGGCAATCAGATCGTGATTTCCTTTGCCTACGACAAGCGGATTCCGCTCTTCGGGCCGGTCAGCCTGCTCATCGAGTACAAGGCCTCGTCGGCAGGCCAATGAGCATTGGCAGGCTCGAACAGGCGCTCGGCTACGCCTTCGCCGATACGGGCCTGCTGCTGACGGCACTGACGCATCGCAGCCACGGCACACCGCATAACGAGCGCCTCGAATTCATCGGCGATTCGGTTCTCAACTGCGCGATTGCACTTGAGCTCTACCGCCGCTTTCCGCAACTGGCTGAAGGCGAGATGTCGCGCCTGCGCGCAAATCTGGTGCGCCAGGAAACCCTGCATCAGATCGCCGACGCAATGGGAATCGGCGATTGTCTCCGCCTTGGCGAAGGCGAACTGAAGAGCGGTGGCCACCGGCGCCCGTCGATTCTGGCCGATGCGGTCGAGGCGCTGATCGGCGCGGTGCATCTGGACGGCGGCTTTGTTGCCGCGTCGGAACTGGTTGCGCGCCTCTATGCCGATCGCCTTGCGGCGATCGTTCCAGGCCAGCAGATCAAGGATCCCAAGACCCGCCTTCAGGAGTACCTGCAGGGCCGGCGACTGGCCCTGCCCAGCTACGCGGTGCTTGATGCCACCGGCGAGGCGCATGCGCAGAACTTCCGCGTCTGTTGTGAAGTCTCAGCGCTTCGTCTGCGCGCTGAAGGTCATGGTCCGAGCCGCCGCGCCGCCGAGCAGATGGCGGCCGAGAAAGCACTGGAACAACTCGCATGAAATCCGGTTACATCGCCATCGTCGGCCGTCCCAACGTCGGCAAATCCACCCTGTTGAACGCCCTGATCGGTGAAAAGATCAGCATCGTCTCGCGCAAGGCGCAGACGACACGGCACCGCATTACCGGCATCCGCACCGATGACGATGCGCAGTATGTCTTTGTCGACACGCCCGGCTTCCAGACCCAGCACACGAATGCGCTGAACCGGGCGATGAACCGTGGCGTCACGCAGGCGCTGGCCGACGTCGACGTCGTGCTCTTCGTGATCGAGGCCGACCGCTTCGGTGGCAAGGACAAGGTAGTCCTCAACCTGCTGCCCGAGGACAAGCCGGTGATCCTGGTGATCAACAAGATGGATCGGGTCAAGGACAAGGCCGCCTTCGTACCGTTCCTGACCGATGTCGCTGGCAAGCGCAACTTCGCGGCCATCGTTCCCGTCAGTGCAAGCAACGGCAAGCAGCTCGACGAGTTGCTCGGCGAAATCCGCAAGCATCTGCCGCACGAGGAGCTGCTCTTCGCCGAAGACGAGATGACCGATAAAAGCAGCCGTTTCATCGCTGCCGAGTACATCCGCGAGAAGCTGTTCCGCCTCCTCGGCGACGAACTGCCGTATTCGACGACGGTCGAGATCGAGCGCTTCGAGGAAGAGGGCACACTCAAGCGCATCAACGCCGCCATCGTCGTCGACCGGCCGGGGCACAAGGCCATCGTCATCGGCAAGGGCGGCGAGACGCTAAAGCGCATCGCCTCCGAGGCCCGTCAGGACATGGAGCGCCTGTTCGACGGCAAGGTTTATCTAGAGATCTGGGTCAAGGTGAAGTCGGGCTGGACAGACGACGAACGCCTGCTGAAAAGCCTGGGCTACGAGTAGGAACGGCAGGAAAATGCCCTTGGCTTCGTTGCACCTGGTTCGTATTGTCTGCGTCGGCGCGCCTCGCCAGGGTCGCTGCGCTGCATTTCCCTGCCATCGCTGAGCGCTCATGCAGCGGCAACGCGTCGACGCGCAGCCGGCCTATGTGCTGCACACCTATCCCTTCCGCGAAACGAGCCTGATCGTCGAGGTCTTCTCGCGCGATTTCGGCCGCGTTGCCCTGCTGGCGCGCGGTGCCCGGCGCCCGCGTTCGGCGCTGCGCGGCCTCTTGATGGCCTTCCAGCCACTGGAGCTGGGCTGGGCCGGCAAGGGCGAGGTGCAGACGCTGATGAAGGCGGAATGGCAGGGCGGCCAGCCGCTGCTCGCCGGCAAGGCGCTGTTCTGCGGCTATTACCTGAACGAACTGCTGATGAACCTGCTGCCGCGCGAGGATGCCCACGAGAAGCTCTTCGCCGCCTACGTCGAGACGCTGCGCCGCTTCGCCGAGGGCGTGCGCGAGGCCGACCTGCGCATGTTCGAGCATGCGCTGTTGGCCGAGCTGGGCTACGGCCTGACGCTGGCGCAGGACTGCGAAGGCCGCGACATCGATCCGCTGGCATACTACGCCTACGAAATCGAGCGTGGCGCTGTCCGGCTGGAGCGGGCGGGCAGTTCGGCGCTCTCGGTCTGCGGCAAGACGCTGCTCGACCTCGACTGCGAGGACTTCTCCGACCCGCGTTCGCTGCAGGAATCCAAGCAATTGATGCGCGCGCTGATGGCCCATTACCTCGGCGGCCAGCCGCTGGAAACACGCAAGATATTCATGGAGCTTCAGGAGTTATGAGCAATCCGATGATCGAACTCGGCGTCAACATCGACCATGTCGCCACGCTGCGTCAGGCGCGCCGCACCTGGGAACCCGATCCCGTCTGGGCGGCGGTCGAGGCCCATCTCGGCGGCGCCGACGGCATCACCGTGCATCTGCGCGAGGATAGACGCCACATCCAGGATGCCGACGTCGAGAAACTGCGCCAGCTGACCCAGATCAAGCTCAACCTCGAAATGGCGGCAACCGACGAGATGGTCGGCATCGCCTGTCGCCTGAAGCCGGAGATGGCCATGCTGGTGCCGGAAGGCCGGCACGAGGTGACCACCGAAGGCGGCCTCGACTGCGTAGGGCAGGAGGCCAAGCTCAAGGCCTCCATCGCACGCCTGGCCGATGCCGGCATCGTCACCAGCGTCTTCATCGACGCCGAGCTGCCGCAGATCGAGGCAGCGGCGCGCATCGGCGCGAAAGTCTGTGAAATCCACACCGGCCCCTATGCTCACGCGTTCCATGCACAGGGGCGCGACGCCTCGGCGCCGGCGGTGCTCGCCGAAATCGACAAGATCCGTCGTGCCGGGCAGGCGATCCGCGATCTCGGCATGCGCTTCAACGCCGGCCACGCGCTCAACTACTACAACGTGCAGCCGGTTGCCGCGCTGCCCGGCGTGCGCGAGCTGCACATCGGCCATTCGATCGTCAGCCGCGCGGTCTTCGTCGGCCTGCGCGAAGCCGTGCGCGAGATGAAGGCGCTGATGCGCGAAGCGGCCAGGGCGGGCGAATGATCTTTGGAATCGGCACCGACATCGCCGCCGTCGCGCGGCTGGCCGGCATGTTCGAGCGCCACGGACAGGCGGCAGCGGAAAAGCTGCTCGCGCCGGCAGAATTGCCGGAGTTCGAAAAGGCGGCCGACAAGGGCCGCTTCCTGGCCAAGCGCTTTGCCGCCAAGGAAGCCTTCGGCAAGGCGCTCGGCACCGGCGTGCGCGCCCCGGCGACCTTGCCGGCCATCGCCGTCGGCCACGACGAACTCGGCAAGCCGGTATTCTCGTACGCCGATGAACTGGCGGCGCTGCTGCGCGAGAAGCGCCTGACGGCCCATCTCTCGATTTCCGACGAGCGCGATTATGCCGTCGCCTTCGTCATCCTGGAGCAGGCATGAAACAGATTCCGCTCGGCCCGCTGATGATCGACATCGCCGGTACCGAACTGACCGACCTCGACCGCGAGCGCCTGTGCCACCCGTCGGTCGGCGGCATCATCCTGTTTTCCCGCAACTACGCCTGCCCCGAACAACTCGAACGCCTTTGTGCCGACATCCATGCGCTACGCTCGCCACGCCTGCCGATCGGCATCGACCACGAAGGCGGCAGGGTACAACGCTGTCGCGAGGGCTTTACCCGGCTGCCGGCGATGCGCTCGCTCGGCGAGGCGTGGGACCGCAATCCCGAACAGGCCAGGGAAATGGCGCGCGCCATCGGCTACGTACTCGCGGCCGAACTGCGCCTGCACGGCGTCGATCTTTCTTTCACGCCGGTGCTCGACCTCGACTGGGGGCGCAGTTCCGTCGTCGGCACGCGCGCCTTCCATCGCGATCCGGAAATCGTCGCCACGCTCGCCGGCGAACTGATCGTCGGCCTCCGGCAGGCCGGCATGATCGCCTGCGGCAAGCATTTCCCCGGCCACGGCTGGGTCGAGGCCGACTCGCACGTGGCGATTCCGGTCGACGAGCGGACGATGGAGGAGCTCGCCCCGGACATGCTGCCGTATCGTCGGCTGAAGCTCGACGCAGTCATGCCGGCACATGTCAGCTTCCCGAAAATTGAAAGCAAATCTGCTGGATTTTCAAATTACTGGATAGATTTGTTAAGAAACGACATAAAGTTTGACGGCGTCGTTTTCAGCGACGATCTGTCGATGGAAGGGGCCAGTGTTGCCGGCGACATCGTCGCCCGGGCGACGGCGGCCTACCGTGCCGGCTGCGACATGCTGCTCGTCTGCAACAGCCCGGATTCGGTCGGCGAACTGCTGGCACGCTGGCAGGAACCCCTCGACCCGGTACGCAGCGCGCGCATCGAACGGCTGCTGCCGACGATTGCGGCGCCGACGGCGGAAGCATTGCGTGGTGATCCGCGCTATTGCGCCGGCGTTGCCTTCGCGCAGGAACTTACGGCGAGCGCCTGAAGCCGCCGATCGCCTCCAGATCGGCATCGCTGCAGCGCTGCAAGGGCAGGGTGGCGCTACCCCATTCGAACACGAGCGTCGCGGCGTTCAGATCATCCGGCAGCCTTCCATCCGGCAGTCGGATATTTCCCAGCAGGCCGGTCAGGTCGCGATCGTCGATCAGGCCGATGCCTCCGCCTGTGCGCAGGCACAGGGCCTCGCCATCGACCAGCCAGATGGCCTCGGGCTTTCCCGCCGGTTCGCCGGTATGCGTCACGAAACCATCGTCATCCGCCCGCCGGAAGATCCACGGCGTCGCCGCCAGTTCGACCCACACCCGCTGCGGGCCGTTCTGCATGAACCAGGCGCCCGTCCTGTCGCATTCGTAGTTGCGGCCGATGAACCCGGCCAGCCCGGCATGCCGCACCGGGCTGCCCTGCAGCCGCCACTGGCCGCGCCGGTCGAGCGACAGCCAGCCGCGGCAATCGGGCACGTTCGGCCATTTGGCCATGGCGGCAACGACGCTGGGGTCCATGGATTCTCATCGAGTAGGGGACGGGGTCACCCCCGTCGCCCTCTCACACCACCGGACGTGCGGTTCCGCATCCGGCGGTTCATTGAACACACTGGAGTCGTCGCATCGTATCGAGTAGCGACACCAGCCCCAAACGATCAAAAA
>JAKLLG010000030.1 GCA_023150275.1 Rhodocyclaceae bacterium
GTCAGCCACCAGTGCAGGGCATTCTCGACGGCGTCGGCGCCGGCTGCCAGCGGCAGCGCCCACGCCGCCGCCAGGCGCAGGACCCCGCCCATCCCCGCGAAGACCTTCGTCCGGGCGGCCAGCAGATAGCCGAACGTGCCGTAGGCGGCCAGCAGCAGGCAGTCGAGCGGCAAGTGGTTCCGGTAGCGCGCCATGTCCTCGGCCGACCAGAAGTGAACGACCCCGCCGAAAGCCTGCGGCGTGAAGGCGAACTGCAGCGCGACGGCGCCCGGCTTCAGCGGCGCAAGGTACCACGCGAGGCCGGCGAAGAGCACGGCGGCGATGAGGCCGGAAAGCCAGACGGCGCGCATGGACATCGTGAATCGGTTTGTCAGCCGCCGATCGGTTTGCGCAAAACCTCGGTCGACAGGCGATCGAGGTCCTGCTCATTGGCCGGCCCCCGCCACCGCGCCAGGCATTGCGAATGGCCGAGCGCCGCGAAGACCTGCTCCACGGAGGCCGGAATTTCGCGAGAAGCGCTGAATCTCGTCACGGGCTTTCCCCCTCGGGCCATGGCGATGCTACCAATTGACGCGCTCCGGATTCGTCCATTCAAATGACGCCCCGGTCCAGGAATTCGTGCCGCCGCGATACCAAATGACGTCCTTGTGGCCGGCTTCCAGCGCATGCAATGCCGCGTTGTAGGAAAGCCAGCATTCCGAACTGAGACAGAGAAACACGATCGGACGGGCCTTGTCGCCACCGCTCGCCTTCTCGAGCGCAGTCGAGAATCTCTCTTTCTCGGCGGCAAAGAACTGGCTGTCGCCGGCACCGGGCATCCACAGAGCGCCGGGAATCGATTTTCTGGATTTCGAATCCAGCACGTCGACAACCAACACGTTCCTGTTTGTGTCGAGAAGGGCCTTGAGTTCGAGCGTCTTTATCACGCGCGCACCAGGAATCGTCATTGGCGTCGGCGCGTGGTACGGAGGACGCTTGGGGGTTGCCGTCGGCGCCACGCCCCAGTCTTTGTCCTCGAACGAGAAGGAAACAATCGGCTGCGGCAGTTGCGGAAATGGAGTCTGCGAGAAAACCGGCGCGGGCGCCGCAAGCAGGGAAAGGATAATCGTCAGAGTGCGTAACATGGATGTCTCCGAGAGAAAGGCCCAACGTCGAGCCAACCGGTTCTGCGCGGCTTTTCCTACTTGGTGACTTTCAGTCGGGCCATGACGGAAAGCGCTCGGCCAGAAACCCTGTCTTTGATGTTCGCAGTTATCTTGTAGGCGCCGATAGGATCGGTTTTGTCGAAGCCGACGGTCATGCTTGACTGGCCGAGCTGCAAGCGCCGTTGAGGCATGGGCTTTCCGGTCCAGACCGGGCCGCCTCCCGCCGGAGTTTTGCTTCCGTCCGGAGCTTCGAGAACGAACTCTGACGCAACGTCGCAGACTCCCGCGGCATTTGGCGTGCAACCATGAAAAATGAGAAGAGCGGAGACAGATCCGCCAACGCGCACCGTGTTGGTCGTGCTCAATTTCGGGGGCGTCTTGGACGAATTCCATGTCTGGCGAAACTGCCCTTCATCCGCAGTAAGAACGACTTGAACGCCGAAGTCTCCGGCGCTGCGCATGTTCTCGGTATCAGGTATCTGTTTTCCAGTCGAATCGATCCATGCGCCTTGAGCGGCAAACGAAAGAAGCGCGATCAGCAATGTCAAAAAACATTTCATACGAGAGGCTCCAGATGCGAGGGCCAACGAGGCTGTAGAAAAACCTTTTTCATGCCGGCATCCTGCCGTGAACCAAATGGAATATCAAGGTTCCAAGGAGCATACGGTTTGGGGGAGGGTGGCATGGCGCGCTACAAGCATATTGATACCAGTCCGCGCTTTCTGGCGGTCGATCTGGAGCGGCAATTGGTGCCCGGCAGCTTCGAGCACGCCCTGCATTGGCTGATCGAGCACGAGCTGGACCTCACCGCGCTCGATGCCCGGTTCAGGAACGACCTGACCGGTGCGGCGGCCTACCCACCGGCGATGCTGCTCAAGGTGGTCCTGTTCGCCTACAGCCAGGGCATCGTCAGCAGCCGGGCCATCGAGCGCGCCTGCCGCGAACAGGTGACTTTCATCGCCCTGTCGGGCGACAGCAATCCCCACTTCACCACCATCGCCGCCTTCGTCTCCGAGCTGGGCGAGGCGGTGGCCCCGCTCTTCGCCCAGGTGCTCTACCTGTGCGACCGGCAGGGGCTGATCGGCCGGCAGATGTTCGCCATCGACGGGGTCAAGCTGCCCAGCAACGCCGCCAAGCAGAAGAGCGGCACGCGAACCGAGTTCGAACGCCAGGCCGCCAAGCTCGAAGCGGCGGCCCGTGCCATGCTGGCGCGCCACCGCGAGAACGACGCATTGCCTGCCGAGCCGGATCTGGCGGCCAAGTCGGCGCAACGCATTGGACGGCTCGAACGCGAGGCGGCGCGGATTCGGCACTGGCTCAAGGAGAACCCGGAAGAGCGGCGCGGATCGAAGGGCAGCGTGAGGAAGAGCAACCGCACCGACAACGAGTCGGCCAAGATGGCCACCGACAAAGGGGTGATTCAAGGCTACGCCGGTGTCGCGGCAGTCGATGCCAAACACCAAATCATCGTCGAGGCTCAAGCCTGGGGCACGGGCAGCGAGCAGGCGCTGCTCCTGCCGGTGGTCGAAGCACTGGCAGCGCAGTTGCGCGAGGACTCGCTGATTACCGCCGATGCCGGCTACCACTGCGAAGCCAACCTCAAGACGTTGGCCGAGCGCGGCATTGCCGCGCTGATCGCCGACAACGGCATGCGCGCTCGCGACGAGCGCTTCAAGGATCGCGCCCGCTTCAAGGCGCTGCCCGATCCGCTGCACGACAAGGCACACCAGAAGAAGACCGCTCGCCACTACCGCCCGGACGATTTCAGCTACGATCCGCTGGCCGGCACCTGCGTTTGCCCGGCCGGCAAAGCGCTCTACCGGAACGGCGCGAACTGCATCCACAACGGCTTTGTTGCGGTGAAGTTCCAGGGTGCGCTCAGGGACTGCGTGCCGTGCGCCCAGCGGAGCAACTGCCTGCGCACGCCGGACAAGACGAAGACCCGGCAGGTGTCCTTCTTCCAGGGCAAGGCGCGCACCACCCCCGAGAGCTACACCGACATCATGAAGCGGGCCATCGACAGCCCGCGGGGCCGCGCGCTCTACGGCCGGCGCTTCGCCACCGTCGAGCCGGTCTTCGCCAACATCCGCCACAACAAGGGGCTGAACCGCTTCACGCTGCGCGGTCGAAAGAAAGTCGACGCGCAATGGAAGCTCTACTGCCTGGTGCACAACATCGAGAAGCTGGCGCATCACGGGTTCGCGACGTAGCGGAAAGAGGCGGGTAGGCCGCCCGCACAAAAGTCAGTCGCTGCAGGACGGCGCACAAACGTTGCGGGGATAAAAAACGGCGCGGAAATCATTCGCGCCGTTTTTTTTACGCCCTGCCGAGAGTGAAAAAGAGGGTTTTTCTACAGCTTCAACGT
>JAKLLG010000022.1 GCA_023150275.1 Rhodocyclaceae bacterium
GAACCGGCGCTCCAGCCTCCGCTTGCTTGATGACCGCGATGATCTGGCTGTCCGAAAACCTCGATTTCTTCATCTTGTAGAACTCCCTCTATCCGAGAAAATTCTACTTCTGATCGCCCTTATTTGCCGGGGGGATTACCCCGTAACCGGGGCGTGCAGGATATCTTCATCGCATGCGTCGATGGCCTGAAGGGCTTCCCGGAAGCGATCGAGTCGGTGAACATGAGCCTGCGCAAGCTGACCAAGAACCGGGGATCGTTCCCGAGCGACGACGCGCTGACTCGCTTTACCATCCAGTTCGAGGAACGCATTCCTCAGATGTGATCTGAAACCCCGTTTACACAAAAATTCGGACAGGCCCGCTAAACCACGACGACATCTCTATCTACTTACAGAGATCGTTGACTGCCTTGCGCGCTCGAGTGGTTTCCACCTTACGCTGATCATCGTCTAGAAATACCCTCTCACCCTGATCGTCGCGGGACGCCAGCCTTTCTCCTGACTCGAGTGCCTGCAGGTGGAGCTTGGCTCTTGCGCACTCTCCCTTACGAGCATGCTTATCTGCCGCCTCCCTGTCCGATTTTGCAGCTTGTTCCCGTGCCTCCTTTTGGCGTTTTTTGAATTCCAGTTCACGATCAACTGCCGTCTTGGGAACCAACGTAGTGACCCCTGAAGAATTTGACCCCGGAGCGGCTTCTTTTGCGATAGCGCGACTCCTGACAACACCGCTTGGCGGCGGCTGATCCGTATAAACGGTACGCCCTGCCGCATCCTTGTACTCATAAATTTGGGCAACAGCCGGCAACGGTATAAGAAGGGCAGTAGCGAGAAACAGGCGAGCGTTCATGGCTATCCATCGGTAACTAGGCTTGCTGTATAATACGGTTTTGTGACCTCGGAAAAAAGGCCATGCGTGTCATTCAAAAGGCGTTGACGTTCGATGACGTCCTTCTTGTACCCGCCCATTCTGCAATTCTCCCCCGCGATGTCAGCCTGAAAACCCGCCTGACGCGCAAACTTTCACTGAACCTGCCGTTGGTATCCGCAGCGATGGATACCGTCACCGAATCCCGCCTTGCGATTGCGCTGGCTCAGGAAGGTGGTATCGGCATCGTGCACAAGAATCTGAAGCCGAAGGCGCAGGCGACCGAAGTGTCCAAGGTCAAGCGCTTCGAATCCGGCGTGCTCAAGGATCCGATCACCATCGTGCCGACGATGTCGGTACGCGAAGTGCTCGCGCTGACCCGTACGCACCGGATTTCCGGTTTGCCGGTACTCGAAGGCAAGGCCGTCGTCGGCATCGTCACCAATCGCGATCTGCGTTTCGAGACGAACCTCGACCAGCCGGTGTCCAGCATCATGACGCCGCGCGAACGCCTGATCACGGTGAAGGAGGGCAGCAGCCCCGAGGAAGCCAAGGCGCTGATGCACAAGAACCGCCTGGAGCGCGTGCTGGTCGTCAACGACGCCTTCGAGCTGCGTGGCCTGATTACCGTCAAGGACATCCTCAAATCGACCGAACATCCGAATGCCGCCAAGGACGCACACGGTCGTCTGCTAGTCGGTGCGGCCATCGGCGTCGGTGCTGGCACCGAGGAGCGTGCCGAGCTGCTGGCCGAAGCCGGTGTCGATGTGATCGTCGTCGATACCGCGCACGGTCATTCGCAGGGCGTGCTGGAGCGCGTGCAGTGGGTCAAGCGCAATTTTCCGAATGTCGAAGTCATCGGCGGCAACATCGCCACGGCCGCCGCGGCCAAGGCGCTGCTCGACATGGGCGCCGATGGCGTCAAGGTAGGCATCGGCCCGGGCTCAATCTGCACCACGCGCATCGTTGCCGGTGTCGGCGTGCCGCAAATCACCGCTGTTAACAACGTATCCGAAGCGCTCAAGGGCACGGGCGTGCCGCTCATCGCCGATGGCGGCATCCGCTATTCCGGCGATATTGCGAAAGCCATCGCCGCTGGCGGCAACGCCGTCATGCTCGGCGGCCTGCTCGCTGGTACAGAGGAAGCACCGGGCGAGGTCGAACTCTATCAGGGCCGTTCGTACAAGTCGTACCGCGGCATGGGCTCCATCGGTGCCATGGCCGCAGGTGCGGCCGACCGCTACTTCCAGGACAACACGGCCAACGTCGACAAGCTGGTCCCCGAAGGCATCGAAGGGCGCGTGCCGTACAAGGGTTCCGCGCTGGCGGTGATCCACCAGTTGATGGGCGGCTTGCGCTCTTCGATGGGTTATCTCGGCTGCTCGACCATCGATCAGATGCACGAACGTGCCGAGTTCGTCGAGATCACCTCAGCTGGCGTGCGCGAGTCGCATGTGCACGATGTGCAGATCACCAAGGAAGCACCGAACTACCACGTGGATTGATCCACGGCGTTCCAACCGGGGCGGCTTTTCAGCCGCCCTTGTTCATTCAAGGCTAGCGAAATGGCTCACCAGAAAATCCTCATCCTCGATTTCGGCTCCCAGGTTTCCCAGCTGATCGCCCGCCGTGTGCGCGAGCATCAGGTCTACTGCGAACTGCATCCGTTTGATGTCTCGGAACAGTTCATCCGCGAATTCAACCCGAACGGCATCATTCTCTCCGGCGGTCCAAACTCGGTCTATGAAGCGCAGGACTGGAAGGCGCCGCAGGTGGTATTCGAGCTTGGGGTGCCGGTACTGGGCATCTGCTACGGCATGCAGACGATGGCGCAGCAGCTGGGCGGCAAGGTTGAGAGCTCCGGCAAGCGTGAGTTCGGCTATGCCGAGATCCGCGCCCGCGGACATTCCGAGCTGTTCAGGGGTATCCAGGACCGCACCAATGACGAAGGCCATGGCCTGCTCGACGTGTGGATGAGCCACGGCGACAAGGTCACCGAACTGCCGCCCGGCTTCAAGGTGATCGCCAGCAACGACTCGTGCCCGATCGCGGCGATGGCCGACGAGGCCCGCCGCTTTTACGCCGTACAGTTCCACCCGGAAGTCACGCACACCATCAAGGGCAAGGAGATGTTCGCCCGTTTCGTGCACGAGATCTGCGGCTGCGGCCACGACTGGAACATGCCGGACTACGTGAACGAAGCGATCGAGAAGGTGCGCGCCCAGGTCGGCAATGAGGAGGTGATCCTCGGCCTCTCCGGCGGCGTCGATTCGTCGGTCGTCGCCGCGCTCTTGCACCGCGCGATCGGCAACCAGCTGACCTGCGTCTTTGTCGACAACGGCCTGCTGCGCCTGAACGAGGGCGAGCAGGTGATGCAGACCTTCGCCCGCAACCTCGGCGTCAAGGTCATCCACGTCGACGCCACCGAGCAGTTCATGGGCCACCTGAAGGGCGTTTCCGATCCGGAAGCCAAGCGCAAGATCATCGGCCGCGAGTTCGTCGAGGTCTTCCAGGCCGAAGCCCAGAAGCTGCCGAACGCCCGCTGGCTGGCGCAGGGCACCATCTACCCGGACGTGATCGAGTCGGCCGGCGCCAAGACCGGCAAGGCCCATGCGATCAAGAGCCACCACAACGTTGGCGGCCTTCCGGAGACGCTGAACCTGAAGCTGCTGGAACCGCTGCGCGAACTGTTCAAGGACGAGGTGCGTGAGCTCGGTATCGCACTGGGCCTGCCGCACGAGATGGTCTATCGCCACCCGTTCCCCGGCCCTGGCCTCGGTGTCCGCATCCTCGGCGAAGTGAAGAAGGAATTCGCCGACCTGTTGCGCCGCGCCGACGCAATCTTCATCGACGAACTGCGTGCCGCCGAGTGGTACGACAAGACCAGCCAGGCCTTCGCCGTCTTCCTGCCGGTCAAGTCGGTCGGCGTCATGGGCGACGGCCGCACCTACGAGTACGTCGTCGCGCTGCGCGCCGTGCAGACGGCCGACTTCATGACCGCGCACTGGGCCGAATTGCCGCACAGCCTGCTTGGCAAGGTCTCGAACCGCATCATCAACGAGGTGCGCGGCATCAACCGCGTGGTTTACGACATCTCGGGCAAGCCGCCGGCGACGATCGAGTGGGAATGATTTTTGGCATGAAACTGATTTAGCGCTGGACATTCCACGCGCCGCTCCGTAGAATGCGCGCCTTGTGCATTGCAGCAATCGCAATCACAAAGCGCGCATCGCGAACCTGAATTAGTACAACGACAAAGCCCCACTGCCCCCTGGCACCGCCAAGCATCAATCGAGCGGAACGCCGCACCGGCACAAAGCTTTCGTGCCGAAATCTCCGGTTTCTCTGAGTTTTCACGCAATTTCGTAGGTTGGCGCTGCACTTCCTGCGTCCGTGTTTTCCCGCTCGGGAACAACGCGCGCGCCTATTTTTGCGAAAGAAAACAATGACTTTTGAAGCAATCGGCCTGCATCCGGCCATCCTGAAAGCGCTTGCCGACGCGGGCTATACCGAACCGACCCCTGTTCAGGCGCAGGCCATTCCCGCCGCCATCGAGGGCCGCGACCTGCTCGTCTCGTCGCAGACCGGCTCGGGCAAGACCGCGGCCTTCATGCTGCCATCGATCCACAAGCTGGCGACGGCGAGCGACGCCAATCCGCTGCCGGCAATGAAAACGCCGAACCAGGAACGGCAGTCGGCGCGCGCCCGCGGCGAGCGTCCGCGTTTCGCCCCGGCGCAGCCGAAAATGCTGGTGCTGACGCCGACGCGCGAACTGGCGCTGCAGGTCACCACCGCCACCGAGAAATACGGCGCCAACCTGCGCCGCCTGAAAGCTGTGTCGATCCTCGGTGGCATGCCTTACCCGAAGCAGATGCAGTTGCTCGCGCGCAACCCGGAGATCCTCGTCGCCACGCCGGGTCGCCTGATCGACCACATGAACTCGGGCAAGATCGATTTCTCGCAGCTGCAGATCCTCGTGCTCGACGAAGCTGACCGCATGCTCGACATGGGCTTTATCGAGGACATTGAAACGATCATCGCGGCAACGCCAGCGTCGCGCCAGACCATGCTCTTCTCGGCGACGCTGGAAGGCGACGTTGGCCGCATGGCCGAGCGCATCACGCGCGAACCGCAGGTGATCCGCATCGCCTCGTCGCAGACCAAGCACGAGAACATCGAGCAGAAGGTGCATTTCGTCGATGACATGGCGCACAAGAACCGCCTGCTCGACCATCTGCTGCGTGATGCGGCGCTGCACCAGGCGGTGATCTTCACCGCCACCAAGCGCGATGCCGACGCCATTGCCGACCAGCTGAACGCCGACGGTTTCGCCGCTGCGCCGCTGCACGGCGACATGCACCAGGGTGCCCGCAATCGCACGCTGAACGCGCTGCGCCGCGGCCAGCTGCGCATTCTGGTTGCCACCGACGTTGCCGCGCGCGGCATCGACGTGCCCGGCATCACCCACGTCTTCAACTACGACCTGCCGAAGTTCCCCGAGGACTACGTGCATCGCATCGGCCGCACCGGCCGCGCTGGCCGTCAGGGCGTCGCTGTGTCGCTGGTGCATCACGCCGAAGGCATCCACGTGAAGCGCATCGAGCGCTTTACCAAGCAGCCAATTCCGGTCGACGTGGTTCCCGGCCACGAGCCGAAGCGTACGCCGGCACCGCGCAAACCGAAGCCTGCCGGCTGGAAGCCGGGGCAGGGCAAGGGTGGCAGCTTCGCCGGGCGCGACGCGCGTCACGGCGACGGAAACAAACGCTACGGCGAGAAGGACAAGAACTTCTCCGGCAAGCCTTTTGCCGATCGTGCCCGGACCGATGCACCGCGAGGCAACCGTGCCGAGGCGCCGGACCGTCGCCCGGATGATTTTGGCAACCGTGTCGAGTACTGGAAGAACCGCCCGGAAGGCAATGCCTCACGCGGTACGCCGGACCGGCATGGTCGCGCGGGAGACACGGAGCGTTCGCGCCATTCGCCGAACCGTGGAGAAGGCCGGCCCGAGCGTTCGCGTGCAGACAGCCAGCCGCGACGTTCCTGGACCCAGCGCTGAGCCTGCCTCAGTTCAGGCTGACGGCCGTTTCGTAGATTTCTGCGAAGCGGCCGTTGAAACGGCGAAAGGCCGAGAGCAGTTCCGGGTCGTAATGCGCCGGTTTCGACCGTGAGTCGCCCTGGAGCACGACTTCCACGGCATTTTCGTGCGCCATGGCCTCCTTGTAGGGGCGCTTGCTGCGCAAGGCATCGTAGCGGTCGCAGAGCATCACGATCCGCCCCGAGAGCGGAATCCTTTCACCGGCAAACCCGTTCGGATAGCCGCTGCCATCCCAGCACTCATGGTGGCTTTCGGCGATTTCTGCGCCCATCGACAGGAAAGGTGAATGATCCTGCGAGCGCAGGATTTCGGCCCCCTGGCGCGGGTGCAAGCGCACGATCGCGGCCTCGGCATCGGTCAGCGGGCCAGGTTTGAGCAGGATGGTAGTGGGAACCATGATCTTGCCGATGTCGTGCATGGCGCTTCCGTAGAACAATGTTTCCGCATACCCGGCCGCCATGCCGAGCGTCTCGGCAAGCATTCGCGAGAGGTGCGCAATCCGCGTGATGTGGCTGGCCGCATCGCGATCCTTGAACTCGACCACACGCGCTAGCGCGAAGATCGTCTCAATGTGCGCACTGCGCAGTTCAGCGGTCTTCTGCTTCACCTGACGATCGAGCAGCTGGTTCATGTTGCTCAGGAAATCGCCGTACTCCTTGAGGCGGAGAAGGTTGCGCACACGAATCACCAGTTCGGCTGGATCGATCGGCTTGGTCAGAAAATCCTCCGCACCGATCTCCAGCCCACGGAGCCGCGATTCTCGGTCATCGAGCACGGTTACCATCACGATCGGTATATGTGCCGTCTGCGGATTGGTCTTGATCCGGCGTGCCGTCTCGAAACCATCGATACCGGCCATCACCAGGTCGAGGACAATCAGGTCTGGCCATCCTTCGGCGGCGACAGCAAGCGCTTCGAGGCCACTGTTGGCTACCCTCGTTTCATGTCCGGATTTCTGCAGCAACGCGGAGATAAAGCTGCAAATCGATTTTTCGTCATCGACGACGAGCACCCGGCCACGGATCATGCCTTCGACCATGTATGGCAGTTTCCCGTCAAATGCGCTGCTGTCGTTGTCGTGCATCACGGCTTGCCTCCAGGCAGCGCGGGCACTCAGTGGGAGAAACACCCCACAAGGGCCCGGCCAGAATTGGCGTAGGAAATGACAGTATAAGACGAAGGGATATTCACGCAAGCATCATGCGGAGAGCAGCATGCCGCTTGCTACAATCGCGCCATGGATGACGAATATTTCATGCGCGAGGCACTGTCCCTGGCACGCTCGGCGGAATGTCTGGGCGAAGTGCCGGTCGGTGCTGTCGTGGTCAGCGAGGGGCAGATCATCGGGCGCGGCTTCAATTCACCGATCGGCGAAAGCGACCCGACCGCCCATGCCGAAATCGCCGCGCTGCGTGATGCCGCGCGCAATCTCGGCAACTACCGCCTGCCGGGGTGCAGTCTTTACGTGACGCTGGAACCCTGTGCGATGTGTGCCGGTGCGATTCTGCATTCCCGCATCGCCCGCGTCGTCTATGGTGCCCGCGACCCCAAGACCGGCGTGCATGGCAGCGTCGTCGACCTGTTCGCGGTGGATCGCCTTAATCACCATACCGAAATCCTTGGCGGCATTCTGGCAGAGGAGTGCGGCAATATGCTCTCTACTTTTTTTGCTGCCCGTCGCCGGGCCCGTGGGCAATGAAAATCCTCGTTTCGCTACCCGCCCAGGAACTGCGCCTCCTCGCCGACGATGGCAGCCTGCTGCGCTGCTGGCCGGTGTCCACATCCGCCAGAGGGGCTGGCGAGCAACGTGGCAGCTACTGCACGCCGCGCGGGCATCATGTTGTTCGCGCCCGCATCGGCGCCGGTCTGCCGGAAAACACCGTTTTCGTGCGCCGCAGGCCAACCGGCGAAACCTATGGCCCCGAACTCGCTGCGGCGCAACCGCAGCGCGACTGGATCCTCACCCGCATCCTCTGGCTCTCGGGCTGCGAACCCGGTGTCAACCGGCTCGGCGAGGTCGATACCATGCGCCGTTTCATCTATATCCACGGCGCCCCCGATTCGGCCGGGATGGGCACGCCGGGTTCGCACGGCTGCATTCGCATGCGCAACGCCGATATCATCGAACTGTTCGATCTGGTTCCAGTCGGAACGCCGGTGGAAATCAGCGAGAAGGAATGCTGAGCCGGGTTTCCCCGATCAAGCCCTGGGGTCCAAAGCTGCGTTCGATGAGAGTCGCCGAGGCATCCTTGGATGCAAGCAGCACCGTCGATGCGCGGGTACCGTAGTCGGGCGAGCGCACGAATACGGCGGACAGGATGCGTTCCCACGCAAGCGGTACCCCGGTGGCGGGCAAGAGTGGATCGGGAACGATCTCGTCATCCGAGAGCAGCGCAAAAAAAGCCTCGTCTGCGGGTAGTGCACCAAGTGCTGCGGCAAAGCGTTCCTTGGAACTCGCGAGCTTTGGCCAGGGGGTGTCGAGCAGGTGGTTGGAGAGTCCGTAGATTCCCGGTTCCAGCGACATTGTTGCCGCGCCGCGATTGGTGCAATAGACGAGCGCCTCGCCGTCACTCACCAGCAGATTGAAACCAGCATAGTCACCGAGCACCAGCGAACAGGTGTAATCCTCGGCGGCGGTGGTGCCGGCGAGAAAATCAGCCGTCAAGCGGCCACGCGAACGCAGGCCCGGGGGGCACCCCGGTTCACGCACGTTGGTGACGGCGGCAAAGCGGCCGCCGCGGGCATAGCCCAGCCAAGTGCCGCCAGCTTCGAGGTCGCGACCGCCATGGATATCGGCTTCGGTAGCCTCGGCAGGCACATCCTGCCAGCGGGCAGCGGGCAGCGTCGGACGGGCATAGAACTCGTCGCGATTGGCGGCAACGATCAGCGGGTAGCTTGGGTGCTGCTGCCAGGCAACGAGTATCAGGCACATTGCCGGGCGCGAGGGATCAACTGCTGGCGACGGGCACTGCGCTGACGGTGGGGCCGCCACGCTCGCGCATATGGATGGGGGCTCCGGCGGCGCTCTCCATGAGCACCGCGAGGGCTGCATAGCCGCCCTGCGGCGCCGGAGCGGAACAGACGACCATGCCGCAAGCCTGATCCTGAATGGCTTCGGCAAAGAGTTCGTCACCGGCTGCGGCGGCGCTGTCGCCATGCAGGCGATAGAGGTGGCGCTTCACTTTGCCGAGATATTGCGTGCGCGCCACGATTTCCTGCCCCGGGTAGCACCCCTTGTGAAAGCTGACGCCGCCGATGCGCTCGAAATTGGCCATCTGCGGCACGAACTGCTCGCGTGTTGCCGCCGTCACCAGCGGCAATCCGGCGCCGATGTCCAGCCACTGCCAGGCCGGGACGCCGACCGGGCGTGCGGCACCGGTGAGCGCCTTCCAGGCCACCGCCCCCTGTTCGTTTGCAGCAGCGACGATGCAACGCCCCTCGTCGATGCGGACCACGCTGCCCGCGGGCGAGGCCGCCGATTTCATGATGTCCGGAAACGACAGACCGGCCGCTGCCAGCGCAGCTTCCGCCTGCGCACCGGAAACGCCGATCAGCAGTCGACCGGATTCGATCGAAATCTTCGCTTTCGCCCGCAGAACATACATCTGCAGGCGCTTGGCGATCGCCTCGACGAGATCGGCCGCGAGGGCGAGCAGGTAGTCGTCACCTTCGCGCCAGACGATGAAACTCGCCACCATGCGCCCCTTCGCGCTGCACCAGGCCGAATGCTGTACGGCGTCGGCGCCGAGGTGGTTGATGTCGCTAGTGAACTGGTGGTGCAGGAAACTGCTTGCCTCCTCTCCGGTGACACGGATCAAACCGAGATGCGTCAGCGGGCAGGCAATCGTGGCCGAGGCGGTCGCGGCAAGCTCTGCCGTGGCATCGCCGAAATGCAGGACGTGGTTTTCGTCGAAGCTTGCGCCGGCGTTGGCCAGCGTGTCATTCCAATTGGGATTCATGCGGATATCCGTCTCGTTCGTCTCGAAAGGTCATCGCCACAGGCCGTGCTGGCGAGGCTGCATGGGTGTGGCGGCGGGGTTTCGGGATATTATAGCGACTCTGCACCCTGCCTCTCCGTCAAGAACATTTCCCGATGCTGAAGTTCCTTCGCCGCCTGTCGCTGCTCGGCCTCATCGTCATTGCACTGCTCGCTGGCGCTGCGTGGTGGCTGGTACAGCGCCCCTTGCCACTGAAGGATTCGCCTCTCGATTTCTCGGTGGCCGCCGGCAGTTCGCTGCGCGGCGCCGCGCAGCAAATCCGCGAGGCCGGCGTCGAAGTGCCGCCGCTGTTGCTGGTGGTACTCGGGCGAGTGCTCGGCGTCGAATCGCAGATCAAGGCCGGCAGCTATGAAATCAGTACCGGCATCACCGCCCTCGAACTGCTGCGGAAACTCACGCGCGGCGACGTCACGCAGGCGGAGATCCTGTTCGTCGAGGGCTGGACATTTCGCCAGATGCGCGAAAAGCTCGACGCGCATCCCGATGTCCGCCACGAGCTGCGCGATCTCTCCGATCAGGCATTGAAACAGAGACTGGGTGTCGCCGAGCCCGCGCTCGAAGGATTGTTCTTTCCCGATACCTATCTTTTCGCCAAGGGCACCAGTGACGTCGATATCCTTGCCCGTGCGCTCCGTGCATCGCGGCGCCACCTCGAACGCGAGTGGCGCGAACGCACGGCAGGGCTGCCCTATAAATCACCCTATGAGGCGCTGATCATGGCGTCGATTGTCGAAAAGGAAACCGGGCGCGCCAGCGACCGGCCACTGATCGCCGCCGTGTTCGTGAACCGCCTGCGCACCGGCATGCTGCTGCAGACCGACCCAACCGTGATCTACGGACTCGGCGAGCAGTTCGACGGCAACCTGCGCAAGCGCGATCTGCTTGCCGACACCCCCTACAATACCTACACTCGTGCCGGCCTGCCGCCCGGGCCAATTGCGATGCCGGGGCTTGCCTCCCTGCGGGCTGCGCTCAATCCGGCCAGCAGTGACGCACTCTATTTTGTCGCCCGCGGCGACGGTACAAGCCAATTCTCGCGCACGCTGGAAGAACACAACCAGGCCGTCGCGCGCTACCAGAAGAAGCGATAGGAACGAGAAAAGCGAATGATGCAGATGCGGGGAAAGTTCATCACCTTCGAGGGCATCGACGGCGCCGGCAAGAGCAGCCATATCGCCGGCGTCTGCTCATTTCTGGCTGCGCGCGGCATCGCGGTTGTCAGCACGCGCGAGCCGGGCGGCACGCCCTTGGGCGAGAAGTTGCGTGAATTGCTGCTCAACGAGCCGATGCACCTCGAAACCGAGGCTTTGCTGATGTTTGCCGCGCGCCGCGAGCATCTCGATCAGGTCATCGAACCGGCGCTCGCGCGCGGCGACTGGGTGGTCTGCGATCGCTTCACCGACGCGACCTACGCCTACCAGCACGGCGGGCGAGGGCTTGACCGCAACAAGTTCGCCGATCTGGAGCGCTGGGTACACGGCCATCTGCAGCCGGACCTGACCCTGCTCTTCGATCTGCCATTCGCGGTGGCGCGCGAACGCATCGCACTGCAGACACGCGAGCTCGACCGTTTCGAGCAGGAGCGTGCCGATTTCCACGAGCGAGTGCGCCAGGCATACCTCGAACGTGCGGCAGCAGCGAGCCAGCGCATCCACGTCATCGACGCCAACCAGCCGCTGCAAAATATCAAGAAACTGGTTGAAGATGCAGTTGCATCTATATGTAAATGAACGTTATTGAACTCCATTACAACCTCTGGTCGCAGCTTCAGGCGAGGCGCGAACGCCTGCCGCATGCGCTCTTGTTTTCCGGCCTGCGCGGGCTTGGAAAATTCGCGCTGGCGCGACAATTCGCCGCCTCGCTGCTGTGCGAGACCCCGCTCGCCGACGGCACCGCCTGCGGCAATTGCCCGGCCTGCGGCTGGCTGGCACAAGGCAACCACCCGGATTTCCGGCTCCTGCAACCCGAGGCGCTGGCCGAGGCCGAGGAGGGCGAAGGCGAACAGGGCAAGGAGAGCAGCAAGAAGGCCAGCCAACAGATTACTATCGACCAAGTGCGTGCGCTCGACGATTTCCTGCATGTCGGCACCCACCGGCAGGGGCTGCGCGTGGTCGTCGTCCATCCGGCTGAGGCAATGAATCGCAGCACCGCGAACGCCTTGCTCAAGACTCTGGAGGAGCCGGCGGCGGGAACACACTTCCTGCTCGTCAGCAACGAGGCGGAACGTCTGCTGCCAACGATTCGCAGCCGCTGCCAGGCGGTGCCGGTCGCAGTGCCATCGGCCGAGGCAGCAGAACGCTGGCTAGCCGCGGCGGGGGTTATGGATGCCCGGCGCTGGCTCTCGCTTGCGGGCGGTGCGCCGCTGCTGGCGGAGGAACTTGGGTCCTCCGGCGAGTCACAACTGATCGACGCACTGCTTGCGCAAGTCACCCGTGGGGCCTCGCTCGATGCACTGGCGGCAGCGGCGGCGCTCGACAAGGTGGTCAAGGCCGAGAAGGGGGAGCGCGGCGCCCAACACGGCCCCCCGATGAAACGCCTCATGGAATGGGCACAGAAATGGTTGTTCGATCTGGGCATGGCGCGGGCCGGCCTGCCCGTGCGCTATTTCGTTAGCGAGGCGGCGCAGGTCGAACGTGTCGCGCGCTGCTGCGACCCGCGCGGACTGTTGGCCTTTTCCCGGAAATCGCTACAATACAGGCGTCATTCAGAGCACCCGCTGAACAGCCGACTTTTCCTGGAAGATTTCTTCCTCGGCTATGCGGCACTTTTCAACCGACGCTGACGCGAAAGCCGACGAGACCCTGACAAAAAGCCCATCAAGACATGTCCGAGCCCGCCAAACCCGCCGCCTCTGCCGCCATTGCGCCGCGTCCCAGCGTCCTGTCGCTGAACATCAATTCCAAATCGGCGCTCTACGCCGGCTACATGCCGCACCTTAAAAATGGCGGTATTTTCATTCCAACCTCGCGCAATTACAGCATTGGCGACGAGGTATTCATGCTGCTGTCGCTGATGGATGACCCGGCCAAACTGCCGATTGCCGGCACCGTGGTCTGGATTACGCCCGCAGGCGCCCAGAACAGCAAGGCGCAGGGCATCGGCGTGCATTTCAACGCTGACGAGAGCGGTGTCGAGGCGAGGCGCAAGATCGAAGGCCTGCTCGGCGGGGTAATGCAATCCTCGCGCCCGACGCATACCCTCTGAACCGCCTACCTGTCTCCCTGCCCCCCGCCTGATTGCCGCTTCGATGCTGGTCGACTCGCATTGCCATCTCGATTTTGACGATCTTGTCGCCGATCTGCCGGGCGTGTTTTCACGCATGGCCGGAAACGATGTTGCGGCGGCCGTCTGCATCGGCGTCAACCTGGAGGATTGGCCGAAGGTTCGCGCTTTGGCCGAGAGCGATGCCCGCCTGTTTGCCACCGTCGGCGTGCATCCCGAATACAGCGAAGCTGAAGAGGCAACGGTCGCAAAGCTCTGCGAACTGGCGGCCCACCCGAAGGTGATCGCCATCGGAGAAACCGGCCTTGATTACTACTGGCAGAAGGATGCCCCCGAATGGCAGCGCGAGCGCTTCCGTGTGCACATCCGGGCAGCGCGCCAGCTTGGCCTGCCGCTGGTGATTCACACCCGCGAGGCCGCGACCGACACCCTGCGCCTGATGCGAGAGGAGGGCGCAGCGGAGGTCGGCGGGATCATGCACTGTTTTACCGAGAGCTGGGAGGTCGCCTCGGCGGCACTCGATCTCGGTTTTCACCTTTCCTTTTCGGGTATCGTCACCTTTCGCAATGCCGCGCAGGTGAGGGAGGTGGCGCAGAAGGCGCCACTGGACCGAATTCTCGTGGAGACCGACGCTCCCTATCTGGCGCCCGTGCCGTATCGCGGCAAGCGCAACGAGCCGGCCTACGTACGCCACGTCGCCGAGGAGGTCGCCCGTCTGCGCGGACTGAGCTTCGCCGAAGTGGCGCGCGCCACGACCGAAAACTTCTGCCGGCTCTTCCCCGGCACCCGCAAGCTACTGGAGAAACCAACATGAGCAAGCTCTCTGCCGCCATCCGCCGTCTTAGCCTCAGTGTCACTGCCATGGCCGCGCTTTCGCTGCCCGCACACGCCGGTATCTACGAGGACATGCTGGTCGCGATCAAGACTGGCAGCAAACCGGATGTGATCTCGATCCTGAATCGTGGCCTCGATCCGAACATTGTTGATCGCGAGGGCTACACCTTGCTGATGATCGCGGTGCGTGACGGTGATGCGGACATTGTCGATATCCTGCTCGCTGCCAAGGCCAACCCCAATGCGCGCAATGCCCACGGGGATTCGGCCCTGCGTCTCGCCGCCTTCAAGGGATCGCTGCCGATTGTTGAGAAACTGGTGAAGGCGAGGGCACTGGTCAATCATCCCGGATGGACGCCGCTGATCTACGCCGCCTACAACGGGCACACGCCAGTGGTCGAATACCTGCTTGAAAACGGAGCGAATATCGATGCCCAAGCCGACAACGGCTTTTCCGCCCTGATCGCGGCCGCGCGCGGCGGTCATGAGGATACGGTGGCCGCGTTGCTCAAGCGCAAGGCCAACCCGAATCTGGTCAGTGATCGCGGCGACTCGGCGATGGACTTTGCGTTGCAGACCAACAACGACAAGATTTACGAGCGGCTACGCGCCGCCGGCGGACTCAGTGGTCAGGCGATTGCACCGCCGCCGGCAAAACAATGAGGCGCAGTCTCGATCCTTGAGAATACTTCAAGAAACAGCGGTAAAAATCTGAATCAAATGATTTTTCATACCCTGATTGCAGCGCAGACGAGAGCTCGTCCTCGCTACTGACACGACCCAGGTAACGCCACCCGTGGAAGAGGTGAAAATCTTCCAGCATGCCGAATTCGTCGCGCTCGACCAAGGCCACCGGACCCCGATAGGGCCAGACCTGAACCTTCAGGCGCGCCAGTGCCGTCATCAGACGGGCGCTATGTTTCGAACGCGGCTCCTTGTCGATGCAAGCACCGCGGCAGATGCTGCTGCAGGGTTTCCTGCCAGTTTTTTCTCGTATCGGCTCCAGGCCCAGCAGGCCCGGACAGAGGAAGTGCGCTTCGGCAAGCTTGCGCAAGGTCTGCCGCGCTTCGCGCGCATTGGCGAAAAGCCCGTACAGGTCGTTGTCGAAGCCGAAGCGCGCCTCATCCTGCATGACCAAGCGCAGGCCATAGTCTCCAGCGCTGCGTTCCTCCAGGCGCCATGAACAGAGCTCGGGCGACAGTGGGCGCAGTTCCCGCTGATAGGCAATTTCCGCAAGACGGGCACCGAACTCGCCGGCTGAGCCGCACCAGTCGATGTTGCGTACAGCGGCCGTTGCCCCGCGGGCAGCACGCCCATCCGCGAACAGCGAAAGCACCTTGTGGCGCAGGTTCGCGGCACGCCCGAGCTGAAGAATCGCGCCGTTTTCATCACGCAGGGCGTAGGCGCCGTGCGTATCGGGCAATTCATCGGCGAGCGCCGGATCGAGACTTTCCGGCAAGCTGGCCGGGCGCACCAATGCATTGATGGCTGCGGCAACAGTATCGGCACCCAGTTCGCGGTGCCATGCCTGCCAGAGATCCCACAGCACGCGGGCATCGGCCAGTGCGCGGTGACGCTCGGCGACGCGGATGCCGTGGCGTTCGATCAGGGTATCCAGATTATGGCGGCCGGCCTTCGGGTAGAGCTTTCGCGACAGCTTGACGGTGCACAGCACGGCCGGCCGGAAGGCCATGCCAAGACGGGCAAACTCGGCCTTCAGAAAGCCATGATCGAAACGCGCGCTATGGGCGACAAACAGCTTGCCACGCAAGCGCTCCTGCAGGGCTTCGGCGATGCTCGCAAAGCTGGGGGCGCCGACGACCATCGCATCGTCAATGCCGGTCAGCCCGGAGATGAACGGGGTGATCGAAACGCCGGGATCGATCAGCGTGCTCCATTCACGGACACCATCAGAATCGACCTCGACGATGCCGATTTCGAGGATGCGATCACGCACGAAGTTGGCGCCAGTGGTTTCCAGATCGAGGAAGACCAAGGGCGTATCGGGCGCAAATGAGTTCATGAACGTTAGGTTTGCTGGATGGCTGCCGAAACTGGCGGATACGTTTCGAACGTATAATTTGTATTATGTAAAATTACATGGGCGGTGGTACAAGCACGCTTTCGATGTAGGCATCCTTCTCACCCCACATTTCCTGCACCCAGTTCTGCAAGGCAACTCGGGTGACACAAATGTGTCCCGCGGATTAGCAGATTTGTGGCCACAATTTAGTCCCTTGGGTTACCAAACTAGCCCCGCACCCGGCAATTCCGCCATTTTTGAAAAATGGAGCGTCACAAACATATCCCTTGTCCTGAAACAGATTCGCGTGACACAAATACGTCCCCTAGAAGTTCCACAAACTTACCCCGTGTGCAAAAAAATCTAAGTGTTCGTTTTTCGGGTTCTCTTTCGGGGTATCGTGGCTTCATTGTCGGGCGCATTAGCCTTTGGGTTTTGCTGAAGTTTTTCCTCGAGCCTAACAACTAATTCTCGACAGGCTGTCAGGTCCTGTTCAGCCAAACCTTTCCGGGCCTCGGCTTCCACGACCCGCGTTCGTAAGAATTGCAACTCGTCACTCTGTTGCAGACATCGCGTCCGTAGCTCCTGAAGCATACCTTCCAACATACCGGCTTTTTGTAGGGCGCCACCAAGCTCTCCCTGGAGCTGCGCGAACTCTTTGCGATGCCGTTCTTCAGCGTGTTGTTGGTGTTGGCGGCCTTGAGCCAGTTCCTTTTGCAACTTAGCCGATTCGGTCCGTTCCCGATCAATTTCCAGCAAGGCACGCGTTTCTGAAGCTTCGAACCTCTCTTCGGAATATTTCAGTGCCTGGCGGTGTTTTTCTAATTCGGTCGCGAAATCGCGACGGGCCTCGACCAAGGCTGCTTCATGTGCGGTTTGCTGACGCACTACAGTCTCCAACTGAGAGACAAGTGCCATTTTACCAGCGCTCTCAGAGGCCAGGTCACGCTCCAATTGAAGTACCCGGTCCGTAGCAGTCTTGCTTGTGTGAAGAGCTTGGTCTCGCTCCAGCAGAGAGGCGGCCCTTTCGCTATCGGCTAAATCTTTGGCAGTTTGTGCCTTAAGGACGGCCGAGTGCACTTCAGACCGTAAGTGTTCCAAACTGTCTTGGGCAGCCGATTGTGCCTGTGACCACAAGGCAGCGACGAGTTCCCCGGCTGCAGACTTGAGAGTATCTGGTAGATCGGGATGCTCGATCCTTACCCGACTCTTTTCACGTAGGTCCTCCCAGAATTTGGCCAAAGCCTCCGCTGGAGCAGACATACTTCCCTTTCTGACATATTGATACAGCTTGTTCGCTGTCGGCGTGATGCCATATCGAAAGAAAAGAATCGTGCACACCTCGCGGTAAAGGTCCTGGGTCTCTGGTACATGCTCACGGAGGGCTTCGATGTCAGCGTGGATTTTGGTTTCGGTAGGCATCGCGCAACTCCGGCAATTGAAATGAATAAAATAATACAACGTAAAACGTTGTTTTATCGTACATTCCCTCATAACATTTGACATTACGACTATAATGTCGAATTATTGTGGCGGGATGACCTTGGTGAAACACTGAGACCTCAATCCACGCTTTCAGGCCCAAAATGACCGATAACGCGCTCGCGCCAATCCCTGTTGAGCAGATCCTGTTGCCGGCCGACCTCGATGGCAGTCAAGGACGCAATCGTGCCGTTGGTCGTGTCGCTCAGATTGCTGCCAACAATGATCTGCAGGCCATTCGCGCCTGGTTGGCGCGTTTCATCGAGACCAAGACGACGTTCGACAACTATCGGAAAGAAGCCGAACGGCTCTTGCTCTGGTCGACGTTACAACTAGGAAAACCCCTCTCCTCACTGACTCATGAGGATTTCTTGATGTACCAGCAGTTCCTGCTGGATCCGCAACCGCGGAACAAATGGGTCGCGGGCGGTGGTCGAAAGCATCCGCGAGATGATCCACGCTGGCGGCCGTTCTATGGACCGCTTTCGACCACTAGTCAGCGCCAGGCCATGATCATCTTGAATGTGATGTTTTCCTGGTTGGTCGATGCCGGCTATCTGGCTGGTAATCCCTTATCCTTATCTCGACACCGGGCGCGTCGGGCCAAACCCCGGATCACTCGCTATCTTGATCCTGACCTTTGGCAGGAACTGAAAGTCTTCATTGATAGCATGCCCAGAGAAACTGATCGCCAGCGAGCTCACTATTTTCGTGTGCGCTGGCTCTTCACCCTCCTCTATTTGGGCGGCCTTCGGATCTCGGAAGTCGCTGAAAACACCATGGGCAGTTTCTTTTGCCGACGTGACCGAGAAGGTGACGAGCGCTGGTGGCTGGAGGTCCTAGGTAAAGGTGATAAAGAGCGTTTGGTGCCAGCGACTAGCGAGTTGATGGTGGAATTAGCCCGCTATCGTCGTGAAATCGGCTTGGCGCCCTACCCTAGCCCCAACGAGGAAACACCGTTGTTGCTGCCTATCGGAAAATCACGCGAAGCATTGACTCGGGCGGCGCTGCATTCGATCGTGAAAAAAATTTTCGAGGGGGCTGCCGAGCGGCTACGCCAGCGTGGCGATGAGTATGTTGCCAGAGCAGATTTGTTGGAGCGTGCCTCGGCACACTGGCTGCGACATACAGCTGGTTCGCATATGGCTGATCAACAGATCGACTTGCGTTTAGTCAGAGACAATCTTGGCCATGAATCTTTGAGCACGACAAGCCAATATCTTCATGTCGACGATGATCGCCGGCACAAAGAAACCGAAGAAAAACATCGTATTCGTTGGTAAGTGCTAGGGCCGAATCTCGTCCAAATCCGTCAGCCAAAGCAGCAACAGAGGGCGTCCGCTTGAGCCATCCCTATTTCCTGAAACAGAATGTGCAAAATCATGGTTTGTTATTCGCCATGTTCCACTATTCTCTCTTAACCGACTTCAAGAATCTTGAAGGAATCTGGTTTCTCCAATCCCCCCAAGGCATCTGTCTGATCTTCGGCCATGTCAGATAAAGGAGACGCTTGGAGCGGGTGACCGCGACGAAGGCGTTTCTCAACTCCTCCTCCTGCTCCCTGGTTGTCTTGGCCCTGTAGTCCGGGAAGACGCCCTCCGCCATTCCGACGACGAACACCACGTCGAACTCAAGACCCTTCGACGAATGCACCGTCAGAAGCGCCACGCCCTCACGGGCGGCCTGTTGGGTCGCCCCGAGCGCCTTGCTGCTCATGAAGCCTCCGACGCTCTTGTTGGCAGGCCCCGTCCGGAGATATTGGTCCCATTCCTCCGTAAACACTGCCACGTCCTCGTACACCGCGCGCTTACCATCCTCCTCGAGCGTGTCGGCATGGTTCCTGATAACCGCCAGCCCCGGAAGCATGTCAAGGCGCTGCGTCCTTGTGGCAATGGCGGCCAGCGCAGCCGCAACGGCCAAGGCCCCCGGGGTCATCGCCGATGATGCCATCGAGCCTATGGCATTGATTGCCTCCGCCTCTCCGGACAGGGGCGGGACGGCCGTCTTCCATCTCTTTGCCAGCGCGGACAGGTGCAGCCTATCCTTCGGATTGGCCATCACGCGCAGGGAGAGCACAAAGTCCTCCATTGCGTCGGACTCGTTCTCGTGGTTGGCCGACAGGCGTTTGTAGAACGGGATGCCGCGCTCCCTGAACTCCGACTCCACGGCCATCAGGGCAAAGCGCGTCCGACCAAGAACCGCGCAACTCTCCCACCCTATGGGGTCCTCCACGTCCTCGTGTCCCTCGGCCATCAGAGCCTGGATCTTGTCGGCGACGATCTTCGCCTCCGCCTCCTCGTCCGCCCCGGGGATGGCCTCGACAACCCCCTGAATCGGCAACTGCCCCTCGACCACGTAGTTTGGGTCGAGCGCAGTGGCCAGAGCCACCACCGCCTTGGAAGAACGGAAGTTCTCTGTCAACTCAATCTTCTCTGCCCCGAACTCCTCCTCAAAGCGCCACATGTAGGCGGGGCTGGAGGTGTTGAAGCCGTAGATCGACTGCTTGGGGTCGCCCACCATCATGACGTTCCTGAACGAGTCCCCGCAGAGGGCCGCCAGGACGGAATACTGGGCCTCGTTGAGGTCCTGCGCCTCGTCCACGCATACGAAACGGTAGAGCCTCCGGTAGAAATCGGCGATCCTCGGATGCTCGCTCAGGAGCCGATAGGTCAGCAGGAGCAGGTCGTCAAAGTCGTAAGCGCCGCACGCACGCAGGCCCGCGTCGTAGGCCTCAAGGGCGCGCATCCCCAACTCGTCGTCGGAGTCCTCCATCGAAGAGGGGTGTGCCTTGAGCCACGAGATGGAGGCGAGCCATTGGTCGAGCCTCGTTGCCACGGCCTTCGCGTCCGGCTCGTTGGCAAGTTCGTCCGACAGGAGCGGATCCTGCCTGACAGCCTCGACGAGAATCTCCTTTCTGTCCTTGTGCTGCTCGAATACGTGGGGGAGTCCCTCCACGCCCACCGGCTTGCCACGCTCGGAGAGCATCTCGAGGCAGAAACTGTGCATCGTCCCGATGAAGGCCCGCTGGTTCTCGTCGCCGAGGTCCGTCAGCCGCTCCTTCATCTCGTTGGCCGCCTTGTTCGTGAAGGTTAGGGCCAGAATCCGGAAGTGCCCCGGAACATCTGTCAGGAGCCTCCTGACGCGCTCGGTCAGTACGCGGGTCTTGCCCGAGCCCGGGCCCGCCACAACGAGCAAAGCGCCGTCACCGTGCTCCACCACGCGCGTCTGCGCGGCCGAAAGCCTTGCCTTCTTCACGACTCCTCCTTGCCTGTCTGTGTCAGCCCGTGGTCGGCCGATATCTTCTCGAACAACCCCCTGATGCTGGAGGGGAACCTCCTTGGCTCGTCGGCGATGGCGCTAAGGGTCGTCGCGAGCGGCTCGGCCATCCGTGTCTTGCTTTCAGACATGGCGTCGCAGGCGGCCTTCAGGCGGCCGTCCGCCACCGTGTAGTCGCGTATAACACCCTTCTTGCCTGTTTTTCCGTTCATGCGGGCGATGTAGTCGTCTAGGAAGGCGTCCTTGCCCTCGACATCGTTGAAAGTCGCCTCGATCTCCGGAAGATACCCCTCAGCAACCAGCTGGCGCTCGAAATTGCGGCCTCCGGGAATCACGAAAACCTCTGGGCAGGCGTCAGGAGCAGCCTTTCCCGACTTGTGGAGCGCGCGCCCCAAGTGCGTGATTGTTTCCGCCTCGCCGTCCGAGAAGACATACCAGGGGATGTCGAGGCTCTCGGCAAGCCAGATGAACGGGAAGTAGTTCGAATTGCTTCCCACACGGACGAAACTGAAGCCCAACTCGTGGATGCTACATCCCCAGTAGGCCTCGGCGAGTATCGGAAGGGCCTGCTCCTCCGTCTCACCCTCGAAGAAGACGGCTGCCCGCGAGAAAAGCAGGTCGCCACGAGTGTTCACGACACTGTGCCTTAGCTTCCGAAGCTCGTCGTGGGTCAGCGCCGACAGGTCCAACCGCGAGACCGTCGTCTCGCCTCCACTGCGGATGAACAGGCGCAGGTCGGCAAGACCGGCCTGGCCCGCGAAATAGGGAGAATGCGTGCTGACGACGCGCTGCCCCGGGATGGACCTCACCTGGGCGAAGAATGATCTTTGGGCCTGCGGGTGAAGATGGGCCTCGGGTTCCTCCAGCGCGAGGACGGAATGAACGTGGTCCCCTGCGTCCGCCGCCTGCTTGGCCTTCCACGACGCGAATGCCCTGAACACCAACAGCGACGCTAAGCTTCGCGTCCCCATCCCGTGCCTCGACAGCGGGAAGGACTGGGCGCCCGTTGCCGCAAAAGAGACATCCACGCCTTTCGAGAGGTCGCGCAACTTGCGGGCGACCGGGGAGATGTCGATGTTCCCGCCCTCGGCGGAGACGACGGGGCTGATGTCCGCAAGGTTATCCTTCAAATGCTTGAGTATCCCGCTCTTGCCGACGAGCTCGTGGTTCAGGTCTGAGAGGGCCTTCTCGAAGGTCTCCACGTCTGCGGCGGACAACCCCAGATCCTCGGTCATACGACGCCAGAACGACCCCTGCTTGCGGATATCGTCCTCGAGGTCGCGCTTGGCGTCGATGTAGTGGAGGGCCAGCGGCTCAATCTGTGCCGCATTCAGCCTCGACTTCTCGTCCACAGGAGCCGACAGCCAGTCGGCGAAGGGGCGCCACTCCTTGAGGAAGCGGCGCTCGAGGTTGTAATCACCCTTCGGAATGCTCCATGCGAGGGTTGTCCGTATCCCCGCAAATTCTGCATAGTCGCCGTCGAGCTCCTGCTGGATACCAGTTCCCCAGAGGCTCGTCCAAAAACTGCCCCCGGGAAACGCCAGGGCGATGTTTCCGTCATCACCGAGAGGCCTGATCCTTACATCCACGGTCACGACACGATCCTTCGGGGGAAGAGCCTCAGCACCCTCGAGGTGCACATCGTCCTGCCCGAGGATTTTCCTCCCTGCGCCAATCGCGGCATAGAACGCGTCGAGGAAACTCGTCTTTCCAGCGTTGTTCGCGCCGAGGAGTATCGTTAAATCCCCAAGCGGAACCTCAACATTTTTGAGCGTCCTGAAATTTGAGACTCGGACATCCGTGATTTTGATGCCGCTGTTCGTATCAGCCATTGCACCCTCCGCTCAGAACAAGGAAAGGATGGACGACACTATGGCCGCCACGTTGGCGGCATGCGGCAACGCCTTGAGGAGTGCGGACAACACCGGTTTGCTTGGTTTTCCGCTCTGTATCTGGGCCTCAGCCGAGTCCAGCAGTTCCGACGCCTCCTGCTCCTGAGCGAGCGGAAGACCCATCCTGGATATCTCCCCCCTCAATGCGGAAAGGAGTTCAACGGCGTCCGGATTGACCGAGACGACGTTGTGCGAGTTGTCCGTCGAGTGATTGTTCACCCGAGCATTGTTGCCGCTAATGTTGTACGTGATTTGGTGAATCGCCCGCTGCCCTTCACCACCGCTAGCCAAAGTGCCTGAATTCTCTCCATCGGGATTGTCGACGGTCATTACATATTCCTTGTAGTCGCGGCCAAACGGAATAAGAAGTTGCCGAGTTAAGCTGTGAAATTCGCCAGTCAGATTTCTTCCGACTGTATAGTAGGTGTGAGCGAAGCCAAGTAGTTGGTTCGGATTACACGCGAACTTCTGGATGAGCAACCACTTCAGCCCTAGGACTTGGTCCGCGTCTGCTGGCCAGACAAGCCTCGCTGAACCAACCATACTACCTTGGGTCTTGGAACTCTCGTCAAGGAATCGCTCGACGTCCAAGTTAGCTACAAGCCTTTGGTTCACCGACTGCAGCGATGAATCCGCAAGAAGTCGAGCAAAGATCACAAAGTGCTGCTCGAAGGTCTGCGATGTTGACGCCTGCATGTCAAGAAGCGCGTTGTTGATGCGCTTAAATAGCAGGTCCTTATTCGCCATCCGCGTTACATTCCTTAAGTCGCGCTTCTGCGGCCCTCTCAATCACCGTAGTTCTGAAAGCGTCCTTCATTTGCTGGATCAGCGGTCCTACGATCGTGTTTCCGGCATAGGTTCCAAGACGCTCATCGACCAAACGCTCAGACTCAACGATTGCCGCCTCAATGCTAGCGGGATCTTCCGGATTGAAGGTCAAGGTGCCAAGCTCGCCGTTGACGGCCTCAAGTGCTGTTTGAGCTTCCGATAGTGTTTTCTGCAGGGAATCAAGTCCAGTGATGCTAAACATGATGACGCCTTATATCCGTGGGCTAAGGTTCGCGTAGTGGCAATTATATCGTCATGCCAAATTTCAAGAGTAGTAGTGGTTGTCATCCGTAGGGGGGCACAATCGTGCATCCGCCGCAATTTGCTTGGATTCCGGATTCGATGCTAACGGCTCGCTTAGCAGATGCCGCCCGATCAGGAGCAGATCACCAACAGCAGTTTGGTCCGATTAGCGGAAGTACGTTACCCCCTGCCCGTCGCCTATTAACGTTATCGCCCGTACGCCTTGAGTTCGGCCATTGCTGCCGTTGGTCTGATGAGCGCTTGGGGGCTGCAGTGTGCTAGTTACCTGCTGCTCAGGGCAGGAGTTTTTTCAGTTCGAATAGCCCCGCTGCCGTTACGCTCGCACTTGCGAAATCGCACTCGGCTGACCAGAAAATCGCATCCAATCTGACCGGATCAAGTCGCCCCAAAGCCGAAGTCCAGAGGCGTAGGGTGGGTAGCTTCGCGACTCAAGTCTTTGGCTTCCGGTTACAGTAGGCGTCCCGAAGCGACGTGAAAAGCGCCACGTCGCCATCGAAGAACCGCTTAGCTATCTCGGTATCCGGCAAGCGCGGCAGCTGCGCATCTTGCGCAATCCCCAAAATTTCACGAGCTGCCCACGAACCGCAAGCCGCAATCCGCTGGACATCGTCGCTGTGATTGGCAAGTACGTACCCGCGCCAATCAGGGATATCTTTCAACACACATAGCACAATGTGGCCCAACGAGTCGTAGTCGACCCAGTTGTGCTCTGTCGGGTGAATCTCACCACTGAGCCCTCGGCCGTTCAGGCGCATCCAGTAGTCAGCGCCGTCACCGAGCAGCAGTCGTTCAACATTCCATGAGTCCTTCAGCAGCGTATGCGCTCGGTTCAAGTTGAATTGGCCATGGTCACCAAACTGCTGCTTGTCGGCGCACCCATGCACGAATCGTTCGGTGAGCAGATATGCGTGCACGTCGAGCTGCCGAAGGTTATGCCCTTCGGGTGTCGACAGAAACTGTGCATAGCCGAACTCATCAAGAAAGTGGCGCACTTGCTGGTGTCGGATATGTCCAAGCTGCGTTAACGTCGGGATGAGCGCCATCAAAACCTTCGATAGCCTTCGCGCACAGGCCGTAAACTGGAGCACGGCCCTGAACTCTGGCGCAGCCCAAAAGGCTGTGAGCGAGAGTGCAATAAGTTTTTTGATCGGTGCCTCCAGATTGACACCAGGCTGCTGAGCACCCAGCCAGCTAGGCATCCAACTGGCTTCACGTCCTGACTTAGCGAACTCGATGAGGGTTCGTAAGGCCTGCGCCACATAGTAGTCGTTCAGGTTTCCAGGATGGTCCGGAAACATCGCGTACATCAACTCGAACGCGCCCAGCTCTGCCTTGTCTACCAGAGACTTGGCGACAAACACCAAGCTGGATGCTGTCTGGCCCGAAAAGAACTCGGTCGCGACTATATCCCTGATAGATGCCTTTTCAAGCGCGGTACGCCATTGCGCGTCTTCGGTAGTGGAGGGTTTCACCTTGCGCCAGTTGTCGTACACCTTCGTACGCGCGTCCTGCACCCGCCGCTGCATGGCATCCGAAAACTCCTCAATTCGGCCAGGCGTCATCTCCAGTTGAAGGACGCGGCTGGCCACCCTGAGCGCGCGGCGTTTCTGGAAGAACCAAGCCTGCCACGGACCGAGTAGCGCCTGAAGCATGTGGAACTGCTCCGGCAGCTTCTTGACTTCCACACGCGCAACTGGCTGGGTGACGTTTTCATCGCGATCGTACACCTCAAAAACTCGCCCGTCGCATAGCACAACGAGAGCGGCGTCGATTTCCGGATGCACCGCATACAGCAGCGCCTGTTGTAGTTCTGCAGAGGTGAATTTCAGCGGCTTGCGCTTGACCTTTTTAGCCTCGATGACCCAGAAGGCCTGTGACCACAAAGTCATTCGGTAGTCGATGAACAGGTCGCCGTCGGCAACCTTCAGGTGCTTTTCACGCTGAGTGGAAAAGTAGGTCTCCTTAGCATAGCCCAGGACCCGGATAACGGGGTCAATGATCTCCGCCCGGACATCTTCCTCCGAATAGGTCGAGACGTCGTACTTCGAAATGCGCTCCAGCTCTGCCGTCTGCTCGGGAGTTAGCGGCTGCGGCGCCTTCGAGTGAAGCAGCAGTTCGCTGATGTCAGCAGCGGTTTGGATTTGGGGGCGTTTGGAAGCCATTGAAATTCGACGAGAGTGGTTATCGCACTATTGCGGTATCGGATAGATGCAGTCGACGGGCATAGAGCCTCGGCGGCACACGGGTGACCAGTTCTGGCCGGTTGCTGTCTGAGACCAGATGGTCAAGGTGGCAATCATTGGTGCTCAAGTGCTTTGAGATCTGGTGGTCAACCCGCTCGAGATATCGCACCAACTCAATCATCTTTGTCGAGGTGATATCTACCGGAGCAGTAGTAACAGCGGTATTCGTAGCCCCCTTCATCAAGCTCCCAGGCGTCAAGTTCCCCTTGCGTGGATTCGACTCCGCAAATATCGCAGGCAGTAGGAATATTGTCACCATTCTCGTTCTCGCAAAATAGGCAGCGATACCCTGTACTCGACTGATCATTTTGCACGAGAGTTGGATTGCCGCAGTTTTCACAATCCAGCCGTGCCGGGCGGGCATCAGGGTCGTGGTGTTCAACGGGGTGAGCAGCCTCGAAAGCCTCGGCCTCCTGCAAAGCAGTACGCAGCTTGAACTCATATTCGTCCGATAAGACCTGAAAGGTTTCCATTGTCGACTCTGGAATTAGCGACTCCAGTTCGATGTCGGTGTGATTCTCGAGGAACTCGAGCACGGAACGAAACAATCGCCCGATCGTTGCTCTAACCTCGGGGACGTCCATCCTGAATTTGTGATGCTCAATGTCGTTTCGAAGGCGCTTCAGCCACTCAAGATCTTTCTTCAACGCAGGCGACACGGTGTCCGCCGCTTCATTGTTGATGAAGTTGATCGCATCCCATAGCGTAATGGTCTTGTTCCGGTCGACCTTTGCCGCAAAAGGCTCCTTGTAAATAAGCAGCGGGTGTTTGCTGGCGATGTGGTGCTTGAACACCAGTTCGACAAAGTGAGCCATGTGCAGCACCGCGAATTTGAATGCCTTCGGTTCGCCATCGTCGCCGGCCTCAAATTTGGCGAGTGCTTCCGCCAGGCTATCGATAGCATTTTCAAGAAGATCAAGCTCGTGGGTCGTCATTGGCCAAAAATCCTTCTAGCTGAGTTGTATGCCATAAACATCGCGATAAAATGTTGCCCACTATACGCCTTGCATCTTTCCATGAAAAAAATGGATTTTCTGGTCGCCGCGCGATGGCTGGATCAAAGAGATGAAATCGACGAAGTGACGAGCCTGTCGCCTAGCTGTCGGGGTGCTGTCGTGTTCCGGAACTCCGGCCGCTTGCACACTGACTCCATCAACCGACCGATGGAGATAAGTAATGACCAAGACTAACCAAACTGAAGCCAGATTGTTAACTCCCGAAGAGCTTGCCATATTGGTGAAGCATTTCCGCGAGTTGCGACAGTGGTCCCAAGAGCAACTTGGGGAGATATCCGGGTTGAGTGTTCGTACCATTCAACGTGTCGAAAAAGGGCAGCCTTCAGACCTAGATACCCGCCGTGCCCTCGCGAGGGCGTTCGAATTCGAAGACATTGATGGCCTGAACAAGCCCTATGCTTTCCCTACGGAAGAGGAACAGAAAGCCGAAAAGGAAAAATTCGACCGTGAGAACATCACGCTCACGGCATTGCCGCTCACTACCGGTCAGCAACTGGCAGGCCTTGTCGCAATGCACTCGATGGATTTGACCACTCCAGCGTTCGAACTACCTCGCGAGGCAGCAGAACAATTTGCGGAGATGACCGACTACTTCCGCGACTATCGTGATTGCGCGGACATGTACTCGGAGCGCGACAAATTCGAAATCTATGACGACATGCAAAGACACATTGACGCACTGCTAAATCTCGGTGTGTCGTTACGCTACGCCACCCGCAAGATTTCCATCAAAAGTGCAATGCCTGACGCCAAACCATTCCCGGCATCCGTGCTTTATGTCGTCGCCTTTCCTCTTGGCAAGGAACCAAGCGAATTTGCTACGGCACGGGAAGCAAGGATCGGCTGGTGATTGCGATTCGTACAATCTCAAGTAGCCACTGTGCCTTAATTCAAAATACTCACTGAATCTTATGCTTTAGCGGGATAAGTTGAGCAGGTTCCGCTGGGTCAATACAAGGCCAAGGAGCAGAAATCAAGCTACCGCCCTTCCCTGCTCTTTTGACATTATCGCCCTACGATTACCAGGCTACTAGGCGGATAGGCTCACGTTGTCGGAATGGGCGGCTGGTAGGTCAGCGATCTTTCCATCCTGGCGTTAAATCGATAACTTCCCACGCGTGGGTTCTCGATGCGCGTGGAATGACGTATTAGCCATACATATACGTGTGCGGCCTGCGCCACACTACTCATTACCCACGGAATCGCTACATGAGTGTCATTGATCTCTTGCGGTCTTGGACTAGCACTGAGAAATACGTCGCCATTGATCGATATTGGTAACGTCTCCCAATTTTGCTGTCGACGCGAGTTCGTCAATTTGTTTTCACTTGCGACTAACATGAACATACAAAGAGCGTTTGGGTTGGAATTCTCATATTTACATAGCTTGTGGAGGTCTTCCAAAATCTCCGCAGCAGGTAATTGATCACCCTCCAATAACGTCTTAAGTTCAATAACAGCCCAGCATCCGCCGCCAATCTCATCGATGATGATGTCCGGTATATGCTTTCCGTCCGAGTCACTCACTAGCATTTTGTTCTGGCGAACAAGTTCAGTGGCTGGCAGCAAAGTCTTCAACCGCATTCCTATTTCCCGCTGAACAACGACTTCGGATTGGTGCCCATCAGAATCTTCCCCATCCTCCCAATTTAGGTGGTCCACCCAGCCCGGCAGTCTTTCGACGAGAGGTTGAATAATATTCGGTGAGAACAAAACCTCCCTTCTGGTATCAAGCTGACTGCTCATAGCTCAACTCATTGTATGGAACATTAAAGAACTGTTCATCGAGTCCCGTGTGCTCGAGAATTTTCTCTTTACGCACGTAGCTCCATGAGGGGTTAAGCGCGGTGTCGAACTTAACAATTGAGAAGGAACCTTCCGGCTGCAGTCCTGTGCCGGGCGGGTAGTGCTCAATCCAAATAGCTTCAGCAGAAAAGAAATGACAAAGATCACTCCATTTCTGTTGTTCAAATCGGCGATCGGAGAACAGATCCCACAAAGACTTCTTACGGAGAGAAGTGACGGCCTGCGCCGCCAATAGCATCTGAATTGCAGCGTCGAGTATGTTCTCAACTGCATTTGTTACCGAGGTGCCGTGATAGTTGCTGAGCTGTGCACAGAGGAATACCGGCGTACCGGCGCGAACGCTCGCTTTTAGGAAGCAGTAACCTGGACTTGTAAAGCCCCTAAACTCAAATCGTGGCACTGTCCTTTCATAGTCATTTACGGAAATTTGATATTTTTCGAGATTCATCTTGATGGAAGCCTTTTAATTTTTTCGAACTTGCAATTGATTTGACATTATCCATCAACAGTCCGGATGTGGTGCCAAAGCCGACGTTCGGCATGGGACGAGAGAACGGCAGCTATCCAACTGTCAGAAGACCTCCCGTCTCTCCTCGCGCCGGAAGTCTGGTTCTCGTTTCGGCGAAAGCGAACATTCACACGACCGGATCAGGCAACGGCTTCTGAATTGCCATTTGAACGAAGTGAAGGACGATTTCGATTGCGTGATATTCCATCTCAATGGGATCACGGCCTTGCTCTACATTGATGTCGGTGCTTCCGTTTCCCAAAAACGTGAAGCTGTCGAGAATGTCTCTTTCTTTATATAGTCCCGGAATTTGCCGTGAGCACACGGTAATCCCCCCGTTTTTAGGGGCCGCCAGAAGTAGAGCTATGCGGCCATGGCCAGCCGCTGCTTTGGGGTGATACCGCCCAAGGCCATATTGGGGCGTTCGTGATTGTAAAGCCAGAGCCAGTTGGTCGCGTAATCCT
>JAKLLG010000023.1 GCA_023150275.1 Rhodocyclaceae bacterium
TCACCAAGACCTCCTTCGAATACTTCAAAGGTCAGTGCCGAACTGCCGGTGATGGTGTCGTTGTAGGCAGAGCCGCGGACATAGAAGACGTTCTGTACCGTATCGGTGCCGCCCAGACCGTCCTGTACCGTGCCAGAACCTGTACTGCCGTTGCCAGTAATGCCGGAGAGGTCGACGTTGATCGCGCTCGTGGAGCTCCCGTAGCCAATGGTGTTGAAATCGGTGTAGTTAATGCGGTCAGTGATGACGCCACCATCAATGCTGTCATCACCGGCGCCGCCTTCGAGGTAGTCGGAGCCCGCGCCACCCTGCAGGGTGTCGTTCCCTGCGCCGCCGTTGAGGTTGTCATTGCCATCGCCACCAACAAGACTGTCGTTGCCTGCGTCACCATTCAGCGTGTCGTTTCCGGCGAGGCCATCCATAAAATCGTCAAGACCGGTGCCAGTTAATGGGTCGTTGCCGCTCGTGCCGTTGATGGTAGCCATGGAAACCTCCGGAATAAATCGAAACTGGGAAATCGAGTCTTCCCGCCGAGGAGAAGAATTAAATATCAGACCGTGATGTTAAGTGCTGAAACAATCCAAACCGTGATGATATGCCATGAGAAAGCGGCAATACTACCCTCCGGCAAAAGTCCGGACTGTGAATTAATTCACACTATTGACACGAGTGCCCCCTTGACTCAGCCCGTCAATATTGGTCCTGCAGGCTGTAGAGACTCACTCCCCGCCGTTATGCGCTGCTACGCGTGCCGCAGCGTCCTTCAGGTCAGCAATGTGCGCCTCTGGACACATGCCATCCAGCCCACCGTCCTCCCTGTATCCATAGGGCACCATCCACGCCAAGCATCCTGCCGCCCGCGCGGCCAGCAGGTCGTTGTCAGAATCACCGATATGCAAATTCGCCTGCGGCGACACCCCGAGAATAGTGCATGCGTGCAAAATCGGCTCGGGATGGGGCTTCTTGTTGGCGGTGGTGTCGCCGGAAACACTGACGACGAAGAAATCGGCAAGGCCGGTACGTTCAAGCAGCGGCCCGGTGAAGGCGGTCGGCTTGTTGGTGACGACGGCCAGCGGCAAGCCAAGGGCGCGGAACGCATCGAGCCCCTCGCGCACGCCCGGGTAGAGGCGCGCCGAGCGGCCGTTGATGATTGCGTAATGGTGGCGGAAGGACGAAATCCCGCTGGCCAGCCACGCCGGGTCGGGCGCGCGCCCGTCTGCCGCCGTGAGGCAACGCTCGACCAGCACGGCCATGCCCTTGCCGACGAAACGACGCACGCGCTCGACACCGAGCGGCGGACGACCGAGGTCCCGCAGCATCTCGTCGCAGGCATCGGCCAGATCGGCAATGGTGTCAAGCAGCGTGCCGTCGAGGTCGAAAGTGACTGAGTGGATCATGGTCAAATCAAAGACGGAACCATCAGGAAAGAATCGATTTTCTTTGTGAACCTTGGTGCCTTGCCGCCTTTGTGGTGAAAGATCTTCAGGTGTTCGCCAACTCCGCACGCAGGGCGCCAATCACCGAATCGTAGCGATGCGGATCGCCATCCTTGCCAGCACCGTACACCGCGGAACCGGCAACGAAGGCATCCGCCCCGGCGCGCGCGATCTCGGCAATGTTGTCGACCTTCACGCCGCCATCCACTTCTAGGCGGATGCGACGGCCGCTACGCTCGGCATAGGCGTCGATCTTCGCCCGCGCCTGACTCAGTTTCTCCAGCGTAGCCGGAATGAACGACTGCCCGCCGAAGCCGGGGTTAACGCTCATCAGCAGCACGACATCGAGCTTGTCCATGACCCAGTCCATATGGTCGAGCGGCGTCGCTGGATTGAAGACAAGGCCGGCCTGGCAACCGCTATCGCGGATCAGGCCGAGCGTGCGGTCGACGTGTTCGGAACCTTCCGGATGGAAGGTGATGATGTTGGCGCCGGCCTTGGCGAAATCGGGCACGATGCGGTCGACCGGCTTGACCATCAGATGCACGTCGATCGGCGCCTGCGTCAGCGGGCGGATCGCCTCGCACACCAGCGGGCCGATGGTCAGGTTCGGCACGTAGTGGTTGTCCATCACGTCGAAGTGGATCCAGTCGGCGCCCGAGGCAATGACGTTCTGAACTTCCTCGCCGAGCTTCGCGAAATTGGCGGAAAGAATGCTGGGGGCGATGACATACATGGTCGGAACTCCTTGGCGAGAGCGGGAATTCTACAAGAAGCGCGGGCGAACCGTCCCGCCTGGTGCTTGTCTTAGTCCTGGCAATCAGGTGCAATGCACGACAGATTCTGTCCGGACAGCGAGGAAATTCCCAACATGGAAAATGACAATAACGACAAGTACAGGATCGCCGTTCGCCCGGCGCCGCGATACATCGGCGAGCAATCCGACCCCGAGAACGATCACTACGTGTTCGCCTATACGATCACGATCAGCAACACCGGCAGCGAAGCCGCGCAACTGGTCGCCAGGCACTGGATCATCACCGACGCCAACGACAAGGTGCAGGAAGTGCGCGGCCTCGGCGTGGTCGGCGAACAGCCGGTGCTGCAGCCCGGTGAAAGTTTCGAGTACACCAGCGGCTGCGCACTCGCCACGCCGGTCGGCACGATGCGCGGCAGCTACCAGATGATCGCGACCGACGGCACGCATTTCGACGCGGAGATTCCGGCATTCACGCTGGCGGTTCCACGCGTACTCCATTGACGCTCAAGAAAACCTACACCCTGATTGCGCCGGTCTACGATGCGGCGATCGATCGCGCCACACGCGAGGCGCGGCGCCGGAGCGTCGCGTATTTGCCGCAGGTGCCGGCACGCGTGCTCATCGATGGCGTGGGAACCGGGCTCGATCTGCCGCTGCTGCCGCGCCAGCATCATTACGTCGGACTCGACCTCACGGCGGCGATGCTGGAGCGGGCCCGCCCGCGCGGGCAAGGGCTCGATTTTCAGGCGGTGCGCGGCGACGCCCAGCACCTGCCGTTCGCCGATGCCACGTTCGATCATGCCGTCCTGCACCTGATTCTTGCCGTGGTGCCGAACCCGCACGCCTGCCTCGCTGAAATCGCCCGCGTGCTGCGCCCGGGCGGCACGGTGCTGGTCTTCGACAAATTCCTGAAGCGGGGACAACCGGCGCTGCTGCGCCGGCTGGCGAACCCTCTGGTCAGGCGGCTGGCGACACGTCTCGACGTGGTGTTCGAGGATGTGCTGGCACAGACGCCCTCACTCCATCTCGCGCACGACCAACCAGCACTTGCGGGCGGCTGGTTCCGCCTGATCCGGCTAAACCGCGTCTGACCCGGGGTCATCGCCAAGCGCATCGGCGATCCACGCTTCGAGCAGCGTGTAGGTGACGGCGAGGACCACCGGGCCGATGAAGATGCCGATCAGCCCGAAGCCGAACATGCCGCCGATAACGCCGGCGAAGATCAGCAACAGCGGCAGATCGGCGCCCTGCTTGATCAGGAAGGGGCGCAGGAAGTTGTCGAGCGTGACGACAACGAGGCTGAGCACGAGCAGAAAGGTCGCCCAGACGGTATCGCCACTCCAGTACATCCAGCCAACCGCAGGAAACAGAACGAGCGCCGGGCCGATCTGCGCGATGCACAGCATCAGCATCAGCGCCGAGAGAAAGCCAGCAAAGGGAACGCCGGCGATGGCCAGCCCGACGCCACCCAGCGTCGTCTGCACGATGGCGGTCACGCCAACGCCGAGCGCCACGCCGCGGATCGCCTGCCCGGCGAGTACGACCGCATTCTCGCCGCGCTCGCCGGCAAGGCGCCGCCCGAAACGGCGCAGCTTGCTCGCTGCCGCTTCACCGCTGGCGTACATGATCGCTGCCAGCACGACAACGAGAAGGAACTGGATGAAGAGGTGACCGACGCTACCCGCTTCGGCGACAACCCATTTGCCGATGGCCGAGGCATACGGCGTCAGCTTGGCGATGACGCCCTGCGTACCGTCGGCCATAAGCTCGGCCCACCAGGCGGCGATCTTTTCGCCAACGAAGGGCAGGCGCGCGACAAACTCGGGCAACGGCGGCAGCCCGCGCTCGGTCAGCGTGCGCCCCCAGGCCGAGATGCGATCGTTGTTATCGACGAGCGTGTCGATCGCTGCCCACAGGGGCACCACCAGCAGCAGGAGCAAGGCGACGGTCATGATCGTGACGGCGAGCGTGCGGTGATTGCCGAATGCGTGCTCCAGTCGCCGGAACAGCGGCCAGGTGGCAACGACCAGCATCGCCGCCCAAATGGCCGCACCGAGGAATGGCTTGAGAATCCAGAACGAGGCACCGACCAGGCCGGCGATGCAGGCGATGGCGAGAATGTTGCGTGTCAGGTCGTGGCGGATCGTGTTCACTGGCGGCACCCGGCGGAAGCAATGACGATATCGTACCGAAATCCGATCCGCTGCGGGCTCACGTCGCGATCACGAACGATAGTCCGCGTTGATCTTCACGTAATCGTAGGAAAAATCGCAGGTATAAATCCTGGCGGCGGCGGCACCGCGCCCAAGGTCGACGCGCACGGTGATCTCGGCGGCCTTCATGATGCGCGAACCGTCTTCCTCGCGGTAGCTCGCGGCACGCCCCCCGTTCTCGGCGACCAGACACTCCTCGCCCTCGCTGCCCAGCCAGACGCGGACGCCGTCGACGTCCAGGTCGGCAATGCCGGCATAACCGATGGCGGCGAGAATGCGGCCGAGGTTCGGGTCGGAAGCGAAGAAGGCCGTCTTCACCAGCGGCGAGTGGCCGATCGCATAGCCGACCTTGCGGCATTCGTCGCGATCCTTGCCGCCCTGCACGGCGACGGTAATGAATTTGGTCGCGCCCTCGCCGTCGCGCACGATGGCCTGCGCGAGTTCGCGGGCGACGCCGATCACGGCCTCGCGCAGCGCCGCGTAGCCGGCAGCGCCTTCGCTGTCGAACGAAACGCCGGACTGCCCGGTGGCGATGAGGATGAAGGAGTCGTTGGTCGAGGTGTCGCCATCGACGGTGATGCAGTTGAACGACTCGTCGGCGGCTTCCTTCACCAGCTTCGCCAGCAGGGACTGGCTGACACCGGCGTCGGTGGCGAGGTAGCCGAGCATGGTCGCCATGTTTGGCTTGATCATGCCAGCGCCCTTGGAAATGCCGGTCAGCGTGACGGTTTTTCCGTTGATCTCGACACGGCGCGAGACGGCCTTGGCGACAGTGTCGGTGGTCATGATGCCGTGCGCGGCGGCATGCCAGTTGTCGGCCTTGAGATCGGCCGCCGCCCTGGGCAAGCCGGCGACGAGGCGCTCGACCGGCAGCGGTTCGAGGATGACCCCGGTGGAGAACGGCAGCACCTGCGCGTCGGCAATGCCGAGCGTTTGCGCCACGGCGGCGCAGCTGGCTTCAGCGGCCTTGAGGCCCGGTTCGCCGGTGCCGGCGTTGGCGATGCCGGTATTGATGACCAGTGCACGGATCTCTGCGCCCGCTGCCAGATAGCGGCGGCAGACCTGCACCGGCGCCGCGCAGAAACGGTTCTCGGTGAATACGCCGGCAACGGTGGCGCCGGCATCGAGCGCGATCAGCGTCAGGTCGCGGCGGTTGGCCTTGCGGATGCCCGCTTCAGCGATGCCGAGGCGAACCCCGGCGACGGGGAAAAGGGCTTCTGGGGCGGGGGTAGTGTAATTGACGGGCATGGAATTTAACCTCTTTCGACGCTGAGCTTGCAGAGACGCAGAGGGCGCAGAGATCAGGGAAGCTGTTGCAGAAAAGCTCTGCGTTCTCCGTATCTCTGCGCCCTCTGCGTTGAATGCGCTTCGTGTTAGTTCAATTTTCCGTGGCAGTGCTTGTATTTCTTGCCTGAACCGCAGGGGCACGGGTCGTTGCGGCCAACCTTGGGCGCTGCATGAATCGGTTGCTGCGCTGTTGTCTCGTCAGCATCTCCGCCACCGCCGAGGGCTTCATCGTAATCGGCGTGGTGATACTGGACGTTCTGCACGTCGGCATGCGGCGCCGTTTCCTCGACATCCTCGGGGCTGCGGATCTGCACCGTTACCAGCAGGCGGGTCACGTCGTTGCGCACGGCGTCAAGCAAGGCCTCGAAGAGTTCGAACGCTTCGCGCTTGTATTCCTGCTTCGGGTTCTTCTGCGCATAGCCGCGCAGGTGGATACCCTGGCGCAGATGGTCGAGCGCAGCGAGATGCTCGCGCCAGTGCGTGTCGAGACTCTGCAGCATCACGTTACGCTCGAACTGGTGGAAGTTCTCGGCGCCAACCAGCGCGACCTTGGCCGCGTAGGCTTCATCCGCCGCCGTGATGATTCGACCGAGCATCTCCTCATCGGAAAGGTTCGGCTCGCTCTTGACCCATTCCTGAACGGGAACGGCGAGCAGCAACTCGCCCTGCAGCGCCATCTCCAGGGCTGGCAGTTCCCACTGTTCCTCGACCGATTCCTCCGGCACGTGGGTGCGGAAGATCGAGTGGATGACGCCATGGCGCATCGCCGTCACGGTGTCAGAGATATCCTCGGTTTCGAGCAGTTCGTTGCGCTGCGCGTAGATGACCTTGCGCTGATCGTTGGAGACGTCGTCGTATTCGAGCAGCTGCTTGCGGATATCGAAGTTGCGGCCCTCGACCTTGCGCTGGGCGGATTCGAGCGAACGCGACACCATCGGATGCTCGATCGCCTCGCCTTCCGGCATCTTCAGGCGGTTCATGATCGCCTTGAGGCGTTCGCCGGCAAAGATGCGCAGGAGCGGGTCGTCGAGCGACAGGTAGAAACGCGAGGAGCCCGGGTCGCCCTGACGGCCGGCACGGCCACGCAGCTGATTGTCGATGCGGCGGGATTCGTGGCGCTCGGAACCGATGATGTGCAGGCCACCGGCCGCGATCACGGTCTGGTGCAGCGTCTTCCATTCCTCGCGCATCGCAACGATGCGGGCCTCTTTCTGCTCGGCGGGCACGCTCTCGTCGTCCTGCAGGGCAGCGACACCCTTCTCGACGTTGCCGCCGAGCACGATGTCGGTTCCGCGGCCGGCCATGTTGGTGGCGATCGTGATCATGCCGGGACGGCCGGCCTGCACGACGATCTCGGCTTCGCGCGCATGCTGCTTGGCGTTGAGCACCTGATGCGGCAGCTTCTCCTTGTCGAGCAGCTGCGACAGGATTTCCGAGCTCTCGATCGAGGTCGTGCCGACCAGCACCGGCTGGCCACGCTTATGGCAGTCGCGGATGTCGGCAATGATCGCGTTGTACTTTTCCGGCGTCGTGCGGAAGATCTGGTCGTTGAAGTCCTGCCGCTGCACCGGCTTGTTGGTCGGGATGACCACCGTCTCCAGCCCGTAGATCTGCTGGAATTCGTAGGCTTCGGTATCGGCCGTGCCGGTCATGCCGGCGAGCTTGCCGTACATGCGGAAATAGTTCTGGAAAGTGATCGAAGCGAGCGTCTGGTTCTCGTTCTGGATCGCCACGCCTTCCTTCGCCTCGACTGCCTGGTGCAGACCGTCAGACCAGCGGCGCCCGGCCATCAGGCGGCCGGTAAACTCGTCGACGATGACGATCTCGCCGTTCTGCACCACATACTGCTGGTCCTTGTGGAACAGGGTGTGGGCGCGCAACGCCGCGTAGAGGTGGTGGATCAGCAGGATGTTCGAGGCTTCGTAGAGACTGCGCCCCTCTTCGAGAATGCCGAGTTGGGCGAGCACGGCTTCGGCGTGCTCGTAACCGTCCTCGGTCAGCAGAACCTGGTGGCCCTTCTCATCGACCCAGTAGTCGCCGGGCCCGTTTTCCTCGGCGCAGCGCGTCAGCATCGGCGCCACCTGGTTCATGCGCACGTAGAGATCGGTGTGATCCTCGGCCTGGCCGGAGATGATCAGCGGCGTGCGCGCCTCGTCGATGAGGATCGAATCGACCTCGTCGACGATGGCGAAGTTGAGACTGCGTTGCACCCGCTCGCCAACCGTGTAGACCATGTTGTCGCGCAGGTAGTCAAACCCGAACTCGTTGTTGGTGCCGTAGGTGATGTCGGCGGCGTAGGCTTCCTGCTTCGCCGCGTGATCCATCTGGGAGAGGTTGCAGCCAACAGACAAGCCGAGGAAGCGATGCAGGCGCCCCATCCACTCCGCATCGCGGCTGGCCAGGTAGTCATTGACGGTAATGACATGCACGCCCTTGCCGGATAGCGCGTTCAGATAGCACGGCAGCGTCGCCACCAGCGTCTTGCCCTCACCGGTGCGCATCTCGGCAATCTTGCCGTAGTGCAGCACCATGCCGCCGATCATCTGTACGTCGAAATGGCGCATGCCGAGCACGCGCTTGCCGGCTTCACGAACGACGGCAAAGGCCTCCGGCAGCAACTGGTCGAGCGTTTCGCCTTTCGCGATACGCGCCTTGAACTCGGCGGTTTTCGCCTGCAGCGCTTCGTCCGAAAGCGCCTGCATCTGCGGTTCGAGCACATTGATGGCCTTGACGGCCTGGGAATACTGCTTGATCAGCCGGTCGTTGCGGCTGCCGAAAATCTTCTTGAGGAGGCCGGAAATCATCTTGGGGGCGGCCGAAGCCGGCAATTCACGAAAGGGCGGATTCTAGCATGCCGGACGCAAGGCCTTGTTTCGCGCCCGGCACACGAGAAAGCAGGCTTACTTGCGTCGGGGAAGCTGGGCGAATTGCTCGCCCTGCTGGAGGAAACGGGCAGGATTCTGGGCGACACCCTTGTAGCGAACCTCGAAATGCAGGTGCGGGCCGGTCGAGCGGCCGGTATTGCCGGACAACGCGATGTTCTGGCCACGCTTGATCACCTGCCCCTCGCGGACCGACATTTTCGACAGGTGCGCGTAGCGGGTCGTGAAATCGTTGCCGTGATCGATCTCGATCAGATTGCCGTATTGCGGATGGCGCTCAGCCGTCACGACCACACCGCCGGCCGCCGCCACGACCCGGGTCCCGATATCGGCCACAAAATCGATGCCTTCGTGCATCGATCCGGCGCCAACGAAGGGATCGGCCCGCCAGCCGAACCCGGAACCGACGTAGTTGGCATCGATCGGCGTCACCGTCGGCAATAATGCGCGCTTGACCTTTTCATCGAGGAGCAGGGTTTCCAGCGCCTCCAGGGAATCGGTCCGCGCGTCGAGATGCTGGCCGAGGCGAGCCAGCGCATTGTCGAGTTCCGTCGGGTTTTTAGGTTGTGCCAGAAGCAGCGGGCCGCCCTGACCAGGGCGCAGCGTCGGCGCCTGCTCCGCAGGCTTGATGCCGGCGAGCCCGGAGACGCGTTCGCTCATCGCATCCAGCCGCAGCAACTGCGCCTGCATCTCGCCCAGCTTCGCTGCCATGGCGTTGAGGTTGTCACGCATGTAGGCATCGCTGCGCGCGGCTTCGGTCTTGTGCACGGAGAGGACGAGGTTTTCGAGGAAGGGCAGGCGGAACTGCACCGACAGCCACGAAAACAGCGCCGACAGGGAAAATACGACGGCGGCCAGCAAGGCCACGGACGCCAGCACGAAACGCGGCGTGATGACAAAGGTCCGCGCGGTTGCCAGCCTGTTGGAGACAAGAATAATATGCACCTGCAGCACTCCTCCTCAAACATTACGGACAGTTGGCCTTCGCCCCGTGCCCGCCTCGTTTCCTGATTCCCTCGACCGTTACCTGACCCACTCCGATGGCGCCGGAAAGCTCATGGCGCATGCGCGCGTGTTGCAGAAGCTTTCCCGCATCTATCGAAATACCGTACCGGAACATCTGGGCACGGCCAGCCGGGTGGCCAATTTCAAGTCGGGGATCGTTGTTATCCACGCCGACAACGGCGCGGTAGCGGTCAAGCTGCGACAGATGGCGCCTTCGCTGACCGACGCTTTTTCTGGTAGGGGAGTTGAGTGTACCGGCGTCACCGTAAAAGTGCAAGCCCTTGAAATATCAAGGCATTCCACACCACCATCGCAGCGGGCACTGTCGCCGGGCGCCTGTCAGGGCCTGCAGGCACTGGCCTCCGGGATGGGGGAATCACCGCTTCGCGAGGCCATCGAGACCTTGCTGGAACGCTCGCTCAAAGCGGAATGACGGCGACGCGTTCGAGAATCAGCAGGGCGAAAACCAGCAGCGCGACGATCAGGGAATAGCGGAACACCCGCCACGAGAAGTCGAGGTACTTCCGCTCGCGCGTCATCAGGTAGGCGACCACGCCACCGGCAACGGTGATCACGACAATAACCGCGAGAAGGCGCAGGATGAACACGGGCGAAAAAGATCAGGCCCGGCTCAGGCCGGCGTATGCGCCGCCAGCCAGCGGGAAATGTTCACTGGCGCAGCCGCGGCCTCGTCGAAGCTGACCATCTCCCAGGCGTCCTGCGCGTCGAGCAGGGCGCGGGCCAACTGGTTGTTCAGCGCATGCCCGGACTTGTGCGCCTCAAAATGCGCAAGCAGCGGATGGCCGAGCAGGTAGAGATCGCCAATCGCATCGAGCACCTTGTGCTTCACGAACTCGTCGCCGTAACGCAGGCCGTCGGCATTGAGCACACGGAATTCGTCGAGCACGACGGCGTTGTCGAGGCCGCCCCCTTGGGCAAGACCGTTCTCGCGCAGGTATTCGACTTCCTGCATGAACCCGAAGGTGCGCGCACGCGCGACCTCGCGGACATAGGAGTTCTCGGCGAAGTCAACGCTCACTTCCTGCCCGGTACAATCAATCGCCGGGTGGTTGAAGACGATGGAAAAAGTGAGCCGATAACCGTCGTAAGGGGTGAATCGCGCCCACTTGTCGCCGTCGCGCACTTCGATCGGCTGCGTGACGCGGATGAATTTCTTTGCTGCCGGTTGCTCTTCGATGCCGGCCGACTGGATCAGGAAAACGAAGGGTGCAGCGCTGCCATCGAGGATGGGCACCTCGGCCGCATCGAGATCGACCCAGGCGTTGTCGATACCCAGCCCAGCAAAAGCGGACATCAGATGCTCGATGGTGCCAACCTTGACGCCTTCACGTTCAAGGCACGAACACATGCGCGTATCGCCGACCATCAGTGCCGAGGCAGGCAGATCGACCGGACTGTCGAGATCGACCCGGCGGAAGACGATCCCCGTATCGGGCGCCGCAGGGCGCAGCACCATGTTGACGCGCTCACCGGAATGGAGGCCGACACCGGTGGCGCGAATCAGGGTCTTGAGCGTTCGTTGTTTCAGCATGTGCCTGAAAAATATGGGAAAGCGGCGCATTCTAGCATGCGCCACCTTCCCTTTGCAGAGGTATTACAGCAACGTTTCAACAACATTCCGCGGCCGGGCGAGCGCAGGCGGGACGAGGCGTCGGTCGGCCGCCGCATGGCAGCGCCATGCAAGACCTGCCGCAACGAAGTCATGCCAAGCGCAGCCGGCCTCGGCTTAATCGGCCTGCTTGCGCAGGAAAGCCGGGATATCGTAGCGATCGACCCCGCTGTTCGCCAGGGCCTCGACGGTGGAACTGCCCCGCTTGCGGATGATCGCCGGCGTATCCAGCGCCTCGTAGTTGACCGACGGAGAAGCCATCGCCGGCGCCATGTCGTGGGTGCCAGTCGCCTGCAGCACCGGGGTGTTGATCACCTCGAAGGTCTGCCGCTTGGCCTGCGCCTGGCCGAGACCGGTCGCCACCACCGTAACGCGGATTTCCTCGCCCATCGCCTCGTCGTACACCGCGCCGAAGATGATGTGCGCGTCTTCGGCGGCGAATTCGCGAACGGTATTCATCACCTCGTGCACTTCCTTCATCTTCAGGCCGCGCGTCGCCGTGATGTTGACCAGCACGCCCTTGGCACCGGAGAGGTTGATGCCCTCCAGCAGCGGCGAAGCGACAGCCTGCTCGGCAGCGATGCGGGCGCGATCGACGCCGGCGGCAGCGGCGGAGCCCATCATCGCCACGCCCATCTCGCCCATCACCGTACGCACGTCCTCGAAGTCGACGTTGACCAGACCCGGGAAGTTGATGATCTCGGCGATGCCACCGACGGCGTTCCTGAGCACGTTGTCCGCGGCACGGAAGGCCTCGTCCATCGAAACGTCGTCGCCGAGCACTTCCATCAGCTTGTCGTTGAGGATGACAATCAGCGAATCGACCTGCTTCTGCAGCTCGGAAAGGCCGCTCTCGGCAACTTTCATGCGCTTGCCCTCGAAACCGAAGGGCTTGGTGACGACGGCAACGGTCAGGATGCCCATTTCGCGCGCCACTTCAGCGACGATCGGCGCGGCGCCGGTGCCGGTGCCGCCGCCCATGCCGGCGGTGATAAAGGCCATGTGCGCCCCCTTCAACGCCTCGGCGATGCGCTCGCGCTCCTCCATCGCCGCGCTGCGCCCTGCTTCGGGCTTGGCGCCAGCACCGAGCCCGGTCTTGCCGAGCTGCACCTTGATCGAGGCGCCGCTGCGCTTCAATGCCTGCGCATCGGTATTGGCGGCGATGAACTCGACGCCATTCACACCCTCACGGATCATGTGATCGACGGCATTGCCGCCGGCGCCGCCGACGCCGATGACCTTGATCACGGTACCGCTGTCGCTCGTCACTTCTTCTACATCGATGATTTCAAACATGGTGGGGCCTCCTCTGCAAAAAAACGAAAACGATCAGAAATTCTTTTCGAACCACGACTTCATGCGCGCAAAGACATCCTTGACGCTGCGCGTCTCATGCACCTTCTGGCCGCGCCGGTGCTGTGCCTGCGCTTCCAGCAGCAGGCCGTAGGCGGTCGCGAAACGGGGCGACTGGACAACATCGGCCAGCGCCCCCGAGTACTTGGGTACGCCAAGGCGTACCGGCATATGGAAGATTTCCTCGCCCAGCTCGATCATTCCCGGCATCACCGACGTGCCGCCGGTGAGCACGAGGCCGGAAGAGAGCACTTCCTCGAAGCCGGCGCGGCGCAGCTCGGCCTGGATCAGCTCGAACAATTCCTCGACACGCGGCTGGATCACGTCGGCCAGCGCATGGCGCGACAGCTTGCGGCTCGGCCGATCGTCCACGCCGGCGACATCGAACACATCCTCCGGATCCGCCAGTTGCGAGAGCGCGCAACCGTAGCGGCGCTTGATGTCCTCGGCCTCGCGCGTCGGCGTGCGCAGCGCCATCGCGATGTCGTTGGTGATCTGGTCGCCGGCGATCGGGATCACCGACGTATGGCGGATCGCGCCCTGTGTCCACACGGCGATGTCGGTGGTGCCGCCGCCGATGTCGACGAGGCACACGCCGAGATCCTTTTCATCCTCGGAAAGCACGGCGTAGGAGGATGCCAGCGGCTGCAGCACGAGGTCGTTCACCTCGATGCCGCAGCGGCGCACGCACTTGACGATGTTCTGCGCGGCCGAGACGGCGCCGGTGACGATATGCACCTTCACTTCCAGGCGGAAGCCGCTCATGCCGATCGGCTCGCGGATGCTGTCCTGGTCGTCGATGATGAATTCCTGCGTCAGGATGTGCAGGATCTCCTGGTCGGCCGGGATCGGCATCGCGCGCGCCGTCTCGATCACGCGATCGACATCCATCGCCATGACTTCCTTGTCCTTGATCGCGACCATGCCGTTCGAGTTGAAACTGCGGATATGGCTGCCCGCAATGCCGGTGTAAACATCCTTCACCTTGCAGTCGGCCATCAACTCGACTTCCTGGACGACGCGCGAGATCGCCGCGACCGTCTCCTCGATGTTGACCACGACCCCCTTCTTCAGCCCCTTCGAATCCTGCGAGCCGATACCGATCACGTTGAGACGCCCCTCTGGCGTCACCTCGGCAACCAGCGCGACGATCTTCGAGGTGCCGATGTCCAGCCCGACGATCAGATCCTTGCTGTCTCTGCTCATTGCTTCCCTTTGCCCTCAGTTAGCTGCGCCGCGGCCACCCGCAGCGCGAATCCGTTCGGATACCGCATATCCACGACCGACGGTCGCTGCCGGCTTGCGGACAGCACCGTCGGGTAGTAATCGACGAAGCGCTGCAGACGCAGCCGAACCGGGACCTTCGGCTGTTGCCGGCCCAGCTCGACGACCATGCCGTCGTCCAGTTTCAGTTGCACCGCCAGCCGCGGCGACACATTCAGGGCGCGCGGCGCGCGGCCGAGTGGCAGCAGTATCTCGACTGCCTCGCGGTAGTACCCGAGCATCTCCGGCGCCAGCGCCGCCGGCCCAAACAGCGTGGGCAGCGGCACCGGCCGCGCCATCACCGCCGCGAACACCTCGCCATGCGTGTTCAGCAACTGCCCGCTCGCCTCGCCCCACTGCGCCGCGGGCTCGTGCTCCTCGATGCGCAGTTCCAGGCTGGAGGGCCAGCGCCGCCGCACCTCCGCGTGCCGCACCCAGGCCAGACGCTCCAGCGACTGGCGAATCGCTTCCACATTGACGCTGAAAAAATTCCCCCGCAGCAGGCCGCCGAGCGCACGCTCCACTTCGGCACGACGAACCTCCTTCAGCTCGTGCATGACCACCACCTGCGACAGCGTGAAGTGCGGCCGCTTCGCCACCCAGACCGTCGCCGCGACCAGCAAGGCCGCCGCCGCTGCGGCAAGCAGCAGGTCGGCGAGGGCGGTCAGCAGTTGCGGTCGGTTCCACATTCTTCATTTCTCAGCCTAAGGTCGCGCCAGCTAAAACTTGCATAACCAGCGCGTCGTAATCGATACCTGCAACGCGCGCTGCCATCGGCACCAGCGAATGGTCGGTCATGCCCGGCGACGTGTTCGCTTCGAGAAAATAGGCATTACCCTCATCGTCCATCAGGAAATCGATGCGTCCCCAGCCCCGACCACCGAGCACGCGGAACGCCTCCAGCGCCTGCTGGCGAATCTCGTTCTCGCGCGCCGCCGGCAAACCGCAGGGGCAGCGGTACTGCGTATCGTCGCGGTTGTACTTGGCCTCGTAGTCGTAGAACTCCGTCGCCGGTTCGATCTTGATGATCGGAAGTGCACGCAATTCGCCCGCCTGCTCGACGATGCCCACGGTGTACTCGCCGCCGAGGATGCCCTGCTCGGCAATCACCAGCGGGTCGTACTTCGCGGCCGCCGCGTAGGCAGCCGCAAGATCGCCGTGGCGCTTCACCTTGCTGATGCCGATCGACGACCCCTCGCAGGCCGGCTTTACGAAGAGCGGCAGCCCGAGTTCCTCTTCCAGATCAGCAAAATCACTGTCGGCGGCGAGCAGCGCATAGGCCGGCACCGGCAAGCCGGCCGCCTGCCAGAGCAGCTTGGTGCGCCACTTGTCCATGCCCAGCGCCGAGGCCATGACGCCGCTGCCGGTATAGGGAATCTGCATCAGTTCGAGCACGCCCTGGATCGTGCCGTCTTCACCATGGCGCCCGTGCAGCGCGATGAAGGCGCGATCGAAGCTCCGCAGCGTATCGAGCGGCATCTCGGCCGGATCGAAGGGATGGGCGTCGACACCCTGCCGACGCAATGCCGCCAGCACGCGTGAACCGCTGTTCAGCGACACCTCGCGCTCTGCCGATGAACCGCCGAAGAGGACGGCGACCTTTCCGAAGTCCTTTGCATTCATTTCAAGCACTCGCCAACTTTCCGGGCACGCCGCCAATGGAACCGGCACCCATCGTCAACACCACGTCGCCATCGCGGGCGACATCCAGAATTGCCTGCGGCATGGCCGCGATATCCTCGACGAAGACCGGCTCGACCTTGCCGGCGACACGCACCGCGCGCGCCAGCGAGCGACCGTCGGCAGCGACGATCGGCGCTTCGCCGGCGGCATAGACTTCGCCGAGCAACAGCGCATCGACACCGTTCAGCACCTTCACGAAATCCTCGAAGCAGTCACGCGTACGCGTGTAGCGGTGCGGCTGGAAGGCGAGCACCAACCGGCGGCCGGGAAAAGCGCCGCGCGCGGCGGCGAGCGTTGCTGCCATTTCGGCCGGGTGGTGACCGTAGTCGTCGACCAGCGTGAAACGGCCGCCGGCCGGGCAGGCCACCTCGCCATAACGCTGGAAGCGGCGGCCGACGCCCTTGAACTCGGCCAGCGCCTTCCGGATCGCCGCGTCCGGCACCTGCACTTCGGTGGCAACGGCGATCGCGGCGAGCGCATTGAGCACGTTGTGCATGCCGGGCAGGTTCAGCGTCACCGCGAAGCGGCTGGTCGTGCCGTTTACGCGCACGCAGTCGAACTTCATCTGCCCGTCGGCGGCGACGATGTTTTCGGCGCGCACGTTGGCGGCGCCATCGAGGCCGTAGGTAACGATCTGCTTGGGCACGCGCGGCAGGATCTCGCGCACGTTCGCGTCATCCGCGCAGAGCACGGCAACGCCGTAGAACGGCAGACGTTGCAGGAAGTCGACGAAGGCCGTCTTCAGCTTCTCGAAGTCGTGGCCATAGGTTTCCATGTGGTCGGCGTCGATGTTGGTAACGACCGACACCACCGGATTCAGGAACAGGAACGAGGCATCCGATTCGTCGGCCTCGGCGACGAGAAAATCGCCACTGCCCAGCCGCGCGTTGGCGCCGGCGGCGTTCAGGCGGCCGCCGATGACGAAGGTCGGATCGAAGCCGCCTTCGGCGAGGATGGAAGCGACCAGGCTGGTCGTCGTCGTCTTGCCGTGCGTGCCGGCGATGGCGATGCCCTGCTTCAGGCGCATCAGCTCGGCGAGCATCTGCGCGCGCGGTACCACCGGCACCTTCTTCTCGCGCGCCGCCAGCACTTCCGGGTTGTCGGCCTTGACCGCCGTGGAGACGACGACGGCGTCGGCGCTGGCGATGTTTTCCGCCGCATGGCCGACACAGACCTTCACCCCGGCGCCGGCAAGCCGCTTCGTCGTCGCGCTCTCAGCGAGGTCGGAACCGCTGACCGCGAAACCGAGGTTGGCGAGAACTTCCGCGATACCGCTCATCCCGGAACCGCCGACACCGACGAAGTGGATGTGTTTGACCTTGTGCTTCATTTCACCAGCTCCATGCAGGCTTGCGCGACAATCGCCGCGGCGTCGGGTTTGGCCAGCGCATGCGCCCGCTCGGCCATCTGCAGCAGTTGCTCGCGGCTGTAGTTGCGAATCAGCGCGACGTTCTCCGGCGTCAGTTCGGCCTGCGGCAGCAATACGGCGCCACCGGCCTGCGCGAGGAACTTCGCGTTGCCCGTCTGGTGGTCATCCACCGCGTGCGGGAAAGGCACCAGCACGCTGGCGACGCCGGCGGCAGCGAGTTCGGCCACCGTCAGCGCGCCGGCACGGCAGATCACCAGATCGGCCCAGTCGTAGGCGCCGGCCATGTCCTCGATGAAGGCGACGCAGTGTGCCTGCACACCGGCCGCCGCGTAGTTCGCCTGCAGGGCGGCGAGGTGCTTCTCGCCCGATTGATGCACGACGACGGGGCGTTCGGCTTCTGGAATCTGTGCGAGGCCCTGCGGAATTTTCTCGTTCAACGCCTGTGCGCCGAGGCTGCCCCCGAGCACCAGCACGCGGATCGGCCCTTCGTGCGCGGCGTAACGCGTTGCCGGCGCCGGCAATGCGGCAATCTCGGCGCGCACCGGATTGCCGGCCCAGATGCACCCCTTGAGCACCTCGGGGAAGCCCGACAGGATGCGGTCGGCCACGCCGGCCAGCACCCGGTTGGCGAGGCCGGCAACGGAATTCTGTTCGTGCAGCACCAGCGGTTTTTTCAGCCAGCTGGCCATCATGCCGCCAGGAAAACTGATGTAGCCGCCCATGCCGAGGACGACGTCGGGCTGCGCCGCGCGGATCTGCCGACGCGCCTGCCAGAAGCCGGAAAGCAGCGCGAAGGGCAGCATCAGCTTTTTCATCAGCCCCTTGCCGCGCAACGCGCCAAAGCGTACCGGCAGCAGCTCGTAGCCGCGGCTCGGCACCAGCTTCGCTTCCATGCCGTCCGGATTGCCCATCCAGACCACTTTCCAGCCGCGCGCCTGCATCAGGTCGGCCACCGCCAGCCCGGGGAAGACATGACCGCCGGTGCCGCCGGCCATCACCATCAGCGTACGCGGGGCGTTCACAGCTTCGCTCCCCGCATCAGTTGCCGATTCTCCCAATCGACGCGCAGCAAAATCGCCAGCGCGACGCAGTTGGCAAGGATGCCGGAGCCGCCGAAGCTCATCAGCGGCAGCGTCAGCCCCTTGGTGGGCAGCAGCCCCATGTTGACACCCATGTTGATGAAGCCCTGCACGCCGATCCAGATGCCGATGCCCATCGCCACCAGCGCCGGGTACAGGCGATCAAGCGCCACCGACTGGCGGCCGATGGCGAAGGCGCGATGCACCAGCAGCCCGAAGAGCAGGACGACGGTGATCACGCCGACCAGCCCGAGCTCCTCGGCAATCACCGCCAGCAGGAAATCGGTATGCGCTTCCGGCAGGTAAAAGAGTTTTTCGACCGAGGCGCCCAGGCCGACACCGAAGATCTCGCCACGTCCGAAGGCGATCAGCGCATGCGAGAGCTGGTAGCCACGACCGAAGGCATCCGCCCAGGGATCCATGAAGCCGAAGATGCGGTCGCGCCGGTAAGGCGAGACGACGATCAGGATCGCAAAGGCGGCGAGCAGCAGCACAATCAGGATCGCGAACAGGCGCGCGCGCATGCCGCCGAGGAAGAGGATACCCATCGCGATCGAGATGATGACGACGAAGGCACCGAAATCCGGTTCCTTGAGCAACAGCACGCCGACGAAGGTCATCGCCCCGGCCATCGGCAGGAAGGCTTTTTTCAGATCATGCATCACCGCCATCTTGCGCACCGTGTAGTCGGCTGCGTAGAGCGCGGCAAAGAGCTTCATCAGCTCCGACGGCTGCAGGTTGGCGATGCCGAGCGGCAGCCAGCGACGGGCGCCGTTGACGTCGCGCCCGATGCCGGGAATCAGCACGATCACGAGCAGCACCACACCGGCAAAAAAGAGCCAGGGGGCGATCTGCTGCCAGGCCTTGAGCGGCACCTGGAAGGCGACGGCGGCGGCGACGATGCCGATGCACAGGAAGACGGCGTGACGGAGCAGGAAATACGCCGGCTGCTGACCTGTGAAACGCCCCGCCTCGGCGATCGCGATCGATGCCGAATAGACCATCACGAGGCCAAAGAAGAGCAGAAACAGCGAACTCCACAGCAGCACGAAGTCGATCTCGGTCGGCATGCGGCGCGGACGGTCGAGCGCCTGGATCAGCATGCTGCCTCCAGTGCCTTCACCGCGGCGATGAAGACTTCCGCACGATGCGCGTAGTTGCGGTACATGTCGAGGCTGGCACAGGCCGGCGAGAGCAGCACCGCATCACCCGGCCGTGCCTCACGGGCGCAGAAGGCAACAGCGGCGTCCATGTCCGCACACTGCTGCAACGGCAACCCGCAGGCCGCGACAGTGGCTTCGATGCTCGCGGCGTCGCGCCCGATCAGCGCCACCGCGCGGCCGTGGGCGGCGAGCGCAGGACGCAGCGGCGAGAAATCCTGCCCCTTGCCATCGCCGCCGAGAATGATCGCCAGCTTGCGCGACGCCGTCGCCATGCCATTGATCGCCGCCAGCGTCGCACCGACGTTGGTGCCCTTGGAATCGTCGTAGTAGTCGACCCCGCCGATGTGGGCGACAAACTCGACACGATGCGCGAGGCCGCGGAAATCCTTGAGCGCCGACAAACAATCCTGCGGCTTGATACCAGCCCCTTCGAGCAGCGCCAGTGCCGCCATCGCATTGGCGGCATTGTGCAGCCCGGCCAGTTTCATTCCGGCAACCGGCAGCAGGCGCTCGCCGCCGCGCACGATCCAGCCGTCGACCAGTCCGTAGTCCGCGTCGCGTGGCGGTTTGTCGAGGCCGAAGCTGACCAGCGCTTTGCCGCAACGGCCCATGCCGAGGCTGCGGTCATCGTCGCGGTTGAGCACCATGCGCCGGCAGCCCTTGAAGATGCGGGCCTTGGCGGCAGCGTAGTCGTCAAGGCCGGTGTAACGATCAAGATGATCTTCGGAGATGTTCAGCACCGTCGCCGCATCGGCATTCAGACTGTGCGTGGTTTCAAGCTGGAAGCTGGAAAGTTCGAGTACCCACAGCGCCGGCAGCGCGCCGCCATCCTGCGCCGCCATCAGCGCATCGAGCGCCGACGGCGAGATGTTGCCGCAGGCAACTGCCGCAACGCCGGCAGCGTTGGCCAGATGGGCGGCCAGCGCGGTCGTCGTCGTCTTGCCGTTGCTGCCGGTGATGGCGACGATCCTCGAACCCGGCGCATGGGCACGCACACCGGCGACAAACAGTTCAATCTCGGAAACGACCGGCACGCCGTGCGCAAGCGCCGCCTGTACGTGCGATTCCTGCACCGGCAGGCCGGGCGAGATGGCAATGAAATCGACACCAGCAAAAGTCACCGAAGCAAACGGGCCGGCCACCAGCTCGGCCTCCGGTACGGCAGCCTTCAGGGCTTCGACATTCGGCGGCAAGGCACGGCTATCGGCGACGCGGACGCGCGCGCCTTCGCGCGCGAGCCAGGTCGCCATCGCCAGCCCCGTTTCGCCGAGGCCGAGTACCAGTGCCAGTTTGCCCTTGACGTCCATTTTCCGTATTAGCGCAGCTTCAGCGTCGACAGCCCGAACAGCACGAGCATGATGGTGATGATCCAGAAGCGGACCACCACCTGTGTTTCCTTCCACCCCCCGAGTTCGTAGTGGTGGTGCAGCGGCGCCATGCGGAAGATGCGCTTGCCGCCGGTGAATTTGAAATAGAGCACCTGGGCTGCGACCGACAGCGTTTCGGCGACGAAGACACCGCCCATGATCGCGAGCACGATTTCCTGGCGCACGATCACGGCAACGGTGCCAAGCGCGCCGCCCAGCGCCAGCGCGCCGACATCGCCCATGAACACCTCGGCCGGATAGGCGTTGAACCAGAGGAAGCCGAGTCCGGCGCCGGCGATCGCACCAAGGAAAATGCACAACTCGCCGGCACCGGGGATGTAGGGAACAAACAGGTACTTGGCATAGACCGCGTTGCCGGCGACGTAGGCGAAGATCGCCAGTGCCGCGGCCACCATCACCGCCGGCATGATGGCCAGCCCGTCGAGACCATCGGTGAGGTTCACCGCGTTCGAGGTGCCGACGATCACGAAGTAGGTCAGCACCATGAAACCGATGACGCCGAGGGGGTACGCCACCGTTTTGAAGAAGGGCACAATCAGTTCCATCTGCGCCGGCAGCGTCGCCGTCATGCCCAGATAGACGGCGACGGTCACGCCGATCACCGACTGCCAGAAATACTTCCAGCGCGAGGCCAGTCCCTTCGGGTCGCGATAGACAACTTTCTTCCAGTCGTCGTACCAGCCGATGGCGCCGAAGCCGAGCGTGACGATCAGCACCACCCAGACGTAGCGGTTGGAGAGGTCCGCCCAGAGCAGTGTGGTGACGGCGATGGCGATCAGGATCAGCACGCCGCCCATGGTCGGTGTGCCGGATTTGACGAGATGCGTCTGCGGGCCGTCGGTACGCACCGCCTGGCCGATCTTCTTTGCGGCCAGCCAGCGGATCACGCGCGGACCGGCGATGAAGGAGATGACCAGCGCGGTCATCGCGGCAAGAACAGTGCGCAGCGTGATGTAGCCGAAGACGTTGAAGGCACGGACGTCCTGACCCAGCCACTGGGCGAGCAGCAATAACATTTAAGTATTCTCCTTTGCCGAAGCGGCAGCCGGCTGCGCAATCGCATCAGCCACCCGCTCCATGCGCATGAAGCGCGAGCCTTTCACGAGCACGGTCGCGCCGGGGTTCAGCTCGGACTTCAGCGCTTCGATCAGATCTTCGATCTTCTTGAAATGACGGGCGCCCTCGCCAAAATTGCGGGCAGCGATCGCGCTCGCGTCGCCGAGGGCGTAAAGGGCATCGACACCGGCGCTCTTCGCGTGGCCGCCGATTTCGTCGTGATATTGGGCGGCGGCATCGCCGATTTCGCCCATGTCGCCAAGCACGAGGATCTTGCGTCCGACGGTGGAGGCGAGCACGTCGATGCCGGCGCGGACCGAATCAGGATTGGCGTTGTAGGTATCGTCGAGCACCGTGGCGCCGTTGATGCCGGCCCGCCGCTGCAGGCGCCCCTTGACCCCCTTGAAGGCAGCCAGCCCGCAATCGATCGCCGCGAGCGGCACGCCGGCGGCGAAGCAGGCGGCGATGGCCGCGAGCGCGTTGCGCGCGTTGTGCCGGCCGGGCAGCGCCAGATCGACAGCGCCTTCGCCGGCGGGCGTCACGTAGCGCAGTTCGTTGTCCAGCCCGTGCAGGCGGACATCGCCGTGAATCGCTGCGGCGGGGTCGAAGCCGAAATCGACGACGTGCCGGTCACGATTCATGTCGCGCCACAAGCCGCATTCGGCATCGTCGGCATTGACCACGGCAACGCCATCCTGCGCCAACCCTTCGTAGATGCTGCCCTTCTCGCGGGCGATCGCGTCGAGCGAACCCATGCCCTGCAGGTGCGCGCGCTGGGCATTGGTCACCAGCGCCACGGTCGGCCGCGCGATGCGCGCCAGGTAAGCAATCTCGCCCGGATGGTTCATGCCCATCTCGACGATCGCCGCGCGGTGTTGCGGGCGCAGCTTGAGGAGCGTCAGCGGCAGGCCGATGTCGTTGTTCAGGTTGCCCTGCGTCGCAAGCACTGCGTCGCCGAAGGCGGCCCCCAGGATGCTGGCAATCATTTCCTTGGTGGTCGTCTTACCGTTTGAACCGGTGACGGCAATCAGCGGCAGCGTGTGGCGCGCACGCCAGGCCGCGGCGAGCTGCCCCAATGCGAGACGGGGTTCGGGAACGACGATCAGCGGCAACCCGGCGGCAGACAGATCCGCCACCGCATCCGCTGCAACGATCGCGCCTGCCGCACCGGCAGCGGCCACCTGGGCGATGAATGCGTGGCCATCGAAGCGCTCGCCGCGCAGCGCAATGAAGAGATCGCCGGGTACGATCGCACGGCTGTCGGTGGACACCGCACCGAGAGCGGCGTCGTTGCCCGAGAGCGGTACGCCGAGCATCGCTGCCGCATCCGAGAGTTTCATCATGCTCATGCCGCAGCCTCCGCGTAACGGGCGAGCGCCGCCTGCGCTTCTGCAAGATCGGAGAAAGGATGGAAGGCGCCGGCGACTTCCTGGTAGCCCTCGTGGCCCTTGCCGGCAAGCAGCACCACATCGGCTGGCGCCGCCGAGGAGATCGCGGCGCAGATCGCGGCACGACGATCGACGATCACCTGCGCCGCGGGCGCGCCAGCGGCAATTTCGGCGATGATCGCGGCGGGATCTTCACTGCGTGGATTGTCGCTGGTGAGCACGACGCGATCGGCGAGCCGGCCGGCGGCCTCCCCCATCAGCGGGCGCTTGCCATGGTCGCGGTCGCCACCGCAGCCGAACACGCAGACCAGACGTCCGCCGCGGGCAAGCGCTTCTTCGCGCAGCGCGGACAGTGCATTCGTCAGCGCATCCGGCGAGTGCGCGTAGTCGATGACGACCAGCGGCCGGGCATTCCCGCCGCAGCGCTGCATGCGCCCCGGCGGCGGCACCAGTGCGGAGAGCCGGGAGGCCAGATCGTCGAACGGCAGACCGGCCGCCAGCAATACACCGGCGACCGCCAGCAGGTTGGCAACGTTGTAGCGCCCGACGACGCGGCTTTCAATGCGGCACTCGCCCTGCGGCGCCTGCAGCGTGAACGCCAGCCCTGCCGGCAGCGAGCAGATGTCGCGGGCGGCGAGCAGCATGTCGACCGACGCCGTGGCATCGGCGAGGGTATAGCCGATCCGCAGGCGCGCCCCGGTCACGGCGGCCAGATGGCGGCCGAAGGGATCGTCGAGATTGAGTACGGCCGCGCGCAAGCCGGGCCAGGCGAAGAGCTTCTCTTTCTCCGCCGCGTAGGCCGCCATCGTGCCGTGGTAGTCGAGGTGGTCGCGCGTCAGGTTGGTGAAGGCGGCGATATCGACATGGGCACCGTTCATGCGCCCTTCGGCGATGCCGATCGAGCTGGCTTCGAGCGCGCAGGCAGCCGCACCGTCGGCGACGAAGGACGCGAGGCAGCGTGCCAGCGTCGTTGCCTGCGGTGTCGTGAACCCGGTGGCGCTCAGCGATTCGGGGAAGCCTGCGCCGAGGGTGCCGATGATCGCGCAACGACGTGGATGCGCACGGGCGATCCACTGCGTGCAGCTCGTCTTGCCGTTGGTGCCGGTGACGGCGATCAGCGACAGCCGCTCGCTCGGCTCGCCGAGCACGAGATGGGCGATATCGCCGGCCAGCGCGCGCAGCCCGCCAACCGGCAGGTTCGGCACAGCGATGCGAAGTTCGCCGGCGCGTTCGCTCTCCCACAGAACCGCCGCCGCACCGTGCGTAATGGCGTCATCGAGATAGCGGCGACCGTCGGCGCTATCGCCGGGATAGGCGAGGAACAGGTCGCCCGGCTGCACCTGGCGAGAATCGTCGGCGACCCCTGCCGGATCGATACCGAGCGCCGCCAGCTGGCGCAGCAGTTCGGCAGCGCTCGTCATAGCGGCTCCTTTACCGGCGGCACTTTTGCCGGCTGCGCCTGCGCGACCGTCATGCTGGCATCCGGCGGCACGCCAAGCGTGCGCAGCGCGTTACCGACCACGGCGGAGAACACCGGGGCCGCCACATCGCCGCCGTAGTGCTTGCCGGCGGAAGGCTCGTCGATCATCACCGCGACGATCAGGCGCGGATCGGAGACGGGCGCAAAGCCGACAAAGGACGACACGTATTTGTTCGCGTAGATGCCGCCTTCGAGCTTGTGTGCGGTGCCGGTCTTGCCGGCGACGCGATAGCCGGGCACCTGGGCCTTCGGGGCCGTGCCGCCGGGACCGGCGGCCAGCTCGAGCATGGCGCGCACCTCGCGCGCGGTCTGTGCGGAGAATACCGGCACACCGGTGACCGGGCCGTCGTCGATACGGGTCAGCGAGATCGGCAGCAGTTCGCCGTCACGCGCAAACACCGAGTAGGCACGCGCCAGCTGCATCAGCGATACCGAGATGCCGTGACCATAGGCCATCGTTGCCTGCTCGATCGGGCGCCAGCTCTTCCACGGCCGCAGGCGGCCGGTAACCTCGCCCGGAAATCCGAGGCGCGGCGCCTGACCAAAGCCGACGGCATCGAACATTTCCCACATTTCCTGCGGGGCAAAAGTTGCGGCCATCTTCGCCGAGCCGACGTTGGAGGATTTCTGGATCACCTGCGCGACGGTCAGCGCCCCGTGCGGGTGCGCATCCGAAATGGTGGCCTTGCCGATGGTCAGCCGCCCCGGTGCGCAGTTGATGATCGAGTCGAAACGGAACTTGCCGTGCTCCAGCGCCAGTGCCGCGGTAAACGGCTTCAGTGTCGAGCCCGGTTCGAAGGTATCGGTCACCGCCCGGTTGCGCAGTTGAGCGCCGGAGAGGTGTTCGCGGTTGTTCGGGTTGTAGGTGGGCCAGTTGGCGAGCGCCAGCACCTCGCCACTCTTGGCATCGATGATGACGGCACCACCGGCCTTCGCCTTGTGCTCGGCAACGGCCTGCTTGAGCTGGCTGTAGACGATGTACTGCAGCTTGGAATCCAGCGCCAGGCGTACATCCTTCCCGTCCTGCGGCGGCTTGATCGAGCCGACATCCTCGACGACCCGTCCCCGGCGATCGCGGATCACGCTGCGATTGCCGGCGTGACCGATCAGACTCTTTTCGAAGGCCAGTTCGACCCCCTCCAGCCCCTTGTCGTCTACGCCGGTAAAACCGACGATGTGCGCGGTCATGTCGGCGGTTGGATAGAAACGGCGATATTCCTTGTTCTGATAGACACCGGGCAGCTTGAGCGCAGCCACCTGCTCGGCGACATCGGGCGGCACCTGGCGCTGCACCCACACGAAGCCCTTGTCGCTGGCCAGCCGGCGCGACACTTCCTTCGGCTCCATATCGAGCAAGCGCGCCAGCTGTTGCAGCTGCGGCGGCGAGAGCCGGGCATCGGCCGGAATCGCCCAGATCGAACGCATCGGCGTCGAGATCGCCAGCACGTCGCCATTGCGGTCGGTGACCTTGCCGCGCGAGGCGGAGATTTCCAGATCGCGCCGGTAGCGGGACTCACCCTTTTCCTGCAGGAAATCGTTGTTGATGATCTGCAGGTAAAAGGAACGCCCGATCAGCACGCCAAAGGCGCCGAGCAGGCAGAGACCGACCAGGCGCGAACGCCAGGCCGGCAGCGCCAGCTTGAGCACCGGGCTTTCCGCGAAGCGATGGCCGCGCGCTCCCTTGCCGCGGCGGATCATGGCCGCTGCTCCCGCGGCGCGGCCACGAGGACCGAACGCGGCTCGGGCACACGCATCTTGAGGCGTTCCTTGGCGATCTTCTCGATGCGCGGGTGCGTCGCCCAGGTGGACAGCTCCAGTTGCAGCTGGCCGAACTCGACGTCGAGCTGCTTCGCGCGCTCCTGCTCCGTCTCCAGCGCCTGAAAGAACTTGCGCGCCTTGTGCTGCGAGGTCACCACGCCGAGCGCGCAGAAGACCACGAAGAAGAGGAGCACCATGTTCGTGCGCAGCATCAGCACTTCTCCGCCACGCGCATCACCGCGCTGCGGGCACGCGGATTGGCGCCCACTTCCGCGTCGGAGGCCTTGACCGGCTTGCCGATGATGCGAAGTTTCGGTTGCGGCAACTGCGAGGCCTTGAGCGGAAGATTCTTGGGGAGGGAATCCGGCACCGCTTCGTCACGCATGAAGCGCTTGACGATACGGTCTTCAAGGGAGTGAAAGCTGATGACCACCAGCCGCCCTTGCGGATTGAGCATGTCGCGAGCCTGCGGCAGCGCTAGCGCAAGTTGCTCGAGCTCTTGATTGATATGAATCCGTAAAGCTTGAAAGGTGCGCGTCGCCGGGTCCTGGCCGGGCTCGCGGGTCCGCACGGCCTCGCGTACAAGCGCGGCGAGCTGCCCTGTGGTTGCAACAGGCCGCTCGCTCCGAGCAGCCACAATCTTCTTTGCAATCTGGAAAGCAAACCGTTCTTCGCCATAGTCCCTCACCACTTGTGTAATGTCTCTTACGTCGGCCCGCGCCAGCCATTCCGCGGCCGTCTCGCCCTGCGTCGTGTCCATCCGCATGTCGAGCGGCGCATCGAAACGGAAGCTGAACCCCCGCTCCCCCTCATCCAGCTGCGGGGACGAGACGCCGATGTCCATCAGCACGCCATCCACGCAGCCGAATCCTGCTTCGCGCACCGCCTCGCCGAGTTCGGCAAACGGACGATGCAGCACCTTCAACCTTGCGTCGCCGATCGCAGCTGCCGCGACAATCGCCCGCGGATCGCGATCGAGCGCCAGCAGCCGGCCGTTCGGCCCCAGCTTTTCGAGGATTGCCCGGCTGTGCCCGCCGCGGCCGAAGGTGGCGTCCACATAGACACCCGCCGGCTTGATTGCCAGCGCCTCGACCGCTTCCCGCAGCAGAACCGTCAGGTGCTGCGCGGGGGCGTTCACAAGGCCAGATCCTCAAGGCCGGGAGGCAGCAACTGATCACCGAGGGCGAAGATCGCCTCCTGCTGTTTCTGCCAGCCGGCATCCGACCAGATTTCGAAATGGGACCCCTGCCCGACCAGCCAGACCTGCTTCTCGAACTGGGCGAACTGGCGCAACTCGGGCGCGATCAGCAGACGACCGGCCGAGTCCAGTTGTTCATCGCGGGCGAAACCCACGAGCAGGCGCTTGATCGCCGCCGAGCGCGGGTCGAGACTGGGCGCCGCCAACACCTTGTCGCGGATCGGTTCCCAGGCGGGATTGGGGTAAAGCAGGAGGCAGCGATGCGGATGGGCGGTGAGGACCAGGGTGCCATTGGCGGCAGCGAGCAAAGCCTCGCGATGGCGGGCCGGAATGGCCAGACGCCCTTTCGCATCGAGACTCAGTGCTGCTGCGCCGAAGAACATGTACTCCCTACCTCGCTCTTTCCTGGGGCTTTGCCCCCGTTGTTGCCCCAACAAACCCACTTTGCACCACTTTTTCCCACTTTAAGACAACAACAGAACACCGGTCAAGCGGTTTTTCGGGTTTTTTTCAATGGGGACAAGGACTTACATGCGTTTCACGAGAGAATTTTCGCAAAAAAATCCTTTAAAAAACAACCATCGCGAAAAGCAACTTAAAGTGCTTTGTTAGAAGTGGGGCAGGGAAATTTCCTGCACCCGGATGGCATGACGGGCGAGCAAAAAAAACCGGCGACCCCGTGGTGGGTGTCGCCGGTTTTCAACGACCCTTCGCGCACGGCGCTCCGGAGGGCCGGGCTTTGGTCGCCCACCGACGATCGTCCAAATCGGGTAGCGCAGGCTCACCCAGAACACCAGGGCTGCCCGTTACGCCGGCAGCGGTAGCCAGCCGGAAAGATCGAGTGCGGGTGAAGCCTTGGCAAGCGCCGTATGCCCGCGAGCCACACGTGTCCGCCATCCTTTGCCGCGAGACAGCAAGTCCGTCCATGCCTCTTCAACCTCCCAGGAGCGATGCTCCTTCAAGAAGGTCAGGAGAGCAGCAGCCTGAGCCAGATCCTTGGCCGACTTGGCGGCAAAAGCGCCCTGACGCTCACCATAGACAATCAGTTTGTGCAGGGCAAAGCGGGCGGGTTGGGGCACATTGGCCACGACACACCGGTCGCCCGCGAATAGCGCGGCTTGCTGGACGTTCTCCAGGGAGAACTCCATGAACTTGAGCGGCTGCAGGGCGATACCCAACTGCGGATGCTCAAAGGGCTCGTCGCCATCACGGTGACGGGTCGTGAGAAAGTCGAGCCGGAATTCCGGCTCTCGCGGATTCAGGTAGGTTGCGCCAGCCTTGCCCGCGAGTTCGCCAACAGGCAGCAACCCGAGATCGAGCGACCGGATCGCCTCAAACGTATCAATATGGAAGTCGTGCGGCAAGGCAATGGACAGACTCTTGCCTGCGTGCGCTAAGTCGATGTCTTGCGTGCGGTCCGCAGTTCCCCAGCGCACGCCGAGCATGTTGCCGTATGCCAGGAAGGCATGCGTGCCGACCAATACGCCGCCGGCGCGAAAAAATCCGTACTCGGCCAGACGAGCCAACACCTTCATGTGACGCGGCAAGACTTCGGCGCATCCCAGCGCCACAGCAGACCGAACCAGGGGTGCGAGCGGCGACAAGACCGATGGCCCGCCTTTTTTTGGTTCATCGCGGTTTTCCGGGAAACGCAGCCTTGATCTTCAGAAAGAAATAGGCACGGTGCGGAGAGAGTGACAGGGCAGAGGTTGTAGATTGTTAGTCGCCAAACGAACACTCTGCAACGTACCCTGTCATGCGAGATGCTATGTTTCTCCCGGCCTTCTGGGAAGGCCATGTTGTACACGCGAGCCAGGAACTCGATGATGGATCGCTCCAGATCGAGCTCGCGGAAGACCCTGATGTGCCTGCCCGCTGCGGCGCCTGCGGCGAACCCTGCGCACTGATTCATGAGCGGAACTGGCGGCGAATACGCGAA
>JAKLLG010000024.1 GCA_023150275.1 Rhodocyclaceae bacterium
CACCTCCTGCGCCTGATCGATCGCCACATTCGCTTCGACTTCATCCGCGAGAAAACAGCGCATCTCTACTGTGCGGACAACGGCCGCCCGGCCCTTGATCCCGTGCTGCTCTTCAAGATCCTGTTCATCGGCTACCTCTTTGGCGTCCGCTCCGAGCGTCAGCTCATGCGAGAGATACAGGTCAATGTAGCCTATCTGTATCAGCATCCCGCCGAAGTACGCCGTGTCGAATGTGGTCGGGTACCTGAAGGGGAAAAGCGCGATTCAGATTGCACGGAAGTTCGGCGGGCGACAGAAGAATTTCACGGGAGAGCACTTCTGGGCGAGAGGGTATTTCGTTTCGACGGTCGGACTGGACGAGAACATGGTTCGAGCGTACATCCGGAATCAGGAGGACGAAGACGAGCGGTACGATCAAATGAAGCTCGCGATGGGGTAGGCCGCCATGGGCGGCTCACGATTTCATGGGCGCCTTTGAGGCGCTCACAATCTCAAGCCACCGGCTTTGCCGGTGGTATCTGACTTCCCAGCGTTCTGCTCAGCGCCGCACGTCCGGCGGCGGCGACGGCGGGTTGCCCGCGGGTGGGGGCGGCGCGCCGGTTGGTGCCTCCGGCGGCGGGCCGCCGTAGGAGCGGGCCATGTTGGCCGGCACCGGCACGCGATGTCCCTTGGCGTACATGCACTGGATGTAGGCGTTGTCGTATTGCCGCTGCGTGCCGTAGCCAGCCTGCTGCGCACTGTCGACGCCGACTGCGCTGCCGACGATGAGCCCGCTGCCGGCACCGACCGCCGCGCCCTGCTGCCCGCCGATGGCGGCGCCGGCAACGGCCCCGACGGCGGTGCCCACCGCGGCACTGGTGACGGCCGCCTCGCGGCCGCGTTGCTGTGCCGAGGTGCCGCCGGTCTGCTCGAAAGCGTAGCGGCGGCAGGTGCCATCATCGGCGCGGAAACTGTCGAAACTGCGGCCGCTGCCGGGCAGCACCATCACGCTGGGCGCCGTTGGTGCGCTGGCGCAGGCAACGAGCAGCAGGCAGGCGGCGGCGCCGATGATCTTCTTCATGAGCATCCTCCTCCAGCGCTTACCGCGGCGGCACGCGAATCCAGCCGGCGGGGCACTGCTGCACCTGCGGATAGTAGGCGCCGGACTGCTGGCAGTAGTACCAGTAGTTGCTGGCATCAGGCGGCGATTGCTCGATGTATACGGGAGGCTGCGGGGGCGGCACGACGATCACGCGTGGCGGGTAATACACCGGTGCCGGGTAGTAGTAGGGCGGCGGTGCGACCCACGGGCCCCACGGCGCGCCGAAATAGAAGCCGACGCTGGCGCGGCCGTGCGAATGGTGATGGTGGTGCTTGCCGCCATCGGCCAGCGCCGGCGATGCTGCCAGTGCAAGCACGGGCAGCAGCACCAGCAACATCGGTTTGCGGAGGTTGATCATGGGTTTTTCCGGAAGCGGGTTCTTCCGGGGTGAACGTACGGCGCCGGGTTTCGTTGGCGGCGAATTTGTAAGCAGATGTTTCAGGCGTGCTTGCGGTGCGCGATCGTTCGGTGTTGCTCTGTCAGCGGCCACGGCGCTCACTCTGCGCGCCTGGCCCGGTGTCTGGCGCGCCCGGCGTTATTTCTCGTCGCAATCGTCGTACTGCCGGCGCAGCCGGTTGAGGCCCTGGCGGAAGGCTTCGGCATCGCCGTAATCGAAAAAGTGCGGGTAGCGCTCGTGCGCGGCCTTGATGCGACGGGCGTGCTTGATCGGGCACCAGTACTGCTCGGTGCGCGCGGCCACTTCGCGCGTGTAGGCGGCAACGCCGTTACCGTAGGAGCAATAGAAGCAGTTGAACTTCTCGATCAGGTTCAGGTAGGGCAGATCCTCGCGGTCGAAGACGATGTAATCGGCACGGCGTACCTTGGGGATGCGGTAGATCGGGAAGCAGATGGTTTGGTAGAGCGTGACGAACAGATCCATCAGCAGGAAGGGTAGCCAGCCCGCGTAGATCACCGGCGCCGTCAGGGCGACGAGCACCCGCGTGCGCAGCAGGAAGCGAAAGAGCCCGGACTTGTAGCGCCGTTGCTGGCGCAGGAATTCGGAGGCCAGCTCGGCGCGCTTCTGCTCGAACTCCTCGCGCCGTTTGCGGTACTCGTCCTCGATCTCGTCCTGCAGGATGCGGACGCGTTCGAGGAGTTCGTCGATGTGCTGTTTCATGTGGGCTCCAAGGTTCTTGGTCGGGGTCGGAGGGGGAGGTGCTTGATGGCATGCGCCGCGAGGAGTAGCGCAGGAAGCGAGGTACGAAGCGACGTTGAAGCGTGGCGCGTCATGCCGTATGCAGGCGCCGCCGGTAGGCCGAAGGCGAGACGCCGGTCCAGCCGACGAACGCGCGGTAGAAGGCCGAGGGGTCGGCGTAGCCGAGGTCGGCGGCGAGCGTGGCCACGGGCTGTGTACTCTTGGCGATGCGTGCGAGCGCGATGTCGCGGCGTAGGGCATCCTTGATCGCGCGGAAGCTGGAGCCTTCGTCGGCCAGCCTGCGGTTAAGCGTGCGCGGGGTGAGGTGCAGCGCTGCGGCAGTGTCTTCCAGTTCTGGTAGCTCGGGCAGTGCGGCGCGCAGGTGGTCGCGCACGCGCATGACCAGTTCGCGGTCGTTGCGGTAGAGCATGGTCAGCTTGCCCGGGGCGCCGTCGAGGAAGCGCTGCAGCGCGGCTTCGTCGCGGCGTATCGGCAATTCGAGCAGGTTGGCGGCGATGCGCGCGGTGAGCTGCGGCGCGTCGAAACGGCTGCTGGCGGTGTAGATCAGCGCGTAGTCGTCGGCATGCGCCGGACGCGGGTAGGGAAAATCGACCGCATCGAGCGCGATGCCGCGCCCGACCAGCCAGCAGGCGAGCCCGTGCAGCAGGCGCAGCAGCCACTCGTAGGCAAACACGCGCTCGACTGCCAGCGGGCGCCGCTCGGCAATGCGCAGCAGGGCGCTGCTGCCTTCGCGCTCGACGCTTACGCGCATGTCCGGCAGCACGGCGTGCAGGAAGCGGCTGGCGCGGGCGAGCGCTTCGCCGAGTTGCGGGGCGGTGATCGTCGCACGGCAGAGGAATTCGAAGCAGCCAGCGCGCATCGGTGTCTGAAAGAGGCCGAAGGCCTCGTCGTCGAGCACGCTGTTGAGGTGGTTGTAGAGCGCGGCGTAGGCGGCGAGCGGCACGCGGGCGCCGTCATCGTTGAGGCAATCGGGCGCGATGCCGACAGCGGCGAGCAGCGTGGCGGCGTCGTGGCCATTGTGCAGCGCGCCGGCGAGCATGCCGCGCACGAAGGCGGGGGCCACCGTGCCGCGCGTGCCGACGCTTGTTGGCGTGGCGGAAATTGCATTGTCGGGTGCTGATGTCGCCATGGATGCGGCCTCCGGTTCGATTGTCGCTCCGATTACACTTGGCGTATTTTGCACGAAATTGGGTCTGTTTCGCACTGGCCCGGTGATTTCGGGCGGCGTAGGATGCAACGATTCCCCGATCGGTGGCGCCCGCGCAAACATGAAAGCCTTCCAGGATTACTACCCCGAGAGCCTCTCGCACTGCTACGGCTGTGGCAGCCAGAACGCGCACGGCCACCGCATCCGCACCTTCTGGGACGGTGACGAAACCGTCACCCGCTTTACGCCGGCGCCTTACCACACGGCTGTGCCCGGCTTCGTCTATGGCGGCCTGCTCGCCTCGCTGATCGATTGCCACGGTACCGGCACCGCAGCCGCCGCCACCTACCGCGCCGAGGGGCGCGAGATGGGTACGGCGCCGCAGTTGCGCTTCGTCACCGGCGCGCTCAACGTTTCGTATCTCAAGCCGACGCCGCTCGGCCCCGAACTGGAAATCCGCGGCCGCGTGAAGGAGATCAAGGGCCGCAAGGTGGTCGTCGAGGCGACCGTCTATGCTGAAGGCGTACCCACCGTGCGCGGCGAAGTCGTCGCGCTGCAGATGCCCGAGAATTTCGGCGCGTGAGCTGAATACATTGCTACTGGAGTCCTGACATGACCGACCTGTCCGTTGCCAAGAAGATCAGTGCCTACAAGCCGAAGCACAAGGTGCGCTTCGTCACTGCCGCCTCGCTGTTCGACGGCCACGATGCCTCGATCAACATCATGCGCCGCATCCTGCAGGCGACCGGCTCGGAAGTGATCCACCTTGGCCACAACCGCTCGGTGCAGGAAATCGTGAACGCCGCGCTGCAGGAGGACGTGCAGGGCATCGCCATTACCTCCTACCAGGGCGGCCACGTTGAGTTCTTCAAGTACATGATCGACCTGCTCAAGGCCGGCGGCGGCGAGAACATCAAGGTCTTCGGCGGTGGCGGCGGCGTTATCGTCCCGGCCGAGATCAAGGAGCTGCACGAATACGGCGTGACCCGCATCTACTCGCCGGAAGACGGGCAGGGCATGGGCCTGCAGGGCATGATCAACGACGTCGTGACACAGTGCGACGTCGACCTCGGGCCGAACGTGCCCGCCTCTGAACAGGTACTCGACGTGCTGCGTTCGGGCCATCGCCGTTCGCTGGCGCAGGTCATCACCGGCCTAGAGAATGGTGTTTACGGCGACAATCTGAAGAAGGATCTGGTCAAGGCCGCGGCCGAAGTGCAGATCCCCGTGCTCGGCATCACCGGCACCGGCGGCGCCGGCAAGTCCTCGCTGACCGACGAACTGGTGCGCCGCTTCCGCCTCGACCAGGGCGACACGCTGAAGCTCGCCATCGTCTCGATCGACCCGTCGCGCAAGCGCACCGGCGGCGCGCTGCTGGGTGACCGCATCCGCATGAACGCGATCGAGCATCCGAACATCTACATGCGCTCGCTGGCTACCCGCGACACCGGTTCCGAAATCTCGGCCGCGCTGCCGGAAGTGATCGCCGCCTGCAAGCTCAGCGGCTTCGATCTGGTGATCGTCGAGACCTCGGGCATCGGTCAGGGCGATGCGGCGATCGTGCCCTTCGTCGACGCCTCGCTCTACGTCATGACCCCCGAGTTCGGCGCTGCCTCGCAGCTCGAGAAGATCGACATGCTCGACTTCGCCGATTTCGTTGCCATCAACAAGTTCGACCGCAAGGGCGCCGACGATGCGCTGCGCGACGTGCGCAAGCAGTACCAGCGCAACCGCGAGATGTGGAACGACCCGACCGACGAGATGCCGGTATTCGGCACGCAGGCCGCGCGCTTCAACGACGACGGCGTCACCGCGCTCTATCAGGCGCTGGTGCCGAAGCTAACCGAATTCGGCCTGAAGCTGCAGCCGGGCAAGCTACCGACGGTGAACGTCAAGCATTCCTCCGGCTCGCGCGCCATCGTACCGACGCAGCGCGTGCGCTACCTCGCCGAGATCGCCGAGACCGTGCGCTCGTACCACGCACACACCGAACAGCAGGCCGGCATCGCCCGTGAGCGCCAGGCGCTGCGCACCTCGATGAAACTATTCTTGGACTGCGGCAAGGATGCCAAGGCGCAATTGGACACATTCGACGAACTGATCTCGTGGAAGGACGGCGAGCAGGACGCGAAGGCGAAGAAGCTGCTCGACATGTGGCCGGACACCGTCAAGGCCTACAGCGGCGACGAGTACGTGGTGAAGATCCGCGACAAGGAAATCCGGACGAAACTCATCACCGAATCGCTCTCCGGCACCAAGATCCGCAAGGTGGTACTGCCGACCTTCAAGGACGACGGCGAAGTGCTCAAGTTCCTGATGAAGGAAAACGTCCCCGGCTCCTTCCCCTTCACCGCCGGCGTCTTCGCCTTCAAGCGCGAGGGCGAGGACCCTACCCGCATGTTCGCCGGCGAGGGCGATGCCTTCCGCACCAACCGCCGCTTCAAGCGCGTTTCCGAAGGCATGCCGGCGAAGCGCCTGTCGACGGCCTTCGACTCGGTGACGCTTTACGGCTGCGACCCCGACGAGCGCCCGGACATCTACGGCAAGATCGGCAACTCCGGTGTCTCGATCGCCACGCTCGACGACATGAAGGTGCTCTACGACGGCTTCGACCTGGTCAACCCGACGACCTCGGTGTCGATGACGATCAACGGTCCGGCGCCGATCATCCTCGCCTGCTTCTTCAACACCGCCATCGATCAGCAGATGGCCAAGTTCAAGGCCCCAGCGCCACAAGGTAACGGCCGCGACCCGACCGAGGACGAAGCCGAGAAGATCCGCGAATGGACTTTCTCGACCGTGCGCGGCACCGTGCAGGCCGACATCCTGAAGGAAGACCAGGGCCAGAACACCTGCATCTTCTCGACCGAATTCGCGCTGAAGATGATGGGCGACATCCAGGAGTTCTTCGTGCACAACCAGGTGCAGAACTTCTACTCGGTGTCGATCTCCGGTTACCACATCGCCGAAGCCGGCGCGAACCCGATCTCGCAGCTGGCCTTCACGCTCGCCAACGGCTTCACCTACGTCGAAGCCTACCTCGCGCGCGGCATGCACATCGACGATTTCGCACCGAACCTGTCGTTCTTCTTCTCCAACGGCATGGACCCCGAGTACTCGGTGATCGGTCGCGTTGCCCGCCGCATCTGGGCCGTGGCGATGAAGAACAAGTACGGCGCCAACGAACGCTCGCAGAAGCTCAAGTACCACATCCAGACCTCGGGCCGCTCGCTGCACGCACAGGAGATGGACTTCAACGATATCCGCACGACGCTGCAGGCGCTGATCGCCATCTACGACAACTGCAACAGCCTGCACACCAACGCCTACGACGAAGCCATCACCACGCCGACCGACGAATCGGTGCGCCGCGCCATGGCCATCCAGCTCGTCATCAACCGCGAGTGGGGCGTATCGAAGAACGAGAACCCGAACCAGGGCGCCTTCATCTTCGACGAACTCACCGATCTGGTCGAAGAAGCCGTGCTCAAGGAGTTCGAAGCCATCGCCGCCCGCGGCGGCGTGCTCGGCGCCATGGAAACCGGCTACCAGCGCGGCAAGATCCAGGAGGAGTCGCTCTACTACGAGCACAAGAAGCACGACGGCTCCTTGCCCGTAATCGGCGTGAACACCTTCCGCAATCCGAAGGGCGACGCGCAGGTCGAGATCGAACTGGCGCGCTCGACCGAGGAAGAGAAGCAGTCGCAGATCAAGCGCCTGCGCGACTTCCAGCAGCGTCACGCCGCCGAGAGCGGCCCGATGCTGCAGAAGCTGCGCGACACCGTGATCGCCGACGGCAATGTCTTCGCCGTGCTGGTCGACGCCGTGCGCTGCTGCTCGCTCGGCCAGATCACGACGACGCTCTACGAAGTGGGCGGACAGTACCGCCGGAGCATGTAGGAAAAACGAAACGACGAAGGCGAACAGCAAACATCCTCGTCAGTAGTTCGGCCGGCCCGGGCAACCGCGCCGGCCGTTTTTTTCCATACGCCGTGATTGTCGGACCGGCGACAGTCTTTAGCGCAGTCTCTTCCTACACTGTGCGGGCCGTGCTGCTTGGCGCGGCCGCAAGCCATGCGATCCTTCGGCTTGTGGGCAACAGGAAGTAACTTCCTCGTTAGTGATTCGGCCGGCCCGGCTTCTCGCGCCGGCCGTCTTTTTTACTCCCCGAAGCGGCGCAGCCCGGCCACGTCGAGAATGATCACCTTGCCGTATTCGAGCCTGAGCAGCCCGGCGTCCTGCAGTTTCTTCAGTGCCTGATTGACGCGTTGCCGTGAGAGGCCGGCGAGAAAGCCGATTTCTTCCTGCGAGATCAGCAGCTCACTGCCGGTGCCGGGGTAGAGCACCGGGTTGAACATCGCTGCAAGGTTGCGCGCCAGTCGCGCGTCGGTGTCGAGCAGACGCTCGTTTTCCATCATGCCGATGAACTGGCCGAGGCGTTCGTTCAGCTGGGTGATCAGGAAGCGGTTGAAGGGGATGCTGTGATCCATCAGCCACAGGAAGGTGCTGCGGTTCAGGTAGGCGATGCGCGAGTCGCGCAGCGCGACCACGTCGTACTTGCGCGGGTCACTCTTCAGCAGCGAGCCTTCGCCGAACCAGCCACCGGTGGCGAGGCCGGTGAAGGTGGTGGTCTTGCCGGTGACCCAGTCGCTGCTCATCTTGACGAGGCCATCGATCACGCCGAGCCAGTGATCGACCGGTTCGCCCTTCATGCACACGAAGGCGCCGGTCTCGATGCGTCGCTCGGTGGTGCCGGCGAGCGCGCGTTCGAATTCCTCGTCGGTCAGATTCCGCCCCCAGTGGGACGCACGCAGCGATTCGGCGAGGGGGGTCATGAAATAGTTGGAATTGTTGGGACGGCGACAATTATAGCGCTGCGCACTGGTTACACTGCGTCGCATGGAAGAGGCTTTTCCGGGCTTCTTCCGCGGGCCGGAAGGTTCTGTCGCAGGCTGATTGACCGGTCTGCGAACAGGGCTACAATGAGCCCGGCATATAAAGCGTGGTGCCTGAAGGGTGCCGGTAATAACGGAGGAGACAAAATGCCGGATGCGGCTTCCCAGGCGCTGGACACGTTCCCGCGTCTGCTGTTCTATCATGCCCAGGTGCGCGGCCAGCGGGTCGCCATGCGCGAGAAGGATCTCGGCATCTGGCAATCCTGGACCTGGGCCGATGTTGCCGAACGCGTCGGTGCACTCGCCTGCGGGCTGGCTGCGCTCGGTTTCAAGCGCGGCGACAACCTGGCCATCATCGGCGACAACCGTCCGCACCTCTACATGATGATGACCGCCGTGCAGTGCCTCGGTGGCGTGCCGGTGCCGCTCTATCAGGATGCGGTCGCCAACGAGATGCTGTTCGTGCTGCAGGATGCCGGCGTGCGCTTCGCGCTCGCCGAGGATCAGGAGCAGGTCGACAAGCTGCTCGAAATCAAGGATCAGCTGCCGGCACTTGAGCACATCGTCTATGACGATCCGCGCGGCATGCGTCATTACAACCAGCCCTTCATCCACGACATCCACGAGCTGATGGCGATGGGGCGCATCCACCTGCAGAACCACCCCGATTTCCTGAAGACCGAGATCGGCATTGGCGATGCCGACGATGTCAGCGTGATGCTCTACACCTCGGGCACCACCGGCAAGCCGAAGGGCGTCTGCCAGACGCACAACGCCTTCATCTCCTCGGCACGCGGCGGCTGCGAGTTCGACAAGCTGACCGACGCCGACGACATCCTTTCCTACCTGCCGATGGCCTGGGTGGGCGATCACCTCTTCTCCTTCGCGCAGGCGCTGGTGGCCGGCTTCACGATCAATTGCCCGGAGTCGGGCGATACGGTGATGACAGATCTGCGCGAGATCGGGCCGACCTACTACTTCGCGCCGCCGCGCGTGTTCGAAAACCTGCTCACGCAGGTGATGATCCGCATGGAGGATGCAGGCGCAATCAAGCAGAAGGTCTTCCATCACTACATGGCGGTAGCGCGTCGCTGTGGCGCCGACATTCTCGACGGCAAGCCGGTCTCGTTCGGCGATCGCCTCTCGTATGCGCTCGGCAACCTGTTCGTTTACGGCCCGCTGAAGAACGTGCTCGGCATGAGCCGTATCCGCGTCGCCTACACGGCCGGTGCGGCGATCGGCCCGGACCTGTTCCGCTTCTACCGCTCGATCGGCATCAACCTCAAGCAGCTCTATGGCCAGACGGAAACCTGCGCCTACGTCTGCCTGCAACCGGACGGCCATATCAAGCTCGATTCCGTCGGGATGCCGGCGCCGGGTGTGGAGGTGAAGATCGCCGACAACGGCGAGATTCTCGTCAAGGGCCCGATGCTGCTGAAGGGTTACTACAAGCGTCCGGACGCCACCGCCGAGTCGATCAATGCCGATGGCTACTTCATGACCGGCGATGCCGGCTTCTTCGACGACGATGGGCACCTGAAGATCATCGACCGCGCGAAGGATGTCGGCAAGCTCGCCAACGGCGCGATGTTCGCGCCGAACTATATCGAGAACAAGCTGAAGTTCTTCCCGCACGTGAAGGAAGCGGTCTGCTTCGGTCACGACAAGGACATGGTCTGTGCCTTCATCAACATCGATGTCGGTGCCGTCGGCAACTGGGCGGAGCGGCGCGGCATCGCCTACTCGGGCTATACCGATCTGGCCAGCAAGCCGCAGGTGCTCGAACTGATCAAGGAATGCGTGGAGAAGATCAACGAGGAGCTGGTGGCCGAGGGCATGCTGGCGGACTCGCAGGTGCATCGCTTCCTGGTGCTGCACAAGGAGCTCGATCCTGACGACGATGAACTGACGCGCACGCGCAAGGTGCGCCGTGGCTTCATCTCGGAGAAGTACGCGGTTCTGATCGACGCCCTGTACAGCGGCAAGAGCTCGCAGTTCATCGAGACCGAGGTCAAGTTCGAGGATGGCCGCCGCGGCAAGGTGTCGGCGGACCTGAAGATTCTCGACGCGAAGACGCTTCCCGTCGTCAAAAAAGCAGCCTAGGCATGAAAACGACCATCCTCCCAACCCCCTTCCCGAAGAAGGGGGTGATTACGGTGCAGCCGCTGGCGCGGCTTTCATTTGACACGATGCTGCCCTTTTGGGGCAGCCCTGCGGAGGCAGCATGAGCGGACGACAAATCGGCGATGTCATCCTCGATCTGCAGCACATTTCGCTGCGCTTCGGGGGCGTCAAGGCGCTGACCGATATTTCCTTCGATGTGCGCGAGCACGAGGTGCGGGCCATCATTGGCCCCAACGGCGCGGGCAAGAGCTCGATGCTGAACGTCATCAACGGCGTCTATCACCCGCAAGAGGGCCGTATCACCTTTCGCGGCGAGGAGCGTCGCAAGATGGAGCCGCACATGGCGGCGATGCAAGGCATCTCGCGTACCTTCCAGAACATCGCGCTGTTCAAGGGCATGACCGTGCTCGACAACGTGATGACCGGCCGCATCACCAAGATGAAGGCGACCTTCATCGAGCAGGCGCTGTTTTTCGGACGCGCCCATCGCGAGGAGATGGAGCATCGCAAGAAGGTCGAGGAGGTGATCGACTTTCTGGAGATTCAGCACATCCGCAAGACGCCGGTCGGGCGCCTGCCGTATGGCCTGCAGAAGCGCGTCGAGCTCGCCCGCGCGCTCGCCGCCGAGCCGTCGATGCTGCTGCTCGACGAGCCGATGGCCGGTATGAACGTCGAGGAAAAGCAGGACATGTGCCGCTTCATCCTCGACGTGAATGACCAGTTCGGCACCACCATCGTGCTCATCGAGCACGACATGGGCGTGGTCATGGATATCTCGGACCGCGTCGTCGTGCTCGACTACGGCAAGAAAATCGGTGACGGCACGCCGGATGAAGTGCGCAGCAACGAAGAGGTGATCCGGGCCTATCTGGGTACCGGGCACTAAAGGGAGGCGAGAAACATGCAATTCTTTTTCGAAGTACTGATCGGCGGGCTGCTGTCGGGGGTCATGTACTCCTTCATCGCGCTCGGTTTCGTGCTGATCTACAAGGCTTCCGGCGTCTTCAACTTCGCGCAGGGGGCGATGGTCTTCTTCGCGGCGCTGACCTTCGTCGGCATCATGGAGATGGGCGTGCCGTTCTGGCTGGCGCTGATACTGGCCTTCGGCGCAATGGTCCTGCTCGGCATCGCGACCGAGAAGATCGTGCTGCGGCCGCTGGTCAACCAGCCGCCGATCGCGCTGTTCATGGCCACCATCGGCCTTACCTTCTTCGTCGAGGGTCTCGCCCAGGCGATGTGGGGGGCCAGCGTGCGGGGTCTCGATCTCGGCATCCAGGACGAGCCGATCGGCTGGATACTCGAAGCGACCGACATCGGCGTTTCCAAGTTCGACCTTTTTGCAGCCGGGGTTGCGGCGGTGCTGGTCACGGCCCTGGCTCTTTTTTTCCAATACACCCGGGTCGGCCGCGCCCTGCGTGCGGTGGCGGATGATCACCAGGCGGCATTGTCGATCGGCATCCCGCTGCAGAACATCTGGCGCATCGTCTGGGCCGTTGCCGGTTTCGTCGCGCTGGTCGCCGGCCTGCTCTGGGGGGCGCGCAACGGCGTTCAGTTCGCTCTCGTGTTCACCGCACTGAAGGCGCTGCCGGTGCTGATCCTCGGCGGCTTCACCTCGGTGCCCGGCGCCATCGTCGGCGGGTTGATCATCGGTTCCAGCGAGAAACTGGCGGAGGTCTATCTCGGTAGCTACGTTGGTGGCGGTATCGATTCATGGTTTCCGTATGTACTGGCGCTGGCGTTCCTGCTCGTGCGGCCCGAGGGGCTGTTCGGCGAGAAGCACATCGACCGCGTGTAACGGCAAGGAGAGGACAACAACATGCTTTACCGTGAAGCAGGTCAATTCAAGGCGAGCTATGCCGCCGACCAGCAGATCTTTCCGATTCGCCAGGACAGGGTCGGCGTTCTGTTGCTGCTCGCCGTCGCCTTTGTCGTGGTGCCGATGTTTGCGAGCGAATACTGGCTGAAAGGCATTCTGATCCAGTTCCTCGTGTTCTCGCTCGCCGCACTGGGGCTGAACATCCTGACCGGGTACGCCGGACAGCTTTCGCTGGGTTCAGCGGCGTTCATGGCGGTGGGTGCCTTCGCTTCCTACAACTTCATGCTGCGCATCGACGGCATGCCGTTGCTGCTGGCCTTCGCGCTCGGGGGGCTGATGGCAGCGCTGGTCGGCATTGCCTTCGGGCTGCCCTCGCTGCGCATCAAGGGATTCTATCTTGCGGTGGCGACGCTGGCGGCGCAGTTCTTCATCGTCTGGATCCTGACCAAGGTGAGCTGGTTCTCGAACGATTCTTCGTCGGGCGTGATCACCGCGCAGGACATGGTGATCTTCGGCTACAAGTTCGCCTCGCCGCAGGCGAAGTATCTGCTGGTGCTCGCCATCGTCGCAATCATGGCGCTGATGGCGAAGAACATGGCGCGCAGTTCGGTGGGCCGCGCCTGGATGGCGGTGCGCGACATGGATGTGGCAGCCGAGGTGATCGGCATCCGCATCATGTACTCCAAGCTGCTGGCCTTTGCCGTCAGCTCCTTCTATTGCGGGGTCGCCGGCGCGCTTTACGCCTATGCCTACCTCGGTACCGTCGAGCCGGAAGGCTTCAACCTCGATCTGTCGTTCAAGATCCTGTTCATGATCATCATCGGCGGTGTCGGTTCGATCATGGGCTCCTTCCTCGGCGCCGCCTTCATCGTGCTGCTGCCGATCTTCCTCGATGTGCTCGTGCAGGATGTCTTCACCGGCATGCTGCCGCCGTCGATTGCCTCGAACCTGCAACTGATGGTCTTCGGTGGCCTGATCATCTTCTTCCTGATCGTCGAGCCGCATGGTCTGGCGCGGCTGTGGCAGATCGCCAAGGAGAAATTGCGGCTGTGGCCGTTCCCCCACTAACATCGAAATTTCCTGGCCACCTCCCGGTGGGCAGAAAGTGCTCGCAACACCACTACTAAACGAGGAGACAAACCATGCAACTGAGTACCAAATTGCTGCTTTCCGCCGTAGCCGTCGCCAGCACCCTGACGACGTCTGCCGTCATGGCCCAGGCCAACGAGCAGTACATCGGCCTGCCCAGCTATCGCGTCGGCGCCTACGCCGCTGGCGGCTCGGGGATCTACGGTGGCTGGATCGACTACATGTCGCTGGTCAATGAGCAGGGCGGCGTGAACGGCGTCAAGCTGACCTGGGAAGAGTGCGAGACCGAATACAACAACGCCCGTGGCGTCGAATGCTACGAGCGGATGAAGAAGAAGGGCAATCTCTCCAATACCGTCTTCCAGCCGTTGTCGACCGGTATCACCTACGCGGTGATCGACAAGGTTGCGGCAGACAAGGTGCCGATGGTCACCATCGGCTATGGCCGCACCGATGCCTCCGACGGCCGCGTCTTCCCGTGGGTCTTCCCGCTGCTCACCAACTACTGGTCGCAGAATACCGCCAAGATCAAGTTCATCGGCCAGAAGGAAGGCGGCATGGACAAGCTCAAGGGCAAGAAGATCGTGAACATCTATCACGACTCGGCCTACGGCAAGGAAACCATCGGACTGCTCGACAAGCAGGCCGCCAAGTACGGGTTCACTGTCGTGCATGTGCCGGTTGCTCATCCGGGCAACGAGCAGCAGGCGCAGTGGCTCAAGGTGCGCCAGGAAAAGCCGGACTGGGTGATCCTGCGCGGCTGGGGCGTGATGAACCCGACCGCCATCAAGGCCGCCGCCAAGATCGGCTTCCCGCGTGACAAGATCGTCGGTGTCTGGTGGTCCGGCGCCGAGGAAGACACCATCCCGGCCGGTGATGCCGCCAAGGGCCTGATTGCCGCGGGCTTCAACGTCGCCGGTGCCAACTATCCGGTGATCAAGGAGATCCAGGAAAAGGTCTACAAGAAGAACAAGGGCAACATGGAAGACAAGGCGCGGATCGGCTCGGTTTATTACAACCGTGGCGTGGTGCACGGCATCATCACCGTTGAGGCCATCCGCACGGCGCAGGCCAAGTACGGCAAGGGCGCGGTGATGAACGGCGAACAGATGCGCTGGGGCTTCGAGAACCTGAACATCGACGCCAAGCGCCTCAAGGAACTCGGTGCCGAAGGCTTCATGCCCGACATGAAGGTGAGCTGCCTCGACCACGAAGGTTCCGGCAAGGTCAAGTTCCAGCAGTGGGATGGCAAGCAGTGGAAGGTCATTTCCGACTGGATCGACGCCGACAAGGAACTGGTCCGTCCGATGATTGAGGAATCCGCAGCCAAGTACGCGAAGGAAAAGAACATCACACCGCGTGACTGTTCGAAGGAGGGTTGATACGGACGCGTAAGCGCCGTATCAACTTGCCGGGATGGTGCGGACACGCGTTGCGTGCCACACATCCCGGCAGCTTTACCGGATGGAGACCATGACGACAACGACACATCAAGCCGCCGAAAGCGACAGCTATCTGACGGTCAACAACATCGAGGTCATTTACGATCACGTGATCCTCGTGCTCAAGGGCGTTTCGCTGCAGGTGCCCAAGGGCCGCATCGTTGCGCTGCTCGGCGCCAACGGTGCCGGCAAATCGACGACGCTGAAGTCGATCTCGAACCTGCTCGCGGCCGAACGCGGCGATGTCACCAAGGGTGACATCATGTTCAAGGGCACGCGCGTCGACCAGATGACGCCGAACGAACTGGTCAAGCGCGGCGTCATCCAGGTCATGGAAGGCCGCCACTGTTTCGGCCACCTGACGCTGGAAGAAAATCTGCTGACTGGTGCCTATACGCGCAGCATCTCGCGTGCCGAACTGAAGCAGAGCCTGGAAATGGTCTATCACTATTTCCCGCGCCTGAAGCAGCGCCGCATGACTCAGGCCGGCTACACCTCCGGCGGCGAGCAGCAGATGTGTGCCATTGGCCGCGCGCTGATGGCCAAGCCGGAAATGATCCTGCTCGACGAACCGTCGATGGGCCTTGCCCCGCAGATCGTCGAGGAGATTTTCGAGATCGTGAAGAATCTCAACCAGAGCGAGCGCGTCAGCTTCCTGCTTGCTGAACAGAACACCATGGTCGCACTGCGTTACGCCGATTTCGGCTACATCCTCGAAAACGGGCGTGTGGTGATGGAGGGCGATGCAAAGGATCTCGCTTCAAATGAGGACGTCAAGGAGTTCTACCTCGGCTTGTCGAGCGCGGGGCGGAAGAGTTTCCGTGACGTGAAGCACTACCGCCGCCGCAAGCGCTGGCTCTCCTGAAATGGCCGTGCGCGCCGCAATACTTCGTTGCTCGTCTGCTTGTGTGCCTGGTGCACACGGCGCAGGCTCGCGCCTCGTCTCGCGACGCTACTTGGCCATTTCGCCGGTTGCCGTGCGCACCGCGACACTTCGTTGCTCGCCTGCTTGTGTGCCTGGTGCTCACGGCGCAGGCTCGCGCCTCGTCTTGCGGCGCTACTTGGCCATTTCGCCAGTTGTTGTGCGCGCCCGGATGCTTCGTTGCGCGCCCGCGCGTGTGTCTGTAGCAGACGGCGCGGACTCGCGCCTCGCCTGTCGACGCTACTTGGCAACCTCAATGCCCGTGCTTGGACGTTGTTGCGGGCTGTTCAACCCCAGAATTTGAAAGAATTTTTGCCCTAGGCCAGCCGCTGCTTTGCCCGAGGATATGCACATGGAATTTTTTGACGCGCTTGAAACACGTTCGCCGGAAGTACGTGAGCGGCAACAGATGGCCGCCTTGCCGTCGCTGATTGCGTTTGCCAAGGTGTATGCACCGGCCTATGCCGAGCTGCTGGCCGATGTCGATGCCGAGTCGGTGACGACGCGTGAGGCGCTGGCGCGGCTGCCGGTGGTGCGCAAGAACGAGTTGACCGAACGCCAGCAGGCGACGCGCCCGTTCGGGGGCTTCGTCGGCGACTGGCGCGGGCGTGTGGCGCGGGTCTATTCGTCGCCCGGGCCGATCTACGAACCGGAAGGTCGCGGCGCGGATTACTGGCGGACCGCCCGCGCCTTGTTCGCTGCGGGGTTCCGCACCGGCGATCTGGTGCATAACAGTTTTTCGTACCACATGACGCCGGGCGGCTGGATCTTCGAGGCCGGCATTCTTGCGCTGGGGTGTACGGTTTTCCCTGGCGGTGTCGGGCAGACCGAGCAGCAGGTGCAGGCGATGGCCGATCTGCGCCCGGACGGCTATGCCGGTACTCCGTCCTTCCTGAAAATCCTGCTTGAGAAGGCGGATGAGCTGGGCGTCGATCTGTCGTGTCTGCGCAAGGCGGCAGTCTCCGGCGAGGCATTTCCACCGAGCCTGCGCGATGCACTTGCCGCGCGCGGCGTGCACGGCTACCAGGTGTACGCCACGGCCGACCTCGGCGTGATCGCCTACGAATCGCCATCGCGCGAAGGCCTCATCGTTGACGAAGGCGTGATCCTCGAAATCGTGCGTCCGGGCACCGGCGATCCTGTCCCCGAGGGCGAGGTCGGCGAGGTGGTCGTCACCGTCTTCAACCGCGACTATCCGCTGATCCGTTTCGGCACTGGCGATCTCTCGGCGATCATGCCGGGGACTTCGCCCTGTGGCCGAACCGGCCAACGCATCAAGGGCTGGATGGGGCGGGCGGATCAGACCACCAAGATCAAGGGCATGTTCGTCCATCCCAAGCAGATTGCCGAGGTGGCGCGCCGTCACCCGGAACTGGGTCGCGTTCGCCTGGTGGTGGACAACGCCGCGGGTCAGGACCGCATGGTGCTCAACTGCGAGGCTTCTGCCGATGCAGAACTCGGCGAGGCCGTCGTCGCGAGCCTGCGCGAAGTGACCAAGCTGCGCGGCGAGGTCGCATTCTGCGGTGCCGGCACCCTTCCCAACGACGGCAAGGTAATCGAGGACGTGCGAAAATACGAGTGATGCGCTCACTCGTCCTGCCGATATTTCTTGTCGCTGCCGCCTTGGATTCGGTCCATGCGGCCGAAACACCGATGCCGGTACCCGGCGACTGCGCCATGTTCCGCGAGGGCGGCGCTGGTTACATCCTGACCGCGCCGACCTATTACGTGCGTGGCACGATCACCGAGGTCTATACCCGGCGTCACCCCATGGCGCTGTGCCCGAACCTCGGCAAGCCGGCGATGCGTTACACGCGTGCCGACTGGAAGCGGATGGCCGATGCCTACCCGTGCGTTACCGATCCCGCGCAGGTGAAGGATGTCGATGCGATCCGCATCCGCATGCGCGCCGATCAATGGGAAACGCCGTGGACGCTTTCGCACGGCCAGAACGGCTGGCTGTTCCGTGGCCACTATCTTGATGTCGAGCTCAAGGAAGGCGCCGTGCTCGACATCGACGGCACGCTGCTCGAACGCTGCGAGAAGGCGGACTGAAGGATGAACGGCGCCCCGCTGGCCGGCGTCCGCGTTCTCGATCTGTCGCGTCTCTTGCCAGGGCCGGTGGCGACGCTGCATCTCGCCGACATGGGGGCCGATGTCATCAAGATCGAGGATGCCGGCGCCGGTGACTATGCGCGCACGATGGGCGAGGGTTGCGATGGCGTTTCGTGGTTCTTTCGCGCGGTGAATCGCAACAAACGCGGCTTGCGGCTCGATCTCAAGCAGGCCGCGGGTCGCGATGTGCTGCTGCGGCTGGCCGAGTCGGCCGATCTGCTCGTCGAGAGTTTTCGTCCCGGCGTCATGGCGCGCCTTGGTGTCGGCTACGAGACGTTGCGCGAGCGCAATCCGCGCCTCGTCTATTGCGCGATCACCGGCTACGGCCAGAGCGGCCCGTGGGCGGCGCGCGCCGGGCACGACCTCAACTACATCGCCCAGGCCGGCGTGCTTGCTGAAACCGGCGTCGCCGACGGCCCCCCCGCCATTCCGTCGCTGCAGATCGGCGATCTGCTCGGTGGCGCGATGAGCGCCGTCGCCGCGATGCTGGCCGCGCTGCATCGGGCCAACGCAACGGGCGAAGGGGGCTTTGTCGATGTTGCGATGAGCGAGTCCGTGCTCGCGCACAACCTCTTCCCGCTTTTCGAACATGCCGCCGGAAAAAGCTCGGCACGTGGCCGTGGCATGCTCACTGGCGGGTGCGCGAACTACGCCGTCTATCGTACCCGCGACGAACGCTATCTCGCCGTTGCTGCGCTCGAGGAAAAGTTCTGGCAGATCTTCTGCGTCGCCGCCGGCCGCCCGGAGTGGCAGGCACGCTATGCAAGGAGCGAGGATCCGGCACTGCACGCCGAGGTTGCCGCGCACATTGCCACGCGCACGCTTGCGGAATGGGCCGCGCTCTTCGATGAGGTCGATTGCTGCGTAACGCCGGTACTGACGCTCGCGGAAGCACTCGAACATCCGCAGTTCCGCGTGCGTGACGTGACGACGCGCGCCGACGGCATGACGCAATACGCGCCGCCGTTCCGTCTCTCCGGCTGGCAATTCGCGGTCGAGCGCGCCGCGCCGGCCTGCGGCGAGCACACCGACGAGATACTCGCCGAGGCGGGGCTGGTCGCCGCGGAGATTGCCGCCTTGCGGCAATCACGTATCGTTTGATCTGTTGCCCGTGTCTACAATCGGGGCAATGGAAACTGCGCTGCTGCTGCTCCCCGATTTTTCACTGATCCTGCTTGGCTTTGGGCTGCGCCGCTGGATGGGACTGGGCGACCATTTCTGGGCCGGGGTCGAGAGGCTCGTCTATTTCATCCTCTTCCCGGCCTTGCTGGTCAACGCCATCCTGCGGACCCAGCTCGATCTTGCCGCTGCGGCCCCCCTGCTGGTCGCCGCGCTGGGTGCCATGGCCGGCGGCATGGCACTCTCGTGGCTGGTACGGCCGCTGTTTCGCCTCCAGCCGCTGGTCTTCGCATCGATCTTCCAGTGCGGCTACCGTTTCAATTCCTACATTGGCCTCGCGGCGGCGGGTCTGCTTTTCGGCACGCCGGGAATCGCGGCGCTCGGACTGATCATCGGCCTCGCCGTGCCATTCGCCAATCTCTCATCGGTCTATATGCTGGCGCGCCACGGCGACGCCGCCATCTGGCGCGAGCTCGCACGCAATCCGCTGATCTGGGCGACGCTGGCCGGCTTGCTGCTCAACCTGGCCGGTTTTGTCCCGCCCCGACCGATGTCGATTTTCCTCGGGCGCCTCGCGGACGCCTCGATCGCACTCGGCCTGCTGGCCGTGGGCGCGGCCTTGCGCCTGCAGGGGCAGTCCGGCGTGCTCGGTGCCTCGCTCTATCTCGGCGCTGTCAAACTGCTTGCGCTGCCGCTCATCGCCCTGGGCTTGGGGCATTGGCTGGGCTTGTCCGGAACCTATCTTGGCGTTGCCGTGCTCTTCGCGTCACTGCCGACGGCCTCATCCGCCTATATCCTGGCGACGCGCATGGGCGGGGATGGTCGCAGCGTCGCGTGGATCATTTCCGCGACGACGCTGGCCTCGATGCTGACGATGCCGCTGTGGGCGGCCTGGGTGATTGCTGCCGGCGCACAGTGAGCGCGCCGGCGCGGAGTGCGGACATCAAGCGTCGTTGATGCCCGTCTGCGTCATTCCTTCTTCGATTTCCTTGCCGGCGCCTTGGCGGCTTCCGCTTCCGGCGCTGCGGCCGGTGGCGTTTCCTGCTGTTGCGCTTCGGCCTGCTGCGCCATCTGTGCCTGCATCTGCTGCATCATGTTCCAAGGCCACATCGCCGCCTGGGCGAAGGCGCTCTGGCCTTCGGGAGTACTCCCTTCGGTACTTTCCGGAGCCGCCGCAGACGAAGCATTTCTCTCCGCCGCCATTTGCCTCATCGCGCGCACTGCGGAGAGCGTCGAGCGCTGCATTTCGAGGCTCTGGATCGTCATCTGCAGCATCGACAGATTCATGCGCAGCCAGCCTTCGACGGCCTTGAGGTCGTGAATGCGTTTTTCGAGCTCGTCGACATCGAAGGTCGGTGTGACCATGCCGGGCAGCGAGAATCCCATGTTGCCCCACATGCCTTTCATGAACTCCAGCGGATCGCCCTGCATATCGTTGCCCATGTCAGTCTCCTCGGTTTTCCGTCTCGTTGGCCAGCCAATGTTAGCAGACACTACCTTTGTCATAAGGATTATCGCAGCGGTTGGTGATAAAGTAAGGCTCGATTTCGCTCATCTGCCGACACCATGCTGAAACTCCTCGTCATCGAAGACCATGCCCTTGTTCGCGAGGGGCTGGTACAGACCCTGCATCAGCTTGATGCGGATGTGACGGTACGCGAGGCTGCCGACTGTGAATCTGGTTGCGCGATCCTCACCGAAGCTGACGATTTCGATCTGGTGATGCTTGATCTCGCGCTGCCGGGGATCGACGGGCTGACCTGCCTAAACCTGTTGCGCCAGCGCTATCCCGCCTTGCCGGTGGTGATTGTGTCCGCCTACGATGACGCGCATACGGTCAATCGGGCGCTCAAGGCGGGCGCCGCCGGCTTCGTGCCCAAGGCCTATTCCGGCGAGAACCTGCTCAACGCACTGCGCAGTGTCCTCGACGGTGTGATCTATGTTCCGGAAACGACACTGCCGAACCAGAGCAGTGCCGTCATCGCCGCGCCTCTCGCCGGGAAAGGGGTGTCGCCGGCCGAGGTCGGCCTGACCGACCGCCAGGCCGATGTGCTCGCGCTGATGGTCAAGGGTCAATCGAATCGCGAGATTGCGGAGCTGCTCGGTCTGTCCGAGGGTACGGTGAAGATCCACATCACCGCCATCTTCAAGGCGCTCGGTGTATCCAGCCGCACGCAGGCGCTGGTTGCCGTTACCAAACACGACATCCGTTTCTGACGCGGATCGGTTTCAGATGCGGTAGCAATAGAGCTGTGTCTGCCGGCGATCGTCGACGGCGACGGTTTCGCTCGGTGCCACATCCGGCACCGGAAAACTGTTACTGACGAAGAGGCTGCCCGGCTTCATCTCCGCCTTGGCCTTCTGCCACAAGTCGCCCATCGGAACCGGCGACAGGAAGGCATACACCAGATCGTAATCGGCCAGCGATGCCTGCCACAGGCTGCCCCAGCACCAGCTCAGGTTGGCTTGTCCGAGCGTCAGCAGGCGACCGCCCAGCCAGGTCAGCGGCGCGTTCTCGATGCCGGTGAAGTGGGCATCGGGACGTGCCTCGGCGAGCGGGCGCAGCAGGCTGCCGAGGCCGGCGCCAAGATCGGCACAACGTGGCGTGTGGCCGTTGGCTGGCGAGGGGAGGAGTGCGGCGAGCGCGAGCGCCGTCTGGCGATTGCTCAGGTACAGCGGCACCTGCCCGGAGAGCGCGCCGCGATAGACGAGCAGCAGCAGGATCGCCGCGGCGAGGAACCAGCCGGGATCGATGTCAAGTTGCGCGACGAGCCAGGCCAGTGGCGCGAAGACGCCGTGAATCAAGCGCCACCACCAGGGCTGGCGCGACAGTGTGGCGAGGACTGCGCCGAAGCCGCCGATCGCGATGACGACGCCACCCCAGGGCAGCGGCTCGCCGCGAACACCGTAATACGGCCAGGCGAGCGAGAGCACCGCGATCAGTGCGGCAAACTGCAGGGCGAGTTGGCGGAGAGGTGGGCTCATGCGGCGCGCGTGGGAGTCGAGCGCCGCATTCTACCCGTGCCGGCGATCAGTCGGCAGCAACCGTCTCCCTGGCGTCCGTCAGTCTGCTGCGCAGGGTGTCGCGACGCGGACGGACTTTCGCCACGCTCGCCGCCTTCACGTGGCCGAAGCCGCGGATTTGCTCGGGCAGGCTGGCGAGGTCGATGGCATCGGTTAGCCGCATGGCGTCGAGGTGTTCGAGAATCAGCGCGATATCGCTCTCGTAGTCGGCGATCAGTTGCCGCTCCATGCGCCGCTCCCCGGTCTTGCCGAAGATGTCGAACGCGCCACCGCGCAGGAAGCGCAGCTTCGCCAGCAGGCCGAAGGCGCGCAGCATCCACGGGCCGAAGGCCTGCTTTTTCGGGTGACCGGTGTTCGCGTCGGCTTTCGCCAGCAGCGGTGGTGCGAGGTGGAAGTTGAGGCGGAAATTGCCCTCGAAGGTGGCCCCGATTTTCTGCAGGAAAGCGGGGGCGGTGTAGAGCCGCGCCACCTCGTACTCGTCCTTGATTGCCAGTAGCTTGAAGTAGTAGCGAGCCGCCACCTCCGTCAGGGCCGTGCTGCCGAGCGGCGACTCGGTGGCACGCACGCGCTCGACGAGCGCACGGTAGCGGGCTGCGTAGGCGGCATCCTGATAGTCGGTCAGGAACGCGATCCGCTCGGTGATCATCTCGTCGAGCGATTTCGGCAGCGCCATCACGTTGTCGACCTGCGCGAAGCGGCGCACCGCGTCGAGATCGAAGGCTGCGCGGCGCCCCCAGAGGAAGGCGCGGCGGTTCTTGTCGACGGCGGTGCCGTTGAGCTCCATTGCCTTGTCCAGCGCTTCCAGCGACACTGGGACCAACCCCTGCTGCCAGGCGACGCCGAGCAGGAACGTGTTGGCGAAGATGGCGTCGCCCATCAGCTTCAGCGCCAGCGCCTGCGCGTCGAGGAAGAGGGCCTTGCTCCGGTCGCCAGTCTCGCCGCAGGATTCGGCAATGCGCTGTTCCATGTGACCGAGCGGGAATTGCCAATCCGGGTTTCGGGTGAACTCGGCGGTCGGCGTTTCGGCCATGTTCACCACGGCGCGCGTCTTGCCGGCCTGTGTTTTCGAGATCGCCTCGTTGCCGGCGCTGACGACGAGATCGCCGCCGATGATGGCGTCGGCCTCACCGGTGGCGATGCGCGCGGCGTGGATGTCGGCGGGCGAGTCGGCGATGCGCAGGTGCGAATAGACAGCGCCGAACTTCTGCGCGAGGCCGGTCATGTCGAGCACCGACACGCCCTTGCCGTCGATGTGCGCGGCCATGCCGATCAGCGCGCCGAGGGTGACGACGCCAGTGCCGCCGACGCCGGTGACGAGGATGTTGAAGGGCTTGGCCGTATCGATCGACGCCGGCAGCGGCAGCGCCGCAAAATGGCGCTCGATGGCCTCGTCGGCCGCCATCGCCTTCGGCTTCTTCAACTGCCCGCCTTCGATCGTTACGAACGAGGGACAGAAGCCCTTGAGGCACGAGAAGTCCTTGTTGCACGAGGATTGATCGATCTGCCGCTTGCGGCCGAATTCGGTCTCGACCGGTACGATCGAGAGGCAGTTCGACTGCACGCCGCAGTCGCCGCAGCCTTCGCAGACCGCCTCATTGATGAAGACGCGGCGGGCCGGGTCGGGCATCCTGCCGCGCTTGCGGCGACGTCGTTTTTCAGTGGCGCAGGTCTGGTCGTAGATGAGGATCGAGACGCCGGGGTATTCGCGCAGTTCGCGCTGCACGGCATCAAGCTCGTCGCGGTGGCGGATCGGGATCGGTGCGCCGCCAGGCTGCGCGAGGCCACTGACCTGCGCGTACTTCTCCGGTTCGTCGGTGACGACGACGATTTTCTCGATGCCCTCGCCTTCGAGCTGGCGCGTCATCTGCGGAATCGTCAGCGTGCCGTCGACCGGCTGGCCGCCAGTCATGGCAACCGCGTCGTTGTAGAGGATCTTGTAGGTGATCGGGTGGCCGGCGGCGACTGCCTGGCGGATCGCCAGCAGGCCGGAATGGAAGTAGGTGCCGTCGCCGAGGTTGGCGAAGATGTGCTTCTCCTCGGTGAAGGGCGCCTGCCCGACCCAGGGCACGCCCTCGCCGCCCATGTGCGTGAAGGTCGCCGTCTTGCGATCCATCCACGTCACCATGTAGTGGCAGCCGATGCCGGCGACGGCGCGTGAGCCTTCCGGTACGCGCGTCGAGGTGTTGTGCGGGCAGCCGGAGCAGAAGGTCGGCGTGCGCTGGGCGAGCATGATCGGTGAAGCCAGTGAGCGCTGCTTGGCGTCGATCAGCGCCAGTCGCTCGGCGATCTTCGCCGAGGTGAAAAAGCGGTCGATGCGGCCGGCGATGACACGCGCGATCTGCGCCACCGACAGCTCGCCGGCAGCCGGCAGCAGCCATTCGCCGTGCGAAACGAAGCCGCGGTTGTCGGGCGTCGAGGCCCATTCTCCCTTTTCGTCGAACTTGCCGATGACGCGCGGGCGTACATCTTCGCGCCAGTTGTAGAGCTCTTCCTTCAACTGGTATTCGATCAGTTGCCGCTTTTCCTCAATGACGAGGATTTCCTCCAGCCCCTCCGCGAAGTGACGCACGCCTTCCGATTCGAGCGGCCAAACCATGCCGACCTTGTACAGGCGGATGCCGATCTCGGCGGCGAGCGCGTCGTCGATGCCCAGCTCGTCGAAGGCCTGCCGCACATCCAGATACGACTTGCCCGAAGTGATGATGCCTAGTCTCGCGGGGTTGCCAGAACCGGGGGAGTCGATCACCACGCGGTTGAGATGGTTCGCTCGCGCATAGGCCAGCGCGGCGTAGAGCTTGAAGTGCAGCAGCCGGCGTTCCTGCTCGTGGCGGTCGTCCGGCCAGCGGATGTTGAGGCCGCCTTCAGGTAGCTCGAAATCGGTGGGGGTGACGATCTGCAGCGACAGCGGGTCGATGTCGACTGAGGCCGAGGTCTCCACCGTGTCGGCCAGCGCCTTCAGCGCCACCCAGCAGCCGGAATAGCGGCTCATTGCCCAGCCGTGCAGGCCGTAGTCGAGGTATTCCTGCACGTTGGCCGGGTACAGCACCGGCATCATCACCGCCTTGAAGAAGTGGTCGGTCTGGTGCGGCAGCGTCGAGGACTTGGCGTTGTGGTCGTCGCCGGCGATGACCAGCACGCCGCCGTATTTTGAGCTGCCGGCCGCGTTGGCGTGGCGGAAGACGTCGCCGCAGCGGTCGACGCCTGGCCCCTTGCCGTACCACATGCCGAAGACGCCGTCGTATTTCGCGCCGGGGAACAGGTTGATCTGCTGCGAGCCCCAGACGGCGGTGGCGGCGAGGTCTTCATTGACCCCGGGCTGGAAGACGACGTGCTGCGGTTCGAGAATCTTCTTCGCCGCCCAGTACGCCTGGTCGACGCCGCCCAAGGGGCTGCCGCGATAGCCGGAAACGAATCCGGCGGTGTTGAGTCCGGCCGCGAGGTCGCGCTGGCGCTGCAGGAGCGGCAGGCGGACGAGGGCTTGGGAACCGGTGAGAAAGACACGTCCCGAGGTGCGGGTGTACTTGTCCTCGAGCGTGATCGAGAGATCACTCATTGTGAGACTCCTCCGTTGGCTGTGATCCGGTCACGATCTTGTGGAGCGCGCCGGGCAATTGTCGTGCGTCGCGGGTAGGCGACGCGGCCATTGTATGAGACCGCGCAACGCGCGTAACGTTGCGGCGCAGCAGGCGTCATGGCGGGTGGGTATAATCCGCCGCACTTCCATCAGAACCGAGAGTCTTTCCCATGGCCGGAGCCAGCCTGCTTGCCCTGCTCGACGATATTGCGACGATCCTCGACGACGTTGCCGTGATGACCAAGGTTGCCGCCAAGAAGACGGCCGGCGTGCTCGGCGATGACCTGGCGCTGAATGCCGAGCAGGTCTCCGGCGTGCGCGCCGAGCGCGAGCTGCCGGTAGTGTGGGCGGTGGCCAAGGGCTCGCTGGTGAACAAGGCGATTCTCGTGCCGACCGCGCTGGCGATCAGTGCCGTGGCGCCGTTTCTGGTCATTCCGCTGCTGATGATCGGTGGGCTTTACCTTTGCTACGAGGGGGTCGAGAAGCTGGCCCACAAGTGGCTGCATCGCGGCGATGCGGAGGCCGAGCACGAGGCGGAACTCGCCGCGGTGGCCGACGAGAGCGTAGACCTCGTTGCCTTCGAGAAGGAAAAGATCAAAGGGGCGATCCGCACCGACTTCGTACTTTCCGCCGAGATCATGGTGATCGCTCTCGGCACGGTCGCCGACAAGCCCTTTGCGACGCAGGCGGCGGTGATGGTGGGTGTGGCGATCCTGATGACGGTGGGGGTTTATGGATTGGTTGCCGGCATCGTCAAAATGGACGATGTCGGCGCTCACCTCGTGCAGAAGCCGGGCGCAGCCGCGCAAGCGGTCGGCCGCATGCTGCTCGCTGCAGCGCCGAAGATCATGAAGGCGCTGACGGTGATCGGCACGCTGGCGATGTTCCTCGTCGGCGGCGGGATCCTCACGCACGGCGTGCCGCCACTGCATCATCTGCTCGAAGCTGTTGCAGCTGCGGCCGGCTTCATCGGGCCGCTGCTCGGGGCGATGCTGGATGCGCTGGTCGGGGTGGCGGCCGGTGCGGTGACGCTGGCCGTGATGACGTTCGTCTCGCGCCTGCGCGGCAAGCGCGACGAGCCGACAGCTTCCTGAAGACGGACGTCAGGGCAGGATCTTCCCCGGGTTGAGCAGGTCGTCCGGGTCGAGCGCCCGCTTCAGCGCGCGCATCACGTCGACCGCCCCTTCGCCGTGTTCGCGCACCATGAACTTCTTCTTGCCAAGCCCGATGCCGTGCTCGCCGGTGCAGGTGCCTTCCATCGCCAGCGCGCGTTCGACGACGCGTTCGTTGATCCACTCGGCTTCCTGCATGTCCTTTGCGTTGTCCGGGTCGACCAGCACGACGAGGTGGAAGTTGCCGTCGCCGACGTGGCCGAAGAGCATGATCGGGATCGATACCTGCGCGAGATCCTCGTTCGTGGCGTGGATGCATTCGGCCAGCCGCGAAATCGGCACGCAGACGTCGGTCGGAAAGGCGCGGCCGCCGGGCTTCATCTGCAGGCAGGCGAAGTAGGCGTCGTGGCGGGCCTGCCACAGGCGGGTGCGGTCCTCGGGGCGGGTCGCCCATTCGAAGTTCTCGCCGCCCAGTTCGCCGGCGAGCTGCTGCACGAACTCGGCCTGTTCGGCGACCGAGGTTTCGCTGCCGTGGAATTCGAAAAAGAGGGTGGGGCGCTCGGGTAGCGTCGTCTTGCTGAAGCGGTTGATCGCGGTCAGCGTCAGTGCGTCGAGCAGTTCGATGCGGGCAACCGGGATGCCCATCTGGATCGTCTGGATGACGGTATTCACCGCCGCATCGATGCTCGGGAAGGCGCAGACGGCGGCGGACATCGCTTCCGGTACCGGGTAGAGCCTGACGGTCAGTTCGGTGACGATGCCCAGCGTACCCTCGGAGCCGACGAAGAGCCGCGTCAGATCGTAGCCGGCCGACGATTTCTTCGCCCGACCGCCGGTACGGATGATGCGGCCGTCGGCGAGAACCACGGTCATCGCCATGACGTTGTCGCGCATCGTGCCGTAGCGCACGGCGTTGGTGCCGGAGGCGCGCGTCGCTGCCATGCCGCCGAGCGAGGCGTCGGCGCCGGGGTCGATCGGGAAGAAGAGGCCGCTGCCCTTGAGCGCATCGTTGAGTTGCTTGCGCGTGACGCCGGTCTGCACCGTGGCGTCGAGATCCTCGGCATGGATGGCCAGCACCCCGTTCATGCCCGAGAGATCGAGGCTGATGCCGCCGCGTACGGCGAGCAGGTGGCCTTCGACCGAACTGCCGGCACCGTACGGGATGACGGGCACTTTGTGGGCATGGCAGAGACGGACAGTCGTCGCGACCTCTTCCGTGGATTCCGCGAAGACAACGCCTTGTGGCGGCGCGGGGGCGTGGACCGATTCGTCGCGGCCGTGCTGCAGGCGCTTCGATTCGCCCTGCGAGAAGCGTTGTCCGAAATGCTCGCGCAAGGCGGCGACCAGCGCCTCCGGCAAGGGTGGAACGAGGGTGTCGTGGGTCATGGGGGGCGGGTTTTCGTGTACGTCGGTTTGCCGGGCATTCTAGAGCCATTACGCGGAAAACCAGCAAAATCTCGCGCCCTGGCCGGATTTTTGCTATGATGCGCGGCCTCAATTCGCGAAAGCAATTGACACCGGTTTGTCGATTGCAGATAATCTCCGGTTTCCCGGAGGGATACCCAAGCGGTCAACGGGAACAGACTGTAAATCTGTCGGCTCTGCCTTCGAAGGTTCGAATCCTTCTCCCTCCACCAAAAAATGTCGCGAACGTTGTAGTCGTGGTTCCGGTTTGTGCGGGTGTAGCTCAATGGTAGAGCTGAAGCCTTCCAAGCTTAAGACGAGGGTTCGATTCCCTTCACCCGCTCCACTTTCCGCGGCTTGTAGTTTGCTGTAACCGAGCGTTTTCGGAACGCCCATGTAGCTCAGTGGCAGAGCACTCCCTTGGTAAGGGAGAGGTCGGCAGTTCAATCCTGCCCATGGGCACCATTCGCTGGTGCAACCAAATCGATATCGTTGATCTTTTTATATTTGAGGAAGCGGGAAAATGGCCAAAGGTAAATTCGAACGTACGAAGCCGCACGTAAACGTAGGCACGATTGGACACGTTGACCACGGCAAGACCACGCTGACGGCGGCGATCACGACCGTGCTGTCGCGCAAGTTCGGTGGTGAGGCGAAAGC
>JAKLLG010000025.1 GCA_023150275.1 Rhodocyclaceae bacterium
TGACGTTGCAGATTTCAAGTTTCCTTGAAAACTTACTTCTATCGTGCGAGCACTTCAATTTAATCGCAATGTCGGCACAAAACCGACTTCACAACCAAACCAAGTACCCACACCTATCGGTTGTCTGGTTTTTAAAGAGCTTAAAAATCAAGAACTTGTCTTTGATTTTTTGTTTCGCGTCAGCGGCGAAGCTGCGCATTATACAGGGGCCAGATACTGCGTCAACTCTTTTTCGAAAAACTTTCAAAAAATCGTCTTGGCCCTGCAAAACAAACAATAACCCATTGATTCTGTTGGTTTTGCTTCGCTGCGCGAGCAACGAAAGACGCGCATTATACAGACCAATCGAAGCTGGTCAACACCCGTTGAAAAAAATATTCAGTGAAGCGTAATACGGGCAAATTTGCGCTTGCCGACTTGGACGACAAACGCCGGCCCCGGAGCAAGCTGAAGGTTCTTGTCCTCTACCCTGGCGCCGTCAATCCGGACACCGCCCTGCTCTATCATGCGCATTGCCTCTGAAGTGCTGGCAGTAAGCCCGGACTGCTTGAGGACCTGCACAATACCCATAGTCGCAACGCCACCCAGAGCAATCGCTGCTTCAGCAACATCATCCGGAATCGCGCCTTGACGGAAGCGCGCCTCAAAGTCGGCAAGTGCATCAACCGCAGCCGATTGGCCGTGAAATCGCGCAACGATCTCTTGCGCCAGCATCACCTTGATATCGCGAGGATTGCGTCCATCCGCGACTTCCTTGCGCATTCTGCCTATTTCTTCAATGGCCCGGAACGAAAGCAGGTCGAAATAACGCCACATCAGTTCGTCCGATACCGACATGAGCTTGCCAAAAATCTCGCGCGGCGGCTCGTTGATGCCAACATAGTTGCCGAGCGACTTGGACATCTTGTTAACGCCATCAAGTCCTTCAAGCAGGGGCATCATCAGCACGCACTGTGGCGGCTGGCCGTAGTGCTTCTGCAATTCCCGCCCCACCAGGAGATTGAATTTCTGGTCAGTTCCGCCGAGTTCGATGTCGGCCCGCATTGCTACGGAGTCATAGCCTTGGCAGAGCGGATAGAGGAACTCGTGGATCGCGATCGGTTGATTTGCGGCATACCGCTTGGCGAAATCATCGCGCTCGAGCATGCGAGCCACCGTGTGCAGGGCCGCAAGTTTGATCATTCCAGCCGCGCCGATCGGCTCGAACCAGGTTGAATTGAAACAGATCTCGGTCTTCTCTGGATCCAGAATCTTGAACACCTGCTCCTGATAGGTCCTGGCATTGTCGAGGATCTGCTCGCGCGTGAGCGGCGGCCGTGTCGCATTCTTCCCGGTCGGATCACCAATCATTCCGGTGAAGTCGCCGATCAGGAACATCACGTGATGCCCGAGTTCCTGGAAGTGACGCAGCTTGTTGATCAGCACAGTGTGCCCGAGATGGAGATCAGGCGCCGTCGGATCGAAACCTGCCTTGATCCGTAGCGGACGGCCGGACTTGAGACGATCGACCAGTTCGCTTTCGACCAGCAGTTCATCGGAACCGCGTTTGATCAGATCAAGATTCTCTTCCACAACACCCATGTTCACACCACGCTAAAACGGTCGGCGCCACATCTACCGAGAATTTGTTACACTGCGGCGATATTTTTGTTGCCATCTGCCCAGTGACGGATAAAAAGAGCCGCATTCTAGCGCAATCGCACCTCCTGATCGACAGCCTCGTCCGTCGGCACAGGTACGCTTTGGGATTCGCCGCAGTTTCGACGCTAAGCGTGGTCACTGCATTCGCGGTTGCGCCGCAAGGCTCCTCGACCGCGATCACTTTGCAGACGGTCGTCGAACAACTTCCTGTCCGCGACGCGAAGATTATCGCGGCTGAGCAGCATTCGTTTCTTCGTGAAGAGCGCGTCCAGCGTGGTGATACGCTGGCCAGTCTGGCGACCCGCTTGGGCATCGATGATCGCGAAGCGCTCGACTTCCTCCGCACAAACACTGTTGCGCAAACCATCGCACGCCAGCTGCGTCCTGGTAAACCGGTGACAGCGCGAACAGGCGAGAGGGGCGAACTGATTGCATTCTTTTTTCCCGTTTCGGGAAAGGATGCACTGATTGTCATCAAGCGCGAGCAGGGCAAATTATCGGCCAGCGAGCAGGCTCAGGTACTTGAGCCGAGAATCGAAATGCGCTCGGGAGAGATTCGCTACAGCCTGTTTGGAGCGACCGACGACGCGGAGATTCCTGACGGAATCGCCACGCAACTCGCGGAGATCTTCAGTGGCGATATCGACTTTCACCGCGATCTGCGCAAGGGAGATCGCTTCAGCATCGTTTATGAAATGCTGCATCATCGAGGCCAGGCGATCAGGAGCGGACGCATACTCGCGGCGGAATTCACGAACGACAAAAAAACCTACCAAGCGTATTGGCACGCAACCGAAGGCGGCAAGGGCGGATACTACACCGCCGATGGCAAGAGCCTGAGAAAGGCGTTTCTGCGTTCACCGCTCGAATTCTCGCGGGTCACCTCCGGCTTCACCAGCAACCGTTTCCACCCGGTATTGCAGACCTGGCGCGCGCACAAGGGCGTCGATTACGGTGCGCCAATCGGGACGCGGGTTCGCGCGGTTGCCGACGGCATTGTCGAGTTTGCGGGAAAACAAGGGGGCTACGGCAATCTGATCGTCCTCAAGCATCAAAGCGCTTATTCGACGGCCTATGGGCATTTGAACGGATATGCCCCAGGGATTCGCAAGGGCACACGTATTGTGCAGGGCGACACCATCGGTTATGTCGGACAAACCGGACTAGCGTCGGGTCCGCACCTGCACTACGAATTCCGCATCCGCGAGCAGCAGGTCAACCCGCTTTCGGTCACGCTGCCGACAACACTTCCGCTGGAACCGTCGCAACTTCCCCGTTTCAAATCTGCAATTCAGCCGCTGGCCGAGCAGGTCAAATTGGCGAAAGAATTCTCCGGACAGGGCAGCTTCCACTGAAACCGGCCGTATACAAGAAAGAAGGGCGGTCGCTGGAGACCGCCCTTCTTTTTGCCCCCGAGATAACGGGGGCCGTCCTGATTAGATCGCGTCAGACTGCAAAGGACGAACCGCAACCGCAGGTAGAGGCAGCGTTCGGGTTTTTGATCACGAACTGCGAACCCTCCAGACCTTCCGAATAGTCGATCTCTGCGCCGACAAGGTATTGGTAGCTCATTGGATCGACGAGCAGGGTTACGCCATTCTTACTCAGAACGGTATCGTCATCCGCCGCGGCTTCGTCAAAGGTAAAGCCGTACTGAAAGCCCGAGCAACCACCACCGGTCACAAACACGCGCAGCTTGAGCTCAGGGTTCCCTTCTTCCTCGATCAACTCCTTTACCTTGTTCGCGGCAGAATCGGTGAAGACGAAGGGAGAAGGCATTTCGGTTGCGGCGTTCATGATGACTCCTGAGAAAACGATGGCTACTGTTAGTTACTGATTAACTGGCACTTGACGCCAGCTTCAACTCGACGGTTCGCGCATTTGTCTGGTGAATCAAACGCCCTTGCACGACGGCGCCCTGTTGCATTTCCAACCGGTGGTATTCAACATCCCCTGTGACCCTCGCGCTCGGCTGAAGTTCCAGCGATTCAGTCGCGCTGACAGGACCAACCACAGTGCCGTTGATAACGACATGCGCGACATCAATCTGCCCCTCGATACGCGCCTGCTCGCTAATCACCAGCGTGCTGTCACCATTTTTGTCGGCAGAAACGTTACCCTTGATCTCACCGTCGACGCGAAGTCCGCCGGTAAAGGAAACATTTCCCTCGATGCGGGTACCAGCGCCGATCAGGCTGTCAATTCTGGTTTGCGGCTTGCCGCCCTGCTGCTTTTTGCCAAACATGTTACCTCCCTTGCTAGAGGTTGATCGTCTGCGTTGCGCGTATGGAGCCGTTCTGTACGATACGCGCTTCAACGCTCACGAGCACAGTATCAGCCGGCACCGGCAATAATCCCTCGGCGCGCTGAAAGTGCTTGACATCCAGTCGAAACCGATCGCTACTGCCATTCAGGGGATGCGAAATCATAGCATCTTTGCCGCCCTGCCGCACCTTGAGCACGAAGATCAGCTCGCCCTTGAAATCGCGCTGAGATTTGCTGGCGTTATGAACAACCAGCAGGCGAAAACGATACGGTCCGTTATCGCCTTCGCGCTCAACCCGTAGACGGCTGATCTTCACACTTGCATCGCCGGCACCAGTATTCTCCGGCAGCAATCCTTCGAAAAAAGACAGATCCTGCTTTAGCGCAGCATTGTCTCGCTCCAGCGAACGCACTTGCTCCGCAAGCCTTTCCTGCGCCGCGCGTTCGATCTTGACACTGGTGTCGGCAGCGGCAGCCGCCGTCTTTGCGCCAGCGAGCTCGGCCGTCAACAGACGGACGTTCTCCCGCAACTCCTCGATTACCTTGGCGCTGTTCGAGCTATCGAAACCGGCGATACTGCGTCCTGCATCATAGACCCAGCGCCCCAGCGCAAGCGATACAGACAGCAAGGCCACGATTGCCAGTGCGCGCCAGTACCAGGGAATATGGGTACGAACCGCAACCCGCGGCGCGCTGATGCCAAAGCGCTGCCGCAACCGCTTGAGCTTTACGGCAGCACCGGAAGTTGCCATAGCCCGGTCTTTTCATCGCGGTCGAACATGATGTTCATGTTCTGGACGGCCTGCCCAGCCGCACCTTTGACGAGATTATCAATGACCGACAGAACGACTAGGGTGTCCCCTCCCTGAGGACGATGAACGGCGATCCGGCACATGTTCGACGCACGCACCGAGCGGGTTTCCGGATGCGACTTCGCGGGCAGCACGTCGACGAAGCACTCGCTGGCATAACGCTCCTCGAACAAGGCCTGAAAATCGATTTCACGTTCGATTCTTGCATAGAGCGTCGCATGAATGCCACGAATCAGCGGTGTCAGATGAGGAACGAAGGTCAGTCCAACCGGCTTGCTGGCCATTGAGGTCAAACCCTGCCGGATCTCAGGTAGATGGCGATGCCCCGCGACACCATAGGCCTTGAAGTTATCCCCCGCTTCCGAGAACAGGATATGGGTCTCGGCCTTACGCCCTGCTCCGGACACACCGGATTTTGCATCGGCGATCAAATGTCCGGTTTCAACCGCCCCGCTTTCCAGCAAAGGCATTAAACCAAGCTGCACGGCTGTCGGATAGCATCCGGGGTTGGCGACCAGTTGCGCGCCGCGAATCGTGTCGCGGTTGAGTTCCGGTAATCCATAAACTGCCTTGGCAACCCAGTCCGGGCAAGCGTGCTGCATGCCGTACCAGCGCTCCCACTCGGCAACGTCGCGAATGCGAAAATCCGCTGCGAGGTCGATCACACGAACCCCCGCAGCTAGTAGCGCAGGCGCCTGTTGCATTGCAATGCCGTTCGGCGTCGCGAAGAAGACAACATCGCACGCAGCAAGGTTCGCTTTGGCGGGATCTTCGAATTTCAGGTCAACATGGCCACGCAGGCTCGGAAACATATCCGAAACCGCCATTCCCGCCTCGCCGCGCGACGTAATTGCCGTCAGTTCGGCATCCGGATGTTGCGCCAGTAGACGCAGCAACTCGACCCCGGTATACCCGGTTCCGCCGACAATACCTATCTTGATCATCTTGCAGTTCTCCCGATTGCGAGCCGCAATGATAAACGCAGCCCCGGCAAAAACAAAAAGCCGCCCGGAGGCGGCTTCGAAAAACAGCGCAGATACACTCAGCGCTTCGAGAACTGCTTGCGACGACGCGCCTTGTGCAGACCGACTTTCTTACGCTCGACTTCACGAGCATCGCGGGTGACAAAGCCTGCTTTCGACAGTGCCGGCTTCAATGCCGCATCGTATTCGATCAGCGCGCGCGTAATTCCGTGACGCACCGCACCAGCCTGCCCCGATTCACCACCACCATCAACATTGACCAGAATGTCGAAGGTGTTCAGATGCTCGACCAGTTCGAGTGGCTGACGAACCACCATGCGGCCAGTCTCGCGGGAAAAGAAAACGTCGATCGGCTTGCCATTCACGACGATTGCACCGTTGCCACGCTTCATGAATACGCGGGCGACAGCGCTCTTGCGACGACCGGTCCCGTAAAAATAGTTTTCAGCCATCACTCAACCTCTCAGATTTCCAGAACTTTCGGCTGCTGCGCGGTGTGCGGATGCGCGTTGCCGGCATAGCACTTCATTTTCTTCAGCATCGCGTAACCCAGCGGCCCCTTCGGCAGCATTCCCTTGACGGCATTTTCGAGTACGCGCGACGGGAAGCGCTGCTGCAGCTTGGTAAAGTTCGTTTCGTAAATACCGCCCGGATAGCCCGAGTGGCGGAAGTATTTCTTGTCTTCGGCCTTGTTGCCGGTGACCTTGACCTTGTCCACGTTAACGACAACGATGAAATCACCGGTGTCGACGTGCGGCGTGTAGATCGCCTTGTGCTTGCCACGCAGACGGCGGGCAATTTCGGTAGCGAGGCGGCCGAGCACCTTGTCTGTGGCATCTACCACAAACCACTCGCGCGTCACCTCATGTGGCTTGGCGGAAAATGTCTTCATTGGCGCCCTCTTGAACGAGCCTTGATTAACGGAAAGCCGCGCATTCTATGCGAAGTCAGCAATAGCTGTCAAACGCGATGTTGCGCACGCAAAAAAAACGCGACTCACGGGGAGTCGCGCTAAATCCACACCAAAGGAGGAGGGTGGAGGAGACAACTGAAGAAGCTTCAGCCGATTCGCCATCAACTGAAACATCAGACTGAGTGCATTATCAAACATCGGGCGCCGAATCGCAAGTGTTTTTGTGCAATGCCGCATATCGAGCTCTATACATCCATTCATTCAGTTAATTTTATTTGTTAGTTATATAAATCAATAATTTAATATTTCTATATAAAACTACTTGCACAATAATGAACGTTTTAGCACGTATCTTCAGAGGAAAAATGCAAGAAACATGCTGCATCGCAACATTGCCGTTTGTTTTAACGCGAAGAGGCGCACCGTAGAATTGCGCCCTTTTCCCTAACTCCAAGAGGAAGACCATGGAATGCAAGATCAGCTGGGCCGGCGAGGGGGTATCGTTCACTGCGGAAACCGGCAGCAAGCACCGGATAGTGATGGATGGCGCCCCCGACGCCGGCGGCCAGAACCTTGGTGCAAGGCCGATGGAACTGCTCTTGGCCGGCACCGGCGGCTGTACCGCCTTCGATGTGGTGACGATCCTGAAGAAAGGCCGTCACGACGTACACGGCTGTGAAATCGATGTGTCCGCCGAGCGCGCCGCAAGCGATCCGAAGGTATTCACGAAGATCCACTTCCACTTCCGGGTTAGCGGAAAGAATCTGCGCCGTGAGGTCGTTACGCGGGCAATCGAGCTATCGAAGGAAAAATACTGCTCGGCGTCGATCATGCTGGGCAAGACCGCGGAGATCACTCACGACATGGAGATTCTCGAATCCGAGTGAAGATGCCGACGCTAAAGGTAATAGGCCGTTGTTGTCATCACGCGCGCAGCGGCCCTCATCGCCAGGCGGGCGGGCCGGGGCAGCGCTGCAGCCCCCAAAGACTCTGCCATGGCGGCGTGCGCTGATTCGTCGGTTCGCATCTGATCCAACACCGCGCGCGACGGCTCGTCACCAACGGGCAGCATGTCCAGATGACGATCAAGGTGGGCCTCTACCTGACGTTCCGTTTCGGCCAGAAACCCGAGATTCCAGCGATCGCCGAGAAGACCGGCAGCGCTGCCGAGCGCCAGCGCGCCGGCGTACCAAAGCGGATTGAGCACGCTTTTCCTGCCACCCAGCGCCTCGATTCGCGATGCGGTCCAGGCGAGATGATCCAACTCCTCGGCAGCAGCACCTGCCAGACGCTGTCTCAGTTCAGGGTTGCGAGACGTGAGCGACTGCCCCTGATAAAGGGCCTGCGCACAAATCTCACCGACATGATTGACGCGCATCAGCGCCGCCGCATGGCGTCGCTCGGCATTACTGAGAGAGGAATCGGGAAACCCTTCCCCTGGCATCGGGCGAGCAGATGGAGCCCTCCCACACACCGTGCGCAAGCCTCTGTCGAAACCGACGATCAGCGAGTCAAGCACGACAGCCTACTGACGGGAAGCAGAGGAGGGATTGCCGTAACGAAGCGCCCGCCTTGCGGCTTCAGTGTCCATCACCGTGCCCCCGGTGGAGCAAAAATAATCACGGTACAGCGCAGCATGATGGCGGTTGATGTTTCCGCCTTCGATTCTCACCCACGCATTGCTGCGTGCTTTAGACCATGATCCGTCGACGCGGCCGAAAGCGTAAATACGCCGCTCTGCAGTCTTGCAGCGCATCCCCTCGAAACTCACATTGCGGGCGCCCGCAGGGCTGACAACTACCATCGTGTAGCGGATTACATCGTCGCTGCCGTAGGCCAGCGAAGCGTCATCTACATAGAATCGATTCTGGGTGAGCTGGTCAACCTCGATCGGCAGCAGATTCGCCTCCTGCGGCGGGGCCGGAAGTGCGGCCTCAACCTCCTGCCAAGGGCGCTCATCAAACGTAAGACCTTCGTTCTTGCGCTCCAGCAGAAGTTCGTAATCGGCGGGCCCCTTGGCAAACCCCGGCGACACCATGCCTGAACAGAAAAGGAAGGCGGCAAAATGGATCGCCGCGCTGCACCAGGAAGGTTTGTTTTTGCTAAGTGCCGGCATCTTCATCCAATCGGCCCGCGGATTGCATCGCCGGATCGCCAGAACTGCGCAAACGCTTGTGGGGGCGCCTCCGGTCGGCGTCGATGAAGCGCGCCAACTCGTTCAAGGCCTGCTCATACACACCGCGCTTGAATTCGATGACCACATCAAGCGGCACCCAGTAGCTATTCCAGCGCCACGCATCAAATTCCGGGTGGCTGCTGGCGCGCAGGGAAACATCGCTGTCGCGACCAACCAGGCGCAACAGGAACCAGATCTGCTTCTGCCCCTTGTAGCTCCCACGCCACTCACGCTTGATCCACTGGATCGGCACCTCATAACGCAGCCAGTCGCGGGTTCTGCCCAGAATGCGCACGTGTTCGGGCAGCAGCCCGACTTCCTCGTGCAATTCCCGATACATGGCCTCCTCCGGGGTTTCCCCCCGCTTGATGCCGCCCTGCGGAAACTGCCAGGAATGCTCCTTGATGCGCTTGCCCCAGAAAACCTCGTTCTTCGCGTTGCAAAGAATGATGCCGACGTTCGGGCGATAGCCTTCCCGATCGAGCATAGGAAACTCCAGCAAATTTTCAGTTGCAGTGATTTTCCACTTTTTCTTCAGGCTTGGAAAGTTCGCGCACTCGGGATTGCCAACCGCCCACGTGCTTCGCAGGCATCGACGGGTCAAGTAGAATCGCCGCTTTCGATCCAATTTCCGACGAGCAGACATCATGCGCACCTCGCAGTTCTTTCTCTCCACTCTCAAGGAGGCCCCTTCCGACGCCGAGATCGTCAGCCACAAACTGATGCTGCGCGCCGGCCTCATCAAGCGCCTCGCCGGAGGCATCTACACGTGGATGCCGCTCGGGCTGCGCATCCTGCGGAAGGTTGAGAACGTGGTACGCGAGGAAATGAACCGTGCCGGCGCCATCGAACTGCTGATGCCGGCCGTGGTGCCGGCCGAACTGTGGCAGGAAACCGGCCGCTGGGAAAAATACGGACCCGAACTGCTGCGCTTCAAGGATCGCCACCAGCGCGACTTCGTGATCGGGCCGACACACGAGGAGGTGATTACCGACGTCGTGCGCAAGGATGTGAAGAGCTATCGCCAGCTCCCGCTGCACCTCTACCAGATCCAGACCAAGTTCCGCGACGAAATCCGCCCGCGCTTCGGCGTCATGCGCGGCCGCGAATTCCTGATGAAAGACGGCTACTCGTTCCATACCTCGTTCGCGGATCTGCAGCGCGAATACCGCAGCATGCACGAGACCTACAGCCGCATCTTCACACGCCTGGGCCTGCAGTTCCGTGCCGTCGCAGCTGACACCGGCTCGATCGGCGGTACTGGCTCGCATGAATTCCACGTGCTGGCGGATTCCGGCGAGGACGCGATCGCCTTCTGCCCCGATTCGGATTACGCAGCGAACGTAGAACTTGCAGAAGCACTCGCCCCCGCAACACCTCGCGCTGCAGCAGGAACGGCCATGCAGAAGGTGGCGACGCCCAACCGCATCCGCTGCGAGGACGTTGCCGAATTCCTCAAGCAGCCGCTGGAGAAAACCGTCAAGGCGATCGCCGTCATGCACGACGAGGAATTCGTGCTTCTGCTGCTGCGCGGCAACCACAACCTGAACGAGATCAAGGCCGGCAAGCTGCCCGGCCTCGATCCCTTCCGCTTCGCGACCGATGGTGAGATCGAGCGCTTCCTCGGCTGCAAGCCTGGCTACATCGGTCCGGTGGGCGTCGATACGGCAAAGGTACGCGTCATCGCCGACCGCACGGTGGCGGCAATGGCCGATTTCGTCTGCGGCGCGAACGCCGAAGGCTTTCACCTGACCGGCGTTAACTGGGGGCGCGACCTGCCGGAACCCGCGCTCGTTGCCGACATCCGCAATGTCGTCGCCGGCGACCCGTCGCCGGACGGCAAAGGCGCGCTCGATCTCTGCCGCGGCATCGAGGTCGGCCACATCTTCCAGCTGCGCACCAAATACTCGGAAGCAATGGAATGCAGCTTCCTCGACGAGAACGGCAAGGCGCAGATCATGGAGATGGGCTGCTACGGGATCGGCGTTTCCCGCATCGTCGGCGCCGCCATCGAGCAGGGGCACGACGAACGCGGCATCGTCTTTCCGGCGGCAATCGCGCCGTTCGCGGTTTGCATCGTGCCGATGGGCTACTACAAGAGCGATGCGGTCAAGACCGCTGCCGACCAACTGCTCACCGATCTGCTCGCTGCAGGTATCGACGCCGTGCTCGATGACCGCAACGAACGCCCTGGCGTGATGTTCGCCGACATGGAGCTGATTGGCGTGCCGCACCGCATCGTCGTCGGCGAACGCGGCCTGAACGACGGCAAGCTGGAATACAAAGGGCGCCGCGACACAGAGGCGCAGATGATCGCAGCTGACGGTGCAGTTGCCTTCGTAAAGGAGAAGCTGTGCGCCTGATCGGCGCAACACTCCTTGCCCTCTCGCTTGCCCCGCTGGTTGCACTGGCCGGCGCCCAGAAGTACGAACCGCTTTCCGCCAGCGTGCAGGCAGCCCTGCAGAAATCGGTCTCTGACAAGCGCCCGCCGGTATCTTCGTTCAAGAGCCCGATCGAGGCAGCAAACTGGCTGGAAGCAATGTCGGCGCGCCTGCAAAAACGCATCCCGAACCAAGAGTACCGGCTGGAACTACTGCGGGCGGTGCATTACGAGGCAACGCGCGCCGGACTCGATCCGCAGCTGGTGCTGGGGCTGATGCAGGTGGAAAGCGGCTTCCGTAAATATGCGGTCTCAAGTGCCGGCGCCCGTGGCTACATGCAGGTGATGCCGTTCTGGGTCAAGCTGATCGGCCGGCCGGACGACAACCTCTTCAACATGCGCACCAACCTGCGCTATGGCTGCACCATCCTGCGGCACTACCTGGATATTGAAAAGGGCGACCTCTACCGGGCGCTCGGCCGCTACAACGGCAGCCTCGGCCGGCCCGAATACCCGAACATGGTGCGTGCCGCGTGGCACAACCAGTGGAGCTACCCGGCGAAAGCCAATTAGCGCATGAAGCCACCGCCGGGCATCAGGCCCTTCATGCTGCGCATCAGCTTGCCGATACCGCCCTTCGAGAACTGCTTCATCATCTTCTGCGTCTGCTCGAACTGGTTGAGCAGACGATTCACTTCCTGTACCTGAACGCCGGCGCCAGCAGCAATGCGTCGCTTGCGGCTGGCCTTGATCAACTCCGGCTTGGCCCGCTCATCCGGTGTCATCGAATTGATGACGCCCTCAATACGGCGGATCATCTTGTCTTCGGTCCCCGGCGCCACCTGATTGGCGGCCTGCGCAAATTGCGCCGGCAGCTTGTCCATCAGCGAAGCCACGCCGCCCATCTTGCGCATCTGACCCATCTGTTCCTTGAAGTCGTTGAGGTCGAATCCCTTGCCCGACTTGAGCTTCTTTGCAAATTCGAGCGCCTTTTCTTCATCGACGCCCTTACGCGCCTCCTCGATCAGCGACAGCACGTCGCCCATGCCGAGGATGCGGGAGGCCATACGCTCGGGATGGAAAGCCTCCAGCCCAGATAGCTTTTCGCCAACGCCAGCGAACTTGAGCGGTTTGCCGGTGACGTGGCGTACCGAAAGCGCCGCACCGCCGCGCGCATCGCCATCGAGCTTGGTGAGTACCACGCCGGTCAGTGGCAGCGCATCGTTGAAGGCCTTCGCGGTGTTCACTGCATCCTGACCGAGCATCGCATCAACAACGAAAAGCGTTTCGACCGGATTGATCGCTGCATGCAGTTCAGCGATCTCCCTCATCATCGCCTCGTCGATCGCCAGCCGGCCCGCGGTATCGATGAGCAATACGTCGTGATAATGCTTCTTTGCCCAATCGATCGCCGCGCGCGCGATGTCGACCGGTTTTTCGTTTGTGGCCGACGGGAAGAAATCGGCACCGACCTGAGCGGCAACGGTTTTCAGCTGCTCAATGGCCGCCGGGCGATAAACGTCGCAGCTGACGACCAGTACTTTTTTCTTCTGCGACTCCTTGAGCAGCTTGGCCAGTTTGCCAACCGTCGTCGTCTTGCCGGCGCCCTGCAGACCGGCCATCAGGATTACGGCCGGCGGCTGCGTAGCGAGGTTGAGGCCGACGTTCGCCTCACCCATGATGCGCGTCAGTTCCTTATGGACGACGCCGACCAGCGCCTGGCCCGGCGTCAGCGAGCCGATAACCTCCTCGCCAACGGCCTTTTCCTTGACCGCGGCAATCAACTCCTTGACCACCGGCAGGGCCACATCCGCCTCCAGCAAGGCAAGACGCACCTCGCGCAGCGCATCGGCGATGTTGGCTTCGTTCAGGCGCGCTTCGCCCTTGAGGGTCTTCATGACGCGCGCAAGGCGCTGGGTCAGGTTGTCGAGCATCGGGAATCCTGCATGGTGTAAACTTTCGGAATGCCGAGCATTTTACTGCACCTTCTGCCCAACATCCTGGCGGCCATCCTCTATGCCGCGCTTGGCTACCATTTCTGGCGTACGCGCTGGTCGGAAACCGACAAACCGCTGGTCACGCAGCCGATGCTCCCTTGGGAACGCTCCGCCATCGGGATCGCGATCCTCGTCCACGGCGGAGGCATCTACTTCAACCTCTTCGCCGACGGTGCAATGCGCTTCTCGTTCGGACTGGCGCTATCCCTGATGCTCTGGCTGGCTGTGCTCATCTACTGGTTGGAGAGTTTTCACGCCAAAATGGACGGCCTGCAGCCGATGGTTCTGCCATTGGCCGCGGCATGCGCCTTGATTCCGGTACTGTTTCCGAATGTCCGTGCGGTCGCCCATGCCGATTCGTGGGGCTTTCGCCTGCATTTCATGGCGGCAATGCTTGCCTACAGCCTGTTTACGCTGTCGGCACTGCACGCGGTGTTCATGAGTTACGCGGAGCGGAAGCTGCATCAGCGCGCGCTGACCAAGAGCCTCGCCAGTCTGCCCCCGCTGCTGACGATGGAGGCGCTGCTCTTTCGCATGATCGTCATTGCCTTCGTGCTGCTGACCGTGGCTCTGATCACCGGATCCGTCTATTCGGAAGAAATCTTCGGCAAACCGCTCAGTTTCGATCACAAAACGCTGTTTGCCTTCATTTCCTGGGGGATCTTCGCAGCCCTTCTGGTCGGCCGCCACGCCTGGGGCTGGCGCGGCCAGACCGCTGTGCGCTGGACGATGGCCGGATTCATGGTCCTGCTACTCGCCTACATTGGCAGCCGCTTCGTCCTCGAAGTCGTTCTTGGCCGCGCCTGAGCGGCCGGCCGAGCAGGCACTCGCGAACCGCTGAATACTGAGCCGCCGACGCTGCCGAAACCGTCGCCAGCTTTACAAACAGCCCCGCTCCGTAGCATTATCGGGCATCTCGACGGCATACGATCGACAATCAGTCCCAGACCATGGCAGCCAACCCACAGCAGGCACCGCTAAGCGGCCTCGCCCGCGCCCTCGTTCAGGCCGGACGCCTCAAGGAGGCCGAGGCTGAGGCCTTGCTTACCCAAGCGGCCGCGAGCGGCACGTCATTCATCGCACAAGCGGCGAATGCACAAAAAATGACTGCGTTGCAGATTGCCGCTTTCGCATCGGAAACCTTCGGTTACCCGCTGTTCGACCTTGGTGCATTCGATGATGCACACATACCCGCCAACGCGATCGATCGCAAGCTGATCGGAACACACAAGGTCATCCCGCTGCACAAGCGAGGGAACCGACTGGCCATTGCAACCGCGGACCCTACGAATCTGCGTGCGCTCGATGAGATCCGTTTCCAGACGAGCATGGCGGTAGACCCGGTCGTCGTCGAAGAGCCGAAGCTGCTGCCGATTGTCGCCAAGCTGTCGACGTCCGCCGAAGAAACGCTGAAGAACATCGCCAACGAGGATCTGAATCTCGATTTCGGCGATGATGACGCGCCGTCCGCAAGTGACGAAGCGGCAGCAGCCGACGTCGATGATGCGCCGGTCGTCAAGTTCATCCAGAAGATGTTGCTCGACGCAATCAACGATGGCGCATCGGATATCCATTTCGAGCCCTACGAGAAGTTCTACCGGATTCGTTTCCGGGTAGACGGCACATTGAGGGAAATCGCCACGCCGCCGCTGGTGATCAAGGACAAGATCGCCTCGCGCATCAAGGTCATTTCGCGACTCAACATTGCTGAAAAAAGGGTTCCGCAAGACGGGCGGATGAAGCTGGTGCTATCCAAGAACCGCGCCATCGATTTTCGTGTCAGCACGCTGCCGACGCTGCACGGCGAAAAGATCGTTTTGCGTATTCTGGACCCTTCCAGCGCCACACTGGGCATTGACGCACTCGGGTACGATCCGGACCAGAAGGAATTCTTGCTCAATGCGATCAACCGTCCCTACGGCATGGTGCTGGTCACCGGCCCCACAGGCTCCGGAAAAACGGTGTCGCTTTACACCTGCCTCAACATTCTCAATCAGCCGGGGATCAACATCTCCACTGCGGAGGATCCTGCGGAAATACCGTTGCCAGGAGTTAACCAGGTCAACGTAGACGACCGGGCCGGCCTCACCTTTTCTGCCGCACTAAAATCCTTCCTGCGCCAGGATCCGGACATCATCATGGTCGGTGAGATTCGCGACCTCGAAACAGCGGAGATCGCCGTGAAGGCGGCTCAGACCGGCCACATGGTGCTGTCGACCCTGCACACCAACGACGCGCCGCAGACGCTAACGCGGCTGATGAACATGGGGGTACCCCTGTTCAACATCGCATCAAGCGTGCTGCTCATCACGGCTCAGCGCCTGGCAAGGCGTCTCTGCAACTGCAAAGTCCCGCTCGACACCCCCACCGAAGCACTACTGAACGCTGGTTTTACCGAAGAGGATATCGACGGGACCTGGAAACTCTACGGCCCAGGTAGTTGCGATCGCTGCAAGGGGTCCGGCTACAAAGGGCGAGTTGGCATCTATCAGGTGATGCCCGTTACAGAAGAAATCCAGCGCATCATCCTTGCCGGCGGCACCTCCCTGGACATTGCCGCACAAGCACAGCGTGAAGGCGTGAAGGACTTGCGTCGATCCGGACTGATCAAGGCGATGCAAGGCGTCACATCGCTGGAAGAAGTGCTCAATACCACCAACGCATAAGAACAGCACCACACCGAAGGGGAAACAATGGCCACTGCGAAGCCCGCAAGAAAACCTGCTGCAACCAAGGAATTCACTTTTCTCTGGGAAGGCAAGAACAAGGACGGGAAAGACTTACGTGGCGAACTCCGCGCGCCCAGCGAATCGGTGGTCAACGCAACACTGCGCCGACAAGGCATACGTGTTACTAAAATTAGCAAGCAGCGCTTCAAGTCGGGGGGGAAGATCACTGATAAGGACATCACGCTATTCACACGCCAGCTAGCGACGATGATGAAAGCGGGAGTCCCCCTGTTGCAGGCCTTCGATATTGTGGGGCGCGGCCACTCGAATCCGTCAGTCGGAAAATTGCTACTGGATATCAAGGCCGACGTTGAAACCGGTTCGTCGCTCTCGCAGGCCTTCCGCAAGTTTCCTCTGCACTTTGACGCCCTGTATTGCAACCTGGTCGCTGCAGGCGAGCAAGCCGGTATTCTGGAAACACTGCTCGACCGCCTTGCAACCTATAAAGAGAAAATGCAGGCGCTTATCTCGAAAATCAAGTCTGCGCTTTTTTATCCGTTGTCCATCATAATCATGGCATTCGTGATCACTGCGGTGATCATGATCTTCGTCATTCCGGCGTTCAAGGAAGTATTCAAGAGCTTTGGTGCCGACCTCCCAGCCCCTACAGTGATCGTAATCGCCATATCGGACTATTTTGTTGAATACTGGTGGGCAATTTTCGGTTCGATTGGCGGAGGCGTTTATGCTTTCATTCAGGCCTACAAGCGCTCCGAAACCATGCAGATTGCTTTTGATCGCTACGCGCTACGTGTTCCCGTCTTCGGCGATGTGATCCGAAAATCAACAGTTGCCCGCTGGACACGCACCTTGGCCACGATGTTTGCCGCAGGTGTCCCTCTCGTCGAATCCCTGGATTCTGTTGGCGGCGCATCCGGAAACTATGTGTACAAATCGGCCACCAAGGTCATCCAGAGCGAAGTTGCCACGGGAACGAACCTGACCACGGCGATGCAGAACAGCAAGCTGTTCGACAACATGGTGATCCAGATGGTCGCCATCGGTGAGGAATCCGGTGCGCTCGATTCGATGCTGGAGAAGGTCTCGTCATTTCTCGAAGCAGAGGTGGACGACGCGGTTGAGGCCCTGTCCAGCCTGATGGAACCGATGATCATGGCCGTGCTTGGCGTACTGATCGGTGGTCTCGTCATCGCCATGTACCTGCCGATCTTCAAGCTGGGCGCTGTCGTCGGATGATCCAGCAGTTTGCGGACCCAACCGTCTTCGTGCTGACGGCGGGTCTGTTCGGCCTGATGGTTGGCAGCTTCCTCAACGTCGTCATCCATCGTCTGCCGAAGATGATGGAGCGCGACTGGCACAGCCAGTGCGCCGAACTGCGCGGCGAGGATCCCGTTTCCCCTGCCGAACCGCTGTCACTGGCCACCCCCCGTTCGCGCTGCCCCCATTGCGGGCACATGATCACGGCGCTCGAGAATATTCCCGTGCTCAGCTGGCTGTTTCTGCGTGGAAAGTGCTCTGCGTGCAAGGCGCCGATTTCGTTCCGCTACCCGCTTGTTGAGGCAACGACCGGGCTGCTCAGCGCCTACGCGGCCATGCACTTCGGCCCCGGAGTGGCTGCGATTGGGGCAATCCTGCTCATATGGGCAATGATTGCGCTGACCGGCATCGACTTCGATACCCAACTCCTTCCTGACAGCATCACCCTGCCGTTGATCTGGCTGGGCCTGCTGTTCAACCTCTTCGGCACCTTCACCACGTTATCGTCCGCCGTGATCGGAGCGATGGCGGGTTATCTGTCGCTGTGGTCGGTCTATTGGGCCTTCAAGCTCGCAACCGGCAAGGAAGGCATGGGCTACGGAGATTTCAAGCTACTCGCCGCAATCGGTGCCTGGCTGGGCTGGCAGATGCTGCCGGTCACCATCCTGCTTTCCTCTCTTGTCGGCGCAATCGTCGGTGTCGGCCTGATCGTACTCGCCAAGCGCGGGCGTAACGTACCCATTCCCTTCGGCCCCTATCTTGCCGCAGCCGGTTTGCTGGCCTTGTTCTGGGGCAAGGAACTCAATCACAGCTATCTCGGTCTGTTCTGACCGTGCAGGCGGTTGAAAATACCGCCTTTTCCCTCATATCAGCAGGACTGAGGGCCGTTCGCGACCGATCGGCTCGGGTATAATCGCGCGTTTTGGAGGATTCCCATGCCCATTTACGAATATCGCTGCGAATCCTGCGGTTTCCAGAAGGATCACCTGCAGAAATTGTCCGACCCCGTGCTCACCATCTGCCCGGAGTGCGGCAAGGATTCGTACGCCAAGCAACTTTCTGCCGCCGGTTTCCAGTTGAAGGGAAGCGGCTGGTACGCGACCGATTTCAAGGGCGGCGGCACGGCCGCATCCAAGCCGGAAGCGGCACCAAAGCTCGAAAGCCCGTCGCCCTGCCAGGGTGGCGGCGGAGGTTGCGCGTGCGCGGGCAGCTGATTCGCCGCTACTTCGTTACCGGCCTGCTGATCTGGGTCCCTCTGGCGATCACCGCCTGGGTGCTGTCGCTCATCGTCGGTACGCTGGATCAGACCCTGCGCCTCCTGCCCGCCGCCGCACACCCGCGCAACACCTTCGGCATCGACATTCCCGGTGCCGGCGTCATCCTGACGCTGCTCATCATCTTCGTCACCGGCGTGCTCGCCGCCAATTTCATCGGCCAGCACCTGTTCCAGTGGTGGGAGCGGCTGCTTGCCCGCATCCCGGTCGTCAATTCGATCTACAAGAGCGTCAAGCAGGTTTCCGACACGCTGTTCTCTCCGTCGGGCAATGCCTTCCGCAAGGCGCTGCTGGTGCAATACCCGCGCGAAGGTTCATGGACGATTGCCTTCCTCACCGGCCAGCCGGGTGGCGACGTGGTCAACCACCTCAAGGGCGATTACGTCAGCGTCTACGTGCCGACGACCCCGAACCCGACCTCCGGCTTCTTCCTGATGATGCCGAAAGCCGACGTCATCGAACTCGACATGAGCGTGGATGAAGCGCTCAAGTACATCATTTCCATGGGCGTCGTCGCGCCACCGCCGAAATCCGGCATCGCCCCTCCAACCTGAACACCTGAAACTCCAACCGGAAACACCATGCGTACTCATTACTGCGGACAGCTCAACTCGAAACTCATCGGCCAGGAGGTCACCCTCTGCGGCTGGGCGCATCGTCGCCGCGACCACGGCGGCGTCATCTTCATCGACCTGCGCGACCGCGAAGGCCTCGCCCAGGTGGTGTGCGACCCGGACCGCGCCGACATGTTCGCCATCGCCGAATCCGTCCGCAACGAGTTCTGCCTGAAGATCACCGGCAAGGTGCGCGCCCGTCCCGAAGGCACGACCAACGCCAACCTCGCCTCCGGTGAAATCGAAATCCTCTGCCATGCGATCGAGGTCCTGAACCCGTCGGTGACACCCCCGTTCCAGCTCGATGAAGAGAACCTCTCCGAGAACGTACGCCTGACGCACCGCGTCATCGACCTGCGCCGGCCACAGATGCAGAACAACCTGATGCTGCGCTACAAGGTCGCCCGCGCCTTCCGCCGCTTCCTCGACGACAACGGCTTCATCGACGTCGAGACGCCGATGCTGACCAAGTCCACCCCGGAAGGCGCCCGCGACTACCTCGTGCCGTCACGCGTGCATCCGGGCCAGTTCTTCGCGCTGCCGCAATCGCCGCAGCTGTTCAAGCAGCTGCTGATGGTTTCCGGCTTCGACCGCTACTACCAGATCACCAAGTGCTTCCGCGACGAAGACCTGCGCGCCGACCGCCAGCCGGAATTCACCCAGGTCGATATCGAGACCTCGTTCATGAGCGAGCAGGAAATCACGGCGCTGATGGAAAAGCTGATGCGCACCGTGTTCAAGGAAGCCATCGACGTCGATCTGCCGGAATTCCCGCGCATGACCTACGCCGAAGCGATGCGCCGCTTCGGCTCGGACAAGCCCGACCTGCGCGTCACCCTTGAACTGACTGAAGTCACCGATGCCTTCAAGGATGTCGCGTTCAAGGTCTTCGCCGGTGTGGCCAACAGCGAAGGCGGCCGCATCGCCGCCATGCGCGTGCCGGGTGGCGCGACGCTGACCCGTGGCGAGATCGACGAATACACCAAGTTCGTCGGCATCTATGGCGCCAAGGGCCTCGCCTACATCAAGGTGAACGACGTCACACAAGTGAACGAAACCGGCCTGCAGTCGCCGATCGTCAAGAACCTCTCGGAAGCGTCGCTGCGCACCGTGCTCGAGCGCACCGGCGCCCAGTCCGGCGACCTCATCTTCTTCGGCGCCGACAAGGCCAAGATCGTGAATGATGCGTTGGGAGCCCTGCGCATCAAGCTCGGCCACGAGAAGGGCCATGTCACCGGCGCCAAGTGGGCACCGCTGTGGGTCATCGACTTTCCGATGTTCGAGTACGACGACGAAGCGAAGCGCTGGACCGCCTGCCACCACCCCTTCACCAGCCCGAAGGACGAGCACATGGATCTGCTCACCAGCGATCCGGGCAAGTGCCTGGCCAAGGCCTACGACCTGGCGCTGAACGGCTGGGAGTTGGGAGGAGGATCAGTGCGTATCCACCGTTCCGACGTGCAGGAGAAGGTCTTCGCCGCGCTCGCCATCGGGCCGGAAGAACAGCAGGCCAAGTTCGGCTTCCTGCTCGACGCGCTCAAGTACGGCGCGCCCCCGCACGGCGGCCTCGCCTTCGGTCTCGACCGCATCGTCACCATGATGACCGGTGCCGAGTCGATCCGCGACGTGATCGCCTTCCCGAAGACGCAGCGCGCCCAGTGCCTGCTCACCGACGCCCCGAGCGCCGTCGACGAGAAGCAGTTGCGCGAACTGCATGTGCGTCTGCGCCAGAAGGTCGAAACCTCGGTCGAAATCGGCAAGGACGCCGGCCAGGCCTAAACGATGACGGCGCGCTTGCTCCACCTGCTGCGCCTCTTCATCGTCCTCGCGCTGGCGGTCGGCTTCGGCACGGCCGCCGCGCGGGACCACCGCAACGACTACAGACACGAGCGCGAGGCAACCGAATCCGATCCGGTTGCCCTGGCCGCGCTTCCCGCCGAGGCCCGTGAGACCCTCGCGCTGATCAAGCGCGGCGGCCCCTTCCCCTACCCGCGGAAAGACGGCAGCACTTTCGGCAACTTCGAGAAGCGTCTGCCGCTCAAACCGCGCGGCTACTATCGCGAATACACCGTGCCGACGCCGGGTTCCCGCGACCGCGGCGCCCGCCGCATCGTGGCCGGCAGCCCACCCGAAACTTCGGGCGAGTACTACTACACCGACGACCACTACCGCAGCTTCCGCCGGATCAAGGAGTGAGCATGAGCGCGATGAGTCAGAAACTGCAGAAGCTGCTCGCTCGTCAGGAGCTGGCAGGCATCTACCACCTGCCGCACAGCGACTGCAAGGCGCTCAAGCAGGCCACGCTCGCCCTGCATTTCGGCTGGCTGCAGGCCGATTTCGGCGAATCGCGCGAGGTCGGCAATATCCTCGGGAAGATTGGCAAGGACCTGCGTCTGCCGGACTGGTACGGCGCCAACTACGATGCGCTCTCGGACTGCCTCTCCGACCTCTCGTGGAACACGGCCCCCGGCTACGTGCTGCTGATCAGCGGCGCCGATGAACTGCACGCCCACGACGAAGCGGCCTTCGAGACCCTAAATGATGTGCTGACGGCGGTCATCGAAAACTGGCAGCAGGAGAAGGTCCCGTTCTGGGTCTTCTACGACATGCGGCCGAACGGCCTCGCCTCCCTGCCGACGCTCGCCGCCGGGTAATGGCAGACAAGCGGAGCCACAAGCAGCCGGTTTCGGTGCTGGTTGTCATCCACAGCCCGGCCCCGCAGTGCGACATCCTGCTCCTTGAGCGCGCCGCCCACCCCGGCTACTGGCAATCCGTCACCGGCAGCCGCGAAGGTGACGAAGCGCTGATCGACACCGCCGTGCGTGAAGTCGCCGAGGAAACCGGCATCGTCGTCACGACCGAGCGACTCATCGACTGGCAACAGACCAACACCTACGAAATCTTCCCTGAGTGGCGCCACCGCTACGCGCCCGGCGTCACGCAGAACACCGAGCACGTCTTCTCGCTTGAAGTGCCGCGCGACACGCCAATCCGCACCGCCCCCGGCGAACACCTCGGCCATTGCTGGCTGCCGCTCGACGCAGCCGCCGCCAAGGTGTTCTCGTGGAGCAACCGGGACGCCATTCTGGCTCTGCCACGTCTGAAAAAACGTCCATAAATCCATGGCGCGCCACATTCGCCTGCTAGCCGTTGGCGTCATGATCGGTGTCATTCTCGTCATGTTGGAGCTTACGGGGCTGAGGGCCCATTTCACGCTCGCCGCATTGCGTTCCGCGCTGGAAGCGCACCGGTTTCAAGGGCTTGCGATCTTTACCGCGCTCTTCTGCCTTGGCAATCTGGCGCAGATTCCGGGCTGGATATTCCTCGCTGCTGCCGTGCTTGCCCTAGGCCAGATGGCCGGTGGCATTGCCACCTACTTTGCAGCAAGCGTTTCGTGCCTTGTTGTCTTCCTGGTCGTGCGTCTGATCGGCGGCGATGCGCTGCGCAAGCTCGACAACACACTCGCAAAGCGCATCCTTGCGCACCTCGACCGACACCCGCTGGCCAGCGTATGGTCGCTGCGCGTGCTTTTCCAGACCGCGCCACCACTCAATTATTCGCTGGCGCTCTCGGGCGTCGGCGTGCGCGCCTACCTGCTCGGCACCCTGCTCGGGCTGCCGTTGCCAATCGCTGTCTATTGTCTGCTATTCGATTTTCTTGCCGGGGCGCTGCAGATTCGCTGATCGCACGAACAGGAAGAAGCAAGAATCCCGCCGCAGCAACTCTCCGCGCCCATTGCAAGTTTTGCCCCGCCACTCAAACAAAGTCTTGGAGTCGCTGTTTGGCAACTGACTCCCGGTAATGCGGAGGAGAATCAGCCCTCCCCGGCAAAAAAACCGTAAGGGAATCGACTGAAAAACGACTAACCACCGCGCATCGCGCTGTTGAAAGGCCAATGCCATATTCCCCCTTCAGGAGACCAGACCCATGCTCATTCCCCGACAACCCGTTCCACCGCTAAACGTGCCGACACTCGCCCACGGCGACTTCGACCTGACAACCGAGACGGCGCAGCACTTCACCCTCATCGCGGCCTATCGCGGCCTGCACTGCCCCCTGTGCGCAAAATCCCTGCTCGAACTGGGGCGTTTGCTGCCGGAGTTCTCCCGGCGAGGGGTTGGCGTCATCGCACTATCGTCCGACACACGGGAGCGCGCGCAAGCCATGGCCGACAAGATCGGCACTGCCGATCTGCGCTTCGGCTATGACCTTCCGCTCAGCACCGCCCGAAGTTGGGGGCTGTACATCTCGACCTCCCGTGGTACTACATCGATCGGCATCGAAGAGCCATCCCTTTTCGCCGAGCCCGGCGTTTTCCTGATCCGCCCGGACAGCACGCTCTACTACGGCAGCGTTCAGACCATGCCCTTTGCCCGCCCGCATTTCGACGAACTGCTGCAGGCCATCGATTTCGCCATCGAGAAGGATTACCCGGCGCGCGGCGAATACACCGGGCCGCTCCCTGTCTGAACAACATCGTTTCGTATTTGCCGCCGCCGTGTCGCTGTTATGCTGCGGGGGAAGCCGCATTTTCAGCCCATGGTCCGGAGCCAGATGAAACCGTCACCCCACCCCAACGCCACCCTGATCACCCGACTCTACACCGCCCTCGCTGCAAAGGACGGCGCCGCCATGGGCACCTGCTATGCCGATGACGCACGGTTCAGCGACCCGGCGTTCCAGAATCTCGATGCTGCCGGCGTACGCACGATGTGGGCGATGCTCTGTTCGCGGGCGACCGATCTCAGCGTGGAAGTGAGCGGCGTCGAGGCCGACGATACGCACGGCAGGGCGCGCTGGGTGGCGACCTATACCTTCAGCAAGACGGGGCGGAAGGTACGCAACGAAATCGACGCCGAATACGAATTCCGCGATGGGCTGATCGTGCGTCACACCGACCGTTTCGACCTGTGGCGCTGGGCCGGCATGGCGCTGGGCCTGAAGGGCACGCTGCTCGGCTGGACGCCAATGGTGCAGAACGCGATCCGCAAGGAAGCGATGCGCGGGCTGCAGGCCTGGCGCGCCAAAAACAAGCTCTGAAAAATATTTCCCGTCAGGTGTAAGGAACCGGCATTCCGGGCGACCAATGCATACCGGAACACCGGTACGCGTCGGCCAAACAGCGGGCGCGGCAAACAAATCGCAATGCGAACCCAATCCTGACAGGAGATACAAAATGAGCCATACCAAGACCGGAATCGCCCTCGCCTCGGCTGCTGCCGCCCTCTTTGCCCTCGGCACAACTGCCACTGTCGCACAAGCAGCCGATGCCCCCACCGTCAAATGTGCTGGCGTCAATAGCTGTAAAGGCACCTCGGACTGCAAGACCGCCAAGAACGAATGCAAGGGCCAGAACGCCTGCAAGGGCCAGGGCTGGGTCAAGAAGGACAGCGCCAAGGCCTGCACCGACGCCGGCGGCAAGGTCGTCAGCTAAGCAATCGATACGTTCGGTGCGGCCGCAACACCTGTGGCCGCACCGATTATCAGGAAAATCCCGATGACGACCATCGACGGCTTCGGCCTCGGCCTGCGTACCGAGCACTACCCCGATTTCCGCACCGGCGAGCCTGCCGTCGACTGGCTCGAAATCATCTCCGAGAACTACATGGTGCCCGGCGGTCGCCCGCTGCAGCACCTTGACGCCATCCGAGCGCACTACCCCATGGTGATGCACGGCGTATCGCTCTCCATCGGCAGCACCGACCCCTTGAACATGCAGTATCTGTCCGAACTGAAGGCGTTGATCGCCCGCGTGCAGCCCGGCTGGGTCTCCGACCACATCTGCTGGACCGGCGTCGACCACGCCAACCTGCATGACCTGCTGCCCATGCCCTGCACCGAAGCTGCGCTGAGGCACATGGTCGAGCGCGTGCAGCGGGTGCAGGATTTCCTCGGCCAGCGCATCGCGCTGGAGAACGCCTCCACCTACGTTGCCTTCGCCGACGACGACATGAACGAATGGGAATTCGTCAGCGAACTCGCCGAGCGCGCCGACTGCTGGCTGCTGCTCGACGTGAACAACGTCTACGTCAGCGCCCGCAACCACGGCTTCGATGGCCGACACTACATCGACGCCCTGCCCTCCGGGCGCATCCGCCAGATCCACCTCGCCGGCCACGAAGACCACGGCGACTATCTCATCGATACCCACGACCACCCGATCTGCCCAGGCGTCTACGAGCTTTACGCTCACACGCTGGCGCGCCACGGCTGGGTGCCGACGATGATCGAGCGCGATGACCACATCCCGCCGCTGGCCGAACTGCTGGCTGAACTCGATCAGGTGCGTGCCATTGCCGCCGAATTCCGGATAGCGCACTGTGGGCAGGATGCCACGCGGGAGGCAGCATGAATCCGGGCGCGACTTCCGGCGCCGCCAGTGCAGCCGAGACGCTTGCCGCACAACTGCAGGTCTTCGCCCTGGCCATCACCGCCAGCGAGGAACCTGTCGAGAGCGCCGCATTGTTCAGCGCCACGCCGCAAGGCGACCCGCCGCGCCTTTCCATCTACCGCCATGCCTTCCGCGCCCGCCTCACCGCCGCGCTGCGCGAGAACTATCCGGTACTGCACCGGGTACTCGGCGATCAAACATTCGACGAAGTCGCGCTCGGCTTCATCGCCGCCCATCCCTCGCACCACCCCTCCATCCGCTGGTTTGGCAACGCACTGCCGGGCCACCTGCAAACGCTTGCGGATGCCGGCGAATTGCCGCATCCCGCCCTCCCCGACCTCGCCCGCATGGAATGGGCACTCGGCACCGCCTTCGACGCAGCCGATGCCGCCCCGCTCAGCGTTGAACAACTGCTTGCCGTGGCACCAGAGGCTTGGCCGGAACTGCGTTTTAGCGCCCACCCCAGCCTGCGCCTGATCGCCCTCGACTGGGCCATCGAACCGCTGTGGCGTGCGCTTAGCGACAACCCCGAAGCCGAAACTGCAGCACCCGAAGCACAGCCCCACCACCTGCTCGTCTGGCGCCAGAATGACCAGACCCAGTGGCGCTCCGTCGAACCCTTCGAGGCCACCCTGCTGCAAGCCGCCCTTGCCGGCGAAAGCTTCGCCGAGCTCTGCGAGCGCGCCGCCGCCACCCAGGGCGAACAGGCCTCCGCCACCGTTGCCGGCCACCTGCGTGTGTGGGTCGAAACCGGACTGCTCACCAGCTGATTCATCCAAGCACGGATCGTGTTGCAGCTTCATCGCCTGTTGCCATGCCATCGCACGCATGCCAAAATTGCATCGCAATTGCAACGCAAAAGGAGCCTGGATGAAATCAGCAACCTTCCCCTCACTGCGCGTCGCGCCGGAAATCCGGCAAGCGGCAGAGGATGTGCTTCAGGAAGGCGAGAGCCTTTCGAGCTTCGTTGAAGCGTCCATCCGCGAAAACATCGCGCGCCGCCAACTGCAAGGCGAATTCCTGGCACGTGGGCTAGCCTCCCGCGAACACGCACGCGAAACGGGAACCTACAGCAGTGCCGATGTCGTGGTCGGCAAACTGGAAAAAATGCTGGCCGCAGCCAAGGCCGGCAAGTGAGCTATCGCGTCCGCTTTACGGAAGAAGCGGAAAGCGATCTGATCCGACTCTATGAGTTTGTTCTGACCCACAACGAATCGGACTGGAGTTTGGCGGAACGCGCACTGAGTGCCATCAGGAACGCGATTCGCAGCCTGGAACTCAGCCCTTTCAGCTTTCGCAAGGCGTTGCCCGACAATCCCTTTCTCCGTGAAATCGTCATCCCGTTCGGTGCGAGCGGCTATGTCGCCCTGTTTGAGATCGACACCGACGAAAGCGTCACCATTCTGGCGATCAGGCACCAGCGGGAAGACGACTACCACTGAATTTGCAAGCGTTGAATTTTTCAGTTTCAATCGAACACGGCCCCATTAATCTGTTCGAAAGGCGCCCCAGAAAAGCCCGCACCTCGGGCGCCCCCATGTCACGCGGGTGCCGCATGTCATGAAAACGCACGAAGCGCCGTACCCACTCGACATAGGCACGCTCCGTCCGTATGCTGTAGTGCTTGTAACGCACGGCCTCGCGAACGCGGCCGATCAGGGTATCCGGTTGGCTGGTGCTCATGCCGTATTTCTCCTTGCCACCAATACTGTTCATATTTACAGTATTCGACGGAGGCGCTTAATGCAAGCGCTTTTTGCAGGGAGATGCCCTGGTTGGCAGGCTCGCCCGCAGCCAGCTTATGCAGCAACAACGCCGAATGATCCAAAACAACGCCGCGTTTAGCCGCCGGATAAGAAGGCACAGGAAGAAAGAAAATGAATTTTAGCTTTGCCAATCAACAACATTCGCGCGCCGCGCACACCGTCTTACACAACATTCGCGCGCCGCGCACACCGTCTTACACGGCGCCACGCCAGCTTGGCAGGCGCTGATGCCATCCAATTCACGTTAGGTTTATGACTGCCTGCCCTACCTGCGGAAACAGTGTTCCCTCTGGCGTTACTCAGTGCGAAAACTGCTGCCTGCAAGAGGGCACCGAGACGAAAAACAGAACGGCCCGCTACAAACGCGTCGTTGTCTCTGTAGCATGGGTTGTCGTTACGCTGCCGTTCATCATTGGCAACTCGATTGCTGCCTACGAAAATTTTGCTGCATTTTTTCTCGGCCACAGCCTGCGAACTCCTTCGCCGTTTCGCATCGATCTTGCTGGCCCACCTGCACTCATTGCCGGCTTTTCATGCCTCATGGCCGTGGCTGCTTTTTCGTTACTTGCGTTCGCTCGCACTCGTAAGTATTGGCCCGGCTCCATTGCGCTTATCGTAATTTCATTTCTGGTTCTCAACTATGTCGCTCTTCCTATGCGCTTTGCTGAGCGGTCGGGCAGATAGGTAACAGATTAGTCCGGGCACATGGGTAACACATTTCTGCTTCTTTACCCTGAATGCCGGACTGATTCAGGGATACAACATCGTGCTCTGGAAGAGGCCGGTGAAGCGTAGCGTAGCCGGCCTCTTCCAGAAGCGCCAGCAATCGCAATCCCCAGGTCGTTCGCCTTGTCATCCGCGTCGCTTGAGGCGGCCAAATTCATCCTCGATCCGCATGTGTCGCTCCAGCAGCCTGCCCAGCTTGAGCGGTCCGAAATAGACATTCCAGACACCATCGTCGATTTCCTCCAGGCCGACGTATTCGCCAATGCAGGTGCTCGATACATTGACCCAGCCTTTGTTCCAGCGAATCCCCCCGTTGTCGCTGACGTAACGGACTTCGAACCGATCGGGATATTCCAGAGGCGGTAAGCGGTCAGGCATCTCCCGCCGCGATGGCACATAGACGGAGGCCGGTGTTGCCATGTCCAGGGCCTCGTGCGGCCGCTCGTTGTTGAATTCCTCGCGGAAGCGATTGAACTTTCGCTGCTGCGCCTGCCGGTTGGCGGCAGGCGGGCGTGTCGTTTCCGCTTTCAGCGTGCGGTGCATGCGCTCGTGCCGACCATTCTGTTGCGGCTTTCCGGGTTCAATCAGGTCGGGCAGGATGCCCAAGCGTACCCACCACGCCGACAGCATCGACAGGCGTGCCAGTGTCGTGGTGGCAAACGGTACGCCGTTATCGCTACGTATTCGGGTGGGCAGCCCGTATTCCTTGAACAACCGGGTGAAGACGGGCTTGGCATCATCGGAGCTGGTCGAGAGCAAACCCTGGCAACCCAACAGATAGCGGCTGCAGCCGTCGGTCACGGTGAGTGGGTAGCAGTAAATGCCGTCGCCGGTCTTGAGCTGGCCCTTGAAGTCGGCACACCAGATGTCGTTGGGGGCCAGCATCTGCGCCGTGGGCTTCCCCGGATGGCCGATGACTCGGCGTCGCCGCTTTCGGGGTACCAAGCCGTGCCGGTTCAGGATCTCGCAGACGGTGGAGCGGCCCGGCAACTCCCAGTCAGGGTGTCGCTTCTCGACGATCGTCAGCAATTTCTTGGCGCCCCAGGTGGGATGTCGCTGCCGGACCTGAATCAGCGCCTCGATCACCGCTTCCGGAGTCTGATTGGGATGGCGGCTGGGGGCACAGGAGCGCTCTTCAAGGCCTTGCGGGCCGTGCTCAAGGTAGCGCCCGATCCATTTATAGCCGGTCTTGCGGCTGATGCCGTACATCTGGCACAGCTCGGTCATGTCCAGCGTCTGCCGCAGGTAGTCGGCAATGAACTGCGTTTTCTGGTCCATAGGTGTCGTTTCACTCCAAGGCATCGGGCACCTCCTTTCAGGTACCCATTTTGGATAAACTGTTACCTATGTCCCCAGACTATTCTGTTACCTATGTGCCCGGACCGTACCTGCACAAACCTAACATTCCAGTCAAACCGCGCCTTGCAGGCGCTTGGACGTGCCGCAAGCGGCACGCCATTTACTTTGCACGTTAGTTTTCATTGGGAACCGCCATGCAAGTTTTTTCTTGGGGACTCACATTCGTTGTCATTTACGGATCGATGGCCTTGAGCCTTGTGTTGCTAGCCGCCGCTGGAATTCTCTATTCACGCGTTAAGTCTGTTTCAACGGCTGCATTTTTTGTAGGCATGCTTGCTGCGGCGATTGCCCCTTGGATCTTTAGGTTCGCTACTGACGGCACGTACAGTCGCGGCACAGACAATATTCAGACTCTTGTTAACTTCGCTGCACTCGCTGTGCAAAGCTTCGGGCTTCTGTTCTACGCGCTCTCGCTTCCAAAAAAAGCGAATGAAAACTAACCTCTCAGTCAAACCGCGCCTTGCAGGCGCTTGGACGTGCCGCAAGCGGCACGCCATTTACTTTGCACGTTAGAAGTCTCGGTGCCCATGAACTGTCCGAAGTGCGGAGCAACCATTAGCGTATGGCGCATGAAAGGCAAGCGAGATTGCCCGAATTGTGGCGCACCGCTAAAGAACGGCATTGCGCCGCGCGGTTATCTGCTTGTCGGAGCGCTTCTGGCAGTTGCAGGAGTGTCCGACTATCTCATTAGCACAAGAGTAATCTTGCCAAGGTGTGGGGCTTCTACCTCTTGCTCCTTTATTGGGGGCTTGGCGACCACCACTTTCTACATTCTTGCCATCTATGTTGCAGCAATCTTGGGGGCCTTTCGGTATTCATTGGCTCAAAGTCATGACGCCAAAGACTCCTAACATTTCGGTCGAGAGGGACCGCCAACAAGCTGCGCTTGTTGGTTCCCTCCGCGGCTTCGCCGCTCCGGCGGCCCCTCACCTTAAACGTTGGGCCTCACAATTGGACGCTAGAACCGCCCACAATGCAGGGCATGAAGTTTAGGAACACCTTAAGGAGAAGTCATGACTTTGGCAGCCCAGATAGATAAGAAGCGCAAAGAGATCAAGACCGATGGCTATCCGATGTCGATAGGCGAATGGATGAGCATGTACGAGCGGCACGAATTGGACATACACCCCGAATTCCAAAGATTCTATCGCTGGTCTCACGCACAGAAGACTGGTCTTATCGAATCGATCCTGCTTGGAATTCCTTTGCCTCCCATCTTTGTTAGCCAGAGGCCGGACGGGGTGTGGGATGTTGTAGATGGCCTCCAACGTCTTTCTACAATATTTCAGTTCGTGGGCATTCTCGTGGACGAAGGCGGAGCTAAGGTTGAGCCACTAGTTCTCGATGGAACCAAATATCTTCCGGCGCTAAAGGATATTCAATGGGAGAACAAAGCTGACCAAAAGAAGTCCCTTCCAAAGGACCTTCAACTGGTCCTCAAGCGGTCAAAGATTGCCGCGAGCATCGTACTTGTTGAAGTGCACTGAAATTTGACCCGCCGTGTTCACCGAAAATTGACCCGTCGTTTATGCGTTGAGTATAACTACGCCTCTGTGGATAAGTCGTGGGTTTTCGGGATTTTCTCTCCTTGGTTTTTTGCAGTTGATCTTGCTCTGCCCGACCCGGGTCGGGCAGAGCTGTTCCTGAAGCGCCAGGACTCATTGCCGGTCTCAACGATATGGCAGTGATGCGTCAGGCGATCCAGCAGCGCCGTCGTCATCTTCGCGTCCCCGAACACATTGCCCCACTCCGTGAACGAAAGATTGGTCGTGATGATCACGCTCGTCCGCTCATAGAGCTTCGAGATCAGATGGAAGAGCAAGGCGCCGCCGGCCTGACTGAACGGCAGGTAGCCCAGTTCATCGAGTACCACCAGATCGACATACATCAGCCGGTAGGCGATCTGCCCGGCCTTGCCGTGTGCCTTCTCCTGTTCCAGCGCATTCACCAGTTCCACGGTTGAAAAGAACCGCACCCGCCGTCCCTGGCGCTGGATCGCCTCGATGCCGATGGCGGTCGCCAGATGCGTCTTGCCGGTCCCCGGCCCGCCGATGAACACCAGATTCTGGGCATCATCCATGAACTGCCCCGCATGCAGGCGCCGGATCAGTTCCTCATCGACCCGTGACTCGGCAAAGCGAAAGCCGGCCAGATCGCGGTGCGCCGGGAAGCGGGCTGCCGTCATCTGATAGGCGATCGAGCGCACCTCCCGCTCGGCCGTCTCCGCCGCCAGCAGTTCGCCCAGCAGCTGTTCCGGCGCAATGTCCGCGTGCCGCGCCTTGGCCATCAGTTCCGGCCAGGTCTGCGCCATGCCGTGCAGCTTCAGCGCCTTGAGCTTCGCCACCAGTTCAACGGACATGGCTCACCTCTGCGCGCAGATGGTCGTAGCGATGGGTATTGGCCTTCGGCTCTTCCTTGAGCGAGATAGGTGTCTCGATCCGGATGGTGTCGCCACCTGTCTTCAGGCGGGCCAGCACGTTCTGCACATGCTCGCCGCTCGGGCGGCCGGATTCGAGCGCCAGTTCCGCGGCCACCAGAACCGCCTCCAGCCCATGCACCGGAATGGCCGCCAGCACGTCGGCCATGATCCGGTCGCCGCCGAGGTGCTTGAGCAGATGCTTCTGCAGCCGCAGCAGCGGCTCGGGCATCTCGGCGAACGGGGCACCGTTTCGCAGCGCGCCGGGCTTGCGGTCGATCAGGCCGATGTAGTGCCGGAAGTCGTAGAAGGTCTGGTGACGCTCGAAGCTCCTGGCATACCTTGCGATTTCCTCGCCATCGGCGATGAACTGGAGGGCGTCCGGGTAGATGCGCAGGCTGATGACGCGATGGGCATGGTCGGTCGGCACGCTGTAGCGGTTGCGCTGGAAGTGCACGAGCGCGGTGCTGGAGACGCGCACCGGCTTCTCGACGTAGCCGTCGAAAGGCTTCGGATTGGGCATCATCTGGAGTTGCTCATCTTCGAGCAGTTCGCCAATGGTGAGGGCCGGCCATTCTGGATGCGGGGTATGGGTCCAGGCGGCCCGGCACTGTTCGCCGAGCCAGGCGTTCAGGCTGTCGAGATCGGGCCAGCGGCGTTCGGCGGCCTGCTGCCAGATCTGCCGGCGCCGGTCCTGGACGTTCTTCTCGACAATGCCTTTCTCCCAGCCGGCGGCCCGGTTGCAGAACTCGGGGTCGAACAGGTAGTGGCCGCACATGGCGTGGAAGCGGGCGTTGATGGTGCGCTCTTTGCCATGCCCGACCTTGTCGACGGCGGTCTTCATGTTGTCGTAGATGCCGCGCCGGGGAATCCCGCCGAAGGCGGCGAAGGCCCTGGCATGGGCGTCGAAGAGCATTTCATGGCTCTGGCTGGGATAGGCCACGACCCAGAAGGCGCGGCTGGCGCAGAGCTTGATGTGGGCGACTTCGAGACGTCGGCGAAGGCCCCCTATGAAGGTGTATTCGCAGCTCCAGTCGAACTGGAAGGCTTCGCCGAGGGCGAAGGTGAGCGGAACGTAGGCGCTGCGCTTGGGGTTCTCGCTGCGCTCTTCCTGCCATTTGCGGATGAAGGCGGAGACGCGGGAGTAGCTGCCGGGGTAGCCCTGCTCGCGCAGGGTTTCGAACATGACCCGGCCGGTGCGCCGTTCGCGCTTGCTGCGGTGGCTGTCGGTCTGCAGCCATTGCCGCAGTTGATCGGCCCACGGGTCGAGGACGCTTTGGCCCTTGCGGGCGGGGTATTGGGGTTGCGTCATTTCCGGCTGACGCAGCCAGGTGCGGATGGTGTTGCGGGAGAGCCCGGTTTGCCGTGCAATCTCTCTGAGCGGTATTCCATCGCGGATGTGCATCCGCCGGATCTTGGCTAACATGCCCACTGTGATCACTCCTTCTCCCCGCTCAAAATTTGAGCAGGATAGCGATTTCAGGTGGGTCAGTTTTCGATGAACATTAACCTGCCAAGTGGGTCAGTTTTGGGTGCACGTCAACACTCTATGCCGCATAACCCATCATTCCACCGGACCTGTCGCGGCAAGCCGCGCCAGTCCGGTGAATTCAAACGTTAAGCCCCCACCCCGCGCTCCAGCATCCTCACTCCCAGGCCTCCGAGTGCCGCTGCCAGCAGCGCGACAGCGGCTACTACCCACGCCAGGCGCTGCGTCTCGGCGCCGAAACTCTCCAGCGTCGCGCGTTGCGTGGCAAGCGTTGCCCGCTCCTGCTCCGCGAGTCGACGCGAAGCTTGTGCCATGCTGGCCAGCGCTTCGCGCGTTGGCGCCCAGAACTGACTGAGCGCACCTTGGGCACCACTCAGTTCGAGCTCTTCTACGGCTGCGGTGTAGCGTTCGTCGTAGCGGGCGCGCAGCGCCAGCAATTCGTCGAGGCGGGCTTTGTCCTGCGCTGACTTCATGAGCGAGGCCAGTGCGGCCAGATCACCCTCGGCGGCGGCATTGGCGGTGTCGATCTGCTTGTAAAGCGGCACGCGCATTTCCCGGTCGGAGGTGACCAGCAACTGCACGAGGGGCACGGTGGCACCTTCGGCGTGACGCTGCAGCGACTCGGCCACGTCCACGCGCTGTTGCTGTGTCTCAAGGTCGGCGGCAGTGAGCGGTGCCGTGCGCAGCCAGTGCTGCGCGGCATACAGCCCCACTGCAGCCAGGATGGCGGCGATAGCCAGCAGGAGTGCAATACGCTTACCACTGCGGGGTGCCTGAACGGCGGTTGTTGCGGCATTAGCAGCTGTCGTGGCGTTCGATTGGGTCATGAAATTGCTCCGTAAAGAATGGGGATTTCAGGCCGCGTCATTGCGCACCGGGCAGGTGCAGCCAGTGCCACAGCGCCGGGCGATCAGTGCGTCGACAGAGAACACCCCGCCGCCCTTGGCGACAAGGAACAGGAAGCCCGCCGCCCAAGTGCCGTGCAGCGCGTAGGCATCGGGGTAGACGAAGAGCTGGATCACCACCGTCATGCCGAGCAGCGCCAGTGCGGAGAAGCGTGTGGCCAGCCCGATCAGCAGCAGCAGCGGGAAGAGGTGCTCGGCGAAGGCGGCCATCGGTGCCCCCAGTTCGGGCGGAATGATCGGCAGCTTGTATTCGTCACGGAAGAGATCGACCACCGAGTCGGAGAGCCGCGGCCAGCCGAACTCGAAATTGCCGGTAACGAAGTTGATGGCGAAGCCCTGCACCTTGGTCTGGCCGGAGGACCAGAAGGTGGCGGCCAGCGCGAAGCGGGCGAGGAAGGCGATCAGCGAATCGGGGATGCGGCTGAGCAAGTCGACTGACTTGCGGATGAGGCAGCGATCTGCACGCGGGGTCATGATTATTCTCCTTGTTATTCGGGTTGCCGGCCGAGGCCGACCAGTAGTTCTCGGCTGATCAGGAGGCCGAGAACCGGGGCGGGGTCGAAGGGAATATCGCCTGCCTCTGCCTGCTGCACGGCAGCGCCGAGCGCTGCGCCCGCTTGCATTGCAGCGAGGAAGCGGCCATCTGCGGCGGGGATACCCATCACTTCAATCGACAGGCCGTGGCGCAGCACCAGCGCGCACTCAGCTTGCACCGGATCGACGGTGGCGAGGTCACCGAGGCCCTGATGCGCCCCCCACAGCGAAACGATGGCAAACGTCGAGTCGATCACCTGCAGCGACGGATGCAGTTGCAGGCGCAGCGTCGGCAGCGCCTCGGGGTCGTTCAGCCAGCCGGCAATTTCCGCCACGGGCACCGGATCGGCATCGGCGGCATGGAAGGCCAGCACGCGGGCGTACTCCAGCCGCGCGACGTCGGCGAGGTAAGGCACACCGGCGGCTGGCGGAAAAGCGGCGACGAAATCGGCAAAGGTGTCGCCGTACCAGGCCAGCACCGGCGATACCGGTGGCGAGCGGCGCACGAATTCGCCAGCCATGGCATGGAAGAAGGCTTCGCCGACCAGTTGCTGCACAACGGGGAAGGTATCGGCCAGCGCCTCGATCAGCGAAACGGTAACGTTGTTGCGATAGACACCGAAGCGCTGTGCAGCATCCGACCCGTTCCATGTCACCAGACCTGGCGGGCAGGGCGCGGTGGGGTCAAACAGCGCGGCGGCGAAGGCGGCGTTGTTCATGCCGCCTCCCGTGCCAAGTTGCGGCAGGCATCGAGGCGCCGCCCGGCCTGCTGCGCCTCGGCCAGCAGCACCGGGAAAGCCGGCAGATCGTTGTCGCGTTCGAGCAGCGTCGCCACCGGGCCGGTGAGCGCCAGCACTTCATCGTAGAGCGCCCACACCGCCTCGGCTACCGGCGCCCCGTGGCTGTCGATGAGCAGTGGCGCACCGAGGCTGTCGACCTCCTGCGCGAAACCGGCGAGATGGATTTCGCCGACCGCCGCGAGCGGAAGCGCGCGCAGGTAGGCATGCACATCGCGGCCGTGGTTGGTGCAGGAAACGTAGGCATTGTTCACGTCGAGCAGCAGGCCGCAGCCGGTGCGCAGCACGACTTCGCTGAGGAAGCCGGCTTCGTCGCGGTCGGAGGTGGCGAACTCGACATAGGTGGAAGGGTTTTCGAGCAGCATGCGGCAGCCAAGACGGCTCTGCACGCGGTCGATGTGCTCGCAGACACGCTGCAGCGTCGCTGCGTTGAACGGCGCCGGCAGCAGGTCGTTGTAGAAGTTGCCGCCGTGCGAGGACCAGGCCAGATGCTCGGAGAACGACTCCGGCTGGTAGCGGTCGATCAGCGCGGCGAGCCGGTCGAGATGGGCTTCGTCGAGCGGTGCTTCCCCGCCGATGGAGAGGCCCACGCCGTGGACGGACAGCGCATAGTCGGCACGGATGCGGCCAAGGTAATGGTGGAAGGGGCCGCCCGGCACCATGTAGTTTTCGGCGTGGATCTCGAAGAAGCCGAGCGCCGGCTTCATGTCGAGCACGTCGAGAAAATGTTCGGGCTTGAGCCCCAGGCCCGCAGCGGGCGGCAGCAATGCCGCACCGCTGCGCCCGGCGGCGCCCGCAAGGAAAGCGTCGGTCATGACGGTCCTGTCGCGCGAGCAGCGGCGCTCAGGCTTTCTTTTCCTTGAATTCCTTGAGCTGCCCCATGCCCGTGGGCGAGGTCGGCGAGGCGGTCTTCTCGCAAGTGCCGGCAGGCACGAAGGTCCAGGCGTTGCCCTGGTAGTCCTTCGTCGAGGTGCCGGCGCAGGAGGTGCCGGCACCGGCCTTGCAGTCGTTCTTGCCTTTCATGGAGACGCCGTAGCACTTCTCTTTTGACGCATCGGCGGCCATCACCGGCGAGGCGGCAACGGTCAGGGCGGCACCCAGCGCGAGGGCCAGGGCAGCGGCGGAAGCGTGGCGGGTCGAGTTGTTCTGGCTCATGGTCTTACTCCTTCTCTGTTGGTTAAGGGGATCCATGGGCCTTTCGCGGCGAATCTGTCTAGTCACCGGGAAAGCGTCGCAGGGCCTGGCGCAGAAAATCCATTTGCGCCTCGAACCGACGACAGGCGCCGCACATCATCAGGTGTACCCGCACCGAGATCCGTTCCATGAGGGAGAGTTGGCGATCCTGACCTTCGATCACCAGATGGTGAACTTCCTTGCAGGTCTTCATTCCGTCCCTACTCCCACGTTGTCTCCGAACCATTTCAGTTGCAGGCACTCCCGAAGGCGCATTCGCGCCCTGTACAGCACCACCCAGCAGTTAGACGTACTGATCGCCAACTCCTTACAGATTTCTTCGGTTTCCATTTCGAGAATTTCACGCATGGTAAAAACCCGGGCCAGATTCTCCGGAAGTGCCTTCATGCACAGCTCCATCACGTCGTAGAAACGGCTCTGCTGCAGGGATGCTTCGGGGTTGCCCCAGGCGGCGGGTTTTTCCTGCCAGTGGCCGTCGGCGGCAAAGAGGGCGTCGAAGGCGTCGCCATCGCCCTCATCCTCATCGAGACTGGGCAGCGGCGCCTCGCGGCTACGCTGGCGGATGCGGTCGACGATCTTGTTCTTGAGGATGGAGACCAGCCAGGTCTTCAACTGGGCATTGCCAGCAAACTTCTCGCGCCCCTGCAGCGCGGCGAGCAGCGTGTCCTGCACCACGTCCTCGGCCGATTGCTCGTCGCGCAGCTGCAGCACGGCAAAGCGCATCAGCGTCGGCCGCGCACGTTCGAGCTGGCTTTCGAAATCGTCGGGCATCCCGATCTCCGGTGGACTTGAAATGCGGAAAGCCTACCCCATTTCGGTGACAGGACGATCAGGATTTCCCCGCAACCCACGCTTTGTTTCAGGAGGATCGTATGAGCAATCTGACCCGTTTCGACCCGCTCGATGACCTGTTCCGCGGCTTCTTTGTCCGCCCCGTCGAGCTTGGCAACAACCCGGCTGGCGGGCAGCCGCCGGCAATCCGGATGGACGTGAAGGAAGACGGCGACGCCTATCAGGTGCACGCCGAACTGCCGGGTGTGAAGAAGGAGGACATCCACGTCACCATCGACGGCAACCTCGTCTCGATCAGCGCCGAGGTCAAGCAGGAGAAGGAAGTGAAGGACGGCGAGCGCGTGCTGCGCTCCGAGCGTTACTTCGGCAAGGTGTCGCGCTCCTTCCAGCTCGGCCAGGAGATCGACGACGGCAAGGCCGTCGCCAAATTCAACGAAGGCGTGCTGGAATTGACGCTGCCCAAGCGCGCGGCCACCGCAAGCAAGCGGCTGGCGATCGACTGAAACGATTTCCGGCGCTCCCCGCCAAACTTTCCCTCTCCCCGCTCAGGCCGGCATTCTCCATGCCGGCCTTTTTTCATTCGCGGCCGTGGTGGCATCCGGGCATGCGGGATGACAAATGCGCAGCAAGCGTTATCATTGCCGCATATCGACCATTCAAGAGGGGAGACCATCCGATGTCCGCTTTCCGCCACAACGCCCTGATCGCCGTGCTCGGAATATGCCTTGCCGCCCTGCCCGGGGTCAGCCAGGCCGCCAAGGGCGGCAAGTCGTCATCAAAGTCCTCGTCGTCGTCTTCCTCCTCGGCCAAGAAGACGGATGCCGAAGAGGAGAAGAAACGCAGCGGCCCCAGTGTCAACATCAGCAGCGGCAGCAGCAGTTCTGCCGCGCCATCGTCCGCCGGCACGGCAACGGCGGTCGCCGCGGGCGTCGCGGCTGGTGCAGCCGCGGGTGCGGTCATGGCCGCGCCGAAAAAAGCCACCACGCCAGAGGAGCAGAAGCGCCAGGAAGCCGAAGCGGCCGAGAAGAAAAAGACGGCCGAGGAAGCCGAAGCCAAGCTGCGCGAGGAAGAGAAAAAGCTCGCCGACAAGGCCGCCGCCGAGGAAGCGGAACGCAAGAAGCAGGAAGAAGCCGAGGAGAAACGCCGCCTCGCCAAAGCCGAGGCGGAAGAGAAGCGCCGCGAGCGCGAGCGCTCCTGCGTGATCCGCCCGGTGATGTCCGATGCCGAGATCAAGAACTGCCAGAGCGTCTGGCGCTGATACGACCCGACTCACCGGAAGCCGGAGCCCCGCTCCGGCTTTTTGTTTGATGCCACCGCGGCGCGGCTTTAAAATTCGTCGTCCAGCCGGCCACTACGCCAACACGGAATATCCCGCGCACCCATCAGGAATCCCCGCCATGACCGCCAACACTGCACAGCTCACTCCCGCCCAGGAAGCCGGCATCCTCGCCGAGGCCCTGCCCTATATCAAGCGCTTCCACGGCAAGACCATCGTCGTGAAATACGGCGGCAACGCGATGACCGACGAGCACCTGAAGCAATGCTTTGCGCGCGACGTGGTGCTGCTGAAGCTGGTCGGCATGAACGTGGTGGTGGTGCACGGCGGCGGCCCGCAGATCGAGAACATGCTGACCCGCGTTGGCAAGAAGGGCGAGTTCATCCAGGGAATGCGCGTGACCGATGCCGAGACCATGGAAGTGGTCGAGATGGTGCTCGGCGGTCAGGTGAACAAGGACGTCGTTAACCTCATCAACCACGCCGGCGGCAAGGCCGTGGGCCTGACCGGCAAAGATGGCAACTTCATCCGCGCCAAGAAGCTGTTCCTCGAGAACAAGGACAACCCGGCCGAGCCGATCGACGTCGGCGCCGTGGGCGATATCACGCAGATCGACCCCTCGCTGGTCGGCCACCTCGAAGGCGGAGGCTTCATCCCGGTGATCGCCCCGATCGGCGTCGGCAAGGAAGGCGAGACCTACAACATCAACGCCGACGTGGTCGCCGGCAAGATCGCCGAAGTGCTCAAGGCCGAAAAGCTGGTGCTGCTCACCAACACCCCGGGCGTGCTTGACCAGAAGGGCCAGCTCATCACCGGCATCACCCCGAAGCAGATCGACGACATGGTCGAAGACGGGACCCTCTCCGGCGGCATGTTGCCGAAGATCGGTTCGGCGCTGGATGCCGCCAAGAACGGTGTGAAGAGCGTGCACATCATCGACGGCCGCGTCGAACACGCGCTGCTGCTGGAAATCCTCACCGACCACGGCGTCGGCACGATGATCAAGAGCCACTGAGGCCGGCGCCGGAGTTGGCGCAATTTGCAATATGAAATCACGAGCGCCCTATTCATGGGCGCTTCGTTTTTGAATCAACAATGGCTTAATTTGCACGATGCCCGCTGAACGCACCTGGCTGTTCGATCTCGACAACACGCTGCACAACGCCAGCCCGCACATCTTTCCGCACATCAACCGTTCGATGCGCGAATACATCGAGCGTCATCTCGGCGTCGACAAGGACGAGGCGACCCGCCTGCGCCAGACCTACTGGGATCGCTACGGCGCCACGCTGACCGGGCTGGTGCGCCACCACGGCGTCGATCCGCGCCACTTCCTGCACGAGACGCACCAGTTCGAAGACCTGCACCGGATGGTCGTCTTCGAGCGCGGGCTCAAGGCCATGCTGCAGCGCCTGCCCGGCCGCAAGATCATCTTCTCCAATGCGCCGCGCCACTACACCGAGGCCGTCCTCCGCCTCGCCGGCATCCGGCAGGAATTCGCTGCGGTCTATTCGATCGAGCAGTTGCGTTTCCGGCCCAAGCCGGCCATCAGCGGCTTCCTGCGCATCCTGCGTCGCGAACGGCTCGATGCGAAGCGCTGCGTGATGGTCGAGGACAGCCTCGCCAACCTCGTCACGGCCAAACGGCTCGGCATCAGAACCGTGTGGGTGAGTGCCGGCTTACGCCGCTCGACGCACGTCGACGTAAGGTTGCGACGCGTCACCCGCTTGCCGGCATTCCTCGGCCGGCTATAATCCGGCATCCAAAAACAAGGGAGCGAGACATGCCGAAACCCGGCGAACGCAAGCTGCAGATCCTGCAGACGCTGGCAGAAATGCTGGAAAACCCGAAGGGCGAAAAGATCACCACCGCCGCCCTTGCCGCCAAGCTGGATTGTTCCGAAGCCGCCCTCTACCGCCACTTCGCCAGCAAGGCGCAGATGTTCGAGGGCCTCATCGAATTCATCGAATCGAGCCTCTTCTCGGTGATCAACCAGGTGCAGGCCGAAGAGCAGGACGGTCTCGTGCAGACCGAACACATCCTCGCGCTGCTGCTGCGTTTCGCGCAGAAGAACCGCGGCATGACCCGCGTGCTGATCGGCGAAGCGCTAGTCAACGAGAACGAACGTCTGCAAACCCGCATCAACGCCTTGCTCGACAAGCTCGAAGCGGCGCTCAAGCAGTCGCTGCGCGTCGCCGCCACGCAGGGCCGCGTCGACGCCGGCATGGATTTCGGCGCCATGGCCAACGTGCTCGTCAGCTACGCCATCGGCCGCTGGCAGGCCTACGCCAAATCCGGCTTCACGCGCGAACCGCTGGCGCAGTGGGCGCAGCAGTGGCCGATGCTGGCGGTGGCGATTCTGGCGAGTCGTAGCGCCTGATCGTAGCGCATCTCATCGAGTAGGGGACGGGGTCACCCCCGTCGCCCTCTCACACCACCGGACGTGCGGTTCCGCATCCGGCGGTTCATTGAACACACTGGAGTCGTCGCATCGTATCGAGTAGCGACACCAGCCCCAAACGATCAAAAA
>JAKLLG010000010.1 GCA_023150275.1 Rhodocyclaceae bacterium
AAGAGGTAGCCGATGAACAGGATCTTGAAGAGCAGCACGGGATCAAGGGCCGGGCGGCCGTTGTCCGCACAGTAGAGATGCGCTGTTTTCTCGCGGATGAAGTCGAAGCGAATGTGGCGATCGATCAGGCGCAGGAGGTGATCGGCTGGAACCAGCTCTTCCAGCGTAACCATTTCCAGTTCGTATTGCGTCGGAGTCGGCTCTCTTAACATGCCGATATCATATCGCGCCGCGCATACGACAAAGCCCCCATTTCTGGAGGCTTTGTCAGCAGTCTGAATGGGCGCCGCGGCGCCCATTGTTTCTCCTGCAAGCGGCTGATGCGGCCCGCTTACTGCCCGGCAGGGCTGCGCATCCGGTCGAGATTCTGGCGCATGCCCTTGCCCCATGAGGCGGCGATCGACTGCAGATCGGCCCACGTAATGCTTTCACCCTGCGGCAGGGTCTTGTCAGCCTTGCGCGTCGACACGGCGGCGCCAACCACGCGTCCGGCGGGATTCAGCACCTCGACCTCTGCCGACATTTCCGCCACCTGCGGCGCATTGCCGGAAGCATCCCGGGCCACGTTGAACAGCGCCTTGATCGGGATGAAATCGGTTACGCCCAATGCCGGACTCGTCGGCTGGACGCCGGTGATGGCAATACGGACACGGAGTACGTCGGGTCCGGGCTGATTGACCACCTGGTAGCCGGACGCCAGCGCCCCGACGAACTCCATGCGGAAGGCATCGGTCATGCGCTTCATCGCATCGGGTTGCATGCCCTTGTAGTCCGGGTTCGGGGTCAGGAAGACCTGGACCGGATCGATCATCACCTTGGTGTAGGCGCGCAGGTTGGCGGTCGTGTCGATATAGCGATAGGTGCCATCCACGCCATCGACCGGCCGCAGCTTCGAATAATCGGACAGGAAGCCGGAACTCGGCACGACTGCCGCGCCGTCTCCCTGCGACACGCCGCCACCGGCGCAACCGGCCAGGGCAATGACTGCAGCAGCAAGCGCCGACACTACATATTTCTTGTTCATCTTCTTTCTCCTTGAATAAGCAACCGGGAATGCATGCATCAGAACTTGTACGAATACTGTGCCGACAGGAACACCATGTACGGGTTGTCGAACTTGCCGCCGATCAGCTGGCTCGGGTCACGCATATCGGCGGCGCGCAGGTATTCCGCGGCCAGACCCAGTTCGGACTTGGGCGACAGCGTGTACTGCACGCCCAGACCGAAACGCCAGGAGTCGGACGACGGCAGCGCGTATGACGCCTGATTGTTGTGCTTGTACCAGGAGCTGTCGTAGGCAACACCGGCGTTGATCCGGGTCGTCGCGTTGTACTGGTAGCGCGCACCGAGTGCGATGTGCCACGTATCGCGCAGCCTGAGGCTGCTGGTCACCGTACCGTTGTTGGTTTCCAGATCGTTCTTCGCGTACTGGCTCCAGTCCTGCCAGCCCAGATTGCCGGTCAGCGCCCAGCGGTCGCTGAGCTGCTGGAAGACGCTGGTCATCACCTGCTGTGGCGCATTGACACCCGCCTCGGCTGTGAACGTCCGCGTACGGGTACCGCCGATGACAGCGCGCCGCGTCGCCGTGCGGTCGAAATCGAAGTCGTACTCGACCTTGCTCGTCCACACGATGCCAATACGGGTCGCCGCCGACGGCTCGAACATCACCCCCAGACGGGCGCCGTACTGCCAGTCGTGGTCGTTCTGATCGAGCTTGGCGCCGGTCACGGGCGCCACGCGCTCAAGCTTCGCGATGCCGTAGTTCGCCGTCAGGCCGGCACCGAGCGACCAGCGCTCGTTGATCCGGTAGGCAACGGTCGGCTGCAGTGTCATCGCCATCATGGCCGTGTTATCGACCAGGTTGCGACCGGCCCAGCGCTTGCCGTAATCCATGGCCAGGCCGAAGTTGCCGTAGAGGCCGATGCCGACCTTCAGATCGTTCGACAGGCTGTGGCTGTAGAAGGCGCTGCCGCCCGGCAGCCAGCCGATGATGTTGCCGGGGCTGCCGCCGCCGGCGGTCTGCTGCAGGAAGCTCTGGTCGCTGACCTTGTAGTCGACGCCGCCATAGAGCGCCTGCAAACCGGCCGACATCTGGTTCCCTGCCAGCCGTGTCATGCCGGCGGGGTTGGCATAGACGGTCGAGGCGTCTTCGGCACGGGCCGCCGTTCCGGCGCCGGCAAAGCCGATGTCGGTAGTGCCGATCTCGTACATGTAGAGTCCGCCAGCCTGCGCGAACAGAGGCAGGGCCAGCAGTGCGCCGGGCAGTAGCTTGTGCGTGATTGGTTTCAGTTTCATATTCTTTTGCAGTCTTGAACGAACACGGACCACGTCACCGTTGTGGCGACATTGCCCTCAATGGCGACCAGCGTCAGCTCGCCTCTTTGACCTGCGGCACCTTCCAGCTGCCGTCGATGATCGAGGGCGCCTGTTCCTTCGGCCAGTACAGGCGCATCATCAGCACGAAGTCACCCTTCGGCGCCGGCAGCCAGTTGGCTTCCTTGTCCTTGCCCGGCGATTCGTTCTGGATAAGGATGTCGACCGAGCCGTCCTTGTTTGCCTTGAACTTGCTGCGCGAGCTGACGTTGTAGCGGTTCAGCTTGTTGTCGACGAAGAAGTACTTGTCGTCGTACATCGTCAGCGACCAGAAGCCCTCCACCGGCGGCAGCTGGCCCTTCTCGAAGCGCATCACGTACTTCTTCTCGCCGCTGTACTTGGCGGCGATGTCCGGGCCTTCCGAGGTCGGATACACCGCGTCCTGCGGCCGGTTGGCGCCGAGGCCGATCGCGGTGACGAGTGCACGCTGCACGTAATTCGTACCGTACGTACCCGCCTTCGTCGTGAACAGCCAGCCGTGCTCCAGCCTGAAATCGCCAGCGACGATGCCGGCCTTCATCCAGTCCATGATCAGCTCCTGCGCCGGCTTCGGCGCGCCGGACAGACCCTTGGCCACAGCGGGATCAAGCTTGGCCGCATCGAAATCCTGACCGGGAACGACGCCGATCTTGGCCAGCTTGGCCACCATCGGGGCATCATCGGCGGCCGGCGGATTGGTCGTCAGCAGTTCAGCGAAGAGCTTGAAGTAGGCGGCGGCATCGAGCGCATTGACCTGCTCGCGCACAGCGGTCTTCATGTCCTGCGCTGCGTCGACCGTTGCGGGCGGCGGCGTGTAGGGCTTGCCGTAGGACGACAGCGGCACCACCGAGATCTTGTCCTGCAGGGCGTGCACTTCCTTGTAGTCCGCCGGGGTGCCGGAACTGTAGATGCGCCCGAGGATCCAGACGATGCCCGTCGGCGACTTGTACTCGGTAACGCCGGCCGGCAGTTCGCCGGTCCAGCCGGGGCCGGTGATGGCATAGGTCTGCGCCTTCGTTCCGGTCGTCCGCTTGCCCGGCACCTGGAAAACGTTGGTCCAGCCGTCCAGCATCGGGAACAGCGCATAGCGACCCTTCATGTCCGGAATGCTGAAGATCCAAGGTTCCTTGGAGACATCGATCCAGGTGGTCGTGTACAACGTATCGGCGTTCGGCGCGGTGACGTCGCGGTACGAGGCGTCCGGATAGCTGCGCTTGCGCAGGAACTGGCCCATCGGTGCCCGGTTTTCCTCCGGTGCGGCGACGTTGGTCATCACCCGGCGCGTCATTTCCATGGTGACCAGCGGATAGGCGTAGACATAGCTCTCGATGGCCATGGCGCGCGCCTCGGCTTCCTTCGCCAAGGCTTCCGCTTCGGCCTTTACCTTCGCCTCGGCCGCCTTCGCTTCCGCCTCGACCTTGGCCTTGGCTTCGGCGGCAAGCTTCTCGGCCTGGGGGTCGACCTTCTCGCCGCAGGCGACCAGCGTCAGCGCACACAGGATGGCAGCAACCATCCCTGAAAGTTTTTTCTGCTGCATTTTTCTTCTCCTATCGACTGCTGGGGTAAGGGGTGCATCCACGCTCGGAGGATAGCGCCCGGCTCGGGAAGCCTCCAGATAACGGGCCCGGTTTTCCCGATCGGCGAACCACGAAAAACGGGGTTGCCGCGCATCGGCGCGGGACAGATGCAGTATAGATAATGCCACGGCGCAATAGCGCGGCAGTTTTTCCAAATTCCTGACATTTCGTGCCAAAATCGAACTGAAATTTTTCTCAGGAACTGCCTTGGAAAGCGTAACCCCAACCCGACGCGGTCGTCCGCCGATCAGCAACCGGGTCATCCGCGTCGGGGGCGCCATGGCGATCGTGGCGCTGCTTCGCGAGCGCAGCATCGACGCCGACGCCCTCATGGCGGCAGTCGGACTTCCGGCCGAGGCCTTCGGCCATCCCGACAACGTGATCCCGTTCGCCAGGCTCGGGGAACTGGCCCGCCTCGCTGCAGACCATACCGGGCTCGCGGATATCGGGCTGCGGGCCTGTACGCGAACGGGTCTGGAAATGCTCGGCACCGTCGGTTACCTGGTGGCCAACTCCGAAACTGTCGGCACGGGATTGGCGGCCCTGCAGTCCTATCTGCACCTGCACGACGAGGGCGCAGCCCCCTATCTGCAACTGGAAGGCGGCCTCGCCGCGCTCGGTTACGAGGTGCTGGAACATGATGTGCCCGGCAGCGAGCAGATCACGTTCGGCGCACTCGCCATCGCAGCCAATCTGCTGCGTGAAATCTGCGGGCCCGACTTCGTCCTGCGCGAAGTCAGTTTCGCGTGCCACGCGCCGGCCGACAGCTCGGCCTTCGCGAGTCATTTCGGCGCGCCGGTTCGCTTCGATGCCGACCAGAGCGCCGTTGTGTTCGACGCGGGATTCCTGATGCGCCCGATTGCAGGTGCGAACCCGCTGCTGCGCGACTTCATCACCTCGCAATTACGGGAGACGGCACGCATCGGCGACGGGGAAGTGGCGAAGGACCGGATACAGCGTGTGATGCGAACGCTGCTGGCCACCGGTTGCATCGGCCAGGACAAGGTCGCTCGCGCCTTCGGCATGAACCGGCGCACGTTTGCCAGACGCCTGCAGGAGAACGGAACCACCTTCAGGGCGCTTCTCGATGCCGTACGCTTCGATGCGGCACGCGTGCTCCTTCACACATCCGCCGTCTCGCTCGAGGACATCGCCAACAAGCTCGGCTATGCCGACGTCACGGCCTTTGCACGCGCCTTCCGGCGCTGGTCAGGCGCTTCTCCCGCCGTTTGGCGACGGCAAGCGGCAGCGGCATTTCGGGGCTGATGCGGGGACGCCAGAACCGGCTGCTTTTTGAGCAGTCCCCCGGCAGGCCGAAACGGGAGTACCCGATGGCGGCAACTACTTGAGATACGGCGCGTATTGCCGGTCGCTACCCAAGATGTGATGCATCCACCAGTCGTAAACGTGGCGATGAATGGCAGCCTTGTCGGGCAGACTCGACGTCGCCTCCAGCATCAGTTCGACAAGTTGCTCCTCGTAGGCCATATGACCCGCCCGCTGCCCGTCGAGAAGCGGGCAGCCGCATTCTTCGAGCAACCGTTCCTCCGTCCGGAAGTGGTATTTCGCGTACTCGGCCAGCTCGTTCAGGATGAGATGCAGATCCCCCGCGTCGGATTGCGCCAGTGAGGCCTGCGCCCGGTTGCAGATTTCCATCAGCTTCCTGTGTTGGGCATCGAGTTCGGCGTTGCCGACGCTGTATTCATCTTTCCAGACGAGGGTCATTTTTCGGCGTGGGGTAATGTGGCGACGATAAATTTTAACCGCACATGCGGCTACTTCAACAATATGCAGGCGGTAACGGCAGGCAACAAAAACCCGGCATGCACCGGGTTCCTTGTCTGCATTTTCATGCGGTAGATGCCAACCTTACCAGTTCGGTTCACGCTCCGGCGTCGCCGTAATTCTGTGGATGCTGAGGTCGGCGCCTTCGTATTCCTCTTCCTGGTCGAGACGCAGCCCCATCGCCGCCTTGAGCGTGCCATAGACGGCCGCGCCACCGATCAGCGCCACGGTGATCGCCATCGCGGTCATGATCAACTGCGGCATGAAGGCGACGCCGCCAAGGCCGCCGAGCGCCTTCTGGCCGAAGATGCCGGCGGCGATGCCGCCCCAGGCACCGCACAGGCCATGCAACGGCCAGACGCCGAGCACATCGTCGATCTTCCAGCGATTCTGTGTCAGCGTGAACATCACCACGAACAGCGCGCCGGCGACGCCGCCGACGACGAGCGCACCCATCGGGTGCATCAGGTCGGAGCCGGCGCAGACAGCAACGAGACCGGCGAGTGGGCCGTTATGCACGAAGCCCGGGTCGTTCTTGCCGAGCACCAGTGCGACCAGCGTGCCGCCGACCATGGCCATCAGCGAGTTCAGCGCGACGAGGCCGGAGATCTTGTCCAGCGTCTGCGCGCTCATGACGTTGAAGCCGAACCAGCCGACGGTGAGGATCCAGGCGCCGAGCGCGAGGAAGGGGATCGATGATGGCGGGTGTGCCGAAATCTGGCCGGTCTTCGAATAGCGGCCGTGGCGCGCACCGAGCAACAGCACGGCCGGCAGCGCGATCCAGCCGCCCATTGCGTGCACCACCACCGAGCCCGCGAAATCGTGGAACTCCTCGCCAAAGCTGGCCTTCAGCCAGGCCTGGATGCCGAAGGCCTGGTTCCACGCAATCCCCTCGAAGAACGGGTAGACGAAGCCAACGATGAGGAAGGTGGCGGCGAGCTGCGGGTTGAAGCGGGCGCGCTCGGCGATGCCACCCGAGATGATTGCCGGGATGGCGGCAGCGAAGGTAAGCAGGAAGAAGAACTTGGTCAGCTCGAAGCCGTTTTTCTCGACCAGCGTTTCGGCGCCGGCGAAGAAGTTGACGCCGTAGGCGATGCCATAGCCGATGAAGAAGTAGGCAATGGTCGAAACACCGAAATCGGTGAGGATCTTCACCAGCGCATTCACCTGGTTCTTCTTGCGCACGGTGCCGACTTCGAGAAAGGCAAAGCCGGCGTGCATGGCCAGCACCATGATGGCGCCGAGCAGGATGAACAGGGTGTCGTTGGCAGTTTTGAGCGCGTCCATGGCTCCTCCAGAAAAAACGGTCGGAGCCTTATAGCAATATACCTGCCAGAAATTTAACGCTTATAAATCAGAAGGATGCAAATGGCACAAGGAGAACGACGCACCATCCATGTGCATCCACCCCCAATACGGCACCGCACTGGTGCGGCACGCACCGGCACGGAGCAGTCGCCTCACTTCGGTGCAGCGCCCGGCGGCAGCAGCACCCACATTTGGCCGGACTGCTTCATGCGTCCGGCCTGCGCGCCGGCGTCGGCACCGAAGCCCCAGAAGAAATCGGCACGCACCACGCCCTTGATGGCACCACCAGTATCCTGTGCCATCACCAGCCGGCGCAGCGGCAGATCGGAATTGGGGCGCGTGGTGGCGAGGAACACCGGCGCACCGAGCGGAATATGGCGCGGGTCAACGGCGATCGTGCGTTCGGCCACCAGAGGCACGCCGAGCGCGCCGAGCGGCCCCTCCTGCGGGCCGAGCTTGCCGGTGAGTTCGCGGAAGAAGACATAGCTCGGGTTGGCGTTGAGCAACTCATCGAGCTTCTGCGGATTGGCGCGCGCCCAGGCCTGGATGCCCTGCATCGAGGCTTCGCCCGGCTGCAGTTCGCCGCGCTCGATCAGCACGCGGCCGATCGACTGGTAGGGATGCCCGTTCTGGTCGGCGTAGCCAACGCGCACCATCTCGCCGGACGGCAGCTTGACACGGCCGGAGCCCTGTATCTGCAGGAAGAAGAGTTCGACCGGGTCATCCACCCAGAGCAGCGCCGGCGGTGTGCCTTTCGCCTGACCGACGATCTCGGCGCGCGACCAGTAGGGCAGCACCTTGTTGCCCGCGAGGCGGCCGCGCACGCGCTTGCCCTTGAGTTCGGGAATGATGTCGCCGAGCTCGATGGTGAGCAGATCCTTCGGCACGCCGTGCAGCGGGTAGCGAGCCTTGTCGCTGCGGGCGCGCGCACCGGCGAGCAGCGGTTCGTAGTAGCCGGTGATCAGTCCCTCGCGATGCCCTTCGGGATTCACCGCGGCAAAGGGCTGGAACTCGCGCTCGAAGAAGGCGCGCAGCGCCGCGGCGTTGTTCGCGTCGACCGTCTTTGCCGCCTCGCAGGCAGCGCGCCACAGCGGCCACTGCGACCTTCCGGCCAGTCCGCGGCAGCTCTGCTCGAAAGCCGGCATGGCGGCGGCGAGATCGTCGTCGCTCCAGCCGGGCAAATCTTCCCAGCGTGCGGGCTGCAGTGGTTTTGCCGCGGGCGCGGCGGCAACGCCCGGTTCAGCGCCGGGGCATTTGGTGCACGGTGCGCAGGCGGGGCAACCGGCTTCGCGCAAGGGGGCGCAGGCGGCAAGCAGGAACAGCGCGGCGAGCGCGGCCAGGTGGACTTTCTTCATGGGTTCGCTACAGTTCGGGGTTCTTCGAGACCCGCATTCTACCCGCCCCCATGACTGATCTTTCCACCTTCCTCGCCCGCGCCGAGAGACTTCTCGACCGCATCGAGTCCGCCTTGCCCGCGGCGCCGCAGGTACCCGACTGGAAATCCGCGATCGCCTTTCGCTGGCGCAAATCCGGCGGGCGCGGCTGGCTGCAGCCGGTGGCAAAACCGCATCCGATCCGGCTCGCCGACCTGCACGACATCGACGACCAGAAGGAACGTATCGTCGCCAACACGCGCCAGTTCGTTGCCGGCCAGCCGGCCAACAACGTGCTGCTCACCGGTACGCGCGGCTGCGGCAAATCCTCGCTGATCAAGGCGCTGTTGAACGACTACGCGAAGAAGGGGCTGCGCCTGATCGAGGTGGACAAGGGCGATCTCGTCGATCTGCCGGATATCGTCGAGCTGCTCGACGGCCGGCCGGAGCGCTTCATGATCTTCTGCGACGACCTTTCCTTCGAGGCCAGCGACGCCAGCTACAAGGCGCTGAAGGTGGTGCTCGACGGCTCGGTGGCGGCACCGCCGGACAACGTGCTGATCTATGCCACCTCGAACCGCCGCCACCTGATGCCCGAGTATTTTTCCGAGAATCTGGAAGCGCACTCGGTCGGTGAGGAAATCCATCCGGGCGAGGCCGTCGAGGAAAAGGTGTCGCTCTCGGAACGCTTTGGCCTGTGGATTTCGTTTTACCCATTCACGCAGGAAGAGTACCTCGACATCGTTGCGCACTGGCTGCAGCATTTTGGTATCGCAGCGGCCGAGGTTGCCTCCGCCGAGCGCGATGCGCTGAACTGGGCGCTGCAGCGCGGCTCGCGCAGCGGGCGCGTGGCCTGGCAGTTCGCCAAGGACTGGGCCGGCAGCAAGGCCGGAAAGAAACGCAAGTGAGCAAGGTGACGCTGGTTTCCGCCGCGGTACTGCTGCGCGGCGCGATAACGCACGCCGGCGAGTGCCCACGGGAGAGCGCCGGGGAGCACACCGAATTCCTGCTCGCGCGCCGCCCCGAGGGCAAGGTCTACGCAGGCTGGTGGGAGTTTCCCGGCGGCAAGGTCGAAGCGGGCGAGAACTTTCGCGATGCGCTGGTCCGCGAACTGCACGAAGAGCTTGGCATCACGATCACGCAGGCAACGCCCTGGCTGACCCGCGAGTTCGTTTATCCGCACGCGACGGTACGCATCCGTTTTTTTCGTGTCACCGCGTGGGAAGGCGAGATTCACCCGCACGAGCATGATGCGATCGCCTGGCTGAAGCACGACGATTACACGCAGGGCCGGCCCACCGTCGATCCGATCCTGCCGGCGAACGGACCGATCCTGAAGGCACTGGCGTTGCCGTGTGTCTGCGCGATCACCAATGCGGAAGGAAACGGGGTCGAGGCTGAACTGGCACGGCTCGACCGAGCGCTCGCCGACGGCTTGCGCTTCGTGCAGGTGCGCGACAAGCGGCTGCCGGCTGCCGATCGGGCGCGTTTTGCGCAGGAGGTCGTCGCACGCGGCCACGCGCATGGCGCCATCGTCGTCGTCAATGACGATGCGGCGCTGGCAGCACGCAGCGGCGCCGATGGCCTGCACCTGTCAGCGGCCGCATTGAGGCAACTGGCGTCGAGGCCGGCTTTCGGCTGGGTTGGCGCGTCGTGCCACACGCATGAAGAACTTGCCCGCGCCGCCGAACTGGAACTCGATTACGCCCTGCTCGGCGCGGTGCTCCCGACGCCGACACACCCGGAAACGCATGGCACGGGCTGGCCGGCGTTCGAGACGATGATCGAACGTTCACCGTTGCCGGTGTTCGCGCTGGGCGGGCTGCGGCCGGCAATGCGGCCGGAAGCGCAGTCGCACGGCGCCCACGGCGTCGCGCTGATGCGCGGCTGGGGCTAATCCTTCGACGGAACGCCGTCTTCCGGCAAGCCCTGCGCCTCCTGCACCGGCACCCGATACGATTCATCCGCCCAGCAACCGAGGTCGATCAGCTTGCAGCGCTCCGAGCAGAAAGGGCGCCACTTGTTCTCGGTACTCCAGACGGACTCATCCCCACACTGCGGGCAGCGCACTTTCGGCGGTTGTTGTGCCATTGCGGTTCCGGAATACTCGTTACGAGAGCGCATTCAATACTGCGCCGGGATCCTTCTCTATCACGTTCAGCAGGACAAGCGCCGGACCTTGTGGCGTGCGATCGCCACGCTCCCAGTGGCGTAGCGTTGCCACGGAAAAACCGAAACGTGCGGCGAACTGTTCCTGCGTCATCGCCACTCGGCGCCGCAGCGCCCGTACATCCACGGGCTGGGGACGGTACACGCGCACATCCGTACCGGCACCCCCTTGCGCATGCGCGATAGCCTCGTGCAGCCCCTGCCTGATGCTTTCGAATGCTTTGCTCATGATGCTTGCTCCTGGCCAGCGGCCACCAATATATCCACGAGTTCCGCAAGCGCATTTCGTTCCGCCCTGCTCAGGTTGGCTCTCTCGTTCTTTGCAAAGAGCGTCAGCAGATAGAGCGGCAACGTAGCGCTATGAAAGTAGTAGATCACGCGTACTCCACCACTTTTACCGCGTCCGCCTCGGGCCCAGCGAAGCTTGCGAACACCACCCGTGCCTTCCATCAGATCACCGGCACGCGGATGGGCCGCAAGGTAGGACAGCAAATCCCGCCGCTCGTCGTCACTCAGCAATTTCTCGGCGCGGCGGACGTACTCCGGGGTTTCGGCGACGGTTTGCACTAGAGCGGAATGTAATCCAATGGATTAGTTTCTGTCCAGTTGACGGACATCAACTGAAGGGGTTTCTGCGATTTGCGGTGTAGCGGTGCTACAGGTCAGAAGGTAACGGCGAAAATTGCCGTTATTGATTGTGCGGCAATGGTTTTCATCTTTGCATTTCTCCGTGGCTACTCATGTAGCTACTCAGACTAGGGGCGCTGGGTAGATTCTACCCCTCCCCCCATTGAATAACGCGGTTGCGAGAAGATACTTAACCGGGCGGTCTATCGGGCAAATGTCGGCGACTTTTTACCCGCCCTCCCCCTATTGCCCCCTTTGGGCGCCGCCGTGACTGGCGAACAATCGGGGCGCGAATGACCCGTATGCGAATAGCTCAGGAAGGACCCGCGCCCAATCTGGCAACAATACCAGCCTCCGCGATCTCCCCCGCCCGAATCTTCCATCCCTGCCGGGCCAGGCATGCCGCAACGTCGGCGGCGATCTCTCCCGCCACCCCGTGCCGCTCGATCAGCTTGCGAAAGTTGTGCATCGTTGTCTCGTCCGGCGCGGCCCGCTCCCAGGTCAGCCCCAGCCCCATGAATTCCCTGATCGCAACGCTATCGGTTGCCGCATCTTGTGCCGCCCGATCCGACAGGGCGAACCACTGCCGCACGAAATACAGGCGCAGCAGCGGGCGCAGCGGGTACGGCGGGCGCCCCTTCCCTCGCTTCGGATAGTGCAGCTCGATCCGGGTTTCCCATCGCCCCCAGGGAAAGAGGCGGTCAGCTTCGGCGAGAAACTGCGCGCGGCGCGTTCGAAGCGCGGCAGGCGGAATTGCCCGCCATTCGTCCAAGGTTTCGCCCTCTACTTCATGCGCCATTTACTCACCCCTGAAAAAGTCTCGAAAATCGCGGATTGTTCATTGTTCATATTGGGGGACTCGCCACTACCTACCCCCCTAGCGGGGCGCGAATGACCCTCAGCCTTAAACCCCAGGAAGGACCCGCAACGCTCCGGCGCTCGGTTCATATCTCTGCCGGCCGTCGCCGGCCAGACTGAACAGCGACGCGCCACCTCGGCGCGAAATCAATCCTCCCCGCCCCCTCCCCGCGCGTTGTGTTTCGCATGCGCTCGGGGTTCCACCCCTGCAAAAACAGGTGGGACAACTGGGACAACTGGGACACTCGCCGGAAAGCCGCACGGTTAAGGGAAACAGCCTGTCCCGTTTATGCCTTCGTCACTGGGACGCAACTGGGACAGGTGGGACACTTCGGAATCAGGATGTGTCACGACGGCGCACCGCTTCGGCCGCTCGGGTACAGAAGGCAGGCCCATTTCGTCTGCCCGTGCCGTTGATCTGGATCATTCGGCAGGGGCGTGAATCCCTCGCAGCGGCGCAGAATGTCCCGTATCGGTGTATAACCACGGCTTGCCACAAACTCCCGCCGCTGCGCCGCGAGACATACGCCACGCTCCCCCAGGTTGCCGCACTCGGCACAGCGGCGCCGGTCGTCGCCCTCGCGCTCGCGAGCGGCAATATCCGCATCGATCTCGGGCGCGGCATCGCTCGCCCCTGTATCGGGCGCCGGGTTGCTGTCCTCCACAACTGGCGCGGGCTTCGGTTGCAGCATACCGTCCCAATCAATCCGCATCGCCGTCGCCCTCATCGTCCCAGATCGCCGGCAAGACATGCACGACACGCGGGCGTCCTTCGGTCGGTATCGTGTGCCTTGTCAGCCATTCTCGCTTCGCTTCGCTGCCGCGCTCCACGAATCCACGCGCAGCCAGCATGCGCCCCACGGCAGCCGCTTCGAATCCCTTGCAAACGCGGGTGCGCCAGACCTCACCGAAAATGAAGTATTCGACGGCATCGGTAACGGGATCGAGGCGCCGATAGCCGGCCCGGTCGGATCGCACGGCCGCATGCTTCTCGGTATCGTTCGCCGGCCGGTCCATATCGGAGAATGCAGACTCACCATAGCGCCGCAGGAATTCCCGCACGGCTTGCAGCGCCGCCCGTTCCTCGGCGTTGCCCTCGCCGCCACGGCGCGACAACCAGGCATCGAAACAGGTGCGCGCCGCCTGCATGGCCTCGCCCGGCTGCCACGGCACGATGCCCCAGCGTTGCGCCAGTTCGCCGGCTGCGCCGACAAGCGCGAAGCGGTCGGCAACACGGCGCGCCTGCCCGTGCGCTCCTTCGCTCAGGTGCGCCGTCTGGAATTTCCGCTGCGCCTCTTTCACTGTGTCGGCGACTTCGTGCTGATGCTTCGCCAGCTTTTCCAGGTACGCCACGAATGCGCCGCCGTAGTTGCGCCGCGCGGCCTCGGTCAATGCCTTCGAAAGCTCGGCGCCGCCCGCGTGGCCGTGCAGTTCTTCGAAGATGCCAAAGCCCTTGCCGGCATCGGCGGGGATCTCGGCAAGGCGCAATTCCTGCCCGGCGCGCGGCTTGCGGTTCTTCTCGCCCATATGTTCAGCCAGGCCGATTTCGCCCGCCGACAGAAACAGCACACGCCAGCTTGCCCGCGCCCGCAGCCCGCCCGTGCGTTGCGCCCGGCCTTTCGCTGCACCATTGGCGAGCAGATAGACGGTTTCGCCGGCAACCTCGGGGGCGACCTGTGCAAGCTCATCAATCGGCAGCAGTGCGTCGCAGTGCGCGAGCGCGACGGCCTCGGTTGCGTTATCCGTGGCGCGCCAGCTTTGCAGATACTCACGCCCGCCGCAGGCACTCGCAGCGACGCGCAAGGCGGTCGTCTTTCCGCCGCTTGAATCGCTCCGCAGGTGAAAGCCGCCGCCGTCCATTCCAACCAAGTAGAGCAGGGGTGCGGCAAAGGAAACCGACACGGCGAACAACAAACGGGAATTGCCACTGCATAACGCAGCGACACCCTCCTGCCAGCCTCGCAAGGTGCCATGCGTGGCGAAGGTTGCAGCCGATACCGATTCGTTTTCGTACAGCCATTCCTCGCCCGCACCGACTGCCCGATCTGGCAACACGAAAACCGCGTCACCGTCCCCGCTGTCATGCCACCCCGTGCGGCTCGTCACGCGGGCGCGCGCCTTCGGCGTCGCTTCGATCAGGTATTGCCGCAGCAACTGCCGCCCGCCCGGCGCAATGTGCAGCCCGGCATCGCGCAGGATTCTTTCCAGCTCGATACCGTCGCCCGACAGCATCGAATCGGGAATGATCCGGCGCTTCGGGTTGCGGTCGGGATCGGCGAATGAAACCAGCTTGCCCCATCCTTCGCCGTGCGGATTCCGCACACGCGCGACGATTTCCAGCCAGGCACAAACCCAGGCGGGCGCCTTCTCGGGCGCATGGAAATAGACGCCGCGCTCGATCAGTTCGAAGCGCCGCGCGGGGGCTTCGTCGTGCGCTGCGCCGCCCTTCGCTTCGTTCGTCTTGCGCGTGTCGGCACTGGCGCGCGGCAGCTCGATCAATGCCGACGGCAGCAGCAGTGCGACATGCGCGGCTGTCCAATCGCGGGCGAGCAGGTCGGCGGCATCGTCGCCGGCTTGCAGGGGTTCGCCGGGGGTCAGGATCACAGCGCCGTCCGCCTCGCCCGGCGTCGCCGAAAAACGCCCCAGATCAAAGCGGGCGACACGCTGCGCGCCGACTGCATGCAGCGCCGATGCGACGGCCTGCATTGCCTTCTCGCCGGCTTCGTCATTGTCAGGCCACAGCCAAACCTCGCGCCCGGCCAGCGGCGAGAAATCGGCCTTGCCGACGGCTTGCGCGCCCCCCTGCCAGCAAATGACAGGATGATCCGGCAGCAGCAGCGCGGCAGCGCCGGCCGCCTTCTCCCCTTCGACGATAACCACGGGCGCAGACTTCGCGAGCGACGGCAGGCCGTAGAGCGGTTGCGGCGCGGGCGGCCCCTTGTATCGCCATTCCAGACGGCCGGCAGCGGTACGCCACAGCGACAGCGGGGCGAATTGTTTGCGCTCGCCTTCTGCCTTCGCTTCCCAGCGATCAACCAGGAATGCGGGGCGACCGTCTTGCGTGTGATACACCCAGCGCAGCGAAGGCGCGCCGTGCCTCGGGTGGGTGCTTGGCGGGGGCGGGGCTTCGTCCGGTATCGGCATGATGCACACATCGCCGGCCGGCGCTTGGCGCGCTGCGCCGTGCGATTTTTCCGGGGCGGGCGATGCCCTACCCTTCGCCGCGTTCCGTTCGTTGCTTGTGGCGCGTTGCCGCGCGTCGCGATTTTCTATGCCGAGAAAGCTGGCCAGTTTTTCGGCCGCTTCGCCCTGACGGACGCCGAGCAGGTACGCGGCGAGCGCGACCAGATCGCCGCCTTTGTCGCCGCTGGCGAAGTCAGCCCAGGCGCCGGTATCGCGGTTAATCGTGAAGCTGCCGGGCTTCGTGTCGGCGCGCCTCGGGTTGATCGGCAGATATTCACGGCCCTGATTCTTGCCGCCACCTATGCCGAGCCAATCGGCGACATTATCGAAGCGGGCGAGCGCCGTGGTTGCGACCGTGCGAATAAGATCAGCGCCCGCCATGCTTGCCGCCCCCGTTTCGCTTCGGATCGGTCAGCCAATGGAATGCGTCGGACGCGGAAACCGCCAGCCCGTACAATTCCTGTTCGATTCCGGCGAGACGTTCAATCAACATCGGTTCGCCCGTGCTTGCGCCTTGATCCGCAACAGCCAGGCAGGCATCGCGAACACGCGCAAGCGAAACAGCAACGACCAGCGCCGGAAGCAAGCCGGGCGGGCTATCCGATCCGCCTGCCGGATAGTTCTTATGCTCGATTGCGCTGGCAACAGATAACGCCTTCTCCGTTTCATCGGCGATCTTGCGCCACTCGTCGGACTTGTTGGCAATCAAGTTGAGATGAGGAGGATTATTCATTGCTAGCCCTCCACTTCACGTCCGCAACCACATCCGCATAACCTTGTGGCGACACCTCCGCCCGCGCCGCACAGCGGTTGCAGACCGACGCCATTGCGTGAAGGCGCCCGATTCCTACGAGAATATCGCTCCACTCATCGCCAAGACGGCTTCCGCAGGCCGCACAGTGCGGACGACGGCGGGCGACGAGTCCGTATGCATCGCTGATTTTTGAATGCCCGACGTTCATTTTCCGCCCCCCGCCTTCGTTGCCTCGGCGATGCGGGCAGATATCCAGCGATCAACGGATTCGGCAGGCAAGGCCGATGCGCGCTCGCCGAGCTTGACTAGCGGCCCGATTCGCTGCGCCTTGATCTCGCGGTAACACTGGGAAATGCTGATGCCCATGCGGCGCGCCGCATGGGGGATTTTTTCGAGCGCAGCGACGGTTGCCGAACTCGGTATCGCTTGGTTTTCCATGATTCGTCCTTCTATGGCACGGCACATGCCGCACGACGAATCTATGGCTTAGGCAGCCTCGTAATCAGTGACACCCATGCTTGACCTGTCACCCCAGACGCAGACCTAACGGCGTCCGCCAGGGTTTTTATTCGCTGCAAATAGCCGGTATTGCCGAAGAATAGATTCGGAATTATCACGGCCCAGTATCTCAGCCGCACGAATCGAGGCCTTTTCCGGCTTAAGGTTCTCGGCAACCATCAGAAGCGCCACAAGCGTTCCTGCAACATGCACGTTTGTACGCTTTGCGCGCAGCGCCAGATGCGCGGCATCGAGTACAGCCGGCCCCGAATTTGCCGCTTCCTGCAGCATTGCCATCTCACGCAGCGTTTGATGCGTTTCGATCCCGGATGCTTTGAAGTGCCGCTCATATTCTCCGGCCAGGTTCCGCTTGCCGTAGAACTCGATCCCGAGCCATTGGCGCAAGGTCTCCGCAACCAGCCGCCGTAGGTCGTCTGGCAGCGCATCACCACATTCAAGGATGCGTGTTGCCTCATAGAGCTTCTGCCGGCGCGAAGCAGGATCGTCATTCGCATTCATGCCGCAATCATCCGTAGCGCCTTCGTTTTCTTTTGGGCTTTTTTCTTCGCGCGGTCGGCGGGGGCGGCAGGTTCCAATTCGCGCGGCAATTCCGGGCGCGCGTTCGCAGCATCGTCGGCGAATCGCTCCACAACCTCCCTGCGCGCATCGCGGATCAGGTGGGCGACCAGTTCGCAGGCGGCGACGCCCGAATCCTGCCGGGCTTCGATCAGGGTTTGCCCGGCATTCGACGGCAGCGCGGCGCAAAAATCGCCGGCCAGATTCACGCGCAGCAGATCGATTACCGCCTCGGCACGGGACAGGGTTTCAATCGCGTTCATTGGCTTTCCTCTTTATCGAATCGCGCCGAATCGATGCGAGCGGCGCGCCGTCCTGAAACATCCTGATTCCGAAGTGTCCCACCTGTCCCAGTTGCGTCCCAGTGACAAAGACATAAACGGGACAGATTGTTTCCCTTAACCGTGCGGCTTTCCGGCGAGTGTCCCAGTTGTCCCAGTTGTCCCACCTGTTTTTGCAGGGGTGGAAGGAAAACGGCGGCGCTTTCCGACTCCCCCCATTGGGGTTATGAGCGATCATGCGGCAGCCTTTCGCATCGGAACGACGTTCCAATCCTTGCCCAGTTCGCAGGCTTGCAGGAAGCTGCACCAGGTATCGAGTGCGGCGCGGCGCTCGGTCAAATAGTCGTGTTGGTCATAGACGGCGACCAGCCCGCCGAGCGAGTGATTCAGGCAGCGTTCGGCGACGATGATATCTACCCCCAGGGCGGACAGATGACTGCGCGCCGTGGAGCGCAGATCGTGTGGGGTGAATCGCCGGCAAGCCTCACGGCCGGTTTCCTTGTCCTTCAATGCAGCGTGAATGCGATTGCAGGCGACGTTCAGGGTTGAAGATTCCATATGCTTGTCGCCTTCATCGCGGCGCGATCGCACCGGCAAGACAAAGCGTGACCCGAATGCGAGTTGCTGCAATTCCACAAACCAGCCGACGACTACATCAGGCAGCGGGATCACAAAACGCTTTTTGTTCTTTGCATGCTCGGCGGGGATCGCCCACTCGCGGCGCTCAAAATCGATGTGCGACCATTCGGCCCGCGTCAGTTCGCCGATACGGGTACAGGTTGCAAGCAGGATTTTCAGGGCCAGTTCGTTTTGCCGCCCTTGATCCGGCAGCGCGGGCAGCATCGCCCGCAGCTCGGGTTCGGTCAGCATCAGGCGGGTACGGCGCACCGGGCGCGGACCGATCACGGCCTTTGCTTTCACATCGATGCAGGGATTCGACTTCACGACGTGGCGCGCCACCCCGTGAGCAAAGACGCCGCGCAAGGCGATCAGCACCAGGCGGGCAACGTGTAGCGACTTCGCTGCTGCCCGCTCGGTTATCGTCACCACATCAGCCGGCGTTACGTCCTTCGCTGCAAGGCTGCCGATGATCGGAAAGACGTGCGCCCCGAGTTGCTGGCGCCTCTGGTCGATTGTTCCTTGTGCAAGGTGCGCTTCGGATTTCTGCATGTAGTCGTCAGCGAGCTGGCGAACGGTCCAGGCCGATGCGCTCTCGCGCTTCGTCGCCTGCTTTTCCCGTGCCACGTCCGCGCCCTGTTGGACTTTGGCGCGAGCCTCGGTCGCCAGTTCGCGAGCCTTGCCCAGCGAGATATCCGGGTATCGGCCTAGCGTGATTTCCTTTTGAGACTTGGCGCCGGGGACTCGATAGCGCAACACCCATGCCGCCGTCCCTTTTGCCGACAGGGTGAAAGTCAGTCCGTCGCCGTCAGCCTTGGCGATAGCCTCGCCGGCCTTGATCCAGTTGCGAATCTGTACGTCCGTCAGTTGCCCCATGCTCGCCCCTTCCGCTGAGTAGCTAGCGCGCCGTAGCTACTCACCAAGCCCGCAGCTACTCATGTAGCTACTCAATACCGGCGCCCTGTTGTGAATCATTATGGCACAGCCTGAAACAAAAAACCCCGCATTTGCGGGGCTTTTGAGGGGTTTTCGATTCGTCCTGAATCGTCCTGAAATGCCGTTACAGGTTGCAGAAGGTCATGTCGAAGGCAACGTCGCGGTCGCAGGGACGCGGACGCAGGTCGCCATCGGGGGAGGTGAAGCGGATGTTCAGCGCGTACTTGTTGGCGCTGATTTCAGGAATGAAAGGGTCGCCGAGCTTGACCGACACGCGCACCATCTGCGCCGAACTACCGCCCAGCATCATCTGGAAGGCGCCGCTCCTGGCCTGCTGATGTTCCGGGCGACCGCTCGCGCGCAGCAGGCGGAGCACGATCGCCAGCCCTTCGCGCAAGGGCAGCAGCGGCTTCAGCCAGGCGCTGACCGAGCCACGGCGCATCTCGGGGCTTTGGTGCAGCCAGTAATGATAGGAGGGCAGGTCGAATTCGCAGACGCCGCCGGGAATTGCCGCGCGGCTCTTGATGCTCATCAGCCAGTCGTTCTCGCGCAGGTACTGGCCGATCTTGCCGGTCATGCCCAGCAGCGCGGCCGAGGATTGCTCGATTTCGTAGAGGGCGCCGGAGAGCGCTTCCTCGGAGATGTCGGGATTGTTGCGGAAGGCGAGCAGCGTCTGGCGCTGGCGTTCGAGTTCCTGGATCAGATCCATCTTGAGGTCGGCACGACCGGCAACTTCAAGAATCTCGAACAGCGTGACCAGCGCGACATGGTGTTCGTGTGCGCCATCGTGGTTCAGGAAATGGGCGGTCTTGTCGAACAAATCCTCAAGGCGCAGCAGCGTGCGGATGCGCTCGTTGAAAGGATATTCGTAGGTAATCACGCCGCCGACCGTTCCAAGACCCGGAAAATGCTTGGATTCTGAATCATTTGCGTCGAAATCTCAACAGTTAGCCTTAACTTTTCAGCTTAACTTTGGTCGAGGCTGCATCGAGGTAGAAGCGGTGCAAGACATCGACCTGGGCAGGCAATGCTGCAGGGGGGCCGTCATTGTCGATCACGTCGTCGGCCAGCGCCAGGCGCTGCTCCCGCGTAACCTGCGCCGCGATGATTGCCCGTGCCCCGGTTTCGGTGAGGGCGCTGCGCGCCATGACCCGGGCCAGCTGCGTTTGCGGCTGGCAATCGATGACGAGGATGCGGTCGCAGCGCGCCCGATAACTGCCGCTTTCGATCAGCAAGGGGACGGCAAAGATGACATAGGGCGCCGTCGCCACCGCAATGCGGCGCTCGCTTTCGCTGCGGATCAGCGGATGCAGGATGGCCTCCAGCGCCTGCCGGGCCAGTGGATCGGAAAAGGCCCGCTGGCGCATGGCGGCACGATCCAGCCCGCCATCGGCGCGCAGCACCTGCTCGCCGAAGCGTTCGCGCAGCATCGGGATCGCCGCGCCGCCGGGTGCGCTGAGGGAGTGCGCGATGGCATCGGTATCAACGAGCGCGGCGCCGCGCTCGATGAAGAGATCGGCGACCGTGCTCTTGCCGCTGCCGATGCCGCCGGTGAGGCCGACCACGTAGATCGGCCATTCATCGGGCCGCAGCAGAGCGCGCGCCCCATCCGCCGATACTGTCGCGGCACCAGGCATCAGCGCTTGCCGCAGGCCGTCGGCTTGGCGTCCGGCCAAGAGCGCGCGACGGCCTCACGCGCCGCTTCGGTCATTGCCTCCGGACCGGTCACCTCGACCACGATCTGCTCCGGACGGGAGACACCGCGACGCGCCTGCTTGGCCGTCTTGACGCCCTTGCCGCGCACGGCTTCGAGCCGCTCCTTCGAGGCCTGCTCGCTGGAGAAAATACCGAGCGAGATGGCCCAGCGGTTCGGCCCGGCGTCCTGCACCACGTAGTATTCGGGCACGCCAAGGCGCTTCAGTTCCCCCGCCTTCTTTTCCGCCTCGGCCTTGTTCGGCTGCGGCGGGATGAATACCCACCATGAGGCCACTTCCGGCAGCGTATGCCGTTCGCGCCGCAATGCGGCGAACTGCTCCGCGAGCGCCGCATCGATGCTGTCCGCGTCGGCAGCAGCGAGGCCATCCCACGCCACGCAGCGCTCTGCCGGCGGCTTCCTCTCCGGCGCCTTGGGCAGTGGCGGCGGCTCTTCTTTCGCCAATACGTGCAACTTGTCCGCCGCCAGCTGTTGCTGCAGGCGAATCGCGTCCGGGTTCGTCGATTCGCCGAAATAGCCGTTCGCCCAGGCGAAGAAAACCAGATTGGCGGCAACGAGCAGGAAGACGAAGGCGCGCATCGGTTCAGACCCTCGGCAGATGTTTCAGCGATGCAGCAACGGGGGCGTGGCAGCAGGCGGCCTGCGGCACCGTCGCGTTCTGCATGTGCGCGCCGGTTGGCAAGACGCCTTCGTTCCTGCAGAAGATCATGGCCGGCGCGCCCGGCTGGCCGTGCAGCCCGTGCAGCCCGTGCAGCCCGAGCGGCAGCGCCGGCAGATTCGGCATGTCGGCGACGGCCTTGTACCAGTGGGTCGGAATCTCGCTCTGATCGAGCAGGATGCGCGTGGCTTGCATGGTCTCCCCGGCGTATGTTTTCTTTGGGCGAAAAGTATATCAGCCGCCCTCGCCAGGTTCGCCACGTTCAAGCGCACGCTGCACGGTGCACACCGGCGCAAAGGCGGCGAGCAGGCGCGCAAAAGCGGCACGCGCGGCGGCACTGTTGTCCTGACTGAAGTTGCAGACGTAGAGATCGAGCGTCACTGCGGCCATTTCCGGCCAGGTGTGCACGGCAAGATGCGATTCGGCGAGCACGACGGCGCCGGTCGCACCCGCCGGCGCCTCGCGACTGCCAAACTGGTGGAACACCTGGCCCACCGGCGTCAGCCCCGGAACGGCACAGACATCGAGACACAGCGCACGCAGCGCCTCGGCGTCCGCGAGCAGCGAGGGCGCACAACGGCAGTCGTGCAGTTCAGCGATCAGGTGCAGTCCGCGCATGAAATGATGAGCAAGGCTCTAAACGAGAGAAGACGTGAATCGTACCCCGAGACGGCGCAGCGTGCGCTCGGCGGCAAGCACGCCGCGATACTGCGCTTCCTCGAAGATCGAGAAGCCGCTGACGTCGGCATGCGCGAAACGCAGGCGCGGCGAATCGGCCGCGAAGGGTTCGCGCGCGCCGCCCCAGATGAAGCCGACGGTCGGCCGCGCCATCGCGTGGCCGAGGCGGACGATATCGGCCGCGACGGTCAGCGAACGCAGTTCGGCATGCGCCCGGCCGAGATCGGCAAACACCTCGTCGAGCCACGTTTCGCGCGTGCGCGAAAGCAGTGCCTCGCGGCCCGCTGCCGGCGACATCCCGGAAAGCGCGCGATAGTAGGTGAGTACCGCACCGGCATCGGCGAGGCGCATCTGCTGATGGCTCGACACCACATAGCCGAGGCCGGGGCTGTCGTAGAGCACGTTGTCCCAAGCGCGCGGCGCCCCGGCGCCAGCGGACGGCAACGACGAGACGACGAGATTGGCGACCAGCCACGGCGCGTGGCTGTATCGCTGCGCCGCAGCCGCGAGCTTCGCTTCGCCGACAAAAACGCGCGGTACGAGAAAAAGCGGCGCCGCCCAGATCAGCTGCTCCGCCGCGAAGCGTACGCTGCGCTCCTCGGCAGGCAGAAAAACATCGACCAGCACGGCGCGCTTTGTCTGTTCGACGCGGTAGGCAATGGCACCAGACTGGATGCGCGCGGTGATACCCCGGACCAGGCCGCGCACCAGCCAGGCGTTGCCGTCCGGCGCGGTGAGCACGGTATCGTGCTCGGCGTTGGCCGCCTCGCCGCTGCGGCAGGCGAAGTAATGAATGCCGGCCCAGGCCGAGGTGTCGGCGCTTGCGGTGCCGTAGTCGTCGCGGCAGGCGTAATCGACATACCAGTGCAGCGGCGCCGAATCGAGCTTTTGCGCGAGCAGCCAGTCGCGCATGCTGACGCGGTCGAGCGCAAGCAGTTCGGGCGAGCGGCGCGACAAGGCCATCGGCACCGAGAAGGCACGACGATCACGGTAGGCCGCCATCAGTTCCTGGAAGCGCGCGTACTGCGCATGGTCATTCGCGTTTGTCCCGATGTGCGGCCAAAGGCCTTCCTGCCACAACCCGTTGCGATAGAGACGCTCCTGCGGCATCGCGCACAGATAGCGCTCGTCGTAGGTCGGGCGCGGCGCCCGCGGGTCGCCCTGCAGCACGCCCAGTTCGGCGAGCAGCTCGCGCACGGCGACGGCCTCGATACCGGGCAGCGGCAGATAGTGGGCGGCGAACGGGCAGGCGCCGGCGGCGGTGGCGAGTCCGCGCGAATTGCCGCCGGTTTCCTCCTCCATTTCCAGCAGCAGGAAGTCATCGACACCGGCTTTCGCAAGCTTCCAGCCCGCCGCCAGGCCGCCAATGCCGCCACCGACGATCAGTACCGGAATTTTCCGTGTCTCGCCGGGAGGCGGCAGATCGCCCGCACGCAGGCGGTGGCCGAGGTCGACGTCATTGCCGAGCACGCGACCGCGCGGGATCGGCGGGGGCGACCCGGGACTGCAGCCGGCGACGAGCGTGGTGCCGGACAAGCCCCCCAGCGTGCCGAGTGTGCCGCACGCGCCGAGCGCCCCGAGGAAACCGCGTCGCCTCATCAGCGGATGACGTGGCGCCACTCGCGCTCGAAATAGCGCACCAGCGCCTGATTGTTGAGCTGGTTCACTTCCGCCGGCACGCGCGCCATGTCCTTGGGGAACTCGAACAGCGCCGGCGTCAGCGCCGGGGTCAGGAAGCGCGTCGCCACCGGGTACTCCTGCGGTGGCGCGTAGGCACGGCGGCCGACGAGGACGAAGCCCCATTCGCCGAAGGAAGGCACCAGCGCATGATAGGGCGCGGCGACGAGACCGGTGCTCTCGATCGTCGTCACCACGCACCAGAAGGACTGCCGCGCGTAGAGCGGCGACGTCGACTGCACGACGGCGAGGCCGGTTGCCGAAAGATGCTTTTCGAGCAGGCGATAGAAGGCGGCGCTGTAGAGCTTGCCGATCGCGAAGTTGGACGGATCGGGGAAATCGACGACGACGAAATCGAACTGCTCGCGGCTCTCCTCCAGCCAGACCAGTGCGTCGGCGTTGACGACCTTGACCTTGGGCGAGGCGAAGGCGTTCGCGTTCAGCGCGGTCAGTGCCGGCGCCGTCGAGAAAAGCCGGGTCATCGCCGGATCGAGATCGACCAGCGTCACCGCTTCGACCTGCGGATACTTGAGGATCTCACGCAGCGCGAGGCCGTCGCCGCCGCCGAGCACGAGCACGCGCCTGGCGCCCGGCAACGTGGCAAGCGCGGGATGCACCAGCGCCTCGTGGTAGCGGTATTCGTCGCGCGAACTGAATTGCAGGTTGTTGTTCAGGTGCAGTCGCAGATCGTCCTTCCACCGGGTGACGACGATGCGCTGGTAGGGCGAGGATTCGGCATGCACGATCTCGTCGGCGTAGAGATGCGTTTCGGCGAGCGAGGTCATCTCCCCGGCGCCGGCGAAGGCGACGGCGAGCAGCGCGAGGGCAGCGATGCCCTGCCCGCGCAGCCAGGCGATGGCCGGCAGTTGCGTGCGGAAGAGCCATAGCGCCCACAGCGCGACGGCCACGTTGAGCAGGCCGAAGAGCAGTGCGCTGCGCACCAGGCCCAGGTGCGGCACGAGCAGCACCGGAAAGAGGATGGAGACCGCCAGCGCACCGAGGTAATCGAAGGTCAGCACCTGCGAAACAACGTCCTTGAAAGCGATGTCGCGCTTGAGGATGCGCATGATCAGCGGGATTTCGAGGCCGACCAGCATGCCGATCAGGAAGACGATCAGGTAGAGCGCGATCTTGAATGGTTCCGGTGCCCAGACGAACATGAAGTAGAGCGCAGCCGCCGAGAAGCCGCCGAGGACGCCGATGATGAGTTCGATGCGCACGAAGCGGCCGACGAGATCGCGCACGATGTACCTGGAGAACCACGAACCGACGCCCATCGCGAACAGGTAGGTGCCGATCACCGTCGAGAACTGCGTGATCGAATCGCCGAGCACGTAACTGGCGAGCGCGCCGGCGATCAGCTCATAGGCAAGGCCGCAGGAAGCGACGACGAAGACCGAGGCGAGCAGCGCCTGTTGCATGGCGGTTCGCCGGCCCTACTTGTGGTACGCGCGACCGCTGCTGCCACGCAGTTGTTGCGTCTGGTTGCCGGCCTCGTTGTCGAAGAGATTCCAGCCGGAGTACTGCGCCCACGAGAAGAAGGTGAGCGCAAAGGCGGCGGCGAAAAGGTTGAAACGAACCATCAATCGTCTCCTCCGCTGTCGTCATCGTCGCTATCGACCGGCGCATAGAGGGCGCTCTCGCTCCAGCGCCGGGTTTCGAACGCCGCGCGGCGGCTGCGCGAGAAGAGCGGGAAGGCGACGAGGAAGATGAGCACGAGCACGAAATTCGACCAACCCGGTGCGTTCTTCTCGATCTCGATGTTGTCGACCACCGAGCGCATGCGGTCGGTGCCTATTTCGTAGTCGATATCGAGGAAATAGGTGCCGGCGGGCACGTTCTTGAAGACGATGGTGTCGCCCTTCGAGCCCTCGGACCAGCTCTCGCCACCATCGACGCCGCTGTAGTGCGCGATCTCCTGCATGCCCAGCCAGGCCTTGCCGGTGTTCTTGTCGACGAGAGTGGTGCTGAGCGCCAGCCAGTTGTTGTCGATATCGGTGCTGTGCCGCACAGTCAGCGTCCGCGCCGTGCCCTTGAGCACGAATTCCGGCGTCGTCGCGGAGGCGTCGCCGGCGCTCGGCGAGGCGACGAACTTGTGCTTGAGCACCGTGCTGGCGAGCACGAAAACGAAGGCCAGTTGCACCAGCAGCGCAATGCCGGCCGCCTTCCAGAACAGGCGGCAGATGCCGCGATGCCGCTCTTCCCACGGGTTCACCTGGTTGGCATAGACGCCGACCGGCTTTGGCAGCGGCATCGTCAGCTTGAACGCGCTGCGCAGTTCCTCGGCATCGAGATACTCGGCGAGCGACCAGCTCACCTCCTTCTTCGAGTATTCGCGCGAGAGCATGTGCGGCGGCGCGATGTAGTCGTCGGTATCGACGGTTTCGCCGACCGAGACGCGCCAGTAGAACTCGCCGACGACGTACTCGACTTCGGCCTTGCCGGCGTTGAAGTGGCGGTACTCGGTGTCGTCGTACTTGAACTTCAGCTGGCCGCGCGCCACCGACGGAATTCTGGAAACCGTGCGCGCAAAATTCCAGTGACCCTGATCCTCGACCAGCCAGGCGAAGCCCTCGCCCGGGTTGTGCAGCAGGTATTCGCCCCAGAAGTAGTCGATGCCCTCGACGCGCGTCGAACGCTTGAGAAAGCCGATCACTTCCCAGTCGATGCCGGCGAGCTTGCCCTTGCTGCCGAGCGGCACCGCCGGCACTTCGTGCACCTTCTGCGCGGCGCGCGAGAGCAACTGCAGCTTTTCATTCTCGACGCCGATGATCGAGCCGCAGCTTTCACAACCGATGCTTTCGATCACCGGCGAGTGGATGGTGAGCGGCGATGCGCAGTGCGGGCAGTTGAAGGCCTGCGCCTTGATGTTCGGCACGCCACCCACTGCCGCGTCGCGCTTCTCGCGCAGGTTGGAAAGATTGAGTTCCTTGAACGGCGCCGGATAGCCAACGAAGACCAGCGGCGGCGTTTCGCTGTAGTCGATGGTCACGAAACGATCGCCGCCGCGCAGGTCGGCGGTATTCACGTCGTAGCCGGCCTCGACCTTGAACGGCAGCTCGCCTTCGCCGGCGATGCAGCGCGCCGCCTCCAGGTTGGTGACCTTGAAGCTCCTGCCGGCGAGGGTGACTGCCTCTTCGATCTGCAGGTTCTCGAAAGCGGGGATCGCCTCGCCGACCGCCACCTGCGCGCTGACCACATACTCGCCGCCCGCTTCGGAGAGCCAGGCGCTGCGCCCGTCGTCGAAGAGGATGTGCCACTCGTTCCAGATGCCCGACTCGTGCCTGAGCTGGATGCGGCCGATGACGCCGAAGTGCACGCCGCGAAACTTGCCCTCGCTGCCGAGCTGGATCAGCGACGCATCTTCGAGCAGATCGGCCATCTTGCCGAGATTTTCGAGATCGTCGCCATGACGCAGCAGCGTGCTGCGACAGTACTCGCAGACCGCGTAGAGCGAGGCGCTCGATTTGAACTCGACCGGCGCGCCGCAGGAGGGGCAGGAGGCGGTTTTCACGCTTGCAGGATGCGGCGGCCGGGCGGCGCCAGGGCGCGCGCCGGCCGCACTTCGATCAGCTCAGTTTGCCGAGCAGCTCCGCTTTCTTCGCATCGAACTCGGCCTGCGAGAGGATGCCCTTGGCGACGAGGCCGTGCAGCTTTTCGAGCGTCGCCACAACATCGTCGGCGCTGACGCCGGCCGCTGCCGCCACGGCACCGGCTGCGCCGGCGACCGCCGCGGGGGCTGCCGATGGCGCAGCAGCAGGTGCCGCCGCGCCGCCTGGCGTCATCGCTCCCGCCATCGCGCCGGCCACCGCCTGCCCGATGCCGACGCCGGCGCCGAGGCCGGCGCCGATGCCGGCAAGACCGCCTTCGTTCTGTGCCGCCAGCGGAATCGCATTGGCGGTCTGGTACTGCGTGTAGCGCCCCATGTCGCCGATCATGTTCATGCCGATCTTGGTGTCGAGGATCTTCTGCAGTTCCTCGGGCAGCGACACATTCTGCACGGCGAAGGCGTCGAGTTCGAGGCCGTAGCGCTCGAACACCGGCACCAGCTTTTCCTTCATCGCCTTGCCGAACTCCATCTGGTTCGCGGCCATGTCGATGAAGGGCACGCCGGATTCGCCGAAGAGATCGGTCATCGCGGCGATGGTCAGGTTGCGCAACTGGCCGTCGAGATCGTCGACCAGATATTCCTCGCGCGTGCCGGAAATTTCCTTGTAGAAGAGGCCCGGGTTCTTCAGCTTGTACGAATACATGCCGAAGGCGCGCATGCGCACCATGCCGAAATCCTTGTCGCGAATGGTGATCGGGTTCGGCGTACCCCACTTGCGGTCAAGGCGCAGGCGGGTCGAGAAGAAATAGACCTCGGACTTGAACGGGGATTCGAAGAGCTTGTCCCAGTTCTTCAGGTTGGTCAGCAGCGGCAGCGTCTGCGTCGTCAGCTTGTACATGCCGGGGCCGAAGACATCGGCAACCTGGCCCTCGTTCACGAATACCGCCATCTGCGAATCGCGCACGGTGAGCTGCGCACCGTACTGGATCTCGAAGTCCTGCATCGGATAGCGGTAGGCGAGCACATCGTCGCCCTCCTCCGTCCAGTGGATGACGTCGATAAACTGTTTCTTGATGAAATCCATGAGGGCCATGTCTGTCTCCAGGTTGTTTGAATCTCGATCAGTAACTCATGCAGGCGGCGTTGATCAGGCCGACACTCACCGAAACAACGGCGAGGAAGATCGCCGGCGCCACCTTGCCGGCCGGAATGTCGGTGTTGAGCTGGGGGAAGCCAAAACGGACGGCGAGGTAGGCAAGAATCTGCACGATGCCTGCGACACCCCCCCACGCGGCGAGATCGGCCAGCGTATCGCTGTGGGCGATGGCATTGGCGACCGGCATGACAAAGCCGAACAGCGAGCCGGACAGGCTGATCGCCGCCGCCACGTTGCCCTCGCGGATCAGTGCACCTTCGGCATAGGGCGTGACGTTCACATAGACAAGCAGGAATACCGCGATCATCGCGATCGCGACGCCGAAGTAGGCGAAGAACGCGGGCAGTGCAGTCATGAAGTGGGTCAGCACATCAGGCCTCCTCGGAACGCGCGGTTAATGAAGATGCATAGCCTACCAGACCTGCGAGGATCAGGCGCTCTTCATGACGAACGGGGATCGCCAGATGCGGCAGCAAGCGCGGCGCGGCGCCGCCGGTGAGGACGCAGACAGCCCCCGCTTCGCCGGCGATGGTGGCGAAGCAGCGCTCGATGGCCCCCAGTTGCGCGGCAAGACAGCCGCTCACAATGGCATCCGCGGTATTGGCGGGCAACTCGCGGTACGCACCGTCGGCGAACGGCAGCTGCGCCGTGTTGCCGGCAAGCGCACCGCGCATCAGATCGAAGCCGGGCAGGATGACGCCGCCGGTGAAACGGCCATCGGCAGTGAGCGTATCGATCGTCGTCGCGGTGCCGGCGCAGACGACGAGGCAGGCCGAACCGGTCAGCGCACGTGCGCCGAGCAGGGCGGCCCAGCGGTCGGCGCCGAGTTGCGCCGGGTTCGCGTAGCCATTGCTGACGTTGCAGCATTCAGCAGTGGAATGAAAGGGAAGCAGGTGCAACGAGAGCGGGGGCTGCGTAAGCGGGCGCAGCGCGTCGGCAATTGCCGCGCCCACCGCGGCGCCGGCGACGTTGCAGAGGACGACGCGTGTTCCCGGCGGCCACTCCTCGGCCGCCTCGGCGAGCCAGCGCGCATCCGCCGTCGCCAGCACGCCGGCCGCCGCCCAGTCATTCCCGTCGTGCAGGCCCCACTTGATGCGGCTGTTGCCGGCGTCGATAGCGGCGATCATTCAGGCCTCCCGCAGCGAGAGATCGCCGGAGAGGCAGCGTTCGATACCACTGCGGCCCTCGATCAGCAGCGCGCCGTCGGCATCAGCACCAAGGCAGCGGCCGGCGAGTTCGATGCGGCCGTCGCGCAGCACGTTCACCGGCTGCCCCTGCCAGGTGTGCAGGGCCTGCCATTCATCGCGCAGCGCTGCAAAGCCGTCGGCCGCAAAGCGGTCGAGCACCGGCGCCAGCTCGCCAAGCAGCGTTGCCAGCAGCAGGTGACGATCGGGCAGCGTCGGCAAGGCATCGGAAAGTGCCGCGGCTGGGGTGTCGAAGGCCGTATCGGCCGGCGGCGGCAGCAGGTTGATGCCAACGCCGATCACTGCGACCATGCCGCGCCGCTCGCTGGACAGCTCGACCAGAATGCCGGCCAGTTTGCGGCCACCGAGCAGCACGTCGTTCGGCCATTTCAGCCGAACGTCCCCGGCACCAAGCGCGGCGAGCGCGCGCGCGAGCGCAACACCGACTGCGAGCGACAGCCCGGCGAGCCGCTCGACGCCGCCGTCGAAACGCCACAGCAGAGAAAAGGTCAGGCTCGACGCGGGCGACGATTGCCAGTGGCGACCGCGCCGCCCCCGGCCGGCGGTCTGCCGGTCGACGACGAGCACGCTGCCGGAGGCTGCACCGCGGGTGGCGCGTTCGAGCAGCAGGTCGTTGGAGGAAGGCCCCTCGGCGAGCGCGTCAACGTCGAAACGCGGCGCCAGCGCGCCGAGCAGGGGCTTGAGGCGGACGGGGTCGAGCAGGGTGTCGATAAATGCGTCAGTCATGCTCGCATTATCGCCCAGATCAACCGCCGCGCTACGCGCGAGGGTTGATCTCCGCTGCTCAGTGTGCGATCGGCTTGAATCCAGGATCGTCAAAGTAGGCGGCGTACTTGTCGAGCGCACCGATCACGCGTACCGCGCCGGCCTGCCGGCTGGCACCCTTGACCTTGCCGGCCATGCGCTCGGCGCCGGCAAGCAGTTCGGCGACGACGATATGCAATTGTTCGTCAGCGCGAGCATCGAGCTTGCACTCGGCGACGATGCGACTGACCGACTGTTCGACCTTGCCGGCAAGCGCTGCGTAGCCTTTTGCCGGCAGGCGCTTTTCGTGAATATCGTGCAGCGCAGCCGCCATGTTCTCGCGGATCTCGGCCATCGACGCGCGCAATGCGGCATCGGTCGGCCATTTCTTGCCGGCGTCGAGTTGCAGGGTCGCCGGCGTGCCGTGGCCGTGCTCATGCCCGCCTGACGCAGCGAGAGCGGGGCCTGCCAGCGCGAGACAAAGGGTGACGAGCAGCAGATTGCGTTGAAACATCGTGATTCTCCTTTCAGGGGGAAAAATGCAGGCAGCGACATCGCCGCCGGCGGGGTTCGATCAGCGCATCTCGAACACTTCCTGATGGAAGCGTGGCATCGCGCCGAGGCGACGCATACCTTCGCGCAAGGCCTCGGCCAAGCCGTTCGGGCCGCAGAACCAGACCTCGCCGCCGCGCAGGTCGCCGAGCGCAGCCGCCTCCAGGCGCTCGCCCGAGCGCGCATCGTGGATGCACAGGCGAACGCTCGGCAGGCGTTGGCAGAGGGCTTCCAGGCGCGGCACGAAGGCATCGCTCTGGCGATCCCGGGTGCAGTAGTGGAACTCGGCAGTCGGCGCCTTTTCCGGTTCGGCGGCCAGGGATTCCAGCCACGCAAGGAATGGCGTAACGCCGACACCAGCCGCGACCCAAACCTGACGCACCCGCTTGTCGCAACGCGCCAGATCGAAGCGTCCGTAAGGTCCTTCGACGGTCACCGGTTGCCCGACGGCCAGTCGGTCGGCGAGCGTACCCGTGTAGTCGCCGAGCGCCTTGATCCGGAAACTCAGCGTGCCATCGGTTCGCGGCGCGCTGGCAATCGTGAAGGGATGGCCGCCTTCGCGGGCATCGAAGGTAACAAAGGCGAACTGGCCGGGGCGATGCCCGGGCCAGCCATTGCCCAGTCGGCATTCGACGGCGATGACATCGGGCGCGGGCCGTTCCACGGCACAGACGACACCGACATGGCTGCGCACGCGCCCGATGCTGCCGGAAAGCGAGCGCAGGGCGCCGTAGCTGCCGATCGCCACGAGCACCGCGACGAGCCAACCAACCGGCTGCGGCCAGTAGTCGCGGGGCGTCAGCAGAACGGCGTGAAAGGCGAGTACGAGATAGAGCAGCGGCATCGCCCGATGCAGGAAGCGCCAGGCCCGGTACGGAAAGCGTCGCCACAGCGTGATCACCAGCATCAGCAGCACGGCATAGATCGCCCACTCGCCCATGTCCTTCGCGAGATCGCGCAGAACTTCGAGGAAGCCCGTGTACTTTTCCTTCGGCAGACGCCCCTCGCGGCCAATCGTGGACTTGAGAATGCCGTCGCTCATCTCGACCAGCCAGTGGACGGCGGCGAGGCCGATGCCGACGATCCCCGCCCACTTGTGCGTGCGATAGATGCGATCCATGCCGCCGAGCGGCGCTTCCAGCCACACCGGGCGCGTCGCCAGCAACATCGCGAGCGACATCAGCGCGATCGACAGCAGGCCACTCAGGTAGAGCAATTCCTGGCGCGCGATCCACCACGGATGCGCAGATGTGGCGTAGGTCGCGTTGGCGACATCCCAGCCCCAGACGGCAAGCACCAGCGCAGCGAGTCCGCCGAGCAGCATTCTCATGATGGTTCCTCAGCGCGCCGATTGCGGAGATGCGGCGGCGGCCGGTTCAGTCGGCAGGTCGTCGCGGCAGCGCCGCTTCGTGCATTGTGCCTGCGCTTGGCCTTCGGCCCCTCGTGCGCGCGCCTGAGCACCGTCGCGACGCTCGTGACGTTCATCACTTCGCGGCGTGATCTTGCCGGTCTGCGGATGGATGTCGAGCTTCACCCGCACCCCGTTGCGATCGGTGGCGCGCGCCTCGTAGGTACCGTGCTCGCGTTCGATCTTCTCGATGTTGCGATAGCCCGCTGCCTCCAGCCGGCGAACGATCTCGCCGAGCGGGAGCCACGCCGCACCGGATGCCGCCTTGGCTTCACGGGAATCGCGGGAACTGTCGGCGATCGACGGCAGGGTCAGGGCGCCCAAGAGCAGGGCCGCGCTCAAGGCCAAAGTGGAAAACATGACGGATTTGCGCATGATGGAATCCTCCATTCGTTCGGGCCGGCTTTGCGGCCGGGGTTCGGCTTGCTGCATCGGGGTGGGCACCAGATCAATCGTCGTAGTAGCCCTTGGCGGCATCGACGTGACAGGCAGTGCAGTTGGCCCGCGTACGAACCTCCTTGTGCTTCCACTCCCAATCCGGAACCTTGCGGTGCTCGCGCACCCACTTCGGCAGTTCGGTAATGCGCAGTGGGGGGCGATCGCTCGTCACGCCGCGCAGCAGCTTGTCGCCATAGCGCTGGCCGCCACGGTCACCGGCATTCGTCACCAGATAGTCGGTGATCTTGGCGGCGACAGCCGGGTCGAGCGAGGCGTCATCGCCGAAATGGTCCTTCAGGTTGACCATCATCCGTTGCCAGGAAGAAGCAGGCAGCATCGACGGCGCGAAGGCAAGGTGACAGCTGCCGCATTCCTCCTTGACCAGCGGGTCGACCACGGGCGGAAAGTGATGGCTGCCGCCGGCCTGTGCGCGGCCGAGCACGACAAGGGAAAACGCGGCGGCGGCGGCACCAAGAATGAATGGCCGCAGGGAAATACTGCGAGGCATGTTCATGACGAACTCCTTTGTGAAACAAGGTTTCAGGACTCACTGGCCGAGCATGAAGCTCAGCCAGTCGCCCTTTTCGAGCGGGGCACATTCGCGACCCAGCACCTCGTTGCAGTTGCGCTTGAACCACTTTTCGACTTTTGCCGGATCGGTGTAACGTGACGGCGATGCAGAAAGCGCCATTGGTTCGACGGCCTTGCCAGCCGGCGTGCGGCCAGCGCCGCGCGGCTCGCTGCCGTGGCAGGATGTGCAGGCCGGCGTATCCGGCTTGCCGCCGGCGAAACTTCTGGTATGCAGGATCTTGCCGCGCGCCGGCGAAAATCCGGCGAAGGCGGGATCGGCCGCGCGGGCCGCCGTCGCGTAGGCAGCCAGTTGGTCTTCACGCGTACCCGCCAGTGCAGCAGCCGGCAGCGACAGGATTGCGATACAGCCAAGGAGCGCGCTCAGGGATGGATTCAATGTCACGGCAGTCACCTCATCGGTTCGGATGTTGGCGCCACAATGACAGACCGAACCTGAACCGAAGCTGAACCGTTCGTTCACCTTCGGTTAACCTTGCGGGGGCTAAAACAAACGCATCGCAATCGAGCAACGAGATCAAAATGCCTTGTCGTCACGGGTTACCGTTCCGCAACATCCGCAGCGTCCGCAGCTTCCTTTCTGCGCTGCTTTGCTCCGCCGGTCTGCTGGCAGTTCCGGCCGGCGTGCATGCGGACGACGATCACAACCGCGCCCGACAGGCACTGGAAGCCGGCGAAATCCTGCCGCTTTCCACGATCCTCGATCGCGTCGAAAGGCACTACCCCGGACAGGTGGTTGATGTCGAACTGGAGCGCGGGCACGAGGCGCGCTGGATTTACAAGGTGAAGGTCTTGCAGCGCGGTGGGGCGCTTGTCCGGTTGCAGGTCGACGCCCGGGATGGCCGCATCCTCGGCAGTCGCACGCAGCAAAGGGAGAAAGACTGATGCGCACACTGGTGGTCGAGGACGAGCCGACATTGCAGGCGCAGCTTGCGGAGGCGCTGGCGGCAGCGGGCTATGTCGCCGACTGTGCCGACAACGGCGTGGACGCGCATTTCCTCGGCGACAGCGAAGCCTACGATGCAGTGATTCTCGATCTTGGCCTGCCGCGCATGGATGGCATCACCGTGCTGAAGAAATGGCGTGCCGCCGGACGTACGATGCCGGTGCTGATTCTCACCGCGCGCGACAGCTGGCACGAAAAGGTGGCCGGCATCGACGCCGGTGCCGACGACTACCTGAGCAAGCCTTTCCACATGGAAGAACTGCTGGCGCGACTGCGCGCGCTGATCCGCCGCGCCGGCGGTCATGCCAGTGCCGAGATCGCCTGCGGGCCGCTGACGCTCGACACACGCGCCGGCCGGGCGACGCTGGACGGCCAGACAATGACGCTGACCAGCCACGAATTCCGCGTGCTCGCCTACCTGATGCACCATCTCGGCGAGATAGTTTCGCGTACCGATCTGGTCGAACACATCTATGCACAGGACTTCGACCGCGACTCGAACACCGTCGAAGTCTTTATCGCGCGGCTGCGCAAGAAATTGCCGCCGGACATGATCGAGACCGTACGCGGCCTGGGCTACCGCCTCGTCGCACCGGACGGAAATAAATGAGCCCGTGGCGCGCGTCGCTACGCAGTCGCCTTGTTGCCGGCACCCTCTGCTGGGTCATCGCAACCGTTGCGATTGCCGGCTGGGCGCTGGGCAAGCTGTTCCACGAGCACGTGTCGACCCAGTTTCACGCCGAACTGCGCACCCATCTCGACCAGTTGACCGCGAACATCGCGCTCGATGCCAACGGCCGCCCGCTGCTCACGCTGCCGCTCAGCGACCCACGTCTGAGCCGACCGTACTCCGGCTGCTACTGGCAAGTTGACAGCTTCGGTACAGGAGAAGATCAGCAGGGTCTGCTGCGCTCGCGTTCGCTGTGGGATCACGTTCTCGCCGTACCGCAGGACACGCCCGCCGACGGGGAGATCCACCAGCACCGCATCGTCGGCCCCGACGGCCAGATGTTGGGCATGGTCGAACGAACGATCCACATCGACGAGGCGGTCAACGGAAAAACCCGCAGCCTCCGGCTGATCGCCGCAGCCGACGAAACGCAGATGACGGAACCGATCGCGCGCTTTCAGGGTGTACTCTGGCTGTCGCTTGGCGTCCTCGTTGCCGGGCTCGCGCTGGCTGTGCTGATGCAGGTAGTGATCGGGCTTGCGCCGCTACGCGCACTGCGGCAGGGGCTGGAAATGATCGGCAAGGGCGAGGCGCAGCGGATCGAGGGCGACTACCCGGCCGAAGTCGCGCCGCTGGTCGATGAATTCAACAGCGTGCTCGCGCAGAACGCCACCATCGTCGAGCGCGCCCGCACACAGGCCGGCAACCTGGCTCACGCACTGAAGACGCCGCTCAGCATCCTGGCGAACTGTGCCGACGGGCGCGACGACGCACTGGCGCGCACGGTGAGCGAGCAAGTGGCCGGCGCGCGGCGGCAGATCGACTACCACCTTGCCCACGCGCAGGCGGCGGCGAACCGCCTGCCAGGCGCCCGCACCCCAATCGCACCGGTACTCGACGGACTGCTGCGCGCGATGCGCCGGCTGCACGCCGGCCGCGGGCTCGATCTGGTCGTCTGCCCGCTGACGGACGCCTGTGTATTCCACGGCGACGCGCAGGACTTGCAGGAAATGCTCGGCAATCTCCTCGACAACGCCTGCAAGTGGGCAAATGGCCGCGTCGAGATCGGTGTGCGCGTCGACAAGGGGTTGCTTCATATCACCGTCGACGACGACGGCAACGGGCTACCCGCCGAGCAGCGCCAGACCGTGCTGCAGCGAGGCGTGCGCGCCGATGAGCAGATACCTGGCAGCGGGCTCGGGCTTGCCATCGTTGCCGATCTGGCCGCGCTTTACGGAGGCAGCATCGCGCTCGACGCATCGCCTCTCGGCGGCCTGCGCGCCGTGCTGACGCTGCCCGCCGCGCCCTGAGAATTTGAATGGCGCGGGCCTGCTCCCGCGACTCGATTCGATGTACTCAAGCCCGCGCTCGGGCATTGTCGCAAAAGGCCTATTCGTCTCCGCCCTTGCCGCCGTCGATGCCGAGTTCCTGGATCTTGCGGGTGATCGTATTGCGGCCGATGCCAAGCGCCGTTGCTGCCTCGATGCGGCGACCGCCGGTGTGCGCCAGCGCGCGGTTGATGAGGGTACGCTCGAAGGCCTGCAGCAGGTGCTCGTGCACGCTGCCACCGCCGGCGGCAAGCTGACGGTCGACTTCGGCGGCAAGCGCGCCCTGCCAGTCGCCAGCAACCGCGGCCGGCGACGCTTCGCGGATTTCCGGTGGCAGGTCGGCGACCTCCACGGTCTGCCCCGGCGCCATCACCGTCAGCCAGTGGCAGAGGTTTTCGAGCTGGCGGACGTTGCCGGCAAAATCGAGCGCGACCAGATACTTCAGCGCCGCCTCGGAGAGCCGCTTGGTTTCGACGCCAAGTTCCTGCGCGCTCTTCGAGAGGAAGTGGCGGGTGAGCAGCGGGATGTCCTCGCGCCGTTCGCGCAATGACGGCAGGCGGATGCGGATGACGTTGAGGCGGTGGAAGAGATCCTCGCGGAAGAGGCCTTCCTTGACCCGTGTTTCGAGGTTCTGGTGGGTCGCGGCAATCACGCGCACGTTGGCCTTGATCGGCGAGTGCCCGCCGACGCGGTAGAAGTGGCCGTCGGAGAGCACGCGCAGGAGGCGTGTCTGCAATTCGGACGGCATGTCGCCGATTTCGTCAAGAAACAGCGTGCCGCCCTCGGCCTGTTCGAAGCGGCCGCGCCGCTGCGCGGCGGCGCCGGTGAAGGCGCCGCGCTCATGGCCGAAGAGTTCGGATTCGAGCAGATCCTTGGGGATTGCCGCGGTGTTGATGGCGACGAAGGGCTTTTCGGCACGCGGGCTGTGGCGGTGCAGCGCGCGCGCGACGAGTTCCTTGCCGGAGCCGGATTCGCCGGTGATGAGCACGGTTGCGTGCGATTGCGCGAGGCGGCCGATGGCGCGGAAGACCTCCTGCATCGCCGGCGCTTGCCCGAGAATTTCCGGGGTCAGCTCGACTTTTTCCGAGGCACCAGATTGGTGCATCGACTGATCGAGCGCACGGCGGATCAGTTCGAGCGCCTGATCGACGTCGAAGGGTTTCGGCAGGTATTCGAAAGCGCCTCCCTGAAAGGCGGCAACAGCTGATTCGAGGTCGGAATAGGCGGTCATGATGATGACCGGCAGCGTCGGGTAACGGCGCTTCACTTCCTGCAGTAGATCGAGGCCCGACTGGCCGGGCATGCGGATGTCGGAGAGCAGCACCTGCGGCGCCTCGCCGGCGCGGTCAAGCACGGCGAGCGCCTCGGTGGCAGAGGCGAAGCTCTTGAACGGGATCTGCTCGCGCGAAAGCGTTTTTTCGAGCACCCAGCGGATGGAGCGGTCGTCGTCGACGATCCAGACGGGTTTCATGGTTTGCTTTTCCTGCCCTGACGGTATGGTGATTCCGTCCACAGCGAGAATCATGCCTGCAGCGGCAAGCGGACGATGAACACCGTGCGCCCCGGCTTGCTCTCGCATTCGATGGTGCCGTGGTGGTGCAGCACGAAGTTCTGCGCGATCGTGAGCCCCAGTCCGGAACCGCCCTCGCGCCCGGAGACGAGCGGGTAGAACATGCGCTCAAGAATATCGGGAGGAATGCCGGGGCCATCGTCGATCACCAGCAGTTCGAGCGCGAGGCGGTAGCGCTTCTTGGCCAGCGTCACCTGGCGCACGGCGCGCGTCATCAGCGTGATCGTGCCGTTGCCGCCCATCGCCTGCGCAGCATTGCGGGCGATGTTGAGGATGGCCTGGATCAACTGCTCGCGGTCGCCGATCAGATCGGGCAGGCTGGTGTCGTAGTCGCGACGCACCTTGAGCGTTTTCGGAAACTCGGCGACGAGCAGGCTGCGTACGCGTTCGAGCACTTCGTGGATCGACAGCGGCCCCGGATGCATCGGCCGCTGCGGCGTCAGGAGGCGCTGCATCAGATCCTGCAGGCGGTCGCTTTCCTTGATGATGACCTGGGTATATTCGCGCAGCGCCGGCGCGTTGGCGAGTTCGGCGAGTTCGTGTTCGAGCAGCTGCGCCGCGCCGCGGATACCGCCGAGCGGGTTCTTGATTTCGTGGGCGAGGTTGCGGATCAGTTCGCGGTTGGCCTGTTGCTGTTCGAGCAGGCGCTCCTCGCGGCTGGCCTTCAGCTGCTGGTCGATCGGCCACATTTCGATGAGCAGCCCGCCGCCGCCGTCTTCGAGCGGCGTAACGGTGCAATTCACGTGCAGGACGCCGCCGTCGTACATTTTCAACTCGACGTTCTGGCCGGTATACGCCCAGCGATTGCAAACAGCCTCGTCGAGCGCCGTCTGCAGGCCATGCGAATAGTGGAGAACGTCGGCCAGCGCACGCCCGCTGAGCGTCTTCAGACTGGCAGCGAAGAGGTTTTCCGCCGCCGGATTGAGATAACGGATGTGACATCCGTCGTCCACCATGACAACGGCGGACGCAAGCAAATCCAGCCCCTGGAATGGGTGCGTGTCACGCCTGACCATGTGCGCCGGATCAATGATGCGGGCGCTGCGGCCCGCTCAGGAGGAACAACGCTCGCATTGTCTCGGTCAGCGCAGGTTCTGCATTTCCTTCTGGATGGCCTCGACGTTGCGTTGGTGCAACTGGACCTGATCGCGCAGCGGCTGCGTACGTTCCTGAACCTTGGCCTGATTGATGGCACCACCCTGCATGCGCTCCTGCGGGAGCGCGATTTCGCCCTCGGCAAGCTTCTTCTTCGCTTCTTCGAGGTTCTTCTGTTCAGCGGAGAGTTCCTGTTCAAGGATCTTGCGCCGATCGTTGTCGCGGGCCTTCTGTGCGCTGTCGTCAACCCGCGGGAAAGCGGCGGGCGTCGGTGTCTTGGGGGCAGCCTTGTTTCCCGGAATGGTCGAGATCGGCTCAAGGTTCATCTTCGCACATCCCTTGCTCGCCACGTTCGAATAGGTGACGTGGCCGGCAGTATCGGTGCACTTGTAGATTTCTGCCTGCGCGAGTGGCACAGCAACCAGCAGAAACATTGCAACTACGGGCTTGATCATTGCTCCTCCATGATCTTGTAATGCGTCGGAGTTTAACGCATCAGGCTGGAATCGGCGTACAAGCGGGGAGCAGAAAAGAAAAAAGGGCGGGAAAAACCCGCCCCTTTCAGTTCGTCAGCCGCGATCAGCAGCTGTAGTACATGTCGAACTCGACCGGATGGGTCGTCATGCGGACCTTGTTGACTTCGTCCATCTTCAGGTCGATGTAGGCATCGATCCAGTCGTTGGAGAAGACGCCGCCACGGGTCAGGAACTCGCGGTCCTTGTCCAGCGCGGCCAGGGCTTCGTCAAGGCTGGCGCAGACGGTCGGGATCAGCTTGTCCTCTTCCGGCGGCAGGTCGTACAGGTTCTTGTCGGCCGGGTCGCCCGGGTGGATCTTGTTCTGGATGCCGTCGAGGCCGGCCATCAGCAGCGCGGCGAAGCACAGGTACGGGTTGGCGATCGGATCCGGGAAGCGGGTCTCGATGCGGCGGGCCTTGTCGGACGCGACGTGCGGAATGCGGATCGAGGCCGAGCGGTTCTTCGCCGAGTAGGCCATCTTGACCGGGGCTTCGTAGTGCGGCACGAGGCGCTTGTACGAGTTGGTGCCCGGGTTGGTGATGGCGTTCAGGGCCTTGGCGTGCTTGATGACGCCGCCGATGTAGAACAGTGCGGTCTCGGACATGCCGGCGTAGCCGTTGCCCGCGAACAGGTTCTTGCCGTCCTTCCAGATCGACTGGTGCACGTGCATGCCCGAGCCGTTGTCGCCGACGATGGGCTTCGGCATGAAGGTGGCGGTCTTGCCGTACTGGTGGGCGACGTTATGCACGACGTACTTGAGGATCTGCGTCCAGTCGGCGCGCTTCACCAGCGTGCTGAACACGGTACCGATCTCGCACTGGCCGGCGGTGGCGACTTCGTGGTGGTGCACTTCGACCGGTACGCCCAGCGCTTCCAGCGTCAGAACCATGGCCGAACGGATGTCGTGCAGGCTGTCGACCGGCGGCACGGGGAAGTAGCCGCCCTTGACGGTCGGGCGGTGGCCCGAGGCGCCGTTGCCTTCGTTCTTCTCACCGGAAGTCCAGGCCGCTTCGGCGGAGTGGATCTTCAGCGAGCAGCCGGACATGTCGACCGACCACTCGACGCCGTCGAAAATGAAGAATTCGGGTTCCGGACCGAAGAAGGCGGTGTCGCCGATGCCGGAGGCCTTCAGGTAGGCTTCAGCACGCTTGGCGATCGAGCGCGGGTCACGGTCGTAGCCGCGGCCGTCGGTCGGATCGACGACGTCGCAGGTCAGGACGACAGTGGTTTCGTCGAAGAACGGGTCGACGTAGGCGGTGGCAGGATCCGGCATGAGCAGCATGTCAGAAGCCTGGATGCCTTTCCAGCCGGCGATCGAGGAGCCATCAAAGGCGTGACCAGATTCAAATTTACCTTCGTCGAACGCGCTGACCGGGACGGTGACGTGCTGTTCCTTGCCGCGGGTGTCGGTGAAGCGGAAATCGACGAACTTGGCGTCGTTTTCCTTGACGAGCTTGATGACGTCTTGCGGGGTTGCCATGGTGCAAAGTCTCCTGAGCAGATGCCGGCACAACCGGCTGATAACCAAAATCTTGCGAGACCTTTTGAGCAGAAAGCATGCCACCCGGTCCGCGAGGAACTTCGCATTGTGCCACAAGCGCTTGGCCACTCGTCCAGCTAAATCAACGCACTACGACGGTGCATTCGCCGCCAGAAACGCACCAAATTTGTGCGCCCTGGATTGCAAATGGCCTGTAGTGCCGCCCCACAGCGCCCGCAGACAACGCCCTTGAGGCGGTATACTTCACCCCCCCTTCTGACCGCAAGACTGGATGCCATCCGTGGGCAAACTCGCCGACATCCTCGAACTCGCACGCCAGCGCGGCACAGCGGCCGCCCTGCCCTACGCCGGCGCCCTGACGCCAACGGAGGCGTGTGCACTCTGGCACGAGGCGCCGGGTGCCCGGCTGGTCGATGTGCGAACGCGCGCTGAATGGGTCTGGGTCGGCCGCATCCCCGACGCAGTCGAGATCGAATGGCAGGGCTGGCCGGATGGCCAGACGAACGTGAATTTTCTCGCCCAGCTTCGCCAGCAGGTTGACCACGAGGCACTGGTGCTCTTCATCTGCCGCAGCGGCATCCGTTCGCACCATGCGGCAGCCCTGGCAACGGCGAATGGCTGGACGAATTGCTACAACGTGCTGGAAGGCTTCGAGGGCGACAAGGACGCCAACGGCCAGCGCGGCAAGACGGGCGGCTGGCGACTCGCCGGCCTGCCGTGGACCAACTGACCAAGAAAACGGATCCAACCATGTCCGCAGTAATTTCCTTCGACAAGTTCAACCTGATGCAGGACACGGCCGCGCAGGAGCGCATCCGCGCCGCGCGCGCAAAGCTCGGCAAGCGCGCCGTGCTGCTCTGCCACCACTACCAGCGTGCCGATGTCTATCAGCACGCCGATCTCACTGGTGATTCGCTGAAGCTCTCGCGGCTTGCTTCGCAGACCGACTCGGAGTTCATCGTCTTCTGCGGCGTGCATTTCATGGCCGAGGTCGCCGACATCATGTCGGCGCCAACGCAGACGGCAATCCTGCCCGACCTTGCCGCCGGCTGCTCGATGGCCGACATGGCCAACCTCGCCAAGGTCGAACGCTGCTGGCGCGAACTGGGCGAAGTACTCGGTGATGCCGAGGCACAGGTGACGCCGGTCACCTACATCAACTCGGCGGCTGACCTGAAGGCCTTCTGCGGCGAACGCGGCGGCATCGTCTGCACTTCATCGAACGCCGGCACCATCGCCAAATGGGCGTTCGCGCAGCGCGAGAAGATCCTCTTCTTCCCCGATCAGCACCTCGGTCGCTGGACCGGCCACAACCTCGGCATCGCGATGGACGAAATGGCCGTCTGGGATCCCGACCTCGAATTCGGCGGCCTTACGCCCGAACAGATCAGGAAGGCGAAAATCCTGCTCTGGAAGGGTCACTGCTCGGTGCACCAGATGTTCCAGCGCACGCACATCGAACGCTGGCGCGAGGAGAATCCAGGCGGCATCGTCATCTCGCACCCGGAGTGCAGTTTCGATGTCTGCGTGAATTCCGACCACGTCGGTTCGACCGAGTACATCGTGAAGACGATCAAGGAAGCGCCGGCGAACACGCGCTGGCTGGTCGGCACCGAACTCAATCTCGTCGACCGCCTCGCCAACGAGGTGAAGCCGGAAGGCAAGCGCGTGCAGTTCATGGCGCCGACGGTGTGCATGTGCTCGACGATGCAGCGCATCGACCCACAGCATCTGGCGTGGACCTTGGAGAATCTTGTCGAGGGCAAGGTGGTCAACGCGATCCGCGTTCCCGAACACGAAGCCAGGCTCGCGAAACTGGCGCTGGAAAGGATGCTCGCGGTATCCTGACCGCATGAAAACCGCTCCACCCACGCTTCGCATCACCACCTACAACATCCACAAGGGCTTCTCGCAGTTCAACCGCCGCATGATGGTGCACGAACTGCGCGAGCGCCTGCGCCAGCTCGATTCGGACATCGTCTTTCTGCAGGAAGTGCAGGGGCTGCACCTGCACCACGCGAACAACCACGACGACTGGCCGGCGCACCCGCAGCACGAGTTCCTCGCCGAGGATGTCTGGCACGCGACGGCCTACGGCAAGAACGTCATCTACGATCACGGGCATCACGGCAACGCAATCCTCTCGCGCTTTCCGATTCTTGATGCGCACAATCAGGATGTCACTCATCTGCAGTTCGAGCGACGCGGCCTGCTGCACTGCCAGATCCGCCTGCAGGACGATTCCATCGCCCATTGCGTGTGCGTGCATCTGTCGCTGTTCGGACGCTCGCGCATCCGCCAGATGACCGCACTCGCCGAGTACCTTGACCGTATCGCCCCCGACGGCACGCCGCTGATCATCGCCGGCGATTTCAACGACTGGCGCAACCGTGCCGACCGCGTGCTCACCGAGCGGTTGGCGCTGACCGAGGTCTTCTGCGGCGCATCCGGTCGTCCGGCGAAGAGCTTCCCGGCCGGCATTCCACTGTTCCGCCTGGACCGCATCTACGTGCGCGGCTTCTCGATCGAACAGGCAACCGTTCATTTCGGCCACCCATGGTCACGCATCTCGGACCACGCGGCACTTTCGGCCAACCTCGTCCGCAATGCCGATTGACCTGATCGCCGGCAATCGCCTGACGCTGCTCAACAGCGGCGGCGAGTTCTTTCCTGCGCTGATTGCCGCGATCGATGCCGCGGCGACGGAGGTCCAGCTCGAAACCTATATCTTCGAGGATGATGCCAGTGGCCGTCCGGTTGCAGAGGCGCTCAAACGGGCCGCGGCGCGTGGCGTTACCGTACGTTTGCTGGTCGACGGCTTCGGTGCGGCAGGTTTCGCCGAAGCGCTGCACCCCGAGTTGCTCGCTGCCGGCGTGCAGGCGCTGATCTACCGCCGCGAGCTGGCGCGTTTCAGCCTCCGGCGCCACCGCCTGCGCAGGCTGCACCGCAAGCTGGCGAGCATCGATGGCCGCATTGCCTTTGTCGGCGGCATCAACATCATCGACGATCTCAACCGACCCGGCGGACGCGCGCCACGCTACGACTACGCCGTGCGCGTCGAGGGGCCGCTGGTGAGCAACGTCTGCGGTGCCATGCGCCGCCTTTGGGAAATCGTGACCTGGGCGAGCTTCCGGCGCCGCTTCCGTATCGGCGCCTGCCCGACGGCAATGCAATCCGCTGTCGGCAGCCAGGCGGCGGCGCTCGTCGTGCGCGACAACATCCGCCATCGGCGCGCGATCGAGGATGCCTATCTGGAAGCGATCGAGGCCGCACGCGATGAAATCATCATCGCCAATGCCTATTTCCTGCCGGGTTTCCGCTTCCGTCGTGCGCTCTTCGCAGCCGCTGAGCGTGGCGTAAGGATCACGATCCTGCTGCAGGGCAAGGTCGAATATCGCCTGCAGCATTACGCGACACAGGCGCTCTATGGCGCGCTGCTCGATGCAGGCATCCGGGTCTTCGAATACAAACCCAGTTTTCTGCATGCCAAGGTGGCTGTCGCCGACGGAGAGTGGGCTACTGTCGGCTCGTCGAACATCGACCCATTCAGCCTGCTGCTCGCCAAGGAAGCCAACCTCGTCGTGCGCGACCGGATCTTCGCCTGCACGCTTGCGACCAGCCTCGCCGAGGCGATGCGCGACGGTGCCGAGGAACTGCGTGCCCGTGACTGGAAACGCCTATCGTGGCATTCCCGACTGCTGCGCTGGACTTGCTATCAACTGGTGCGTTTCGCCATCGGTATCGCCGGTTATGGTGGAAAACACTGAGCCACAGGGCGCGCGACCAGCGTATCGCGTAGCGCCGTTCAGGCGGGCGCCATGATCACCCGCTGCCGGGGCACGGCGGCCATGCGCCAGTGCGCGATCGCCCAATCCCAGAAGCGCGGAAGCGACTCGTGCACAACATCTGGCGGCACCGCCTGCCCCAGAAAGCGCATGGCACGTGCGAGCAGAGGCACCCCGAGACCGGCATCGAGCGCCGGAGCCAATGTCTGCTTGGACCATTTTTCCCCGGCGGGATTGGTCGCTACCGGCAAGTGGGCATAGCGCAGCGCCGGCAGGCCCAGACAGCGCTGCAGCCAGATCTGGCGCGGCGTCGAATCGAGCAGGTCGGCGCCACGCACGACGTCGGTAATCCCGGCATCGGCGTCGTCGACGACGACTGCCAGCTGATAGGCAAACTGGCCGTCGGCCCGCAACAGCACGAAATCGCCAACCTCCCGCGCCAATGATTGTTCGACACGCCCCTGAATCGCATCGTCGAAACCGACAGAAATCTCCGGAACACGCAGCCGCCAGGCGCGCGCGCTCCGGCCGCGCGGCAATCCCTGGCGGCAGGTGCCGGGATAGATCAGCCCGCCATCGGCTGCCGTGGCCAGCCGCGAATCGGCAATCTCGCGTCGGGTGCAGGCGCAGGGATAAACGAGATCCTCGGCAGTCAGTGCATCCAGCGCGGCGCGATAGCGTTCGAGTCGGCGCGATTGCCAGACAGGCGCGCCATCCCAGTCGAAGCCGAGCGCGGCGAGTACGCCCAGGATGTCCTCGGCGGCGCCCGCTACGGTGCGTGGCGCATCGACATCCTCGATGCGCAACAACCATTCGCCGTCTGCCGCGCGGGCGTCGAGGTAGCTGCCGAGCGCAGCAATCAGCGAGCCAAAGTGCAGGGGGCCGGAGGGTGACGGAGCGAAACGGCCGCGGTAAGGATGGCGCACCGGCGGCTTGCGGTTGAATTCGCTGGACTGACCCTCACGGGCCACGCAAGCATTTGTCACAAAAGCAAAAACCTCTTGGCATAGAACCGGGCAGACCGGATAATCAAACGTTTTTATAACACAAAGTCGATGTTTGTCCCGGCAGACGAGCTGCCGAGATATTCGCCCCCTGAACAGGACCATGAACACGTCATCCGCCAAACCCAGAGCGAGCGTCGACAGCGAGCTGATGACGCGCGTCGATTGTCTGCACCGGCTGGTGTCGACAATTCCGGTTTCGGCGATGTCGGTCGCTTGCGGCGGGCTGTTGATCGCCTACTGGCTCTACGATCTGGCTCCGCACGGTTTGCTCTCCGGCTGGCTGGCCCTGATCCTGTGCATGGCTGGGCTGCGCCTCGGCTACCTGCTGTGGTTTCGCAGATGTTTCGACGGTTCGAACGTATCCGGTTGGGAAGGCCGCTATGCCGTTCTTACGGGACTGACGGGCCTCAGTTGGGGCGCCCTGCCCTGGATGCCTCTCGCCGACCCGAATCATAATTTGCTCTTCATCATCGTCGTCCTGCTGTTCTGCATCCTGCTCGCGACGGCGAGTCAGTTGGTGGCGAGCATTCCGGCGCTGTTCTGCGCCAGCGTCTGCCTGCTGACCCCCATGCTCGCACGCGTGACGAGCCTCGATCCCAAGCTGGCGCTGCTGTTTACGCTGGGGACCGTCGTTGTCACCACCGTGGTGTTGCTCGCAGTCAAGGAACAGCGGCAGATGCTGCTCGGCGCACTGCGCGACCGCCACGAAATCGACGAGCTGCTCCGCCAGCAGAAGGTGATCTTCGAATCCGCCGGCGAAGGCATCGTATTCCTTCGCCCCCGACCGGAATACGTCGTCAGCTGGAATCGACGCTTCGCCGAAATGCTGGGGCATGCCGACGAGGTGCTGAAAGGCATGGAGCCCTGGCGCTGGCACCCTGCCCGCGAGCAATGGAAGCGACTGGTCATCGATGCCCACCCCTACCTCGTTGCCGGCCAGCCCTACCACGCAAAGATGGAGCTGATACGCGCAGACGGCTCGGTCTTCTGGGGCGAGATCACCGGCATGGCCGTGGCCGGCGAAAACCTGTCGGCGGGGACGGTCTGGGTGATCTCCGACATCACCGATCAACGCGCCGCAGAATCCGCCTTGCGGGCAAGCGAGAATCGCTTCCGCGACCTGGTCAAGCTATCGTCGGACCTTTACTGGGAGCAGGACGAAAATTTCCGTTTCACGCACTTCGACGGCCCCAGCGAGATCACGCAGAAACTGCCGCTGGCACGTGTGCTTGGCAACACGCGCTGGGAGGCCGCGGACATCTTCGGTGTTCATGAAAGTCGATGGAAACACCACATCGAGATGCTGCAGCGACACGAGCCCTTCCGCGACTTCATCTACCAGATCAACGGCGTCGACGGGCACCGCTACTGGCTCAGCGTAAACGGCAACCCGCTCTTCGACGACCATGGACACTTCGCGGGTTATCACGGTACCGCCAGCGACATCACGCTGCGCATCGAGGCCGAGGAACGCTTCCGCCATCTCGCTTACCACGACACGCTGACCCGGCTGCCGAATCGGCGTCTGCTCACGGACCGCCTTGATCAGGCGATCCGCACTGCCTCACGCAGGGGTGGAAGAGTCGCCCTGCTGCTGCTCGATCTGGACGGATTCAAACAGATCAATGACCGCCACGGACACGCCGCCGGTGACCGGGTTCTCGAAGCCATCGCCGGAAGATTGCGGGAAGCGGTGCGCGAGGCTGATACCGTTGCGCGCATGGGAGGAGACGAGTTCGTTGTCCTGCTGCCGGAAATCGCACACATAGACGACGCCCTGCGCGTAGCCGACAAGATTCACGAAAGTGTGCGCGAACCCATCGGCGATGGACGCCATCTCCATACGGTTGGCACCAGCATCGGCATCAGCATCTTCCCGGACCACGGCGAAAGCGCCGATGCACTACTCCATCGCGCCGATCACGCGATGTACCACGGCAAGAGCGACGGCGGGAAGACCACGCGGATGTTCGACACGTCCTTGCTCAACTGACTGCATATCGTCGGATAGTCGTCGATTTGAGCAGGCCATTTGCAGCCATGGCCTGTATAAATTTCGAGGGGCCTTACCTTAGCTGCAGACGCGCTATGGAAAATTGATCCATTTGGACTATTGCCACGTCATTGGCAGCATGATGGAATCGATCTTGAAGCCATGAGATATCGGGCACAGTATTCGCCCCCTTCCCAGTTATTGATGCTCCGGGCTTCGGCGGCACACATCACCAAGCCGCCTAATCGCCCCACTCCCGCTCCGTAATAATTTACGGCCGAGAATCGGGGTCACATTCCCATCAGAAAAGGAGCTCCACATGCAACTTCGCAAGCTGATTGCCCTCGTTGCTTCGACACTCGCCGCATCCGGCGCTTTTGCAGGCACGCTCACCGCATCCAACAACGCAACAGGTTTCTCGATCAACACCGTCGTGAACAACAGCTTCGGAGCTCTGTCGTCGATCACCTTCGATCTTAGAAACACCCACACCTCGGACGGTAGCCACCTCGTGATCGACGGGCTCCCTTCATCGATGTCCGGACCGGCAGCAACATTCTCTGCGAACGCATCCAATGATGTATTCAGTTTCTCGTTTGTATCGTACAGTTCTGGCCCGTTCAGCTTTACGTGGGATCCCGATTCTGCGATCAATGGCAGCTATGGGGCAGTCGCCAACCCGGACCTCGTAGGAACGATCGTCACCGCTGTGTCCAATGGGCAGACGCTGCAGGGAACCATGGCTTATGACGGCCGATCGCTTGTGATTGCAACGCTGGCGCCGGTTCCGGAACCGGAGACCTTTGCCATGATGATTGCCGGCATCGGACTGCTCGGCGCAGCCGCGCGTCGTCGGCGTGCCACGATAGCGAGCTGATTCATTGCGCCGGGTGTTCGCAGGAATGCCGACACAAACGGAGCACGAAGCAAAACGGGGGCGCAGCCCCCGTTTTGCTTCGTAGCCACTCAGACGTTGAACAGGAAATTCAGGACATCTCCGTCCTGAACCACATAATCCTTGCCTTCAGCGCGCATTTTGCCTGCCTCCTTGGCACCCTGTTCGCCGCCGTACTTCACAAAATCGTCGTAGGAAATCGTCTGCGCGCGGATGAAACCGCGCTCGAAGTCGGTGTGGATGACGCCGGCCGCCTGCGGCGCCGTGTCCCCCTGATGGATGGTCCAGGCGCGCACTTCCTTGACGCCGGCGGTGAAGTAGGTTTGCAGACCGAGCAGGTGATAGCCGGCGTGGATCAGGCGATCCAGCCCCGGCTCTTCCAGCCCGAGATCGGCGAGGAAGATCTGCTTTTCCTCGTCGTCGAGATCGGCGATCTCCGCTTCGATCGCGGCGCAAACGGAAACCACTTCCGCCTTCTCGGTCTTGGCACGGGCGCGCACGGCGTCGAGATGAGGATTGTTCTCGAAGCCATCTTCGGCAACGTTGGCGGCATAGAGCACCGGCTTGGCGGTGATCAGGCAGAACTGCTTCAGGCTCGCCCACTCCTCCTTGGAGAGGTCGAGCGCACGCACCGGCTTGCCCTGGTCGAGCTGCGCGTAGCACTTGTCGAGCACGGCGACGAGCAGCTTGGCTTCCTTGTCGCCGGAACTGGCCGGGCGACGGTAACGGTTCAGTGCCTTTTCGACCGTGGCAAGGTCGGCCAGCGCCAGCTCGGTGTCGATGACTTCGATGTCCCGGATAGGATCGACATTGCCGGAAACGTGGATCACGTTATCGTTGGCGAAGCAGCGTACGACATGCACGACAGCATCGGTCTCGCGGATATTGGCGAGAAACTGATTGCCAAGGCCCTCGCCCTTGGAGGCGCCGGCGACCAGGCCGGCGATATCAACGAATTCGGTCACGGCCGGAACGACGCGCTGCGGCTTGACGATTTCGATGAGCTTTGCAAGCCGCTTGTCTGGAACCTCGACGACACCAACGCTCGGATCGATCGTACAGAAGGGATAGTTCTCGGCCGCTACGCCGGCCTTGGTCAGCGCATTGAAGAGGGTGGACTTGCCGACGTTGGGCAGGCCGACGATGCCGCATTTCATGCTCATGGTGAGTTCCTCGAAATAATCTTCAAACAGCCTTGCCGTGCAGTTGTTGTTGCGCCGCGGCGTAGTCGCCGGCGGCCAGTTTGGGCCAGGCGAGCAGGCAACGGTCGATGGCGCGGTCGATCGCCTCGCGTTCATCGGCACGCGGCCGGTGCAGCACGAAGTCGGCAACTTCCTGCGCAAGTTTCAATTCGCGCGGATGACCGACGCCAAGGCGCAGACGCCAGAAATCCGGCGTTGCCAGTTGTGCCTGAATGTCCTTGATGCCATTGTGGCCGCCGGCGCCGCCGCCCTGCTTGACACGGATGCCGCCCGGCGGCAGATCCAGTTCGTCATGCACCACCAGCACTTCTGCTGGCGTGATCTTGTAGAAACGGGAAAGCGCCGCCACCGACTGGCCGGAGCGGTTCATGAAGGTGGTCGGCTGCAGCAACCAGGTTTCGCCGACGCGGCCGGCGAGGCCGAAGAACTTGCCCTGCGGCGCAAGCGTCACCTTGAGATCGCGCGCCAGACGGTCGACGAACCATGCCCCGGCGTTGTGCCGGGTATCTTCGTATTCGGCGCCGGGGTTGCCGAGGCCGACGATCAGGCGGGGGACGCTCATCGCGTGCTGTGCAAAGAAAAAGCCGCCGCGGGCCTCGCGGCCGGACGGCGGCTCATTTTCCGGGCCCGGAGGATCAGGCGGCCGGTGTCGCGGCGGACGCCGCTTCTTCGTCGCTGCCGCCCTTCTTGGCAACGATGGAGACGACCACCGGATTGTCGCTACCGTGCAGCACGGCAGCCACGCCCTTCGGCATCGACAGTTCCTTGACGTGGATCGACTGGCCGACCTTCAGCTCCTTCAGGTCGACTTCGATGAAAGCCGGCAGATCGGCCGGCAGGCACGAGACGTCGATTTCGTTCATGGCGTGCGAGACAAGGCCGCCGGAAAGCTTGACGCCCGGAGCGACGTCGGCGTTGACGAAGTGCAGCGGGACTTTCTGGTGCAGCTTCTTGCTGGCGTCGACGCGCTGGAAATCGATGTGCAGGACAATCGCCTTGTACGGGTGCATCTGGCTGTCACGAAGCAGAACCTGTTCCTTCTTGCCTTCGATATCGAGCGTCAGCACGGAGGCGTGGAAGGCTTCCTTGCGCAGGTTCAGCAGGATGGTGTTGTGATCCAGATCGATCGCCTGGGCAGCTTCGCTGCCCCCGTAGACGATGGCCGGAACACGGCCGGCGCGACGCAGGCGGCGGCTCGCTCCGGTGCCCTGATCGTTGCGCTTCTTTGCGGTCATTTCGAATTGCATGATTACTCCCGAGTGTTGCTTTGCTACGTTGAAAACCCCGACCCGCGACCAGGTCGGGGGCTGAAAAACCTATTCGACGAAGAGCGAGGACACCGACTCTTCGTTGCTGATGCGGCGGATCGTTTCGGCAAGCAGTTCGGCCACCGTCAATTGGCGGATGCGCGAACAGGCCAGCGCTTCGTCCGAGAGCGGAATGGTATCGGTAACGACCAGTTCGTCCAGTTCGGAATTGGCAACGCGCTCGACCGCAGCGCCGGACAACACCGGATGCGTGCAGTAGGCAACCACGCGCTTGGCACCGTTTTCCTTGAGCGCGGCGGCCGCCTTGCACAGCGTGCCGGCGGTATCGACAATGTCATCCATGATGACGCAGGTGCGGCCATCGACCTCGCCGATGATGTTCATCACTTCCGAAACGTTGGCCTTCGGACGGCGCTTGTCGATGATCGCCAGATCGCATTCGAGGCGCTTCGCCAGCGAGCGGGCACGGACGACACCGCCGTGATCCGGCGAGACGACCAGCAGATTCTCGTAATTCTGCTTCTGCACGTCTTCGAGCAGGATCGGCAACGCGTAGATGTTGTCGACCGGGATATCGAAGAAACCCTGGATCTGCTCGGCATGCAGGTCCATCGTCAGCACACGGTCGACTCCGGAGGCCATCAGCATGTTGGCGACGAGCTTAGCCGCGATCGGCACGCGCGAAGAACGCGAGCGGCGATCCTGACGGGCGTAACCGAAATACGGGATGGCGGCGGTGATGCGGCCGCCGGAAGCGCGCTTCAGCGCGTCGACCAGAACCAGCATCTCCATCAGGTTGTCGTTCGACGGCGCGCAGGTCGGCTGCAGCACGAAGATATCCTTGCCGCGCACATGCTCGTCGATCTCGACGCTGACTTCACCGTCGGAAAAACGGCCGACGTTGGCGCGCCCCAGCGAGATATGCAGACGCTTCGCCACCTCGGCTGCCAGTTTGGGGTTGGCGTTGCCGGTGAATACCATCAAGCTGTCATAAGCCATGTCGTCGCTCCGTGACGGGCCCAAAAACAATACGGGCAGGTCTGCGGCGATGCCTGCGCAGATCCGCCCGGATCGGTGAGGAATTCGTGGCTGGGGAAGAAGGATTCGAACCTTCGAATGCCGGAATCAAAATCCGGTGCCTTGACCAACTTGGCGACTCCCCAGCGGTCGTCCGCAAGCCGTGCTTTCGAACGAGGCGCGGATGATACAGGAAAAATCAGGGGGCGCCAAGCAGCGGTGCGAAGCCGTGTGAAGCCGACTCCCGTCGCGGTCAATCAGCGCAATCGATCACGGCTCCCGCGCAACCGGGTCTCTATCCGTTACTCAGCAATCAAGGTCGGCGAGCGGATGCCGATCGAGACCGCGCGCGGCCCAGCCGCGCATCCCGCCCGGCAGCTGGACGAGGACGGCCTCCGCGTCCTCGCGCCGTTCGAATTCAGCGAAGACGCAGGCGCCGGAGCCAGTCATGCGTACGCGGGCAAAGCCGGACAGCCAGCCAATGTAGTCCACCAGTTCCGGATAGAGCGTACGCGCGACCGGTTCCAGATCGTTGCCGCCGAATCCCGGATGCCAGTCGCGAACGGCGACCGCCGGCGTATCGCGGCGCAAGTGCGGTGAGCGGAAAATCTCTACCGTCGGCACCTGCACAGGAGGCTCCAGTACAACATACCAACGCGGCGGCAATGAAACGGGCGTGAAAGTCTCGCCGACACCTTCGGCAAAGGCGTTCTGCCCATAGACGAAGATCGGCACATCGGCGCCGAGTTGCAGACCGATCTGCTGCAAGCGGGCGCGCGGCAGACCGAGTTGCCACAGCTGATTCAGCGCCAAAAGCACCGTGGCCGCATCGGAGCTGCCGCCCCCCAAGCCGCCGCCCATCGGCAGACGCTTGTCGAGCATGATCGTCACCCCCGGACGCCCCGCGGCCTCGGCTTGCAGCAAACGTGCGGCACGAACGGTGAGATCCTGTTCCGGAGGCACGTCGGGCAGGGGCGTGGCAAGAACGATTTCGCCGTCAGAGCGGGGCGAAAAGCGCAGCACATCGCCGTGGTCGACAAACCGGAAAAGGGTCTGCAAGAGATGATAGCCATCGGCACGACGACCGACGACATGCAGGAACAGGTTGAGTTTGGCCGGTGCGGGCCATTCGCTCTCCCAACCGTACGCGATGGTGCTCATGCGATCGGCCTCATTCAAACTGCCATTCCTCGATGCGCAAGCGGAGTTCGAACCCATCGGCCCGTGTCACCAGCAAACGTTCAGGCAAAGACGCCGCAGCATCGGAATAGTCGTACTCGATGCGCCACCCCGCGTCCTCGGCAAGCGTCACCCGCGCACCCGCATCGCGGGTAACGCGCGCGGAAGCGTCCGGCTTCCCGCGCAACCATGATGCGAGACGCGTCACAGGCAACTCGTAGCCAAGGGCTTCCCGCATCAGGACCTCGGCATCCGCGGCCTCAAAGACGCGCCGTTCGGCAGTTTCCAGGCGGGCACCGCCCGGCTGTATCGTCAGCACGGCCAGCATCTGTCCGAACGGAGAGCTCACTTGCAACTCTTCCAGCGTACCGTTGCGGCGCCAGAACAGGCGGCCGGCGTAACGCTCACTACCTGAGGAGAGTGAGAAACGGGCATCGACGCTGAAATCCCCACTTGTCCGCTCGCTGGCGACGGACGGGGCCCGGGCGGTTGATGTGGCGCAGCCGGCGAGCAGCAACGCCATGATCAGGATTACGGAGCGCATCACCCTGCTCAGGGTACGAATTTCTTGCGCGTCGCGTTCAGCACTTCATTGCCGGGATGCCGCTTGTCCGCCTCTGCCCATGTGCGTTGGGCCTCGTCGCGGCGGTCGAGCAGCCAGAGCACTTCACCGAGATGCGCAGCAATTTCGGCATCCGGACGAATGCCGTAGGCACGCTGCAGATGATCGAGCGCCCCCGGAAGATCGCCGCGCTTGTAGAGCACCCACCCCATGCTGTCGAGAATGAAGGGGTCATCCGGCGCGAGTTGCAGCGCCTTGGCGATCAAATCGCGTGCCTCGTCGAGCTTTATGCCGCGATCCGCGTAGCTGTAGCCCAGTGCGTTGAAGGCGTGTGCGTTGTCCGGACGCAATTCGATGACGCGGCGCAGGTTGCGCTCGACCACATCCATGCGCCCCAGTCGCTCGGCGAGCAGCGCTGCGTCGTAGAGGATCTCGGGCTGATCCGGCTGCCCGGCCAGCGCCTGCTCGAGCAGCGCCAGCGCTTCGGCGTCGCGGTTCGCGTCACGCAGCAACTGCGCCTCAGCGAGGAGAAACTGCAGTTTCCCCGGCGGGTATCGCGTCGCCGACTCCTGCAGATGCCCACGCGCCATGGAAAGCCCGCCGCCGCTCTTCAGCAGCAGACTGGAAATACGCACGTTGGCCGACACATACTGTTCGCCGCTGGCGACTTCCCGGTAATAGCCGATCGCCTCGGCATGCGCGCCCCGATCCTCGGCGATCTGCCCCAGATAGAAGGCCGCTACTCCTTTCTCGGACGCCTCTCCGCGAGCAAGCACTTTTTTCAGCAAGGGCTCCGCCGTCGCCACATCGTTCTGCTGCAGCGCCAGAACGGCAACCGGGTAGATCAGCTCAGGGCTGTCCGGCGTATCGGCAAGCAAGCGGGAAAAATGCCGATGTGCGTCCTTGTAACGTTTTTCGGCAACCAGTCCGCGCGCGAGTTGCAGGCGGACATCGCGCGCATCCGGGTTCGCCTGCAGGAAGCGCTCAAGAATCTCGAAGGCCGCAGCAGGAGACTCGCGCGCCGCCAGCTGTGCCTCGAACAGTGCCGCCTGATCCCAGTCCGGGCGCAAGGCCTGCGCCTTGCGAATTTCAGCCTTAGCCGCAGCGCTGTCACCTGCGTGCATTGCTGCCGTCGCGAGCGCGTAATGCGCTTCGGCAATTCCCGAGTAGGGTTGCAGCACCTGCTGCAGCATTCCGAATGCCGCCACTTTGTCGGGGAAGCGCGCCAGCATGCGGTTCAGGCGCATCAGATTATCGGCCAGATTGTCCTTGTCCTTCTCCAGCAGATAGGCGATGTGGGGGCGCAACTCGTCGGCCTGCCCACGCAGAATCAGGACGGCGACCAAGGTCTGTCGCGCCACCATTGATTCAGGCTCGATCTCCAGCCAGAGGCGGCTCATATCCTGCGCAACATCGAAACGCCGCGCGTAGCTCGCAAGCTCCGTGGCACGCTCGATCACCTTGGGGTCGCGCGTGCGAACCGCAAGATCGCTGTAGGCGCCAACAGCAAGATCGGTGTTGCCGCGCTGCAGGGCGATTTCGCCGAGCAATACCTGAAAGACAGCCTGACCGGCATTGACGCGACCGGGCACCGTCGCCAGCGGGGGCACCTTCGCGGCCGGCGCCGGCGCGGCCGCCTTGCTTGACGCCCTGGCTGGCTTGGCGGTGGTTTCGGCAGCCGTTGCCGGCACGGAGAAGGCGAGTGAGACGGCGGCCGCAAGAGCGGCGCGTTGGATCGGTTTCATGGTTTCCCTGCGTGCCCGTGTGGAAGGTTGGAAGCTTTCGGGCAATAATGGTTCGGCATGTTATGGCCTTTTTTTCCTGCTCTCAAGTCAGTATTTCCCCAGCATCATGCCTGAACTCCCCGAAGTCGAGGTCAGCCGACGCGGCCTCTCGCCCTTCATCGTCGGCAAAACGGTCATCACCGCGGTGTCACGGACGTCGCGGCTGCGCCACGACATCCCGCCCGATCTCGACGCCATGCTGGCTGGGCGCTGCCTGCGCGCGATCGAACGGCGGGGCAAATATCTGCTCTTCGATTTCGGCACCGGTCATCTGCTGCTCCATCTTGGCATGTCCGGCAGCCTGCGGCTGGTTCCCCCGGGGACGCCGCCCGCGAAGCACGATCATTTCGACCTCTGTTTCGGCGACACCATCATGCGCTATCGCGACCCTCGTCGCTTTGGCGTGATCGACTGGATCGCTGCGAATCCGCAGAGTCACCCGCTGCTCGCCCCGCTCGGAATCGAGCCGCTCGCCGACGGATTCCACGGCGACTGGCTCCATGCGGCAACACGCCGGCGCCACGCGCCGATCAAGCCCGTGCTGATGGACAGCCACCTGATCGTGGGAATCGGCAACATCTATGCATCCGAAAGCCTGTACCTCGCCGGCATATCGCCCCTGCGTGCCGCCGCACGCATCGGGCACGAGCGCTGCGAACGCCTCGCCGACGCCATCAGGAAAACACTGCTCGCGTCGATCGCCGCCGGTGGCAGCAGCGTCCGCGATTACGTACATAGCGACGGTGGCGCCGGCTGTTTCCAGCTGCAATGCGCGGTTTATGATCGGGACGGAGAAGCCTGCCCTGGCTGCGGAACGCCGATACGCAGCACCCGGCAGGCAGGTCGCAGCACCTACTGGTGCCCGCATTGCCAGACATGAAGGCACTCGAATAGATCGCGCCATCTCATTGATTTTTCATGCCTGCATGATAGAGTTCGCCCATTCCCCCTCCGTACGGATTCCATGTCCCTCGCGAAACAATTCGCCGCCTACGCCGAATGGCGAAGCCAGCTGGAGCATCGCCTCAGCGCGTTGCGTACCTGGCTCAGCGATAACGAACTGAGCGACGCGCAGAGCGAAATGCGTTTCGCCCAACTGGGCGAGCGCCTGCGCGAAGACAGGCTCCACGTCGCCTTCGTCGCCGAGTTCTCGCGCGGCAAGTCGGAGCTGATCAACGCGATATTCTTCGCCAACTACGGCAACCGCATGCTGCCCTCCTCGGCCGGCCGCACGACCATGTGCCCGACCGAACTGATGTACGACCCCGCCAAGCCGCCGCGGCTGGAACTGCTGTCGATCGAGACGCGGGCGAACAATACCGGCATCGCCGAATACAAGCGTTTTCCCGACAAATGGAAAATGGTTCCCCTCGACGTAAACTCGGCCGAGGCCATGCAGGAAACGCTGCGCCACGTCAGCGAGGTCATCCGCGTCGATCGCAGCACGGCGGAACGACTCGGTTTCGCGGTTGACGACAACTCACTGGAAGCCTTCCACACCGGTGAGGATGGTCGTGTCGAGATCCCGCGCTGGCGCCACGCGGTCATCAATTTCCCGCACCCGCTCCTGCAGCAAGGTCTCGTCATCCTCGACACCCCCGGGCTCAACGCCATCGGCACCGAGCCCGAGCTGACGCTGTCACTGCTGCCCAATGCCCACGCCGTTCTTTTCATTCTCGCCGCGGATACCGGCGTCACCCAGTCCGACCTGATCATCTGGCGCGAGCACATCTGCAGCCCGCGGGGCGGACGCAGCGGCCGGATGGTTGTGCTGAACAAGATCGACGGCCAGTGGGACGAACTGAAAACCGAAGCCGAGATCAACGCGGAGATCGCGCGTCAGGCGGAAAGTTGCGCATCGATTCTGTCCCTGCCGCCAACCCAGGTCTTTCCGGTGTCTGCCCAGAAGGGCCTGGTCGCCAAGATCAACAACGACGCCGAACTGCTGGCACGCAGCCGCCTGCCGGATCTCGAACGCGCGCTCTCGGAGGAGCTGATCCCGGCAAAACGGGAGATCGTGCGCGACACCACCGAAAACGAGTTCAACGAACTCAACATGCGCGCACGCGCGCTGCTCGAATCCCGGCTAGCCGGCCTGCGCGAGCAGTTGGGAGAACTGTCTGAACTGCGTGGCAAGAACAAGGGCGTCGTCGAGTACATGATGGGCAAGGTGCGGACGGAGAAGGAAGAGTTCGAGACCGGCCTGCAGCGCTACTACGCAGTACGCAGCGTGTTCTCCACACTCACCAACCAGCTCTTCGCCCACCTTGGCCTGGACAGCCTGCGCACGCTGACGCAGACCACGCGCGATGCGATGCACGAAGCCACCTTCTCCAAGCAGCTTTCCGACGCGATGGCCAACTTCTTCGTATCGCTCCGCGAGGCGCTGGCGCGCTCCAAGCGCGAGGTGGAGGAAATCCACAAGATGATGGAGGCGATCTACCGCAAGTTTTCGGTCGAACACGGCCTCAAGCTCGGATCACCGGCAACTTTCTCGCTGCTTCGCTACGAACGGGAAATCGACCGTCTCGAAAGCTGGTGCAACATGCACCTCAACACGATGTACCAGTTGCTGCGCCACAAGAAGGGGCACGTCACCCAGAAATTCTTCGAGGAAGTCGCGGTACAGGTGCGGCGGGCTTTCGAGCACGCGAACCGGCACACCGAGGGCTGGCTGAAGGCGATCATGGCGCCCATGGAAACACAGGTGCGCGAACACCAGATGCACCTCAAGCGACGGCTGGAAAGCATCAAGCGCATCCATCAGGCGACCGATACGCTGGAGGAGCGCATCGGCGAACTTGATCAGGTAGAGTCGGTCCTGGTCAACCAGATCCAGGCGCTCGAATCTCTGGCAAAGGATGTCCGGCAGGCGCTCGACGCCTTCATCGCCCCATCCGACCAGATGACGGTAACGCTCTGACCTAAGTCGTATTTTCGCCCGATCCGGCGGGCGTTATCATCGCGCATCTGAATCTGGACGCGCGAACTGCCGGATGGCCCCCTCCGACTACAAGCCGATCATCCGCTCGAGCGTGGCCAGCACCATATCGTGGCGGCTCGTCATCGGCCTGATCATCTGGATCGCGGCCTCCGTGGGCGCCACTGCCTGGGTCGTCAGAAGCAGCCTGAACACTGCAGAGCGGGAGTTTCTCGAGTACGGGGAACATTTCCACGCGCAGCTTCGTGACAAGCTGCGCGCCAACGAGGCCGTTCTCTACGGATTCTCGGCCTTCCTCGGCGCCATTCCGCGGGACGATCATTTTTCCGCCAGCCAGTATGCGCGCTCGATCCTCGAGCGCTATCCGCACATCTACATGCTTGAAGTCGTTCGCCGCGTATCGCGCAGCGATCTCGCCGCCTTCACGCAGCAAATGCGCCGCAAATGGCATCGAAATTTCGAGGTGCGCCGCTTCGATTACCGTGGCGAACGGGAATGGGCGCCGCTGCAGGACAAGTCAGCCTACTACCCGGTGATTCTCGCGGAACCCGAATCGGAAGCCTCGCGTCAGGTCCTGGGCCTCGACATCGACTCCCTGCCCGGATTGCGCTCGGCACTGACGCGCTCCGAATTGCAGGGCACGCCGTCGGCCAGCGAGTCCTTCCGGCTGGTGGAAGGCGATCAGGCGTATGTGCTGTTCCGGCCAATCCAGAACGCCCCCGGCGCTGCGAAAAACGGCGGCCTGATGGGTGACACCACCTATGCATTGATGGTGGTCCGCGCGCGCGATCTGCTGCCAGTGCAGAGCACGCTCAACCCGGCGATCGGGCATGCGGCGTCTATGGTCATCGGCGGAAGTGCGACAGGCCTTTTCGCGCTGACCCCGTCGCTGCCGCCTCCCGTAGGCTCCGGATTTTTCGAGCCACTGCGCATCGAACGAACCCTGGACGACCTCTCGCAATCGATCAATCTCTCCCTGGAGCGACGGATCGGGATCAGCGACCTGTCCGGAATCGGCCTCGTAACCGTCGCACTGGCCTCGATGTTCAGTCTGACCATGCTCCTCGGCTACGCTGGCAGCCTTCACCAGCGCGAACGGCGACGCGAGGAAGAACTGCGCGCCATCGAGCATCTGGCCTTGCACGACCAGCTGACCGGGCTGCCGAATCGCTTTCTGCTGCTCGGCAGGCTGGAGCAGGTGCTGACGACGGCACAGCGTCACGGCACGAAGCTCGCCGTGATGTTTCTCGATCTCGATGGCTTCAAGCCGATCAACGACCGCTACGGCCATCATGCAGGCGACGCACTGCTCAGGGAAATCGGCTGGCGTCTGCGCCAGTGCATTCGTGACTGCGACACCGTGGCCCGCCACGGCGGCGACGAGTTCGTGGTGGTACTCACCGACATGCGCGAGACACCGGATGCAGCCTCGGTCGCGGAAAAAATCCTGCTTGCGGTCGCTGAGCCGCTGGAAATCGAAGGCGAGATCCTGCACGTCACGACGAGCGTCGGCATCGCAATGTTTCCGGAGGCGGGGAGTGACGCCGAAACCCTGCTGCGTGCTGCCGATGCCGCCATGTACGAGGCAAAGGCAGAAGGCCGCCGGATCTACCGTTTCGCCACAGCCGGTGTTTCGGCACCGCTGGCGTCCTGAAAAGAAAATGCTGCCACCGGCAGCCCGGTGGCAGCATTTCCTGAAACCGCGTCAGAAGATCAGGCCGGGCGCTTGTTGCCGGTCAGCTTCTCGTATTTGATCCAGAGCTGGTCGGTGCTCTCGACATTGCCGGGATCCTTGGGGATGCAATCGACCGGGCAGACCTCGACACACTGCGGGGTGTCGTAGTGACCCACGCATTCGGTGCACTTGTTCGGATCGATCTCATAGATCTCGGCGCCCTGCGAGATCGCCTCGTTCGGGCACTCCGGTTCGCACACGTCGCAGTTGATGCATTCGTCGGTAATGATCAGGGCCATAGCTGCTTTCCTTCAATTGTTGAACGTCTCGGTTACTCGTTTTGCCAACCGCTCCTGCACCAGCGGATGAACGAACTTGCTGACATCGCCGCCGAGCACGGCGATCTCGCGCACCATCGTCGCCGAGATGAACATGTATTGCTCACCCGGCGTCAGGAATACGGTTTCGACCTCGGGATAGAGGTTGCGGTTCATGCCCGCCATCTGGAATTCGTACTCGAAATCGGAGACCGCGCGCAGGCCGCGCAGGATCACCTTGGCGCCCCGCTCGTGCAGAAAATCCATGAGCAGGTTGGAAAAACCGACGATCTCGACGTTCGGGTACGGCGCCAGAACCTCGCGTGCCAGTTCGACGCGCTCTTCCAGCGTGAAGAAGGGGCGCTTGGAGCGGCTCTGCGCAATGCCGACGACAACGCGATCGAACAGGCGCGACGCACGACGCACGAGATCTTCGTGCCCGCGGGTCATCGGATCGAATGTCCCCGGGTAGATCGCCACTCTATGGTCAAGCATCCTGTGAGCCTTCCCGCCGCATGAGATGAAAAAATACCTGCCCTGCCCGACCGCTACGCGCCGTGCGCCAGTCGCCCAGCGCCTGCAGCGGCACTTCGGACTCCACGTACAGCACGGCATCCTCTTTCATGAAACGGGGCAGCAGCGGCGCCAGTTTATCCAGCCAGCCCTTCCCGTAGGGAGGGTCGAGGAATGCCACGTCGAAGACGCACGAACTCAAGGACGCGAATTTTAGCGCATCCTGACGATACAACTCCACCCTGCCTTCGGCGCGCAGCAAACGGATGTTTGATTGCAAGGCATCCGCAACGCGCGGATTGCTCTCGACCAGGACCACGCGTGCTGCGCCGCGCGAGGCGGCTTCCAGCCCGAGCGCACCACTGCCGGCGAAGAGGTCGACACAGGCAAGTCCCGTCAGATCCTGCCCCAGCCAGTTGAACAGGGTTTCGCGCACGCGGTCGGGCGTCGGACGCAACCCCAAGGCATCCGGAAACTGCAGTACGCGGCTGCGCCACTCACCGCCGACGATGCGCAGGCGATTGGCGGCGCCAGCCCGACGGGGCGTGGATGCCGCCGGCTTCAATCGCCAGCCACCACCACGGTCACCAGGTTTTCCGGACGGACATGGCGCGCGAAGGCTGCACGCACGTCGGCCGCCGTGACCTGGCGCACCTTCTCGGCATAGGTATCGAGATAATCGAGCGGCATGCTGAAGAAGCCGATCGTCGCCACGTTGTCGAGAATCTTGCGGTTCGAATCCAGCCGCAGCGGGAAACTGCCGACGATGTTGGCCTTCGCCGCAGCCAATTCGGCCTCGCTCGGCCCCTCGGCGAGAAATTGCTGCAGCACCTCGCGCGTCACCTTGAGCGCATCGCCGGCCTGGGCACGCTTGGTCTGCAGACCGATCTGGAACGGTCCCGCGACCTGCATCGGCGCGAAATAACTGTAGACGCTGTAGGCAAAGCCGCGCTTGTCACGCACCTCCTTCATCAGGCGCGATACGAAGCCGCCGCCGCCCAGCGTGTAGTTGCCGACGATCAGCGCATAGAAATCAGGATCGCCGCGCTTGAGCGCGGGCAAGCCGAGGTGGATATGCGCTTGCGCGGCCGGGTGCGGCAGATGGACTTCGGCGAACTTCGGCAAGCTCACCTCGGCGGTGGCGGGCAGCTTCTCGCCCGCCGGCAAGGCCGCCGTCAGCTGCTGTGCCAGCGCCTCGGCCTCGCGCCGCGAAAGCGCACCAACGATGGTTACTGCGGCAGCGCGTGCGACGTAGTGCGTGGCGTGAAAGCTGCGCAGGTCGTCGACGCTGATCGCTGAAAGACTTTCCGCGGTCGGCTGACTGCCGTAGGGATGGGTGCCGTAGAGTCCGCTCCAGAACGCGCGGGAGGCAATCGTCTCCGGCCGCGTCAAGGCCTCGCGCAACGCAGCGAGCGTGCGCGCACGCTCGCGTTCGAACACCTCGCCGGGGAAGCGTGGCTCGGCAATGACCTGACGCATGATCTCGAAGGCCGCGGCGCGCTTGTCGGCGTCGGCCAGCGTACGCAGGCTGACGCTGGCGCGGTCGGTATCGGCGCCACCGCCGAGACGGGCACCCAGATCGGCCAGCCGCTCCGCGATGGCGCTTTCGTCCATGTCGCCCGCCCCGAGATCCATCAGGCCACGGGTCAGCTGGGCCAGGCCAGCCCTGTCCACGGGATCGCGCGCGGCCCCCGCCGCGAAATCGACCTGCACATCAATGATCGGCAAGGTGCGCGTCTCGACGAAATAGACCCGTGCCCCACTGGGCGAGACCCAGTGCTCGATCTTGACCGCGGCATGCGTCAGCGGTGTCGCCAGCAGCAACACCAGTGCCAGGAAGCGTTTGATCGTGTTCATGTTCATTGCGGCGATTCTCAGTGACGGGTTGCGAAGCCGCGGCGTGGTGCCGACGACAGGGGTTGCGGGTCGAGCACACCGATGGTCAGGCCGTCATCGACAAAATAACGTCGGGCAACGGCCTGCACCTGCTCGGCGGTGACCGCCTTCAGTTTTTCGATGATGCGATCGCCGCTGGTATAGGGCAGTCCGACCGCCTCCAGCTGGCCGATTTCCATCGCCTGCGCAAACATCGAATCCAGCTTGTACACCTCGCCGGCAACCAGTTGCGCCTTGGCCCGCGCCAGTTCCTCGGCGCTCACACCGTCGTTCTGCACGCGCGCGATCTCGGCACGCAGTCCTGCCTCCATCTCGGCTACCGTCTTCCCGTCCGACGGGGTGCCAACAAGGTAGAACATGCCCGGCCCGCGCGCCGACGAGTCGTACTCGGCGCCGGCCGAAACCGCCAGCCGCTGCTCGCGCACCAGATGCTTGCTGAAACGCGCCGCGCCATGCCCGGAGAGCACGGCGCCGAGCATCTCCAGCGCATACGGATCGAGATCCTTCTCGACGTCGCGGATCACCGGCGCGCGATAGCCCATGATCAGTACCGGCAACTCCGCCGGCGCCTTGACGCTGACGCGCCGGACACCGGCCTGCGCCGGCTCGTCCTGTGGCTTGCGCAACGGCAGCGCGCGCGGTTTCAAACCCCCGTAGTGCTTCTCGGCGGCACGAAACACCGCCTTGTGATCGACATCGCCAACGACCACGACGTAGGCGTTGTTCGGTACGTACCAGCGCTCATACCAGTCGCGCGCGTCCTGCACGGTCATGTTCTCGAGATCGTTCATCCAGCCGATGATCGGCACGCGATAGGGGTGCGCCTTGAAGGCGACCGCATTCATCGCCTCGAACATCAGCGCCTGCGGCTGGTCGTCGGTGCGCAGGCGGCGCTCTTCCATGACCACCTTGATCTCCTGCTCGAACTCGTTCGCGGCGAGCGTCAGGTGGCGCATGCGATCGGCCTCGAGCGCCATCATGTCCTCCAGCTTCTCCTTCGGTACCTGCTGGAAATAGGCGGTGTAATCGCGGCTGGTAAAGGCGTTGTCGCGGCCGCCGGCGGCCGCCACGCGCTTGTTGAATTCACCCGGGCCCACCGAGGGCGTACCCTTGAACATCATGTGTTCGAGCACATGCGCAACGCCGGTGGTGCCATTGGTTTCGTCCATCGAGCCGGCGCGGTACCAGACGAAATGGACGGCGGTCGGCGCCCGCCGGTCCTCCTTGACAATGACGCGCAGGCCATTGCCCAGCTTGTGTTCGAACGGATTGGCCGACGCCGGAACCGCGGCGGTGGCCAGCAACAACCCCAGAAGCGGGGCTACGAGGTGTCTTCGCATGATGATCGATGGCTTCTGATAGAATTTTCGACAGTTTGCAGGGGGAACGCCGGTCAGACCGATGCTGCAGGCATCGGGCGGCAATCTTAACACCGCCCCCGCTCCCCTCCCGAATACGACCATCTAGAGACCCCGTTCCGCATGTTTGGTTTCCTGAAGAAGCCCTCTGCCGAGACAGAGGCCGCCCCCGAGATCAAGGGCGCCGCACCGACCTGGCGCGAACGCCTGAAGGCCGGCCTTTCCCGTACCCGCGCCCAGTTCGGCGGCAAAATCAAATCGTTGTTCGCCCGAGGCAAGGTCGACGACGAGATGCTCGAAGAGCTGGAAGCGCTGCTGCTGACCAGCGACATCGGCATCGAGGCGACCGAACACCTGCTCGCAGAGCTGAAGCGACGCGCCAAGGAACACAAGCTGGAGTCGCCGGAGGCGATCCAGCAAGCGCTCGCCGATGCCCTGCACGACCTGCTGAAGCCGCTGGAAGCGCCACTCAATGTGGAGAGACACAAGCCCTTCGTGATCATGATCGCGGGCATCAACGGCGCCGGCAAGACGACGTCGATCGGCAAGCTCGCCAAGTATTTCCAGACACATGGCAAATCGGTGCTGCTCGCCGCCGGCGATACCTTCCGCGCCGCCGCCCGCGAGCAGTTGATGACCTGGGGCGAGCGCAACGGCGTCACCGTGATCGCGCAGGAGTCGGGCGACCCCGCCGCTGTCATCTTCGATGCGATCGGCGCGGCCAAGGCACGCGGCATCGACATCGTGCTTGCGGACACCGCCGGCCGGCTGCCGACCCAGCTGCACCTGATGGAGGAAATCGCGAAGGTACGGCGCGTGATCCAGAAGGCAGAGCCGAGCGGCCCGCATGAGACCCTGCTCGTGCTCGATGCGAACATCGGCCAGAACGCGCTGATGCAGGTCAAGGCCTTCGACAAGGCCATCCACGTCACCGGCCTCGTCGTCACCAAGCTTGACGGCACCGCCAAGGGCGGCGTACTCGCGGCAATCGCCCGGCAATGCCCGAAGCCGGTGCGCTTCATCGGCGTCGGCGAAGGCATCGATGACCTGCGCCCCTTCGTCGCCCGCGATTTCGTGGACGCGATGTTTGAATGAACCGCCTTCTCCTCATCGCTCTTCTCCCCGCTGAAGGGGGTGATTACGGTTCGGCAACGGCACGGCCTCCACTGGACAACATCCTGCCGCGCTGGCGCGGCCTGGCGACGGCATGATCAGCTGTTCCGGCGTCGGCAAGCGCTATCCGGGCGGGCTCACCGCACTGGAAAACGTGAGCTGCGACATCGCGGCGGGCGAAATGGTGTTCATCACCGGCCATTCCGGCGCTGGAAAATCGACGCTGGTTCGCCTGATTGCCGCCATCGAGCGGCCCACCGCCGGCGGCATCGTCGTCAATGGCCAGAACCTGGCCGCCCTGCGGGACAATGCGCTGCCCTATCTCAGACGCAACCTCGGGCTGATCTTTCAGGACCAGAAGCTGCTGTTCGATCGCAACGCGCTGGAAAATGTACTGTTGCCACTCGCGATCGTCGGCACGCCACCACGTGAAGCGACGCGGCGCGCCCAGGCCGCGCTCGACAAGGTCGGCCTGCTCGAACGCGCGCGCGCCAACCCGATCGCCCTCTCCGGCGGCGAACAGCAGCGCCTGGCAATCGCACGCGCCGTCGTGAACCGGCCGGCGATCCTGCTGGCCGATGAACCGACTGCGAATCTCGACGAGGAATCGGCGGAGCACATCCTCGGCATCTTCCGCGAATTCCATCAGGTCGGCGTGACCGTGCTCGTCGCGACGCATGCCGTTCCCGCCAGCGCCGCCGGCGCCCGCGAGATTCGTCTCGCGCGCGGAGGGCTCGCCGCATGAACGCCTGGCTCAACCAGCACCGGCTCGCCTTCCGCGACGCCTGGCGGCGACTTTTCGCCGCCCCCCTCGGCACCCTGCTATCGCTGGTGGTGATCGGTATCGCGCTGACGCTGCCGGCCGCCGGCTGGCTGCTGATCGACAACCTGCAGCGGGCGGCCAGCGCGGCTGCCGGCACGCAGCAGATCAGCGTATTCATGGCGCTCGACGCCGACCGCAAGGCAAGCGACGAAATCGCGGCGCGCCTGAAGGCCGCACCACCCGGTACCTGGCGCTTTGTTCCGCGCGACGAGGCACTGAAGCAATTGCAGGGCGGCGCCCGCATGGCCGACCTGATCGCCGGCCTGCCACGCAACCCGCTGCCGGATGCTTTCGTGATCGAACCCAACGACACCGCACCGGCGGCGATGGAAGCCTTGGCCAGGACCATCGGCGGTTGGCCGAAGGTCGCCCACGTGCAGCTCGATGCCGCATGGACAAAACGCTTCGACGCACTCCTGCGCATCGGCCGACTGATCGTCGGCCTGCTGGCGACGGTTTTCGCCACCGGGCTGGTACTCGCGACCTTCAACACCATTCGCCTGCAGATTCTTGCGCATGCCGCCGAAATCGAGGTCGCCCGGCTGATCGGTGCCACCGATGGCTGGATCCGGCGGCCATTCGCCTACTACGGCGCGCTGCAGGGCGCACTCGGCGCGCTGCTTGCGATCGCCCTTCTGGCGGCCGGAAAGGCGCTGCTCGATCCGCTGGTCAGCGAACTGGCCCTGCTCTACGGCGCCAGCTTCGCCCTGCGCGGCGTGTCGGCAACGCTGGCGCTGCAGCTGACGCTGATCGGCGCCACGCTCGGCTGGCTGGGCGCCCTGTTGTCCGTCAGAATGAGCCTAAAGGGCTGATCCATTGAACCTTTTCTTTTGTTAGCACTCTACAGGCGCGAGTGCTAAAATTAGTTTGACCCCATTACAGGAGGACAACGCCCCATGACGAATGCTCTGGCTCTCCCGATGCCCAGCGCGGTCGGCAACCTGGATGCCTACATCCAGGCGGCGAACCGTTTTCCGATGCTTTCCGAAGCGGAGGAGACGGCGCTTGCCCGCCGCTTCCGCGACGACGAAGATCTCGACGCGGCGCGCCAGTTGGTGCTTTCGCACCTGCGCCTCGTAGTGTCGATAGCCCGTGGCTACCTCGGCTACGGCCTGCCGCACGCCGACCTGATTCAGGAAGGCAACATCGGCCTGATGAAGGCCGTGAAGCGTTATGATCCGGACCGGGGCGTGCGGCTGGTGTCCTTCGCCATTCACTGGATCAAGGCCGAGATTCACGAGTACGTGCTGAAAAACTGGCGGCTGGTGAAGGTCGCGACCACGAAAGCCCAGCGCAAGCTGTTCTTCAACCTGCGCAGCATGAAGCCGGGCAGCGAGGCGCTGTCACCCAGGCAGACGCTGGAAGTGGCGCAACAGCTCGGCGTCAAGCCCGAGGAAGTCACCGAGATGGAAACCCGGCTCGGCGGTCACGACCTCGCGCTCGAAGCAAATGACGACGAAGACGAGAAATTCGCGCCGATCGCCTGGCTGGCCGACAGCCGCAGTGAGCCAACACAGGTGCTGGAAGCGCGCGAGTACGACTGCTTGCAAAGCGATGGCCTGACAGCTGCACTCGCCGGCCTCGACGAGCGCAGCCGGCGCATCGTCGAAGCACGCTGGCTGGCCGACGGCGAAGCGGCGACGCTGCACGAACTCGCTGCCGAGTTCGGCGTTTCCGCCGAGCGCATCCGTCAGATCGAGGCGAAGGCCCTGCAGAAAATGAAGGGGCTGCTCAGCGCGCGCTGACCCCCTCGGTGCCGCGCGCTGCAGGCACCGGAAACCTGGCCATACTGACGCGGCCCCCGGGCCGCGTTTTTCTTGCCATTCTGGCAGGCGCCGGAAATGGCGCAATCTACAATATATTTTCCTCGTCTCCCATCCCGAGAGCACTACGGACAATTTAATCGATTGGCGCCGTTTGCACGATTTTCGGAACACATGGCCTGACGCCATTGTTCACTGCAACAAACCCACCTACCAGAAGCTCCGGCGAGCCGCCCCGACTCGCTTGACGGAGGCGTTCGCAAAAATGCCGCAGCGCACCAGATTCAAAAATTTTGTCATTTTCAATCATGACGTTACAAGCAAGTTTTCTGTTGCACCAGGGTATGCGCTTGTTTAAACTGGATTCGTAATTTGATTTACATCAAATATCGGCGGGCAGCAGAGTTTCTCTAACGGAGGGGACGATGGCGCTGATGGTCAGACAGACCCTGGCCGGGCAGACATGGGTGGCGCAGCCCAACCGGGCGCTGTCGCCGGCGCAGACCCGTGCGCTGCTGCTTGCCGCCGCAGGCATCAGCGGCGGCATCGCCAGCGGCTTTGCCATCGCCGGTGCATGGCCGGTGCTCCCCTTTGCCGGCATCGAGATCGGCGCACTCTGGGCGGCTCTGCGGCACCTTCGCCGCCATGCCGACGACGAGGAAAGCCTTGAAGTCACCGACCGTCAGGTCATTGTCTCCCGCAGCATCGCCGGCCGCCGTGAGCGCCACGAATTCATCCGCTACTGGACCCGTCTGCGCGTCGACCATGCGCCGGACACTGGCGGCGGCCGCCTCTATCTCCGCTCGCACGGACGCGAGGTGGAGATCGGGCAACTGCTGACGGATGCACAAAAACAAGCACTCGCCGCGGAACTCAGGACACAACTGGGCGCAGCGCAGGAGAGATAAAAGACGCAGCACCCCGACACCAACGGAGGAGGGAACTTGAAGACGAACCCACGCTTCGCGCGGACACGACCGCGCACCGCGGCACCGGCTCGCCTGCTGGCAACCGCCGCATCCGGCCTGCTCGCACTGCTGCCGGCCAGCGCCCTGGCCGACTACACCTGGAACTTCCCGACGCCGGTGACACCGATCGCCCGCGACACGCTGAAGATCCACAACGAATTCATGATCATCATCGGCATCCTGTTTGCGGCGGTGTTCGCGATCATGATCTATTCGATGATCAAGCACCGGAAGAGCGTCGGCCATGCGCCGGCGAAATTCACCGGACCGACCGGCACCCTCCAGTGGATCTGGGCACTCGTTCCCTTCGCCATCCTGCTCTTCATCGACTTCGTGATCATGGGCATCCCGGCCTACCACGCGGTGGTCGACATGGAAGACACCAAGACCAAGGCCGACATGGTGCTCAAGGTCACCGGGATGCAGTGGAAATGGCAGTACGAATATCCGGAATCGGGCGTCAGGTTCATCAGCACGATGTCCACCCCGCGCGACCAGATCGCCAACAAGGAGGCCAAGGGCGAGCACTACCTGCTCGAGGTCGATAACGAGGTGGTGCTGCCGGTCGGCAAGAAGGTACGGATCCTGCTGACGGCGACCGATGTCATCCACACCTGGTGGGTGCCGCAGTTCGGCGTCAAGCGCGATGCCGTTCCCGGCTTCCTGCGCGAGACCTGGGTCAAGATCGAGGAGCCGGGCATCTATCGCGGCCAGTGCGCCGAGCTGTGCGGCAAGGACCACGGTTTCATGCCGGTGGTCGTGCGCGCCGTACCGGAACCCGAGTACGCTGCCTGGATCGAGAAGAAGAAAGGCGAACTCGCTGAAGCGGCGGCCGGTGCCGACAAGACCTGGAGTAAGGACGAATTGCTGGCCAAAGGCAAGGACGTCTACGAAGCCCAGTGCGCGGTCTGCCACCAGCCCGACGGCAAGGGCATGCCGCCGGCGTTCCCGGCGCTCGCCGGCAGCAAGATCGTCACGGGTCCGCTGCTCTCGCCGGAAGGCAAGCTCCTGAAGGACAGCCATGTCGATCGCGTGCTGAACGGCAAGGAAGGCACCGCGATGCAGGCGTTCAAGAACACGCTGAACGACGTCGAGCTCGCCGCCGTCATCACCTACGAGCGCAACGCGCTCGGCAACTCGAAGGGCGACCTGATCCAGCCCGCCCAGATCAAGGCTTTGCGCTAGGAGGCCAGGCATGAGTCACGCTACTACTGCACCGCACGAGTCACACGACCACGCGCACTACCCCGGCGGCATCCTGCGCTGGCTGACGACGACGAACCACAAGGACATCGGCACGATGTACCTGCTGTTCGCCCTGATCATGTTCTTCGTCGGCGGCGCGATGATCCTCGCCGTCCGCGTCGAACTGTTCCAGCCTGGATTGCAGCTGATGCAGCCAGAGCTGTTCAACCAGCTCATCGGCGTACACGCGCTGGTGATGATCTTCGCCGCGCTGATGCCGGCGGCGACCGGCTTCGCCAACTGGCAGATTCCGCTGATGATCGGCGCCCCCGACATGGCGCTGCCACGCATCAACAACCTCGGCTTCTGGCTGCTGCCGCCGGCCGCGCTGCTGCTGACGCTGCCCTTCGTGCTGGCGCTCTTCGGCGTCGGCGACGGTGCAGTGGCCACCGGCTGGACGCTCTACGCGCCGCTCTCGGTGCAGGGCGGGCTGGGCGTGGATTTCGCGATCTTCTCGATCCACATCCTCGGCATCAGTTCGATCCTCGGCTCGATCAACGTCATCGTCACCATCTTCAACCTGCGCGCGCCGGGCATGACGATGATGAAGCTGCCGGTGTTTGCCTGGGGCTGGCTGATCACCGCCTTCCTGCTGATCGCGACGATCCCGGTGCTGGCCGGCGCGGTGACGATGCTGCTCACCGACCGCCATTTCGGCACGCATTTCTTCAATGCGGCCGGCGGCGGCGACCCGATCCTCTTCCAGCATCTGTTCTGGTTCTTCGGCCATCCCGAGGTCTACATCCTGCTGCTGCCGCTGTGGGGCCTCATCCCGCACGTACTGGCGACCTTCAGCCGCAAGCCGATCTACGGCTACAGGGCGCAGGTGTATTCGTTCATCGCCATCGGCCTCCTGTCGGTGATCGTCTGGGCGCACCACTTCTTCACCGCCGGCCTGCCGGTGCCGGCGCTGCTCTACTTCATGTACAGCACGATGTCGATCTCGCTGCCGCTGGCGGTCCTGTTCTTCTGCTGGATCGCGACGATGTGGAAAGGCTCGATGAGTTTCGAGACACCGATGCTGTTCGCGCAGGGTTTCATCGTTCTCTTCGGCATCGCCGGCCTGACCGGGCTGGTGCTCGCCGACGTGGCGGCCGATGCGCAGTATCACCACAGCTACTTCGTCGTCGCGCACTTCCACTACGCGCTCTTCGCCGGCGGCATCATGGGCGTGATGACCGGTGTCTATTACTGGCTGCCGAAATGGACCGGCTACATGATCGACGAGAAGCTCGGCAAGCTGCATTTCTGGCTGACCATCATCTCGTTCAACCTGACCTTCATGCCGCAGTTCTTCGTCGGGCTGGCCGGCATGCCGCGTCGCATTCCAGACTACGCACTGCAGTTCGCCGAATTCAATGCGATCTCGACGGTCGGCGCCTTGATTCTCGGCTTCTCGCAGCTGCTCTTCGCCTACAACATCTGGAAGTGCGCCAAGGGGGCAGAGTACGGCCTGCCGAAGGCGGAGGGCCGTGCCTGGGAAGGCGGCGAGAGCCTCGAATGGGAACTGCCCTCACCACCCCCGCACCACAGCTGGGAAACCCCGCCGGTCATCAAGTAAGGAGCCTGCGATGACAACTGCCACTCACTGGACGGAAACAGAACTCGCCCGCCGCCGGGCCGCCAGCCGGCGCCTGGCGTGGGTGATCGGCGCCGTGGCCCTGTTCATTTACGGTGCCGCTTTCTGGTTCCGCTAACCATGACGATGAACACGCCAGCCCCCACGCCATCGGTTTCGCACCGGCGCCTGATCGGCAAGCTGCTGGCCGGTGTCGCCGCCGCCTTCGCGTTCGGCTTTGCGCTGGTGCCGCTCTATGACGTGCTGTGCGCGGCCACCGGCTTCAACGGCAAGACCGAGGGCAGCCCGAAAGGTGTCGGCGGCTTCTCGCTCGGCGGTTTCGGCAGCCGCACCGCGGAACCGCTGTCGCGCATCGACCGCAGCCGGACGGTGACGGTGGAGTTCACCGGCACCGTCATGCCCGGACTGCCCTGGGACATGCGGCCGCTGACCTTCAACCTCGACATCCACCCGGGTGAAATGCAACTGGTGAAATACCTCGTGCGCAACACCTCCGACCAGCCGATCACCGGCCAGGCCGTTCCCAGCGTTTCGCCGGGGCAGGCCGCACAGCATTTCGACAAGATCGAATGTTTCTGCTTTTCGCAGCAGACGCTGGCGCCGGGCGAGTCGCGCGAAATGCCGCTGACCTTCATCATCAAGCCGGAGATCGGCAAGGACATCCGGCACGTTACGCTTTCCTATTCCTTTTTCAGCGCCGTCCCGGACAAGACGGCGCTCAACGCCCGGGAGTGAACATGGCGCACACCAACGCTGGCAGCCACGACACGCACTACTTCGTTCCGCAACCCTCGATCTATCCGTTCATTCTCTCCGGAGGCCTGTTCGTCCTCGCCTTCGGCTTCATCCTGCAGATGAACAAATTCGGCCTCGGGCCGTGGCTGATGCTGGCCGGCTTCGGCACCATCCTCTTCGTGCTCTACAACTGGTTCGGCAAGGTCATCCACGAATCGCAGAGCGGTGCCTACCGCGACTGGGAAGACAAATCCTTCCGCTACGGCATGATCTGGTTCATCGCCTCCGAGGTCGCCTTCTTCGCGGCCTTCTTCGGCGCCCTGTTCTACGTGCGCAACATCTCGGTGCCGGACCTGCTGACCATGCTGCCGCGCCACGACTTCACGCTCTACCCGGAGTTCAAGGACCTGATGTGGCCGCAGTCCGGCCAGGGTCCGAAGGCGCCGGCCTTCACGCCGATGGGCGCCTGGGGCATCCCGGCACTGAACACGGCGCTGCTGCTCACCTCGGGCGCGACGATTACCTGGGCCCACTGGGCGCTGCTGAAGAACAACCGGGCGCAGCTGAACCTCGGACTGTTCTGCACGATCGCGCTCGGCGTCGTCTTCCTCGGCTTCCAGGCCTACGAGTATCACCATGCCTACAGCGAGCTCGGCCTGACCATGGGCGCCGGCGTCTATGGCGCCACCTTCTTCATGCTCACCGGCTTCCACGGCTTCCACGTGACGCTCGGCGCGATCATGCTGATGGTGATCTACGGCCGCAGCCTGAAGGGGCACTTCACGTCGGAGCGCCATTTCGCCTTCGAGGGCGTGGCCTGGTACTGGCACTTCGTCGATGTCGTCTGGCTGGGTCTCTTCATCTTCGTCTACTGGCTGTAGCCGGGGACCAATCCGAATCGATAGGAGAGCAGCAGCACGATGAAGAGCGAGATCGAGAGGCCGATGCGCAGCGTCAAGGCGCGGACCGTACGCGTGCCTTCGCCGCGGTCCTTGTAAAGAAACCAGAGTCCTGAGAAAAGGCTGCCGACGATGGCGAGCAATGCGAGAACGACGAACAGTTTGATCATGGATGCGAGTTCCAGTGATTTTCGCAAGGATTTTCGCGATGACGCTTCCTGTTCCGAGTATGCGCGGCCGGGTGAAGTTCCGCCAGTGCAGCGCGCCGCCGCCGTTTCCCGTCGCTTCGTCGTCTGGGGCGGCGGCCTGCTGGTTGCAGCGCTGGTGCCGCTGTTCGTCACGCTGGGCAACTGGCAATCGCACAAGGCAGAGGTCAAGCGGGAACGGCAGGCGCTGCTCGATGCCCGCGCCGATGAAGCGCCGGTACTGTTGCCTGGCGCGCTGGTCGACGCCGACGCGATGCGTTACCGGCGCGTACTCGTGCACGGCCGCTTCGACCCCGAACACCAGATTCTGATCGACAATCGCATTCACCGCGAGCAGCCCGGTTATCACGTCGTCACGCCACTGCGCATCGAGGGCAGCGATCTGCGGGTTCTCGTGGACCGCGGCTGGGTGGCGGCCGGCACGAGCCGCGCCATCCTGCCCGCGATCGAAACACCGACCGCCGTCGTCGCGTTGCAGGCAACAGCGATCGTGCCCGGCAGCCGCTTCTTCACGCTTGGCGAGCAACCCGCGCGCATCGACTGGCGCGATGCAGCCGCCCGCGTCTGGCCAAACCTCGACCTCGGCCGCTATCGACAGGCTGTAGATTTCCCGCTGCAACCCGTGATCCTGCAACTCGCCCCCGAAAGCCCGGCAGGTTTCGTGCGTGAGTGGGCGCGTCCTGACGAACGGATCGAGCGTCATGTCGGTTACGCGTGGCAGTGGTACGGTTTCGCGGTGGCGACGCTGGCCATCTGGAGTTATTTCCTGCTGCAACCCTGGCTGCGCCGCCGACCGCCCGGAGCCAGTGCGTGAATACCCCACCCCTGCCAGGCGGCACGCCTGTAGCGCCCGCAAGCTCAGCACTCACGGCGGGCCGGCGGGCGCTGCTCGTCACCCTGCTGATGTGCCTGACGCCGGTGCTCGTTGGCGGCGGACTCTTCGCCTTCGGCTGGCGGCCGACGAAAACGGCAAACCACGGAACCCTGGTGCAGCCGCCACGACCACTGCCGATCGCCGCGCTGGGCGACGCCGCCGGCAGGGCCAGTGGCAAATGGCTGCTGGTGATTGCCGGCGACGCCGCGTGCGAAGCCGCCTGCGTTGCGCTCGCCGAAGGCTCACGCAACATCCAGGTTGCCCTCAATCGCGACATGGGGCGCCTTGTCCGCGTCGTGCTGGCAGCGCCAGAGGCATCTGGCGGGAGCCTCGCCGCACTCAAGGCACTCCAGGCGCGCCAGCCAGACCTGCTCGTCGTTCCACCACCGGATGCCTGGCGGGCGGCAATGGCCGCCGGCCCCCGGCATCGGCTCTTTGTGCTTGACCCGGCCGGCAACCTGATGATGCAATACGCGCCCGACGCCGAAGCACGTGGCGTCCATGCCGACCTCGAGCGCCTGTTGAAGGCGTCCTGGATCGGCTAGAAGAGAAGCGCAAGAGAGGGAACATGCAAAGCCATAGCCAGACCGCCACCGCGACCTTGATGCAGAAACTCGCCGGCTTCGCCGAATTGTGCAAGCCGCGCGTCAATAGCCTCATCGTGTTCACCGCGATGATCGGCATGCTGCTGCCGGCGCGCGAGTTGCCGCCGATGAAGCTGTTCCTCCTCGCCTCGCTCGGCATCGGCCTCGTCGCCTGCTCCGCCGCCGCGATCAACTGTCTCGTGGAGCGCACCATCGACGCGCTGATGGCGCGGACGCGGGCGCGCGCCACCGCCCGCGGCGAAGCCAGCGCGGCCGAGACCCTGACCATGGCCATCGTCCTCGGCGGCATCGGACTGTGGGTGCTGCATGCTTTCGTCAATGAGCTGACGATGTGGCTGACCTTTGCCACCTTTGTTGGCTACGCGGTGATCTACACCGCCCTGCTCAAGCCGATGACGCCCATGAACATCGTCATTGGCGGTGCTTCCGGCGCGATGCCGCCGGTGCTCGGCTGGGCGGCGATGACCGGCTCGGTATCGGCGGAACCGCTGGTGCTGTTCCTGATCATCTTCCTGTGGACGCCGCCGCACTTCTGGTCGCTGGCCTGCTACCGCATCGCCGACTACGAGAAGAGCGGCCTGCCGATGCTGCCGGTGACGCACGGCATCCGCTTCACCTGCCAGCACATCGTGCTATACACGGTGATGCTGGTCGCTGCCAGCGCCATCCCCTTCACGATCGGCATGAGTGGCTGGTTCTATCTCGTGGCCGTGATGCTGCTGAACGCCGGCTTCCTGCTGTACACGGTAACGCTCTACCGCGATTACAGCGACGCGCTGGCGAAGAAGACTTTCCGCTACTCAATCATCTATCTGACGCTACTCTTCGCGGCTTTGTTCGCCGACCGGCTGTTCAACTGAGAAGTCTGACGCTTCGCGCTCAGCCGGCGAGCGCCTGCAGCAGCTTGCCGTGGATACCGCCGAAGCCGCCGTTACTCATCACCAGCACGTGGTCCCCGGGGCGGGCCGCCTGACGCACCCGTTCGACGAGCCGGGTCAGGTCGTCCTCGACGCAGGCCTTGTCGCCCATCGGCGCCAGCGCCGCCGACGCATCCCAGCCTAGATTGGCGCCGTAACAGAAGGCCAGATCGACTTCGCTCAGACTCGCCGGTAGCTGCGCCTTCATCACACCCAGCTTCATCGTGTTCGAACGCGGTTCAAGGACCGCCAGAATGCGCGCGCCACCAATCTTCCGGCGCAGGCCGGCCACGGTGGTCGCGATCGCTGTCGGGTGGTGGGCAAAGTCGTCGTACACCGTGACGCCGTTGGCGACGCCGCGCACCTCCATGCGTCGCTTGACGTTGGCAAAGCGCGAAAGAGCGTCCAATCCCTTGTCCAACGGCACGCCGACATGGCGCGCGGCAAGCAGCGCCGCTACCGCGTTGGCACGATTGTGCTCGCCGGTCAGCGCCCACGCCGTGCCGCCAATCCGATCGTCGCCGCAGAAAAGATCGAGCTGGCCGCTGGCATCGTCCCCTTCGGCCCGCCAGGCGTCGGCCGCGTTGAAACGCTCGACCGGCGTCCACGTGCCGCGCGCCAGAACCCGGGCGAGGCTCGCCTCGGCGCCATTGGCGACAATCAGGCCGGAACGCGGCAGCGTCCGTACCAGATGATGAAATTGCGTTTCGATCGCCGCCAGATCAGCGAAGATGTCGGCATGATCAAACTCAAGGTTATTCAGCACGGCAGTACGCGGCCGGTAATGAACAAACTTGGAACGCTTGTCGCAAAACGCGGTGTCGTACTCATCCGCTTCAATCACGAAGAAGGGGGTGTCACCGAGACGGGCGGAAACGCCAAAATTCATCGGCACCCCGCCGATCAGGAAGCCCGGGGCCATGCCGGCATCCTCCAGAATCCAGGCAAGCATCGAACTGGTCGTCGTCTTGCCGTGCGTGCCAGCGACCGCAAGCACCCACTTACCGTTCAGAACATGATCGGCAAGCCACTGCGGACCGGAAACGTAAGGCAGACCACGATCGAGGATTTCTTCCAGCAGCGGATTGCCGCGCGAAATCGCATTGCCGACGACAAAGACATCCGGCGCCAGCGCCAGCTGCGCCGCATCATAGCCCTCGACCAGCTCGATCCCGCTTGCTTCGAGCTGGGTGCTCATCGGCGGATAGACCCCGGCATCGCAGCCGGTCACGCGATGACCGGCCGCACGGGCCAGCTGGGCAACGCCGCCCATGAAAGTGCCGCAGATGCCGAGGATATGGATATGCATGGAACGATTCCCGGTTAGAATGGGCCGCATTCTACATTCAACCTAGAAACCGCAGTTGACCGCTTGCGTCCGGTGGAAAGTCCTTATGGCACTTGAACTTATGCCCCTTTTTGCCGCTCACCCAAGAGGTGAGAGCGCTATGCGCCTGCCAGCACCGCGCTCGGCGCGCCATGCGGCGTTGCTCCGCCTTGCGCACAGGAGTGCGCCGCGTTGTCGCGCCTTGCTTGGCACGCCGATCACAGCACTGACAGGCGCATTCAACTGCGGTTTCTAGGTTCAACCCCGATCGCCAGAGCGAGCAGCACACCATGCCCCCTTGGCAGGACCGCACCCGCGCCAGCATCTGCGATACCGCCGCCCGGCTCATCGCCGAGGAGGGCATGACCGATTACACGCAGGCAAAGCGCAAAGCCCTGCGCCAATTGGGGCTCCCGGAGAGCACGCCGCTCCCCGGAAACGGCGAGGTCGAAGCCGCTGTGCGCGAATGGCAAACCTTGTTCCAGGACGACGAACAGAAGGAAAGAATCACCCATCTTCGGCGAAAAGCCGCCGAATTGATGGACATCCTGCAAGAATTCCGCCCTTATCTGACAGGCTCTGTACTTGACGGCACGGCCGGACGCTATGCAGAGATCGACCTTCAGCTTTTTGCCGACAGCGCCAAGGAAGTCGAGATCTTCCTGCTCAACCGGGGCATTCCCTACAATCACGCAACACCGCGCAATGATCGCGCCGAGGCGGTGCTGGTCGTCGAAGCTGACGACGCAGTCGCCAACCTCGTCATTTACCCGCCGCTGGATGAGCGGGTGAGCCCCAAGGGGCGCGACGGGCGACCACGGGAGCGCGCCCGGCTGGCAGCCGTAAAATCCTTGCTGGCCCCGTTTGCAAACGGCAAGTAGCGGCTATTTGCAGGCATTTTCTGCGAAAAACACGCCATAGGGCGAGCAAGCCGCGCCTCGACGCACCCCACGGCACAGCAGGAGCGCCCCCCCCTGAATAACACCGCGCGCGGGGCCCCGCCCTACAATCCGGAATCCAGCGGCGGACTGGACAGATTGCTGCGAATTGCGGCAAACTTGCAGCCATGACGAAGCAAAAATCGCAAAAAGCAGACGCTCGGCAAAGCGATAGCGGCACCCCGAAAGGCGCTGCCGACAAGCTGCTGGTCATCCACGGCCCGAACCTGAACCTGCTCGGCACGCGCGAGCCGCAGCACTATGGTGCCACCACGCTCGCCGACATCAACCGCGCGCTGACGCGTCGCGCCGAAGCGGCAGGCGTCGTGCTCGAAGCCTTCCAGAGCAACCACGAAGGCGCCCTGATCGAGCGCATTCATGCCGCCCGCGGAGAAGGCGTCCGTTTCATCATCATCAACCCGGCGGCCTACACGCACACCAGCGTTGCCCTACGCGATGCGATTGCCGCCGTTGCGATTCCGTTCGTCGAAGTTCATCTGTCGAACGTTCATGCGCGCGAAACCTTTCGCCAGCAGTCATACTTCTCCGATCTCGCGATCGGCGTCATCTCCGGGCTCGGGAGCGAAGGCTACCTGCTCGCGCTGGAATACCTGCTGAACAAGCTGGCAAGCGACTAGTTCCGAAATTATTGCGGCGATTTGCCGACAAATTGCGGCGAACTGCCGCCGAACGCACACGAAATTCTCATTGGGAGGCACTCCATGGATCTCAGAAAACTGAAGAAGCTGATCGACCTCGTCCAGGAATCGGGCATCTCCGAGCTTGAAGTAACCGAGGGCGAGGAAAAGGTTCGCATCGCCAAGCACTATGCCGGCGGTGTCATGGCGCCGCAGACCTACATGCTGCCGCCGACGGCCATGCCGGCAGCGGCCCCCGGCACCTCGTCGGTCAATCTCGATGATGACGACGAGCCAGAAGGCCATGCCGTCAAGTCGCCCATGGTCGGCACCTTCTACCGCTCATCCAGCCCGGGTGCCGAACCTTTCGTCGAGATCGGCCAGACCGTGAAGCAGGGCGACACGTTGTGCATCATCGAGGCGATGAAGCTGTTGAACGAGATCGAGGCAGACGCGTCCGGCGTCATCAAGGCGATCCTGGTCGAGAACGGCCAGCCGGTCGAGTTCGGCGAGCCACTGTTCATCATCGGCTGAGAAGAACGCAACCATGTTCGACAAGATACTGATCGCCAATCGCGGGGAAATCGCGCTCCGCATCCAGCGCGCCTGCCGCGAACTGGGCGTCAAGACCGTGGTTGTCCATTCGGAGGCCGATCGCGAGGCGAAGTACGTGAAGCTCGCCGACGAATCGGTGTGTATCGGCCCGGCACCGTCGGCGCAGAGCTACCTGAATGTGCCGGCCATCATCTCGGCGGCCGAGGTCACCGACGCGCAGGCCATCCACCCCGGCTACGGTTTTCTCTCCGAGAACGCCGATTTCGCCGAGCGCGTGGAAAAATCGGGCTTCGTCTTCATCGGCCCGCGCCCGGAAACGATCCGCCTGATGGGCGACAAGGTCTCGGCCAAGGATGCCATGAAGGCCGCGGGGGTTCCCTGCGTTCCTGGCTCCGAAGGCGCGCTGCCGGAAGACCCCAAGGAGATCATCCGTATCGCCAAGAGCGTCGGCTACCCGGTGATCATCAAGGCAGCCGGCGGCGGCGGTGGGCGCGGCATGCGCGTGGTGCACACCGAGGCCGCACTGCTCAACGCCGTGAACATGACCCGCCAGGAAGCCCAGACTGCCTTCGGCAACCCCATGGTTTACATGGAAAAATTCCTGGAGAACCCGCGTCACGTGGAAATCCAGGTGCTCGCCGACAGCTACCGCAACGCCGTCTACCTCGGCGAACGCGACTGCTCGATGCAGCGCCGCCACCAGAAAGTGATCGAGGAAGCGCCGGCCCCGCACATCGCGCCGCGTTACATCTCGCGCATCGGCGACCGCTGCGCCGATGCCTGCCGCCGCATCAACTACCGCGGCGCCGGCACCTTCGAGTTCCTCTACGAGAACGGCGAGTTCTACTTCATCGAGATGAATACGCGCGTGCAGGTCGAGCACCCGGTCACCGAGGCAATCACCGGCGTGGACATCCTGCAGGAGCAGATCCGCATCGCCGCCGGCGAGAAGCTGCGCTTCCGCCAGAAGGACATCGCCTTCAAGGGGCACGCGATCGAATGCCGCATAAACGCCGAAGATCCCTTCACGTTCGTACCATCTCCCGGCAAGATCACGTTCTGGCACCCGCCGGGCGGCCCTGGCATCCGGGTCGATTCGCATGTCTATGACGGGTACACCGTTCCGCCGCATTACGATTCGATGATCGGCAAGCTGATCGCCTACGGCGACACCCGCGAGCAGGCGATCCGCCGCATGCGCATCGCGCTTTCGGAAATGAGCGTCGAGGGCATCAAGACGAACATTGCACTGCACCAGGAACTGATGATGGACGCCAACTTCGTCAAGGGGGGCACCAGCATCCACTATCTGGAACACAAGCTCGCCGCCAAGGACGAGGTGAAGAAGTAGGCGCGGAAAGCATGGGCTGGCTCTCGGTCACGCTGGAAACCGACTGTACGCACGCCGAGGCTCTGGCGGATGCGTTGATGGAGGCCGGCGCCCTGTCGGCGACGATAGAGGATGCCGACGCCGGCACCCCGGATGAAAAGCCGCAGTTCGGCGAGCCCGGCGCGATCACGACGCCGGGTTGGGATCGTTCGCGCGTGGCTGTATTGTTCGATCCCGACGCCGACGTTGCTGCCATCGTTGCTGGGGCCGCGGCGAATTGCGGCATTACTCCCACGCCGACCTACGCCATCGAGGAAATCGCCGAGCAGAACTGGGTGCAACTGACGCAGGCACAGTTCGATCCGATCCGCATTTCGGAACGCCTGTGGATCGTACCGTCCTGGCACGACAGCCCCGACCCGCAGGCGATCAACCTGATCCTCGACCCGGGCATGGCTTTCGGGACCGGCTCGCACCCGACCACCCGCCTTTGCCTCGAATGGCTGGAACGCACCGTAGCACCCGGCCAGAGCCTGCTCGATTACGGCTGCGGTTCAGGCATTCTCGCCATTGCCGGCGCCAAACTGGGGGCCACGCCGGTTGTCGGCGTCGACATCGACCCGCAAGCAGTCAGCGCCGCCATCGCCAACGCCGAGCGCAACAGAACGGATGCTCGCTTCGCTGATTCCGGACAGCCGCTCTCGGGCGAATACGACCTTGTCGTCGCCAACATTCTCGCCAACCCGCTGCGCGTGCTGGCACCGGCGATCTGCAGCCATGTGCGCGCTGGCGGAAGACTCGCCCTCTCCGGTATCCTCGCGGAACAGGCGGAGGAACTGATGGCCATCTACGCAAACTGGATACCGCTCGCGATCGCCGACACGCGCGAGGGCTGGGTCTGCCTCGCGGGGCAGAAGCCGGAGGCAGCATGCTGACACGCTGCCCGGCGTGCCAGACCACCTTCAAGGTAACGCCGGAGCAGCTCAAGCTGCGCGCCGGCAAGGTGCGCTGCGGCAAGTGCCAGAGCGTGTTCAATGCGCTCGACAGCCTTGCCGACGCACCCACGGGAACGCCGTCGCCGGCGGCAACGCAGCAGCCTTCGTCGCCAACCACACGACCAAGTACTCCGCCGCCGCAACCACTGGCGCCCCCCGCCCGCCCCGTGACATCCGGCACCCAAGCACTCACGAATGCCCCGGCTGCAGAACGGACAGCAGCGCCTGCCGCAGCACCTATCGCTTCGCCGGCAACTCCTCCCGCATCTCAGGCACCCGCCGCACCGCTGACACCGCCTGTGGCATCGGCACTGCAGCCCACCGGGCAGAACGCCGTCGTCGAACAGATCGACCTGCAACCCATCGGTGAGATCGCGCCCGCCGCATCGCCTGCCTCAGCGCCCATCGATCACGCCGGCAGTGCCGAGGCCGCCCCCGCCGAAACGCCGGCCAACCCCGATGAAGTGCGCGATGCGGCGATCACCCACGGCCTCGTCGCCGCGCGCGAAACAACCGAGATTCCGGGCTACAACAAGTGGGCCGAGGGCGCTTTCACGGCGCCGGCAAACATCACCGTTCCCGTATCGCGCCCGCGCTGGCCCTTCGTACTTGTCTCCGTGCTCCTGATCGCGGCCCTGGCCGGGCAGGCGGCGCACCACTACCGTGCCGAGCTCGCCGTCTCCGCGCCGAGCCTGCGTCCGCTGCTCGATTCGATGTGCGCGGCGCTGGAATGCGACATCCCGCTCCCCCGCCACGCCGAGTTCGTCAGCATCGAGGCCTCCGACTTGCAGTCGGACGCCGCGCGCGGCGGAGCCCTGGTGCTCGCCGCCACGCTCAAGAACCGCGCACCCTACGCACAGGCCTGGCCGCTGCTGGAAGTCACGCTCACCGACGTGCAGGACAACGCGGTGCTGCGCCGCGTGCTGCAAGCAGCCGACTACCTGCCGGCAAAGGCCGACCCGACCGTGTTCCCGCCCAACGCCGAGATTGCGGTGAAGCTGTGGCTGGAGACACAGGACGTCGCCGCGGCGGGTTACCGGCTCTATGTGTTCTACCCCTGACGCAGTTTTACCGACTCACACTTTCCCGAAAGCACCGGCATGAAAACGCTGATCTGCGGCTCGATCGCCTACGACAACATCATGGTCTTCAACGACCGCTTCCGGAATCACATCCTGCCGGAGCAGATCCACATCCTGAACGTTGCCTTTCTGGTGCCCGAGCTGCGGCGCGAATTCGGCGGCTGTGCCGGCAACATCGCCTACAACCTGCTGCTGCTGGAAGGCGATCCCTACATCATGGCCACCGTCGGCGACGACGCGGCACCCTATCTGGCGCGACTGGACAAGCTCGGGCTGCCGCGCGACCACGTGCGCCAGGTCCCCGGCAGCTACACCGCGCAGGCCTTCATCACGACCGACCTTGACGACAACCAGATCACCGCCTTCCACCCCGGCGCGATGAGCTTCTCGCATCTGAACAAGGTGGCGCACGCCGCTGGCGCGGTCCTCGGCATCGTCGCCCCGGATGGCCGCGAAGGCATGTTGCAGCACGCCCGCGATTTCGCCGCTGCCGGCATCCCGTTCATCTTCGATCCGGGTCAGGGCCTGCCGATGTTCTCCGGCGATGACGTCAACGACTTCCTGGCGCTGGCCGAATACGCCTGCTTCAACGATTACGAGGCGCAGCTTGCCTGCGAGCGCACTGGCCAGACGCTGGAAACACTGGCGGCAAAGGTTAAAGCGTTGATCGTGACCCGTGGCGGCGAGGGCTCGTGGATCTTCGCGAACGGCGAACGTCACGAGATCCCGTGCGTCAAAGCCGATGAGATCGTCGACCCCACCGGTTGCGGCGACGCCTACCGTGCCGGCTTGCTGTACGGCATCGCGCATGGCTGGAACTGGTCTGATACCGGGCGTCTGGCAGCAGTCATGGGCGCGATCAAGATCGCGCACCGCGGCGGCCAGAACCATACCCCCAGTCGCGAAGAGATTGCCCGCCGCTTCGCCGACGCGTTCGGCAGCCGCCCCTGGTAAGGAAGGAAACCTCATGAACAAGCCGCTCGCCGCTGCCTTCACTCTCGTTTGCGTCCTCACCCTCGCCGGCTGCGCCAGCAGCAAGTCGGGGAGCGCCTACACGCGCGACCAGACGCGACAGGAAATGATCGTGCGTACCGGCGTCGTCGAGAGCGTGCGCGAGGTCCAGATCGAGGGCACGAAGTCGGGGGTAGGCGCCGCCAGCGGGGCAGTAATCGGCGGCGTCGGCGGCAGCCACATGGGGCGCGGCAGCGGACAGATCGTCGGCGCCGTCGTCGGTGCCGTGGTCGGCGGCATCGCCGGTGCCGCCGCTGAGGAAGGCGTGACCCGCAAGACGGGGCTGGAGATTACGGTTCGCCTCGACAACGGCCAACTGACCGCCGTGGTTCAGGAAGGTGACGAGGTCTTTCACCCCGGCGAGCGCGTGCGCCTGCTCTCGGGCGCCGGCGGCACGCGCGTGACGCACTGATTTGCCGAGGAACCGGGACGACGACCAAGCGGCCCGGGGCAAAAGCCAAAGCCTCCCTGCACCCGCCATGTCTCGGCGACCGCTGCACCGACAGCGCCTGCGACCCGGTTTTCTCCGTTTGAAATTTTCCCGTCATCTGCGCGACAAGGCGCGGTAACACGCGCCGCCTAGAGTTGCTTCCCATCAACCGATGGAGAACAACGAATGGATCATCTGCGCACGCAGTTGCCGCGGGAGACGCGGCAAAAACCCGAACTGAGCGTCGGCCTGGCACGTAACCCCACCGAGATCGAGGATGCGCAGCGCCTGCGCTACCGCGTCTTCGCCGGCGAAATGGGCGCCCGCCTGCCGACGCGCACCGCCGGCGTCGACCACGACATCTACGACCCCTATTGCGATCACCTCGTTGTGCGCGACGAGCGCAACGGCGAGGTGGTGGGCACTTATCGCATCCTCTCCCCGCAGAACGCGCGCCGCATCGGTGGCTATTACTCGGAAAACGAATTCGACCTCACCCGCCTGCAGCACCTGCGCGGCAAGCTGGTCGAGATCGGCCGTTCGTGCGTACACCCCGACTATCGCAGCGGCGCGACGATCACGCTGCTCTGGGCCGGCCTCGCGCGCTACATGCTGGAAGGCGGCTACGAGCACCTGATCGGCTGCGCCAGCGTCAGCATGGCGGACGGCGGGCACGCGGCAGCCAGTCTGTATAATCAGCTCGCCGAACACATGAGCCCGCTCGAATACCGCGTCTTCCCGCGTTGCCCGCTGCCGCTCGCCTCGCTGCGCGGTGACCTGCCGGAGGATCAGCGGCCGCCGATTCCGCCGCTGATCAAGGGTTATCTGCGTGCCGGCGCGTGGATCTGTGGCGCACCGGCCTGGGATCCCGACTTCAATACGGCTGATCTGCCGGTGCTGCTGCCGATGCGCCGGCTCGATGCGCGCTACGCCCGCCATTTCATCGGGAGCCAGGACTGAACCCGCAACACACACTGCAACGCAGCCGCAAAGATAGCCGGGAAGATAGCCCGAAAGACAGGCCGACGCCGCGTTCGATCCGCTGCCTGCGCGCCACCCGTCTTGCCCTGCATCTACTGTGGGGCATGGCGACGGTGGCCGTTGTTTACCCGTTCATTCGCGACGGCCGCCGGTTGTGGCTCAAGCAGCGCTGGTCAAGGCAACTGCTCGACATCCTCGGCATTCGCATCGACGCAACGCTCGCCAGCATCGAGCCGGGCAGCCTGATCGTCGCCAACCACATTTCCTGGCTGGACATCTTCGCGATCAATGCCGCACGCCCGGTCGCCTTCGTCTCGAAATCGGAGGTGCGCGACTGGCCGCTGATCGGCTGGCTATCGGCAAAGACTGATACCGTCTTCCTGCGCCGCGGCAGCCGTGGCCACGCAAAGATCGTGAATGCTGAAATCGATGCGCTGCTGATGGCCGGCAAGGACGTTGCGATCTTTCCCGAAGGAACAACGACCGACGGCACCCACCTGCTCGGCTTTCACGCCGCGCTGCTGCAACCAGCGGTAGAAACCGGCCGTCCAATCCAGCCGCTGGCGCTCTCCTACGAAACGCAAAATGGACAGCGCACGCTGGCGGCTGCCTATGCCGGCGAGACGACAATGGGCGAGTGCATCGCCGCGATCCTGGCCACACGGCGCATGGTGGTGCGCCTGCGCCCGACGCCGGGGCTCGCCACCAACGCGTGCAGCCGGCGCGAACTCGCGCATGCGGCACACGATGCGATCGCCTTCAGCCTCGGGCTTCCCCGGGCGAGCAATCGACCTGGAACACCTGCCGATCCTCCAGCCGCACGGCTGTCAGATGACGCCCCCACAGACAGCCTGAGTCAAGCGCAAGCAGCCTAGGTTCGACGCGCAGCCCAAGCGCCGACCAGTGGCCGGTAACGAGCACGGCATCGGCACTCCTGCGCCCCGGCACCTCGAACCACGGCAGATAGCCAGGTGGCGCGTTGGCAACCTCGCCCTTGGTCTTGAATTCCATGACACCGGCCGCCGAGCAGAAGCGCATGCGCGTCATCGCGTTCACGACCACGCGCATGCGATCCCAGCCGCTGAGATCGTCCGACCATTGCGCCGGCTCGCTGCCCCACATGTGCGTGAGCGTTTCACGGTAACGCGGCCCCTGCAGCAGCGCCTCCACCTCCGCCGCCAGTGCGCGCGCCTGCTTTGCGGTCCATTGCGGCGGCAGGCCGGCGTGTACCAGGCAGTATTCACCCTCGACGTGACACAGCGGCCGCCGGCGCAGCCAGTCGAGCAACACATCGCGATCCGGCGCAGTGAGGATGTCATCGAGCGTATCGTCCTTGCCGCGGCGTTTCTCGACGCCTTCCGCGAGCATCAGCAGGTAGAGATCGTGGTTGCCAAGGACGGTGATTGCGGCGTCACCGAGCGATTTGACGAAGCGCAGGGTGGCAAGCGAGTGCGGACCGCGGTTAACGAGGTCGCCGACCAGCCAGAGGCGGTCGTGCGCGGGATCGAAGGCGCAGGTTTCGAGCAGGCGGAGGAGGGAGTCGTGGCAGCCCTGGATGTCGCCGATGGCGTAGGTGCTCATCTCTTCCGTTCCGCAATCAGATATGCGGCGTGTACTCGGGAACAAGGCGCCTGAGTTTTGTCTTCACCGTAGCAGGATCGGCCGGCTGCGTCTCTGCCAGCCATGCCGCCAGTTCCTGCTGCCACTCGGCCGCCGGCGCCTCTTCGGCTCGTGCAACGCGCAGCTTCGGATGCGGCGTCGGCATGGTCTGCTCGGCGTCGGTGAGGAGTTCCTCATAGAGTTTCTCACCGGGTCGCAGGCCAGTGTAGATCACCTTGATCTCATCCTCGGAAAATCCGGAGAGGCGAATCATGTCGCGTGCAAGGTCGGCAATGCGGATCGGTTCGCCCATCTCAAGCACGAATATCTCGCCGCCCTGCCCCATCAGCCCTGCCTGCAGGACCAACTGCGCCGCCTCGGGGATGAGCATGAAGTAGCGGATGATGTCCGGATGGGTCACCGTGACCGGGCCACCGCGCGCGATCTGCTCGCGGAACTTGGGGATCACCGAACCGTTGCTGCCAAGCACGTTGCCGAAGCGGACGGTGACGAAGCGAGTGCCGCCTTCGCGCTGCAGCCCGCACAGCACGCGCTCGGCGAGGCGCTTGGTGGCTCCCATGACGTTAGTCGGATTGACCGCCTTGTCGGTCGACACCAGAACCATTTTCTCGACGCCGTGGCGCAGCGCGGCTTCGGCGACGCTGCGTGAACCTGCGACATTGTTGCGAACAGCCTGCCAGGCGTTGTCGCCTTCCATCAGCGGCACGTGCTTGTAGGCGGCGGCATGAAAGATCACTGACGGTTTGTGGGTTGAGAACACCTTGTCGAGCAACGCAGCGTCCTTGACGTCTCCGACAACGCAGACGATCGGAACGGCAGAAAATTGCTCCTGAAATTCCTGTTCGAGCAGATAAAGGGCAAATTCGGAGATTTCGAACAGCACCAGCAGGCGCGGCCGGAACTGCGCGATCTGCCGGGCGAGTTCCGAGCCGATCGAGCCGCCAGCACCAGTGACCAGCACCACGTGCTCGCCGAGCCAGCTGCGCAGACCGGTGTCGTCAAGCTGAACCTTCTCACGCCCGAGGAGGTCCTCAAGCTGGACCTGGCGGATCTGTGAAACAGCGACCTTGCCGGAAAGCATGTCCTCCAGGCTCGGCACCGTCAGCACTGAAAGGCCCGCCTGAACGGCTGCTTCCATGGCCATTCTGCGTTGCTTCTGCCCGGCTTCCGGCATTGCGACAATCGCCTTGCTGACGGACAGCTGTTCCACCAGGCGGCCGAGGTCCTCGATTCCACCAAGGATCTTTACGCCACGCATTTCATGCCCGACTCGCAAGCGATCCTCCGTCACCAGGCCGATCACGCTCCATTCCCGCGAGTGAGCGATTTCGCGTAGCAATCGGTCCGCGGCGTCACTGGAGCCGATCACCAAAACCGGTTCCCCTTCAATCACCATGCGCCCGTAAAGCAATTGATCGCGCCAAGCCCTGTAGACGAAGCGGCTCCCCCCCATCGTCATCACCAGCAGCACCGGATGGAGCAACATCACCGAACGGGGCACTTCCGGCAGCGCCAACATGAAAACAGCTGCAGCGACCACCAAGGATGAGAACGCTACCGAGAAAACGATGCGCCGAAGATCCATCAGGCTGGCGTAACGCCAGATCCCTCGATAGAGTCCGAAAAACCAGAATACCGGAGCGTAGACAGCCAGAATGAGGGGTACCGTCTGTGCTGCGCCACCAAGATAGTTCTCCGGGATATCGAGATTGAATCGAAGCCAGTACGCCAGCAGCCAGCAGGCAACGACCGCTACAAGATCATGGAATAACGCCAGCTGGCGCTTGAATGAAACGTGGGAACTCATCGGCTTCGGCGGATCATTGGTCTGGATTCAGTAGGTCAGCCGACCATTGTACGTTAGTCGGCTCGCATGGCTTAATGCGAAACGCCGTCGCGCCGCAACACCTTGATCACCGTTTGAAAAATGATGTAAAGGTCGAACCAGAATCCGCTACGGTGCAAGTATTCCGCATCCAGCGCGACCTTGTCCGGAATCGGCAGTTCATCGCGACCATTGATCTGCGCCCAGCCGGTGAGGCCAGGCTTGATCTCGTGCACACCGGCCTTCGTACGCAACTCTATGAGGTCATTCTGATTGAATAGTGCCGGCCGTGGCCCAACGAAGCTCATGTCGCCAGTCAGGATGCACCACAGCTGAGGCAGTTCGTCGAGGCTGGTCCCGCGCAGGAAGGGGCCGATCGGCGTCAGGTAGGCCTTCGGGTCAGCGAGCAGATGCGTTGCGACCTCCGGAGTATCGGTACGCATACTCCGGAATTTCGGCATTCTGAAAATCCGGTTTCCTCTACCGACACGGTCCGACCAATACAGCGCAGGACCCGGCGATGTCATCCTGACCACACACCCAATCAGAAGAATCGGCAGTGCAAATAACAGCCCGGCCGTTAGCACCAAAGCAAGGTCGGTCAATCGCTTCACGATCATCTTTCCGCCGCCGCCATTTTTTTAAGGCCGACCTCTATATCCACCCCCGGCGCCCACCCGAGGAGGTCCTTCGTTTTCGAGATGTCGACCTGCAGATTGCCGCACAATCGGCGGGCCAATTCCCTCTTTCCAAGGAACGTCAGAATATCCGTCAGAATAGCCGGGGGAACGCTGAACAATCTGGGCATCCTCCCCATCGAGCGAGCCGTCATCGAAAGCAACTCGGGCGTAGAGATATCTCGACCGTCGCTGACAAGAAAAGTCTCGCCACCCGCCTTGGGGTGATTCAGACAAACCCCGACGAGATGGGCGAGGTTATCAAGGCCCACCATGCTGCGTCGATTCTCCAAGGCAGCAAATGGCAGAGGAACGCCGCGCGCCAGCCATCGCATCATGACTCTCAGATTGCCCTTGACCGCAGGACCATGAATCAACGGGGGTCGAATGATGCACACTTCCAGTCCTGTCGCAGACTCGATTCGACGAAGGGCAAGCTCGGCCTCGTGTTTGCTCACCCCATAGTGATCTTCCGGCGCAGGTTCGTCATCAGGACGGAAAGCGCATCCCGTCGACGTTTCTTCGCCATTGACCTTGACAGAGCTGAGGTAGACGAAGCGTTTCACACCAATCTGCGCCGCATGCGATGCCAGTCGCTCCGTCCCGGCAACATTGACCTGGCGAAACTCGGCCAGAGGATCGGATACGGTTTCGGCCATCACGTGAACACGGGCGGCCAGATGGACCACGGCGTCACACCCCTCAAGTAGAGGACGCCAGTCCGATTCCGGCCCGATGCTGGTCATTCTCACCCAGCGGGCACCTTTACAGGCGCCTTCCGGCAGAGCACCTCGATAGACGGCTACGACCTTCATTCCCGCCCCTAGAAGGTGCGGCACCAAGACGTGCCCGACAAACCCGCTGGCGCCCGTAACGAGAACCGTACCCTGCTGCTTCACTTGCCCCACACAACTCTGTTCACATAGTCCGTGTAGCTCACGATGATCCTCAGAACCTTGTCAGAGACGTTGGGAGCAATGTAATCAGGAACGGGGCGCAACTGACGTACCGCCCCCCTCTGTTGCTCCCTGAGAATATTCAGCGCTCCTGCAATTCGATCCCAGGACAAGCCGACCATCATGACAGCCCCCTCCTCCATACCCTCCAGCCGCTCGTGTGCATCTCGAATATTGAGCGCCGGAAAGTTGAGAATCGAGGACTCCTCGGTGATCGTCCCGCTGTCCGAAAGTACCGCTCGTGCGTTCATCTGCAGTTTCACGTAGTCGAAAAACCCGAGAGGCTTCAGGAGCTGAACCCGCGGGTCAATCGGTACACCAACGGCATCCAGGCGTTTGCGGGTTCGGGGATGAACCGACATGACCACCGGGCAATCGTGCGTTTCGGCAAGACTGTTGAGAATCCCTGCGAGCGCCGCCAACCTTTCGGGAGCATCGACATTCTCTTCCCTATGAGCACTGACCACAAAGTAGTTGCCGGCAAGCAGGCCCAAACGACCGAGAACTTCGGAGCCCTCAATCTGCGACCGATAGTGTTCGAGCACTTCATACATCGGGCTGCCAGTCTTGATCACCCGATCAGTCGGCAATCCTTCCCGCATCAGGTTTTCCCGGGCGAGATCGCTGTAGGGAAGATTGATGTCGGCAATGTGATCGACGATCTTCCTGTTCGACTCTTCAGGAACGCGCTGGTCGAAGCAACGATTGCCGGCTTCCATGTGGAAGATGGGGATGTGGCGCCGCTTCGCAGCAATCGCAGCAAGGCTGCTGTTGGTGTCGCCCAGAATCAGTACCGCATCCGGTTTTTCCTGGTCGAGAACCTGATCCGCACGGGCAATCACATTGCCTATCGTCTCGGCCGCGCTGCTCCCTACCGCCTCAAGAAAGTGATCGGGCTTGCGGATACCGAGATCGTCGAAGAAAATCTGGTTCAACTCGTAGTCGTAGTTCTGGCCGGTATGGACCAGAACATGGCCGGCGTGACGATCCAGCCTGTCGATGACACGCGACAGCCGAATGATCTCGGGTCGTGTACCGACAATCGTCATGACCTTAAGCATCGAGTTCGCTCCGGACATAATCCAGCTTCATCAACAGGGCCTTGATCTGTTCGATATCGAGCCGATCGGTATTGTGGGAGGTGTAGTCCTCAAGGCCCGACACGCGGGTTTCGCCTTCGACGAAATATTTGTTGTAGTTTAGGTCGCGATCATCGGCCGGAACACGGTAATAGCGGCCCATGTCATCCGCCCTCGCCATTTCCTCGCGCGAGAGCAAGGATTCATAGAGTTTCTCGCCATGCCTTGTACCGATGATGCGGAGCTCGGAAGCGCTGGAAAACAATTCGCGCAGCGCCATTGCCAGATCACCGACGGTCGACGCGGGGGCTTTCTGCACGAAGATGTCGCCCTGGCGGCCGTGTTCGAAGGCATGCAGCACGAGATCTACCGAGTCCTCGAGCGACATGAGAAAGCGGGTCATGCTCGGATCCGTCAAGGTCAGCGGCTTCCCTGCCTTCATCTGATCAATGAACAGCGGAATGACCGACCCCCGCGAGGCCATCACGTTGCCGTAGCGGGTCGCGCACAACACTGTTTCGCCGTCGCTGCGCATGCGCGCCTTCGCCACCATGAGCTTCTCCATCATGGCCTTCGAGATGCCCATCGCATTGACTGGATAGACGGCCTTGTCCGTGCTGAGTACCACCACCCGTGCCACCTTGGCCGCGATGGCTGCATTCAGAACGTTTTCGGCACCGAGAACGTTGGTACGAACCGCCTCCATCGGGTAGAACTCGCAGGAAGGGACCTGCTTGAGTGCTGCTGCGTGAAATACGTAATCCACTCCGTGCATCGCATCGATGACGCTTGAGTACTCGCGGACATCGCCGATGTAGAACTTCAGCTTGGGATTATTCAAGGAGATGCGCATGTCCTCCTGCTTTTTCTCGTCACGACTGAATATCCGTATTTCGCGCACATCCGTGTCAAGAAAGCGGTTCAGGACGGCATTGCCAAATGAACCCGTCCCGCCTGTGATCATGAGTGTCTTGCCTGCGAACATAATACGTACCTCTTACCCAAAATTCTTCATCATCAGCACCAGGTCTTCCCAATGCGGGGCCGTATAACCGGTTGCCTCCCGGAATCTGTCAGCCACCAAGGTGCGGTCGATCGCTATGGAATCGTCCGGAACGATCTCGATCTTCTTTTCGTATACCCGGGCCACAAGCTTGAGGAGATCGTACTTCGCGATGGGGGCGGATGCGACGTGGTAGACGCCCCGCAGCGTCTCCCTCGGCAGGACGAAATCCCGAACGATCCGGGACAACTCGACTGTCGGCAAACCCGAGAAACGCACGCGCGTATAGCCATTGACACGCCCGTCCTGCGCCAGAAACCATTCGATCAGCCCATGGTGGCTCGCCAATTCATGCCCGATGATCGATGTCCGCAGGGTTACCGCGTGGGGGTAATCCACTTCCCCGATGTATTTCGACTTGCCATAGAGATCCTCTGCGTCGGAGACGTCGGACTCCGTGTAAGCGCCTCGCTTCCCGTTGAATACACAATCGGTACTGATATGGATCAACCGGGCGCCCAGCAAGGAACAGAGGCGCGCCAATCGGTGTGGCAACATGGCGTTTATCGGCAAGGCGAGCAATGGATCTCCGGCTTCAGCGAATTGCTTAACCAGGCCGATGCAATTGACGACGACGTCCGGCCGGATCCTGTTGAGCACGTCCGAAATGGCGTCCGCGTTTTCGACATCGACGCCTGGAAGCAGGCGCGATGCCAGCACATCGTCAAAAGACTTCCTTGCGCCGGGCGAACGCACCGTCCCCCAGACTTCGAGTTCGCTAGCCTCGGACAAGATCCGAAACATCGCATTGCCTAACATTCCGGAGACTCCTAGCACCAGAATCTTCACCGAGAATTCCTCCTGCAATCTGCTTGCACACTTTCCAGCCGACGGATCAGCTCCAGCGCCAACCTGTCCAGCGAGAAATGCTGTTCTGCGTATAACCGTCCATTTTCGCCCAATTCCCGCTTGGCGTCTTTATCCAGATGGAAGAGCTTCGTAATGGCGGCCGCCAATGCGTCACCATCCCCCGCCGGGCTCGCAAATCCCGCGTTTGCCTCGCGAATGACGCGGGCCCCTTCCCCGTTCAATGAAGCGATGACCGGGCGACCCGCGGCAAGGTAGCCCTGGACCTTGCTCGGGATCGTCATGGCGAAGATCGGCTCGTCACGCAAGCTGACCAGTAGCGCCGACGCTTCACCATAAATGAACCCCATGGCCTCCGGTGGATATCGGCCAGGCAACTCGACATTGGCGAGCTTGCGCCGGAGGATCTGCTCCTGTAGCCATTCCGAACGACTTCCGCTACCCACCAGTAGGATTCGGGCCGGGACACCTGACTCCTGAAGTCGTTCAGCGGCATCGAGGATCGTCTCGAGCGATTGAGCAACGCCCAAATTACCCGCAAACACGATCGAAAACGCCTGAGAGATCCTTTCCGCAAGTGCCATCGCGTCGCCGCAAACGGGCAATGAATCAAGTTGTTCCGGAACATAGGCGTTCGGAAAATAGATGATCTTGTCCAGGGGGGCTCCCAACCTCTCAACCGGCTGGATGAACGCCCTGGACGGCACGAGGATAAGGTCGGTGTGCCGATAGAGGAAGCGGACGGCAAATTCGACCCACCTCAGGAGCCGCTTGTTCCTGACAAATCCCGTGGCTTCAAGACTCTCCGGCCACAAATCCTGGACCCATACGACCAGTGGCGCCTTTTTATACCAGGAGATGAAAACTGCCGGTAACGCCTGCAACAGCGGAGACGGGGCGTACACGAAGACCGCATCGAACGAACGGCCCCGAAGCATCAACGGTCCGAGCAATAAGGCCGAAACCACGAAGGAAAGGTAGTTCAGGGCGAGGCGCATCGCCGAATGTTTTCCGCGGGGGGCCAGCGGTAAACGCAGCACGTCGACACCATCGTAACGCTCGAACATCGTCTTCCAGGCCCGGTATCCGGCGAACACCGAACCCTCAGGATAGTTTGGCTGCCCGGTTAGAACCGTGACGGAGTGCCCATTCCGCACCAGCACCTTCGTCAACGCGTTGATCCCGAAGGTTTCCGGCCAGAAATACTGACTGACAACAAGGAGTTTCAAAAGGGCAACTTCTCTGATGCGTTATTTATACGTGGCAGGCTGCGAACATGAGCCTTTTGCGGCCACGCATGACGCGGCTGAAGTGCGACCTTCACCCCCCAAGTTTCTCGGAAGAATTGTGATAAAAATGGGAGTGTCACTGTACGGCTTTCGCAAGGTGCAATGGTGCAAAATTCACCTCCATAACGAAAAATTCCGAATTCTATAATCTTGATGAGGTTTCATAGCTCCCAGAAGGCTTAGCCCCCAAGGGAGAACTGCCACTCGAATCGAGAGCTTCAGCCAGAAACCCAACCAGAGGAACACTCCGACAAACGTGTCGAAAAAGAGTGCTCGTCGACGAAAACCGGCTAGCAAGAAAGCGTTGGCGGCAACGCTGAACGCGAGATATGCGCCCCAGTCGCCCGGATAACGGAATCCCGCAACGAGCGAAAGTGCGAAGAGAAGAATGAGGAGAGACAGTAGAAAAGCACGCTTCATACAGCACCACTACCGGCGCAAGTTTTCTTGGAAGTGTTGGTGGCAACCTGAGCAGCCAGCGCCAGCAATTGCTCAGCCTGCGACTGCCACAGGTAATGCCTTTGTACTATACGCCTCAGCAGTTCCCCCGAGCGCTGGAGCTCGGCTTCGTCCTGAAGGAGACCTTCTAGAGCGGAGGCAATTGCCTCAACGGAGACCGGAACCATTACACCAGCCCCTTCGTCAGCGATGGCATCCAGACCACAAGCATCCGTGAACACGGCCGGGCACCCACATATACCGCCTTCCAGCACAACGATAGACATCGCCTCGCGGCGGGACGGGATTACTAGGATCGCAGCTGCATGAAGCGCAGCAACTTTATCCGCACCTCCGATGTACCCGGGAAAATGAACGCGTCCGCACAATTGCAACGAGGAGACCGACGTCTCCAACATTTCACGCATACCGTCGTCTGGCCCAGCTAGTACCAAGTGAACATCCGGCACACGAGCCGCGATCCGCGAGAACGCCTCAAGAAGTAGATCCGGACCTTTTATCGAATTTAGCCGGCCAAGGAATAGCAGGAAACGAGATTCACCGACGCTGCTCGCTCGCCTGAAACGCGCCACTGCGCCCTGCGCGTCTTCAAGCAAGTATTCGTCAGGGTCGATTCCATTCGGAATGACGAAGACCCGAGCGGGAAGAACTCCACACTCGGAAAAATCGGATTTTTCACTTTCCGTAATCGCTATACACGCCGCAGCCGACCGCGCAAGTTTACGGCCCGCAAACGCGTCATAGCACCATTTCAGGAATCGTGACCGGCCGAACGGCTTAAGCGCACCAGCAGGACAGAACAGAAACGGCGCGTCATGCCGCAGGCATGCTCTGAAAGTAAGTGCGTTAAGAATTGTCCAGTGGCCGGAAAGATGCACCACATCAGCGTCAGCTACCAGTGCATCAATCATTCCTCGCCTCATAACAGGAATGAAGAAGCGTCTGTTCAGGCATGGCACAGCTACGATGCGAACTCCTCCATGCGACGAGGCTTTAACTTCATGTTCGATTCCGATATCAAGTGTCAGTACAGTGCACTCAGCGCCGGCTACCGTTAAGAACCTAGCTAATTGGAAGGTTCGTTCTGCCGTCCCTCCGCCAGAGACAGGATCAAGCAGATGGTTTACGAGCAATATCTTCACGCATGCTCCTCGAGAGACATCTCAGCCCTCCAATGACGAGCAAATGAGCGTAACTCCTCCTCAAAATCCACTGGGGACGAAAAGCCCCAGCGGCGGAGCTTTTCGTCCGCGTAAGAACAATATGGATCAAGTTCACTGCGCCCGCGCAGAATTAGCATGGCTTTCAATGCCAGTTCAGGCATGAGGGGAACGGACAACCTTCCCCCAGCAAGACCCAGTGCATCTAAGAGTATCCGCTCGATCTCCTGATAGTTGTTCCGCGGATCTCCGTCATCCGAAATGTTAAATATCTGGCCAGCAACGGATCGCGGAACATCCGCCAAATATAGAAGAGCCGATACAACCGTCTGCACGGGAACGAGATGCATCTTCCGCCTTCCAAACAACGAGCCCCTAAGGTAGCGGTAGGCGACATTTTCCTGAGAAAGGCTCTTCATCAACGCAACGAGATTTTGCCCCCCGCTTCCGAATACGGCCGCTGGACGGAGAATCGCGACTTCGCAGGCACCGGAATCAGCATCACGAATAGCGTTTTCAATCGCAAGCTTCCTTCTCCCGTAGCCATCAAGCGGGTTGCATGGCGTGGTCTCATCGATTATTCCGCCCGGCGTCCTGCCGTAAACAGAAATGGTGCTGCAATGGATTAATCTCGCGACGTTTGTCGCCGCGCACTCCCGGACCATTACCCTCGCTGCCTCCACAACCTGCGCGTCGGACAGTCCTGCTGGATAGGCAAGATTGATGACAGTACTACCGGGAACAAGGAGCGATCGCCATACAGTACTTGATGTCAGATCTCCCTCAACCCAGCAGACCGCTGGATCACGATCCGTATGCGAATCATAGCTACGCGTCAACGCGCGTACAGGTCGCCCTTTCGCAGCTTGCAGAAAGTGGCGTCCTATAAACCCTGAACCACCGGTGACGACGAGTTGAGATATGCTCTTCACATTGATCAGTGCAGGAGCAAGGAAGCGACCTGCCGTCGCACTATGTCTACGACTGCAGCAAACGTAGCGCGCAGCTGGCTACCCCCCAACGTTCTGGCAACATAGCGCCGCGCACGGATCTCTGCAATCGCGCTATCCTTCGTTACACCTCGTTCCGGAGGAAGGATCGTCGCCTTCGCGTTCACAGCCACGTGATGAACGATACCGGCACGACTTCTCAGGTAGGAATGGAGGACATCCTCTGAATACGCTTTGCCACGAAACGGGAAGAAAGCCTCAAGAATTAGGTCTTCCCGAGAAGAAACCGAGCATCCTCCTGGCAGCCACGCCGTCGTAACTAACTCAGTGTGACAGCAGCGAGGGTCCACGCTGCCACAACCCCCTATATTGCTCAGCGCTCCCATACGGAGTTGCCCCCACGGCAAACCGCGAACAGAGGTTTCATACAGACTAAAGAAAAACCCGCGCACCCCATGTTCTATCTTTGTTAATGGTGCGCCAGTCAATGAATTATAGAAAACCGGGCCGACGACATGCCCGCGCCCAAGAACCAACAACGATCTCAACATTGTTTCTACAGCATCAGTAGCAAGAAGGATGTCATCATCCAACTGCATCACTATGGGGCAAGTGGCGTGCTGAAACCCTTCTGCTCGTTGGGCCACTTGGCCTCGCACCTTTGTGGCCAAGACCCGCACGTTGTCGAACCCGAGATCTTTCACTCGTGCCACTTCCGTCTCTGGTATGCACACCAGTATCTCTGCGGGCTTCACTGTGCCGCGATTCATTTCCGCGATCGTACGTATGATTTGATGGCCGCCCAACGTGGCCATCACAACAGATACAGATGGAAAATCGACGGGCTTTTGAGAATTTTCTGCTTCCAGCATCAATGACCTCCAGCCTCTGTCGAAAACTGCAATTCATCAACGACAGGCGAAGTTCGGAGCAGGCGTAGCCACTCGGGTAATTGGGGATCGAGCCGAAAGTACGGCACAAACGCACCAGAGGTACTTGTTGGAACCGCCTGCAACGCGGCAGACAGCGCGTCAGGAGTGGTCGCCAAGCTGACTCCTTCAAGGCCGCGCAGCGCGTTCGCATTCAAGCCGCCGCCATCGGCAATCTGAATTACCCGTTTCCCGGCACAGTACGCATCGACGGCTGCCGAGGTAATAGCGCTCGTGATGACAATATCGCTGTCCGGGAGCAGCTCCATCAGTGGCCGCTCATCCAACCTAAGGCCTACGCGTTCGGCGATCGCGGAATCCGGATTGTAAGGAAAAGCAGGGTGCGGCTTAAAAATCACAATGGCACCCTTTGAAAGGTTTTGGCTCGCATAGTCGAGCCATTCCAAAATTCTGTCATTTGTCGCCGAGAGAAAATCGCCACAGACCAAGATGCGCCGCAAGCGTCCGACTTCCGTACCGCGGTTCTGCAACTGTGTCAGATGCATGAAGCGCAGCGCCTCGACCTCTAAAACCCGCTCTTCCGGACAGCCCCCGATGAGTAGCGCCGCACGGGCCACCGGCCCATTCACAGCATAACAATCCGGCAACGGGATGCCGCTAGCGTCGCCGGAAACGTAGACGCGGGGATCGTGGAAATAGCGGAGATCCCAGAAACGAACAATCGTGTGGGGGGTTGCTACGAGTTGACCGTGCCCCGCTGTTCGCCACGCATGGATGAGCGACATTTCCCACGGCTGGTTTTCGCAGATGTAGACACCCGCCTGCTGCTTAGGCAGGCGCACCAAAACTGCCTCGAACATGCCAAGTCGCAGGCATTCCATCAGCGCATTTGGGCCGGCAACGGACTCCACCCACTCATCCTCATGTAGAGGCCAAAGATCGAGAGTCGAGGCTTTGGGTCGCACCGTGCCCGAAGCCTTGGCGACCAAACCGGTCATCCGGCGAAGCCGCAGGTAGTCACGCCAAGCGCGAAGTGCTGCAGTGGCTGAAGGCAGCGTATCAACTAAAGCGTGGAATTGCCGTTCACTGGCACTTTCATCAAACTGACGAACAAGTTTATCGGCATCGGTATAGCTGGAGACTGCGGGATGCGGATGAAAAAAATGGAACCAGTTCGTGGTCAGGCCGTCCGAAGACAATTTTGCGACGAGCGGTCCCCAATAGTTCGATATAAATCGGCCGGATGCGATCCCTCGCTTATCCAGATGGACGAGTACATCGAAGAACGAAATACGGCCCTTCGGCCTCGGCTTGACCCTATTTCGGTAAAGCGTGGGCAATCTTGAAACGCAGTACCAGCCAAAAGACAGCACGGCGCGCATAAGCCGCGGCAATCTTGCATAGCCCTTCTGGCGGTAGCGGTCAGATGGTTTTACTGGCGCGGGGTGGCGCCATTCAAAGCTGAGCCCGGACAACCGACAATACGTATCCAGGCATTCTGCCAGCCGCAAATTGGATGAATGTAAAACAACAGCGCGCGCTTTCACGCCCGACATATACCGCTCAAGGGCAAGCAATTTGATCGCATCAGGGATGAGCGATATTGCAGAAATACTGTACTTCTGCGCCGGAGCAGCCATCCACCAGTAGCTGAGACCTGGACGAATCAGCAGATGATCCGAAACCGTTTGGCCATCTACTGATGCTTTGCCAAGGTCATGCAGCCATTCCAAATAGCAAGACCGGAGATCATCAGCCATCCCTTCTACAACGCTCGGCATCGATATCAGGCGGTCTCCAATATCTCGCCCCCCCCCAAAACCACTCCAAAGCACTGCAATGCCGGGCCAAGCATCTGGGACGCCTTCCGCGTCCCAGATCAGAATGTCCTTTGACCTGTCTTCGGTCAATGGGCTCGGACTGTCAGGCATTCAGCCCCTGCATCAAGCGCTCAACCTTTTTCAGGTCATCCAACGTATCCACGGCCTGAGTATCGTGCGAAGTCGGCGCCATACGTACACGCATGCCATGTTCCAGTACGCGCATCATGTCGACAGATTCGGCGATTTCCAGCGGCGTGGGCACCAACCTCGTGTATTCGAGCAGAAAATCCCGTCGGAACGGAATAATGCAAACCTGCTTGCCCATCGGTATCTCATCCACCTTGCATCGCGTCGGAATCGGCTCTCTCGAGAAATACAACGCGTTGAGCTGCAGATCGCAGACCACCTTGATGCAGTTCCTGTCCTCGAACTCAGCCGTATCCTTGATACTCCCCAGAAGGTTCACTACCTTCACGTCCGGATGGTCGAAAAGAGGCTGCACCGCCTCACCTATCATATCCGGGTGTGTCATGGGCTCATCACCCTGCACCATCACGACAATATCGTACTTCGTCCGGTATCGTTCTTCGAGCTTGAGAAGTGCTTCCGCACATCGGTCCGAAGCACGCTCATGCTGGTCACCAGTCATCACGGCAACGCCACCAATCGACTCAATATAGTCGAATATCTCCTTGTCGCACGTCGCTACCGCGGTTAAGGCGAGCATCGGTGACTTCGCAACGCGCTCGTAAACATGTCCGATCATCGGCTTCCCGAGGATCTTCGCCATTGGTTTTCCAGGGAAACGGCTGCTACCCATTCGGGCAGGAATCAATGCGAGAACATTCATGGCTTATCCGTAGAAGTAGTAATTGTCATCATTGAAATGCCGGTTGGGTTCGCGCCCATGTGGTGAAGCGCTCCAGCCCGTCGCCAAGCGTTGTAAACGCGGTGACGCCAAGCACATCTTGCAACGCAGAGATGTCTGCATAGATACCGCTCTGATCGCCCGGCGTCCCCCCATGGACGAAATAGGTCGCCCCTGGCACCAATTCACAAATACGTTGAAGCAGGGTGCCTACGGTCGTTTTTACGCCTGTTCCAACATTGAGCGTGCGGCCCTTGGCCGTTTCAAGAGTTGCTGCGCGAAACCAACTCTCAACTACATCCTCGATATAGATGATGTCGCGAAATCGCTCGAGGCCCCCTTTTACTTCAATTCGCCCGTTCGACAAGGCCTGTGCAAGAAAAATGCTCACCATCCCCTGGCGCAGATTACTTAAGTCCTGGCCAGGGCCATAGACGTTGAACATCCTTAGGATCACCGGTGGTAGCTTTTTCTGGTAGATACGCAGATAGCCCTCTGAGGCATATTTTCCAACGCCATAGCATGATAGCGGATGGCATTCTAGGGATTCGCCGACCGGTGCGTCCTCAACCGCTCCATACACCGACATCGAGCTTGCGTAGAGAAAGCGCTCTGCAGCGTGCTCGATGCCATACTGGATCAAATTCAAAGTCGAAACAGTATTCTTCTGCAAATCGGCAACAGGATCGTCAAAGCTGATTTCTCCGGACGACTGGCCCGCAAGGTGAAGAATTTTTCTGCAGTCCGAAGGAATCTTCGAGATCGTGGCTCGCATAGCCAAATCCCCCTCGATGAAATCCACACCTGGCGGTACATTTTCCGCCCGCCCGCTTGAGAAATCGTCGACTCCAGTTACAGCATAGCCTTCCTGTAGGAAACGACGGGCGATGTGAGAGCCGATGAATCCACCCACGCCCGTGATCAACACGCGATCCATCTCAAACTTCTCCCTTTTTACTGACGACTCCAATCAAGGTGTCGCAGGTACCACTACGGATGAGCGACTGTTTGTAGGATTCTTCGACTTCGATACCCAACTTCGACGTAAACCGACCCATGCCCCCAGGCCGTCCATCGCGAGCCCAAATCATGTGATTCGAGAGGTCATACCGCTGGTCTCGAAGCACTTCGTACTCAGCCGCCAGCTGCCCAAGCAAAAAATGCAATGATGGTTCGCTGAAATACCAGGGATGTGCCACCGACCAGTAGAAGCGCTCGAATGCAGGAATGTCGTATACCGAGTACAACGGATCAGCCGCGTTCGGCACTTCAAAAATAATGCGGCCACCGGGCTTGAGCATATCCAGCTGAGCTTTCAAAAATTCAGCGGGGTTAGCAATATGCTCAAGGACGAAAAAATGGAGGATCAAGTCAAATTTCGAATGCGGCGCAGCATGCTGAAGGTCCTCCAGCGATTGATATGCACATAGACCACGGCCCCGCACGAATTCGCTGAAGACACCTGAAGGCTCGATTCCGGTGCAGCGATGTCCGGACTCTGCCAGAGGGTAAAGCATGAATCCAGACGAGCACCCAATCTCAAGGAGATCGAGACCATCTTTTAAGTACGGCGCCAGATACTTCATCCTGCGCTGGCGCGTTGGCTCATTGGCAACGAGATGCTGCTCGGCTTTCTGCCAACCGCCCGCCTCACCCGACCGACTTGCCATGAAGCCTTCAAATTCGGCCGCATAGAATCGCGCTTCCTCGTCAGCCGTCAGCCCGGGAAACTGATAACGGACGTCGCATTCTTCGCAGTGAAAGAAAGCGTGGGAGGCAGCCGTGCCGCCGTAGACATGACGTGTGACAACAGACTGGGATTCTCGGCCCGCAGAACAAAGAGGGCATTTTTCTGGAAGGGACAAAACAGATTCTCCACACCGGCAAGGCCGATCTACGGCGACATGCTTCCCGGACACTCACAAACCACGAACATGTGCGAGCTGAATCCCTGAGAAGCGACGAAACTCTGCCACGCATTCAGCATCTCCGGTGTCGCCTGGGCGATGAAATTTCGCCAGAACCGATCCTTGATCGCGTCACGGCTACGGCACAGGATGTCGACATCCAACATTCCGGGCGTTGCAATCTTCACGACGCTCATGCCAAACGATTCAACCAGTATCCTGACCGATCGAGGATTAAAGAAATTGAGATGCTGTAGCGAAACTGAGTTCGAATTTTCCCATAAAGCCTGAATATCGACACCCATCCCGGAAAGGGTCGTAAAAAGGAATAAGTCGCCTGGGCGCATGTGCGATCTCAGGCGCTCGAGGAAAACACGGCTATCGTGCAGATGCTCGAAAAGCTCGAAGCTCACAAACGCCCTCGGCCCCGATGGCAAGGATGAGTCCTCGACCATTTCCAGGAATCTTTCGACAACACGCAAACCCTTGTTACGACACACCTGTGCCGAATCCGGGCCGGGTTCGATAACAGTCACTTCCCCGCCAGCGATGTGCTGATACTCCTCGGCGAAAATGCCGTATCCGCCCCCGATGTCAATCACGTGGTGGCCCGCCGCACCACGTCCAAGCAAGACATCGCGGATCATCGCAGCCTTCGGACGCCAGAGCTTCTCTCGCCTGGCTTCGGCGGTCTCACGATAAAAAGTGGTTCCGAAATACCGCGCGGAGGCCGACTCCTTGTAATAGCGGAAAAAATCCTCAGCCGGCGGACGCGGACTCACGAACAGGGTTTGGCAAGCCGGGCATTCTTCGTACGAAAAGCCATGCTTGTCGAATGCGTGCTTACCTGTTTCACCGCATGCCGGACACGGCAACGGCGACCGCTTCGTGTTACCGAAGTAGATCTCGGCGTCCTCTGCCGCAAGACGCAAGTATTCGTCGAAGACCTTGCGCGGCCGGATTTCTTCTTCTTTCAACGCTCCCTCGTCTCTGGCGCAGCCGCCGCACTGTTGAGGAAAACCGCATCGATCGAATAGGCGATGAAACGATAACCCTGATCGATGCGCGTCTTCAGCATCGCCGCATCCGGCATAACGACATGCATGCCGCAGGGAAGGCCCTGCGTCTTGCATGCTAAAAGGACTCGCTCGATCACGGCCACGAATTCGGGGCGATCGAAGGCCCCGGTCATGCCCATGGAAGCAGAGAGGTCATAAGGCCCCACCAATACTGCATCGAGGCCCTCCACCGCGAGGATGGCGGCGAGGTCGTCGAGCGCCGCGGCATGTTCAATCATTGCGACTAGCAACGGCGCCTGTGCCTCTTCCGCATAGGCTTCGAAATACTTTCCGAAGAGGTTGGCGCGGGAGAAGCCGACACCACGTTTTCCGGCGGGTGGCCAGCGACACGCATCCCGAACCCGAATTAGCTGCTCGGCACTCTCGATCATCGGCACGATGATTCCTCCGGCACCTGCATCGAGAGCTTGCTTGCAATCCTTCGGCGCGCCCTGCGCAATCCTTGCGAGGGGAAGTGTTCCGCCGAGTTCGAGCGCCCGAAACAGGTCGGGCAATTGATGAGCGCCGACAGCACCATGCTCCATATCCACCGCAACCCAATCGTAGCCGGCCTGTCCCATGATCTCTGCAATGGATGGATGAGGTATCTGAATCCAGCTACCGATGCTAGGCCTTCCCGATTGCAAGTCATCGCGGATGGCTCGTATTTTTTTAATTCGATTCATAGTTCGACAAAGTCCTCCACCGAGTCGCCCGTGAAATTGCAAAACACTTCGTGATTACTCGCGTGCCTGCGCAGCAGAAACGGTATGTCGTTTTCCAGGGCTGCGTCCATATCCGCCCTCGCATCTCCGATCATCAGGCATCGGTCAAGCGGCACGTTCCGACGCGAAAGGCAGCTACAAATCGCCGCTCCCTTTTTCGTCGGTGCGCCGAAAACCTCTGAAAAGCAGTGCCGCAAATCGATCGCTTTCAGAATTTCCGTAATTTCACCCTGTGGCGTTGCCGTTACGAGGATGAACTCCTGAGCATAGGGATTCTCGCGCAGAATCCGCTCAACACCAGCAACCCACGGTGCATTGATGACTTGGCGCAGGACAATGTCGGAGAAATGTTGGCAATAGGCCTTAACCCCGGATTCCGTCACAGGCACCCCTGCCCATTCCATATAAAGCGGTATCTTTTCGAATCGGGACATACCCCCGTGAGCCTCGTGATGGAGGCGGATGCGCCTCGCAACCTCACCACCGAAGGACTCGAACAATTGGACAAAGGCTTCCGTCTTGACGGCAATGGAGTCTTTGATGACACCATCAAAGTCCCAGAAGATCAGCCTAGTGTCGCGACGAAATCTTTCGGGCAGGCACGCCCCCGACGATCGCATAAGGCTCCACATCCTTTGTCACCACGGCACCCGCCGCGACAACACATCCTTGTCCCAATTTCACATCCCGCAGAATAACTACATTGGCCCCAATCCAGACATCGTCTTCGACGACAATTGCACCTCCGACATGTTGCTGCAAGCGGATTGGCACCCCCATGGCAATACCATGATCGGCGGCGCGCATCACCACGTTGGGACCGATCAACACGTTGTTGCCGATGGTGATACGGCCAGATGAAGCACCTATCTGGACGTTTGTATTCATGCTCATGTTGTCGCCGATGGTGATTGCACCTTCATTTGCATACAGGTAGTTGCAGCCCATCGATCGAAAATTGTCGCCGATGCAGATATTCCCGCCACCGATGATTTTCAGGCAATAAGCTGGCATGAAACGCCGGCCCGTTTTCCGAACCCTGAGAGCCACGACACTTCCATAAATTAAGGTGCATAGGGCACCGATCCTAGAAAACAGTTTTGCTAAAAAAGACGGCTTCGTCATGACAAGGTGCCAGTGCTATCAATCAATATTCGACTCGTTCTGGACTTCCGCAATCAACTGCAGCAAACCCTGTCCCAGGTCGACATGCATCGGCGGCACATACTTCCGGCCCAGCTTCGGCTGATAGGCATAAGGAGTCCGGACGTAATGCCCGGCATACTCGGTTTCCTCGAACTCCACCGCCTGTGGAATACCAAGAATTTCAGCGAGCATCTTCAACAGATCCATCACGCGCATCGGCTCCTGCCCTGTCAGGACGACATGCTGGTTGCGGAACTCGTCCCCGAGTGCCGCCACGCTGGCGCGCGCGGCATCCTCGACATGGATGTACTCCCGCATGGCTTCAGCACTGCCCGCATAACGAATCTGGCCCGTTCTGAGCGCTTCGTTGACGATGCGCCAGAGCCCGTTCTGGTGATCGGACCTCGGTCCATAGAGGGATCCGTAGCGCAACACTGTATAGTCCAGCCCGTAGGCGGCCTGATACTCTTCGACGTAGTGCTCCGCAGACTGCTTGCTGCATCGATAGAAGCTACCCTGCCGACTGTAAACGTACACGGTACTGGCATAAAGGAAGCGCTTCACGCCATTCAAGCGACAGGCCTCAAGCACATTCGCGTTGCCGAGTACGTTGATGCGGATGGTGTCCAGCGGCTTGTCCAAGGCCTCGTTCAGGTCCGCCAGCGCAGCGAAATTGTAGACATACTCACAACCGGAAACTGCCGACGCGACCTTGTCTCCATCAAGCAAGTCGCCAACCCGCATTTCCTGATCTGGCCGCAGCCAGGGCGAGGGCCGCTGATCAAAAATGGAAACGCGATGGCCGCCTGCACTCAGTGCATCGGCCACGTGGCTACCCAAGAACCCGGAACCCCCGATCACGCAAACTCGAGCCATCTTAGAGTCCTTCCCTTTGCACCTGGTACTCTGCCTCGGGCACCAGGCCTTCAAGCGGTTTCCCTGCCAGAAACCTTATCGCCTCTTCCGTCGCCTCGATCTCCATGCGCGTCCGGCAATCTACGGACATAGACCCCATGTGCGATGTCAGCAGACATCGCTCGACCGAGGAGAGTCTCCCCTGATACGGTTCCTCACAAAAAACATCCACAGCGGCCCCGGCAAGATGCCCCAAGTTCAGCACTTCCGCGAGGTCATCTTCGTGGATGATGCCGCCCCGTGCCGTGTTGACGATCATTGCATCCGGCTTCATCTGCAAAAGATGCTCGCGACGAACCATGTTCTTGGTCTGCGCGGTCAGCGGTACGTGCAAGCTGACGAGATCCGATTCGCGATAGATGGTGTCCTTATCCACACATTCGATTGCATCAACGCCTTCGAATCGGCATGCATCGGGACAAATGTCGTTTACCAGAAGACGTTTAACACCCAGTGCGCGGAGGTGTCGCGCGACTCGCCCGCCGATCCTTCCTGCCCCCACAATGCCGATCGTAAGTTCGGTAAGTCGTCTGCCGAAATAACGGTGCCACTCTCCTCGGTGCATCTGAGCATTTGCCACATGGATCGATCTCATCAGGGAAAACATCAGACCAATCGTCAACTCAGCCACCGCTGGCGCAGGTGCGTCCGGGGTGTAGCTCACCTTGATGCCACGCCTTTCTGCGGCCATCAGGTCGACACTGTCCAAGCCGATCCCGACACGGGAAATCAGTTTCAATCGCGGTGCATTCGCCATCACTTTCTCGGTAATGGGCTCAGTACCGGCAATCAAGACCTCGACATCCCTCACCATGCCCGCAAGCTCGTCCTCCTTGAGCTTCCGGCCGATAGGGTTGATCAGATAGTCGACTCCGGTTTCCGCGAGTTGCCGGATCGGCAAATCGTTCTTGTCCCCAAATGGAACGGTGGTGATCAAGATTTTGGCCATCGGTGTATTCCAAGAATCGAATGCCTGCTTCTATTCAAATCGGTGTATCCAACAGCCATGTAGCTTTGCTCACAAGACATGCTGGCAACAAATGAAAATCTTCGGTACCTGCGGAGACCCGCTTTAGCACTGCGGCCTTTGCCTCGCCGTTCGCGAGAACGAAAACCCTCGTCGCGCCCTCGATCACCGATGGTGTCACCGTCAGTCTTTCTCGAGGCTCTTTTGCCCCCACAACGGGAACGACGCTCCGAACACGCTCATCAAGTGCCCACGAGCCTGGGAAAAGCGACGCGATATGGCCGTCCTCCCCCACGCCGAGCAACAGAACGTCAATTTTACCCGGCAAGCACCTTTCGTAGCGAAAACACGCGGCCTCACGATCGGGATCATCTGCCTCCATTCGGTCAACAATGCAGCCGGGTGGAATTCCGCGGGCAAACAAGCTACGCATGGCCAGCCCGTAGTTGCTTTCCGGATCACCGGGGAGAACGCAGCGTTCGTCGCCGAACAAGAACCTAACGGACCGTAAACCACAGAAATCCGGGAGACCCCGCCACGCGTAGTACAACCGCTCCGCGCTGCGCCCCCCTGTCAGCATTACTGTACCGTTGCCATGTGTATGGCAGGCAGCCCGCACGGCACCCTGGATTAGACATGCTGATCGCTCTGCCCACTCTTCCGGGCTGAACACACTGATATCCATCCCCCTCACATCCCGGCAGGGCCTTGACCCTGAAGTTGAGCCTGCAACCAGTCATCCAGCGCAGCCGGGCCGGATAGCACGGGAATACCGTGCGCGGCACGGTCGTCTGGTTGTACTTTTCCGGTAGGGTCATAATAAACAGAAGGCTTTCCCATTTGACGTGCCAAGAGCGCCGTTGAGGTAAACGGCAGGGAGATCGTGACTGTGCAAGCCGAAATTACCTTAAGAGCCGATACATCGGCATCGACAACTGTAACGCTCGAAAATTGTCCCAGCCGTTCTGCTAGATGCCGATAGTGGGGGTGGGCCACCCGGCCAATATTGCGCTTACGCTTCCACAGCATTGAGACATTGTGTCTTTGTATAACTTCGCATATTTCAGTTAAAAAGGAATTTACTGTTGGAGGCGTGTAGAACTCCGTGTCGAAACCGAGACCGGCATACCTTGAAGCTCGATGTGGCGTAACGTCGAATATTGCTACCGAGAAACCGATTTCCCTGCAAATATCGCAATCCTTTCCCTGAAACCAGATCGGCCCAACCACATCTAGCCGCACTGAATCATTGGTCGCCCGGCGAACAAAATCTGCCTGATAGTCGTCCCACACCAGATAGCGCGGCCAGTTCATTGCGCGGTAGCCGTAATACATCGGTGGGTATCCGCTCGCCAGCTTGAATGGTTCGCTGTTCGTAGAATAGAAGTACATCACGACATCACTTCCCTTGCATTCGACCTCATAAGTCCATAGCGGGCGATAGATCCAGCCGCTGTTGTGGAACATATAGGCCTTCGCCAGCGCCCCGGCGGGGACATGGCGCGCTTGGGCAGCTACTGCGGCGTGGCTCAACATCACCGCATGCCACCATCGGCCACGCAGCGCATCGATTGCTGACAGCATGATCGCGAACAGGCTCCACTGTGCAAAAGCCAGTAGTTCCCGAGCACCGCAGAGGGCCGGCACCGGCCCTCTCTGTGGCGAGACCTCCAATCCGGCAACTTGCAAGGGCGCCACCCCAAGCACCCCGTGTCTAACTGATGATATCGAAGCATTTCTCCCTGGCCACTGAGCGTACCAGGAGATGATGTCGTGGCTTCCGCGCCCCGCCCTTTCTTGCGGAAAATTGGCAGGGGAGAGGTCAAGGAACCAAGCGCAGCATGATCCGTCGGCATCGCGCAACCGGCCATAGCGCACCCCCTCCGCAAGTATGCGAACCGTCCTCGCTGCGCCGTAGCCCCACATCCCGAAGACATACGCAGCCCACAAGAGCTTGCAACGCCACTCCGACACCCCAAAACCGTGTAGCCGAACAATCTGTCGCCAATCCTCGGGCATGGGATAGGCAATGGCTTTTTGCGGCGTGACCGCAGCACGCAACAGGGCACGGTTGAGATTTACACCACCCCGCTGGATCAGCAGATATTGCCGCAACGCCAACTCTGCCGACTTTGCAGCCGCCCCCAGCATCGTCGTGCTGAACCTTCCCTTACAGGCGGCTAACGGCGATTCGGTTAACGCATTCTTGATGTCGCTGATGGCCCCGAGGCGCGAGGTGTTCATCAGCACCCTGTAGCCCCGCATCACGGTGCGCAAGCGTGCGCGGCGCCATGCAGAGGTGCCGGGAATCAGTGAAAGAAGGCGAAAGAACATTGGAAAAAACTCGCGTCTGGCCAGGTGCAAAGGGAAAAAACTAAGCCCCAATTGCTTTCTGTCGACGAGCGGCAAAAACCTTGACTGTCGTGGGCTCACCCTCAAGCAGATACTTGCCGGGAATGTCGAAAACCCATGCGTATCCAGCCGAAAGAAAGGCTCGCTGCGAGGCCACATTGGCCTCATAGGCGCCTGCCTCTATCCAGCGCAATTCGAGCGCTTCAAAGGCCCAGCGTGTCGCTGCGGCGATGGCTGCCGAACCCAGACCCCGTCCCCAGTACTGCCTATCAAAAATGCAGACGCCGATATGCGCCGTTCCATGTCGGTGCTCGATACCATGCAACCGAACGGTGCCAACGTGATTCGCATGACCGTCGACCCAGACTCCCCAGAGAACAGAGGTAGATGACGCCCGGTCTGCGGCGACGAAATCGCTTGCCGACTGTATCGTCTGCAGAGAGGACTTAACGCTATCTAGAAAGCGATTCACATGCGGGTCGTTCAGGCCATCAACGTAGGCCTGATTCACGTCCGGCTCAATCAGGGGGCGAAGGAATCCGCCATCGACGGGCAAGCTAACTGCCGGGTTCATTCGATCAGATTCCACGTCAACGCCGTGCCGCGGGCTACATTTACGGCCACCCGCTTGCCAAGCACAGCATCAAGATACTTTGTCGGGAGCCCAAGCCCCGGGCGGATGGCGCGTACATTGTCCCGGGTCAACACCTGCCCTGCCGGCACGTCTTTTATCACGTATAGCGAACGGCGATACTGAAGTGACTTTTTCTCTGCTTCTGTGGGGCCATAGCTGACGGCACCCAGCGCCTGCCACGCACGCTCCGTTGCCTCGACAAGATCGGTCAGTTCATCTGGTTCCATCGAAAAGGCGCTGTCCACCCCCCCGTCCGCACGGCTCAGGGTGAAATGCTTTTCGATGACCGTTGCCCCAAGCGCAACGCTGGCGACAGATACGCCGGAACCCATCGTGTGGTCCGACAACCCCACTTCACATCCAAACAATTCACGCATGTGAGAAATCGTCCGGAGATTCGTGTTTTCCGCGGTTGCCGGGTAGGTACTGGTGCACTTGAGGAGGATGAGGTCACGGCAACCCGCCGAGCGGGCTGCACGTACGCTCTCGTCAAGTTCGGCTACAGTCGCCATCCCGGTCGACATGATCAGCGGCTTTCCTGTTGCCGCGACGCGCCGAATCAACTGGACATCAGTATTTTCGAACGAAGCGATTTTGTAGCAAGGTACATTCAACGACTCCAGGAAATCGACCGCAGTCTCGTCGAAAGGTGTGCTGAACGGAATCATGCCACGCGCTCGGGCTCGATCGAAGATCGGTTGGTGCCATTCCCATGGCGTGTACGCCTCACCGTACAGCTTGTATAGAGATGCGCCAGCCCAAAGACTCTTGCTATCGGAGATATGAAACTCCCGTTCATCCAGATCGATCGTCATCGTATCGGGGGTATAGGTCTGGATCTTCAGTCCGTGCGCCCCGGCATCCGCCGCTGCATCAACAATCGCCAGCGCCCGCTCGATCGACTGATTGTGGTTTCCGGACATCTCCGCGATAACGAATGGCTTCTCGCCAATGCCGATCTTACGGCCTGCAATATCGATCATCCTTCGTACTCCCAATCAAGAATTCTGGACAACAACAGCATCTTGAACACGCACCATCACCTGCCCGGAGGCAATGGTTGGAAAACTAACGGCTCGTCCCTGCATCTCTTCGAATGCCCAAACAACATCTGAGAACCCCAGACGATGCCGCATCAATACCGTAGACGAGAACCGCGGGTTGATTTCGAAAACACGGGGCCCTCTATCAGTCAGGCGTAACTGTACGTTCATGCTCCCACGAAGATCGAGCCTTTCTGCCAGAACCTCACACATACGTGACGTCTCGTTATCCTCGATAACACGCGCCCATCCTGTAAATCCCCCAGTGAGTCGTCGGAGCATCAATAAGCTAGCCGTACGCCCGTCGCGCGTACGATAGACGGCGCAAGTAATTTCCCGGTCTGCAGGCTCAAGCAATTCTTGGTAGATCGCTTGAGGATACTTTTCCCCCAAGTAGCTCGCCTCGTATTTGTCGCGAACGACAAATACTGCCCGCGAGCCGGAACCAAAGCGGTTCTTCAGGATACACGGGTAAGAAAGTGGCTCACCGTCCCCCACGGGGATAGTCCACGGTGCTGGCAAACCGAAGCGACGCAGCGCTTCAGCCGTCGCCAGTTTGTCGAGGCCTACGGAAATGACCGACGGTCCTGCGGTAACGCATCGCAAGGGTCCAAGTTCTGCCACCACCGGCCCAAGCACTGCCAGTTCCGGTTCCGACATCGGCAGGAACGCATCGACCTGACACGATTCAAGGAGACTTCGCACCGCGCCGATGTAACGTGGATCGGCTGCTGGCGGCAAAACGAACAACTCATCCGTAAACAGAGCTCCGCCGTGCTGGTCGTGGGTATCCGTGCCATACAACCGACACGACGGCCAGCGAGACCGGAGGATTGTCGCAACACCCTGCGCAATATCTCCGCCAATGCCAGTAATCAATATTGATTTCATGTACGTCCCAAAACGTCTGCGAGGTAAGGCAACTCCGGGTGTCGTCGTCGTGCCTCGGCCTGAAGGCGTGAGTAGTCATAGCTTTCGCGGCGAAACGAAACTTCGCCGCTATCCGTATCGTAGAGCGCCCAATGCGCCCCCGGCTGGCGATTGCGAGGCTGTCCGACAGAGCCGGGGTTTACAAGGAAAGTTTTCGCACCAATTGCGCGATGCATCGGATAGTGCGTATGGCCGGTGACCACCAAGTCGTACTCCTTTGCAGCCTGTAGATCAACAGTAGCCAGATCGCTGTCCGGATAGACGTAGGTGTCAATATCGCAAGGCGCCCCGTGGCACAGCAGAATTCTTCGAGCATCTAGCTCAAGCGACAGAGGATGTGGCAGATCGCATAACGCATCGAGCGCGGACACGGCCAGTTCGGACAAAGCCACCTGAATACCGGACCCATATCGACGGCTGACCTCAGAAAGAAACCCCGTCTCGTTTCGACAACGGCTCAACATCGCTTCGTGGTTGCCTCGCACCGCATACGTCCTCCAAGGGCTAAGCAGTTCCATAACCGCGCCGGGATAGAAGTAATAGCCCACGAGGTCCCCGGTGATGAGCAATGCATCGACACGCTCACCGGCAGCCGAATACAGAACGGCCTCCAGTGCATCAGCGTTTGCGTGAACATCCCCCAGAAGTGCTACCCTCATCGGCCGACCTCAGCTCGCATGTCTTCAAGCGCAGCCCGGAATGAGCACGCGCACCGCAATTTAGGGGACGGGTCAATTAACTGATCGAATCCGGCAGAGCCTTCTATGTGGCGGGGCATGGTACCGGGCAGAAATGCGTCGCATAGCGCCTGTAGCATTTCTCCTATCGAAAGGACCTCGCTCCCGGCGACAAGATGGGTTCCACAAACATTTTGGCTTAGCACGTCAGCGATTATCCCTGCCACATCTTTTACGTAGATGTAATTGCGGCGAGAGTTCCCGGCTCCAGAAATCTCTGGAGGACTCCCTGCTAAAACAAGCCTAATTGCTCGATTGAGCCCGAGATGCAAAGGGCCGTTCAGTCCAAAAATCCCACCGATCCGAAGTACTGTGGCATGAACTCCAGACGCTGCAATCAATTCCTCGGCGAGCAATTTCGACCTAGCGTAGGCAGTATCTGCTTTCGGCACAGAGCTTGCCGATATATTGGACGTCTTAGATCCTGCTACAAGCGCCGATGAGGAAAAAACGAAATGAATCCCACGCCGGCGCGCAAACTCTGCAAGGCTGGCTGTCGCAACGACATTTGATTGAAACAGTGAGAGTTCCTTGTCGGCCGAAAAGTCAACTTGCGCCGCCAGATGAACTATTGCGTCGAGATGCGGCAGGTCATCCAATGATGCAATGAATCGGGGGTCTTCAAAATCATGAACAAAATCGCTTTCGCGATTGCGATCCCGCCTCACTGACGAATAGACCTTCCACCCTGCGGCAGCAAGTTGCGACGTGACCGCTCTGCCGAGAAACCCACTAGCCCCCGTTACAAGGACTGATCCGGTCATCACGACCCCTCCGTTCGTTTCAAGAAACATGTGAGGTCCCTGCCAACTCCCAATCGGCCCGCGGCAGTCCAGAACTGCAGCACCGCATCTAGCGGCGCCTGATGGATCAAATTCTCTAGTTGAACACGTGCCCGATGGGCAGCCTTTCCGAGTGCTCTGTCTCTGACGTAATTGGAGCCTTCGTGGAACAGAAACCAGTCAATCGGAAAATCGCCGAGAATCTCCACGCACTCCCACCCTGTTGCCTTCGCAGCAACCGGTAGCGACTCATGATCGAAATATGAAAGATGGTCCGGCAGCGCCACCCAGAACTCACTATCAACGTGGCCGAGTGTGAGCGCATTTCTTTGAACTGCTGAAAAATCGTTGGGAACGGTAACCACCGCAATGCCGCATGAAGAAATCAGCGAATTCAGGGCAACAAGTAATGCCACCGGATCGAGGACATGCTCAAGAACGTTCTGCAGCCAGACAACATCGTATTTCGTGCCTTTTGCGATTTCTTCCTCAAGCGCCGCAAAAACATCACCTACGACTAAAGCATCCCGGCATCCCGGGTTCTGGGATTCAACTCCCGCCGCGCTAAAATCAAAGCCTTTTACGGACCAACCCTGCTCACGGAAATAGGCTAGCGCAAAACCCTCACCACACCCGACATCCAGCATCGATTGCCCGAAAGGAAGCACCCTCTGGAGTACTGCATGACGCTGCGCAAGCTTCGCTCGAAAATACGCCTTTTCCTCGTCGCTGTAATGCAGTTCGTAGCTTCCGCATGCCTGCTGGTAATATTTGTTAGCGTAGTAGTCCCTGAGTTCTTCAGGGCTTGGCTTATCCGCCAGCGTCCAAAACCCCAGCGGGTGCCTAACCAGTCTTTTATCCATCAGCCACTTACTTTCATATCTGAAAATTCGGCCATTGCGCGGATTACCAACGCTGCGCCATCGACGGAAGCATCGATCAACTGGAGTGCGGCAGCGGAGATGGGGGCTAGATCATCGGGGTGATCCAGATATTGCCGTATTGCACTCGCATAATCTTCGGCAGAAAGATCGCCGGCCCAGCCAAGATACGCTATGGCGCCCGTCGTAGCGACATCGCTGGTCGTTTGAAACTGGTTGTCCGCGAATACAACCGTTAGCGTCGGCAGCCCCAAGGCACAGCGCTCCCACATTGCCGCCCCGCCGGCACCGATCCCAATATCTGCTCCCGCAATCAATTCGGCCATGTTCGAAATTTGGCAATGAAATCTTGCCCACGGGCGGAGCTTACAAAAAGCACGGATATCCTCCCTATGAGGATTCGCATTGCCAACCACGACATCGACGCAAACATCTGACAAACTCAGCGAATCGATGCCGCGGAGGGCTTGCTGGGTCTGGTTGGTCGGATCGGTACTCCCGAAAAAGACGAAAATACTCCTAACGTCTTCGGCCCTTCGCCTCAGGGCTCTACGGGCAGAGACAAACTCCGGCCGTAACAAGACATGAGCGGGCCCCAGCAGACACCTAGTTGAAGCGGGAACCAAGCCAGCATACCGCCTCTCCTGTCCAACGTAGTAGTTCTGGTCAAGCAGGAGATCGCAGTCATGCCGCCTATTCGCAAGGTCGTCTATCACCATGACATTGCGGGCCAGTGGACGCATGAGTTTCTCCCATTTTTCGTCTAGGCCGTAATGATCGACAACAACCCAAGTTGCCCCACTCGGCCATCGTCGGGCCACATGCGCCCCTGTTTCCCGCGCATCATCTTCATGTCCGAGGAGAGGTCCGTCGATCGTTGCACACTCGTACCCTCTGCTCGTCACCAAGTCCGCCATCGAACCCGGAGCGTTCCGGCACACGAACAGCACCTTAGCGCCATTTGGCTTCAATGCATCGGCTAGCGTCAGGCAGCGCATTAAATGACCACTACCTATCTCGACAGAAGCATCAACTCGGAAAACGACGTTCATACAAAATTATCCAGTTCATCTTTTTGGTCGCGGCGCGAAAGATCTTGGAACCTAGACACCGAAAAGAGATGCAGGCTTCCACTAGATCTTTTTTCTGAACACTGGCTTTGCCGGCGGCCCCACAAGGAAGTTATCAGTCGTCCCAGCATCAACTGCCGCGCGATAAACGCCGCATGCCTCTTCGAACGCTTGCACCATTACATCTAGTTCAGGCTGCTGGTGGGACCAGGTGGGATAGAAGAGCCCCTGGAATAGCACGTGATTTGCAATCATCTCTTGCATCATAAGCGTGCGAAACCTGTCATCAGGGACGCCTTCCGCATTCTTGCAAACCAACGCGAACAGGCATGGGTAACCGATCAACTGGAGTTCGTGAGCCAGCCCATTTCGGGTTACGACGTCCTCAAGTCTCGACTTGAGGAATTCTCCCCGCGCCCAGTTACTCGTGATCATGTCGTGTTTATTGAACTCCCGGATCGTCGCCATCATTGCCGCAAGCCCCGTCGTTTCGGCACCATGCGTCGTCGAGATCAGGAACAGTTTGTCATCCCCTTGCCGACGAATGCCGCCCAGTTCCATGATTTCCGCTCGCCCCGTCAACGCGCACGCAGAAAAACCGTTGGCGATTCCCTTCCCCCACGTCGACATGTCGGGTTTGACGCCATAGTAGTTGTGGGCGCCCTGCAGACCCCACTTGAATCCTGAAATCATCTCGTCGAGGATAAGCAGAACACCTCGGTCCTTGCACAGAGCGGCTACCTTGTGAAGGAAATCGTTCCTGGGCGGATCGAACTTGACCGGCTCCATGATCAGGCACGCGATATCGTGGTCATCATCCTTCAGCAGGTTCTCGACCGATTCATAGTCGTTGTAGCTGAACGCCGCGGTCATTTCCCGCACTTTGGACGGGATACCTCGGTCACACGGCGTCGTAACAATGAACCAATCGTCATAGCTGAAAAAATTGTGTTCCCGCGCGATAGCAACTCTATTGCGCCCGGTGAAGGCTCGAGCGAGCTTTACGGCAGCGGTCGTCACCGTAGAACCGTTCTTGGCAAACTTGACCATATCGCCTGATTGAACCGTGTCCAGGAAGAGACGTGCTGCCTCCAGCTCCATCGCTGCCGGCCGTTGGAAATTCGTTCCCTTGAAGGCAGCTTCACAGACCGCCTGGGCAACAGGCTCGTATCCATGCCCGATACACACGGACGTCAGCCCCATGCTGCAATCGATGAATTCGTTGCCGTCCAGATCCCAAACATGAGCACCTTTGCCGTGTGAAATGGCTGCAGGTGCATTAGCCGGGAATTGATCGTCCCCTTTTGAGTAGGTATGCGCCCCACCGGGAATTAACGCGTGTATGTCGGCGGAGAACTGGCGCGATTTTTCGAAGTTGGTAATTCTCTCGTCTGATTTCATATGGATATCTCTCAAGCGACGGTTTGCAACAGGTAGCGGAATCGAATCAGCGATACATCGTCGAATAACCGATTTCGGTGTACGGTGCAATCCACTCGATCAGCCTAGGATTTGCGTCGAGAAAGGCAACAATCTGCGCAACCGGGATCCGCGGAGCAAGATCCCTGAATACGCTGTAGGCAATTCTGCAGACTGCAAGATCTTCAGGGTTATCGACGGTCAGGCGAAGGTCCTTGCGCACCAGAACTTCCGGCGGCTGCGCCTTATGCACGTTGAATTCGGCCGGATGTTCCCGAATATAGAGAGTGCATAGTTCCGATCGATGCCGGCGATCACCGTTTGCGTGGGAGCGCTCAAGCGCTTCCTGGCGGATGATTTCAAAGCCGCAGCCATCGATCACCTCGTCCATGAACGTGGCATCGAACGACTCATCCTGGTGCAGCCTCCAAAGATCTTCGACCTCCTCGAAATATAGGAACGGGGATTCGCTAGTCACGCGAAAAATGTCCGTCGCACCGGCAAGTCGGCCACAAGCCACCAACCTCGACAATACATCGATCTGATCACCAACTACATAGCGCAAGCCCATAGAACTGGCGACTTCCTTGAAGACCTCATTGTCGACACCCTCGGAAATGCCGAGAACAATTTCGTCGATGCAGGGAAGGGTCCGCAGACAGGCGATGATGTTGTCAATGATCCGAACAGACTGAGCGACATCAAGATTCTGCAGCGGCTTCCCGTAAAGGCGAGAGCCCTGATTCCGGCATGCGATGGCAGCAACGAGGCGGCGCTTCATGACATTCTCCATGGGGAACTTACTTTACATCGCCGGCGACAAGCGCTTGGTTCGGCGCCAGGGGCCGGCTCGAAACTTTCCCGTACACGTCACCCAAGTCGGTGATAGGAGTTTCGACTGCCGTGCGCTTCAGTACCAGATCCGCGGGAGAAAGCACGGTCCCTGCGGGGATCTCCCTCGCTGAGACAACGTGCCGGCGAATCATCTTGCGATAGCTGTCTTCAGAATCGGACATGCCAAAGGAGTTGCCGGAGCCGACTTTGCCAAGCGCCACGGAACATTCTCGGATAACCTGACTGAATTCCTTGAACTCGTCAGGATTCAATGCCGATTCATGATCTTCCAGCATCATCGCCTTGCCGAGCGTCAAATGCTTTTCGATCACAGTCGCACCAGCACCCAGCGCCGCGGCCGCTAGTGCATATCGAAGCGGGCTGTCAGGCGCAGCGTGGTCGGCGAAACCAATTTCTACGCGTTCGCCACTGGCGCCAAAGCGATCGCAGAGGAAACGGACACGGGATATCTGATTAGTATCCGTCGGCGTCGGATAGCCCTGGAATCCCAACAGTACAACGACATTTTTCCCGGGGAGTCGTGATACCGCCTCCTCGATTTCCGATAGATGAGCCCCGCCCGCCCCGAGAAAGACTCTCCTGGCGGCGCTCTGGGCGACCTCATCGAGTAGGGCAATATTGGCGATATCCGTACCATGCAGCTTGACAGCCTTTGCGCCAATCTTCTCCGCAAGCGCAAGACTGCGCGAACCAAAGATATCGAGGTGAAGCTCGATCTTCTGCTCGGCGGCGTACGCGGCAAGTCCGGCCCAGACTTCATCCGGCATCTCCAGAGAGCGGAACAACCCGTAGTATTTGTAGTCCGGCGTCGCCAGTTCGTCTGCATACACGAGCTGGTACTTTGCCGCATCAGCCCCCGCCGCGGCGGCTGCACGCAACAACAAGCGGGCCTGCTCCGAACACCCCTCGAATCCTTGGGCAAGCTCGGCAACGATCTGAACCTTCATTTCATGAATCTCCTCGGTAAGTGGAATATCCATTCAGCATTGCGAAAGGTGCACTCTTTTCAGCCGCAGTGCAGGCGTCTCTATGCAGAGATATGTCACATACGCCGAAAACAGCGAAAGCGCCGTCAGAAGCGCGGCATGGTGAACAAGGTCGGGAACGGTTCGCATCCAATATCCATGCCACGCATATAGGCCGTAGGACAAAGTGCCGAGCATCGTGAGCACTGCGACAGCACGCCCCTGCCCAGAAACCCAATTGGCATGCGCAACGACCAGGAACGCGATTGCGGCGTCGGTAAGAACGATGCCAATTGGTGACCAGAAGAATTTCGGGGCTTGGTGATAGAGGAAATTCGTCGTCACCATCAACGCTATCGCAATCACCAACGCGCGCCTGAATCGCGAACTGTCTGGTTGAGCGTTCGCCGTCATCCTGCATGCAATCATCCCTGCAAGGAAATGCGGGATACACGAGACGAAGTTGCGCCCATCGAACGTCCAGCCAAGCCTCTTGAACGCATACACTCCCCAGGCGACGGATACCACATACAAGCCAATCGGCACCCAAAGATGCAAAGCGCGTCGTGCTGAGAGAAAAGGCACTGCCAACAGTGGCGCAAAGAGGTAAAAGTGCAATTCGATGCCCAGCGTCCAGAAAACGCCATTCAGCAGATAGTCCTGATCAAACTGGATTGCGAAAAGTTGGGAGGGTATATCTTCCAGCGCGAGGGGACTTGAACCAGACCGAATCGTCTCGGTAATCCATCCCAAGAGTGTCAGCGTCAGAAATATCGGGTAAATGCGTAGAAAACGGTTGACGTAGAAATCCTTCAGGTCACGGGCATTTAGCCCATAACGACCATGAACAAATCCGTAGGCAATCACATACCCGGAAATGCCGAAGAACAGCCACACCGCTGTGCGCCCCGGAATGTTCATCCATGAAGGGTAAGGTCCGAGATAGCCACCGGCATGCCAGAGAACGACAGCCAGCGACGCCAACCCTCGCACGATGAGCAAAAGATCGGCCTTCCCCGCATGTTCGATTGGCGCGATCTTGTTCGGAAGTGCACTCATCGATGATGCTCGGCATCCAGTATCAGTAAATCAAGCAATAGAAGGCCAGCGTGCCGGATTCAGAAGATCTGCGGAATCCCCATAAATAAAAGCAGGGGCCTCGAGCCCCCCTCGGGATGCTGCTGCCACAACCTCTTCCAGCTGACGGCATGATTGAACGCCGACGACCACTCTTGCAATCTCGGGGAGGGAAAGTGCGTAACGCACGCACGCTTCCGCAGCGGTCACACCGGATTCATTCAACCAACGATGCCAATCTCTCCAAAGAGCGTTCCATCGATCGAACTCTCTAGGACGCTCGTCTGCTCGCATCAGCAATAGTCCCTGCAAAAACACGGATCGGACGTGCACTTCGACCCCCTTGCTGGCGAGCCTGCTCATCCATCCGGACGAAATCAATCGGCGATCGACAATACTGAGCGGTGCCTGTACCAAGTCAAAGTCGAAATTCTGAAAGAGATCGGATAGTTCATCGGCTTCGTAAACCGACACGCCGATCTTGGACACTACTCCATCCGACTTGAGCTTCCGAAGGGCGCTATAGAGCGCGTCACCGTCGGGCCCAAAGAGTTGGGACGGTCGATGCAGCAATATTCCGTAGAGGCGCTGCTGGTGAAGTCGTACGAGAGAAGCACTGACCGAATCGGCAACCCAGTCGGCAACCGATGCCGTCACCGGCAACACGGGCGGAAGCTTCGAGATGATGCGAAAACCGTCGACGTTCGAGGAGCCCAGAACCGACTCGCTTCCGCCGTAAGCGGCAGCGGTGTCCAAGGTGTCGATGCCATGCTCGCGGGCAGAACCAAGAATTCGTGATACCTCGGCTTCCGGAACCATACCTTCAGCATTTGATACTCCGTAATCGAGGCCGAACTGGACCGTGCCAAGCGCCAGCCTCATTTCAGCAAGTCCTTCAGGGCCTCTATGACGAAGGTTTGCTCACTGTCCGAGAGTCCGTAGTAGAGAGGTATGCTCAAAGCCTGTTCATAGTAAGCGGACGCGTTTGGGTAACATGGACGGAATTCGTCGGCAACCCGATATACGGGCTGCATTGGAACCGGTATGTAGTGAACTTGTGTCCCGATACCGCGAGTGCGCAGTTCATTCATCAAGCTTGAACGACTAACGCCCAAAGCTCGAAAATCGATACGCAATACGTACAGATGATGGCCACTTCTTTCACGCCCGAATTGCTGGGCGGGCCTTAAATTCCTAATCCCTGACAGCTCGGAATCGTAACGCTGAACCAGAAAGCGCCGTCTTTCAAGGAACGATTCCAGCTTCCGCAGCTGCGAGTTGGCAAGTGCGCACTGAATATCCGTTATCCGGTAGTGAAAGCCCAACTCCTGCATCTCGTAATACCAAGGGTTCTGAACGCCATCGGTAAAAGCCTGGTCCGGCAGAAGCAACGGATCGTCTAGCTTGTTGATACCGTGACTGCGCAAGCGTAGCAGGCGCCGATATACAGCATCATCATTGGTCGTGATCATGCCGCCTTCACCGGCCGCAATCGCCTTGACGGGATGGAAAGAGAAGATTGTCATCAGTGAATGAGAACAGCACCCCACCCGACGCCCATCCGGGTAAGTCGCTCCCAAGGCATGGGCGGCATCCTCAATCACTGCCGCACCAGCTTTGTCAGCAAGCGACTTGATCGCGGGCATATCGCAGGGGAGGCCCGCAAAATGCACGGGGACGACTGCCTTGGTGTCCGGATTATCGGCGAGGGCGACTTCAAGCGCGGCGGGCGACATATTGATCGTTTCTGGATCAATGTCTGCAAAAACAACTCGTCCGCCCGCATACAACCCGGCATTCGCCGATGCGACAAAAGTAATGGGAGAGGTGATCAGCGTCGTCCCTGGCGCAACACCGGCAGCCAACGCTGCCAAGTGCAGGGCAGCCGTCCCGCTGGAAACTGCAATCGCGTGGTTTGCCCCGACATAGTCGGCTATTGCCCGCTCGAAAGCCTCGACAGCAGGCCCCTGTGTCAGCACACCACTCCGCAGAACATCGACGACTGCGGCGATATCATCTTCGTCGATATGGTGCTTTCCGTATGGAATCATAATTTCCCCAATTCAGTGGCAAGGCCGGCCTGTTCCTGTTCGCGAAGCCGAAGAAGATGATCGCTGACGGATCCAGGGTCCCGGCCAAGGAAGTCGCGCACCTTCCGGTTGGAAAGGCTCATATCGCGTGGGCGGTTGACGAGGCCGGGCAGATCCGAAAGCGCGCCGCGCCGGATTGGCGCGGGGTCCAGACCAAAAGCTTGTGCGAGCAGCATGCCGAAGCGGTACTTCGTCAGCCGCTGACTACCGACGACGTTGAACACACCACTAGCCTTGCGCTCGAAGAGGTCGTGCACGGCCTCGGCCAATGATTCTGCAAGAATCGGGGTGTAGTACACATCATCGAACAGCGTGATCGGACGCTGCTGTCGGAGTGCGTCGATGATCACATCACTGAACGACCGGCGGTAACCCGTCCCCCATCCGTAGAAATTCGTCCGGATCACCAACGCGCCGGGGCAGATTTCGAGGACGCGCAGTTCCGCTTCCGCCTTGGTCTTCCCGTAGACGTTGAGTGGCGCTATTGGCGCCTCTTCATCTGCCATCATGTCAGCGCCGGAAAACAGGTGGTCTGTCGAGATATGGACAAGGGGCACACCACGCGCCCTGCAGACATGTGCCATATTTTCGGCCAACCCAATGTTGACGTGACGAGCGATATCCGGCGCCTTTTCGCAACTCTCGACGCTCGTACAGCCGGCTGCATGGACTACGAATTCTGGCGCGTAGGCATCAAGTATCGCCAGCAAACGCTCCTTTGATTCCAGATCGATCGCAATGCCCGTTGCGCCTTGAACAGCAGGCATTCGATCGTGAAAACCCAGAACCACATCACATTCGTCGCGCACGGCAGCGTACCAATTGAGTGCCAGCAGACCACTTCCGCCAGTGATGAGGATTCGTGGTTTTTCCAAACTCGAATTTCCGATGTCAGTCATAGCAGATCCATCGCTCATCATGCATTGCCGCAGACGATATTGTCGTAGCTGCCGGTTCGTAGCACACGCCCGCCCCCTAGCTCAACGATGCGGTCACACTTTCGCAGTGTGCTCAGTCGGTGGGCGATGATGATTACCGTGAGGTCAGGATTGAGTGCATCGATCGCTTCCATGACGGACTTTTCCGTATCGTTGTCGAGCGCACTCGTGGCTTCATCGAAAACGATCACGTCTGCGCGCTTATACAGCGCTCGGGCTATACCGATACGTTGTCGCTGCCCGCCGGACAGTCTGACGCCGCGCTCGCCGACCATGGAACGATAGCCATCCGGCATCGATTCGATGAGTTCGGCAATCTGAGCCTGACGGGCTGCCTCACGAACCCGATCGCGATCGATCGCTTCTGGAGGGATACCGAAAGCAATGTTCTCTTCGACCGAACTGTCGGCCAGATAGATCGCCTGAGGAACATGGGCGATGTGCGACTGCCAGGCCCTGCGCGTCGATGCATCGATCTTCGTTCCATCTACCTCGAGCGTCCCGGCCGAAGGCTCCAGCAAACCCATCAGAAGATCCATCAAGGTACTTTTTCCGCTTCCGGTTGCGCCGATGATCCCGACCCGCTCGCCTTTTTGTATCGTCAGGTCGAGGCCCGTCAGCACGGGGAGAAGGGCCGGTTGATAGGAGAACGTCACGGTGTTGAGTCGAATCTCGCTGCGAAATACGAGATGGCCCGCATCCTCTGTTTGCAACTGCGGCATCGGCTGTCCTAGCAGGGCAATAGCATCCTGCACGGAAGCCTGGTTGCCCTTGATTCCGGCCCATGCCGCATAGGCTTGCTGCAGCGTCGGAAGCAGTCGCTGCGCCCCGAGGGCAAGAACACCGAGTAGCGGAAGCGCTTTCTCCAGCCCCTCTGGCTGGAGAACAAGGTAGTAGGAAAGTGCCGCGATCATTGAAAGTCCAATCGCCTCCATCGCATAGCGCGGACTGGCCGAAATGAACTGGTTGTTTCCCTGAGCCCGACGCAAGGGAAGGTCCGCTGCTCGATAACTCTTGCAATAGGTTGATTGACTACCGTCCAGCAAGACGTCACGAATACCGCCGAGCCCCTCCTGCAAGCACTTGAGCACCCGGGTGGACTCCTGTGCGATCCGTTTTCCATTGTTGGTCAGACGCTTGCGGGCCGCAAAGATCAGCCCCCCATACACCGCGCCGAAACCGAAGAGGGTTGCCAACGCCACCTTGGGATCGACGGCAACCAAGCCGCCGACGATAGCAATCAACGTTACGGAAGCACTTGCCAACTGGAGGGATGGCATCAACCCGCCATAGATTACTGCATGCGACTTCGCCGTAATTCCGCTGATTACCTCGCTGCTGTTACGTGAAACGTGAACGGCATAGGGTTGATGCAAGGTACGCTGGTAAATACCAATGCTAACGTCAGCGCCGATCGCAAATGCCAGCCGCGTTCCCGCCCAGAGCAATAGCATCCTGAGGCCAGCTGAGATCAACGCCGCCACAGCAAACAATACCGCGAGCGGTAACAGCAATTGGTCGGGGGAAACGATATCCACCAGGTGGACAAGCGGCGCCACAGCCGGATGCTCGAAGACTTTCACAGGAGCCGTCATTGCGGCAAGAAATGGGATGACGGCCCCAAGGCTGATGAGTTCAGCGACCGAAGCGACGAGCATCAGCAGACAAAGCAAACCCACTTGGCGCCTTCGCCGGGTACCAATGTGTTGCCATAGGAGGAAAAGATGCCGCATATCGGCTAACGCACTCCGGAACCAGGCGTCGATGGAAGCTCCTCTTCCATCCCAGTACGGAGTTCGCTACGGAGCAAGTCGATCTCGGCGACAATCGTTTCGTACTCGATTTCCTTGCGACGCAGGTAGTCCCGCGTCATGCGGAGCTTTTCCCGCACCCCCATCGGCGTCAAGAGATAAGCGTAGGCCAGCTTGTTGTCGTTCCGGCGAAAGTTGTTCGCCTTAACCCATCCCTTCTCGACGAGTGCGCGCAACAAATAGTGGGTCTTCCCAAGGCTGACGCCGAGCTCGCGTGATAGCTCTCGCTGCGAAAGTCCGGGAGAGCGCTCAATCAGCTTGAGCAGTTGCAGATGAGACACTTCAGACGGGGGCAAAATCCACTCCGTTCAATCATTGAACGGAGTGGATTGTAGAGCCGAGACGGCAAAGGGGCAATACGTTAGGGATCACCTGAACAACCCAACATTCGACGCGACATAATGGCGCGTATGCCGATCCGAACTCGAAATTGATGCGAAATTTGCGAATTGATTCTGCAATCCCTTGCCGAAAGGGGCATCCCAGCCATCTTTGCGGCGCATATCGCCAATCATGGGCACGACTCTCCCGTGGACACCATCAGCGCTCGTCTTGCCATCCAGAGATTCGAAAGCGCAAAGAGCGTGTTGAGCTGCTCCGCGTTCTTGGCGATGCCGCGGTAGGTGCCTGTCCGAATTTTCGTGTAAACGGGGTTAGTAGCGTCCGGTAAAAACGCGAATAGATTCAATTGGTTGGGATCGCCACCCTGTTCTGAAGTGTAGCTGTTGCCCGCAAAGGCTAGCTGGATGGGCATCTTCTCGAACAGGGTAAGCGAAAAAAATCTGTAGCAAAGTGTAGAGCGAAGCGTCGAGGTTCAGCCGCTTCTTTACGATGGCAACAAGGACATAGACCCACACGGCGATCCAGATTTGCGACTTCACCGCATTCTCGGAAGTGCCGTAGAACTTCTTGATACGAAGATGCTGCTTGATCCATTTGAAAAACAACTCGACCTGCCAGCGGCTCTTGTAAAGCGCGCAGATCGTTTCTGCCGGCAACGCGAAGTTGTTCGTCAGGAATACCAGCGTCTTGCCCGACTCCGCCCCCTTGAAACGGATGCGTCGCAGGTATGCCGGATAGTCCGGTAATCCCCCCATTTTTGGTTCATCGCGCCTTTCCGGGAAACGCAGCCTTGATCTTCAGAAAGAAATAGGCGCGGGGCGGGGAGAGTGACAGGGCAGAGGTTGTAGATTGTTAGTCGCCAAACACTCTGCAACGTACCCTGTCATGCGAGATGCTATGTTTCTCCCGGCCTTCTGGGAAGCCCATATTGTACACGCGAGCCAGGAACTCGATGATGGATCGCTCCAGATCGAGCTCGCGGAAGACCCTGATGTGCCTGCCCGCTGCGGCGCCTGCGGCGAACCCTGCGCACTGATTCATGAGCGGAACTGGCGGCGAATACGCGAA
>JAKLLG010000011.1 GCA_023150275.1 Rhodocyclaceae bacterium
CAGGCCAGCGCTTTGCCTTCGGCTTCCTCCAGATTTCCAGTCGCCCAGAACACCCTTGCCGTTCAGCTAACTCTTCCCCTTGTCGGGCGAGTAGAGGACTTCCACCTCCAAGTAAGTGCGCCCTGCCGGGCGCACCAAAGCAAAACGCCGACCGGGGATTCCCGGTCGGCGTTTTTGTTTCCTTGCCTGCCGTTGATACGAATCAGCGTTCCTTCGCTTCCAGCACAGCCTTGTTCAGTTCAACCTTGTAGCGCTTGCGCAGGCCTGCGAGATAGGCAGCAAAGTCCTCCTGCGCCAGCAGTTGCGTGTAGTCACGCTGCAGGGCACGGCGCTTCTCGGCGTCGATCTGCTCAAGCGGCTTGACGGCGCTGATCCTGTACAAGGCGTAGCCCCCATTGTTCGGAAGCTCGACTCCCGCATAGGCAGGCAACTTGCTCGCATCGGCGTGGAAGATCGCCTTGACCGAAGCGGGCGGGTACTGCCTGCCCTGCAAGCGTGACACTCCCTTCGCTGCCGGCCAGCTGAGCTTGTCCTGACCCTGCTGCAGCTCCGCAAGACGCGCCTCGCCACGCTGCTTGGCAAGCTTCGCGGATTCCTGCGCCTTGAGCATCGCTTCGATATCGGCCCGAACGCTGTCGAACGGTTTGATCGCAGCCGCCTGATGCTCGATGACGCGCGCCGAGACGAGCGTGTTCTGGGCAACTTCGATGGCATCGGTATTGCGCTTGTTCTTGATCGCGTCGTCCGAGAACAGCGCCGCGAGCAGCTTTTCGTTGCCAAGCGGGCCGAGTGCCTGGCGTTGCTGCGCTGATGGCTCCTTGGGCAGGAACTGCGACTGCAGGGTCTTCAGCTTGAATTTCTCGACAACGGGCGCCAGGCTGTCCGACTGCTCGTAAACCATGTTGGTGAAGGCTTCGGCAGCTTCCGCGTAGCGCTTCTGGGCGCCCTGACGCTTCAGTTCTCCCTCGATCTCGGCACGAACCTCATCGAGCTTCTTCTGCTTTGCTTCCTTGATGCCGGTGACCTTGATGATGTGGAAGCCGAAATCCGACTGGACGAGGCCGGAAAGTTCTCCCTGCTTCAGTCCGAACGCGGCATCGTCGAATGGCTTGACCATCATGCCGCGGCTGAAGAAACCGAGATCGCCGCCATTGGCAGCCGAACCAGGATCCTGCGAATGCTGCTTTGCCAATTCGGCGAACTTCGCGGGATTCTTGCGCACATCCTTCAGCACCTCCTCAGCCTTGACCTTCGCCTTGTCCTTGTCGGCATCGGAAGCGCCCGCGGCGAGCGTGATCAGGATATGGCTGGCGCGACGCTCCTCGCCCTGCCGGTAACGATCGAGATGGCTTTCGTACCATGCCTTGACCTCGGCTTCACTAACGGCGACCTGTGCCAGCAAGGCTTCCAGCGAAAGCACGACATACTCGGCACGAACACGCTCGGGCGTCTGGAACTGTTTCTGGTTCGCCTCATAGAAGGCCTTGGCCGCATCGGCTGCAAGCTTCACTTCACCCGAGAACTGTTCCGGGGCAAGGCGGATTTCGGCAACCTGGCGCTCCTCGCCCTGGATACGCAGCATGCTCTCGGCAAGCGCCACGGGAACGATCCCCGTATCGCCGACGGCACCCACCAGCTGCTGCATGATGAGATCCTGACGCAGACGCGCCTCGAACATCTCCGGCGACATGCCCTGTGCGGCCAGCGCAGCCTCGTAGCGTTGCTTGGAAAACTTACCGTCCACCTGCAGTGAAGGCATCGACGCGATGATATCGGCAAGAAAAGCATTGCCGACACTCAGATGGCTCTTGCCAGCTTCCAGCAGCAGCAGGCGCTGTTCAACCAGGGAATTCGCTACGGCCATGCGCATCTCTGGGGTATCGAACATTTCCTGACGGAAATTCGGCCCCAGCTGCTGGCGGGCGCGATCCATCTGGTCGCGCCAGGCTTCCTGGAACTGCTGGACGGTGATCTTCGATTCGCCGACGACGGCGACGTTCGCGCCAACACCGGCATCACGCACATAGGAGTCGACTCCCCACAGGGCAAACGGCAGCGTGATCAAGGCCAGAAATACCTGGACGATTTTCTTGTTGTTGCGGACGGCGTCGAACATGGTGGACTCGGCTCTCGGTTCCGAAACTGCATAACAAAAAAGGCGAACTGACGTTCGCCTTCCGGGATTTGTGGCGGAGTGGACGGGACTCGAACCCGCGACCCCCGGCGTGACAGGCCGGTATTCTAACCGACTGAACTACCACTCCGCGTCGGTGAAACAAGTTGCTTGGTGGGTGCTGACGGGATCGAACCGCCGACATCCAGCTTGTAAGGCTAGCGCTCTACCAACTGAGCTAAGCACCCGTGCCTGGCGGCTTCAGCGAAAGCGCGGATTCTACCGCAATCGTCCGGGCAATGCCACCCGCACGACACTCGCTGAAGCATGCTTCTTCAGTGCGTTACGACATTGGTGCCGGCTGCCGGCTCCGTGGTTGCCGGCGCTTCAGCAGCGGCCGGCTCATCGGGCAGCGGAACCGGCTTGCTCTCCAACGCATGCTCAAGCACCTGATCGATCCAGCGTACCGGAATGATCTCCAGCTTGTTCTTGATGTTGTCGGGAATCTCGGTGAGATCCTTAACGTTCTCTTCCGGAATCAAGGCACGCGAGAGTCCGCCACGCACCGCCGCCAGCAGCTTTTCCTTGAGACCGCCGATCGCCAGCACTTCGCCACGCAGGGTGATCTCGCCGGTCATGGCGATATCGCAACGCACAGGAATGCCGGTCAGGACCGACACCAGGGCCGTGCAGATACCGATGCCCGCGGACGGGCCATCCTTCGGAATGGCGCCCTCCGGCAGGTGGATGTGAATGTCGTTCTTCTGATAGAAATCGTCGGGAATGCCGAGCGATTTCGAGCGCTTGCGCACAACCGACAACGCTGCCTGGATCGACTCCTGCATCACCTCACCGAGCTTGCCGGTGGTGATCGTCTTGCCCTTGCCCGGCAGCGCCACGGTCTCGATGGTCAGCAGTTCGCCGCCAACCTCTGTCCACGCAAGGCCGGTGACCTGGCCGATCTGGTTTTCCTTCTCGGCCATGCCGAAGGTGTAGCGACGCACGCCGAGGTACTTGTCGAGATTCTTCGCGTTGACGATGACCTTGCCGGTGCGCTTCCGGAGCAGCAGGGTCTTCACCACCTTGCGGCAGATCTTCGAGACTTCGCGCTCAAGCGCACGCACGCCGGCTTCGCGGGTGTAGTAGCGGACAATGTCGCGCAGGGCCGAATCGGTCACGGTGAGTTCGGTCTTCTTGACGCCGTTCGCCTTCATCTGCTTCGGCAGCAGGTAGCGCTCGGCAATGTTGACCTTCTCGTCTTCCGTGTAGCCGGAGAGACGAATCACTTCCATGCGGTCGAGCAAGGGCGCCGGGATGTTCATCGTGTTGGCGGTCGCCACGAACATCACGTCGGAAAGATCGAAATCGACCTCGACGTAGTGATCCTGGAAGGTGTGGTTCTGCTCCGGATCAAGCACTTCGAGCAGCGCCGACGAGGGATCGCCACGGAAGTCCTGACCGAGCTTGTCGACCTCGTCGAGCAGGAACAGCGGATTGCGCACCGCTACCTTGGACAGGCTCTGCAGGATCTTGCCCGGCATCGAGCCAATATAGGTACGGCGATGGCCGCGGATCTCGGCTTCGTCACGCACACCACCGAGTGCCATGCGCACGAACTTGCGGTTGGTGGCCTTGGCGATCGACTGGCCAAGCGAGGTCTTGCCAACGCCCGGAGGCCCGACGAGGCAGAGGATCGGCGCCTTCAGCTTGTCCACGCGTTGCTGCACGGCAAGGTATTCGAGGATGCGTTCCTTGACGCGCTCCAGGCCGTAATGGTCCTTGTCCAGCACCTTTTCGGCTTCCGAGAGATCCTTGCTGATGCGCGTCTTCTTGCGCCAAGGCAGGCCGATCAGTGTCTCGATATAGTTGCGGACGACGGTGGCTTCGGCCGACATCGGCGACATCAGCTTCAACTTCTTCAGTTCGCCATTGGCCTTGGCCAGACCTTCCTTGGTCATGCCGGCGGCCTTGATCTTCTTGTCCAGCTCTTCGAGATCGGCACCTTCTTCGCCTTCGCCGAGTTCCTTCTGGATCGCCTTGACCTGCTCGTTCAGATAGTACTCGCGCTGGCTCTTCTCCATCTGGCGCTTCACCCGGCCACGGATACGCTTCTCGACCTGCAGGATGTCGATCTCGGCTTCGAGCTGCGACAGCAGGCGCTCGATGCGCGCCTTGACGTCGGTGAGTTCAAGAACTTCCTGCTTCTGTTCGAGCTTCAGCGGAAGGTGAGCAGCGATGGTATCGGAGAGGCGACCGGCCTCTTCGATACCGGAGATCGAGGTCAGGATCTCCGGCGGAATCTTCTTGTTCAACTTGACGTACTGGTCGAACTGGGCGATCACCGCGCGGCGCATGGCCTCGACTTCGTGATTGACGCCATCATCGGCACCGAGCGGCATCGCAACCGCGGTAAACATCGTCTCGCCAGCGGCGATCGACTCGACGCGCGCGCGTTGCGTGCCCTCGACCAGCACCTTCACGGTGCCGTCCGGCAGCTTCAGCATCTGCAGAATGTTCGCGACGCAGCCGATCCCGTACATGTCTTCTTCCGACGGCTCGTCCTTGGCGGCCGACTTCTGCGCCACCAGCAGGATATGCTTGCCGGCTTCCATCGCGGCTTCCAGCGCCTTGATCGACTTCGGCCGGCCGACGAAGAGCGGAATCACCATATGCGGAAACACGACCACGTCGCGCAGCGGCAGCAGCGGCAGTTCGATCGGTTCAGCTGGCAGATTGGGGGTGTTGGACATCGCGGGGGCCTTCAAGGAATGGTCACTGCCCTACATGGGGGCGCGAGCCGGGAAATCAAGCCGCCCCGTTTCGGGGCGGCGGTGTGGGGCGATCAGTTGGAACCGGAAACCTTGGGCTGATCGGCATAGATCAGCAAAGGCTTGCTGTCGCCGCTGATCATGTTTTCATCGACGACGACTTTTGTGACATTCTCCATGCCCGGAAGTTCGTACATCGTGTCGAGCAGCACCGATTCGAGGATCGAGCGGAGGCCACGGGCGCCGGTCTTGCGCTCAAGCGCCTTCTTCGCCACGGCCTGCAGCGCCCCCGGGCGGATTTCGAGTTCAACGCCTTCCATCGAGAACAGCTTCTGGTACTGCTTCACCAGCGCATTCTTCGGCGCGATCAGGATTTCGACGAGCGCGTCGATCGAAAGCTCCTCCAGCGTGGCGACCACCGGCAGACGGCCGATCAGTTCCGGGATCAGGCCGAACTTGATCAGATCTTCCGGCTCGACCATGCGGAACACTTCGCCAACGGCCTTCTTGTCATCCTTGCTCTTTACCTCGGCACCAAAGCCTATGCCGCCCTTCTCGGAGCGGTTGCGAATCACTTTTTCCAGACCATCGAAGGCGCCACCACAGACGAACAGGATATTGGTCGTATCGACCTGCACGAAGTCCTGGTTCGGGTGCTTGCGCCCGCCCTGCGGCGGTACGCTGGCGATGGTGCCCTCGATCAGCTTCAGCAGCGCCTGCTGCACGCCCTCGCCGGACACGTCGCGGGTGATCGACGGGTTGTCGCTCTTCCGCGAAATCTTGTCGATTTCGTCGATGTAGACGATCCCCTGCTGCGCCTTGTCGACCTCGTAATCGCACTTCTGCAGCAGTTTCTGGATGATGTTCTCGACGTCCTCGCCGACATAGCCGGCTTCGGTCAGCGTCGTCGCGTCGGCCATCACGAAGGGCACGTTCAGGAGCCGCGCCAGCGTCTGCGCCAGCAGCGTCTTGCCCGAGCCGGTCGGGCCGATGAGCAGGATGTTGCTCTTTGCCAGTTCAACGTCGTCGGTGTTCTTGGCGTGGTGGCGCAGGCGCTTGTAGTGGTTGTACACCGCCACCGACAGGATGCGCTTCGCCGGCTCCTGCCCGATCACGTACTGGTCGAGAATCGAGCAGATCTCGCGCGGGATCGGCAACTCCGAGCGAACGGGCTTGCCGTCCTCGGCACCGGCGATCTCGTCGCGGATGATGTCATTGCAGAGCTCGATGCACTCGTCGCAAATGAAGACCGACGGCCCGGCGATGAGCTTCTTGACCTCGTGCTGGCTCTTGCCGCAGAACGAGCAATAGAGCAGCTTTTCGTTGCTGCCTTTCTTTTCGGACATGTTCAGCCTTCCTGTTCTAGTCGGGGACCGCGCGTCCGCTTGGCAAGACGTAGCCGCCTTGCGCTCAGACCGTTTCGCGGGTCACCAGAACCTTGTCGATCAGCCCGTATTCTGCCGCTTCCTGCGCAGAAAGGAAATTGTCACGATCGGTATCCCTTTCGATACGGTCGACCGGCTGGCCAGTATGCTGGGCCATGATTTCGTTGAGCTTCGCGCGCAGCGAGAGGATTTCCTTGGCGTGGATCGCGATATCCGAGGCCTGGCCCTGGAAACCACCCATCGGCTGATGGATCATCACGCGCGAATTCGGCAGCGCGAAACGCTTGCCCTTGGCGCCGGCCGTCAGCAGGAAGGCGCCCATCGAGGCGGCCTGGCCCATGCACAGCGTGGACACGTCGGGCTTGATGAACTGCATCGTGTCGTAGATCGACAAGCCGGCAGTCACCGAACCACCGGGCGAGTTGATGTAGAAGTAGATGTCCTTGTCAGGATTCTCGGCTTCGAGGAACAGCAACTGCGCCACCACCAGGTTGGCCGTCGCGTCATTGACCGGGCCGATCAGGAACACCACGCGCTCCTTCAGCAGGCGCGAGTAGATGTCGTAGGCGCGCTCGCCGCGCCCGCTCTGTTCAATGACCATCGGCACAAGGCCGAGGGCTTGCGGATCCCAGTTGCCGTGGCTACCCATGCCCGTTTCAATCATGCCTGCTCCTCGAAGATTCATCCGCTCAGGCCGGCTGCTGCTGGCCCATCAGTTCGTCGAAGGCTACCGCCTTGTCGCTCACCTTGGCAACCGACAGCACGTGGGCGACCACGTTGTCCTCGATGGCGACGCCCTCGATTTCCTGCAGACGCTGCGGCTGCGCGTAGTACCAGCGCACCACTTCTTCCGGATGCTCGTAGCTTTCGGCCGCCTCCTCGACGATGGCCTTCACCTGCTCCGGCTTGGCGTGCAGTTCCTTCTGCTTGACCAGTTCGGCGAGCACCAGGCCCAGCGTCACGCGGCGCTTGGCCTGATCGGCGAACCATTCCGGCTGGATCGGGAAATCCTGTGCCTTCATGCCGCGTTGCTCCATGTCGTGGCGGGCATTTTCCATCAGGCGATGGATTTCCATCTCGACCAGCGCGTTCGGAATATCGGTCGGGTTGCACTGGATGATCGCATCCATCACCTGATCCTTGATCTTGCCCTGGATGCGCTTCTTCACCTCGCGCTTCAGGTTGCCGGTGATCTCCTCGCGCATCTTGGCGATATCGCCGTCGGCAACACCGAGCGTCTTGGCGAATTCAGCATCGACTTCCGGCAGCACCGGGCCGCTGACCTTCTTGACGGTGACCTCGAAGCTCACCTTCTGGCCGGCCAGATCCTTGGCAAAGTAATCGTCCGGGAAGGTCATTTCGAAGGTCTTCGATTCGCCGGCCTTGAGACCTTCGACGGCATTCTCGAAGTCGGCGAGCATCATGCCCTGGCCGAGCACGAACGGGTAATCGGTGGCCTGACCACCCTGGAACGGCTCGCCGTCCTTCTTGCCGAGGAAATCGATGACCACGCGATCTTCCTTGGCGGCGGCGCGATCGACGGCTTCGTAGCGGATACGCTGCTTGCGCAGGATTTCCAGCGTCTTGTCGACTTCGGCATCGGTCACGTCGAGCACCGGACGCTCGATCGTCGCGGCCGACAGGTCACCCAGCTTGACTTCCGGATAAACCTCGAAAACCGCCGAAAATTCGATATGCGTGGCATTTTCCGTATTCTTCGGTTCGATGCGCGGATAGCCGGCGACACGCAGCTTTGCATCCACCACGGCCTGGCCAAAAGCACGCTCCAGCGCCTCGTTCAGCGCTTCGTGGCGAGCCTGGTCGCCATACTGCTGGCGCACGATGTTGGCCGGCACCTTGCCCGGGCGGAAGCCGGGCATCTTGACGTTCTTGCCCATGCGCTTCAAGCGCACATCGACATCCTTGTCGAGGTCGGCAATGGCCACGGAAAGGTCGAGGCGGCGCTCCAGTGCGCTCGGGGTCGCTTGCTGGGCGTTGGTGTTTTCGGCGTTCGTTTGCATAGAAAATCCTGAGTGACGCTAGAAGTGTGATTGAGCTGACGAAGCAGCGGAATGGCGAAACGGCGGATTCTATCACGCAGCATGCCCGCGGCACCATCGACCCTGCCCGCTGCTTGCGGTAGAATGCGACCCGCTGTGCGGCGGTGGCGAAATTGGTAGACGCAACAGGTTTAGGTCCTGTCGCCCTTGGGTGTGGAGGTTCGAGTCCTCTCCGCCGCACCACGAAAAAATCGAAGCCCGCATGGCGCGGGCTCCTTCGTTTTTACGGCATGCGCGTTTACGGCATGATTTCCACGTATTCGTACACCTCGTTGTCGGTAAGGCGCTTGCGCACCGGTACCGGCAGACGGGCGTACCAGCCCTTCGGATCATGCTTCTCGATCTCGCGCCCCATGAAGCGCAGCAGGTCGCAGATCGGCTCAACGACATTGCCGCGATAGCGCAGGTCATTCTTCACATAGCCGAGATACAGATTTTTCATGCAGTTGCGGCGGCACCACGAGAAGGCCTCGCAAGTCTCGCAGGGCATGCTCTCCGCCGGCTGCAGCGGACTCTTCTTCAGCCAGTTTCCCTGAATCTCGCCCATCTGCATTTCCGGCGCGTACATCATGTCCGGGCACGGGAATATCTTGCCATCCGGCATCACGTTGATCAGGTGCGTCGACACGCGGCACTGCGTCAGGCCGGCGTAGAGCTCGCGTCCCCGGTTCGGCAGCACCATGTTGCGCACGATGCCCATCAGCGGAATCAGCGGGTACAACTCGCGGTCGGAGGCGAAGAAGCGCTCGATCAGCTTCACCAGCACCGCCCTGCGCTTCCCGACCGAATCGCCGTCGTACATTTCGTCGGCAACGAACTGCCAGTAGAGATAATCGAACACTTCGCTCGTTGCGAGTTCGTCGAGCTCCTCGAACGTCGTATCCGGGTTGCCCCAGGTGACCCGTGCCGTCACCGTACCGGCGATCCTGTCGCGCACCAGGCCGATGTTCTTCACCACCTGCCGGTAGATGCCCTTGCCGCGATAGCCGTCGGTTGTCTCCTCGCCGCCGTCGATCGAGATCAGCACATTGGAGAGCCGCCCGAGCACCCAGTCCGGCAGGTTATCGAGCAAGGTGCCGTTGGTCTGCAACTGGAAGCGGAAGTGCGGAAACCGCTGCATCACGTCTTCCATCATGCGCTGGTTGAGCGTCGGCTCGCCGCCATAGAAGGTGACATAGACCTCCTTGTCGGCAAGGTGCTTGTCGACGAAACGCGTCAGCTGGTCGAGATCGTACTTGAGTTCATTCTGCGATCCGAGCACGTCGCCAACGCCGAGCGAGCAGTAGGTGCATTTGAGGTTGCATTTCAGCGTCGTCAGCAACTGCAGCTCGACGCGGTCGCCGACGATCGGCACAACGTCGGAGCGGTCGGAGCGGTCCGACATCGCGGGCGCGGCGGGCGCCGGTTCGGCGCGGTCGATGCGACGGAGCACCTGGGTGGTCATAGTCATCCTTTCGGTCACGATGCCAAGCGTAAGTCAGGAATATTTCAGAAAAGGGGCCGCAATCTAGAACCGCGGATATCTCCCGGCAACTGCACAGATCAAAAACGCCCTTGGCATCGCACGAATTGTCGCCACCCCACCATTGCCTGCCACAGCCGAGAATCCGGGTAGAATTCCCGGCCCGCGGCTCTCCATCGAACCTACTGAACGCCCACCACCGATGCCGGTCGACCACTACGAAAATTTCCCGGTCGCCTCGCTGCTGCTGCCGAAGCGGCTGCGGCGTCCGATTGAGGCGATCTACCGCTTTGCACGCTCGGCCGACGACATCGCCGACGAGGGCAATGCGACGCCGGACGAACGCCTCGCCGCCCTCGCCGAATACACGGCCCAGCTCGACCGCATTGCACGCGGCGACGCGGCCGAAGGCCCGATCTTCGCGCCGCTCGCGCGTGAAATCGCGGAATGGCAACTGCCGCTGCAACTCTTTCGCGATCTGCTCGACGCCTTCGCGCAGGATGTCGTGAAAACGCGCTACGCCACCTACGACGAGGTGCTCGATTACTGCCGCCGCTCCGCGAACCCGGTCGGCCGCCTGCTGCTGCATCTGGCCGATCGCGCCACGCCGGAAAACCTGAAGCGTTCCGATGCCATCTGCAGCGCGCTGCAGCTGATCAATTTCTGGCAGGACATCGCCATCGACTGGCAGAAAAACCGCGTCTATCTGCCGCAGGAAGATCTCGCGCGATTTTCGGTCAGCGAAGGGCAGATCGCCGCCGGCACCTGCGACGCCAACTGGCAAGCGCTGCTCGAATTCCAGCTGGCACGCACCGAAGCGCTGATGCGTTCCGGCGCACCGCTCGTACACGCCCTCCCTGGCCGCATGGGCTGGGAAATCCGCTTCACCGTGCAGGGCGGCCTCGCCATTCTCGAACGCACCCGACGAGTCGCCGGCGATGTTTTTCGTCACCGGCCAACGCTCGGCGCCACCGACTGGCTGCCGATCGCCGCCCGAGCGCTTATCATGTAGCCCCATGAATCCAGACGACTACTGCCAGCAGAAAGCCGCCGCCAGCGGCTCCAGCTTCTACTACAGCTTTCTCTTCCTGCCGCTTGAGCGCCGGCGCGCGATCACCGCGCTCTACGCCTTCTGCCGCGAAGTCGACGACGTTGTGGACGAATGCCAGGATCCGGCCATCGCCGCCACCAAGCTCGTCTGGTGGCGCCTGGAAGTGGCGCGCCTCTACGAAGGCAAGCCGGAACACCCGGTCACGCAGGCGCTGCAGGCCGTGCTGCCGCGTTTCAACCTGCCGCAGGAGCAACTGCTCGAAATCATCGACGGCATGGAGATGGATCTGACGCAGACGCGCTACCTCGACTTCAAGGCGCTGTCGCTCTACTGCTACCGCGTCGCCAGCGTCGTCGGCCTGCTCGCGGCCGAAATCTTCGGCTACAGCGACCGCAAGACGCAGAAGTACGCACACGACCTCGGCATGGCCTTCCAGCTCACCAACATCATCCGCGACGTGGGCGAGGACGCCCGCCGTGGTCGCATCTACCTGCCGATCGACGACCTGCAGAAATTCGACGTCAAGGCTGCCGACATCCTCAACGCGCAGTATTCCGAGAATTTCCGCAAGCTCATGGAGTTCCAGATCGCGCGCGCCGAGCAGTACTACGAGCAGGCCTTCGCCAACCTGCCGGCGGCCGACCGGCGCGCCCAGCGCCCCGGCCTTGTCATGGCCGCGATCTACCGTGCCCTGCTTGACGAAATCCGCCGCGATGGCTGCCAGGTACTGACGCAGCGCACGTCGCTGACGCCGCTGCGCAAGTTGTGGCTGGCGGTGAAAACCTGGGTGCGAGAAGGCTGAGGCGGTGAACAAGGCCGGACGCGTTGCCGTCGTCGGCGCCGGCTGGGCAGGACTCGCCTGCGCCGTGGAACTCGCCACGGCGGGCATACCGGTCACCGTCTACGAAGCCGCCCGGCAAGCCGGCGGCCGCGCCCGCAGTGTAGCGCTTGACGGCCACACGCTCGACAATGGCCAGCACCTCTTCGTCGGCGCCTACCGCGAAACGCTGCGCCTGATACGCCTCGTTGGCGAAAATCCGGAAGCCCTCATGCAGCGTCTGCCGCTGCGGATCGAATTCCCCGCAACGAAACCGGCCTTCCGCCTGGCGCTGCCGCAACTGCCAGCGCCCTGGCATCTCGCCTTCGGGCTGCTTGCCGCACGCGGCGCGACGCTCGGCGAAAAAATCTCCGCCGCGCGCTTCATGCAGCGCCTGAAACGGCGGCGCTACCGCCTGGCTCGCGACACCACCGTCGCCGACTGGCTCGACGAGGAAGGGCAGCACGGCGCGATCCGCCGCTGCCTGTGGGAACCGCTCTGCCTCGCCGCGCTCACGACCGCCCCGGCGCACGCCTCGGCACAGATATTCGCCAACGTGCTGCGCGACAGTCTCGGCGGGCAGCGCGAGGCCACCGACCTGCTGCTGGCGCGCACCGACCTCGGCCGCGTCTTCCCCGCGCACGCCGCGCGCTACATCGCGGCGCACGGTGGCGAACTCCACCTCTGCCATCGCATCACCGGCTTCGAGCGTGACGGCAAGGGCTGGCAGGTCGGCGATATTCAGGCCGACGATCTGGTGCTTGCCGTGCCCCCGCACAGCCTGCCGCAGTTGCTCGCCCACCGCTCGGCACACGCGCCCCTGCTCAGCCAACTGGCAACTTACAGTTACGAACCGATCGCCACCGCCTATCTCGCCTACCCGAAAGACCTGCGCCTGCCCTTCCCCATGCTCGGCATGGCCGGCCCGACCGGGCAGTGGGTGTTCGACCGCGGCGCGCTCGACGGCAACGCCGGCATGGTGGCCTTCGTCCTCTCCGCAAACGGCGATTGGGACACCCTCGAAGACGGCGAACTCGTGCAACGACTGCACCATGAGTTCACCGCACTCGTCGGCCCGCTGCCGACACCGCGTTGGCAGCGTGTCATCCGCGAACGACGTGCCACCTTCTCCTGCCACCCCGAGCTGCCACGCCCCGGCAACGAAACCGCCGAACCCGGTCTATGGCTCGCCGGCGACTACACCTGCGCGGACTATCCGGCGACGCTGGAAGGTGCGATCAGAAGTGGCGTTGAGGCTGCGCGAGGGATTCTGGCAGGGCGGTAGGGAGGTAGCTCAGGAAGGCGAAACGAGTATCGGAAAGAGTGGGAGGAGGGTCTCGAATCGACCCTCAGCGTTCCTACGAAGCATCCGAGGTTTTACGGCCGATAATTGATAGGACCGGCAGTTCCAGCCCCGCCCGGTCATTGCCTTCAATGCGCTGCGGCAGCGACCGAGAAGCCTTCACCGTGTTCCCGGCCGACCATCTCTTCCGCATCGTACTTATCGATCAATCCGCCGCCCGTACTCAGCTAGCACAGAGCACCGGGGCAACATATTCGTCAATCAGCCTCTCAACCCCCCTCAAGCGTTCACTCAAATTTCCACAAGCCTGATGAAATGACACGGCTTTATCGCTCAGTCGCGTGAGATACCACGTGTGCTGCAACAAGCGAAACGCGGCCGTCTGCCTCGTCCCATCCTGCACGAAAGGAAAATCGGGCGCACAGATGATTGTCAGATCGTACCGGCGCTCAGCAAGATGTTCGAGCTCCTGTGGCGCCCGATGGAAGATTGAATCGCAATAGAACAACGTAGTCAGGGGCGTCGTATCACAAACCAACCATTTATTTGCATGTAAAGCGAACGTTTCTTCCCGAAAAACCTGCGTTTGCGCAATATGCAGCATATCTTCAAAAGCAAGCCTGCCGGACTGCGCTTCCCATCGTTCGCGTCCGTACTCAGGCACCCAATGAGCCCCCATCCGTTCAGCTAAAGCCTCGGTCAGTGTGGTTTTTCCCGACGACTCCCCTCCTAGAATGGCAATTCGCCGAACAAAAGAAGCGTAAACCTCTGGCGATAGATAGTGACGATAGGCCCAAGGATTGGAACGGATCACGGTGCCCGACACAGGAGCATTGGATCGCTGTTTATCAACGCAAACGTGATCTACGGTGTGCCCAAAATGGCGTGACAGCACTTTGGCAAAACCATCGCCATAATCTTCGCTTGAAAAAACAACATCGACCGTGGTTTGCAGAAGATGAAGGCAGAGCCATGCCACGAACTGCCGGTGCTCGTCATCGTGCGCCGCATCTGCTGGCAAGCATGGAACATCGCCGATTTCCCGAGCAGCACAAAGCTCGGATAAGCGCTGCTGATCAATCACCACAACCTGAATTTCGGGAAAACGGGTTAGTAGCCACCGCTCCCGTCGCGCTGCTTCGTAACCAGGAAAACCAGGAACGGTGTAGCTCAGAACGATCAACCGATCACAACTTGCCTGCGCCTGGGTGATGAGCCATTCATGCCCCAGATGCAACGGACAGAATTTTCCAACTACCAGCCCTCGGCCATAGCGACTGTTCATGGCTACCAAGCCAGCATTTCCCGACGCCAATAGTGCCAGGCGATCAAGGCATTGATCCAGTAAGCGGCGTACAATCCAGCCGTCAGATAAAGCTCTCGGCTGGCGTACAGCGGTACTGCAAGTGAATTGACCAATAGCCAGAACGCCCAGGTTTCCAGACGCCGGCGCATCAGCAGCATCTGCGCGATGACACTAAACGCCAGGACCGCGGAATCCACGAATGGGGCATAAGCGTCCGTATAGATGTGCAGGACAGCACCGTAGGCCACCGTCACGGCAAGGCCGATGAATACGGCCAGCCTAATGGCTCTTGGCCCACTGCGAGAGACTGGAAGCTCTTCTCCACGATTGCCCCATAGCCATTGCCACCACCCAAGTAGGCTGGTCACTACGAAAAATCCCTGCAGGGCCACGTCGGCATACAGCCGTGCGTCGTAGAACAACAGCCCGAAGAGTAGGCAAGCAATGACGCCGCTCCACCACGTATGGACGCTATTGCGGCCGGCGAGAATAATGGAGGCGGTCATGACGGTATTTGCCGCCAATTCTAGAGGGGAGATCACGCAAAGTCCTGCGGTAAATCGGAGGTGTATTGCAGCACCTTGCCGTCAGTTACGATTTCTTCAATCGTTATTTTCTGGGTCGGAAACAGCTGCGCCAAGCGTGTACTGGCGGTATTCGCCAGCATCATCGCAGAGTTGGGAAGACGCAGCACCAAGCTATGATCCCGGCGCTGGTGCAAGCCGTATTGCGAAATCGCCAGCCCTGAAAGCGCGTGCGTCACATCGATATTGTTGACCCAAGTACCGGATGACACAAAAAATCGGACGGGCTTGCGGCCGCTGAGCCGACGGATCACCGGACCCTCCGGTGTCCATTTTAATGAGGCGTAATCGCCACTGCGGTAACGCACAAGTGGCAAGCAGAAATTGAATCCGCCCGTGAACGTAATTTCCCCTCGCTGCCCCTCTGAAACAGGCCGCCCTTGGGAATCCAGTATTTCAATGTAAAGGCGATTTTGCAGCAACAGATGCCCATCAAGAGCACGATCAAACACACCGACGGGGCCAACCTCATTCATGGAGTAAAGGTCTAGCACCGGGCACTGAAAACGCGTTTCCAATGCCTCGCGCAAGCCGCTTGAAAGCGTCATGCCCACGGACAGGATTGCGCGCGGCCTTAGGCGAAGCGGCAGGCTGAGAAACTCGCTAAACGAGATCGGATCGCCGGCGATAACCTCGGGTTGCAAGGCATCAAGGTAAGACGCCCGATCGTCGGGGTGAAACCAGTCATCGGGGTGCAGATTGATCTTAGCCAGCCCGGATTCGTCCATCAGCGGCGTAACCGAGACATAGGTGAAGCACTTCTTCTGCATGCCAAGCAAGACAACCCCCACTTGCCCTTTTCCATGTTCTAGGATGATCCCGAAGCGACGCAGCGCGCGCTTGTGAAATGCGAGATAACGCCCGGCCACCAGCGGGTGAGAGGCAATCAGGAGTGGATTGCCTGTCGTTCCCGTGGTCCGAAAGTTGATCAACCGCTCGATCGGCACCGAATCAGGAACAAAACGGGTGATGTCCGAAGCCAAGTCGGCACGGGAAATGGTCGGAATGTCTTCGAATCGTTTCGCTACTGGTCCGAGGCTCCGGTAGTAAGGAACATCCTTGAATGTTTCGGCGATGAAACTTTCTAGCCACTCGGGCTTTCCGTCTTGTGGCCAACCGACCTTCGCCGACACGATGATCTGTTCAAATTCGCGCAATTCAGCAACTTCTTCTGCTAATAAGCGATTGCCGCTTTGGTTACGAAAATACGGGGCCGCTGGATGCTCGCGCAAAAAATCGAGCATGGCCTGACCCGCACGACTCAATGTCGGGCAATATTCCTGATCGCGGATCTTGAGCGAATCTATTCCCGCGTCCATTTATCTGCAGATGCCTCGGCCTGCTTCTTGATCAACTGTTCGCGAATAGCCTTGGCACGTGCCTCTGCGGCCCGACTGGCGTCCAGCAGACGGTTTCGCTCTGTCACGCTTAGCGCTGAAAGCCGGTCCGTCGCTTGCTCTGGGGTTTCACCCTCGGGGCGGAAACCGAGTCGCGCCAAGCTGAGTCTGGCCAATTCTTCGCGCCGATCCGGATCGGCAATGAACTTTTGCGCATTGGTGGAGAGTGCAAGCTCACGAGCCGTTTGGTTGAGTAGCCCCAATACCTCGGCGATGGGTAGTTGTGCATCTGCAAACCACTCATCTGCCAACAGCCAAACCATGATCATAACCAATAGCAGACGATTGCGATCGGTGCTCGCATCCCTGCCACGAAACGCCTCAAGGCCGGCTTGCGGCAGCCGCTGTGCAATCTTTGCCAGAAGATCGTTCACAACAGCGGGTACGAATACCTGTCCCGTATTCCCGATCCGAGGTTCATCGAGAAAATCCGGCGGTGTGTCCGCGAGACGTCTGAGCAGGGCTTCAAGAGGAGGTCCAATTTTGTTCATGGCTCACCCGGAAAATTTGGCAAAAACCTGAGTGGAAGGGCAATCCGCGCAGGCTGCATGCAAGGATTGCTGGCGTTTTTGTGAGAACCGAGTAGGTAGCGCGATCAAGTCCTCAAAGCTCTTGATTTCGTCGATGTGCACCGCGTAGCGGTCGGTCGTAAAATTACAAGGGGAAACCCGCCCGAATTCATCGATGAACAGAAAGCGTTGCCCTGGGCCGCAATCCTGGATAAAAAGAGGCTCGTTGTTTGCCGAGGCATGAATTCTGGCTAGGTAACCTTCACTGCCGCACAGCGTGACTTTGCGCTCTGCCATGCGCGCTTTCAGCGCCGGAAATGTATCCGCCAGCCAGCGCACATCTTCAATGCGAAGTCGATGTGCGGGGAAGAATTCAGGGCGATCTCGCCCACCTAGCGCATTGAATGTGATTTCATCGACGCCCCAGTTCGCCAATTCCTCGCACAGGTCTGGGAATACCGCGATGTTGTCGCGCATCAGCACCACGTTAGCACGTAGCTTCAATGGAGAGTTTCCGCTGCGCTTCTCGGCGAAGACCACGACAGACTGACGGAGTTGTTCCCATCCACCAGACCAGGCCCGCATGTTGTCGTGAAATTCAGAAAAGCCATCGACACTGACAGTCAATTCCGTAAAGTTCTCTAGAATCAGCGTAGAGACCTTGGCCGAACCCAACGTGGTGCCATTCGTCGTCGTACTTTGCGCAATACCGAGTCGTTTGATCTCGGGTGCCAAATCGTACAACGGTGGCCACAACGTCGGTTCTCCGCCCAACCAGCTCAACAATACTGGATCATTCGTCTGACGCTGATAGTCGCCAAGCAATTTCCCGAAACACAGAATCGGATTGGCAGGCATATGCAACCGCTCACGGGGCAGACGGCTATCCCACTCGCAAAACGGGCAGCTCAGGTTGCAACGCTGAGTGATACGCCAAACGACGATCATGTGTAGTGCCGCCGACTAAACACCCGAGCGAACTCGATGAGATCTTCCAGACGTGAGATTGCGAAAATCTCCCACGCCTGCTCATCACGGGCACGTCGAAGTTGCGCGCAATAGCCGCCCCATTTATCGACCATGCTTTCCCAGTCCTGGCGGATATTCAAGGCCATGGTGCCACCACCGCCGGCTGCGGAAAGTGCTTGGGCCGAAATATCCCAGCCGCTGTTGCCACTTTCGTCCTGGTCGAACATGGTGGTGATTCCGTCATCGGAAATCATCAGGATATGTGCCGGACGGGTACGCTTTTTCCCCTCGCAAAAGGTCTTGCGCAAACGATGAACCGGGAAGCAGGTCGCGCCACCGTAAAAGCCAGTGAGCACACGCAAAATCTTATGGTCATCACGGATAAATCCATCCGTATGCATGTACTGATTCTTGCCGCTCCACAACGTGACTTGCACCGTCGATCCTGCACGCAAGGCCGACAGCGCAATGATGGCCCCGGCCAGGCTGAGGTAAGAAACCTGAAACTGTGGATTCGGCATCGAGCCCGAACTGTCCACGTAAAGATCCAGATCCAGTGGGCGCCGATCAAAGCTGGTGCTTTGCTCATGTCCGTAGAGCCGCCTCACCGTAGTCAGCCCGGGAATAATGCGCGGTGATTGCATCACCGTCTGCAACCAATCCACTTCATCGAGTGGGTCGCCGATTTCCCAAGGCTCCAAGCCCTCCAGCAAAGGCTCAGGCGATTCCGGCACAAGGCGCGCAGGGAATGGGACGAGATAGGGCAGCGCTCGCTCACGGTAGTAGCGGACGGCAATATCGTGCTCGCTCAACTGGATACCAGCGCCGCGCAGGATTTCGCCATACTCAAATGGCTCACGCGCCTGCCCGCGCGTTTGCTGTGTGGCAATCTCCAGTGGCTTCGTGGTTCGGGCGTCAGCTCCAGCCGATTGTTCCTCTGCTCCGGTGATGGAGGGGTCGTTGCTCGGATGGACAATGCCCTCCAACTCTTCCGGCTCAATATCGACACCACCAAAGGGCTCGCAGCCTGCAGCAGCATCGGTAGTATCCAGCAGGCGATTGATGGCGTAATGCGTAGCGCCTTTGGCATCCTCCGCCAGGTAGTGGAGGATCAGGGTCGCAAATCTGCCAGCGCCAGCCATCCAGTCATTGGCGTAGACACGAACGAGTCGTGCGCCAAGCCAAGCGTCTCCCTCGCTACGATCGTCGCCTTTCTGGGTACCAAGATTACCCGGCTCCAGCTTCCACAGGTTCTCATAGATACGGAGATAAAGGTTCCACAGAGAGCCGCCCTGTTGCTGCCCACCGCCTTTCCTGGCCAGACATCGATAGATATCGGCCAGGCGCAATCCACGTTGGCGCTGTAGCCGATCGTTAATCATCAGATCGGTGTAGAGATTTGCCACCATCGGCGCATGGCTCTCCAGCGTCGGTAGGCCACGGCGAATACGCGCCAGTAGGCGGAACTGATCCGTCACACAGCCAGGTGCAAGCACGTGGTGGCCAATCTCATGCGCAAGAATCTCAACGGCGTAGTCTTCAAGCCCCAGCTCGGCAATGCTTTCCATGTCGACAACGACGCTTTGGTCGTTCAGCCGGATCATCGCGAAGCTGCCTTGCAACCCTTCTTTCGCCGCCTCGACGCGGGTGGTGCACAGGCGTGCATCATGCAGGCGCGTGTATTTGCTCCAGGTCTCCAGCGCGATTGGCCAGGCAGCTTGCCAACGCTGTGCCAGCGCGTTCGTCGAGTGATCGGCATCGCGATGAGTCATTGCAGGGGATACAAGCGGATCTGGTGCGAATAGATCGACGAAACCGCGGCCGTGGTTTCGTTGCAGACGACGGACAAGCCTTCGGCCGGCAAATCGATATCCACCGCCCGATGCCCGAAAATCAGCCGATTACCCTTCTGCACAGGTACGGGAAATTTGATGATCGGAGCTGGCGAAGCAAATTCCTCTGCACTGGCTGGATGCAGAACGGCACCCCAGACATCGGCGATCAGCAAGCTATAGCGATCGCCGCTTTTGACCCAGAAGCCAGAGACACTCGCCCGGACTTCTGGCGGCTGGGAGAAGCTGCCACCAAAGCCGGAAAAGTCGCCGATACAGCGTTCTGATGCGACTTCCGCATTCGGCGACCACCATGGGTCGTCGTCGAATCGAGCACGGATGCTGGCCCAGGAGTTTCCAGGAGTTGCCCCCACGGCGGCAACGACCAGATTTTCCGGCAAGGTGCTGGCTGCGTTGAGTGCGCCAGAGCGGAAGTGCGCCACCCCGGAACGCCAGGCCAATACTTTTCCTAAAGCGAGCAACTCGGGCACCGTAGTCGTCGGCGCCAGCTCGCACATGTGCTGCAACCATTCTTCACCACGCAGATTCGGCGTGCTGCCCAGATAGAGAGCAGCATTGCTGAGCGCCCCTAGCACCTCGGCTGGCTCTTCCGAAATTTGCTGAGCCAGGGCTGGAAACAAGGTCCCCCACGCCCGCCCGACCAGTGGGTAGCGAGCCTTGGGGCCAATCATCCCTTGTGCGGCCAGCATCAAAGCAATGTCGTATGCGGAGAGGGCAACCGAGGCTGCACGGTCCGGTGAGATGGCATCGACTGCTGCGATGACAGGGTCAACGGCAGAGATCAAAAACGCGCCAAAAGCATCGCTATCAAAGCTTGGGGAACGGCGCTTGGCTTCCGCCACGCGCGCGTTGAACTGGGTGCGTCCGGCAGCAAGAATGCGGGCAAATGGAGTGGAAACGGACATGGCTTGACCTCACTGCGCCCGCAACCAGTGCAGATAATTCGTATAGCGCTGGTGCAGATATTTGAGCTTCTGCAAGTCGTCATACAGGTGGCCGTAGAGCTTGCGGCCCTTGCTGAGCTCGCTGACCAGCCGTTCGATCTTGGTGAGACGCGCGCGGGTCTCTCGCTCACTGATTCCTTCGAGGCCCAGCGCAAATTCTTCTGCAAGATCGCTGACCGGGTCATTGCGATCGAGATCGAGACGATTGAATTCGTCACACGACAAATCAAACAGACGACGCAGCCAGCTCAGGCGATCGGTGCGGTAGCCGGCGTTCTCCGGAACACAAAAGAACGGCGCTTCAAGATCGGGTTGCAGTTTGTCATGCAGCACGAAAGGCAGAATCTGGCGAAGATCTTCCAGCTCGACTGCGCGATTTCCACGGAAATAAGCCAAGGCCTTAGCAAATACGAGCAGCGTCATCAGATTGCGGACGGATACCCCGTTGCGCGTCTGGCAGCCCAAGTCCTTCAGGCGATCACGGCCATTGTCGGCAGCCACCACCTGCGCCCAATCGACGCCCGACAGACGGGCTGTATCCTTGGTCATGTATTCGAACTGCACCCCCGCCGTTTCCGACAACTCGAACTGGCTGCAGAAGAATTCCAGGCGACGCCGAACTTCTTCTGGAACGGAAATTGCCCGAATCTCATTGCCCATCTGATCGATTTCCTTCTCAGAGAAAATGATCTCGCGTGGCGCCAGCTCCTCAGGGCGTGCGTTTTCTTCGATACGCAGCAGCAGATCGTTGAGGAAGCGTGGATTGAAGGCCAGCGCCTGGACGATCACATCAATACGGTCACGCAGGGCCTCGATCACCTGATAGGTGCCGCCACCTTGATCGTCATTCGCCGTGAGATACCAAGCAGACTCCGGACATTCAAAGATGTGGTTGAGCACCTCTGCATAGTTATCACCCATGACTGTGAGGAGTGCACTCTGAGTGCGGGTCGGAATCCGGTTGTATTCATCGACAATCTTGACGCGCATCGAGAGCCAGGAGCGCCAGGCGATCCGGATTTCATCCATGCTCTGGGCGTTAATCAGATCCGCTGGCAGCGGGTTACCTAACAGATCGGCAATGGTCATTTGTGGATGTCCGTGCTGCATGGCACGGCGGACTTCCCCCACCGCATAGCCCGCCAGTACGCCCATCAAAATGGCGCTCGCTGTTTTCCCACGCCCCGGGCCGCCGACGAAGAGGCATTTCTTCCGGGTGGCAAAGGTCAGCAAGGGCAGCAGGATGAAGCTGGAGTAGGACTGTGCCGAAGGCAGAACAAGCGATCTGCGGGTGTCGCCAATCGCGTAGGACGGTGCCGGACCATCGTGATATTCGATGTCGTAATGTGGGCTGATGATCGCGTTATTGACGATCCAGAAATAGGCTTGGCGCAGCTTTTCGTCAAGCGGTGCAGCGGATTCTTCGCCTGCAGCGCTGACCTGAATCGGCCCCTGGTAGAGTTCGGCCACGTCAAACTGGCGAGGTTTAACCGCTACTCCGGGATTGGTTGGGGCACGCGATACACGCTTGAAGATATCGAAGGCTGACATAGGGTGTCCTGGTCCTTAAGGCGTCCATATTGGCTACAGATTAATGCGAATTGAGGCAGCGACCGAGCGCCCCTCTCCCGGAAAGAGCAAATCAGCGCTGTACGCTTCTCCCACGTCGCGCCAGTAACGACGATCCGTGGCATTTCGGATGGCGAACGCTGCCACTGCACTCTGGCCCACGAGCTGAATTTTCCAGGTCACTCCGAGGTTAAAGAGCTGATACCCGGGCACCGATACACTACCGTCGCGGCGGGCATTGCGCTCTCCACGCGCAATCCAATCCACATAGGTTTCCAAACCATGCACGTTCGGCACCTGTGCTGTCGCACGTACAAAACTGCTGAAACGGGGCACATTCTGGATTTGCACGCCGTCAAAGGCACCGCTGCCACTCGCTACTGCGCGTATGTAGGCCTGGCTCCCTTCCAGACGGAAGCCTCGTTGTTCAGGGCTGTGCCAAGAAATATCCATACCGTGGTTGTTTTGCTGCCCACCCCTCACGTAGTCCCCAAGCCCCGCCCAGGAACTCCCCGACGGTTTGGTATATTCGTACGGGCGCTCCATCTGGAACAGCGCTGCCGACCAGCCAAAGCCAGCACGCGATCCTTTCCACCCGACTTCGGTTTGCTTCGTCAGCCGCGGCGCCAGCAAGCTACCTGCATTGGCTGCAGTCAACGGGGCCTCACTGCCAAATTCCAGGCCACGCGCCCAACTGGCATAGAGTTGCTGATTCGGAGAAAACATCCAGCTCAGCGCCAACTGAGGCAAGACGTGTTGTTCGCGGATTCCGCTCGGCTGCTGATCAATCGTAACGGCGCGCGCCGATGCAAAAACACGGAAACTGCCCCAAGTTACCCGGTCTGCCAGATAGGCCGCCCTCTGCACCGCTTTAGTCGGTGCCAGATTGGTGCCGCTGCCACCAGGATCTACAAGGGGCTGTCCGGTAGTGGCCAGATTGCCGCTCAAAGCGTTACCAAAAGCATCGTAACTTGTCGAAGAATAGAAATCAGACTGCCTGACCTGACGCTCAATTCGTTCGACCCCCAGCGTCAGCGCATGAGCGAGAGGCCCGGTTGCGGTATCCAGATGCAGGGAGCTTTCGGCATGCTGAGTCGCCCGCCGCTCAGTCGCGTGATACTTGTAGAGTACGTAGTCACCGTTACCGCAAAAATATTCGAGGGGTGCGGTATTACAACCCCACGGCGTCGCCAGATTGTCATTAATGTGTGCCGTGGTCTGGGCGACTCCCATGCGTGCCCGAAGCTGCTCCGATAGTTTCCATTCACCACGGAGGCCGGCCATCACTCCGTTATTCTCTACCGGACGTGACCACGGCTGCCGATTGATATTCAGGTCACGTACGCTGCTATCGGGCAAGGTCGTGCCACCTAGTAGCTGAAACCCCGGGACGGCGGGTTGAGTTCGACGCTGGGCGATCACATCCGCCAAGACCTTGAAATTCAGGCTGGTACGAATATCCAGGCTGATTCCAGCCATATCGCGCCGCCCATCTGCGCCTGCCTGCGCTGGATGAAGTTCGCCATGTGCTGCAGTGAGGCGTACGCCTATCCCTGTCGGTTCAGAAAGAGCGCGCCCGACTTCACCAGTCACCAAGCTGCCACCGTGGCCATCGACCTCCAGTCCAACGGCTCTGACATTCAAGGGGCGTCGGGTGACAAAGTTAATTGTGCCGCCCGCACTGACTTGCCCACCATGCAGCCCTCCAACGCCCTTGAGGATTTCGACAGACTCCATATTGTCGAGCGGAATATGAAACTCAGCGGGCACCACGAATCCGTTAATGCGGTAGGCGCTTCCACGGTCCAGCGTAAAGCCGCGCACCGTGAAATTCTCGTAGTAACCCGTGGTCGCGTAGTTCTCCCCAACGGATGCATCACGTTGCAACGCAGTGGCGAGCCGCTGTGATCCAGGGGGCAGGTCATCAGCGAGCAAGTAGCCGGTCACTTGCACCGGTGCTTCTGCAATCGGAAGGCGCTCACCGAGAATGCCGGTCAGCGCAATCGGCGGGCGCTCCGCGCGAACATCTACCGTACCGAGTTCAGGCGATGTGGCGTTTGTCGCCGCAAAAATCAGCGAGGGGTAAGCTGTCGAGGCAACGAGCCAACAACAGAGTGTTTTAGCACGGCGCTTCGTCATACCTGCATCAGCGGTTTAGCCCGAGAAAGTGGTCGAGCATGTTGTAGTAGTCCTAAGTTTCGGAAATTCAGCGCGACGAGCGAGAGCATCTTCCTCACAAATCGCCGGTATCAATCGCCTTAATTTCGTGGGAGAGCCTCGAAAGCTATCCGGCACGTATCCGCGTTCAGCGGACATGCCAGTGGCTGGTTATCGGAGGTCGCGTAGGGCAGTTGATCGCCAATCCCAGCCCGACATACTCAGCGCAAAAAAGAACCAGCTTCGTCGCCGCGATCCACGACCATGTCTCGCCGCCAGACATAGACAATCAGCGCCAATTCAACGTCAAGGCTGGCAACAGGAGCCCAAGGCCGACAGGCGAAAACATTCACGAATTGCCGGTCTTGACGATCGCCGCCTTGATGACTGGCGCGAATTCACGCCACAGATACGCGCCGCCGCCAACGAGCAGCGCGACACCGATAATCAGCTGGATGGTTAAGCTGATGGCATTGCGCTGCTGCCGGCTGAGCTTGTGCGCCGGATCGGTGGCACCGCATTGCGGACAGGCAAGTGCGGAGGTATCGACGGAGTGGCCGCAGGCGCGGCAGGGAACGAGCGACATGAGAGCTATCTTCCGGGGCCTTGTTGCATTTGTTGCGCGAATGAATGACAGCATTCTAACCGCAAGGCGGCCGCGCATTCATTACTCATCACTCATCCCTCATCATTCAATGTTCACCCTTCAAAGTTCTTCCAGCCGCCCGCCGTGCATGCGCAGACGGCGTGCGCAGCGCGCCGCGATTTCATCATCGTGCGTCACGAGGATCAGCGTCGTGCCGCGCTCGGCGTTGATGGCGAACATCAGGTCGATGATCTGGTGGCCGGTCGCGGCATCGAGGTTGCCTGTCGGTTCGTCGGCAAGAATCAGCTTGGGGCCAGGGGCGAAGGCGCGCGCCAGCGCGACACGCTGCTGCTCGCCACCGGAAAGGTGCTTCGGGTAATGCCGAAGCCGGTGCGCGAGGCCAACGCGTTCGAGCCAGCCGCGCGCCTCGCCCGCCGCCGAGCGTTCGCCAGCGAGTTCGAGCGGCAGCATCACGTTTTCGATCGCGGTCAGCGAGGGCAGCAACTGGAAGGACTGGAACACGAAGCCGAGGATGCGCCCGCGCAATACCGCCCGTGCATCCTCGTCGAGCGCCGAGATCTCCTGCCCGTCGAGGCAGACACTGCCTGCAGTTGGCTGGTCGAGTCCGGCGAGCAGGCCGAGCAGCGTCGATTTGCCGGAACCCGAGGCGCCGACGATGGCCACCGTTTCGCCGGCCGCGACCGAGAACGAAATCTCGTGCAGAATGATGAGCGGCGCTTCGTCGCCGTTCGCGACTTGCTTGCCGAGCCCGTCAACCCTGACCATCGCAGGGTCCGCACTCGCCGCACTCGCAGCACTCACTGCGCCACCTGATTTGCTACCCGATTCACTACCTGATTCACTGCCCGATTTGCTCACCATGCCTGCCCGTCTGTTCCGGTTCATCGTCTCGCTGCTGCTCCTTGCCAGCGGCAGTTGCCACGCCGCGGCGACCATCCTCGTCTTTGGCGATTCGCTCTCGGCCGGCTACGGCATCCGCCAGGATGCCGCGTGGCCGTCGCTGCTTACCAAGCGCCTGGCCGAGAAGCGTCTCGATTATAGCGTTGCCAACGCCAGCATCTCGGGGGAAACCACCGCCGGCGGCCGCAGCCGCATTGCCGAGGCACTGACGAAACATCGTCCGGCGGTCGTCGTTCTCGCCCTCGGCGCCAACGACGGGCTGCGCGGACTACCGATCGCGGCGATGAAGGAAAACCTTGTCGCGACAATCCGTGCCGCACGGGGAACGAAAAGCGCCAAGGGCGTCAAGACCACCGTGCTGCTTGTCGGCATGCGCCTGCCGCCCAACTACGGCCCTTATGCCGACACCTTCCAGCAAGCCTTCGGCGAAGTCGCGCGCAGCGAAAAGGTGGCGCTGGTGCCGTTCCTGCTCGACGGCATCGCCGATCAGCCGCGGTTGTTCCAGGCCGACACCATCCACCCGACTGCCGAGGCCCAGCCGCGCCTGCTCGACAACGTATGGGCGGGTCTGGCCCCGCTGTTAAAATAGCGGCATGAGTCATGCCAAACGCAGCGCGGCGCAGGGCATCGCAGGCGTAGACGACATTGCTGCCGCCGACACGCTGATCGACGTCCGCTCGCCCGCCGAATTCGCCGAAGACCACATCCCCGGAGCCATCAACTGCCCCGTGCTGGATGACGACGAGCGCGCGCTGATCGGCACGCTGTACAAGCAGGTATCGCCGTTCGAGGCGAAGAAGCGCGGCGCCGTGCTGGTGGCGAAGAATATTGCCCGCCATATCGAGGAACGCTTTGCCGACCAGCCACGCCAGTGGCGCCCGATCGTCTATTGCTGGCGTGGCGGCCAGCGCAGCGGCTCGATGACCACCATCTTCCGCTCGATCGGCTGGGATGCACGCCAGCTCGATGGCGGCTACAAGGCCTGGCGCCGGCAGGTCGTCGCCGAACTGGAAACCTTGCCACGCCAGTTCCGTTACCGCGTGCTGTGCGGCGCCACCGGCAGCGCCAAGAGCCGCATCCTGCAGGCGATCGGCGCGCTGGGCGAGCAGATCGTCGATCTGGAAGCGCTCGCCTGCCACAAGGGCTCGGTACTCGGCGTGCTGCCCGACGCGCCACAGCCGCCGCAGAAAACCTTTGAATCGGCGCTGCTCTGCGCACTGCGGGCACTCGATCCAGCACGCCCGGTCTATGTCGAGGCCGAAAGCCGCAAGATCGGCCGCCTGCAGGTGCCCGATGCGATGATCGAATCGATCCGCGCCGGCGACTGCGTGGCGATCGAGGCGCCGCTCGCGGCACGCGTCGATTTCCTGCTGCGCGATTACGATTACTTCCTCAACAATCCGCCTTGGCTGAACACCCGTCTCGATGCGCTGAAGGCACTGCGCGGCGGAGAAACCGTTGCCCGCTGGCAGGACTGGGCAACAACCGGCCACTGGCGGGAACTGGTCAGCGAACTGCTCGTCGAACACTACGATCCGCTTTACGCCCGCTCGCAGGAACGCAACTACGCAGGCTTCGGCACACCGCACACCCTGCGCGCCGACGATCTGTCGCCCGCCGGCATTGCGGCTGCTGCGCAGGCGATCGTCGCCCGCTGAACAGCGTTGCGCAGCGATACATTGCGGTACACGGAGGCGCCGGGGGCAAGGCTATACTCGCCCTGAGGCTGGATCGAGCGGCCAGACGATCACTTTCGCGCCCCGCCCTCGCCCACACCGACGCCAACCGACTGCACATCCCGGCCATGCCAAACCCTGCCACCGCCCGCCGTTCGCTGACGCTCACCGTGCGCGAAATGCTCGCATCGTGCGGCGTGTTCACATTGTTCGCAATGTTGGCGCTGCCCGGCGGCCCTGTGCTCGCCGCGGATGCCGATCGAACATTCGACCCCTTCGGCACGACCGCCGGCCTTGCGGCTGCCCCCTGCGCCATTCGCCAGCCCGCCGGTGCCCTCGGCCTCGCCGAGGTGGTCGACCTCGCGCTGTGCAACAACCCGCAGACACGCGAAGCCTGGGCCAATGCGCGCGTTCAGGCTGGTCTGGTGGGCGTCGCCCAAGCGCCGTACCTGCCATCGATCAACGGCACGCTGGGCAGCAACCGCGTGCGCAGCGAAATTGAAGATCAGCGCGCGACACGGCGCACGGTCAATACGGCGGCGATCAACGTTTCCTGGCTGCTGTTCGACTTCGGTGCGCGCGAAGCCAACCTCGAAAACGCGCGCGAACTGCTCGCCGCCGCCATCTCCACGCAGGACAGCACCGCGCAGGCGGTCTTTCTCGCCGCCCTGCAGGCCTACTTTCAGGTGCATGCGTTCACGGCGGCACTGGAAGCTGCCGAGCTTTCCGAGAAGGCGGCACGCGAAAGCCTCGCCGCGGCCGATGCACGCTACCGCGCCGGCAACGCCACGCCGGCGGACCGCCTGCAGGCACAGACAGCACTCTCGCAGGCCACGCTCACGCGCATTCGCGTGGCCGGCGAGTTGCAGGGCGCACGCGGCACCCTTGCCAACGCGATCGGCCTCGACGCGCATCGCCCCTTGCCGTTGCGCCCGCTCGGCGCGGTCGGCGAGCCGGCCGACTTCGACCGCAACGTCGAGGCGTTGATCGCCGAGGCCCGCCAGCGCCGGCCGGATCTTGCCGCCGCCGAGGCGCAACTGCGTGCCGCGCGGGCAAGCGTGGATGCAAGCCGCGCCGCGCATCTGCCAAGCATTTCGCTGACGGCAACGCCGAACTGGCAGGACAGCGGCGGGCTGACGACGCAGAGCACGGGCGTTGGCGTCGCCGTCAGCATTCCGCTCTTCTCCGGATTTGGCCAGACCTACCGCGTGCGCACCGCGGAAGCCCAGGCCGATCTGAAAGCCGCGCAGCGCGACAGGCTGCAGTTGCAGGTGGCGCTCGACGTCTGGCGTTCCTATCAGGGGCTGCAGACGGCGACCCAGTCGATGCGCACCACCACCGACCTGCTCGCCAGCGCCGAGCAATCGGAGCGCGTTGCACTCGGCCGTTACCGCGCCGGCGTCGGCAACATTCTCGACCTCCTCGCCGCGCAGACCGCGCTGGCCTCGGCCCGCCAACAGCGCGTGCAGTCCGTCTACGACTGGAACGTCTCGCGGGCAACGCTCGCGCAGTCGGTCGGCGCCCTCGATACTTCGCTCCTGCCGGTACTTTCCGGCGAACAGCCTCTCCCTGCCCTTGGCGGTAAACCATGAAAGCTCCGCGTGCCTCCCTCTCCACCATTGTCATTGCCATCGCCGTGGCCGCCGCGCTTGTCGCCTGGTGGTGGCAGGGACGCGAGCGTTCGCCCGAGGAACGCTACAAGCAGCAGGAAGCGATGGTCGGCGACATCACGCAGAACGTCTCGGCGAACGGCACCCTGAGCCCGGTGACGCTGGTAAACGTGGGAACGCAGGTTTCCGGAACGGTGCGCAAGCTGCATGTGGATTTCAACGACGTGGTCAAGGCCGGCCAGGTGCTGGCCGAGCTGGACGACACGGTGCTCGTCGCCGCTGCCGGACAGAGCGAAGCCAACATCGCCAGCGCCACCGCCTCGCTCGACCTCACCCGTGCAAGCGAAGCGCGCCTGCGTGCGCTGTTCGCCGACGAATACGTTTCCCGCCAGGAACTCGATCAGGCCATCCAGGCGCGCCGCGCGGCCGAAGCGGCGCTGCGGCTGGCGCGCGCGCAGAACGACCGCGACCGCGCCAACCTCGGCTACTCGGTGATCCGCTCGCCGGTCTCCGGTGTTGTCGTTGATCGCCAGATCGACGTCGGCCAGACCGTCGCCGCCAGTTTCCAGACGCCGGTGCTGTTCAAGATCGCGCAGGATCTGAAGGAAATGCAGATATACACCAGCTTTGCCGAGGCCGATATCGGCGGCATCAAGGTCGGCCAGCCGGTGCGCTTTACCGTCGATGCCTTTCCGAACCGGCACTTCAAGGGCAGCGTCAAGCAGTTGCGCCTGAACCCGACGACCACGCAGAACGTTGTCACCTACAACGTCGTCGTCGAGGTCGACAACGCCGATCAGCGGCTGCTGCCGGGCATGACGGCCTACGTGAGCATTGCCGTTGCCGAGCGCAAGGAAGTGCTGAGCGTACCCAATGCGGCACTGCGCTTCCGCCCGCCCGCCAGCGCCACCGGCAAGGAGACAGCGAAAGACGCTGCCAGGGAAGGCGACGGACGCGCCGGACCACCGCGTGCGCCTGGTGGCGGCCGCAAGCGCGACGGCAGCACTGGCGTCGTGCATCTCCTTGTTGATGGCAAGCCGAAGGCAGTACAGGTCGGCATCGGCATCACCGACAACCGCGTCACGGAGATCACCAGTGGCGAACTGAAAGCAGGCGACCGCGTGATCGTCGGCGAGAATATCGCCAATGGCGAGCCTGCCCCCGGTAGTGGGCCACGCCTGAGGATGTTCTGATGGCGGAGGCAAGCGCCGTCATCGAAGTGCGCGGGCTGGCGAAATCGTACGAAACGGCGGCCGGGCCGTTCGCCGCCTTGAAGGGTATCGATCTCGTCATCCGCAGCGGCGAATTCGTCGCCGTGATGGGGCCTTCCGGTTCCGGCAAATCGACCTTCATGAACCTGCTCGGCTGCCTCGACCGCGCCACCACGGGCGATTACATCCTCGACGGGCGGCACGTCGAATCCCTCACCCCCGACGAGCTTGCGGCGCTGCGCGGGCAGACCATCGGTTTCGTTTTCCAGGGCTTCAACCTGCTGCCGCGCATGACGCTTGCCGACAACGTCGCCTTGCCGCTGGTCTATGCGGGCGCCGATCTCGCCAGTCGCCGCACCCGCGCGCGGGAAATGCTCGACCGGGTCGGGCTTGGCAACTACGCCGAATCGCTGCCCAGCCGCATTTCGGGCGGACAGCAGCAGCGCGTGGCAATCGCCCGTGCACTGGTGAACCGGCCGCGCCTGATTCTTGCCGACGAACCCACCGGCAACCTCGACAGCCACACCAGCGAAGAAATCATGGCGCTGTTTGGCGCGCTTAATCGAGAGGGCATCACCATCGTGCTGGTGACGCACGAACCCGACATCGCACAGCATGCAAAACGCCAGGTGCGCTTTCTGGACGGATTGATCGTCAGCGACACCCCGACACAGCCGCACGAGGCCGCAACATGCTGAAGGCGATGCTCGGCGAAGCCTGGCTGGCGATGGGCGCCAACCGCCTGCGCACGGCGCTGACCATGCTCGGCATGGTCATCGGCGTCGGCGCCGTGGTACTCATGATGGCCATCGGCCAAGGCGCGCAGATGGCGGTGCAGCAGACGATCAGCACGATGGGCAGCAACATTTTCATCGTGCTTTCCGGCTTCACCGCAACGGCGGGCATCCGCAGCGGCGCCGGCAATGCGCCGACATTGAAGGTGGCCGACGCCGAGGCGATCGCCGAACTCGACGGCGTTGTCGGCGTGGCGCCCATCCACCAGGGATCGGCACAGCTGATCCACGCCGGCAACAACTGGAATGCCTGGGTGATCGGCACGACGCCGTCGTACTTCGACATCCGCGCCTGGCAGACCGTGGAAGGCGCGCCGTTCACCGATTCCGACCTGCGCTCGGCGACGCGCGTTGCATTGATCGGGCAGACGGCGGCGAAGAATCTCTTCGGCGGCGACAGCCCGGTCGGCAAGACGCTGCGCATCGGCCAGACGCCGTTCACCGTGGTCGGCCTGCTCGCTTCGAAAGGCCAGAACCTCGATGGCCGCGATCAGGACGACGTTGTCGTGATTCCGCTCACCACCGCGCAACGCAAGGTTTTCGGCACGCCTTTCCCCGGCTCGGTGCGGCAGATCATGGTGCAGGCGATGACGCAGGAAGCGATGCCCGCGGTCGAGCAATCGATGACGGCTCTGTTGCGGCAACGGCATCGCATCCGCGATGGCCAGGACAGCGATTTTTCGCTGCGCAACCTCACCGCCGTCGCCGACTCGGCGGCGGAGACGACGCGGGTGATGTCGCTGCTGCTCGGCGCGATCGCCTCGGTGTCGCTGCTCGTCGGGGGTATCGGCATCATGAACATCATGCTCGTCTCGGTCACCGAGCGAACGCGCGAAATCGGCATCCGCATGGCCATCGGCGCCCGACAGCGCGACATCCTCACGCAGTTCCTGCTCGAAGCGATCATCATCTCGGTGGCCGGCTGCCTGATCGGCCTCATCGTCGGCATCGGCGGCGCCGTGCTCGTCAACATCCTGACCAAGACGGCGATCGTGATTTCCGGCAGCCCGGTGCTGGTCGCCTTCGGCGTTGCCGCCGGTGTCGGCGTGTTCTTCGGTTTCTACCCGGCGAAGAAGGCCGCGGCGCTCGATCCGATCGAGGCTTTGCGGTATCAGTGATCAGCGCGGCGGCGCTGCGGGCGGACGCGGCGGCGCCACATTACTTTCGCGTGCAGGGTCGGCAGCCGGCTGTGCCTTCTCCGGAATCTGCACGAAAACTTCATCCTGGCGAATCATGCCCAGCTCGTAGCGGGCGCGTTCCTCGATCGCCTCGTAACCCTGCTTGAGATCGCGCACTTCGGCATCGAGACCGGTGTTGCGCACTTCCAGCTTGCGGTTGGCTTCCTTCTGCTGCGAGAGCTGTCGGTCGTAATCCCAGACCTTCAGCCAGCCGCCCTTGCCGAGCCACAGCGGATACTGCAGCAGGACGAGCAGCGCAACGAGGGCGAGCGTCAGCCAGCGCATCACCGCTCCATCATGCGCGTGAAAAAAGGGGCGGGCGCCTCAACTAGCACCAGCCCCTTGCGCTTCAACGCTGTTACGGCAGCGTTCAACGCAGGTTGTAGAACGCTTCGCGGCCCGGGTAGCCGGCGGTATCGCCGAGATCTTCCTCGATGCGCAGCAACTGGTTGTATTTGGCGATCCGATCCGAGCGGCTGAGCGAGCCGGTCTTGATCTGCAGCGCGTTCATGCCGACGGCGATGTCGGAAATCGTGCTGTCCTCGGTTTCGCCCGAACGGTGCGAGATGACGGCGGTGTAGCCGGCGCGCTTGGCCATCTCGATGGCGGCAAAGGTTTCGGTCAGCGTGCCGATCTGGTTGATCTTGATCAGGATCGAGTTGGCGACGCCCTTCTTGATGCCTTCCTTGAGGATCTTGGTGTTGGTCACGAAGAGGTCGTCACCGACGATCTGCACCTTGTTGCCGAGGCGCTCGGTCAAGAGCTTCCAGCCCTCCCAGTCGCCTTCGGCCATGCCGTCCTCGATCGAGACGATCGGGAACTGGTCGGCGAGGTTGGCGAGGTAATCGACGAACTGCGCCGAGGTCAGCTGCAGGCCTTCGCCCGACAGGTGGTACTTGCCATCCTTGTAGAACTCGGAGGCGGCGCAGTCGAGCGCGATCAGCACGTCCTGGCCCGGGGTGTAGCCGGCGTTTTCGATGGCCTGCATGCAGCACTGGACAGCTTCGGCGTGGCTGCCGAGGTTCGGCGCGAAGCCGCCCTCGTCGCCGACCGCGGTGGAGAAGCCCTTCTTGTCGAGCAGTTTCTTCAGCGCGTGGAAGATCTCGGCGCCGCAGCGCAGCGCTTCGCGGAACGAGCTCATGCCGACCGGCATGATCATGAATTCCTGGATGTCGAGGCTGTTGTTGGCGTGCGCGCCGCCGTTGATGATGTTCATCATCGGCACCGGCATCTGCATCGGGCCCGAACCGCCGAAGTAGCGGTAGAGCGGCAGGCCGGATTCCTCGGCGGCGGCCTTGGCGACGGCCATCGAGACGGCGAGCATGGCGTTGGCGCCGAGGCGCGACTTGTTGTCGGTGCCGTCGAGGTCGATCAGGGTCTTGTCGATGAAGGCCTGTTCCTGCGCGTCGAGGCCGATGATCGCTTCCGAGATCTCGGTGTTCACGTTCTCGACGGCTTGCAGCACGCCCTTGCCGAGGTAGCGGCCGGCGTCGCCGTCACGCAGTTCGATCGCTTCGCGCGAACCGGTCGAAGCGCCCGATGGCACCGCGGCACGGCCCATGACGCCGCTTTCCAGCAGCACATCGCATTCGACAGTGGGATTGCCGCGCGAATCGAGAATCTCGCGGGCGACGACATCGACAACAGAACTCATGGCGTTTCCTTTACCCAGATTGAAAAGTTATTGAAAACCTTCGACGACGATCATGTTCATGTCCGCCGCCCCTGCCCGCGCCTCGCGGGCTGCCCGGTACTCGGGCGAATCGTAGAATTCTTTTGCCAGCTCGACCGAGTCGAACTCGACGATGACCACCCGCGGCGCGCCGGTCCACTGACCTTCCAGCGTTTCCATCGCGCCACCGCGGACGACATAACTGCCGCCGTACTGCGCAATGGCCGCCGCGGCCAGCTTCTTGTAGCCCTCATAGGCCTCGACATCGTGCACCGTGGCGTTGACGATGAGGTAGCCCTTGGCCATTACTTCAATTCCTCAAAACCGGCCGACTTGACCGCCCGATCCAGCGCCACCAGTGTCGTCAGCAGGCTCTCCATGCGCGCCAGCGGCCAGCTGTTCGGACCATCCGAAAAGGCTTTCTCCGGACACGGATGCGTTTCCATGAACAGGCCGGCAATGCCGACGGCAACCGCCGCCCGCGCCAGCACCGGTACGAACTCGCGCTGCCCGCCCGACGAGGTGCCCTGCCCGCCCGGCAACTGAACCGAGTGCGTAGCGTCGAACACCACCGGGCAAGCGGTTTCGCGCATGATCGCCAGCGCGCGCATGTCGGAGACGAGGTTGTTGTAACCGAAGGAGGCACCGCGCTCGCAGACCATCAGGTTGTCGGCGCCGCCGTTCACCTCGCGCGCCTTGTCGACGACATTCTTCATGTCGCCCGGCGCCAGAAACTGGCCCTTCTTGATGTTCACCGGGCGGCCAGCAGCCGCCACCGCGTGAATGAAGTCGGTCTGCCGGCAGAGGAAAGCCGGCGTTTGCAGGACGTCGACCACCGATGCCACGGCCGGGATGTCTTCTTCAGTGTGCACGTCGGTGAGGATAGCCACGCCGGCCTGGCGACGCACTTCATCGAGCAGCTTGAGGCCAGCGTCGATGCCGGGGCCGCGCACCGACTTGCCGGAACTGCGGTTGGCCTTGTCGTAGGACGCCTTGAAGATATACGGCACGCCGAGGCGGCCGCAGACCTCCTTCATGTGCCCGGCGACCTCGACGCACAGTTCCAGCGACTCGGCCGTGCACGGGCCGGCGATCAGGAACAGCGGATGGTCGAGGCCGACATCATGGCCGCAGAGTTTCATTTCTTGGTAGCCGCCTGATGCGCCAGCGCCGCCTGCACGTAGGCGATGAACAGCGGATGGCCGGACCGCGGGTTCGACGTGAATTCCGGGTGGAACTGGCAGCCGACGAACCACGGATGGACATCGGTCGGCAGTTCGACCATCTCGCAAAGGCTCTCGGTCGGCGTGCGTGCCGACACGACGAGACCGGCGGCTTCAAGCTGGTCTACGTAATTGTTGTTCACCTCGTAGCGATGGCGGTGGCGCTCGGTGACGGTATCGCCGTAGACCTTCTGCGCCAGCGTGCCGGCCTTGACCGGGCAGGACTGCGCGCCGAGGCGCATGGTGCCGCCGAGATCGGAATCCTCGCTGCGCTTCTCGGTCTTGCCGGTGGCGTCCTGCCACTCGGTGATCAGGCCGACCAGCGGATGCGGGCCGTTCGGCTCGAACTCGGTGCTGTTGGCACCCTTCAGGCCGGCAACGTCGCGCGCGAATTCGATCACTGCGAGCTGCATGCCGAGACAGATACCGAGGTAGGGCACCTTGTGCTCGCGTGCATGGCGGATCGCGGCGATCTTGCCTTCCGTGCCGCGCTTGCCGAAACCACCGGGCACCAGCACGGCATCCATGTCCTTCAGCGCATCGCAACCCTTCTGCTCGATTTCTTCGGAATCGAGGTAGTGAATCCGGACCTTCGATTTCGTGTGCATGCCGGCATGCACCAAGGCTTCGGTCAGCGACTTGTAGGATTCGGTGAGGTCGACGTACTTGCCGACGAAGGCGATATCGACCTTGTGCTCGGGATGCTCCAGCGCATGCACCAGTTTCTTCCACTTCGACAGATCGGCAGCTTTCGCGAGGATATCGAGCTTGTGGCAGACGATCTCGTCGAGCATCTGGTCGTGCAGCATCGCCGGAATCTTGTAGATCGAATCGGCATCGAGGCATTCGATCACCGCCTGCTTCTGCACGTTGCAGAAGAGTGCGATCTTGGCCTTTTCGTCGGGAGGAATCGGACGATCGGCGCGGCACAGCAGCACGTCGGGCTGGATGCCGATCTCGCGCAGTTCCTTGACCGAGTGCTGCGTTGGCTTGGTTTTCAGTTCGCCGGCGGTCGGGATGTACGGCAGTAGCGTCAGGTGGAGGTAGCAGGCGTTGTTCGGGCCTTCGTCGAGGCCCATCTGACGGATGGCCTCCAGGAAGGGCAGTGACTCGATGTCACCTACCGTGCCGCCGACTTCGACGATCGCCACGTCGGCGCCATTCGCGCCTCGGTGGATCGAGGCCTTGATTTCGTCGGTGATGTGCGGAATGACCTGCACCGTCTTGCCGAGATACTCGCCGCGCCGCTCCTTCTTGATCACCGATTCGTATATCTGGCCGGTGGTGAAGTTGTTCGACTTCCTCATCCGGGCGCTGGTGAAGCGCTCGTAATGGCCGAGGTCGAGATCGGTCTCGGCGCCGTCTTCCGTCACGAACACTTCGCCGTGCTGGAAAGGGCTCATCGTGCCGGGATCGACGTTGATGTAGGGATCTAGCTTGAGGTGGGTGACCTTGAGGCCGCGGGATTCGAGGATGGCCCCGAGCGAGGCGGCGGCGATGCCCTTACCGAGAGAGGACACCACACCGCCGGTGACGAATACATATTTGGTCATGATTTTTCTGCAGCGGGAAAGCGCGATTTTACCCGATAAGCACCCTCCCCTCAAAATCGCCGCTGACCGCGCACAGCCGCTGCAGCATTGCCGGCCGTGGCGCGAGGACCGCTCCTTCCTCGAAGGCCAGCACGCGCATGCCCGCGGCGCGCGCCATTTCCAGCAGTTCCTGAGGGCGAAGCAGAAAATCCGGATTGCTTGGCCGGCCAAAGTGCTCGTTGCCGACCATGAAGGTTTCATAGATGAGCACGCCGCCTGCCGCCAGCGCGCCCTCGATCAGCGGCAGCAACGGCCGGTGCAGGTAATTGGTCACGACGATGCCGTCGAAACGGACACCCGAGTAGGGCCATGCGCCATGCTCCAGATCTGCGACACGAACGCGGACCCCCTGTACACCGGCAAGACTCGCCAGCGACGCGGCATCGCGGTCTATCGCCTCGACCGGATGGCCGCGGGCCGCCAGCCAGCGCGCGTGACGGCCGGTGCCACAGGCAAGATCGAGGACGCTGCCGCCGCTGCGGATCGCGGGCGAGAAACGCATGACCCAGGCCGATGGCGCAGGCGATGCAGGCATATTGTCATTCGTCATTTTGCGGTCACTCTTCCGGTCGGCAATTGGGCTATGATCTGCCGCCAAACCCCTCAAATCAAGGAGCGCGCAAATGTCACAACTGGCACACGAGCCCAGTGTCGTCATCGTCACGGAAAACGGTCAGGGGCGCTACCAGCAGGCGGTGGAAGCCGGCCGCCACCGGCTGATCGCGGACGAACCCGAGTCGATGGGTGGCGGCAACGCGGGGCCGGCACCCTTCGACTACCTGCTGACAGCGCTCGGTGCCTGCACCTCGATGACGCTGCGCATGTATGCCGAGCTGAAAAAACTGCCGCTCACGCAGGTTCGCGTCGCCTTGCGGCACCAGAAAATCGAGGTAGATGGCCAGAAGATCGACCTGATCTCGCGCGACATCACCCTCGATGGCGAGCTGACGCCGGAACAACGCCAGCGCATGCTGGAGATCGCCAACCGCTGCCCGGTGCATCGCACGATCAGCGGCGGCCAGTTGCGCATTGAAAGTCAGCTCTCGGCATAACCTGAAGCGCTTGCAGGTGCCCGGTTTAGGTATCAACCACCAAGAAATAAGGTCATTTTTGTGATAGATTGCTGCAACGCACAAACTGCGTCGAAAGCAACAACAAACAACCTCGCCCACAAGGTGTAACAGCAATGCTAGAACAGCACTATCTCACCAGCCTCTTCGAACCGAAATCCGTTGCCGTCATCGGCGCCTCGGAGCGCGAAAATTCGGTCGGCAGCATCATCTTCAAGAACATCCTCGACGCCGCCTACAAGGGCCGCCTCTACGCGATCAACCCGAAACACGAGACGATTCACGGCGTGAAGTCGTACGCCTCGATCGAGGAAATCGGTGCGCGCGTCGAACTCGCCGTCATCTGTACGCGCCCGCAAACGGTGCCGACCATCGTCGAGCAGTGTGGCCGCAGCGGTATAAAGAACGTCATCGTCATCACGGCCGGCTTCGCCGAGGCAGGCCATTCCGGCGCTGCGCTGGAACGCAAGATGCTGGAAATCGCGCGCAGCTACAACGTGCGCGTGCTCGGCCCGAACTGCCTCGGCCTCATCCGCCCGACGCTCGGCCTCAATGCGACATTCGCAAAGGTCACCGCCAACGCGGGTAATCTGGCACTGGTTTCACAGTCCGGCGCCATGTGCTCGGCCGTGCTCGACTGGGCCAAGGCCAACGGTGTCGGCTTCTCCACCGTCATCTCGCTCGGTGGCACGGCCGACGTCGATTTCGGCGAGATTCTCGACTACCTGATCTACGACAACCGCACCCACTACATCCTGCTCTACGTGGAAGGCATCCGGAATGCCCGCCGCTTCATGAGCGCCTTGCGCTCGGCAGCACGCATCAAACCGATCATTCTGCTCAAGGCCGGCCGGCACGCTGCCGGTTCGCTGGCCGTGCAGACGCATTCCGGCATGATCGCCGGTTCGGACACCGTTTTCGACGCGGCCGTGCGCCGTGCCGGCGTCGTCCGCGTCAAGAACGTTGGCCAGCTGTTCTATGCTTCGAAGGCGCTGGCGTCCAAGTTCCGCCCGCAGGGCAAGCGGCTCGCCATCATCACCAACGGCGGCGGCCCGGGCGCCATGGCGGCCGATCGCGCCGGCGACCTCGACATCCCGCTCGCGCAGCTGAACATGGACACGGTGCAGAAGCTCAACGCCTGCCTGCCACCGACCTGGTCGCACGCCAACCCGATCGACATCGTCGGCGACGCGACGCCGGAACGCTATCGCGACGCGATCCTCGCCGTTGCCGCCGATCCCGATGTGGACGGCATCCTCGTCATGCTCACGCCGCAGGCGATGACACAACCGATGGAAGTCGCCAAGGCGGTGATCGAGGCGCACGAACAGACCGGCACCGCCCTGCTCACCTGCTGGATGGGTGAAGAGCAGGTCGGCAGCGCGCGCAAGGCGCTCGAAGATGCCGGCATTCCGGCCTTCCGCATGCCGGAAACGGCGGTCGAGCTGTACTACCACATCTCCACCTACTACCGTAACCAGAAGCTGCTGCTGCAAACGCCAATGCCAACCAGCCGCCACGAGCGGCCGGAAGCCGAAGGCGCCAAGATGCTGATCGAAGCCGTGCTCTCCGAGCGCCGCAAGATCCTCTCCGAGATGGAATCCAAGGCCATCCTGCGCGCCTTCCGCATTCCCGTCGCGCAGACCATGGTTGCACGCACGCCGACCGAGGCGCTGCTGCTCGCCGAGCAACTCGGCTTCCCGGTCGCCATGAAGGTGGATTCCCCCGACCTCGTGCACAAGAGCGATGCCGGCGGCGTCCGCCTCAACATCCCGAACGCGCCGGCCGTACGCAACGCCTACCACGACATCATCGAGACGGTGCAGAAGAAGCACCCGACAGCGCGCATCAACGGCGTTTCGATCGAGCCCTACCTGGCGCGTCCCAACGGCCGCGAGCTGATGCTCGGCGTCGTCCGCGACCCGATCTTCGGGCCGATCATCACCTTCGGCGCCGGCGGTACCGAGGTCGAAATCTTCAGCGACCGTGCCGTCGCCCTGCCGCCGCTGAACGGCTTCCTCGCGCAGGATCTGATCAAATCGACGCGCGCCTCCAAGCTGCTTGGAGAGTTCCGCAACATGCCGCCGGCCAGCCTCGAAGCGCTGGAGGAAGTGCTGCTCAACATCTCTGAAATGGTCTGCGAACTGCCTTGGCTGCAGGAACTCGACCTCAACCCGCTGATCGTCGATGAAAACGGCGCCATCGCCGCCGACGCGCGCATCGTCATCGACCACGCGCCGGCTTCGGGCGACCGTTACTCGCACATGGCCATCCACCCCTACCCGGTGCACCTCATCCAGGAGTGGCAGCTGCCGGATGGAACGGAAATTCTCGTTCGTCCGATCCGCCCGGAAGACGCGGAGATGGAGAAGGACTTCGTCTCCCGCATGTCCGACGAAAGCAAGTATTACCGCTTCATGGACACCATTCGCGAGCTGACGCAACCGATGCTGGTCCGTTTCACGCAGATCGACTACGACCGAGAAATGGCGCTGGTTGCGACCGTGCAGAATGAAGACGGCACGGAAAAGCAGATCGGCGTTTCGCGCTACGTGACCAACCCGGATGGCGAATCGGTGGAGTTCGCACTTGCCGTGGCCGACGACTGGCAGAAGCACGGCATCGGCCGCAAGCTGATGACAGCGCTGATCGAATGTGCGCGCACGAAGGGCTACCGCGCCGTGGTCGGCGATGTGCTCGCGCTCAACACCAAGATGTTCCGGCTGATGACCAGCCTCGGCTTCACCATCCATCCGCATCCGGAAGACACGGCCGTCAAGCGGGTCGTGAAACCCCTGCAAGGCTGAGCGCCGGAAACGCGATCAACCCGCAGAAAGCAAAACGGCAAGGCGATGCGCCTTGCCGTTTTTTTGTCTCGCGACGGTCAATCAGAAATCGAAGTTCACATCGTAGGGATACGACTTGTTCGGTTCCTTCGCCTGCTGGAAGCGCTTCTGCTCTTCACCGTCCAGCTGCTTGTCCCACCAGATCGCCCGGCCCGTTTTCTGGTCCTCGGCCCACTCCGGGTTCTTTTCCATCATCTCGCGCATCCACTTGGTGTGGTCGGATTCGTACATCGTTCCGAAAATTCCAGACATCCCAGACTCCCCTGCCATGTTCCGAAGCGCGCAATTATACCTTCAGTGGAAGCTGATCGGGCGCGCGCCGACGCAGTACGAATCGAGAAAATCGTCGATCGTTTCCTCGTCGCGCTCATCCTCGGGAATCTCGTCGATCGCCTTGCGGAAGAAGAAAGCCGTTTCGCCGCGGATGAAGAGCATCCGCCCGCCCGCCTTGTCGACGACCTCGAAGCCTTCCTGCGCCGGGTAGGCGAGGACGGAATACAGTTCGCTGTTATAGACGACGTTCATGGTGCCCTCCTTCCATCTCGTGATTCGAAGATGGGGCCGCAAACGATCCCTTCAAGCCCCTTGTCTCAATTCGACCGCTATCGATCGATTTGGTGCCTGATCCGGAACCAGATCGACACCGCGAATGGGGATATCCGGAATTTTGTGTAACGGAGTCATGGCAAGCTAAAGAGAGGAAAGTTTTCAGCACTGCAATCAGACGCCAATCTGCCGGTCACAATTTGCGCCTATCCTGCACCGTGCCCCTGAATGGTCGGCGCTTGCGCCGGCCGCAGCCCTCCACCGCAGCCCGACGACTGAGCACACATGAACATCGCCCTGCTTGGAAAGGAACGGATCGGCGACGACCTGCTCGCGTTGCGCCGGATCATCCATCACCACGCGCCGCAATGCGGCCTCGATACCGGTAATGCCGCCGCTGTGCGGCAGTTCATCGACGGCACCTACCCCCCTCGCGCGGCGCTCAATCCGGATTACCTGCGGACCTGCCGCGAGATGCGCGCCATGCTGATCCTGCTACTACGGCTGGAAGCCAGCACCAGCGAGGACATTGGCTTCGAGGCGCTGTCGCGCCTATGGCAGGATCACAACGAGATCCTCGCGCGTTACCGGATTCCCGATATCCATCACGAGGGGATGGCGCCGGGCGCCATGCTCGCCATCCCGGCACAGGCCTGAGAGCTTGTGAATAAATCTACTGCGCGCTCCGATTGCTTCGTTGGGCAGTGCCCGCTCCCCGCCTATCCAAGTGATATGTCTCGTAGCACGAACTTCGTTCGTCACTGCGCTCCGTCCGCCTTGCACTCGGACCGCTCGCCACGATTTCTGCACAAGCTCTGAGAAGCAGGTTTGCCGCTCGCTCAGTGCGGCCGCTTCTCGCCGGCCTCGACGGCAAACGGCAGCCAGTTTTCCGGCGGCGGCAGCGGGCAGGTGGCGAACGGCGTGAAGGCACAGGGCGGGCTATAGGCGAAATTGAAGTCGAGCACGATGCGGCCATCGATCGCGGCTTCGGTATTGAGAAAGCGGCCGGCGCCATAGGAGATGCGGCCGCTCGTCGCATCGCGGAAGACGAAGAAGACACCGCTCTCCGAAACATTCATCGGCAGCAGCGTGACGCGCTGCCCGCCAAGCTCGAACGCCGCCTGCCAAGCAACCGTTACCGGTTTCAGATCGCCGGTCACGTTGGGCACTTCCATCACCTGCGGCGGCTCCAGCGGCTGCCACTCGGCCTCGATACGCCAGGCGGGGTCATAGGCGAAGGTTTCGATGCCGGCAAAGGGCTGCGTGCGCATCCATTGCCGGTCGCGCAGGCGCACGGCAAGGCGCCCGTCGCGTTCGATGACGAAGAAGGCCAGCGCGTTGTGCTCTACCACCGTAGGCTCGCCGCCGGCATCGGTGCGCAAGGGGATGGCTGCCCCCGCTGCCGGCTGCCAGACAACGGCCGTACCCGCGCATTCGAGATAGCCGAGGGCGGCCGGCCCCTCGGGCAGAACAACGGCTGCATCGGCCGCACTGCCTACCGCGTTGGCACCCTCCTCCAGCCAGAACAGCCCGATCAGGCCAAGCCAGCTATCGGGGCCGGCGAGGCTCTCGGCGCGTGCAGTGCGCCAGCGCCGCCAGCGTTCGAGCAGCACCGGATCAGCCACGGGCGAAGCGGATGCTGCCGTCGATGACGCCGACGCGCACCGTGTCCTTCGGCCCGAACTTGCCTTCGAGGATGGCCTTCGCCAGCGGGTTCTCGATCTGCTGCTGGATCGCGCGCTTCAGCGGCCGCGCGCCGAACACCGGGTCGAAGCCGGCCTTGGCCAGTTCGAGCAGCGCCGGCTCGTCGACCGACAGCGCCATCTCCATCTGCGCCAGCCGCTTTTCCAGGTAGCCGAGCTGGATCTTGGCAATGGCGGCGATGTTCTTCTCGTCGAGGCTATGGAATACGACCACTTCATCGATGCGGTTGATGAACTCGGGGCGGAAGTAGGTCTTGACCTCGGCCATCACCGCCAGTTTGATCAGGCCATAGTCATCGCCGGCCATGCTCTGGATCATCTGGCTGCCGAGGTTCGAGGTCATCACGATGACCGTGTTCTTGAAGTCCACGGTGCGACCCTGGCCATCGGTCATGCGGCCGTCGTCGAGCACCTGCAGGAGCACGTTGAAGACGTCCGGGTGCGCCTTCTCGACTTCGTCGAGCAGGATCACGCTGTAGGGCTTCCTGCGCACAGCCTCGGTCAGGTAACCGCCTTCTTCATAACCCACATAGCCCGGCGGCGCGCCGATCAGGCGGGCAACCGAATGCTTCTCCATGAACTCGCTCATGTCGATGCGGATCAGGTGCTCCTCGGAATCGAACATGAACTCGGCCAGCGCCTTGCACAGCTCGGTCTTGCCGACGCCCGTCGGGCCGAGGAAGAGGAAGGAGCCGTAGGGCTTGTTTGGGTCGGAGAGGCCGGCACGCGAGCGGCGGATGGCATCCGCCACGAGGCGCACCGCCTCGTCCTGGCCGACCACGCGCTGGTGCAGCTTGTCTTCCATCTTCAAGAGCTTGTCGCGCTCGCCCTGCATCATCTTGCTGACCGGGATGCCGGTGGCGCGCGAGACGACCTCGGCGATCTCCTCGGCACCGACGTGGGTGCGCAGCAGCTTGTTCTTCACTTCGCCGTCGCCGGATTTTTCAGCCGCCTTCAGCTGCGCTTCGAGTTGCGGCAGCTTGCCGTACTGCAGCTCGGCGAGCTTGTCGAAAGCGCCCTGGCGCTGCAGTTCGGCCATCTGCAGCTTCACTTTCTCGATCTCTTCCTTGATGTGCGCCGAACCATGCACGGCGGCCTTCTCGGCCTTCCAGATCTCTTCGAGGTCGGAGTATTCCTTCTGCAGCTTGGCGATCTCGTCCTCGATCAGGCCGAAGCGCTTGATCGACGCTTCATCCTTCTCCTTCTTCACCGCCTCGCGCTCGATCTTGAGCTGGATGATGCGGCGGTCGAGCTTGTCCATCGACTCCGGTTTCGAATCGATTTCCATCTTGATCCGCGCCGCAGCTTCGTCGATCAGGTCGATCGCCTTGTCCGGAAGGAAGCGGTCGGTGATGTAGCGGTGCGAGAGTTCCGCCGCCGCGACGATCGCCGGGTCGGTGATGTCGACGCCGTGGTGCAGCTCGTACTTCTCCTGCAGGCCGCGCAGGATGGCGATGGTCGCCTCCACCGAGGGCTCGTCCACGAGCACCTTCTGGAAGCGCCGTTCGAGCGCGGCGTCCTTCTCGATGTACTTGCGGTATTCGTCGAGCGTGGTGGCGCCGATGCAGTGCAGCTCGCCGCGCGCCAAGGCCGGCTTCAGCATGTTGCCGGCGTCGATGGCGCCCTCAGCCTTGCCGGCGCCGACCATGGTGTGAATCTCGTCGATGAACAGGATGATGCGGCCCTCGTCCTTGGCCACATCCTTCAGCACCGCCTTCAGGCGCTCCTCGAACTCGCCGCGGTACTTGGCGCCCGCCAGGAGGCCGGCCATGTCGAGCACCAGCACCTTCTTGCCCTTCAGGGTCTCCGGTACTTCCTCGTTCACGATGCGCTGGGCAAGACCTTCGACGATGGCGGTCTTGCCGACGCCCGGCTCGCCGATCAGCACCGGGTTGTTCTTGGTGCGGCGCTGCAGGATCTGGATGGCGCGGCGGATCTCGTCGTCGCGGCCGATCACCGGGTCGAGCTTGCCTTCGCGGGCGCGCTCGGTGAGGTCGATGCAGTATTTCTTCAGCGATTCGCGCTGGCCCTCGGCCTCCTGCGAATCGACGCCCTGACCGCCGCGCACGGCATCGATGGCGGCTTCCAGCGACTTGCGCGCGAGGCCATGTTGTTTGGCAATGCGCCCGGTCTCGTTTTTGTCGTCGCACAGCGCGAGCAGGAACATTTCGGAGGCGATGAACTGGTCGCCGCGCTTCTGCGCTTCCTTGTCGGTGAGGTTGAGCAGATTGCCGAGATCGCGGCCGACCGAGACTTCGCCGCCGTGGCCGGAAACCTGCGGCAGGCGGTCGATGGCCTTGTCGAGATCGGTGCGCAAGGCCGGCACGTTGACGCCGGCACGCGCCAGCAGCGAGCCGGTGCCGCCATCCTCCTGTTCGAGCAACGCCAGCAGCAGGTGCTGCGGCTCGATCAGCTGGTTGTCGTGGCCAATGGCCAAGCTCTGGGCTTCGCCGAGCGCCTGCTGGAACTTGGTGGTGAATTTGTCGAGTCGCATTGCTGATCCTTTCGGGAGCGGGTTGCTCGGCAGATGGGGGAGAAACGCGGAATTTCAACCGCCGTGCCGACGTCTCGATTCCACAATTCGAGACGGAGAAGCGTCTACGCCTGTGGAAGATGGCGTCTCTGATTCTAACTGTTGTGTTTTAAATCAATGACTTGCCTTCTGGCACACGCTTTGCGAATGAGGGACGGAGACAAGCCTCAACCCCAACAAAGGAGGAAGCCATGCACACACAAAAAGTTGCTTTCGTTGCCGGTGCCATGGGCGGCATGGGCGCCGCCATCTGCCAGTCGCTCGCCCGCGACGGCTTGCGCGTCATTGCCGGCTGCCCGCCACGCTACCGCTTCAAGGATGAATGGCTGGCCATGCAGCGTGCGCTCGGCTTCGAGTTTCTTTCCGAGGAGCACGAGATCGCCGACGGCTGCGAACTCGCCCCCCTGCTCGACCGCATCGAGCGCGAGGTGGGGCCGGTCGAGGTGCTGATCAATAATGCCGAGATGACGCAGCTCCGCAATCTCGCCATGCTGAGCAGCCGCGCACGCGTCGTCAGCATCGAGCCGGTCGAGGGGGCCTACCGCACGCGCGTATGGCTTCCCGCCGGAACGCCGGCCCACTGACGCGCGACGGGCGACATAACGAGAGATGCGGCGACGTGCGCGCCACAATGATCGCAGCCCGCATGGCCCGGCCCCGATGCGCGTGAGCCGAACGGGCAGATAGCGCATTCCGTGAGGCGGAATGTCTCCCGATAGAGACAGCGCAGCGTAAGATAGGAGCGCACCTTGCGCTTTTCGACCCTGACCCCATCGAACCTGACCCCATCGAACCTGCTGAATTCGACACCGATCCAGATGCCGGACGTGACGCCACAACTCGATTACACGCAGATCCGCGCCCGCGCGATGGCATCGCTGTTCGAGGCCTTCGACAGCCTGTGCGAGGGAACCGTGGTCGTCGATCGCGACGCACGCATTGTCTGGATCAACGAGCGCTACGTCGCCCGCTTTGGCGTGACCCGCGCCGAGGACGCGATCGGCAAGGAAATCGAGGAGATCATTCCCACCTCGCTGATGCGCGAGGTGGTGCGCACCGGCCGCCCCCTGCTGCTCGACATTCTCGATGTGAACGGCGAGACCTTCGTTGTCACGCGCATTCCGATCAAGGATGAGCGCGGCGAGACGATCGGCGCCATCGGCTTCGCGCTGTACGACAAGCTGCAGCCGCTGCAACCCTTCTACGCACGCCTGCACCGCTTGCAGCACCAGCTGGCGCAGACGCAGCAGCACCTCGCGGCCGAGCGGCGCGCCAAATACACCTTCAGCAATTACATCGGCACCAGCCCGGCCGCCACGCAGGTGAAGCAGCAGGCGCGCCGTGCCGCGCGCCAGGACACGACCGTGCTGCTGCTCGGCGAAACCGGCACCGGCAAGGAACTGATCGCGCATGCCATCCACGCCGCCTCGGCGCGCGCCGACTGCCCCTTCGTTGGCTTCAACGTCGCGGCGATTCCGGACACGCTGCTCGAAGCGGAGTGTTTCGGTGCGGCGCCCGGTGCCTACACCGGCGCAGACAGGAAGGCGCGCATCGGAAAGTTCGAGCTGGCCAACGGCGGCACCCTCTTCCTCGACGAGATCGGCGACATGCCGCTGGCGATGCAGGCGAAGCTGCTGCGCGTGCTGCAGGAATCGGAACTCGAGCCACTGGGCAGCAACAAGGTGGTGAAGATCGATGTGCGCGTCATTGCGGCCACTTCGCGCGATCTGAAGGCGGAGGTGGCCGCTGGCCGCTTCCGCGCCGACCTGTATTACCGCCTCAGTGTATTGACCATCCAGCTGCCGCCGCTGCGCGAGCGTACCGAAGATTTCGGCCCGCTCTGCGACCATGTACTGGAGCAGATCGCGGCGCGCACGCGCCTGCCGCTGCGCGAACTTTCGCCGGAAGCGCTGGCGCTGCTGCAACGCTGCCAGTGGCCGGGAAACATTCGCGAACTGCGCAATGTGCTGGAGCAGGCCTGCATGCTCGCCGACGGGCCACGCCTTGGCGAAGGTGATATCCGCGGCATCGTCATTCCGCCGGAGACGCTGCCGGCGACCAGCGCAGGGCAAGCCGCCGGCAGCGCCGCGGAAACCTACGACGCAGCGCTCGCGCGCTTCGAGCGAGATCTGATCGAGCGCACGCTGGCCGCCTGCGGCGGACGCGTCACCGATGCGGCCCGCCGTCTCGGCCTTGGCCGTGCGACGCTGTACAAGAAGATGGCGGCGCTCGGCCTGCAGTCCCGGAATTAGGACACTTCCACGGCGGTAGACACATACCGCGCGCAGGACAATTGACGCGTTGTTGTCATATTCGTCTCGCCACAGAGACGAGCCCCCGCAAGACACACGGATTTTCCCTTGTCTTTCAATTACATGCGCTTCTGGCATCAATAGTGCTGAAGGCTCCTCCACCGATAACGAGTACATCCGAGGAGGAAACCGAATGCACGCATCCACCACCGCCAGCCCGCGCTGGTACCCGCTTCGCCAGATCGGTCGCAGCATCGGCCGCGCGATATGCCGCGCCGTTTTACGCCGCATCGCCTGCGCGCTGCTGCTTGGCGCCACGCTCTCACCCACCTTTGCCGGCGACATCGTCATCGGCCAGGTGGCGCCGCTCTCCGGGGTGCTGGCGAGTACCGGCCGCGACATGGTGCTCGGTGCGCGCGTCTATTTCGACCACGTCAATGCCGGCGGCGGCATCCATGGCGCGCAGATCCGCCACGTGGTACTGGACGATGGCTACAAGGTCGACGAAACCGTGCGCGCCACGGAGACACTGATCGACAAGCATCAGGCGGTTGCGCTGATCGGCTTTGCCGGGACGGCGAATGTCGGCGAAGTGCTGAAGCGCGGCATTCTGGAGCAGCGCGGTGTTGCCCTCGTTGCGCCCTACACCGGCGGCGAATCGCTGCGCGGCAAGCAGAACCGCAACATCTTCCATATCCGCGCCGGCTACGCCGACGAAGCGGAACACATGGTGGACCACCTGGTCACGCTCGGTGTGACGCGCATCGCCGTCTTCCACCAGAACGACGGTTTCGGCGAAGCCGGCCGCAAGGGCGTTGACGATGCACTGGCGCGCCGCAACCTGAAAATTGCCGCGGTCGCCACCTACGAGCGCAACACCGAGGATGTAAGCAGCGCCGTCGACACGATCCGCAAGGCCGATGCCGGCGCCGTGATCATGGTTTCGGTGAACCGCTCCACGGCTGCATTCACCAAGGCGTTCCGCAATGCCGGCGGCACGGCACAGCTGCTCAACATCTCCGTTGTGGATGCCGGCGAACTGGTGAAGCTCTCCGGCGCGGCGGCGATGCATGGGCTCGGCATCTCGCAGGTGATGCCCTTTCCGTACAGCGAGGCACTGCCGGTCACGCGTGAATTCAAGCGCCTGTTCGCCAAGCACGCGGACAGCAATGCCGCGATTTCCTACACCAACTTCGAGGAGTTCATAGGTGCCAAGGTGCTGGTGGAGGCACTGCGCCGCGCGGGGCCGAACCCGGGCCCGGAGAAGGTGCTGCGCGCGCTCGAAACCCTGAGCAATTACGACGTCGGCGGCTTTTCGGTGAGCTTCTCGCCGAGCAACCGGATCGGTTCGCGCTATGTCGAGGTCACCGTGATCGGCCGCAAGGGCAATCTGCTGCGCTGACCACGGGGGTGCAGTCGCTCAGGCGCACTGAATCATTTCGGATAGCGGAAGACATCGCACGCGCGCGCCTTGCGCTAAGCTATGACGCATCGACATTGCCATGGCCGCATCCCCGTGCCGCCGTGGCCGCCCCCAACGAGGAGACCGTGACCATGCCGACTGCTTCCCATCCCCTTCTCGCCAACCCGCAGCACACCCCCGAGCGGCGCAGCAAGGTTGTCAGTGCCGCCGAGGCGGTACGCCTGATCCGCGATGGCGATACGGTCGCTACCGGCGGCTTCGTCGGCATCGGTTTCGCGGAGAACATTGCGGTGGCGCTGGAAAAGCGTTTCCTCGGCGACGACCCGTTGAGCGAGCAAGGCACGCCGCGGAATCTCACCCTCTTGTATGCCGCCGGCCAGGGCGACGGCAAGGAGCGCGGTCTCAACCATCTCGGCCATGAAGGGCTGGTGCGGCGCGTGGTCGGCGGCCATTGGGGGCTGGTGCCGAAGCTGCAGAAACTGGCGGTGGAAAACCGGATCGAAGGCTACAACCTGCCGCAGGGCGTGATCAGCCATCTCTTCCGCGACATCGCCGGCGGCAAGCCGGCGCAGATCTCGCGCGTCGGGCTGGGCACCTTCGTCGATCCGCGCCACGGCGGCGGCAAGATCAACGAGTGCACCACGGAAGACCTCGTCTCGCTGATCCAGGTAGGCGGCGAGGATTACCTGATGTACCGCACCTTCCCGGTACACGTCGGCATCATCCGCGGCACGACTGCCGACCCCGACGGCAACGTGACGATGGAAAAGGAGGCGCTGACGCTGGAAGCGCTGGCCATCGCGATGGCCGCGCACAACTCGGGCGGCATCGTCATCGTGCAGGTGGAGCGCATCGCCGAGTGCGGCTCGCTCAATCCGCGCCAGGTAAAGATTCCGGGCATCCTCGTCGATTGCGTGGTGGTTGCCGAAAAACCCGAATACCACATGCAGACCTTCGCCGAAGCCTACAGCCCTGCCTTCGCCGGCGAGATCCGCATCCCGATGTCGAGCATCGAGCCGATGGCGATGGACGAGCGCAAGATCATCGCGCGCCGGGCCGCCTTCGAACTGGCGCCGAACAGCATCGTCAATCTCGGCATCGGCATGCCCGAGGGCGTTTCCAGCGTCGCTGCCGAGGAGAAGGTGATCGATCTGCTGACGCTGACCGCCGAGCCCGGCGTGGTCGGCGGCGTGCCGGCTTCCGGTCTCAATTTCGGCGCGGCGGTGAACACCGACGCGATTATCGACCAGCCCTACCAGTTCGATTTCTACGACGGCGGCGGGCTGGATGCCACCTTCCTCGGCCTCGCCCAGGCCGACGCCGAGGGCAACCTCAACGTCTCCAAGTTCGGCCCACGGCTGGCCGGCGCTGGCGGCTTCATCAACATCAGCCAGAACGCGAAGAAGGTGATTTTCGTCGGCACCTTCACCGCCGGCGACCTGGAGGTGGCGATCGAGGGCGGCCAGATCAGGATCGTGCGCGAAGGCAAGGTGAAGAAGTTCGTCAGGGAAGTGGAGCACCGCACCTTCAGCGGCCCCTATGCCGCCCGGCGCGGCCAGCCGGTTCTCTACGTGACCGAGCGCTGCGTGTTCCGGCTGACGGCCGGCGGCCTTGAACTGATAGAGATCGCGCCCGGTATCGACCTTGAACGCGACGTGCTCGCACAGATGGAATTCCGCCCGCAGATCAGCGCCGACCTGCGCCTCATGGACGCGCGAATCTTCGGCGAGGCGACCATGGGCCTGCGCAGCGCGCTGCAGACGCTGCCGCTCGAAAAACGGCTGAGCTACGACGCCAGCCAGAATCTGTTCTTCGTGAATTTCGACAACCTCGAAATCCGCCAGCAGGCGCAGATCGACGAGATTCGCCGGCTGATAGAGCAGAAGCTCGGCAAGCTGGAGCGCAAGGTTTACGCAATCATCAACTACGACAATTTCAGCATCGCCCCGGAACTGCTCGACAGCTACATCGAGATGGTGCGCGACGTCGTCACCCGCTTCTACGCCCGCGTCACCCGCTACACGACGAGCGCCTTCACCCGCGCCCAGATCGGCGACGCGCTGTCTGCCCGGCACCTCGCGGCGCACATCTTCGACAACCATGGCGATGCGCTGGCGCAACTGAAGGACTGAATCCCCTGACCATGATTGGCAGCTTGCTTATTACCACCTAAGGCATAGAATCAGAAGGGAGCGATATTCGCATGTCTTGAAGGCTCACTTGGGGGGGATTGTCCATGGAGAAATCGGCAGGTATGTCCTTGCGAAGCAAACTGCTGGGTTTGTCGGCGTTTACCATCATCGCCTTGGTCGTGCTCTTTTTTGTTTCGCTGGATGCGACAAAGGAGCAATTGATCCATGACCGCAAGGAAAAATTGCGGAATCTCGTCGAGACGGCGCACGCAACACTGAGCCACTACGAGAAAGAGGCGAAGGAAGGTCGCCTGTCCGCCGACGACGCCAAGAAGGCGGCGAAGGATGCGATTCGCAGCATGCGCTACGACAAGGTCGAATACTTCTGGATCAACGACCTCGGCAAACCTGCACCCAAGATGATCATGCATCCGACGGTTCCCGCGCTCGAAGACAAGGTGCTGGACGCGGATCGTTTCAACAAGGCAACATCAATGCAGGCCGGCACCACCGGACCTGTCACCCAGTTGAGTGGCAAGAACCTGTTTGTCGCTTTCGTGGAGGTCGTGGAGACAGCCGGGACCGGATATGTTGGCTATCAGTGGCCACGGCCAAAGGCGGGAGGCGGCACGACTGACGAGCTTTATCCCAAGCTCTCGTATGTTGCCAAGTTCGAGCCCTGGGGCTGGATCATCGGCACGGGCATCTACATCGACGACGTCGACGCGATCTTCAAGCGCGAAGCCACCCGCTTCCTGGCTTGGGGAATCGGGATGGGTGGCTTCATTGCGCTGGCGCTTTTCCTCGTTGGTCGCAACATCCTCGTGACGCTGGGTGGCGAGCCGCAATACGCTGCTGAAATCACGCGCCGGATCGCCGCCGGCGACCTGACCACCGATGTGCATTGCAAACCGGGCGACACCACCAGCCTGCTTGCCGGCATGAAGACGATGCAGGACACGCTGCGCACGATGATCCGAGAGATCGTCGGCGGTGCCGAACGTCTGGCCTCGGCTTCCGATCAGTTGCTGCATGCCTCGGAAGAAGTGGCAACGCGCTCCCGCCAGCAGAGCGAATCGGCATCGGCAATGGCTGCCGCGGTCGAGGAGATGACGGTCAGCATCGATCAGGTTTCGCACAATGCCGGGGAGGCGCACGGCATTTCGCAGGAGGCCGGCACCGTTTCCGAACAGGGCACCGGCATCATCCAGAATGCGGCGGTCGAGATGCGCAAGATCGCGGACGCCGTGCAGTCCTCGTCGCTGATCATCGAGGAACTCGGTCGCCAGTCGGACCAGATCACCTCGATCGTCAACACGATCAAGGAAATCGCCGATCAGACCAACCTGCTCGCGCTGAATGCCGCCATCGAGGCCGCGCGCGCCGGCGAGCAGGGCCGCGGCTTTGCGGTTGTCGCCGACGAAGTCCGCAAACTCGCCGAGCGCACCAGCATGTCCACCACCGAGATCGCCGGCATGGTCGAGAAGATCCAGACCGGAACGCGCAACGCGGTGACCAGCATGCAGACCGGCGTGACGCAGGCGGACAAGGGTGTGGCGCTGGCGAATGAAGCCGGCCAGTCAATCATCAGCATCCGCGATGGCGCGCTACGCGTGGTGGATGTGGTGAATGACATCTCCTCATCGATCCGCGAACAGAGTGCGGCGTCGAGCGACATCGCCAAGAACATCGAGCACATTGCGCAGATGTCGGAGGAAAGCGCACAGGCAGTGCAGCACACGACCGACGCTGCACGTCACCTGCAGGAACTGTCAGCCGCCCTGCATGCGTCGGTGAGCCGTTTCAAGGCAGTTTAGCCGGGCGGGGACGCTCTGCGGCCAGCGGGCTGCGGAGCGCCCTTGCAGCGATCACCTGTCTCACCTGAGCGCTGCGGAGCATCGCCCACGCTTTTCCTGATGCGACACAAGCTCGCCACCCTCAGGCAAGGGGCAAATCACTCGCTGGCCGGGTCGTAAAAACGGAAGGCACCGCGCCCGGTCTGCTTGACCAGATACATGGCCGCGTCGGCGTGGCGGATCAAGCCGTGAACATCGCTGCCGTCATCCGGAAAAACGCTGATCCCGACACTGGCCGGCGCAAGCACTGTCTGCCCCTCGATCTGGCAGGGTGGCGTCAGCGTCTCGATGATCTTGTTCGCCACGTGCGTGAGTTCGTCACGACTGTGCACATCGGGAACGAGCACAACGAATTCGTCTCCCCCCAGCCGCGCAACCGTGTCGACCGAGCGAACGCAGCTTCGCATGCGCTGCGCCATCTCCCGCAGCAAGGCATCACCGGCGGCATGCCCGAGCGTGTCGTTCACCTGCTTGAAATGGTCGAGATCGAGATAGAGCAGCCCGACGCGCGTTCCCTGCCGGTTGGCCCGTTCAACCGACTGCTCGAGACGATCCATCAACAAGGATCGGTTAGGCAAGCCGGTAAGCGGATCGTAGTGCGCAAGCCGGTCCAGACGTTCCTCGACCGACTTTCGTTCCGAGGCATCGTAGAAGATTCCGGAATAGTGGGTCGGAGCCCCCTGCCGATCGCGAATGACGCTGATCGAGAGATACTTCGGGTAAATGCTGCCATCCTTGCGACGATCCCACACATCGCCCGCCCAATGGCCGGTTGCCAGCAGCGTACGCCACAGCTGTTCGTAGAATGACCGGTCGTGACGGCCGGATTGCAGCAAGCGTGGATTCCTGCCCACGGCTTCTTCGCGTTCGTAGCCGGTGAGCAGCGTGAACGCGCGATTGACGGCGACGATGCTCCCTTCCAGCGTCGTCACGAGCATTGCGTGGTTCGTCGCGTCGAAGATTTTCGCGGACAGGGAAAGCTGTTCTTCGGTCTGCCGCAGTTCGGTGACGTCATCGCCGATCAGGATGGTGTTGCGCGCATTCCCTGCGGCATCGCGCAGCACGATCGAATGCCACGCGACATGACGCATCGTACCGCCAGCCCCTTGCATGCTGCTCTCGAACTCGGCCGGAAAGCCCGCGACCTGCTGGCCACCGGGATAGAGAAAATCCAGCAGTTCCCGCTGCAGCGGCGCCAGATAGCGCTCGAACAGCGGCGAATCCATCAGTTCAACGCCGCTCGCACCGAGCAGACGGCACAGTCCGGCATTGGAATACTGGACATGTCCGCGGCGATCGAGCACAACACCGATCAGCCGCGTCTCGCGCAGCAGGGCAACGAGCTGGCGAGCGGAGCGCTCGGCATCGGCGTCGCCTTCCTGGTAGGAGGTGACGTCGAGGCAAACACCAACGAATCCGACAACCCGGCCGTTGGCGCCGGTCTTCGGCATGCCCTGATTGACGAACCAGCGATAGGCCCCGTCGGCTCTTTGGTAGCGAAACAGCTGACGGATGGGTTCGCCATCGTTGAGCGCGCGCTGGAGTCCCGCGCGCACGGTGGCCAGATCGTCGGCGTGCACGCGATCAAGCCATGCGTCGCCGCATTCCGCGGCGAAAGCACGGCCGGTGAACTCGCACCAGGATGGACTGACGAAATCGCACGCACCCGCCGCGTCGAGCGAAAACACGAGCATTTGGGCGGGATCGGCGAGGTAGCGAAAACTCTCCTCCACCGCATCCACCTCCCCACCACCGCTTCCATGGTCGATTCGATCGCTCACCGCTTCACGCTCCTCTCGCGACGTAAGACTGCGGCACCGCCCGTCACTCCTGACAACTCACAGCATGATCCTGCCGCTAAAGCAAAGAGAGCGCACGCGGCAGCGCAACAAGGGAGGTTCCGGACAGGAGATATGCAGAACAGAGTCGCTATTGCCAGCGGGCTGCGGCGCAGTCGTCCGCTTCCCGCGCATCAACCCAGCGCGCGCCCTCGGGCGTTACTTCGCGCTTCCAGAACGGGGCACGGGTCTTCAGGTAATCCATGATGAACTCGCAGGCGGCAAAGGCCTCGCCGCGGTGCGCGCTGCTGACGGCAACGAACACGATCTGGTCAGTCGGCTGCAGCACGCCGACGCGATGGATCACCGTCGCCCCGTACAATTCCCAGCGTCCGCGCGCCTCGGCAACAATGCTCTCCAGTGCCTTCTCGGTCATGCCCGGGTAGTGCTCCAGCGCCATCTCCGAAACCCCGGATCCGTCGTTGCGATCGCGCACCAGACCGATGAAACTCGCCACGGCGCCGATGCGTGCATCGTCCGCACGCAATGCCGCAGTCTCGGCGCCGACATCGAAATCCGCTTCCTGCACGCGTACGGTAAATGCCATGTCAGCCTCCGGTCACCGGCGGGAAAAAGGCGATCTCGTCGGCATCCTTCACCGGCGTGTTGCTGCGCGCCATTTCCTGATTCACCGCACACTTGAGGTTCCTCACCGATGCCAGCGTGGCCCACTCGCCGCCGCGTTCGGCAAGCATCGCCAGAACGCCGCCGACATCGGCAACGCCGGCCGGCAGCTCAAGGTCTTCACCGGCTGTCCCCAGCTTTTCGCGCAACGATGCGAAATAGAGAATCTTGATCATCTCGATACAGCCTCAGTTGAGCAACTCGGAGAACGGTATGAAGCGCACCAGATCGCCACGCGCGACAGCCTGCCCCGGTGGATTGTCGACGAGTCCGTCGGCCTGCACGCACGAAGAAAGGACGCCCGATCCCTGGCTCGGGAAGAGGTCGACGCCGCCCTGCTCGTTGGTCAGCGCGCGCAGGAACTCGCGACGGCCATCGGGACGCGACCAGTCGTAGTCGGCACGCAGCAGATAGGACTTCGGCAGCACCTTGTCCACGCCCGAGAGGCGCAGCACAAAGGGCCGCACCAGGGTCAGGAAGGTGACGAAGGCCGAGACCGGATTGCCCGGCAGGCCGATGAAGGCGCATTCCTTGTCGCCGCTCGTCACCGCGCCGAAGGCCAGGGGCTTGCCCGGCTTGATGCCGATCTTCCACATGTCGAGGCGACCCTCGGCTTCCACCGCCGGCTTGATGTGGTCTTCCTCTCCGACCGACACCCCGCCGGAAGTGATGATGAGATCGTTGTCGGCAGCCGCCGCACGCAGCGCAGCGCGCGTCGGTTCGAGCTGATCCGGCACCAGCCCGAGATCGCGCACCTCGCAGCCGAGGCGTTCGAGCAGCGCCACCAGTGCAAAGCGGTTGGAGTTGTAGATCGCCCCCGGCGGCAACGGCTCGCCGGGCATGCGCAGTTCGTCGCCGGTAAAGAAGACCGCCACACGCACGCGGCGCAGCACCGGCAGCGTGGCCAAGCCCACCGAGGCGGCGAAGGCCGTGTCCTGCGGCCGCAGGCGTGCACCGGCGGCGAGGATCTGCGCCTCCACCGTGACGTCCTCGCCGGCACGGCGGATATGCTCACCGACTTTCGGCACATGATTGATGACGACGGCGCCATCGGCATGCTCGCAGCGCTCCTGCATCACCACCGCATCGGCGCCGGCCGGAATCGGCGCACCGGTGAAGATGCGCGCAGCCGTACCGGGCTGCAGATGCGCGCCGACCGTGCCGGCCGGAATGCGTTGCGACACCGGCAGCGTGGTGCCGGCGACCGTCACATCGGCTGCGCGTACCGCGTAGCCGTCCATCGCAGAGTTGTCGAGCGGCGGCACCGCGAGGGTCGAGTGCTGCGCCTCGGCGAGCACGCGCCCGGCCGCTGCAATGGTCGGCATGGCCTTGGTTTCGCTCACCGGCACACAGCCGGCAAGCAGCTTCGCTAGCGCTTCGTCAAACGAGAGCATCGTGGTTTCCTTGCAGTTCCAGGGTTGTAACGACGAATTCGGCAATCGCATCGATGTCGTTGAGATCAAGCACCGGCAGGTGCGTCTTGACCGGCTCATCGGTCGCCACCGCGACGACGTTCGGATTCTCCGGCCACAGCGGCGGCTTGCCGTTGGCCGGGCGATAAACCTCCAGCTTCGGCACCGGCTCGTTCTTGAAGCCCTCGACCAGTACCAGATCGCAGGGCGAGAAGTGCGCGAGGTATTCGTCCAGCGTCGGCTCCGGTTCGTCGCGCAGCTCGTGCAGCAAGGCCCAGCGCTGCGCGCCGGTGAGCATCACCTCGCTCGCCCCGGCCTCACGGTGGCGGTACGAATCCTTGCCCGGGCGGTCGATGTCGAAGCCGTGGTGGGCGTGCTTGATGACCGAAACCTTCAGGCCGCGCGCGGTGAGGCGCGGGATCAGTTGCTCGATCAAAGTGGTTTTTCCGGAGCCGGAAAAACCGGCCACCCCGAAGACCTTCATGGCGAATGCTTTCATGGTCGCCATTCTACCTGCTGGCGCCGAGAGGAAACTCCAACTGACACCGGTTCCGGGTCGCAATAAAGGCCAAAAATACCCCGCCGATTCGCCATCAACCCCGCCCAGCACACCGAGCGATTAAATAGTCAATCGCTCACGTTGTAAATGACTCCGGGGTAGCAGCTCCACTTCCCATCACTCCGGGTGCAGGGCGCAGGTTGGCGGCGGGCCGGAGAATGGGCTATAACGCTTGCAACCGCTGGGGGAGGCGCACCATGAAAAAATCCATTGCCGGGTTCATCTTCCTTGCCCTGATGGGGTCCGGGCTTGTCCGGGCCGCGCAGCCGCCCATTACGGTGGATTGCAGCAAGCCGCTGGAGGTGATCAAGCCCGTGCCCGTCGATGCGCAATCCAACTGCCCTGCCTGCGCCGAAGCCTACTCCTTCATCACCATCGACATCGAGTCCATCAATCGTGTAGCAGAAGAAATCAACAAGGAAAACGCCACCCTGCGCGCCCTTTTCTGCAACACCGACAACACGCCAAAGATAGCCAAGCCACCGGAGGACTGTCCAACACCCAAGCGCGTGGAGTTATCCATGATATGGGCCGGTCCAGAGGCCGGTCGTTTCAAGGGGCATGAACGGGCAGCTGCGCGTTTGGGAACACTGATAGACCAAGAAACATACTACAGCCTGGATGAAATGTTCAGCATCATCGCGGAAAAGGTAGGGCAACCAGTGGATGTGACCGGGCGATGTGGAAATTGCCTGAGCATCCTGCGATTGACCGCGCATGGTGACGAGAAGGATTCGCTAGGCCTGCGCATCGGGCCAGCCATTCTCTCTCCGCAGGAAGTCGATGCAAATGGCGTGAAACCAACTGCCAGTCGAGAGGTCCTTGACGTCATGATGCGGCTGCGCGGCTACATGTGCAATGATGGCCTCTTGCAGATATATCAGTGCAATGCCGGCTCCGGGGAGAAGGGTAAACAGGTTGGCCAAGCAGTGGCTGACTACATGGGCATCGATGTGACCGCACCCGATTACTCGGTATCCATGGGCTATTGCCAGTCCATACCCGACAGCTTGAATGATGCAAACGACCCGGCCAAGAGTGGCTGGCATCCGTTCCGCCCGAAGGACAGGGTCGATTCTCATGACGCCTGGAAACAACACCAAGCGCGCATCATCCAGAACCGAATCAAGCTGCTGATGGAGAAACGGGACCGCCTGCTAAGGCAACTCGAGGAAGACCGTGTCGCCTATCGGGAATGCGTACGAGAGCAATGCCCGCCACCTGTCCCCACCACACCCCCCATCGGCGTTATTCCCGGGAGTGGAGCCAGCACCGAGCCGGCCAAGGCTGAACCCGGCAGGACGTGGAGAGTGGAGAATCCCTGTCCAGAATGTGAGCAGCACAAGGCGGCGGCAGAAAAGGCATACAAGGCTGCGGCCGTTGTCGACGAAAGCATCAACAAGCTGCGCAAGCCGATTGCCGATGCACGTTCACGGCAAAAAGCAGCACAGGGACGAATTGCACGCTTACAGACAGAGATTGACGCCATCGCCTCGCGGCGAGATGGCGGAAGCGCCTATGACCCACAGTCCGGAATTACTACCGAATCTGTGACCCAGCCCGATGGTCGGGTGCGAATCACCGTGCGCGATGCCAGTGGCAAGGTGCTGGAAGAGCGCTTCCGCGAGCGGCGGGACGTGGCCAAGCTGCGCGAGCAGATGACGGCCGAAGAGAAGAAGCTGGCCGAAATCGACCGGAAAGTTGGTGAACTGCAGGCCGAAATGAACCGTCTGGTAGCAGAACGCGATGCGCACCTGAAAGCGGCAGAGAAAGCCTTGGCCGATTTCCGGGACTGCCTGAAGAAGCGCTGCGGCGTGGTGGAAAGATCTGCCTGCGTATTTCCACCGGTGAAGCCCATTACCATCGGCCCGCGTGAAACTTTTGGCTATGGCGAAACTCAGGTAGCGGCCGATGTGGGCAAGGTGGCAATCGGCATCCTGGGCGGATTCCTCGGCGGCAGGGGTGGTGGAAGCGGTGGGCACGGTGGCGCCCCCTTCCAGGGCGGACCTTCGGGTGGAGACAAGCCGCAATTGGCCGACGACCCGATCCGAGACAAGCAGACATTCTCCGACGCGCAGACCGGTACAGCGATCAAGGTCGGCGGCCAGTACCGTCCAGACGGCAAGCTGCTGGTAAGCGTGGATGTCGACAAGGCCGAAGACAAGGGTGTAGTACATCAGGCCGCGCTGGAGCGATTGGCGCCGCAGCCGGATGGTTCGTGCAAGACGCAGATAGCGGAGCCCATCGAGTGGCTCCATTACGAAATTTGGGAAGACTGGTGGGCGAAGATCCGCATCCAGCGCTTCGAGAGCGTCGACGGCGGTCCCTGGCGCAAGACACACGACACCGGCTGGCGCGACTGGGGCAGCGGCTCGCAACTACTCGAGACCGGCACCCTGCCGGCTGACCAGATTCCACGTACCGCTTGGGGCTCAATGGGTGCCGACCGTGCCTTTGGTGGCCCGCGCTCGGCCGGCGCGGTGTTCGATCCGGGAAAACCCGTGCTGACCGGGCACCCGGCACCAGAGCGACTTGTAGTGCATGTCACCCAGCCAGGCAAGGATCCGGTGACGACGGTGCCGTTCGTGCTCTATCCGACTTACGGCAACGACGGGAAAGTCAGTTACGGCAATACGGCGCCGGAGTTCGACAAGTGGTTGAAGGAGAGCAGCCGGCCGAAGCCCGGAGAACTCGACAAGGTATTCAAGGATCCGCCCCCGGGGCTGGGTGGCAGCAAGAGATTCGACCCGGCAAGCCCGCCGCGCGCAGGTGATCGTTTCGAATAGGGCCGCGCGCATGCTGCGGCACGAGATCGAAAACCAATCATGTGGATACTGGCAAACATCCAAGAACCTCGGTCGATACTTGCCACCACCTGGAATGCCTGATCGCTGCAAACATTTCGACGCTACCAAACGCTCACTCGACGGGTGGGGCGCCACGACCCCACCGGCGTATCCGGGTGGGCGCCTGGCGGCATGATTCATCCTTGCGGGCGTGACCCTGCCGCGTCGTCTCTTCGCATCAGGCACCCACCCGAACGCGTCAACGCGCTCGTCTAACCGAGGGTTCCAGGATCATTCGCTGCGCCGCAGCAGCCCTGCGCGACTCGGCCCCCGGCACCTCGAACACCGGCGCAAACCCGCCGTTCGAAGTGCGGAAGTAGGTGGCCTGCCCCTGATGGGGCCGTGCCGTGACGAGCTGAACACGGCCGGTATCGGCACAGATGCTCGTGGCATGCCTTGAACTGCAGAGGCTCATCGGCGACGTTCAGATGCTGCTCGGAGGGCAGTCAAACCGGCAAATCGTCACCGAAAAGGTATTCCAGACGCCGTGGGTAGTTGTTCAGGAAATCCCTGGTCACCAGATAGTGCTCTGTATCTTCGTACGCCACTTCGCGGATTCCGTCATCGTCGAGCATCATGATCTTGGCATTCGGATAGGCCAGCAGTATCGGCGAGTGCGTGGCAATGATGAATTGCGACTCGTTTTGCACCAGGCCGTGAATGGCGGACAAGGCGGCGAGCTGCCGGTTTGGCGAGAGCGCCGCCTCGGGCTCGTCGAGGAGATACAGCCCCCTCCCCGCGAACTTCGTCGTAAGCAAGGTGATAAATGCTTCACCATGCGATCGACTGTGCAAGGACTTTCCCCCGTAGCCTTTCAGATAGCCGACCTCGTCCATGTAGCTCGCGACGTTGTAGAAACTTTCGGCACGCAGAAAGTAGCCATCATCGGGCATTCTGAAACTGCGTGTCGGGCGCAGATGCCGGAATAACTCCGATGTCGTTTCTGCGGACTGGAACTGTACGCTCCTGGTCCCTCCCTCCGGGCCGAAACCGCAGAGAAGTGCGATCGCTTCGAGAAGCGTAGACTTTCCAGAGCCGTTTTCACCTACGAGAAAAGTAACGTCGGGGTGAAACTCGAGAACACCCATCTCGCGCACGGCAGGTACGCTATACGGGAAGGCGCCGAAATCGACGTCGACATCGTCCCGAAACGCCACGGACTTGAGATAGGGTTTTGGAGCGATGGCCACGACTATCCTCGCATGCCCGACTCAATGTTCGGTGATCGATGGCGAGGCACAGCAAGCCGCCTCGAATGCCTTGTAGATCTCCGCCAGCGAATAACCGGCACGCGAGACTGGCCCAAGGCGCTCAACCGCCAGCTGCTGCCGGACAGTGTTACCGCTGCATAGCCGTGCGATCAATGCTTGCGCTTCCGGCTCGGCCAACTGCCGCACGAGAACCCGTGCAAAGCATCGTCCCGGTCGCACCAGAGCGTCGTCAAGGTCACCAACATTAGGCAGGTTCGTCGAAAAGATAATCTTCCGCCCCTGCGAGCGGACGACGCCATCGGCAATGGTCAGGAAACGATGCAGATGCTCGTTCCCTTCGCTTCGCGGCTTCAGCAGATGGTCCGCATCCTCGACAACGAAGGCGTCATCCCAGCCGGTAATGAACTTGACGAAAATCTGGTCGCACTCAAGCGCCTTTTTGTCGCCGGTATAGAGCGCTTGCGCCTCGCCTCCACGCCGTCGCGAAATTTCGCCGAGGATCGCGCGAATCAGGCGCGTCTTGCCCGTTCCCGGCGGCCCCTGCAGCACCAGCACCGTTTCGCGCGCGTCCAGATAGCGTGTGATGAAATGCTTTACTCCGCCTGCAATTTCGGGATAGGCCTCGTCAACCAGCACGTCGTCGGCCAACTCTTCGATACCCGCGCTTTCCAGTTCGCCCTTCGAAGTCAAGAAATGCCAGTCGATCGAAAACATCGGTTCGGTAATCCGTGCAGCACCAGCCAAACCGAGGAGTTGTCCCCGCACCCTTTCCGCCCGATCAATCGAATCCGACCAGATATTGAAATGACATGAACAATAGTCCGATTTCCTGCCTCCGTAAGCAACGACAAGGACGCCATCGCCATCGAGGATCATCGACGAGGAATCGAGCCGCTGCGCCCTCCAGCCGGAGGTAAGCGCGATGGCATCAAAATGCGACTCAAGGTGAGTGCGAACGGCATAACGCAGGTTACGGTACACCGGGTAGCGTGAAACGCCTTTCTCCATCGCTTCGGCGATCCGAGACTTCAACACGAGATCGCCAAACTGCCACACCTGCGCAGAAAGCTGTGCTGCAACTCCGTTTCCGGTCATTCCGGTACGTTCATTCATTGAAACTTCGCCTCGTCACTGTTCGTTGAGAAAGTGCTCGCGTCGTATTGAAAACGCCGGCACAGCCGGTATCGGAACGCCGATTCTACATCACGATGTCATTGACAAAACCGGACAGAATCGAAACAGCAACTAGCCGAACAATGCCCCCGGCACCTCGAACACGGGCGCAAACCCCCCACCCGGCGTGCGGAAGTTGGTCGTCTGCCCCTGATAGAGCCGCGCGGTGACGAGCTGTACCTTGCCGGCGTAGGCGTAGTTGCGCAGATCGAGCTTGAACTGCTGCGGCACGCCGGCGACCTGCAACCGCCGCTCGGAGGGCGGCACCAGTGCCTGCGCGATGTAACCGCCCTGCAGGATTTCCTCGAAGACGCGCTTGGTGAGCTTGTCGCCGCGATAGGCGGCCTTGCTGCCGTAGCCGGCGGCGGGCTTGAAGAACCAGCGCTTGCGCTCGGCCCATAGCGTCTCCGCGTCTTCGGCACGCACCGCGCGCGTCGCCGGCACCATTGTCGCGATCAACGCGCGCGTTTCAGTGACAACGCCGATTTCCGCCAGCCAGCCCGCATCGCCGAGCGCGATCAGGTTGCGCTTGTCGGCGTAGAGCGCATGCGCGCGCGGGTGCGGCGTGATCGTCGGCGCCGTCGCGGCATTGCTCTCCCAGGCGGCACGCAGCGCGGCATTGCCGGCATCTTCGAGCGCGAAGTCGGTGAGGCGGTTGTAGATCAGGTCGACCTGCTGCCCGCCGTGCAGCAGCCTGGCGCCATCCCAGACGAACGCCGAGGGATCGGCGATGGTCGTGGCAATGCCGTTCGCCTCGAACAGCCGGCGGAAAAGCTCGAATTCTGGCGCCATGTATTGCTCGCCCGGTTTCTCGTCGACGATGGCGATGCGCGTCAGCGGCACGTCGCCCTTCGCCCGCCGCCATTCCTCGCGGAACATGGCAACGAACTGCCCTTCAACATCACTTGTCGGCGCCGGCATCAGGGCCGCGACGGACTCGCAGCAGGCACGCTGCGCCGCCGCCAGCCGGGCATTCAGGAGGCCGCCGCCAGCGTTGGTGTTGATCTCGATCAGCATCGGCCCCGCGTCGCCGACGTGGAAGTCGTAGCCAAGGAAGGCGCCGGCGGCGGCGGTACGGTGCCGCGCCGAGGCAGGCGCCCAGCCGAGCACGCGCTCCTGCCAGGCCGGCAGCACAACGATCTCCTCGACCGCGGCGACGAGTTCGGCCATGTGCTGCAGATGCTTGCGGCCGACGAAGACGACCGAATCGGAAAAGAGATGCGGCCGCGTCGCGAAGATCTCGCGATAGAGGCCATCGCTGCCGAGCGCGGCTTCCAGCGCCGCATGGTCGAGCGTGACGCAGGTGCAGTCGCGGTTGAGCACTTCGGCTGCGGTCCTGCAGTCGTCCGGCAGCCGGGTCAGCGATTCGTTCATTGGAATACTCCCCCCCCATCACTGTTCCCGCGGAAGGGCGCGCGGCCGGTTCGCCACAGCACGACTCCGCGTTGTGGCTGGCGGTCGTGCGGGGGGTTCATGCCGCCACCCCGGCTTCGAAGAAATCGATCACTTCCGACAACTCACGCGTCCGCTTCATCGGTGGCAGGCTGCGCCAGACACGCTTGCCGTAGGGCTTGGTGATCAGGCGCGGGTCGCAGATCATCAGCACGCCACGATCGCTCTCATCGCGGATCAGGCGGCCGGCACCCTGCTTCACGTTGATGACGGCGCGCGGCAACTGGTATTCCATGAAGGCGTTCCTGCCTTCGCGGTTCATGCGTTCGATACGCGCCGAGAGCACCGGGTCGTCCGGCGGCGCGAACGGCAGCTTGTCAATGACGACCAGCGACAGCGCCTCGCCACGCACGTCCACGCCCTCCCAGAAGCTCTGGCTGCCGACAAGGATGGCGTTGCCCAGCCGGCGGAAGCGTTCCAGCAGCTCGTTCTTGCTACCCTCGCCCTGCAGCAGCAACGGGTAGTCGAGGCCGGCGGCTTCGAGCTTGTCCTGCAGCAGTTCGTGCATGCGACGCATGGCGCGCAGCGAGGTGCACAGAAAGAAGGCGCGGCCGCCGCTGGCCTTGACCACCGGGAAGGCGGCATTGGCCACGGCCTCGATGAAGCCCGGGCTGTTCGGTTCGGGCAGGCCCTGCGGCGCGTAGAGCACGGCCTGATTGCCGTAGTCGAAGGGGCTGTCCCAGCACGCCGACTCGGCCTCCAGCAGGCCCATCTCGGCACAGTAGTGGCCGAAATCCTTCTGCACTGCGAGTGTCGCCGAGGTGAAGATCCAGGCGCGCGGATGTCCACTCATCTGCTTGCGGAAGATTTCGCCGATGGCGAGCGGCGTGGCGTTTAACTGCAGCGAGTACGTTGTCGCCTCGCCCCAGCGCACGCTGCCGGGGCCCTCGCCTTCCGCCGGCTGTTCGCCGGCCCGCCAGCGGCGGAAGCCGGCGAGCAGTTCGAGGCTTCTCTGCCAGCAGCTTTCCAGCCCTTCCGAGCGTTCGGCCTGCGTTTCCATCAGCGCGGCGAAGTGTTCGAGCTGGTTGATCAGCCCGGCGAGCAGGTTGTCGAAGCCGGGCCGCGCTTCCAGCTGCGGCAGCGAGTAGCGTGCCGGATCGACAGAGAGCGTCAGGCGCAGATCCTTGGCCGCTTTTTCCAGATTGGCGCAGGCCGGCGGCAGGTCGAGGCAGTCGCGGGCCGAGGCGATGCCTTCAAGCTTGGCGTCGCGGGCAAGGTCGTTCACCTGCGCCGTCGACACGCTGTCGCCAAAGAACAGGCTGGCCGTTTCGGGGAGCTGGTGCGCCTCGTCGAAGATCACCGCGTTGCAGGCCGGCAGCAGCTCGGCCATGCCTTCGTCCTTCAACATCACGTCGGCGAAGAAGAGGTGGTGATTGACCACCACCACGTCGGCATCGAGCGCCTCGCGCCGCGCATTGAGAACGAAGCACTCCTTGTGGTTCGGGCAGTCCTGGCCGAGACAGTTCTCGCGCGTCGAGGTAACCATGCCCCACACCGGCGAGCCCTCCGGAACGTCGTTGCACTCGCCCTTGTCGCCCGTGCGCGTCTCCTTCGCGAAACGATTGATGGCGCGGGCGTGTCCGGCATCCTCCTTCGAAAGAAAGCGGCCGTCGGTCAGCGCGCGGGCAAGATGGTAATGGCAGACGTAGTTGGCACGGCCCTTGAGGAGCGCGATCTTCACCGGCGCCTTCAGCGCATCGCGCACCGTCGGCAGATCGCGGTTGAAGAGCTGGTCCTGCAGGGTCTTGGTGCCGGTGGAGACGATCACCTTGCCACCCGAGCGCAACGCCGGTACCAGGTAGGCGTAGGTCTTGCCGGTGCCGGTGCCGGCCTCGGCGACAAGCACGCGGTTTTCGGCCAACGCGGCGGCGACGCGCTCGGCCATTTCGAGCTGCTGCGCGCGCAGGCGGTAGCCGGGAATGCTGCTTGCAAGCAGCCCTTCCGGCGCAAATACATCGGTCAGCGAATACATGCGGGTGCGGTGGCGGATTCGAGAGCGAATCCTACCAGAACGCTGCCGCGCGGACCGCCCGCAACCGCTCCGCGTTTATTCGTGCGCGAGCAGCTTGTCAGGAATCGGCAGATCAGACGCCTTCGAGTCAGCGCCAGCTGTCCGTGTCGCGCGCAGGCGCACCCATTCGGCGAATGCGCTCTCACGCACCTCGGGAATCCGCCGTTCGGCGGTGCGTCGGCGATCCTTCCACCCGGTGGGTGGCCCCTTCTCGATCTCGCGGCGGTCGATCAGTCGCCGGCGCTCAGGCGGGCCGACGTCGACATGTCGTCGATCCCCCGCGCGCCGTTCCGGAACACCCTCGCTCACCTGCCGGCGCTCGATCAGCCGCCGCTCGTCGACGCGGCGGCGCTCCTGGGGAGTCCGCTTCCTGTTCCGCTCCATGATCAAAACCTCGTTGTACCCACGAGGCCAATCTACGCTGCCGCGAAAAACGGCGCGGTGAAAAAAATCACGAAGCGGGAAAGAAAAAACTAAAGCCCGAAAATGCCTAGGTAGGCGCCAGCGCCAACAGCACCGAAACCGTAACGGCGCGAAGAGGCTTCAACAGCCTTCTGTGCGGATTCCGCGCGCTCACGGAAATCGGTCTCTCGGGTTTCGAGTTGTTGCAGACGATCGCTGAGATTGTCGACCACAGCCCCCACACTGCCGCTGGCGCTCAATTGGCGAGTCGCCGTCGCCTCGGCAGCACGGCCAACATCGCCGAAAGTCTGTTTCACTGCCGTCGGGTTGGCCGCGTAGGCCGCTTCCAGGGCCTTTGCATCGACCACCAGCGCGCCGTCTTCCTGGACGCGAATGCCAACCTCGCGCAAGGCGGAAGCGTTGTCGGCAACCAGCCGCTCAAGCTGGCCGCCGGCGATGCGCGCCCGGGCGCTGTCTGCGGCGCCTGACTCGGCAGACTCGGCAAGCTGTTTCAGGGTCGTGCGGGCGCTATTAACTGACTCCACGAAGGCGCCCGCCGCTTCCTTCGCACTGGCCGCACTCGTGATTGCACTGCCATTCTGCAATTCACGCGCGCTCGCCTGTACGGTAGCCGTTGCCGATCTCGCCTGACCGAACGCCGAGAGGCGAACGCGAACGCTCTCCGTTTCCTGGGCGAGCCGCTCCGTCGGACGTTCCAGCGCGCGGGAAAAGCGATCGCGTTGGATCGCCCCCAGCGTCGAGTACAGGCCGCTGACACTGCCCGTCTGAAAAGTGTTCGCCGTAACGGCCACGCAATGTTCCTGCAATCAAATGCGGTACACGCCAGTATAGGTCCATTCGTCGCAAACACAACCGGGTTGACCCTGGCATGGCTTCTCCCCACAATCGACGCATCACTGGAGTACTCGATGATCGACAAACCTGTTGCCGACTTCACCCTGCCCGCCACCGGCGGCCATGTCTTCAGCCTCTCCGCCCAGCGCGGCACCCCTCTGGTTCTCTATTTCTACCCCAAGGACAGCACCCCCGGCTGCACCACCGAGGCGCAGCAGTTCCGCGACCTGCACCCGGAGTTCGTCGCTGCCGGCTGCGGCGTGCTCGGCGTTTCCCGGGATTCGCTGCGTTCGCACGAGAACTTCAAGGCGAAGCAAGGGCTGCCCTTCGAGTTGCTCTCGGACGGCGACGAAGCACTGTGCCGCCAGTTCGACGTCATTCGCAACAAGAAACTTTATGGAAAGGAGGTTCGCGGTATCGAGCGCAGCACCTTCGTCATCGACCGTGATGGCGTGCTGCGTCGGGAATGGCGGGGAGTGAAGGTTCCCGGCCATGCCCAGGAAGTGCTGGACTACGTAAAAACCCTCTGACCGCCCACGGAGACACCGACATGGCCCGCAAACCCGCCGCGCAAGCCAGATCCGACGATAACCGGAAGATCTTCGTCCTTGACACCAACGTGCTGATGCACGACCCGACCAGCCTCTACCGTTTCGAGGAACACGACGTCTACCTGCCGATCATGACGCTCGAGGAACTCGACAACAACAAGAAGGGCATGTCCGAAATCTCGCGCAATGCCCGTCAGGCAACACGTTCGCTGGACGAAATCGTGAGCAGCTTCGAAAGCGGCATCGAGGTTGGCATTCCGCTCGACGGTCCGTCGAGGAAGCTCGCCAGCGGCCGCCTTTTCGTGCAGACCGAGGCGATCGCCGCCGATCTGCCGGCGGCGCTGCCAACCTCGAAATACGACAACCAGATCCTCGCGGTGGTCATCCACCTGCAGCGCAAGTTCCCGCGCCGGCCGGTAATCCTTGTCTCCAAGGACATCAACATGCGCATCAAGGCCCGCGCGCTCGGGCTGGAAGCGCAGGACTACTTCAACGACAAGGTGCTGGAGGATACCGACCTCCTCTACACCGGCATGCGTGAGTTGCCGGCCGATTTCTGGGACAAGCATGGCCAGGGCATGGAGTCGTGGAAGCAGGATGGCAAGACCAAATACCGGGTCAAGGGGCCGCTCAGCTCGCAGTTGCTGGTAAACGAATTCCTCTTCGTCGAAGGCGACCCGCATTTCTCGGCCATCGTGAAGAGCGTTAGCGGCAAGACCGCCGAATTCGAAACGCTGACCGACTATACGCACCCGAAGAACGGCATCTGGGGCATTACCGCGCGCAATCGCGAGCAGAACTTCGCGCTCAACCTCTTGATGAACCCGGAAGTCGACTTCATCACCCTGCTCGGCCAGGCCGGTACCGGCAAGACGCTGCTGACGCTGGCGGCGGGCCTCACCCAGGTGCTGGAAACGAAGCTCTACGCCGAGATCATCATGACCCGTGTGACGGTGCCGGTCGGCGAGGACATCGGCTTCCTGCCGGGCACCGAGGAAGAGAAGATGACGCCGTGGATGGGCGCGCTGGAAGACAACCTCGACGTGCTCAACAAGACCGACGAAGGTGCCGGCGACTGGGGCCGGGCGGCGACGATGGACCTCATCCGCAGCCGGATCAAGGTCAAGTCACTCAACTTCATGCGCGGCCGCACCTTCCTCAACAAGTACCTGATCATCGACGAGGCGCAGAACCTCACGCCGAAGCAGATGAAGACGCTGATCACCCGCGCCGGCCCGGGCACCAAGGTGGTCTGCCTCGGCAACATCGCGCAGATCGATACGCCTTATCTCACGGAAGGCAGTTCAGGTCTGACCTACGTGGTAGATCGCTTCAAGGGCTGGGATCACTCCGGCCACATCACGCTGCAACGTGGCGAGCGCTCTCGGCTCGCCGATCACGCGGCGGAAGTGCTTTAGTCCTTGCTCAGAGAAGGCCCTGCGCGCGCAGGGCCTTGACGATCACGTCGGCCAGTTCCTCCGAGATTTCGCGCGCATTTTCCGGCGCAAAGCTCTCGGTGGTTCCGGACCAGACGAGGTGTTCGCCGACGGCCTGCCAGAGGTTCGTTTCCAGCGTCACCACCTCGTAGTTGTAGGTGGTGGGCGGCGTCACCATCACCGACGTGTAATAGCGATAGAAACCGCGCCGGTATCCCACCGCGGGCACGAAGACGGGCTGCCCAGGGTAGACTGCCACGCGCTTGTCGACACCGACCAGCCGCGTGGTCAGCACGCCGTCGGCACCCGATTTCGCCACGGCTTCCTTGACCCGCGGCAAATCGGTTTCGGTCAGTCCGGAAACGAAGGTATAACTCGGTATCGCGCTGACCCCCGCCGCCAGCAGCGTCCTGACGAACTGATCCTCGAACACGCGGCGATTGGCTCCGTCCTCGCCGAAACCCATCACCAGCACGCGCTGAAAACGGCTTCCGCTGAATTCGGTATCCCGCCAGATATTGGTGATCTGTGTATTTCCCGCACACGCGGTCAGCAGCAACGTGGCAAGCACAAGGACGGCGCGGCGCGGAATGACGCTACGCTTCGCGCCACCGAGGATTCGTGTTGCCGGTGTCAGGATCTCTTCCATGCCGACGAGTTTAGGCGCTGGAGCGCTCTGATACAATCTACGCAATTCGAGGCCGTGTCATCCGACGCGGCCTTGTTGCTTTCGCAGTGGAGGTTCAGTGAAACGACGCGATTTCATCGCGGCCGCAGCCGCGCTCACCCTGCCCGCACTGGCCAGCAGCGATGCCCTCGCCGCACCGGCCAACAACCGGAAAAAGGCGACCGCGCGCACGCCGGCCAAAAAATCAACGGCATCCGCGACCAACAAGACGCCGCCCGCACAGCTGAACGAAAATCGCGTGGCTGCGGCCACGCTCCCGGTCGAACCGGTGGTGCCCGCCTGGCGCACCTACGCGCTGACGACGCGCATCGAGGTGCGCCGCAGCACGGGCGATACCCGTCTCTGGCTGCCGCTCGCGATGTTCAAGGACACCCCTTGGCAACGCGCGCTCGGCCATGTCTGGCAGGGAAATTTCCGCCGCGCCGGCATCTATCGTGATCCTGCGGCGGAGATGGAGGTGTTCACCGCCGAATGGGCCGACGGCATCACGCCGCAACTGGAACTCGTCAGTACCGTCGAAACCCAGGATCGCCATTTCGACGTAACGAAAAAGCACTGTGCCCCCGAGCGTGGCGAGATCCTGCGCCGCAACCTGCGAAGCACCGAACTGATGCCGATCAACGACAAGACGCGGGAGATCGCCGAACGCATCGTCGGCCGTGTCAAGGATCCGCTTGCGCAGGGCAAGGTGCTGTACGACTGGGTTGCCGAGCGTGCATTGCGCGATCCGGAGACACCGGCGCTGACCGCCGGTGGCATCGATACGCCGCCAGCGCTCGCCAACGCGCTCGGGCGAAATGCCGGGCACGCACTGCTGTTCGTGGCGCTGGCGCGGGCGGTCGGTCTTCCGGCACGGCCGGTGTTCGGCCTGCGCTGTGACTATTCGAAGATCTTTCCCAGTCTGGGGGCGCTCGGCGAATTGAACCGCGCCTTTCATTGCCGGGCCGAGTTCTACGCCCCCGGTTACGACTGGATACCGGTGAATCCCGCCGATCTGCGACAGGCCGTCATCGAGGAACGGCTGGCGCCGGATGACGGCAAGCTCGCGGTGCTGAAGAAGCTGCAGTTCGGATTCTGGGAGATGAACTGGATTGCACTCAACGCGGCGCTCGAGGTGAAGCCCCGCGACAGCCGCGGCAGCGTGCTGCCGTTTCTTGCGACGCCGCATATCGAAAGTGGTGGCGAGGCAATCGACACCAGCGACGCGGAGCGCTTCGCTGTCAGCATCAAGGCGGAACGTGGCGAGGCGTAGTCAATAGCAAACAGCTATCGACGCATTCGAAAAAATCAACTGGATTGACGGTCACGGAGCAGCCAGAATCGGCCTACAGACAGCATCAACAGGAGGCCGAACATGTTGAAGACCATCACTTTCGCAGCGGTTCATTTCACCGTCGCTTTCAGTGTCGCCTACCTGTTGACCGGCAACATCGGAGTCAGCAGCGTGCTGGCGCTCGTCGAACCGATGTGCAACACCGTGGCGTATTACTTCCACGAGAAAGCCTGGGTGCGCTTCGGCAGCCAGCAAATCGCGGTTCAGTGACTCCGGCCTCCATGCTGAGGACCACGCCCTTCTCCACGCTGGACGGACGATCGCCCGCTCCGTTGGGCGTCGTTCTTCTGCTCCACGCGAGGATGGCGTTCACCGGTACGGCCCGATTCCTGCTGACGAAGCTCGCCGCTGCGGCGGCTCTGTCCTTCGCGACGCTTCTCCATCTGCTCGTGACGCTGCTGCTGCAGCTTCCGATTTGCGTCGTCACGCCATCGCTCGCCCTTGGCCGCCCGGCTTTCACTTCCCCCTCGGCGCTTCGTTTCCTCTGACTTCAGGCGACGTTCACGGACGGCCTCCACACGTTGCGTTCGCTTGCTGTCGATACGTTCTCGTACTTTTTCGTGCAGATTCTCGAAGCGGCGATCGAGCCTCGCCGGGCGGTAGAAATTCGGCACGGACGCGAGCAGTCGCGGTTTTGACGTACCCGAATGCGAGACGAAACCGGCCTGGTTGGGACGAACCTCGGTCTGCCCGTGTCTGGTCGAGAGTACCGTCGCACCATGGTTGACCTTGTCGTAGGTACCGGCTTCCTCGCCGCCGCTTCCGGACGCGATGACCACGGTTTCATGATCGGTACCGCGCACGCCAATGGTTGCCGTCGGCGTCCGGATGGCGTAGCCCCTCGGATTGTATTTGCCGATCCAGCCGGTCACCGAACGCAAGGCCCCTTCGACCAGCGCGATGACACTGCTGTCGCCACTGCCTCCTTCTGCCTTGTATTTGGCAATGCGCAGACGGGTATTCGGGCGAACCGCAAGCTGGCCTTCATCCTCCATGGCAATGTGCACCTCGCCATCGGCACCGGTGACGACGCTATCGCCCTCACGAACCGTATCGCCAGCCTTCGCCGGGCGAGGCTGCTGCGCCGAATCGTAGATGCGCACATCGCCCTGCGCTTCATCGATGCGTCCGGCCACCGTCTGCTGCTGGGCATGGGCGAAACCAACCGACAGCAGCAGCCAGATGCAGAACAGGGTTCCGCTCGCGACGCGCACAATCTTCGCCGATGCAGTGCCGACGCTGTATGGATTTGCGTTCCGCAGGCAGGGCATCGTCAGTGGAGAATCAGTAACTGCCCGGCGCCGCGAAATTTTCGAAGCGGGTGTATTCGCCGAGGAAGGACAGGCGAACGGTCCCCAGCGGGCCGTTCCGCTGTTTGCCGATGATGATCTCGGCCGTTCCCTTGTCCGGCGAATCAGGGTTGTAGACCTGATCGCGATAGATGAAGAGGATCACGTCGGCATCCTGCTCGATGGCGCCCGATTCGCGCAGGTCGGACATCACCGGTCGCTTGTTCGGGCGCTGTTCCAGCGACCGGTTCAACTGCGATAGCGCAATCACCGGACATTCCAGCTCCTTCGCCAGCCCCTTCAGCGCACGCGAGATTTCCGAAATCTCGGTGGCGCGGTTCTCGCCCTGGCTGCTGCCCGACATCAGCTGCAGGTAGTCGATGACGATCAGGCCGAGCTTGCCGCACTGGCGGTGCAGGCGGCGGGCGCGGGCACGCAGGTCGATCGGGTTGAGCGCCGGCGTTTCGTCGATGTAGATCGCCTTCTCGTGGATCTTGCCGAGTGCGTAGGAGAGGCGCGACCACTCATCGTCGTTGAGGCGCCCGGTGCGCACCCGGCTTTGATCGAGCCGCCCGACCGAGGCCAGCATGCGCATGGCCAGCTGGGAGCCGCCCATTTCCATCGAGAAGACCGCCACCGGCGCACCGTATTCGATGGCCACATGCTCGGCAATGTTCAGCGAAAACGAGGTCTTGCCCATCGACGGACGACCGGCGACGATGACGAGGTCGCCCGGCTGCAGGCCAGAGGTCATCTTGTCAAGATCGTGGTAGCCGGACGGGATGCCCGTGATATCGGACGGATTGTCGCGGTCGTGCAGTTCCTGGATGCGCTCGACGACCTGCGTCAGGAGCGGATTGATGTGCTGGAAACCGGTCTGATGGCGGGCGCCGGATTCGGCGATGGCAAATACCTTGGCCTCAGCTTCATCGAGCAGCACCTTCGGCTCGCGACCAAGGGGATTCAGCGCACTGGCGGCGATCTCGTCGCCTGCCGTGACCAACTGGCGCAGGATGGCGCGCTCGCGAACGATCTCGGCATAGCGCTTGATGTTCGCCGCCGACGGCGTGTTCTGCGCCAGTTCGCCGAGATAGGCGAGCCCGCCGGTGTGCTCCGTTTCCCCTGCGGCGTCGAGCGCCTCGGCGACCGTGACGACGTCAGCCGGCTTGCCGCGTTCCTGCATCCGCTGGATGGCGCGGAAAATGCGGCGGTGCTCATCGCGGTAGAAATCGGTTTCCGCGATCGCATCGCTGATCTTGTCGTAGGCACCGCCGTCCAGCAGCAGACCACCAAGCACCGATTGTTCGGCCTCAATCGAATGCGGCGGCACACGCAGGGCGGCGATTGCCGGATCGATTTGCGGCGGTTGCTGCTTTTTCTGGAACTGGGCCATGAGGGAGAGCGCTGTCGTCGGAGTCGGGAGGTGTTCACAGGGAGCAGCGAGTTTACCTGCCACCCGGCAAAACAGAAAGCCGATCTTTCGGCGCTTGCCGGCGCCCCCTCGCGAGTCGCCGTGGCATCGGCACACTGCGCTTCCGATCCCGTAGAATGCGCCGTTTTCCCCCGCATGCCGACCGATGAGTCACGCTCGTGCAGTCTTCCTGATGATTGTTGTCACCCTGCTGTGGAGTATCGCCGGCCTCGTCTCACGACATCTCGACTCGGCACGCAGCTTCGAAGTGACATTCTGGCGCAGTTTCTTCACTGCACTGACGCTGTCGGTCGCACTCACGCTGCTGCGCGGACCCTCACTGTGGCGCGGCGTGCGCCGCTGGCCTCGGGAACTCTGGATGTCGGGCGTGTGCTGGGCGATCATGTTCACTGCATTCATGGTCGCGATCACCCTGACCACGGTCGCCAATGTTCTCGTAATGATGGCGATCGGCCCGCTGGTCACTGCCGTCTTCGCGCGAATCTTTCTGCACCATCGACAGCCGGCCCGGACCTGGATGGCGATTGCGCTTGCCGGCATCGGCATCGCCTGGATGTTCGGGCACGAGGCTGCCAGCGGCGCTTCGCTCGCCGGCAGTCTCGTTGCGCTGGCGGTTCCGCTGGCCGCCGCCATCAACTGGACGATCCTGCAACGCGACAACCGGCATTTGACACCGGATGCACCGGACATGCTGCCCGCCGTCTGGATCGGCGCACTCCTGTCAGTAGCCGCCACGCTGCCGCTTGCCTGGCCATTTCAAGCATCGACACACGATCTCGGCCTGCTGGCACTCCTCGGCAGCCTGCAACTGGCGGTCCCCTGTCTGATGGTGGTGCATCTTGCGCGCGTATTGCCGGGGCCCGAAATCGCCTTGCTTGCACTGCTCGAAGTCATTTTCGGCGTCGCCTGGGCATGGCTGGGCGCTGGCGAAACGCCGTCATCGGCCACGCTCTCCGGTGGCGCCGTCGTCCTCGCGGCGCTGATCGGCAACGAAATTCTGGCGCTGTGGCGGCAACCAGCGCGTACTTGAGCATTCTGCACCGGGGGCTGCGACAGGCTGGACATGGGATTGGGCCATGGCGACAGGCACATTATTGTGCAGCGCACAAATTTGGCCTTGACGTTTCAATTACAAGGCGTACAATGCGTTTTTGTGCACTGCATCAAACGCGCGGTAACAAACAATGGCGGCTGCAGATGTCACCGACCACCCAACCCCGACAGGAACAAACATGAACAAGCCTAATGAACAAATCATCGCCAGCCAGCAGGCTGCGATTGAAGCGATTGTCACGATTGCGAATACCTCGCTTGCCACGGCCGAGCGCCTGGCTGCCCTCAACCTGAACACCGCCCGCAGCTTCATCACCGACGGCGCCGCCGGTCTTGCCGCCCTTCTTTCCGTCAAGGATGCACAGAGCTTCGTTGCGGTGCAGAGCGCACTCGCCAAGCCCGTTGCAGAAAAAGCCATGACCTACTCGCGCAGCGTTTATGAGATCATCAACGAGTCGGCGAATGGCCTGAGCCAGATCGTCGAGGGCCAGCGTGGCGAAATCAAGAAGAACTTCGTCCAGGCAGTCGAGCAGTCGCTGAAGAGCGCGCCGACCGGTTCCGAGCCAGTGGTTGCTGCGATCCGCTCCGCTCTCGCACAGGCCGATACGGCCTACGAGACGATGGCCCAGCAGGCCCAGCACGCAAAGGCCACGATCGAAGCCAATGTGGCCGCTGCCAATGCGGCAACGGTCAAACTGATCAACCAGGCCGCCTAAAGCGACTGGTCAGCGTTCCGGCCTTGAGCCGGAACGAGCAACCCGGACTGCGGTCCGGGTTTTGTCGTTTCTGAGTAACTGAACATCACGGAGAATTGCGCCATGCCCGAACAGATCAATTCAAGCATTCTGGAATTTCTTAGAGCGAAAGGTCCGCAGCTGGACATCAACATCGCCGAGGCGCTCAAAATCTCCGTAACAAAGGTTCGCGCGCACGTCGCCGACATGGCGGCATCGGGCGATCTGATCTGCTGTAACGCAATCCAGTTCGTCGATGGCGTTGCCGTCGAAGGCATCAGCTGCCGCCCGTCCTGCTACATCCCGCCTCCGGCACGCGGCCGCAAGCCGGGCGCGAAGAAAGCCGCAGCGGCGAACTGACACCAGATTGGATTGCTGGCGGCGAGAGCTGTCTCGCCCTCCGCACGCAGCAAACAAAAAGGCCCCGGGAATCATCCCGGGGCCTTTCTTATGGGAGACCGCGCGCCGCACAGGCGGCACGCGAATCGATTACTGCTCGCCGACCACCTTCACGGTAATCTGCGCGACAACGTCGGTATGCAGCGCAACGTCGATCGTGGTTTCGCTGACAGTCTTCAGCGGACCCATCGGCATGCGAACGGCAGCCTTCTCGATGTCGAACCCCTGAGCCTTGAGGCCATCGGCGATATCGGCATTGGTCACCGAGCCGAACAGGCGGCCATCGACACCCGCCTTGCGGGCGATTTCGACAACGACACCGGCCATCTTCTCGGCAACGCCCTGAGCGGCAGCCAGCTTCTCGGCAGCCAGCTTCTCGAGCTCTGCACGACGTGCCTCGAATTCGGCCTTGGCAGCCGGCGTGGCGCGCTTGGCCATACCGCGCGGGATCAGGAAATTACGGGCGTAGCCATCCTTGACCTTGACGAGATCGCCGAGGTTACCGAGGTTGACAACCTTGTCCATCAGAATGATTTGCATGTTCTGGCTCCTCGATTACTGGTGGTTGTCGGTGTAGGGCAGCAGGGCCATGAAGCGGGCGCGCTTGATCGCGACCGACAACTGGCGCTGGTAGTGTGCCTTGGTACCGGTCAGACGGGCCGGCATGATCTTGCCGTTCTCGACGATGAATTCCTTGAGGACGTCGACATCCTTGTAATCGACGAAATCAACCTTGTCGGCGGTGAAGCGGCAGAACTTGCGGCGCTTGAAGAGACCACCACCACGCTTCGGCTTCTTGTCATCCTTTTTCTGGAATCGTGCCATTTGAGTTTCCTTCCAAAAATTCCAATTGTTCGATGTGCAGTACCAGTTGCTTGCTGTTTCGGCTTTTCGCGGCGAGGAACCCGGTCACCTTGACTGCGGATCCCACGCTTGCCGCCTGCAACCACTTCGCCGGATCCCCCAGGCCAACGGCCGGGATTTCACATTCGACGCGGCGCATGCTTCCCGCTTCCATCTGCTCCGACTCGTGCCGTATCCGGCACTCGGTGACCGGAACGCCTGCCGGCGTGTAGCGCGGCGCGAGTCGTTCGATCAGGGAGCCGATGAGTTCAATGCGGTTCAGCAAGCCTCAGGCAATTTCTCAGGCAGCCGCCGGGGCTTCGGCAGCAACGGGAGCAGCAGCTTCGCCCTTGCCTTCCATCAGCGACTTCGACTTCTCTTCCTTCATCATCGGCGACGGGGAAGTGACGGCAGCCTTCATCTTGACGGTCAGGTGGCGCAGCACGGCGTCGTTGAACTTGAAGGCATGCTCCAGTTCAGCGAGGGTCTCGCCGTCGCATTCGATGTTCATCAGCACGTAATGTGCCTTGTGAATCTTCTGCAGCGGGTAAGCCAGTTGACGACGGCCCCAGTCTTCGAGACGGTGAATGATCCCGTTGCGCGAGGTGACGAGCGACTTGTAGCGCTCGACCATCGCCGGGACCTGTTCAGACTGGTCCGGATGGACAATGAAACAGACTTCGTAATGACGCATGAACACTCCTTTTGGCAAAAGCTCCCCGCCATGCGGTAACGGTGGAGCAAGGTTGAAAAAACCAAGCCCGCGATTATAGCGGCCCTATCGCTTGATAATCAAGAACTTTTCCAGTTTTCCGCAGTACGGCACACCTTGCGCGCTGCTTCAGGCGAGCAACACCTGCGGCAGCGGAAAGAGGGGGATTCCGGCAACCTGCAGCGCCGCGCGGGTCGCAGCCGATGCCGCCACAGCCTGCGGCCCGTCGCCATGCACGCAAATACTGTGGAAGGGCGTCTTCAGCACCTTGCCGGAGGCGCAGACAATGCCGCAGGCTTCGACGAAACGCAGCACATGCGCCACGCAATCCTCAGCCGAGTGCAGCACGGCACCGGGCTGCGAACGTGGCATAAGATTGCCCGCGTCGGTGTAGGCGCGGTCGGCGAAGATTTCGATGCCGACCACCAAGCCGGCCGCCTCCCCGGCTCGCTGCAACTGCGACAGCGCCGGCGCGAGCAGGATCAGCGAGGGGTCGAAGGCCTTCACGGCACGCACAACCGTGGCGGCAAGCGCCGCATCCTCGCAGGCCATGTTGTTCAACGCGCCGTGCGGCTTCACGTGCGTTAACAAGCCACCTTCGGCGCGGGCAATACCGGCCAGCGCGCCGATCTGGTAGATCAGCATGGCTTCGAGTTCGGCAGCAGGAATCTGCATTGCCCGCCGGCCGAAGCCCTGCAGGTCTGGGAAGGACGGATGGGCGCCGAGGCTGACGCCAGCATCCAGCGCCTGCCGCACCGTGCGCCGCATCACCAGCGGATCGCCGGCGTGGAAGCCGCAGGCAATGTTTGCCGAGCCGACGATCTGCAGCAGATCGGCGTCGCTGCCCATCGTCCAGGCGCCGAAGCTTTCACCGAGATCGGCGTTGAGGTTAAGTCGTTTCATCGATGAAACCCTTCATTCATTCATCAGCAGGCAATGTGCCGGATACCGATGCCGCCACATCGGCTGTCCCGGGCGCACGCAGCGGAATCGTCATCGTGAGCGAAGTTCCGCGCCCGGGTTCGCTGACAAGAGCGATCGAGCCGCCGAGCGGCCCGGTCAACAGACTGTAGACAAGATAGAGACCAAGGCCGCTCCCGCCCTGCCCGAGGCGCGTCGTGAAGAAGGGCTCGAAGGCACGCTTCACGGTCGGCTCATCCATGCCAACCCCGTTGTCGCTGAAACGCAGCGTAACGCACCCCGGCGTGCAATCGTCGGTGGCTGTGATCAGGATCGTTCCGTCAGGTGCTTCGGGGAAAGCATGCACCAGTGCGTTCATGATCAGATTCATCAGCACTTGCTCAAGGGCCCCCGGAAAGCTGTCCAGTTCAAACGGGCGGGAAACCTCAACTGTCACGCGACAATGTGCCCGCTCCAGGCGCGAGTGCATCATGTCGAGCACCCCGCCAAGCACACTTTCCAGATCAAACAGGCGCCGCTGCATCGTCGATTGATCAACGGCCAGCTGCTTCATGTTGCCGATCAGGTTGGCCGCGCGCCGGAGGTTGTCGTCCATATGCGTCGCGGCCTCCCCGCAGCGAGCGACGAAACTCTCGAACGTGGAGCGACGCAATTGCCCGCTGGCACATTCGCCAGTCATCGCCCTACTCAGTTCCGCTATGGTCGTTGCAAACATGCGCGCATTGCCGATCGGCGTGTTCAGTTCATGCGCCACCCCCGCCACGAGGTTGCCGAGCGCCGCCATTTTCTCCGCCTGCGCCAGTTGCGTCAGCGCCGCCTTCAGTTCCTCATTGGCATGCGCCAGCGCTTCCGTGCGCTCGGCGATACCGCGTTCGAGCGAGGCATTGAAGGCGCGCCGCGTCTCTTCCGCAGCGATACGCTCGGAGATGTCCTCGGCGATCGCGATGCCGCCAATCACCAGCCCGCCATCGTTGCGTACCGGCGCCGCACGCAACTCCAGCCAGAAACGGCGACCAGAGGCGGTCGAGGTGTACTCTCCCTGATACGCGGCCGGCTCGCCGGCCAGCGCTTTGCCGATCGTCGGCATGATCGAAGGATCGCGCAGGCGACGCATGTCCGAACCAACAATGCTCTCGCGCGGCGCGCCGATGATCTCGACGAAACGGTCATTGCAGTAGCTGAGAATCCAGCTGCGCGAGAAATGCATGACGCCGACCGGCAGATGGCGCAGCAGCAGATCGTAACGCGCCTCGCTGTCGCGCAAGGCAGCCTCGGTGTGCTTGCGCCCCGAGATATCGCGGATCGCGGCCAGCAGACGCGCCTCACCATTGATCGATGTGCGGCGCAGAGCAACCTCGACCCAGAACACGTGCCCATCGGCATGCCGGGCCCGCCACTCGAACAACTGCGGCCCTTCGTCACGCGCGTGCGACACCCACGCCGCGGCTTCCGCAGCGCCATATGGGGCAGCGCCAATGCCAAGCCCGCCGGGATCGACGGGTAGCTCGCTGCCCTCCTCGAAACCAAACATCTCGCGAAAGCGCCGATTAACGTCGAGAATGCGGCCATCGAGTTCGTGGATCACGATTCCCTCGTTTGCCGCATTGAGAATTTCGCGATAGTTGCGCTCGCTCGCATTGGCCGCGCGCCGGGCGCGTGCCTCGCGAATGCCGAACACGGTGAGCACGGGGATGATCAGCGTCGCACAGGCGAACAGCGTCATCGTCACCCAGAACTCGACAGGGTGTGTCACCCGCAGCGGCGGCTCGCGACCGACGATCTCCGCCCCCGGCGGCAACGCGGCATCCGCAATGCCGAAGCGCCGCAGTGCCGCGTCCGCGAACACCGGGCGCGTCACCCCTGGCTGCATCGCGATCGAATCCGCGGCAATACCGCCCAGTACCCGCAACGCAAGCCGGGCCGCGGCCTCTCCCTCGCGGAAGCCGGAGAGCACGATGCCACCGAGGATCCCCGGCGCCAGCATCTCATCCTCCTTGACGAGCACCGGCACCGGCGAGGCAGCGCCCCAGATCGCTGCCGCCTCGGCATGGTCAAGTACAGCGCCCTCCGCATCGCGGTTGAACGCAAGCGCGATGACGCCATCGCCGTCACCGAGAGCGGCCAGCCGCGCCCGCATCTGCACCACCGTCATGTCAGTCAGGAATACGAACTGCAGCCCCTGAAAACGCTGCTGCCAGTCGCCGGCGTGCGCAGCCAGTGCCAGCCCCGTGCGGCTCTGGTCATGAATGAAATGAACGCGCCTGAGATTCGGGCGTAGCTTCTGCAGCAGGGAAATGTTGGCGCCGACGTCGGCATCGTCGAACACGCCCGTCAGCGCCGGTAATGCCTGCAGTTCCTTGCGACGGGAAGCGCTGACGCCGGAAAAGACGATCGGCTGCGAAGCGTAACGTCCGCCGCCGGCACGCAGGTACAGGGCGAGATCGAGCGCATCGTCATCCTGCGCCACAATCAGGCGCGGCGGGCCATCCCGGTGCTTGACCGCGAGCATGCCTGCCAGTGCGCGAAAGCTCTCCTTGTCAGGCCGCACCTGCTTCGCATCGAGGTACTCGACACGGAGCTGCAGACCGGGCGAACCCCGCAGCAGGGTTTCGCGCAGGCCCCGCAGCTGGCCATCCGTCCACGCAAAGCCCGGGTGATAGCTTGCCAGCACAAGCACGTAATCCGGCCCCGCCAGCACACCCCTGACTAGGCCGCACAGGCAGAGGAATACGATCAGGCGCAGACGCTGCACGCTGGACGGCCGGCGAGCCGCCGATCTAAACGCGGAAGCGCGAAACCAGCGCCTGCATGCCGTGCGCCGTTTGCGACATCGACTCCGACGCCCGCGAGGTTTCGTGCGCAATCGCACTCGCCTCCTCGGCCTGCGTCGCAATATCCTCGATCTTCTTCGCCACCTCGGTCGACGCCGCCGATTGCTCGCGCAGGGCGCCATCGACATCACCGATCAGCTCCGCGACACGCTGCGCCATCTCGCGCAGGCGGGCAATCGCGTCGCCCGCCTGACCGGCAAAATCAACGCTGCTATCCACCAGCGCCACGCCATGCGTCACCCCATCGACGACCTGTCCTGTCGACTGCTGGATCGCTCCCACCATCTGCGAAATCTCGCCGGTGGAGAGCGCCGTGCGCTCGGACAGCTTGCGCACCTCGTCGGCCACCACCGCGAAGCCCCGTCCGGCCTCGCCGGCACGCGCCGCCTCGATCGCCGCATTGAGCGCGAGCAGGTTGGTCTGATCGGCAATATCCTTGATCACCGCGACGATGTTTGAAATCTTTTCCGAGTCGGTCTTCAGCTGGTTGATCTGCTCAGCCGCAGTACGCACCACGCTTGCCACTTCGTTGATCTGCGCGATCAGCTGCTCGATAGCCTGATGCCCTTCGTTCGCCTGCGAATCGGAATCGCGCGCGACGCGCGCCGCTTCGCCGGTGTTGTCGGCCACGATGTTGATCGACACGGTGAGTTGCTCGACATTCGCCGCAATCGCCGAGGCGGCACTGCTCTGGATGCTGGCCGACTTGTCCATTTGCGACACGGCCTCGTTCAGATTGCGCGAGGCATCAAGAATCGCCTGCGCGCTACCGGTCGTCTCACGCATCGCGCCACGCAGCGCGCCCTGCATGTCGCCCATCGCGGCCAGCAGCTTGCCGACCTCGTCGGCACTCGCCGGCGGCAGGCTGACTGTGAGATCTCCCTTGGCGATCTCGCGCGCCGCCTGCACCGCATTGTTCAGGCGGGACGAAATGCGCTGCGAAATCAGGAAACTGCTCAACAGTGCGAGCAGCACGCCCAGAACCAGCGCGGTGATGCCACCACTTACCGCCGCCTCGACGCTGCCGGATGCGCTGGCCGAGGCACGATCCGCTCCCTCGCGATTGAGCTTTTGTAGCGCATCGGTCTGGTCGCGCATATAGTTCGCTTCCTTGACCCACGCCGTCTTGCGCAACTGCTGCGCCTCGTCGACTTTCCCCGCCTTGGCGAGCGCGATCGCCTCCTGCACGGTGGCCCGATAGGCCTGAGCGCCCTTCACTGCCTGCTCGTAGATCTTGCGTTCGCTGTCGCCGGAAATAAGCGGTTCATATTTCTTCAGCGCCGCGGAAAGTTCGTTGTCCAGATCGCCGAGCGACTTCTCGATCTTCTCCTTCTCGGAATCGCTGCCGGGCAGCATGTACTCCAGGCTGCGCACGCGATAACGCAGACGCAACTGGCTGATCTCGCCAGCGGCCTGTACCGAGGGCAGCCAGTTGCTGGCTATCTCGTTTGTCGCCCTGCCGACGGCCTTGATCTGCACGATGCAGAAAACGACAGCGGCGATCAGGATGCCGCCGCTGACGATGAAATTGATGAGCAGCTTGCCACGCAGGCTGAGATCGTCGAACCAGCTCATGGTGTTTCCTCCGTCCGTTCGTTTTTTGCTGGCCGGTCGCGAACCGCTCCCGCCCTGTCATTCGTCCCGGCGTCTCCGCACATCGCCGCTGTGGCTGCACCGTATCCCGGTCAGCATAGTCCCGATCCGCATCGGGAACAACTGCGTCCGGATCGTGTCCGAGTCGTGTCCGAATCACCGCGTCCGGATCGTTGAATCATGAGGGATGGCGCCCCTCACGGCGCGGCGTCAACCATGCCGCTGACCAGATTTTCGCGATAGAGCGCATCGAGATCGACGCCCGTATCCCCATCGCCGCCAAGGCAGCGGATGGCGGCGATCCGCGCCTGCTGCTCAGCCGCCCGTTCCCGCGCCGCGGCCTCGGCCGCTGCAACCGATACCGCCACGAAGCGTACGCGCGCGCCTGCCGGGAGCAAGGCCAGATATGGCAGATCGGCCGAGATCACCGTGGCAATCTTCGGGTAGCCGCCAGCCGTCTGCCCATCGTTGAGGAGCACGATCGGTCGTCCGTTTCCCGGCATCTGGATGGAGCCCGGCACCGTCGCGTCGGAAACGATTTCGGCGCTCGCCGCGTCGCGGTGCGCCAGCAGCGGGCCATCGAGGCGCACCCCCATGCGGTCCGCCTCGGTGGTGACACGATATTCCGATGTCAAAAATGCGGCCTGCGCCTCCTCGCGGAAATGCGCGGCCTGCGGTCCCCGCACCACGCGGATAGCGACGGCGCCACGCACGCCATCGGGCAGCGGCGGCGGGTCGATGCACTGGTCCACGCTCGCGGGCGCTACGGCGGCAACAAGCGGATCGCCGGAACGCAACAGTTGCCCGAAACCAGCGCGCGCGTAGGTCGCTGCGCTGCCGGCCAGCGGCGTTACCTGCAAGCCATGGACCGCGACATAGGCGAGGCGGGCGCCGGCAATCGTCGGGCAGCGCAGCGTCTCGCCGGCAGCCAGCATCAGGCCGCGCCAGCTCGGCACACTGCGCCGGGTTCCGTCTCGTGCCACGATCTCTGCCTGCACCGGACCGGCCAGCGCGAGGCGTAGCGGCGCCGCGTCGGCGCGCAGCGTCAACCCGCCGCCGAAGAATTCCAGCGCCGCGTGCGACGCCGCGTTGCCGGCGAGTAGGTTCGCGATGTACAGCCAGTCGGGCACCAGCGCCCCGGCCTGCGGCACCCCCGCCCGACGCAGGCCACGCCGTCCACAATCCTGCAGCGCCGCCAGTGCACCGGGAGAAACAACCGTCAGCCGCGCCGTCATCATTCGGCCACCAGGTAGTCGCAGGGCACTTCCGGCGAATGCCGCCAGCGCTCTGCGAGCGCTGCGTATTCATCCGGTGCAACAGGCGCGAACGCCACGCGGTCCCCCGGTCGCAACAAGGCACCTGCGGGCCAGTGCGGCGAAAAGAGCGGCACCGGGCAACGGCCGAGCAGATGCCAGCCGCCGGGGCTTTCCCACGGATAGATCGCGGTAAGCCGGCCGGCAGTGGCCACGCTGCCGGCCGGCACGCGCAGGCGCGGCTCGCTGCGTCGCGGCTGCGCCAACGCTTGCGGCAGATCGCCCATGAACGGAAAGCCGGGCAGAAAGCCAAGCATATAGACACGCACCGTGCTCGCCGCGTGGAGATCGATCACTGCCTGCCGATCAAGGCCGCAGGCCTGGGCTAGCGCATCGAGATCGGGGCCGAATTCACCGCCGTAGCAGACGGGAAGGCGCCACAGCCGGCCTTCCACAGGCGCGCTCACCTCTGCGGGGGCCAGCAGGCGCATCAGCGCCGGATCAAGTTCCGCGCGCGAGGTCAGCAGCGGATCGTAGAGTACCGTCAGCGAACGGAACGTCGGTACCGTCTCGATCACACCCGGCAAACGGCCACAGACGATTTCTTCCTGCAGCACCTGGTCGAAAGCCGCCACGCGCGCCAGCAGTGCCGGGTCGATCGCATCGCCGAACTCGACCGTTACGGCCGCATCGGCGACATCGAGCAGGCGTGCCTGCATCGTCGCTACTGTGCCGCTGCCGAGGCAGCACGCGCCGCCTGATCGTAGCGGCCAGACAGCGTGCGCAGCAGGCGCGCCAGATCGCCGAGCCGCGCATTCTCGTCGGCATCGCCCGAGAAACCGGGCAACAGACAGGCCTCGCGCACATCGCGGTAGCGCAGGCAGGCGGCACGACCGGCCTCGGTCGCCGTGAAGAAAACTTCCTTGCCGCGCTTCTCGCCCTGCACCAGCCCCATGCCGGAGAGCTTCTTCAGCGAATAGGAAACGACGTGCGTGTCCTCAACGTTGAGCACGAAGCAGACGTCGGCGAGTTTCTTTTCGCTCTGCCGATGCGCCACGTGGTGCAGCACCAGCACATCCATCGGCGTCATGTCGCTGACGCCCGCCGCAGCCATGCAGCGCATCATCCAGCGCGAAAAGGCATGCCACGCGAGGATCATGCCGAACTCCGTTTCGGAGAGCTCGGGCACCTTGGCCGATACAAGGTGTGCCGACGAGACGATGCGCCCCTCCGCCGGATCGACCGGCACCGTTTTCTCCCGGACCGTCGGGTTCGCGACCTTTGCTGCCGTGCGCTTCGCCATGGTTATCTCCACAAAACGTCAACGATTTCTTGACAATTTATCGCAACAATCCCATTCTAACAACCGCAATGCCGCGTGCATTCATCGTTGCTTCGAGCGGCATCCCACACCAAAAGGAGACGACATGAAACTGCTGCACCCGCTTTCTTCATCGCTTGCCCGCTCGTTCACGGTGCTGATCGCCGCTGGCCTCGCCTTCAGTGCCTCGGCACAGACCAAGTGGGACATGCCGACGCCCTACCCGGCCACCAACTTCCACACCGAAAACATCCAGCAGTTTGCCGGCGACGTCGACAAGGCCAGCGCCGGCAAGCTGAAGATCACCGTGCATCCGAACGGCGCGCTGTTCAAGGCCAACGAGATCAAGCGCGCGGTACAGGGCGGACAGGCCCAGATCGGAGAGATCATCATCTCCGGCCTGTCCAACGAAGACCCGTTGTTCGCGCTTGACACCATTCCCTTCCTGGCCACCAGCTACGCCGATGCAAAAACGCTGTGGCAGGCCTCGCGCGCCAAGGTGGAAGCGAAATTCGCCAAGCAGGGCCTGAAGGTGCTCTTCTCCGTGCCATGGCCGCCGCAAGGCATCTACTCGAAAGGCCCGCTGAATTCCTCGGCCGACCTCAAGGGCGTGAAGATCCGCTCCTACAGCCCGACCGTCGCGCGCATGATCGAGCTGATGGGCGCGCAGCCTGTCACCGTGCAGGCGGCCGAACTGACGCAGGCGCTCGCCACCGGCGTCGTCTCCGCCAACATCACCTCCGCCGCCACCGGCTACGACTCGAAGAGCTGGGAACAGCTGACCTACTACTTCGACGTGCAGGCCTGGCTGCCGAAGAACGTGGTGCTGGTGAACCAGAAGCAGTTCGATTCACTCGACAAGACCACGCAGCAGGCCGTGCTCAAGGCCGCGGCGGACGCCGAGGCGCGCGGCTGGAAAACCTCGGAAGAAAAGACGATCTGGTACGTCGACCAGCTGAAGAAGAACAACATGAAGGTGCTGCCCGCCTCGACCGACCTGAAGAAGGATCTCGTCGGCATCGGCGACAGGATGACCAAGGAGTGGCTGGAAAAGGCCGGCGCCGACGGCCAGGCGGTGCTCGACGCCTACCGCAAGGCGAAGAAGTGATTGCGGGGAAGGGAGAAGAGTGAAGAAGGAAGGGAAAAACCTTCCGTGCCTTGGCTCGTCTCCCTTTCCTCTTCCCCCTTCCCGGATCACGCACGTCTTTTCAGGACACGACAGAATGCGTCCCCTGCTCAACCTCCTCTACCGCAGCACCGGCGCGCTTGCCGCGCTGTTCATGATCGGCGTGCTGGTCATGGTCATCACCGGCATCGTCACACGCGAACTCGGCATCTACCTGCGCGGCACCGACGACTACGCCGGCTACTGCATGGCAGCAGCGGGGTTTCTGGCGCTCGCCTACACCTTCAAACATGGCGAGCACATTCGCGTCACGCTCGTCATCGAGCGGCTGACGGGAACGGCGCGCAAGGTTCTGGAGTGGCTGACGCTGGCCTTCGGCACCGGCATCGCTTGCACGCTCGCCTTCTACAGCGTGCGGCTGGTGCTCAATTCCTTCGAGTTCAACGACATCTCGCAGGGGGTCGATGCGACCCCGCTGTGGATTCCGCAACTCGGCATGGCCGCCGGCACCGTCGTGCTGGCGATCGCCATGGCCGATGATCTGCTGCTGATGTCGCTCGGCAAGCCGGTGACACGCCTGCACAAGGCGGGCAGCGAAGCGGCGCGGATGGAATGAGCTTGTGCGAGCACTGCCTCTTGATGCCCCTTCGACACACCCTTCGATACGCCCACTGTGTGGGCTACTCAGGGCGCACGAGTGTCTTGCGCTTGCGAAGTACCTCGCGCCAGCATTTCATGAACACGGCCAGATGGCAGAACACTGACACATGGACATCCTGATCGCCGTTGCCCTCATCGTCGTGCTCCTCGCCTTCCTCGCTGGCGGCGTCTGGATCGGCCTCGCGCTCGCCGCCGTCGGCTACGCCGGCATGCTCACCTTCACGCCACGCCCGCCGGGCGATGCGATGGCCGTCACCATCTGGGGCGCCGGTTCGGGCTGGACGCTGACGGCGCTGCCGCTATTCCTCTGGATGGGCGAGATCCTCTTCCGCACGCGCCTCTCGGAAGACATGTTCAAGGGCCTCTCGCCGTGGCTGGAAGCGCTGCCCGGCCGCCTGCTGCACACCAACATCATCGGCTGCACCATCTTCGCGGCGGTTTCCGGTTCTTCCGCCGCCACCTGCGCCACCATCGGCAAGATCACGCTGCCGGAACTGAAAAAGCGCGGCTACCCCGACCACATGGCGCTCGGCACCATCGCCGGCGCCGGCACGCTCGGCCTGCTCATCCCGCCGTCGATCATCATGATCGTCTATGGCGTCACCGCCGAAGTCTCGATTGCCAAGCTGTTCATCGGCGGCGTGCTGCCGGGGTTGCTGCTCGGCGGCCTGTTCATGGGCTGGGTGATTCTCTGGGCCTTGCGCCACCCGGAGCAGGTACCGCCACGCAGCGCACGCACCAGCTTCGGCGAAAAGATCGCCGCGTCGAAGAACCTGATTCCCATCGTGCTGCTGATCGCCGCCGTGCTCGGCTCGATCTACGCCGGCATCGCCACCGCCACCGAGGCGGCCGGCCTCGGCGTCGTCGGCAGCCTGATCATCGCCATCGCCCAGCGCTCGCTCAACTGGAACACTTTCCGCGACAGCCTGATGGGCGCCACCCGCCTCTACTGCATGATTGCGCTGATCCTCGCCGGCTCCGCCTTTCTCACGCTGGCCATGGGCTACATCGGCCTGCCGCGCCAGCTGGCCGAGTTCGTCAGCGGCCTCGGCCTCTCGCCCGGCATGCTGCTCATCGTGCTCACCATTTTCTTCATTCTGCTCGGCTGCTTCCTCGACGGCATCTCGATGGTCGTGCTGACCATGGCCGTGCTGCTGCCGACCGTGCAGGCAGCAGGGATCGACCTCATCTGGTTCGGCATCTTCGTCGTGCTCGTGGTCGAGATGGCGCAGATCACCCCGCCAGTGGGCTTCAACCTGTTCGTACTGCAGGGCATGACCGGCCGCCAGATCACCGAGATCGCCCGCTACGCGACCCCCTATTTCGGGCTGATGACCCTCGCGGTGGCGATCACGTACTGGTTCCCCGGCATCGTCACCTGGTTGCCAGCGCAGATGGTGCGCTGAGGTGGCGCAGGTCGTTCTTGCCGGGTTACCCTTGTCGCCTCGCCGCGTTCAAGGAGTGACACCGTGCTGCCGATCGAACTCTTTTCCCACGATGCCGAAACACGCCCGGTGCCTGCCGGAAGCCACCTCTTTCGCGAGGGCGATCCCGGCGGCGCCATGTACGTGCTGAAGAGCGGCACGGCCGAGGTGCTCGTTGGCGAACGCTGCGTGGAAACGCTGGCGCACGGCAGCATCGTCGGCGAAATGAGCCTGGTATCGCCAGCGCCACACTCGGCCAGCGTGCGCGCGACGAGCGACTGCGAATTCGTCGCCGTCGACGAGAAGCGGTTCCACTTCCTGGTGCAGCAGACGCCCTTTTTCGCCACGCAGGTCATGCGCGTGATGGCCGAGCGGCTGCGCGCCACCGATGCGTTGCTCAGGACAGGCTGACGCTCACGCAGCCTGCCGCAACAGGCGCCGCCACAGCGACACACGCGGCGTCCGCCGCCCGCGCATGAAGCCGAGATAGAGCAACGGCACAACGAACAGCGTCAGCAGCGTCGAGATCATCAGCCCCCAGACGATGGCGCCGGCCACCGGCCCCCACAGCAGGCTCTGCCCGCCGAGGCCGATGGCGAGCGAGAAGAGGCCGCCGATCGTCGTCGTGCTGGTGATCAGGATCGGCACCACACGCCGGCGCGCCGCTTCCATCAGCGCGTGGATGGTACCGATGCCGTGGCGCTTGCGGTCGTTGGCCGCGTCGATCAGCACGATCGCCGAATTGACCGCAATGCCGGTCAGCGCGATGACGCCGTACAGCGTGTAGAGCGACAACGGATTGCCGGTCAGCGCCAGCCCGAAGATGACGCCGGCAAACGCCAGCGGCACCGTGACGAGGATCATCAGCGGCTGCCAGTAGCTGACGAACTGCGCGGCAAGAATCAGGTAGATCAGCCCGATGCCGAAGAGGAAGAGCAGCTTCATCGCATCCAGGCTTTCCTCGATGTCTTCCAGTTCGCCGGAGAAATCGAGATCGACGTTCGGGTGCTGCGCGCGGATCTTCTCCCAGCCTTCCTTGATCTCTGCATTCGCCGCCGGCGTATCGATCACCGTCTTGTCGAGGTTGGCTTCCACCGTGATCGTGCGCCGCAGGTTGTAGTGGCGGATGAAGCCGCGGCCGCTCCTCGTTTCCGTTTCGACCAGCGCACCGAGCCGCGTGATGCGCCCGTCGGGCAATGCCACCGGCTCGTCGAGCAGCGCATCGGGGCGTTCGCGCCGGTAGCGTTCGGAGCGCACGCGCACTTCCAGCTTGTCGCCGCCGTCGCGGGTGAAGGCGACCACCTCGCCATCGACGGCAAGACGCACCTGCCGCGCCACCTGCGCCGCCGAGAGGCCGGCCTTCCTGAGCGCCTCGGCGTCGAGCCGGAAGGAAAGCTGCGGGCGGCCCGGCACGTTGTCGTCCTGCGCATCGCGCGTGCCGGGAATGGCGCGCACGATGGCGAGCAGCGCATCGGCGCCGGCCTGCACCTCGCCGTAATCGTCGCCGCGCACCTTGACGCTGATCGCCTTGCCGGCCGGCGGCCCGCCCGAGAGCACGGTGAAGCTCTTCCTGCCCGGGCCGGACAGCGCCTCGATGTCGGCACGCATCGCTTCGACCACCTCGCTCACCCCGCGCGCGCCGTCGCGATGCGGATTCAGCGAAATCACGATCTGCCCGTAGGGATCGCCGTAAAGCGGTTCGTTCTCGGTGAACTTGAGGCCGGCAAAACCATAGACCGAGCGCGCTTCGCCGCTGGCGCCGGTGCCTTGCACCCGCGCGCGCACGCCCTTCTCCACCGCCTGCACTTCGGCGAGCGTGTCTTCCAGCGTGGCGCTCGCCGGCATGTCGACGTTTACATAGATCACGCGCAGCGGATCGAAGGCGAAGAACTGCACGCGCACGGCGCCGATCGCCACCAGCGCGACGGCGCCGACGACGATGGCCACCGCAATTGCCGAAAAACGCTTCGGCCGGCGCAGCACGTAGGCGAGCGCCTGCCCGTAACGCAGCCGCAGCCGGCGGTTGAAGCGTTCGCGCCAGATCTGCACGCGCGAAGTGGTGTCGATCTTCAGTTTCCACGCGACGACGTGCACCGGCATCATCCAGAACGCTTCGATCAGCGAGATCGCCAGCGCCAGCGCGACAACGAAGGGAATGATGAACATGAACTTGCCGACGATGCCGGGCAGCAGCATCAGCGGCAGGAAGGCCGCCATCGTCGTCGCCACCGAGGCGATCACCGGCGCGCCGACTTCGCGCACGGCGGCGATCGCCGCCTCGAAGGCGTCTTCGCCGCGCTCGATGCGGTAGTAGATCGATTCGACGATGACCACCGCGTCGTCCACCAGCATGCCGAGCGCGATCACCACGCCGAGCAGCACCGAAACGTTGACCGTATGCCCCATCGCCGCCAGCACGGCGAAAGTGCCGAACAGCGAGAACGGGATGCCGAGCGTGACCAGCAGGCTGATCTTCGACCCGAGGAAAAGCCAGCAGATCGAAAAGACGAGGATGGCGCCGTAGAGCGCGTTGGTTTCCATCACGCGCACCGCCTCGCGCGTCGGCACCGTCTGGTCGTCGGCGACGGCGAGGGTGAGCCCGTTCGCGGCGAGCAGCGGGTTCTGGCGTTCGATATATCCTTGCAGCCGGTCGACCAGTTCCAGCGTATTCACCCGCGCCTTCTTGGTCACCGCGAACAGCAGCGCCGGGTGGCCATCGCTGGTTGCGTAGTTGACCGCCGTCGCCCGCGTGCGCTCGATGCGCGCCACTTCGGAAAGGCGCGCGCTAACGCCGGGGCGGCCGGCGGCTTGCACCGGCACATCTTCCAGTTGCTGCGGATCGAGCGTGACGCCGGTGACGCTGACCGACCAGGCGCCCTCCCGCGTCTTCAGCGTGCCGCCGGAAACGTCGCGATACCAGGCGGCGAGCGAATCGGCGACATCGGTGGCGGTGAGGCCGCGCGCCGCCAACGCCTCGGGGCGCGGGCTGACCAGGATTTCCGGCTCGCGCAGGCCGGTGGCATAGACCACATCGACGCCGGTGAGGCGTTCGAGGTCGGTCTTGATGCGCCGGCCGGCGGCGCGCAGCGTCTCGTCGTCGGCCTGCCCGAGCAGCAGCAGCGAGGCGGTCGGGAAGCCGTTCGAGGTGGTGATCTCGATGATGCGCGGCTCCTTCGCCTCCTTCGGCAGTTCGCCGCTGTGCTTGTTCTGCACTTCGCGGCGCAGGTCGTTCATGCGCTTGTCGAAGGTGCGCTCGTCGATCTCGCGAAAGCGCACCAGCATCGTCGCCACGTTTTCGCGCGCGTTCGAGATCACGAAGCGCACATCGGCCACGCCCTTGATGCCATCCTCCAGCGGATTGACGATCAGGCGCTCGACCTCCTCGGCCGTCGCCCCCGGCAGCGCGGCGGTGATGCTCACCCAGTTGAAGTTGATTTCCGGATCCTGCTCGCGCGGCATCGTCACGTAGCTGACGAGGCCGAGCAGCATGACCACGGCGAAGAGAATGTTCGCCAGCGGGTGGTTGGCGAGCAGCAGGCGGAAGAATTTCATCGCGCCGCCTTATTTGCCGCTGATACCGGCCGCGGCCGCGGCCGTGCTCGCCCCCGCAGCGCGGATCGCCATGCCGTCCTGCAGCGCCGCCTGCCCGCCGACGACGATCATCGCCCCTTCGCCAAGCCCGGCCGGCAGCGCCGTTGCGCGCGCCTCCTGCGCGCCGGGCAGCGGCACCAAGCGCGCCTTGCCGCCTTCGGCGACGAAGACCCCGAGCGCCGCGCCGCGCCGCACGATCACCGCCGCCGGCAGATGCGGCAGCGGATCGTTCCAGAGCAGGCGGCCATCGCTGCCGGCGGGCGGCATCGTGTCGGCGAACGCGAAGCGCGCTTCCTGCGTGCGCGCCGTCGGCGACAGGGTCGCCCCCACGCGCAGCAGGCGCACCGGATAGCGCAGGCCCTGCGCCTCGAAGCGCAACTCGCGCGCGCTCGGCAGGTTGGCGGCATCGGCCGGCGACACGCTCGCCGCCAGCTCGCTCGCGCCGGCTTCCGCCAGCACGTAGAGCACGGTACCGGCGGCGACACTCTCGCCCAACTGCCCCTTGCGCTCGCGCACCTCGGCATCGAAGGGCGCGCGCAGGCGCGTCTTTTCAAGCTGGCGCGCGGCCGTGGCCTGCTGCGCCCGGTTCGCGGCGAGTTCGGCGCGCATCAGCGCCACTTCGGTTTCCTTCTGCGACAGGGCTTCCTGCGAGATGAAGCCCTTCTCGACCAGCGACTGCGAGCGCTTCAACTGCGCCTCGGCGAGCTTCAGGCGCGCCGCCGACGCTTCCGCCGCCGCGCGCGCACGTTCCAGCGCGAGGCGGTAGTCGGCCGGATCGATTTCGGCAAGCACCTCGCCGCGCCGCACGCGGGCGCCGGTGTCGGCGCTCCAGCGCAGCACGGTGCCGGCCACTTCGGCGGCGAGCCTGGATTCGTTGCGCGCAATCACCGTCGCCGCCACGTCGCGTTGCGGATGCACGACCAGTTCCTTCAGGGTGCGCAGTTCGACATTGGCGGCCGTGCTGGCGGCCGGCGGCGCGGACTTCGCGCTTTCCTGCGCGGCAGCGGCCTGCGCCGGATGCGGCAGCGACGAGGAGAAAACGAGGATCGCCAGCCCGCAGAGGACGGCGGGGGCGGCAGGCGTGGCGACTCCGGGAAAACGGGCGGAACGATGTCTGTTGTTGTGCATGGGCTGTCTTCTGGTGGCCCGCCGTCTCGCAATCGGCGACCGGTACGTGGCGTTTCGTCGGGAGGCGACATGTTACCGCATCGGCATGCGCGATAATGCCGCCACCACACTGTGAAAAGGGTTTCCCATGAGCATCCGCTTCGCCATCCGCGGCGACCACATCCAGCTCGACCAGTTGCTGAAAGCCACCGGCCTCGCCGCCTCCGGCGGCGCCGCGCACGCAGCCATCGGCGACGGCCTCGTTCGTGTCGATGGCGAAGTCGACACCCGCAAGCGGGCCAAGCTGCGGCCGAGGCAGCGGGTGGAGTTTGCCGGCGAGGTGATCGAGTTGGTGGGGGAGTAGCGGGGAGTGCCGGCTGGACTTAGGGGAACGGGGGTATTGCCGGTCATCGGCCGAAGCCGCCCCTGAAGCACTAACTAGGCTCGGGCGGCAATGCGCCGGTTAGCCGCTACGTGAGAAGACGACTAAGTAAACGCCGTGCACCGCCGACATCGTGGTTGAATGCTCTATCCTTAACGGTGTTAGCAGAGCCAGTACTGGAATTAGGCTAGCCCGGTATACTCTCCTTTCAGCCCTGCTGGTATGTAAGCCGGCGAAGGTATCCAGACTTGGGAAACAATGGCAACCGCAAGTAAGATTGAATGGACCGAGCAGACGTGGAATCCCGTTTCTGGCTGTACGAAGATCAGCCCCGGGTGCAAACACTGCTACGCCGAGACGATGGCACGGCGCCTAAAAGCTATGTGCGCGCCGGGCTACGAACGCGGCTTTGAGCTCTCACTGCAGCCGACCCGATTAGAACAGCCGCTGGCGCGGAAAAAACCGACGGTATGGTTCGTCAATTCCATGAGCGATCTCTTTCATGAAGACGTTCCCGACACTTACATAGACAGCGTTTTCGAGGTTATCCGAGCTACGCCGCAACACACCTATCAGATTCTCACCAAGCGGGCCGAACGGCTGCCTGTCTACTTTTCGTCGCGACGAGTACCGGGCAATGTTTGGTTGGGGGTTTCAGTTGAGGACCAGCACCACGGACTGCCGCGGATCAATTTCCTGCGCGCCGTAAAGGCGTCGATCCGCTTCCTCTCGATTGAACCATTGCTGGAAGACCTAGGCGTGATCGATCTGTCAGGCATTGACTGGGTGATCGTTGGCGGCGAGTCAGGGCCAAAGGCAAGGCCGATGGCTGCAGCGTGGGCCCGCGCGATCCGCGAGCAATGCGAGGACGCGGACGTCGCATTTTTCTTTAAGCAGTGGGGCGGCTGGGGCGCCGATGGCAAACGGCGCAGCAAGCACGCAAACGGCCGGTTACTTGACGGGCGTACATGGGACGCCTACCCATCCGGGCAGGGAGATCACTTGCCCAGTAGATAGTGCGCAATTTCGATCGCCGGCTTTGCCCCAATTGGGTTGGAAGCAGCGAAGCAAAGCATGTAGAGCGGGTTTCCGCGAGTGTTGTAGAGCAGCTTGAACTGTGGGCAGACGCCAGCGAAGACCGTTGCCAGTCGCTCGAGGTAAAACCGCCCGATTCCCTCAAACGTCGCCTCCTTGCGCGTGATCGTGCGCTGCTCGGCGAAAAGATCAGCTGGCATGGCCTCGTTACGATAGAAGTGGTCCTGCCACTTGTCGGTACCAAACATCCGAGTGAGCTTCGAGGCGAAAATCGGGTTTGGCCTGCCGTCGCGTGTCAGTAGCCGATTAATGCCCATACCGAGCGGGAACAGTAGCCAAAGATCGATCGCCTTGGTTGCGGCGATACGCTCAATGAGTTCCCACTCAACGTTCATCCCGTAAGGGTCAAGAAAGGCGACGGCGCGTTCCTTTTGCCAGTCTCGATAACGGCAGAGCTCGGCCATGACGTCACAACCGTCGGCCTGCCAGACATGACATCGCGGTTTGAGCTGTGGAAAGTCTTCCGCGATCATTGCGTTGAGTTCGGCAATATGTTCGGGATTCTTGTCGACGAAAATGTACTTGTCGAAAGGCGATTCGAGGCTGAGTGCAATCCGCGCGCTGCCATCCTTGAAGCCTCCAATTTCAATTTCCTCGTCCTGGTCGAACAGCTCGCTTTGCCGCTCGTCTACTTCAACAGAGCGCTCCTTCCGTGTCCCTGTACCGGCGAACGCATCGACGTAGATGGTCTTGAAGTAGCGTGCTTTTTGGTTCCGCGTGAAGATGACGCGATATGCGCTAAGGTACTGACCGAGGGCACGTAGCTTGTCTTCGGTCCATTCCCCGCCGAAGGTGTGGTCAACCATCTCCTAGCCCTCCTTCCGTTTTTATGCTTTTAGTATACGGCCATGACGAAATTGGTGGTGGATATATCAAAAAACGAACAGCCTTTGGGTGTCGGGGCTTTGGAAAGAGCCTGTGCAAACCTCGGTAGATTCATATCGAATATCCCATCCCCAATGACCAAAGCCGTCCCGCCCCCATCCACGACACGGCAAATGACATCCGTTTTCCCCGCCGGCATAATCACCGCCTCGACCCACCGGAGAGCAGCATGAAACGATTGATCGCGCTGGCAGGCCTTGCGCTCGGCCTTGCCGGCAACGCGCCGGCGGCGGAGACGGCGCCGCCGGTGACTTACGATGCCACGGCTTGCGAGGCGCATCTGCGCGCGCATCACGGCGACGCCGACATGGCTGCGCGGCGTGCGGCAATGGCGGCGGAGCTGGTCGAGTACGTTCGTCTTTCCGAGGAGGCGCTGGCAATGCGGGCCGGCGCGATCCGGCTGTACCGCGATCTGAAGGCGAAGACCGATGCGCGGCAACCGCTCAGCGGCCATGATCTGAAGCGCCTCAACGAGGGCGCTGCGCTGCTGCTGGCACAGCGCGGCAAGCTGCTGCAGATTGCCGAGGCACACGAGTGCTGGATTTATGCGGCGCTCCCGGAAGACAGCGAGGAGCTTGCACTGCGCGCCACCGGCGTGGCCATGTCGCTCTCCGCGGCACTGCTTCTTTACGACAACTATCTGGTGGCGATTGCGCCGTTCCGGCAGGACCATGAATTCCGCCAGCACTTCAACCGCGCCGATGCCGGCTTCGAGATAGACGCCGGCACGCTGAACCGCATCGCGATGAATTTTGGCTCGGTCGAGAACCGGGTGCGCACGCGCAACGCGCTGGCGTGGTGGGCGCGCCACGGTGCGCAGCGCTCGCCCGCGCCCTTCGAGCATTACGAGTACCTGTCGCGCTCGATCACGCAGAGCCCTTCCCTGCATCTGGTGCGCCAGGCCAGCCTGTTGCGCGATATCGGCAAACCCTTCGCGCTGCTCGGTACGCTCACCGTCGACAGCCTGTTTTCGCTGAAGGACGAGAGTACCAACCTGACCAGCCTGCTCTTCGGCAACGCCGTCGGCCTCGTCGAAACGCGGCGCGGCAAGCTCTACGGGCGACAGGAGATCACCCGCCACGTGGCCGGCGCGCTGCGCGCGGGCGATATCCTGGTCGAGAAAACGCCGTTCCGGCTGACCGACGTTTTCATTCCCGGTCACTGGGGGCACGCGGCGATCTGGATCGGCAGCGAGGCGGAACTGCGCGCGCTGGACATCTGGGAGCACCCGGTCGTGCGCCCGCACCACGCGGCGATCCGCGCCGGAAACGGCGTCGTCGAAGCGCTGCGCTCGGGCGTCGAGATGAACCCGCTGGCGCATTTTCTGAACGTGGATGATCTCGCGGTGCTGCGGCACGAAGCGGGTGATGCAGCGGACAAGGCACGGCAGGCGGAAATCGTGCTGCATACGCTGCGCCAGGTGGGCAAGGCCTACGATTTCAATTTCGATGCCGAGACGACGCACCGCATCTTCTGCTCGAAGCTCGTTTATCTGGCCTACGGCGATCTGCAATGGCCGACCTCGCGCATCCTCGGCAAGACGACCGTCAGCCCGGACGACATCGCCCGCCGTGCCGTCGGCGACGGGCCGCTCGCCGTCGTCCTGCTCTATCACGACGGCGAGGAGGCTCAGGAGCCGCGCCGGCACATGGAACGCCTGGTGAAGCCGGAACAGCTGGCCTTGTCGCAAGCGGTACGCGGCGAATAGACACGCGGGCACACGCCGGGTGCGCCGGGTCGCAGGTGGCCAGCGCGCCGGGTGGCGGCCAATCGGGGGCAGCTTCGTTTAGCTTTTCTCGTCCACCTGGAATCCGGCTCTCCCATCTACGTCCGCGACTTCAATACTCCACCAGTACCGCATCCGATCACGCCGCCTCTGGCAAACGCACTTTTTCGTGCAAACGGCTCGGCGACAGCTCGAGGCCATTGGGCCAGCACAGCGCGCCAGCATCGACGAAACAGCGGCCAAAATAGGCTTCGTCACGCAGCGCCTCGAGCAATGGCCCGGAACGTTGCAGAAGCTCACGACCGTTGAAATCCCCGACAACGCCGTCGGAAAACTCTAGTGCTATCCGAAAATCACCCGCGTAACGGGCCGAGATCAACTTAATCATCCTGATCCGCTCCTTGAATACGCTCCATCGGTTCAAAGCGTTGGGCATGCTCCCAGTTTGCCTGCAACTCGGCCTGATGGCGCAGACACCATTCCTTGACAATCGCAGCTGCCTTGCGCGGCAAACGCCCCGTTGTTACATCGCCAGTCCGGATATCGACCAACGCTTCGAAGCCTTGATACTCAACGTGGATATGAGGCGGCGGGTGGTCGTCGTGCCACATTCGGACGATGATACCGAAGAACACTGAAAGAATAGGCATGGTCTGGCTCCGTAGCAATAGACGGCTTTCACCCACGATTGCATTATCTGTCTCACAGTATAAATGTGAGCCCTTCTGGCCGCATCCTTCTCGTGGCCGGCACACGCCGGGCGTGCCGGTTCGCGGGTGGCCAGCGCAACGACGGGAGCTTGCCGGAAAGATGATTGAGTTGGCGGGGGAGCAGCGAAATGCCCTGCGTGCATCCCTGGTACGCGATGCTTCACGGAAATGGAGGCGCAATGAGCGAACTGCTCGTCAATACCACTTATGAGATCGAGTTATGCAGCGGCGAGCTGCGCTACTGGCGATATCTGGGGCTCGATCATCGACATCAGGCGTGGTGGCTCGATACTGAAAGCGGGCAGGAATTCAATGAATCCAGCCTGATGTACGCCTGGAGCATCACCGGGCCCGCGCCTGCCGGTGAGTAGCACGCGAAACAATCGCACGATTGCTCTGTTGGCAATGACGCAGGGCTTCCCATCCGCTTTTTACAACTGGTATTCCTCCCCTCCCCCCGCCTGCGCCCGGTTCATCGCCATTTCCACCGCCTTCTTTGTCAGTTGGGGGGCAAAGAATTCGATGAAGTCGTATTCGTAGCGGCGCAGGTAGCTGCCACGGCGCAGGCCGAGCCGCGTGGTGTTCGAGCCGAAGAGGTGTTCTGCATCGAGTGCGACGAGGCCGGTATCGCGTGCCGGGTCGTAGGCCATGCGGGCGATGATGCCGAGGCCAAGCCCTAAGCTGACATAGGTCTTGATCACGTCGGCGTCGATGGCGGCGAGCACCACGTTGGGGGTGAGGCCGGCGCGCTCGAAGGCGCGGTTGATGCGCGAGCGGCCGGAAAAGGCCGGGTCATAGGTGACCAGCGGCCACTTGGCGAGCGCGGCAAGCGAAAGCCCCTTTTCCTGCAGGATCGGGTGCCCGGCGGGCGCGATCACGGCATGCGCCCACTGGTGGCAGGGCAGCGTGATGAGCGCGGGGTACTGGTCGAGCGATTCGGTGGCGATGGCGAGATCGGCTTCGCCGGAGAGCGCCCATTCGGCGATCTGCGTCGGGCTGCCCTGATGCAGGGTGAGGCGCACCTTTGGCCAGCGGTTAAGAAAGCGGCTGACGACGGCGGGCAGCGCATAGCGCGCCTGGGTGTGCGTGGTGGCAATGTTGAGGCTGCCGGCGTCCTCGCCGGCATACTCCTCGCCGACGCGCCTGAGGTTTTCGGCTTCGCGCAGAATGCGCTCGGCGCTGGCGAGCACCGCCTTGCCCGGCTCGGTGATGCCGGTGAGGCGCTTGCCGCTGCGCTCGAAGACGGTGACGCCGAGTTCGTCCTCGAGCAGGCGAACCTGCTTGGAAATGCCGGGTTGAGAGGTATGCAAAACCTCGGCGGCCCCGGAAACATTGAGTCCCTGCCGGGCGACCTCGACCAGATAGCGAAGCTGCTGCAGCTTCATCGCGCACTCCTTATAACTGATTGCGCTAACAATCTAACTCAATATTCTTTTTCATTCAATTCTGCGCTTGCTAGACTTCGCTCACTTCGTATTGCGGCGCACCATGGATATTCTCTACACCCTCTCCGGTTTCGTGGTCGGTGTCATCGTCGGACTCACCGGCGTTGGCGGCGGCTCGCTGATGACGCCGCTGCTGGTGCTGCTCTTCGGCGTGCATCCGGCAACAGCGGTCGGCACCGATCTGCTCTACGCCGCGATCACCAAATCCGGCGGCACCGTAGTGCATGGGCGCAAGGGACACATCGATTGGCAGATCGTCGGCCGCCTTGCCGCGGGCAGCATTCCAGCCGCAGCCGTCACCATTCTGGTTCTGTCGCAACTGCCCAAGCGCAGCACCGAGGTCACGAATCTCATCTCGCTTTCGCTCGGCATTGCCCTGCTGCTCACCGCGTGCGCCATTTTCTTCCGCAAGCGCATCCTCGATTTCGCGCTGCAACACGAAGATTCCTTCGTGTTGCAGCGCCACATCGGCCCGGTCACCGTCGCCGTCGGCGCCGTCCTCGGCGTGCTGGTTTCGATCTCGTCGGTCGGCGCCGGCGCGCTCGGCGTTGCCGCCCTCTTCTTCCTCTATCCGCACCTGCCGGCAGTGCGCATCGTCGGCAGCGACGTGGTTCATGCGGTGCCACTGACGCTGGTGGCCGGCCTTGGCCACTGGTGGCTGGGCAGCATCGACTGGTCGCTGCTCGGTGCGCTGCTGCTCGGTTCGCTGCCCGGCATCTGGGTCGGCAGCCACATTTCGGCGAAGGTTCCGGATAGAATCCTGCGCCCCATCCTCGCCAGCATGCTCGTGCTGGTGGGGGCGAAACTGATTGCTCACTAAACAAGATACGAGCGAGGTTCCCCGACCATGTATCAATACGACGATTTCGACCAGGCCCTGATCGACCAGCGCGTTGCCCAGTATCGCGACCAGTTCGCGCGGCACTTCGCCGGCGAACTGACGGCCGACGAACTGCGCCCGCTGCGTCTGCAGAACGGCCTCTACATCCAGCGCCACGGCCCGATGCACCGCATCGCCGTGCCTTACGGGATGCTCGCCGCGCGCCAGCTCAGGAAGCTCGCCGAAGTGTCGCGTCGCTACAGCCGCGACTACGGCCATTTCACGACGCGCCACAACATGCAGTTCCACTGGCCGAAGTTCGAGGAAACGCCGGAGATTCTGGCCGAACTGGCGACGGTGCAGATGCACGCCATCCAGACCTCGGGCAACTGCATCCGCAACGTCACCACCGACCACTTCGCCGGCATCGCGCCGGACGAGCGCACCGATCCGCGCCCGTGGTGCGAGATCATCCGCCAGTGGTCGACCTTCCACCCCGAATTCGCCTTCCTGCCGCGCAAGTTCAAGATCGCGGTGAATGCCGCCGAGCATGACCGCGCGGTGATCCGTGCCCATGATATCGGGCTGGAGATCGTGCCGGACGCCGCGGGTGAGGTGTATTTCAAGGTGCTCGTCGGCGGCGGCCTCGGCCGCACGCCGATCCTCGGCGAAGTGGTGCGCGAGTCGCTGCACTGGCCGCAGCTCATTTCGTATCTCGAAGCGATCCTGCGCGTCTACAACCGCTACGGCCGCCGCGACAACGCCTTCAAGGCGCGCATCAAGATCCTCGTGCAGGCGCTCGGCATCGAGGAGTTCGCGCGCCAGGTCGAGGCCGAGTGGGTGCATCTGAAGGACGGCCCGGCGACGCTGCCAGCGGCAGAAGTCGCGCGCGTCGCCGCGCATTTCGCGCCGCCCGCGTATGAAACGCTGCCGGCCGACGACCTCGGCTTCGCCGCGCACCTCAAGGAAGACAAGGCCTTCGCCGCCTGGGCGAAACGCAACGTGCACGGCCACAAGGTGCCGGGCTACGCGGCGCTGACGCTGTCGCTGAAGAAGCCGGGCGTGCCGCCGGGCGACATCACCGCCGAGCAGATGGAGGCCGTCGCCGACCTCGCCGACCGCTACAGCTATGGCGAAGTGCGCGTCTCGCACGAACAGAATCTGGTGCTCGCCGACGTCAGGAAGGCCGATCTGTACACGGTGTGGAAGATCGCAAAAGCGCAGGGGCTGGCGACGCCGACGGTGGGGCTGCTCACCGACATGATCTGCTGCCCCGGTGGCGACCTCTGCTCGCTCGCCAACGCGCGCTCGGTGCCGATCGCCGATGCGATCCAGCAGCGGTTCGACAACCTCGATTACCTGTTCGACCTCGGCGAACTGTCGCTCAACATTTCCGGCTGCATGAACTCTTGCGGCCACCACCATGTGGCACACATCGGTATTCTCGGCGTCGACAAGAACAACGAGGAGTGGTACCAAGTGACGCTGGGCGGCCGCCAGGGCAACGGCACCACTATCGGCAAGGTGATCGGCCCGTCGTTCTCGGCCGAACAGGTCACGGACGTGATCGAGGCGCTGGTGCGCACCTACGTCGAACTGCGCACGCCGGAAGAGCGTTTCATCGACACGCTCGACCGCGTCGGCGTCGAGCCGTTCAAGGCGCGCGCCTATGAAGGCCGTGATCGCACCAAGCGTGCGGAAAGGAAAGTGGCCAATGGCTAAGTTGATCAAACAGGGCGCCATCGTCGACGACGCCTGGCAAGTACTGCAACTCACCGAAGGCGAGGACGCGGCCACGGTGTCACTGCCCGCCGGCGATGTACTCTTCCCGCTTGCTGTGTGGCAAGCGCGCAAGGCGGAAATCCTCGCCCGCGGCACACCGGTCGGTGTCTGGCTGGGCGTGACCGACGAGCCGGCGGAGATCGCCGCCGACCTGTCAAAGTTCGCGCTCGTCGCCGTCGACTTCCCCAAATTCACCGACGGTCGCGGCTATTCGGCGGCGCGCCTGCTGCGCGAGCGCCACGGCTACACGGGCGAGTTGCGCGCCATCGGCGAGGTGCTGCACGACCAGCTCTTCTTCATGCAGCGCTGCGGGTTCGATAGCTACGTGCTGAAAGAAGGCAAGGATATCGAGCGCGCACTTGCCGCTTTCGCCACCTTCCAGAATCCCTACCAGGGCGCGGTCGACCAGCCGCTGCCGCACTACCGCCGCCGCGCGGCCTGAAGAAATCATGAGCATCAACATCAACCTGAACGACGCCCTGATCGCCTCGACCGCGGAGAAAACGGAAAAGGCAAAGGCCCTGCTCGCCGAAATCGCCCGCGATTTCTCGCCAGTCACTTTCGCCAACAGCCTCGGCGCCGAAGACATGGTGCTGACCGACCTGATCGTGAAGGGCGGACTCGGCATTGAGATCTTCTCGCTCGACACCGGCCGTCTTCCGCTCGAAACCTACGACCTGATGGCCAAGGTGCAGGAACACTACGGCCTGAAGCTCAAGGTCTTCGCGCCGCGCGCCGAACTGCTCGAACCCTTCGTGCGCGAGAACGGCATCAACGCCTTCTACGACTCGGTGGACCTGCGCAAGGGCTGCTGCCATGTGCGCAAGGTGGAGCCGCTACAGCGCGCACTCGCCGGCAAGAAGGCCTGGATCACCGGCATGCGCGCCCAGCAGTCGGCCACCCGCGACGGCCTGCCGGTGCGCGCCTTCGACGCCGGCAACGGGCTGGAAAAGTTCAATCCGCTCGCCGACTGGAGCGAAAAGGAAGTCTGGGCCTACATCAAGCAGAACGGGGTGCCGTACAATGCGCTCCACGACAAGTTCTATCCCTCGATCGGCTGCGCCCCTTGCACGCGTGCCGTCACCCCCGGCGAGGATGTTCGCGCCGGCCGCTGGTGGTGGGAGAACCCCGAGACCAAGGAATGCGGGCTGCACGTGAAGCGCGCCTGAGCCGAAACACGATCCGAATCATGACGACCATACTCACCAAGACCACCCTCTCCCACCTCGACTGGCTGGAGGCGGAAGCCATCCACATCATGCGCGAGGTCGCCGGCCAGTGCGCCAATCCGGTGCTGCTGTTCTCCGGCGGCAAGGACTCGATCTGCATGCTGCGCATTGCCGAGAAGGCCTTCCGCCCCGGCAAGTTCCCATTTCCGCTGATGCACATCGACACCGGCCACAACTACGTCGAGGTCGTGAATTTCCGCGACAAGCGCGCCGCCGAACTGGGCGAGCGCCTGATCGTGCGTTCGGTCGAGGATTCGATGAAGCGTGGCACGGTGGTGCTCAAGCACGCCGGCGAATCGCGCAACAAGCACCAGTCGGTGACGCTGCTCGAAGCGATCGAGGAATTCGGCTTCGACTGCTGCATCGGCGGTGCCCGCCGCGACGAGGAGAAGGCCCGCGCCAAGGAACGCATCATGAGTTTCCGCGACGAGTTCGGCCAATGGGACCCGAAGAACCAGCGCCCGGAGCTGTGGAACCTCTACAACGCCCGCTCGCACAAGGGCGAGAACATTCGCGCCTTCCCGATCTCGAACTGGACGGAAATGGACGTCTGGCAGTACATCGAGCGCGAAGGCCTCGAACTACCGTCGATCTACTTCGCGCACAAGCGCCCGGTCGTACTGCGCCAGGGTGCCATCGTGCCGGTGAACGTACCGCTGATGAGCGGCGAACTGACCAACCTGCCGAAGCCCGGCGAGGAGATCGTCGACATGCAGGTGCGCTTCCGCACCGTCGGCGACATTTCCTGCACGGCGCCGGTCGAGTCGGCTGCCGACAACGTCGCCAGGATCGTGCTGGAAACGGCGACCACCACCATCACCGAACGCGGCGCCACGCGTCTGGACGACCAGACCTCGGAAGCCTCGATGGAACAACGCAAAAAGGAAGGCTATTTCTGATGGCCTACGGCAAGGCGCCCAAGACAAAGCCTTTGCTTGCAAAGGAAAAATCTGTTTTGTACAATAAATCCGTTAATGTTGTACAAAAGGACCCTGCCATGGCTGCCGCCCCTGCCGAACCCATGCTTTTCTCGCATTTCCGCGCCCACCTGTTCCAGGTCGCGGACGCCGCGCTGGCGAGCGGTGAGCCGGTGCCACTGGAGCGCAACGGGCAACGCCTGTGGCTGGTGCCCGAGCGCGCGGATAGCCGCATCGACCGCCTGCCGCTGCTCGACATCGTCGTCGGCGACCCCGACGATCTGGCCCGCATCGATACGAGCGAATGGAACGAAACGCGCAACCTCGGCTGACCTTTCTCGATACGCATGTCGCGGTATGGCTGTGCTCGGAAAAGCGTCGCGGTTTTCCGCAGCGCGCGCGCGAAGCGATCGAGACCGGCTGGCTGGCGATATCGCCGATGGTGCAACTGGAACTCGAATTCCTGCGCGAAATCGGCCGCATCAAGGTCGGTGCCGAGGGCGTGCTGAATGCGCTCGCCGGCCTGCCGCTGCACGTCGATGCAACGCCCTTTCCGGCGGTTGCCGCTGCTGCGGCAACGCAGGGCTGGACGCGCGACCCCTTCGACCGCGTCATCGTCGGCCAGACGATGGCCGCCGGCGGCTGGCTGCTGACCGCCGACGAACGGATTCATCAACATTTCCCCCAGGCGATCTGGGCTTAACCACCACGGAAACATCATGTCCGCCATGGAACACGTACAAGACAACGGCCTGCTGCGCTTCCTCACCTGCGGCAGCGTCGACGACGGCAAGAGCACGCTGATCGGGCGGCTCCTGTTCGACACCAAGACCATCCTTGCCGACACGCTGTCGGCGATCGAGCGCACCTCGCAGAAGCGCGGCATGGAAGCGGTCGACCTGTCGCTGCTCACCGACGGCCTGCAGGCCGAGCGCGAACAGGGCATCACGATCGACGTCGCCTACCGCTATTTCTCGACCGGCACGCGCAAGTACATCATCGCCGACGCGCCGGGCCACGAGCAGTACACGCGCAACATGGTCACCGCCGCCTCCACCGCCAACCTCGCGATCATCCTCATCGATGCGAGAAAAGGCGTGCTGACGCAGACCCGCCGTCATTCGTATCTCGCGCATCTGGTGAACATTCCACACCTGATCGTCGCCGTGAACAAGATGGATCTGGTCGATTACGATCAGACCGTGTTCGAGAAAATCCGCGCCGATTATCTCGCCTTTGCCGAGAAGCTCGGTATCGAGGATATCCGCTTCATCCCGATGTCAGCACTGAACGGCGACATGGTTGTCGACCGCGGCGAGCGCCTCGACTGGTACAAGGGCCCGACCCTGCTCGACATCCTCGAAACAGCACCGGCCGCGCATACCGAGAAGACCGAGAAATTCCGCTTCCCGGTCCAGTACGTCTGCCGCCCGCAGGATTCCGCCAACCCGGAACTGCACGACTACCGTGGTTTCATGGGCCGCGTCGAGTCTGGCAACATCTCGGTCGGTGACGAAGTGACCGTGCTGCCCTCGGGTCTCACCACGCGCGTGAAGGCAATCGAACTCTATGGCCAGCCGCTGACGCACGCGGTCTCCGAGCAGTCGGTAACCATCCTGCTTGCCGACGAGATCGACATCTCGCGCGGCGACATGATCGTCAAGAGTGCCGAAGCGCCGGAGCCGAAGAAGCAGATCGAGGCGATGGTCTGCTGGCTCTCGGAAACGCCGATGGACCGTGCCCGCAAGTACCTGATCCGCCACACCACGCGCGAATCGAAAGCGATGGTCGCCGGCATCGAATACCGCGTCGACGTTAATTCGATGGAATGGGTGCCGGCCGACAAGCTGGCGATGAACGATATCGCCAAGGTGGCCTTCAAGCTGGCGCAGCCGGTGTTCTGTGACCCCTACGCCGAGAACCGCGGCAGCGGCGCCTTCATCGTCATCGACGAAAGCAACAACAATACCGTCGGCGCCGGCATGATCGTCTGATCACGATCGCGCCATCGCTTCGGGTTGCGGCATGTCTCGCCGGATGACGGTGACGCATGCCGCAACTTCTTTCGGCGCCGGGTTCCCGCTAGAATCGTCCCATGCTGAAAGCCACCTTCGAATTTCTCCGCGACATCGGCCACGACATCGTCGATGCCTTCAAGTGGTTCTTCTCGCCCCATGCCTGGCGGCTGGCGCTTATCGTCCTGTTCAACCTCGGATTCCTGGCGACGCTGATGTACGTGGCCATCGACCGCTTCGGCTATTCGCGGGAAACCTTCGCGCGCTGCCCCGGCAACAAGAACCTGATTTTTGTTTCCGAGTTCTTTGCCTTCACCTTCTTTGCGCTGTTCGCCGTGGCGACGGTGGGCGAGGTAGTGAACTGGGTGGACGAGAAACGCCAGGGCATGAAGCCGCCGCCGATGACGGCGATGTTCACCTATAGCGCCCTGTCGCTCGCCTGCGGCACCGTGGCGCTGCTGTTGATCCTGCGCTGTTCCTGAGCGGCTCGACAATGCGCCGTCTGCTTCTCGGGCCCCTGCTCGCCTGGCTTGCAACGCTGCGCTTTCCCGTGCTGTTCGGGATTACGGCGGTCGTTTTTCTGATCGATCTGCTGGTGCCCGATTTCATACCGTTCGCCGATGAAATCCTGCTCGGCCTCGGAACTGCCCTGCTCGCCAACCTGAAGCGCGATGCTTTGCTGCCTAGCCGCGACGGCGACGCGCCTCGTAAAGACACACCCCCGACGCCACCGACACGTTGAGGCTGCTGACGCTGCCGAGCATCGGTATGCGCACCAGCAGATCGCAGGTCTCGCGCGTCAGGCGGCGCATGCCTTCCCCCTCCGCCCCCATCACCCAGGCAGTCGCCTGCGGCCACTCGGCGGCATAAAGCTCGCTCGCGCCCTCGTCGTCGGTACCGATCACGAAGATGTCCCGCTCCTTCAATTCGCGCAGGGTGCGCGCGAGGTTGGTGACGGTGATGTAGGGCACGGTTTCGGCAGCGCCGCTAGCCACCTTGATCGCCGTCTGCGTCAAGCCGCAGGCACGATCCTTCGGTGCGATCACGGCATGAGCGCCAACGGCATCGGCAACGCGCAGGCAGGCGCCGAGGTTGTGCGGATCCTGCACGCCGTCGAGCACGAGCAGGAAGGCCGGCTCTTCCAGCGTATCGAGCACGTCGTCGAGCGTGACGTGGCGTTGCTGTGCCGAGACATGCGCAACGACGCCTTGATGCCGTGCGCCGGGCGCCATCGATTCGAGCCGCTTGCCATCGACCGGCATCAGCTTCGCGCCGGCATTTTCGGCATGGCGAATCAGGTCGCGCGCGCGCGCATCCTTGCGTTCGGCGTCCAGATAGATCTCGCGGATGGCCTCGGGGTCATGGCGAAGTTTGGCGAGCACGGCATGAAAGCCGAAGATGGTACGGGTACTCATGGCGATTTCCGGGCATTTCAGAAAGAAGCGAAGTGTATCAGGCGCGCCTTGCCGGCTGGCGGAATGCCGACGATGGCGGGCGTGGCGGATTGACGTGCACCTATGCCAAAGGTATTATCCGGGCCATCAAACCCAGAACGAAAGCAGGGCTTCCGGATGAAGCGCGCTAAAAGTAGTTCTCATGTCTTTGCCGTTCGCCTGATGCAGCACATGGTCGTGCCGACCTTCGTGCTCGACGCCGAGCGCAATGTGCTGATCTGGAACCATGCCTGCGAGCGGCTTACCGGCGTGATGGCCGACGAAGTCATCGGTACGCGGAATCACTGGTGTGCATTCTATGACTCGCCGCGCTACTGCCTTGCCGATCTGCTCGCACTGGGGCAAACCGAGGAACTCGCCGCGCTCTACGCCGAGCATACCGAACCCGGAGTGAGCGGCAACGGCCTGCGTGCGGAGAACTGGTGCACGATGCCGCGTGCCGACCGGCGCCTCTATCTCGCAATCGATGCCGGGCCGATCTACGACGATAGCGGCAAGCTGATCGCTGTCGTCGAGACGGTGCGCGACATGACGGAGCAGAAGCTGGCGCAGATGGCGCTGCAGAATCTCGCGGCGCGTGATGGACTGACCGGCATTGCCAACCGGCGCACCTTTGACGATCGCATCGAGCTCGAATGGCTGCGCTCGCAACGCGAAAGACAGCCGCTGTCGATGTTGCTCATCGATGTCGACTTCTTCAAGCGCTACAACGACAGCTACGGCCATCAGCAGGGCGATGAATGTCTGCGACAGATTGCGTCAACGGTCGAGGGCGCCTTGTTCCGCCCGGCGGACCTTGCTGCGCGCTACGGCGGCGAGGAGTTCGCGGTCATCATGCCCAACACCAATAGCCCGGGGGCGAAAGCAGTGGCCACGCGCATATGCGAACGCATTCGCGCGCTGAATCTTGCGCACGCGCACTCCGACGTTGCAAATCACGTAACGATCAGCGTCGGTGTGGCGACGATGACCCCCGGTGCCGAGGCCGCCAGATTGCAATCATTTCCGGATCTGATCGCCGCCGCCGATGCCGCACTGTACGCTGCCAAGCACGCAGGGCGCGATCGCCACGTCGTCGCCGACGCGGCCGCTTGCGAGAACGCTACAGCGGTCTAGCAGCCTGTCGGGCTTAAAGGAAATCGGCTGCAAAACGAGGGATGCCGGTCCATATTTCCGCGGTTTTTGGTGCGAATAGAACGACTATTCGCTTGAAACCCGCGAAAATCTGTCCTCGGCCCCCTCATTTTTCGCTTCGATTCTTCAAGTCCGACAGGCTGCTAGGGTCTGTTCACTCGGTGCTTGCGCAGACTTAGAACAGCCCCTGGGTCAGCGCGGCCCCCGCCGTCCCCACGCTTCGCCGTCGGCAAGCACGAAGTCGATGCGCCCGCTCTCAAGATCGGCCTTGACCAGTTTTACACGCAGGCGATCGCCGAGCCGGTAGCGCTTGCCGCTGCGCTCGCCGAGCATCTGGTGCTTGACGTTGTCGAACTGGAAGTAGTCCTCCCCGAGTTCGGAGACGTGTACCAGGCCCTCGACGTAAACCGAATCCAGCGCAACGAAAACGCCGAAGGGCACCACGGCGGCGATCGTTCCGTCGAATTCCTCGCCGATGCGTTCCTTCATGTAGTAGCACTTCAGCCAGTTGTCGACATCGCGCGTCGCCTCGTCGGCACGGCGCTCGGTCATCGAGCAGTGCAGGCCGACGTCGTCCCAACTACCGGGGTTGTAGCGTTCGCCTTTCAACACGGCCTTGATTGAGCGATGCACGAGCAGATCCGGATAACGGCGGATCGGCGAGGTGAAGTGCGTGTAGTGCTCGTAGGCGAGACCGAAGTGGCCGACGTTGTCCGGGCTGTACTGTGCCTGGCGCAGCGAACGCAGCATGACCGTCTGCAACAACTGGGCATCCGGACGCGGCTTGATCTTCGCCAGCAGCGCCGCGTAGTCCTTGGCATGCGGTTCATCGCCGCCACTCAGACCAAGACCGAATTCCTTCAGGAAACTGCGCAGGCTTTCCAGCTTTTCCGGCGTCGGCCCCTCGTGAATGCGGTAGAGGCAGGGCTGTTCATGTTCCTGCAGGAAGGCCGAAGCACAGACGTTGGCGGCAAGCATGCATTCCTCAATCAGGCGATGCGCATCGTTGCGCACGACCGGCACGATGTTGTCGATCTTGCCCTGCTCGTTGAAGAGCATCATCGTCTCGGTCGTCTCGAAGTCGATCGCGCCGCGCTTGCCACGTGCCTTGGCGAGCGTCTGATAGAGACTGTAGAGCGCCTGCAGGTGGGGTTGCAACGCCCTATGCACCTCGGTTTCGGGCTCGACAGCACCCGAGAGCCAGTTCCACACCTGCGTGTAGGTGAGCCGCGCCTTGGAATGAAACACCGCCGGGTAAAAGCGGTATTTCTTGATCGATCCGGTCGGCGTGACGATCATGTCGCAGACCATCGCCAGCCGGTCGACTTCCGGGTTCAGCGAGCAGAGGCCGTTGGAGAGTTTTTCCGGCAGCATCGGAATCACCCGGCGCGGGAAATAGACCGAGTTGCCGCGGGCCATCGCTTCCTTGTCGAGCGCCATGCCCGGCCGCACATAGTGGCTGACGTCGGCGATGGCGACCACCAGCCGCCAGCCCTTGCCCTGCTTCTCGGCCCATACGGCATCGTCGAAGTCCTTGGCCGTTTCGCCGTCGATGGTCACCAGCGGCAGGTCGCGCAGATCCTCGCGGCCCTCCCACTCCGATTTCTTCACCTTGTCCGGCAGGTCTTTCGTTTCGTCGAGCGCCTTCTTCGGGAACTCGAAGGGCAGATCGTGCTTCCTGAGCGCGATCTCGATCTCCATGCCCGGATCGGCATAGTTGCCGAGCACCTCGACGATACGGCCGATCGGCTGCGAATACTTGGTCGGCTGCTCGATGATCTCGACGACGACAACCTGCCCGGCCTTCGTCTTCAGTTTGCTTTTCTTGTCGTCCGGCGGAATCAGAATGTCCTGGTTGATCTTGCGGTTCTCGGGCACCACGAAGGCGATGCCGTGCTCAACGAAGACTCGTCCAACGACACGGTTGTTCACATGCTCCAGCACCTCGACCACGGCGCCCTCGCGACGCCCCTTGCGGTCGAGGCCGGTGACGCGGATGAGTACGCGATCACCATGCAGCACGCGGCTCATCTGCTTCGGTTCGAGATAGATGTCATCGCCCTCCTCGTCCGGAACGAGGAAGCCGTAGCCATCCTTGTGGCCCTCGACGCGTCCGGCAATCAGGCTTGCACGCTCGGGCACGATGTACGAGCCCTTGCGGTTCTGCATCAGTTCGCCCTCGCGTTCCATCGCCGCAAGACGGCGGCGGAACATGTCGAACTCCGGATTCCTGATATCGAGCAGGTTGCAGAGCTGGTCGAAACTGACTGGCTTGCCTTCACCTTCCAGCGTGATCAGCACGTATTCACGCGACGGCAGCGGGAACTCGTACTTCTGCACCTCGCGCTCGAAGAACGGATCGGCGCGACGAATTTTTGAAAGTTTCTTTATTGACATTTTGTTCTGTTCCATTAAAATCTCGCCTTCTTCGCTGCCCAGATGGCGGAATTGGTAGACGCACTAGTTTCAGGTACTAGCGCTGCAAGGCGTGGAGGTTCGAGTCCTCTTCTGGGCACCATGAAATCTTTTGAAAAAGCCGACCGACAGGTCGGCTTTTTCATTTTCGGCATCCCCTGCTGTGCAGTATTCGCATTCGCGCTGTCCGATCTCCATCATCAGATTGATGCCGTGTTACCCGGAGCAATTCTTATCAGGCCGATTTTCTCCAGAAACAACAGAGTTCGCACAGTGGCGGCGGGATAGGTATTTTCACTGATTGCGCCTGCCAAATCAGACACGGAGACCGCTTTGTTGCTCGTCAGGAAACGCAATATGGCGTCGCAGGCTTCTGCCGAAAGCACACTACCATATCCGAAATTGGTCACCGAACAACCGCGAAGTCGAAATTGAGTTTCCTGCTCATCAATTCCTTCGACTTTGCTCACGATGTCGCCAGCGGAAACAGCGCAGGTCGGGTATTCCGAAAACAGCCAATAGGGATCAGCGCGCCTTGGATTGACGATCGACACATTGCGGATCGCCTGATTGCTTCTTGCCGAACCACGCTTTTGCCGCATCTGGGTCCATAACTCTTGATATTGGCGCACAATCACAGCCCAATCAAAGTCACTCCGAACTCGCTCAATCGCTCGGCCCGCCATCCGTGTGCGCAGATCCTTATCCCTGGCCAAGAGAACTGCGGCTTTTACAGTCGCATCAATATCGACAGATACAAACAAGCTGCCATAGCCAATGTACTTGTCGTAATTGTCGATTCCTTCTTCATGTCTGACCGCCAGATCTGTTCCGAAACCAGGTGGTGGCGTACGCGTTGGGACGCGAAAGCCGTCCACACCATCTCTCACCGTATCCCGGTAACCATCCCAGTCACTCACAATCGAAGGTAGCCCAGATGCCATCGCCTCAATCGGCGTCAACCCGAAAGTTTCCTGAATATTGTCGGATAGAGAGATGAAGATATCTGCAGCGTGCCAGATTCCTCTGCGCACATCAGATTCTCGTCCATCAGGAAAATGACACAGAACATCAGGGCACAAGGCTGCCGCACTGTCTCGAAAAGCAGCCTCGATCGCAGCATTGGCGAACCAACCCGCTTGAACAAGGTGCACTCGCTTTCCGGTTTGTCTCTGTGCCTCCTGAACGGCAAGCAACATTGGAAACGGATTTGCCTTCGCGTGGAACGACAGGCGTCCTACAAAAAGAAAAACGACGTCGTCGTCACCAATCGATAAACGGTCGCGCCATTGCTTTCGCTCTACGCCGTTTGGGCGCAGAGCATCTGCATCCACACCAAGCGGCACTACTGTCAATTGCGGAAGTAAAGGCATCTTTCCTGAAAATCGGCGTGCAATCCTTTCACCTTCTGATTCGAGAAGACGTCTTACCGCCTGCAATACCGGGCGAGAAGTACAAACGAGCATATCCCAGGGCTCAACGGGAGCCGTCAGCATGTCGGCGATTGCGTCAATAGCACCGTGGGAAGAAATCGTATGCGTAATTCCAAACAGCGAAAAAGCCGACGGATCACCTCTCCCCCGCTTCCATGCCATTTCGGCAATCATCGGCCCGGGGAGATATAAAGTGCCAAGGTCACCGATTGCGTGCAACTCGTGGCCCAAGGCGTAGGAAACCCGGGAACTTCCAGCGCCAAATTTCCTGCAAAGCCCGGCAAAGGACTGGGCTGCCTTTGGTGTAGAAACGACACACCGAAACTCGTCAACCCCGCTATGCCGAACAAAACCACGAAGAAATCCTTCACCCGCGGACTGGCGCCCCATCAACTTAGGCCGATCGGTCAGGTATGCGTCATCGGCAAAGAAAATTGCGGCGTTAGCTGCCTGCTGCTTCATGGCATTGTCTTGTCGTAATCAAAAATGTGAGAAATATCACAAAAGGTTCTCGTAAACCGCAATATGTGCGGCGCGGCCACGTATTGTTCGGGCGACGGTATGGTAGCATCCAGAGCACCTCCGGCGCCGCTCCTCTCTCTGCAGTTCAGTGGTCAGAATGATTGGTTGAAGGACCCCGTCTGAAAGCAAACCATCCGATGTTCGATCTAATTTCGAGATTTAGGCCGTTTTTTGTATATGCAGGCTTCTTCAGCCTGTTTATCAACATCCTGCTACTGATTCCATCAATTTACATGCTTCAGGTATTCGACCGCGTGCTCACCAGTCGGAGCGGCGAAACGTTGGCGATGCTCACTGTGGGCGCGCTGATCGCACTGGTTGTAATGGGTGCGCTCGATCTAATCCGGTCACGCTTGCTCGCTGCTGCCGGTATTGCCTTGGACAGCATGCTAGGGCCTAAAGTGCTGGATGGCCTCCTGAGCAACTCTGCAAAGCTCGGCAGTTCAGATTACGTCCATGGACTAAGGGATGTGGCCTCGCTTCGTGCCTTCCTGACAGGCAACGGCATCATTTCTTTGTTTGATGCACCATGGCTCCCCTTTTACATACTACTGATTTTCTTTTTTCACCCGGCAATGGGTATAACCGCAATTTTCGGAGCGGCAGCCCTGGTTCTGCTCGCTTACTTCAACGAACGCGTTACACGAAAGCCCATCGAGAATCTCCAGGCGAGTTCCCGGGTCGCATCCCGCTTCATTGATTCCAGCCTGAGGAATGCAGAGGTCGTCGGCGCACTGGGGATGCTTGGCGCAATCACCCAGCAGTGGGAAAAGCAGAATCGGCAAGTTCAAGAACATCAGGCAACAGTTGGACAACTTGCGGGCCGCATGGGCGGCGTCACCAAGGTTGCCCGACAGGCCATCCAGATTCTGATGCTCTGTGTCGGAGCCGCTCTCGTCATTGAACAGCATGTCAGCGGCGGCGTCATGATGGCCGCCACGATCATACTGAGCAGAGCGCTGGCACCGGTCGAATCGATGATTGCCAGCTGGAAGCAAATGGTTGATGCGCGCAGCGCTTTCAATCGGCTTGATGCATTGCTCAAGGAACAGCATGCAAAGAACGAGCAGACGGAACTTCCCACTCCGTGCGGCGAGCTAAGTTGCGAACGCATCGTTTTTACGATTCCGCGCACCGACCGCCCGATCATCAAGGGAATTTCGTTTCAGATCTCATCTGGCGAATCGATTGGCATGATCGGACCCAGCGCATCCGGGAAATCAACGCTTGCACGGCTACTGATCGGGCTTTGGCATCCGACCTCCGGAACGGTCCGGCTCGACGGTGCGGATATTTCGCTGTGGCCGCGGGAATCGCTCGGCCCGTGGATCGGCTACCTGCCGCAGGATGTCGAGCTATTCCCCGGGACTGTCGCGGAAAACATCTGCCGCATGAAAGAACTCGACTCCGAAGCCGTCATCCACGCTGCCCAAAGGGCTAATGCACACGATATGATTCTGCGACTCCCCAAGGGCTATGACACTCCTGTTGGTGAAGGAGGTGCAGCCCTTTCTGGGGGACAACGTCAACGAGTTGCGCTCGCGCGCGCTCTTTACGGCTCGCCTCGCCTCGTTGTGCTCGACGAGCCAAATGCGAACCTTGATGCCGAGGGCGAATCTGCGTTGGTTCGCGCGATGAATTCGCTGAAAAAAGAGGGCATTACCGTCATTGTCGTGTCCCATCGCCCGTCGTTGCTGGCAGGCGTCGATAAATTACTGGTATTGCGGGAAGGGACCATCGAAGCATTTGGCCCCCGCAATGAAGTCCTCGCAAAGTTTACGCCCCCCGCAATCGCACGTGCAGTATGAAAAAACTTCCGCCCCTGGCCAAGCTGGCCGCACTCAAAGATCAGCTTCTTCCGCGAATCGATGTCGAAAATGCCGGAGATTCAAAACGGCTTGTCAGTGCAGGCCTCTGGATTATCGGCATTTCGTTTGGTGTCGTCGGAAGCTGGATGGCATTCGCCCCCCTGTCGGGCGCAGTCGTCTCGTCGGGCCTGGTGAAGGTCGACATGAATCGAAAGACGGTGCAGCACCAGGAAGGCGGAATCATCAAGGAGATACTCGTTCGCGACGGTGACTTGGTCCGAGAGGGCCAGCTGCTAATGACCCTCAACGACGTTCGTGTCGATGCCAGCTTTGAGCTGGTCAGGCAACAATTTGACTCGGAGCGGGCGCGCGGTTCCCGACTCGTTGCCGAACGCGATGGCAAGCGCTCCGTCGAATTCCCCTCCGACCTGCTGACGCGCGCAGAACGTGAGTCGCGCATCAGGGAATTCCTCGATCGGGAAAGATCGCTTTTCACCTCACGCCTGGCGACTCTGGACAGCCAGATCACCCTGCTCAAGGCCCAGATAGTTCAGACACGCGAGGAACAGGGCGCGCTGACACAGCAGGTGGCCGCTGACACTCGCGCAATGCAACTGCAACAGCAGCAATTGAAGCAAAACGAGGATCTCATCAAGCAGGGATTTGTCTCACAGGCCAGAAACCTCGAACTTCAGCGCGCCGTAGCCGACTACGAATCAAGGAAAAGCGAGCGCGTCGCAGAGGTTGCCAAATCAAAACAGCGCCAGACCGAGCTGGAACTCAAAATCGTCGGATTGCGCAACAACTATATGCAAACCGCCGCTGACGAACTCAAGGACAATGCGAACAAGACCTTCGAACTGCAGGAGCGCCTTCGCCCCTCGGTCGATGCGGCCGAACGCCAGAAGATTGTCGCACCGGCAACCGGCGAAATCGTTGATATGAAATTCACTTCGGCCGGCGCCGTGATCGGGCCGCGCGATCCGATTCTCGATATTGTTCCGCGCCACGCCAAGCTGATCATCGAGGGTCGCATACGGACCGAAGATGTGAATCACGTGCGCGCGGGAAGCATCGCCGACGTACGTCTGGTTGCATTTAACCAGCGCATCACGCCGGTCGTCGAAGGAAAGGTCACCTACGTATCCGGAGACAGGCTGATCGATCGCGCCACCAACCAACCGTATTACCAGATCAACGTCGACCTACTGCCAGAGTCGCTAAAGGAGGCGGGCGATCTCAAACTTCAGGCAGGCATGCCGGTCGAGATATTCGTCAAGACCGTTGAGCGCACTGCGCTGGAGTATCTTTTCGACCCGATTACCGCGTTCATTCGACGCGCATTCCGCGAAACCTGATTCCCGTCGCGAACGTCAGAATCTGGCATTCGCAGCAAACCCGTAGAACACCGATTCGTGAGGCGAAAGCAGATCCTTCGCGAACAGGGCCACGCCGTAACGCTTGTCCGGCGTCTCCCAATACGCCGAGGCATTTGCATTCCAGTAAGCCTTGCGTGGAGCGGCCAGATCTGCAAACGTCCAGGCCTTGGACCGCCACAATGCCTCGCCCGAAACCCGCCAGCGCGAGGGGCTTACCCAGGTGAGCCCGAGGTTCGTTTGATGGCGCGGCAGATAGTACCAATCCTCGGACTGGATCTCGACCTTCGAATGGGTATTCATGTAGGCGGCCGTCATCGACCAGGTATTGCTGACAAGAAAATTGACGGCAGCACGCAGCTGCGTCAGTCGCGCCTGCGAGTTCAGATAGAGCGTCGAGTACTCACTATTGGAGGGGCCGGCATAGAACGCCGCAATATCCGAGACATTTCGTTGCCGCAGGCGACTCAGATTGGCAAAGTTATCGGCCAGCGTGAAGTCCCACTGTTCAAAGTTCTCGATGCGTTTGTGATCAATTCCGATCTCGGAAAACAGACGTGCAGACCATTCCGACTCCAGCTTCCCTGCCAGACGCTTCAGGCGACCGCCAAACCGCAGTGCCGATTCATCGAGAACGATGCCAGCCGTATCAACCGGTCCGAGTGACGTTGCGCTCGAAGGTTTTACCCAATCCTGGTATGCCAAACGAACGAGGTGGCCGCTTGCTGCCGGAACAACAAGTCCCACACGCGGCGACCATCTCGTCAGTTCGAACTCTCGCGCCGAATAGGTGGTAACACCACCCGACAGGGTATTGTGCGATACGCGCTTCTCATATCGGGTTCCAAAGAGATCAAGCTGAAAGTAGGCTGCCGGGGAGAAATGATACTTCCCGGATGCGTAAGCCACTCGTGTTCGCTCCGAAATCCTTGAATCATCGTCAAAAAAAACCAGCCCCATTGCCGTTACCCTCGCTCGCAAGCCGCTGCTTTCGGGGTTCCTCGCCATCTCGACACCTGCCGCCAGCTCCCATTGCTCGTTCAGGCGGGCGCGCCAGGCGAACTGGCCTTCATGCGTCACCTCGTCATCAAAGAATCTGGCGTCCGTCGTTTTTGCCGAGTTCCGCCACGTTTGCGTACCCTCGATATGCGTACGCCCCAGCCGAATCTGCGTCATGTTGTCCGGCATCGGCAGCCAGGTTGCACCAACACTCGTGTTAACAACCGGGGAACGGAAGGCGAGATCAGGAGTTCGTGCTGAATCGTAGGAAGCTCGCGTCGAATCGCGATCGTGATAGGCAAAGATTCTCAGGTCATGCCGAGGCACCAAACCGACCGCCATTGTTCCGGACAGGGTGCGATCCCTGTAGTCGTAATCCTCTTTCGAAAAGGCCCTGCCATTCTGCTGATCGACGTCAAAGAAATAGGCAAACGGCAATGTCGCGTTTGAGTACCCGCTGAATGTCGCTCTTGGCACCCACTCAAGGACATGATCGTCCCGCCCGACGGTCAGAGAGATCGTCTGGTAATGACCGGGACGGTGAATCAACGACTGCTGCCGCGTGCTTGCCCCAAACACGGTCGGATCGGCCATGTATCCTTGGAAAAGCTCGGAGTTCTTTGCAAACTTCCCTTCATACAAATCAGCCAGAAAGAGGTGACTGCCGGCCCAGAACGGATAGTAACCATCATGTGCGTAGGCAATCGCCCAATCGCGCATCCCCGCAAAGGCAAGCGCATTACCAACGTTCGCGACGCCTTTCTGGTTGTTTGCCACCTGGTTCAAGGACTTCAGAAACGGCATCCGCTCCTGAGCCGTCCGTGCGGATGCAATCGCCGCAGCAACGTCAAAAGCATCGGTGTGGATCATGCTCGCATACAACGGCGGTAGCGGATCCTTCGGATCAAGTTCGGCAGCACGATCGAACGACTCGATTGCACGCCCGGCGTTGCCATTCTGATAGTGAGCAATGCCGGCATACAAATGAGCGCGGGCGTAGCGCGGCTCAATCAACGACGCCGCGAGAAAATCGCTCATCGCGTCGTCGACTTGCCCCTGCTTCAAACGCATGACACCGCGGCCTACCAAGGCTACATAGTCGTCCGCGCGCAAGCGCAATGCTTCGTTGAACGCTGCCTCGGCCAGGGCATAATTGTCGGCGAATGCCTCCAGCGTACCAGCCTCCGCGTGGTAAGAAGAATCACCGGGGTTCAATGCAATCGCCTTCCCGAGCCATTTCCGGGCAGCCGCAACCTCCTCCCGCTCGACTGCGGCCGATCCCAGCCCGCCGTATCCGCGATCATCCTCTGGTGCCAGCAAGATGGCGTTTTCGTAGGCCGCATAAGTACCCTCACGATCACCCCCGAAGCGGGACAGCTCTCCGCGCGCCAACCAGATTTCGGAATCGGTAGCCAAGATCGCCACGTCGGGGTAGAGAACACGATGCGCCGCTTCGGCTTTGTCGCCGACCAGCAACACGCGCGCCAACTGGGCATCGACGATCGCAGCCTTGTTCTGCGCTGCCGCAAGCTGGAGCATACGCAGTGCCTCATCACGACGCCCCTCGACCATCCTGATATCAGCCATCATCAGAAGCGATACAAAGTGTGCGGGCACCCGATCGACAAGCGGGAGCAACAAATCGCGCGCCTCCGCCAATCGGTCTTCACCGATCAATAACGCAGCCCAGGCAATCTCCCTCATTTCCGGAGTCATCTCAGGAATCAACTGCCTGGCGATTGCCAAGTCGCCACGCCGCAGCGCAGCGCCGAAGACAGCGGGGTCACCGCGCATGCTTGAAAAATAGCGGCCAGGATCAAGGCGCCACTGCGCAACCCACTGAACGCGATCCTGTGGATTCAAAAGAATCAGCTTCGTCGGCGCCTTGCCCGTTTCCGCGACGGCAGCCTCACCGCGAGCCACATGGACGGAACCCATGTCATTCGACATTTCGACAAGACCACTCAGAACGACAAGTTGGGTCCGACCGTCGGGCGCCACCTCGACCTCCCAGTCCGTTCCTCGAATCGCAAGCGTTGCAGAGGGCGTTTCCATGCGCACACGCGGCGGCTCCGCACTGGCAGATTTCCCCGAGTCCGGAGTTGGCATTGGCCCGGTTTTCGCAGCTGACCAGGCGCGTCCGGAATTCAACCGAATCAGCGTCTGCGAATCCTTCGCCGATTCCTCAGCGGTCTTGATCTGCATGACGCTGTTCTGATTCAGACGGATTTGCGTCTTGTCGCGCGCAATGAGAATCGCCATTTGCGACAGATCCCCGGTGCGAACATAGTCCCCCTGAAAGACATCCTGCTGGACCCGCGCCAACTGCCAATCATTGGCGCCGCTCTGGCGAACCTCGCCCTTGCCCTGAACACTGACGATATGCCCTGCCGGCGCAGCAAATACAACATTGCCCCCCCCTGCCAAAACAACCAGCGCCGACCGCAAAAATAAGGCTCTGAGCCAAGGAATCATTCGTGTACCCAAATCCGTCATACAACCATCAAATCCCCCGCCGTCACCGTCGGCGCCCCCTGCAGCATGGCAAAGCGCACCGCCGCCCCGGCGCCATTGCCATCGGCGTCGTAGTACAGGGCGCCAGTGGTGAGGCTGTAGAGGATGCGGTCGTCGGCATCGTGGGCGAGCGGGGTGCCGCTGCTGGCGTGGAAGCGGGCGTCGTTGGC
>JAKLLG010000012.1 GCA_023150275.1 Rhodocyclaceae bacterium
TCCTTTTTTGATCGTTTGGGGCTGGTGTCGCTACTCGATACGATGCGACGACTCCAGTGTGTTCAATGAACCGCCGGATGCGGAACCGCACGTCCGGTGGTGTGAGAGGGCGACGGGGGTGACCCCGTCCCCTACTCGATTGCGTCGATAACGCTCAGGCTGGCATCGGGTCGGCGTTGCCGAGCGCGGTGGTGTTGAGGCCGCCATCGACGTACATGATCTCGCCGGTGATGCCGCTGGCGAGGTCGGAGAGCATGAAGGCGGCCGCATTGCCAACCTCGTCGATGGTGACGTTGCGGCGCAGCGGGGCGTGATGCGAGTTGTAGGCGAGCAGCTTGCCGAAATTGCCGATGCCGGAGGCCGCCAGCGTCTTGATCGGGCCGGCCGAAATCGCGTTGGCGCGAACGCCCTGTGGTCCGAGGCAGAACGCGAGATAACGGGTGGCCGCTTCGAGACTCGCCTTGGCCAGCCCCATCGTGTTGTAGTTGGGCATGGTGCGCTCTGCGCCGAGATAGGAGAGCGCGAGCAGGGCGGCGTTGTTGCCCTTCAGCAGCATTGGCCGGGCGGCCTTGGCCAGCGCCGGGTAGCTGTAGGATGACACGTCGTGCGCGATGCGAAAGGCTTCGCGGTTGATGCCTTCCAGGAAATCGCCCTCGATGGCTTCGGCCGGGGCGTAGGCGATCGAGTGTACGAGGCCGTCGAGTCCTTCCCAGTGCTTGCCGAGTTCGATGAACAACTGTTCGATCTGCGCATCCTCGGCCACATCGCAGGGTAATACCAGTTCGCTGTCGAATTCGGCAGCGAACTTGGCGACCCGCTCCTTGAAGCGCTCGTTCTGGTAGGTGAGAGCGAGCTTCGCACCTTCGCGGTGGCAGGCCTTGGCGATGCCGTAGGCGATCGAGTGCTTGGACAGCACGCCGGTGATCAGGATACGTTTCTCTGCGAGGAAACCCATGTGTTGTTCTCCCTGTTCGGTTTTGCGCGCATTATAACGGAAATGCATGCCCTCCCCACGGCGCGGGATGACGCGCTGCCGGGCATCCGCTACACTCGCCGCCATGTCGTCCGCACCGAATTTCCGCCTTTCCTGCCGCTTCTTGTGCCGTTTCCTTGTCCCGTTCTGGATGCTGCTCGTCGCCGGATGTGGCGAGGTCTGGAACGATCCCTATCCTTCCGGCGAACGCGGACAGAGCATCCTTTATTCCGCCTTCACCGAGCGACCGAAACATCTCGATCCGGTGCAGTCCTACACCGAGGACGAAATCACCTTCACCGCGCAGGTCTATGAACCGCCGCTGCAATACCATTTCCTGAAGCGGCCCTACGAACTCGTACCGCTGACGGCCGCGCAGGTACCGATCCCGACCTACTATGACAAGGGCGGCCGGCGCTTGCCGAACGACGCACCGATCGAGCGGATTGCAGAAAGCGTCTACGAGATTCGTCTGCAGCCGGGCATCCGCTACCAGCCACATCCGGCCTTCGCGGTGGACGAGAAGGGTGAGCCGCGCTACCGGAATCTCGACCGCGAAAAACTCGGGCGCATCGAGCGCATTGCCGATTTTGAACATGCCGGCAGCCGCGAGCTTCGTGCCGACGATTACATCTACGAGATCAAGCGCCTCGCGCATCCGCGCCTGCATTCGCCGATCTTCGGCATGATGGCCGAGCACATCGTCGGCCTCAAGGAACTCGGCAAGACGCTGCAGGATGCGGCGAAGGGCATGGGCCGCGATGAATGGCTGGACCTCGACAAATACGCGCTGACCGGTGTCGAGAAGGTCGACGACCTGAGCTACCGTGTGCGCTTGAAAGGCAAATATCCGCAGTTCCTCTACTGGCTGGCGATGCCCTTCTTCGCGCCGGTGCCGCGCGAGGTCGATCGTTTCTACAGTCAGCCGGGCATGGTCGAGAAGAACCTGACGCTGGATTGGTACCCGGTCGGCACCGGGCCGTACATGCTGGTCGAGAACAATCCCAACAGCCGCATGGTGCTGGCGCGGAACCCGAACTATCGCGGCGAAACCTACCCCTGCGAGGGTGAGGAGGGCGACCGCGCGGCGGGCCTGCTCGACGACTGCGGCAAGACGCTACCCTTCATCGAGCGCGCCGTATTCTCGCGCGAGAAGGAGGCGATCCCCTACTGGAACAAATTCCTGCAGGGCTGGTACGACGCCTCCGGGATTTCCTCCGACAGCTTCGATCAGGCCGTGCGCATCAATGTCGGCGGTGATGTCGCGCTCACCGAAGAAATGCAGCAGAAAGGGATACGCCTGATTACCAGCGTGCGTTCATCGACTTTTTACATGGGCTTCAACATGCTCGATGCGGTTGTCGGTGGCGATGCGCACAAGCTGCGTCAGGCGGTGTCGATCGTGCTCGATCAGGAGGAATTCATCTCGATCTTCATGAACGGGCGCGGCATCCCGGCGCAGGGCCCGCTGCCGCCTGGCATCTTCGGTCATGTCGAGGGCGAGGAGGGTATCAACAAGGCCGTTTATGAGTGGCGCGACGGCGCGCCGCGGCGGCGCAGCGTCGACGAGGCGAAAAAACTGCTCGCTGAAGCCGGCTGGCCGGACGGGCGCAACGCGAAGAGCGGCGAGCCGCTCGTGCTCAACCTCGACACCACCAGCGGCGGCATGGGCGACAAGGCGCGGCTGGACTGGCTGACACGGCAATTCGCCAAGATCGACATCCAGCTCGTCGTGCGCGCAACCGACTTCAACCGTTTCCAGGAAAAACTGCGCAAGGGTGCGGTGCAACTTTACTTTCTTGGCTGGAATGCCGACTACCCCGACCCGGAGAATTTCTTTTTCCTGCTGCATGGCGGCGAAGGCAGCGTCGACAAGGGCGGCGAGAACAAGTCGAACTACCGCAACCCGGAATTCGACCGCCTCTTTGCGGAAATGAAAAACATGGAGAACACGCCGCGCCGGCTGCAGATCGTCAAGCGCATGAATCGCATCCTGCACGACGATGCGCCGTGGATCTACGCTTTTCATCCGAAAAGCTACGCGCTCGGGCACGCCTGGCTGAAGAACCGCAAACCGAGCGATGTCGGCCACAACAACCTGAAATACCAGCGCATCGACGTACCGTTGCGCGAAGCGAAGCGCCGCGAATGGAACCCACCGGTACTGTGGCCCTTGTTCGCACTGGTGGTGGCCATCTCCGCGCTGATCATTCCCGCCGTGCTTGGCTATCGTCGCCGGCAGCAGGCGGCTGCGAGGTGAGCGGCGTGGCTGACGCGATCGACAAGCGTGTGCAGATCGCCGTCCACACGGAGGATGGTCGCGTCTTTTTCGACATGACCGAGGCCGACAACCCGTGCTTCGGCTGCGGCTGCTGCTGCCGCCATTTCCGCGTCTCGTTCTATCAGGGTGAGGTCGATACGCAACCCGGCGGTATCGTTCCGGCGGATCTTACCGTTCCGGTCACGCCCTTCCGCGTTGCGATGAAAGGGACCGAACACGGCCACGGTCGTTGTGTTGCGCAGCAGGATGACGGACGCTGCGGCATCTACGAGCAGCGTCCGTCGGTCTGTCGCGAGTTTCCGGTGTTCATGGAAGATGGTTCGATGAACCCGGAATGCGTTCGCCTGCGCAGGCTTTACGGGATCGCCGTGACGGATCGTTAGACGCTCAGCCTCTCATGCGCCGGTGCGCCGGCTTCCCGCTTTCCGTTTTCCCGGTTTCAGAAGTAGATGTATCGGTGCTTGTGCAGCTCGCGACCTTGCGCCTCGAACGCTTCCTGCGTGTCGAAACGGACAATGCAGACGATCCATTGGCGACGGTCGCTGCAGTGCAGGAGCGGTAACTCGACCGGCTGGGCCGTCTTGTTGCGACAACTGAAGCCGCTGGTAGTCATGTGGAAAAGACGCTCCGGCGCGTTGAGCAGACCGAGGAGGGCGTTCAGCTTGTCCTCGCCACTGCGACTTGCCCGTGGCGAGAATCCGGACTCCGGGTGTCCGTCGCGGAAAGAGGCAGCGTTACTGATGAAACGTTCAAATACAAGGTCACGCAGGAATCTGCGCAGATCTCCCTCGGTCGGCGCCAGTGCTGCCAGCGTATGGTCGGCGAAGCACGGCGCAATGTTCCGGGAATCGCTCTCGCGCCGGGGGCGCATGCCGAGCATGGCACAGACGGAATCGTTGCCTGCCTGAATCAGCCCGGGGAGTGCGGATTTCACATCGAGGCTCTTGCCGAGAGCCGCACCGACACTGCCCGGATCGCCGAAAAGTTGGGAAGAAGCGTCTGCCTGGTAGAACGATTTTTCCGAGATTTCCAGTTCGCCGGGAATCGCCTGGATCTGTTCATCAAGGTAATTGCAGGCGCTGGCAACCGAGGGAAGCAGTCGTTCCCCAAGATCCATGTCGCCGGGAAGGCCATTGCCCAGGCCCTCAATGATTCGGGGCAGCAGATGATGGTAGGGGTGCTGTGGGGCCGGGCGGGTGCGGTTGGCAAGACGGGCAAGGCTGGCGAACATCTGGATAACCTCCTCTGGCGAATTGAAAGAGCTTTCCCGTGACGGGGAAAAACCTTTCCAACGTAGGCAGCGGTTATGCTGGATGCAATGCGGACGGAATGAACGGGCGGATGTGGCCGCTGAACGGTCGGTTCAGGATTGCCGCTTCTCCGGCAGGTTGACGAGCAGAATTCCTCCCGTCACGCAGGCGGCGGCGAACAGGAAACTCGGTGTCAGCGGATCGGCGAGGAAGATGACGCCGAAAATGACGCCGAAGATCGGCGTCAGGAAGGAAAACACCATCAGCCGCCCGACCAGATAGGTCTGCAGCAGCCAGAACCAGGCGAGGTAGCTGGCGAAGGCGACGATCACGCCCTGATAGGCGAGCGCAAGCAGCACCGGCGTTGTCAGGTGCGTAATGCCCGTTTCGCCGAGCAGCGGCGAGAGTGGCAGCATCAACAGCGCAGAGACCGCGAGCTGGTACCACAGCACTTTCGTTGCGCTGATCCGGGAAAGGCCACTGGCACGTATGAGTACGGTCGTCGCCGCCCAGCCGACAGCGGCGGCGAGACCGAGCAGGTCTCCAAGCCAGGTGCTTTGCCCGGTGCCGCTGCCGCCGAGAAAGCCGATGACCATGCCGGTGAAGGCCAGCGCGATGCCGGAAAAATGACGCATCCCCAGGCGTTCGCCGGGCACTGCCCAGTGCAGCCCGAGCACCGTCAGGCACGGCGCCGTATAGAGGAAGACGATCATGCGCGAGGCGGTGGTATGCGCGAGCCCGACGTAGATGAAGACGAACTCGATGGCGAACAGCAATCCGGCAAGCAGTCCCATGCGCAGCGTACCGTCTGCGGCAAACAAGGCTTGTCGGCGCCATAGCGCCCACAGCGTCAGCAGAGTGAGTCCGACGACGGAACGAATGCCCGATTGCAGCACCGGGCTGACGCCCTCGCCGGCAATCTTGATGGTGATCTGCTGGAAGCCCCAGATCGCGCAAAGCACGATCATCAGGACAAAAGCGGAGGTGCCGGGCGGGTTGCGTGCGCTCATTTTTATCGGGGGTACTTGATTTTTTATTCAGTGCTGTATAAAAATACAGCTACGGCCCGTGCCGTTTCTTGAAAAGGTGCGCAGGATGCTGAAGCTTACTCCCAGACAGCAGGAAATCCTCGATTTCATCCGCAACACAATGGAAGTGCTCGGCTCACCGCCGACCCGCGCCGAGATTTCCTCGGCCTTCGGCTTCGCCTCGGCGAATGCCGCCGAGGAGCACCTGAAGGCGCTCGCCAAGAAAGGCGCCATTATCCTTGAACCCGGCTCCGCGCGCGGCATCCGCCTCGTCGAACAACTCGGTCTGCCGCTGATTGGCTCCGTTGCTGCCGGCAGTCCCATCCTTGCTGTCGAGAACGTGCTCGGCCGCTACGCGCTCGATGCCCACCTGTTCTCGCCCAAGGCCGATTTCCTGCTGCGCGTGCGCGGCCTTTCCATGATCAACGCCGGCATCTTCGACGGCGATCTGCTTGCCGTGCACCGCACGCCGGACGCACGCGACGGACAGATCGTCGTCGCCAGGCTGCAGGAGGATGTCACGGTCAAGCGTTTGCGCCGGCATGGGCCGGTGGTTGAACTGATCGCCGAGAATCCCGATTTCGAGCCGATCATCGTCGATACGCGCAAGGAAGAAGTCGCCATCGAAGGTATTGCCGTCGGCCTCATCCGGGGCGGCGAGGGTCTCTGATGGCCACCTCGCCGGCACTGGCCGAAGTGCTGTCGCGCAGCGATGTCTGGCGCGGCGACAGCCTTGCCCAGGCGGCCTTGCCCGGTGTGCCTTCGGGGTTTGCCGCACTCGATGCCGAGCTGCCCGGCGGCGGCTGGCCGCGTGGCGGGCTGGTCGAACTCCTCCCGGCGCGGCAGGGACTGGGCGAGATGAGCCTCCTGATGCCGGCGCTGGCGCGTATTTCCAGCGCGGAAATGTCCTGGGTCGTCTGCGTTGCACCGCCGCTGCCGCCCTACGCACCGGCCTGGGCTGCCGCCGGTATTGCGCTTTCACGCCTCCTCATCACCCGTGCCGTCGGCGGCGATGCAGCCTGGGCCTGCGCCCGTGCACTCGATGCCGATGGCGTCGGTGCGCTGCTTGCCTGGCTGCCCGAGGCCGATGCCTCGACACTGCGTCGCCTGCAACTGCTGGCGGAAAAGAGCCGCACGCTGATCTTTCTCTTCCGGCCGGCGGCAGCCATCCGGGAATCCTCGCCGGCGCCCTTGCGTATCGGCATCGGAGCGGCCAACCAGGCCAACGATTGCGGTCGCGTTGCACTGCGTCTCATCAAGCGCCGTGGTGGCGCGCTCGATACGCCGCTTGAAATCGACCTGGCGCGTCCCGTGCCCATTTCCCATGCTGTGGCTGGCCCTCCGCCTTCCGCTACTGCCGCTCGAAGTCTTTCCGCAACGGCCGCCGCCTAGCGCCGTTATCGCCCGCGAACACATCCTTGTCTGCGATTCGCTCGCACTTGAGCGGGGTGTTGTTTCCGGCATGCGGCTCGCGGACGCCTGGGCCTTGTTGCCAGAGCTTTCGGTGCAGGAGCGCGATCTGGCGCGTGAACTGCGTCATCTCGAAAGCCTGGCCTGCTGGGCCGGCAGCTTCACTTCCGAGGTCTTGCTGGTGCCGCCCGATGCCTTGCTGCTCGAAGTGCAGGGATCGATACGCCTCTTCGGCGGCATCGAGATGCTGCTCGCGCGCATTCTCGACGGGCTTGCCGCGCAGGGTTATGCGACGAATGCAGCACTGGCGCCCACACCGCGCGCTGCGCTGTGGCTGGCTGCGGCCGGAGCGTCGGGCAAGGCGGGTGAGGGCAGGGGATGTGCCGGTGTGTATGGTACGAGGATCCCCCGCTGCCTGCAGGCGACCGATCTTCGCGATGCGCTCGCGCTGCTGCCGCTCGACGTACTCGAACTCGAAGCTGCGCAACGGCGGCGGCTTGCCGGCTTCGGTGCGCGCTGTGTCGGCGACCTCCTGCGCCTGCCGCGCAGTGGCCTTGCCCGTCGCCTCGGTGTCGAGTTCGTCAGCACGCTTGCGCAGGCGCTGGGCGAAATGCCCGATCCGCGCGAGCGCTACCGCTTCCCCGATACCTTCCGCGAATCGCTTGAGCTTCCGGCCCGCGTGGAAGATGCCGCACGCCTCCTTTTTGCCGCACAGCGGCTCGTGCATGTCCTCTCTGGCTGGCTTGCCGCGCGCAGCAGCGGGATTGTTCGCTGTGAGTTGCTGCTCGAGCATGAACGCGGCAGCGTTACGCCGCTCGAACTTGCCTTTGCCGCGGCAACGCGCGATCCCGAGCGCATCGTGCGCGTGCTGCGCGAGCGGCTTGAGCGTCTGCTACTCCGTGCGCCGGTGGCGAGCCTTGTGCTCGTGGCGGCTGCTCCCGAGCCGCTGCCCGGCCGCGAGGGTGGCTTTTTTGGTGAGGTGGCGGCAAGCGAGGGCGTCAGCTTGCTCGTCGAGCGCCTGCGGGCGCGGCTGGGCGAAGTGAATGTTCATGCCATCGCCACGTGCCCCGAACATCGGCCAGAGCTTGCCTCGGTCCCTGTTCTCCCGGGGAGTGGCAGCGGAATCACCGTGCCAGGCCCGCGCCCCTGCTGGCTGCTGCCGCAACCGCAGCCACTCGTCGAGATCGCGGGGCGCCCGCAGCGCAACGGCCCGCTGAACCTGCTTGCCGGCCCTGAACGCATCGAGAGCGGCTGGTGGGATGCTGGCGAAGAGAATGCTGCCGGTGAGGTCCGGCGCGATTACTTCGTCGCTTTTTCCAGGCAGCGCGAATGGCTATGGATCTTTCGCGACGCGGATGGCTGGTTTTTGCACGGCTTATTTGCCTGATGCGTTTTTGTGACATTTTTCGGGTATCCTCGGGCCAGGATAACCGGCATACCGGAAACCGCCTGCCTCGATGCAGGCACCTCATTGCGAGGAGACGCACTTTGGCAGAGCAGACATCTTCCCTTTCGGAAATGTTGCCGATCGAGTTGAGAATCGGCAACGAAACGCTGGACGAACAGCACGACAAGCTTTTTTGCCGCATTGAGGCGCTCAAGACAGCCGCTTTTGGCGACAGCGGAATTTCCGTCATCGCCCTGCGCGAATGCGCGACCGCTTTTGCGATCCACTTTGCGGACGAGGAAGGACTGGCAAAGGCTGCAGGAATCGAATTCCTTGTGCACAGAAACGAGCACGCCAAGGCTCTGCGCCTGTTCGACAAAGCCCTTCGCGAAATCGAGCGTGGAAAGCTGGATCAGCACAGTTTCCTGCGTTATATCGAATACTGGTTCGAACACCACATTACCGAGCACGACAAGCGCTTGGCGTCACGGCTGACCGACAAGGCTTCACACTGACCCGGCGGCCAGCAGAGTTTTTTCAATCCGGGTTCAAGGTTTCTTGATTCAATAGCTGTATGTATGTACAGTTATTGAATGCCTGCCGATCTTCCGGCCTACGCCGAACTGCATTGCCTCTCCTGCTTCAGCTTCCTGCGCGGTGCCTCGCATCCCGATGAACTCGTGGCGCGGGCGCAGGCGCTGGGCTACGCCGCGCTCGCCATCACCGACGAATGCTCGCTGGCCGGCAGCGTGCGGGCGCATGTGGCGGCGAAGGAAGCTGGGCTCAAGCTCCTCGTCGGCAGCGAATTCACGCTCGTCGATGGCACGAAGCTGGTGCTGCTGGCGCAGAACCGCGCCGGTTACGGCAACCTCTCGGCGCTCATCACGCTGGCGCGGAGAAGGGCGGAAAAGGGCGCCTACCGCCTGACGCGCGGCGATCTCGAATCGCTCATCCCCGGCCGTGCCGTGCCGGATTGCCTGTGCCTGTGGCTGGCGAAGGAGGACGACGAACCCACCACCGGCCGCTGGCTGGCCGAGCGCTTTAGCGGCCGTTGCTGGCTCGGCATCGGCCTCTTCAACGGCCCGAACGACGCACAGCGCCTCGCCCGCCTCACGGCACTGGCGGAGGCCAGCGGCCTGCCGGCGGTGGCCGCGGGCGACGTGCACATGCACGCGCGCGGGCGCCGCCCCTTGCAGGATGTACTGACGGCGCTGCGCCTGAAGACCACCGTCTTCGCCGCCGGCCACGCGCTCTTCCCCAACGGCGAACGCCACCTGCGTACCCGCCTGCGCCTCGCCCGCCTCTACCCGCGCGCGCTGCTCGACGAAACGCTGAAGATTGCCGAATGCTGCGACTTCTCGCTCGATGAATTGCGCTACGAATACCCGGAGGAGATCGTGCCGCACGGCGAGACGGCGACGGCCTATCTCGCCCGCCAGGTCGAGGCCGGGCTCGCACGCCGCTACCCCCATGGCGCACCGCTCTCGGTGCGCGGGCAGGTCGAACGCGAACTCCTGCTGATCGCCGAGCTGCAGTACGAAGCCTATTTCCTCACCGTCTTCGACATCGTCAATTTTGCCCGCGGGCAGAAAATCCTCTGCCAGGGGCGCGGTTCGGCGGCGAACTCGGCGGTGTGCTACGCGCTGGGGATCACCGAGGTCGACCCGGCGCGCTCGAACCTGCTCTTCGAGCGCTTCATCTCGAAGGAGCGCGGCGAACCGCCGGACATCGACGTCGACTTCGAGCACGAGCGGCGCGAGGAAGTCGTGCAGTACATCTACCGCAAGTACGGCCGCGAGCGGGCGGCGCTCGCCGCGGCGCTGATTACCTACCGCACGCGCGGCGCGCTGCGCGATGTCGGCCGCGCACTCGGCTTTTCCACGGCGCAGATCGATGCGCTCTCCGGCTCGCTGGCGTGGTGGGACAAACGCGACCAGTTGCCGGCCCGCTGCGTCGGCGTCGGCCTCGACCCGAGCGGCCCGCGGGTCGTGAAATGGCTGGCGCTGACGGAGATGCTCGTCGGCTTCCCGCGCCATCTCTCGCAGCATGTCGGCGGCTTCGTCATCTCGCGCGGGCCGCTGGCGCGGCTGGTGCCGATCGAGAACGCGGCGATGGCAGAGCGCACCGTGATCCAGTGGGACAAGAACGACATCGAGGCGCTCGGCCTCCTCAAGGTGGACGTGCTGGCGCTCGGCATGCTCTCCGCCGTGCGCCGCGCGCTCGACCTCCTGGGCCTGCGGATGCAGGACATCCCGGCCGAGGATGCGGCCACCTACGAGATGATCTGCCGCGCCGATACCGTCGGCGTCTTCCAGATCGAATCGCGGGCGCAGATGAGCATGCTGCCGCGCCTCAAGCCGCGCGAGTTCTACGACCTCGTCGTGCAGGTGGCGATCGTGCGCCCCGGGCCGATCCAGGGCGGCATGGTGCATCCCTACCTGAAGCGGCGCGAGCGCATTCGTGCCAGCGGCGAACCGCTGCGCTTCTCGCGCCCGGAACTGGAGGATGTGCTGGCCCGTACCTATGGCGTACCGATCTTCCAGGAGCAGGCCATGCAGCTCGCCGTCGTCGCTGCCGGCTTCACGCCCGGCGAGGCCGACCAGCTGCGGCGTGCGATGGGGGCGTGGCAGCGGAAGGGCGGGCTCGGCCACTTCCGGGAAAAACTGCTCGCCGGCATGGCCGAGCGCGGCTATCCGGCCGAACTCGCCGAGCGGCTCTACCGGCAGATCGAGGGCTTCGGTGATTATGGATTCCCCGAATCGCACGCCGCCTCATTCGCGCTGCTCGCCTATGTCTCGGCCTGGCTCAAGCGCCACCACCCGGCAGAATTCCTTTGCGCGCTGCTCAACAGCCAGCCGATGGGTTTCTATTCGCCCTCGCAACTGGTGCAGGATGCGCGCCGCCACGGCGTGCGCGTGCTGCCGGTGGATGTGCAGGCGAGCGAGGTTGCAGCCAGCATCGAAGCTGGTATCGATGCGGGCGCCGTGCGGCTCGGTCTGCAGGGGATTGCCGGCTTCTCAAGGCAAGGCGCCGAGGCCGTGGTGGCGCGCCGCCCGGCATCGGGTTACGCCAGCACGGCCGAGCTGGCTGCGCGCACCGGCATCGCACAACGCGATCTTGACCTGCTGGCGCAGGCCGGCGCCCTGAAGGCGATCGCCGGGCATCGCCGGCTGGCCGCCTGGGCCGCCGCCGGTGCCGCCGTGCAGCTCGATCTGCTCGCGGTCGCCACGGCGCAGGAGGTGCCGCCGGCAGCGATTGCACTCGCCGTCCCAAGCGAGGCCGAAGACCTCGTTGCCGATTATCGCAGCCTTGGTCTCACGCTCGACCGGCATCCCCTGCATCTGCTGCGCAAGCGGCTCACCGCGCACCGCTTCTTTTCCGCCAGCACGCTTGCCGAGCAGCCGGATCGGGCGTTGGCGCGCATGGCCGGCATCGTCACCTGCCGGCAACGGCCGGGTACGGCGAGCGGTGTCGTGTTCGTGACGCTGGAGGATGAAAGCGGGCTCGCCAATATCGTCGTCCACGGCCGGCTGGCCGACCGACAGCGCCGCGAACTCCTGGGGTCGCGTCTGTTGGGGGTGTTCGGTCAAGTGCAGCGCGAAGGCGAGGTGGTGCATCTGGTCGCCGGACGACTGGTCAACCTGAGTACGTGGTTGGGGAATCTGGATGCTGAACTGGAAATTGCGGTAGAGAGTGTTCGGGAGGTGACTAGCCGGGATTTTCATTGAGCATTTCTTCATGTCCGGGTGCGGTTGTTGCGTCGCAGCATCGAAATATCAACTTTCCTTTGTCGCATTCATATCAGATGTTGATATGATGAACGCGTTACACAATCCGGAAACAATTTCCCGGGCAGTAATTTTCCTGTGGGCTCAATTTTCCGGAATGGCCGTGCTTCACCAGCTTCGTCCGGTTGTGGTGATTCGCGTGTGGCTCGCTCCTTGCCCACGGAACCATGCCCGGCGGACTGAGTCTATCGCAGCGTTGGACGCTATTCGCATGAACGGTCGCGGGCGATGGCGTCGAGTTTCTGGTGCGACCTTGTCGATGAAAGGGTGACGTGTCATGGATTTCGTTTCGACTTTCTTGTACTTCATGCCCATGCTGACCGTTGTGTTGCTCGGCGCAGTCCTGCTGGTCCTTGCGTACAACGTGTATCTCGACCGGAAGACTTTCGCCCATACCGACGGGGCGAGTGCTTCCGCTACCCCGAATACGCAGTCTCCCTGATTTTCCTGAATACGCCGTTCGGGGGGCACGGGCGCTTGGCGCCCGCTGCCTGCGCAGCTACCGCCGAAGGCAAAAAGTTCTGAAAAACCATTTGCTTGCGGGCCTCTCCCGCAGCTATAATCACGCCCTTCGCTCGCCAGGCGAATAAATTTGATCAACCTGATCAACCTGATCAACCTGACGCTTAGCTCTATCAAACCGGGGCAGCGTCGTTTCAATGAAAGAGAGTTTGACATGGCGTTCACTACCGAACAAAAGTCGAAAGTCGTTACCGATTTCCAGCGCGCCCAGGGCGACACGGGTTCCCCCGAAGTCCAGGTGGCTCTGCTGACGGCCCGCATCAATGACCTGACCGGTCATTTCAAGGAGCACGTCAAGGATCACCACTCGCGCCGCGGCCTGCTGCGCATGGTTTCCCGTCGTCGCAAGCTCCTCGACTACCTGAAGCGCACCAACGTCGACAGCTATCGCACGCTGATCGAGCGTCTGGGCCTGCGTAAGTAATTCAGACCATCGCTCCAAACGGAATTCTCCGATCCGCAATGCGGTCGGGAACACGCGAATGCAGCGGCACTGCCGATGAGGTGGTGTCGCTGTTTTCGCTTTTGCCATGGCCATCCGCAGCCAATGCGGTAGCCACCGGCGCGTCGCCATCAAAGCGTACCGGCGTTGTGGGTACGCCGCGCCAATAATCAGAAAGAAAGGAAACAATGTTTAACGTTGCCAAGAAAAGCTTCGCTTACGGAGCCCATACGGTCACCCTGGAGACGGGTGAAGTGTCGCGCCAGGCTGGCGGTGCCGTCATGGTGTCGATCGACGACACCGTCGTGCTGTGTACCGTCGTCGGTGCCAAGAAGGCCAAGCCGGGCCAGGATTTCTTCCCGCTGACCGTCGATTACATCGAGAAGACCTACGCGGCCGGCAAGATCCCCGGTGGCTTCTTCAAGCGTGAAGGCCGTCCGTCCGAGAAGGAAACGCTGACCTCGCGCCTGATCGACCGTCCGATCCGCCCGCTCTTCCCGGAAGGTTTCTACAACGAAGTGCAGGTCGTCGCGACCGTCATGTCGCTGAACCCGGAAGTGGATCCGGACATCGCCGCGATGATCGGCACCTCGGCTGCGCTGTCGATCTCGGGCATCCCGTTCGACGGCCCGATCGGCGCCGCCCGTGTCGGCTACATCGATGGCCAGTACGTGCTCAACCCGACGCTGTCGCAGGTCAAGACCTCGCAGCTGGACCTCGTCGTCGCCGGTACCGCCTCGGCCGTGCTGATGGTCGAATCGGAAGCCAAGGAACTGTCGGAAGACGTCATGCTCGGCGCCGTGGTTTTCGGCCACACCGAGATGCAGAAGGTCATCAACGCCATCAACGAACTCGTTGAGGAAGCCGGCAAGCCCGAGTGGGACTGGCAGGCACCGGCCAAGGACGAGGCGCTGGTCGCTCGCCTGAACGATCTGGTCAAGCAGAAGATCGAGGAAGCCTACAGCATCACCTCGAAGCAGGCGCGTAGCCAGCGCCTCAAGGAGCTGAATGCCGAGGCCGTCGCCGCGCTGTGCACGGGTGAAGAGGGCGCGCCGGACGAGAACACCGTCGGCAACTACTTCTTCGAACTCGAAGCTGCCACCGTGCGTGGTCGCATCCTCGCCGGCGAGCCGCGCATCGACGGTCGCGACACGCGCACCGTGCGCCCGATCGCCATCCGCAGCAGCGTGCTGCCGCGTACCCACGGTTCGGCACTGTTCACCCGTGGCGAGACGCAGGCGCTGGTCGTCGCCACGCTCGGTACCGGCCGTGACGAGCAGATCATCGATGCGCTGGCCGGCGAGTACCGCGAGCGCTTCATGCTCCACTACAACATGCCTCCGTACGCCACCGGCGAATGCGGTCGCGTCGGTACGCCGAAGCGTCGCGAGATCGGCCACGGCCGCCTCGCCAAGCGCGCGCTGGTCGCCGTGCTGCCGCCGGCGGACGAGTTCTCGTACTCGATGCGTCTCGTCTCGGAAATCACCGAGTCGAACGGCTCGTCGTCGATGGCGTCCGTCTGCGGCGGTTCGCTGGCGCTGATGGATGCAGGCGTGCCGCTCAAGTCGCACGTTGCCGGCATCGCCATGGGCCTGATCAAGGACGGCAACCGCTTCGCCGTGCTGACCGACATCCTCGGTGACGAGGACCACCTCGGCGACATGGACTTCAAGGTTGCCGGTACGCGTGGTGGCATCACCGCCCTGCAGATGGACATCAAGATCCAGGGCATCACCAAGGAAATCATGCAGGTCGCCCTGGCCCAGGCCAAGGATGCCCGTTTCCACATCCTCGGCCAGATGGAAGGCGCATCGACCGGCGTTGGCGAACTCTCCGCCTACGCCCCGCGTCTGTACGTCGTGAAGATCAATCCGGAGAAGATCCGCGACGTGATCGGCAAGGGCGGCGCCGTCATCCGCGCCATCACCGAAGAGACCGGCACGACCATCGACATCCAGGACGACGGCACGATCACCATCGCCTCGACCTCCGGCGAAGCCGCCGATGCCGCCAAGAAGCGCATCAGCGACATCACCGCCGAAGTCGAGATCGGCAAGATCTACGAAGGCACCGTACTGAAGCTGCTGGACTTCGGCGCCATCGTCAGCATCATGCCGGGCCGCGACGGCCTGCTGCACATCTCGCAGATCGCCAACGAGCGCGTCGAGAAGGTCTCCGACAAGCTCAAGGAAGGTCAGCAGGTGCGCGTGAAGGTGCTCGAAGCCGACGAGAAGGGCCGCGTACGCCTGTCGATGAAGGCCGTGGCTGCCGAAGAGGCCGCTGCACCGGCGGAAGCGCCGCAAGCCTGAGCCTGAGTCACGGGCAACAAAAAAGGACGCTTCGGCGTCCTTTTTTATTTGCAGCGCCGGCATCGGAGTGCCGGCAGCCTCAAGCAGAATTACTTTGCGACCTGCTTCTCGCGCAGTTCTTCCAGCGTCTTGCAGTCGATGCACAGGGTGGCCGTCGGACGTGCTTCGAGGCGCTTGATGCCGATCTCGACGCCGCACTTGTCGCAGTAGCCGTAGTCGTCGGCTTCGATGCGGCCCAGCGTCTCGTCGATCTTCTTGATCAGCTTGCGTTCGCGGTCGCGGTTGCGCAGCTCGATTGCCATGTCGGTTTCCTGGCTGGCCCGATCGTTCGGGTCGGCAAAGACGGTCGCCTCATCCTGCATCGTGTGCACGGTGCGTTCGATGTCCTCGGAGAGCTCCTGTTTCAGCGTTTCCAGAATCTTGCGGAAGTGAGCCAGCTGCTTGGAGTTCATGTACTCCTCGCCCTTCTTGGGAGCGTAGGGCGTGAAATGTTTGTGGAGCAGGTCTTCAGCCATTTTTCGGGGGTCTTTCGGAACAGGTCCGTTTTGGAAAAACCGCTTTTCTATCAGAAATGCGGGGGGGCTGCAAGCAAGCTGAGAGAAGTGTGAATTTTATGGCGCTGGCGATTGACCAGCGGGGGGCGCCTCTCTATAATGCGCCCTTCCTCGGGGCGTAGCGCAGCCTGGTAGCGCATCTGCTTTGGGAGCAGAGGGTCGTGAGTTCGAATCCCACCGCCCCGACCAGTTTATCAAGCAGTATGCGGCAATGCTGCGATGGTTGCCGAGCAAGAAGTTGTAGCCTGGAAGATTGACCCCGCGCCCGTAGCTCAACCGGATAGAGCACCGGCCTTCTAAGCCGGGGGTTGGGAGTTCGAGTCTCTCCGGGCGCGCCAGAACAGTGGCGGCATTAGCTCAGTCGGTAGAGCACTGGATTGTGATTCCAGGTGTCACCGGTTCGATCCCGGTATGTCGCCCCAGCTGTACGGAAACGGCGAGTGATGAAAGTCACTCGCCGTTTTTGTTTTTGCGCGCGCCCCGTTCAGGGCATCAGGTCCTTCAGCAGGCCGTCGATTTCGCTCTGCGAGAGGCGCTTGTCCTCGGTGGGTCCTCCGCCCTCAACAACGATGATTGCGCCGACCAGCGCTTTCATCGCCTTGCGTAGCGACTGCCCAGCAAGATCCTGGAACTCCTGCGCGACGATGATGTTGGTCAGATGGGCGCTGACCGCCTTCAGATGGTTTTCGATGTCCTGACGGTTCCAGTTCTTCGACAGCGAATCGAGTGTTGCGCCGACCAGCACTTTCGCGGCCTCCGCCTCGGCCAGGGATTTGTTGGCGGCATCGGCCGTCATGCGTTCAACGCTGCCGAGGATGCTGGAGACTTCCTTCGGGTTCTGGCCGGCCGTCTTCTTGTTGAGTCCCTTGGCGGCCTGTTTGAGCTCCTTGGCAAGATCTTTCAGCTCGCTGAGGACATGACTGCTGGTGTCCTTGCCGCGCTTTGCGGGGGTCTTCTTGGTCGCCGGCTTTCGTGCCGGTGCCGCTGGCTTTCGGGCGGGCGCCTTGCGGGAAGCGGCGGAGGAACTACGCGTCTTTGTCGTTGCCATTCAAACCCCCATTTTTTCAAAGATCTTGTTCAGTTTTTCAGAAAGCGTCGCACCGGTAAAAGGTTTGACGATGTAGCCGGATGCCCCCGCCTGTGCCGCAGCGATGATGTTCTCCTTCTTCGCTTCGGCGGTGATCATGAGCACTGGCAGGTGCTTCAGCGCCGGATCGGCGCGGATGGATTGCAGCAGCGTGAGACCATCCATGTTCGGCATGTTCCAGTCGGTGACGACGAAATCGATACCGCCGAGCTTGAGGCGGCCGAGCGCCACGGCGCCGTCCTCGGCTTCCTCGACGTTGTTGAAGCCGAGTTCCTTGAGCAGATTGCGGACAATGCGGCGCATGGTGGAGAAATCATCCACCACGAGAAACTTCAGTGCGGTCTTGTCACCCATGGGCTGATCCGTCGCTGAGGAGGAAGAGCCGATAGGCTACCACTTTCCCTCACGCATGCGCAGCTTCGGGCGTCCGGCACAACGCGCGCCGGCGTGAGTAGAACGATCAGGGCGGCCGGGCGATCAGGGGAGCTCTTCGCGCCGCAACAGGAAAACGTACTCGTCGCCGGCGCTCGTTTCCAGCCACGTGAATGGCGTTTGCGGGAAGGCGGCTTCGAGGGCGTCGCGGTTGTGTCCAATCTCGACCACGAGCAGCCCGCCCGGGTTGAGGTGGTCGCGTGCTTCGCCGATGAGTGTGCGTACGAGATCGAGGCCATCGTCGCCACCGGCCAGTGCCATTTGCGGTTCGCGCTGATACTCCTCGGGCAGGATGGCCATCGCTTCGGCATTGACGTAGGGCGGGTTCGAAACGATCAGGTCGTAGTGCTGGCGGGCCACGCCGGCATAGAGATTGGAATGGATCGGGCGTACGCGCGCTTCAAGTCCGTAGTCGGCAATATTCCGACGGGCGACATCGAGCGCGTCGGTAGAGAGATCGATGGCATCGACCTGCGCTTCCGGAAAGGCATGTGCCATCAGGATCGCGAGGCATCCTGAACCGGTGCAGATATCGACGGCACGCGTGATCGACCACGGGTCATCGATCCAGGGCGCCAGTTGTTCCTCAAGCAGTTCTGCGATGAAGGAGCGGGGGACGATCACCCGTTCGTCCACATAGAATCGATGCTCGCCGAGCCAGGCCTCGTGGGTGATGTAGGCTGCGGGGGTACGGTCGCGCACGCGGCGGTCGATGACTGCGAGCACCTGCTGTCGCTCATCGCTGGTCAGCCGCGCATCGAGGAACGGTTCGAGTCGGTCGAGCGGCAGATGGAGCGTGTGCAACAACAGGTACACCGCTTCATCCCAGGCGTTGTCGGAACCATGGCCGAAGAAGAGGCGGGCTTCATTGAAGCGGCTGACGGCGAAGCGCAGCAGATCGCGCAGCGTCTGTAGTTCCGGGTACGAGTGATCAGGCATGGGGGGCAAGCAGTCGTTCGAGAATGCGTCGGTAGATGGCGGAGAGTCGCGGCAGCGCACTCGCCTCGACGCACTCGTCGATCTTGTGGATGGTGGCGTTGACCGGCCCGATCTCGATCACTTGCGGGCAGATCTGCGCGATGAAGCGGCCGTCCGAGGTGCCGCCGGTGGTTGACAGCTCGGTCTCGATGCAAAGTTCGTCACGGATTGCAGCGCGCGCCGCGTCGACCAGCGCGCCCTCGGCGGTGAGGAAGGGGCGGGCGCCGAGCGTCCAATTGATCTCGTAGTCGAGGCCGTGCCTTTTCAGTGTTTCTTCGAGGCGCTGCTGCAGCCCTTCCGGCGTGCTTGCCGTCGAGAAGCGGAAGTTGAACAGGATTTCGACCGCGCCCGGGATTACGTTGGTGGCGCCGGTACCGCCCTTGATGTTCGAAATCTGCCAGGTGGTCGGCGGGAAATGGGCGTTGCCTCCGTCCCATACCGTCGCCGCGAGTTCCGTGATTGCCGGGGCTGCCATGTGGATCGGATTCTTCGCCAGATGCGGGTAGGCGATGTGGCCCTGAATGCCCTTTACGGTGAGCTTGCCGGAGAGCGAGCCGCGGCGGCCGTTCTTCACCGTGTCGCCGAGGGCATTGACCGCGGTCGGCTCGCCGACTACGCAGAAATCGATGCGCTCGCCACGTGCGGAGAGCGCTTCGGTCACAGCGACGGTGCCGTCGGTCGCATCGCCTTCTTCATCGGAGGTGAGCAGGAAGGCGATTGAACCCGCGTGCTCGGGATGTGCCGCGACGAAGGCCTCGGTCGCCGTCACGAAGGCCGCCAGCGAGCCCTTCATGTCGGCGGCACCGCGACCGTACAGCATGCCGTCGCGGATCGTCGGCACGAATGGATCGGAGGACCACTGTTCGAGCGGCCCGGTCGGCACGACGTCGGTGTGGCCGGCGAAGCAGAGCAACGGAGCGACGCTGCCGCGCCGTGCCCAGAGGTTGGTGACGCCGTTCCGGTTGATGTAATCGCAGGTGAAACCGAGCGCGCCAAGGTGCTCGGCAATCAGGGGCATGCAACCATCATCCTCGGGCGTTACCGAGCGGCGGGAAATCAGCTGCTCGGCTAGAGCGAGCGTGGGGTCATGAGGCATTGCTGGTTTCTTCAGGGGTTTCTTCCGTATCGGAAAGACTGAGTGTGAATTCCTTGAACGAGGCGCCGGTCTGGCTATCGGTGCCAAAGTCGAGTGGCGATTCCTGGCGCTTCTCTTCCTTCTTGTCGTTGCTGAACTCGGAGTTGTTGATCAGCCACGACAGGTTGGTCGGCGAGTCGGAGTTGGCCAACGCTTCGTCGAGCGTGACCGTTCCTTCCTTGTACAGGCGGAACAGATCCTGCTCGAAGGTCTGCGATCCCGGTGCCAGCGATTGTTCCATGGCTTCCTTGATTGCCTGCACCTCGCCGCGCTCAACCAGTTCTGCGATGTGTCGCGTGTTGAGCAGTACTTCGCTGGTCGGGATGCGCTTGCCGTCGGGCTTCTTCACCAGGCGCTGCGAAACGATCGCACGCAGGCTCACCGAGAGATCGAGGTAGAGCGAGGTGCGGCTTTCCAGCGGGAAGAAGTTGATGATGCGGTTGAGTGCGTGATAGCTGTTGTTGGCGTGCAGCGTGCCGAGGCAGAGGTGGCCGGTCTGCGCGTAGGCGATCGCGGCCTGCATCGTTTCCTTGTCACGGATTTCGCCGATCAGGATGCAGTCTGGTGCCTGGCGCATCGCGTTCTTCAGCGCTGCGTTCCAGTCCAGCGTATCCATGCCCAGCTCACGCTGGTTGACGATCGATTTCTTGTGGCGGAACAGGAACTCGATCGGATCCTCGATGGTGAGGATATGACCGGAGCGGTTCGCGTTGCGGTGATCGAGCATCGAGGCGATGGTCGTCGACTTGCCGGAGCCGGTGGAACCGACGATCAGGATCAGGCCTCGTTTCTCCATGATCAGGTCGGAGAGCACGACCGGCAGGCCGAGTGAATCGAGCGTCGGGATGTTGCCGAGGATGTAGCGGACGACGATCGAAATCGAACCGCGCTGACGGAAGATGTTGACGCGGAAGTTCCCGATGTTTGGCACACCGAAGGAGAGGTTCATCTCCATCGTCGCCTCGAACATCTTGGCCTGCTCCGGGTTCATCAGTTCCAGCGCGATCTTTTCGATCATCGCCGAATCCATGATCTGCTGGTTGACCGGAACCGTGGTGCCCTGGATCTTGATATGGATGGGCGCACCCGCGGAGATGAAGATGTCCGAAGCCTGCTTTTCGGCCATCAGTTGAAAAAGCTTGTCCAGAATCATCTTCTTTTCCCCGTGGTGAGGTGGCCGATCAATCGCCGCGCAGCAGTTCGTTGATGCTGGTCTTGGCGCGTGTCTTCGCGTCGACCTTCTTCACGATCACCGCGCAGTAGAGGCTGTAGCTGCCATCCTTCGAAGGCAGGTTGCCCGAGACGACGACCGAGCCAGGCGGGATACGCCCGTAGCTGACTTCGCCGGTCTCGCGGTCGAAGATCTTGGTCGACTGGCCGATGTAGACGCCCATCGAAATCACCGAGCCTTCGCCGACGATGACGCCTTCGACCACTTCCGAGCGGGCACCGATGAAGCAGTTGTCCTCGATGATCGTCGGGCCGGCCTGAATCGGCTCCAGCACGCCGCCGATGCCGACGCCGCCGGAGAGGTGGACGTTCTTGCCGATCTGGGCGCAGGAACCGACAGTGGCCCAGGTATCGACCATCGTGCCTTCATCGACATAGGCGCCGATGTTCACGTAGGAAGGCATCAACACCACGTTCTTGGCGAGGTAGGCGCCACGGCGGGCTGTGGCCGGCGGCACCACACGGTAGCCGCCGCGCACGAAATCTTCCTGCGTGAAGTTGGCGAACTTGGTCGGCACTTTGTCGTAGAAGCGCATCGGGCCGCCGTCCATCAGCTTGTTGTCTTCCAGACGGAAGGAAAGCAGCACGGCCTTCTTGATCCACTGGTGGGTGACCCAGTCCTTGCCGTTGGCGCCGTCGAGCTTCTCGGCGACGCGGAGCCGCCCGGCGTCGAGTTCGGCGAGCACGGCGGAAACGGCCTCGCCCACCTTGGCGGGCGCGCTGCCGGGTTGCAGGGAAGCACGGTTCTCCCAGGCTTCTTCGATGATCTGCTGGAACTGTTGCATGTTCTCTTTCTTTCCTTAGAGTTTCGAAACGAATTGCTTGATACGTTCGGCCGCTTCAATGGTTTCGGCGAGCGGCGCGACGAGCGCGATGCGCACGAAGCCGGCACCGGGGTTCACACCGTTCGCCTCGCGGGCGAGGAAACTGCCGGGCAGCACCACCACATTATATTCAGCGAGCAGGCGGCGGGCGAATTCGGTGTCGGTGATGCCCGAATCAGCGTTCACGCGCGCCCACAGGTAGAAGCTCGCATCCGGCATGCCGGTCTGCAGCACCGACGAAACGATCGGCGTCACCTGCGCGAATTTCTCGGCGTAGAGCCGGCGGTTCTCGACCACATGCGCCTCGTCGTTCCACGCGGCAACGGATGCCGCCTGCACCGCCGGGCACATCGCCGCCCCGTGATAGGTGCGATAGAGCAGGAATTTTTTAAGGATGGCCGCGTCGCCGGCAACGAAGCCGGAGCGCATGCCCGGCACGTTCGAGCGTTTCGACAGGCTGGAGAACATCACCAGACGCTCGTTGCTGCGACCGAGGAGCTTTGCCGCCTGCAGGCCGCCAAGCGGCGCCTTGCCTTCCTCGAAGTAGAGCTCCGAGTAGCATTCATCAGAGGCGATCACGAAGCCATGGTTGTCGGAAAGCGCAAACAGCTTTTTCCAGTCGTCGAGATTCAGTACCTTGCCGGTCGGATTGCCCGGCGAGCAGACGTACATGAGTTGCACGCGCGACCAGTCGGCGTTGGAAAGCGAATCCAGATCGAGCGCGAAATCGTTTTCCGGCAGCATGTTGAGAAAGCGCGGTTCTGCGCCCGCGAGGTAGGCGGCGCCTTCGTAGATCTGATAAAACGGGTTCGGGCTGACGACCAGCGGAACGTGTCCTCTCGACGGATCGATCACCGTCTGCGCGAAGGCGAACAAAGCTTCGCGCGAGCCGTTTACCGGCAGGATTTCCGTCTCCGGATTGATGCCCTCAAGGCCGTAGCGACGTGCCATCCATGCGGCGATGGCTTGCCGCAGGGCAGGGATGCCCTGCGTGGTAGGATAATTCGCAAGGCCGCCAAGGCCCGCGGTCAGTGCGTGTTTGATGAATTCCGGCGTCGCATGCTGCGGTTCGCCAATGGAGAGCTTGATCTCGCGGTATTGCGCGTTCGGCGTGACGCCGGCGAAAAGCTGGCGCAGCTTCTCGAAGGGATAGGGTTGCAGCTTGCTGAGATTGGGATTCACGGACTGTCGCAGGAATTGTTGAACAGCGGATTATAAGGGGCATCGACGGGTGGCGGAAGGAAGCGGAATCCGTAATGACGGCGCAGGGAACGGCATGGCAGCGGGCAGCGTGCACGAACGCCGTGTCGCGGTTGCGGCGCTGCTCACCGGCGCGCTGGTCTGGGGGCTGATCTGGTACCCCTATCGCGTCCTCCGCGATCTCGGGATCGATGGCCTTTCCGCCACCTCGCTCACCTATCTGGTCGCTTTCGTCGTTGCCTGTCTCGTCTGGCGCCCGCGACCCACGCGCCCGGCGCATCCCTGGCTGCTGCTCGGCATGGCGCTCTCTGCGGGCGGCTGCAACGTCGGCTATGTGATGGCAACGCTCAGCGGCGAGGTGATGCGCGTTCTCCTGCTCTTCTATCTGGCGCCGCTGTGGACGGTGCTGCTTGCGCGTCTCTTGCTCGGCGAACGGCTCAACCTCTTCGGCGGTTTCGTGATCCTGCTTTCGCTTGCCGGTGCGGCCACCATGCTTTGGCGTCCCGAAAGCGGTGTGCCGCTGCCGCGCGATGCCGCCGACTGGATCGGCCTCTTCGCCGGTTTCTGCTTCGCGCTGTTCAACGTGCTTTCGCGCCGCGCGCGCGAGGTGCCGGTCCAGCAACGCGTGCTTGTCTCATTTCTCGGTGTTGTCGTCATCGGCGCCTGCCTCGCCGGCAGTGCCTTGCCTGCCACCGGTGCAGCCCCGTTCGATGCCTGGGGCCTGCTCTTGCTGACGGGCTTGCTGCTGCTGGTGGTGAACCTTGTCGTGCAATTTGGCCTCACCCGCACGCCGGCGAATCAGGCGATCGTCATCATGCTGACCGAGGTCGGCTTCGCGGCAGTGTCGTCGTGGTTTCTCGCCGGCGAGATGCTCGGCCTGCAGGAGTGGGCTGGCGGCACGATGATCATTGCCGCCAGCCTGTTTACGACGAAGATGGAAGGGTAGGTAGGGTGGGCTCTGCCGCGCCGTGCATGTCCTGATCGCTGCGATCGTACGCAGGCGGCCAGCCCTCAATCCGCGATCTCGATCTGCCCGCTCACGGTCACGGAGATTGTCGACTCGCCCGCTTCAACGGGCATCGGCGCCATGTCCATTGCGGCAGCGGGCGCTGCGCGCATCATCGGCATCGGCGGGCGGTAGCCCTGCTGGCCGATACTCAGGTGCTTGATCCGGTAGGGCTTGCCGAACGCGTCGGCGACCAGTTTGGCGCGTGCGCGAAAGGCGTTGATCGCATCGAGCATCGCCTCGGCTTCGGCCTTCTTGCGCGTATCCGGCGCCGGAGCGAGCGTGATCGACGAGACGCCGAGCGTTGCCTGCAGCTTGCCGGTCAGGTCCGAGAGCGCCGCGATGTCGGTCGATTCGAGCGCGATCTCGGAGCGCATGCGCCAGGATTCGATCTTGGCGGTCTTCGTGTGCACCGGGTAAGTGTGCGTGCCGGCCGTCTGTACCTTGATCCTGCTCTGCCCCTTTGTCGATGCCAGCGCTTCGGCGATCTGTGCGTTCACCTTCTTCGCCGTCTCGGCAGGCGACGCGCCGACCGCTTCGGCAAAGAGCGTGGCGCGCGCCAGATCATTCGGTGCCGGGCGGCTCGCCTCGGCGGAGAGGTCGGCGGTGGTGGCGGCGTGAGCGATCGCGCTGCTGAACACGCATGAAAGGATAATGAAACGCGCTGGTCTGTTCATCGAAACCTCCGCTAAGTATCAGGGCTGAAAGCCTTTGTTAAGAATTGCGTAACTTGCTGCCGTCATTGTAGCGGTCGTCGGTGCCAAATTGCCTTGCAGTGCGTGTAGTCAGCGCCCGAAAAGTGTGTTTAGAATCGGCCCGACGCGCTTGATCAAAAGTGCTCAAGCCGACGCGCTGCGCGGGACTTGCGTCTTCGAGGAGGCGACATGCTGAAAACAGGGCAAGCAGCACCAACATTCGTTCTGCCGGATGCCGACATGGAGTACGTCGATCTTGCGCAGTACGTGGGCAAGCAGAACCTGATCCTCTTTTTCTATCCGAAGGACGACGCGCCGCACTGCACGCTGGAGGCGACCGATTTCTCGGATCACGAAGATGAGTTCCAGCGTTGCGGCTGCACCGTGATGGGCATCAGCCGGGACGACTGCATCCGGCACGCCGAGTTCCGCGACAAGCACGGCATTTCCGTTCGCCTGCTCTCCGACACCGAGGGCGAGGTCTGCAAGCAGTACGGTGTCCTGCAGGTGAAGGAAGTGGATGGGGTCAAGCGACACGGCATCGTCCGCTCCACCTTCATCATCGACAAACACGGCGTTCTCCGCCACGTGCTGTACGGAGTCAACGCCAAGGGCCACGCGATGGAAGTATTGCGGGCGGTAAAGGATCTTCACTGATGAATACCCAGGTTGCCAAGAACACGGTCGTCACGCTCGACTACAACGTGACGGATTCCGATGGCGAGCTCGTCGATGCCGGCAAGGAGCCGCTCGTCTATTTGCACGGCGGCTACGACGATATCTTTCCGAAGATCGAGGAAGCCGTGCAGGGCAAGAAGATCGGTGAATCGATCAAGGTGAAGCTGCAGCCCGACGAGGCGTTCGGCGATTACGATGAGGAATTGATCCAGATCGAGCCGCGCAGCCAGTTCCCGGAGGAACTGCAGGTCGGCATGCAGTTCGAGGGCGCGCCTGAAGGTTCTGATGACGAGGATTTCGTGATCTATCGCGTCACCGACATCGCCGATGAGAAGGTGGTGCTTGACGGCAACCATCCGCTGGCCGGTATGGCGCTGATCTTCAATTGCACGGTGACGGCGGTGCGTCCTGCGAGTGCCGAGGAAATCGCGCACGGGCACGTTCACGGCGGCGATGACGACGACGCGCACTGCCACTGAGCGGGCTACGCCTGAATGAAAAAACCGGGAGCGCTGACTCCCGGTTTTTCTTTGCTGCGCCGCGGCTCGCCGCAGTTGCCGGCGTTCGCAGTTGCCGGCGTTCGCAGTTGTCGGCGTTGATTGTCAGCGCAGCAGCTTGCCTTCCTTGTTGAGGATGGTGATGTCCACGTAGCTCATGCCTACGTGGTTGCTCGGCGAGAAGCCCACATACTGACCGCCGATGTCGTAATCTTTGATGCTCTCAAGCGCATCGCGCAGTTTCTGGCGGCTGGGGTTGGCGCCGGCACGGCGCAGGCCCTCGGCGAGGATCTTGGCGCCCAGATAACCTTCGATGAAGGTGTGGTTCAGCGTGACGTCCTTGGGCTTGAACTTTTCGAAACTTTCCTGGATCTCGCGGATCAGGGGCGTCGATCTGCTGTTCGGATCAGGCACCACCTGCGTCAGTGCCAGCCCCTTCGCGGCCTCGTTGCCGATCTTCTTTGCCACCTGAGGTCCGTCGGTGACCGAGAGCGTGACGTACTGCGCCAGATTTCCGGAAGCGCGCGACTGCTTGAGGAATTCGGCGCTTGCCGCCGTGTTCGATACCATGATCACCGCTTGCGGGCCTGCTGCGGCTATCGTCTTGACCGCTGCGGCAACCTCGGTGGTGTTCTTCTCATAGCTTGCTTTGGCGACCAGCTGACAATTCGCTTTTTTGATCGACGCTTCCGCGCTGGCGAGGCCGTCGATTCCGAATGGGTCGTTCTGGTAAAAAATGGCAAAGCTTTTGTAGCCGATGGTCTCGTACTGCTGCACGATCTTGTCGATCTCCTGCGCGTAGCTGGCGCGGGTCATGAAGATCCACGGATTCCCGCTTTTCACCACCGACGAAGCACCGGTGCGCACGCTGACCAGCGGCACGCCGGCTGCGTCCACCACTTTTTCCTTGATCAGCGCTTCCACATTGCCGGTGCCGACCGCACCGAACAGGGCGATCGGCTGCGCTTCGGCGATCAACTCCCTGGTGAGACGAACTGTTTCCTCGGCCTTGTAGCCGTCGTCCTTGCTGACCAGGCGCAGTTTGTTGCCGTGGATGCCGCCCTTGGCATTGACGGCATCGAAGTAGAGTTGCGCACCGGCGCGCAAATGGCTGCCGGTGGGGGCCAGCGGCCCGCTGAAGGGCGCCACCTGGGCGATGGTCAGCTCGGCTGCGGCGAGTGGCAGTGCCAATGTGGCGAGCAGGGCGCCGATGAGATTTCTGGACATGCGTTGTGCCTCCCCTTCAAAGCCAATTCCGGAGTCGGCAATCTATGGCGATGCCTGTCATTACGCCATTGCGGATATCCACTACGGAGTATCCGCAATGGACAAGCGGGCACCTAAGGCGTAGGGGAATTCCAGGGACGGGCTTCGAAGCGGAACAGCGATTCGCTGGCGTCGTCGATGGTCAGGCGGACCCAGCCCAGATACGGATAGCCGAACGTCTCGGCACGGGTGAAGTTGCGGATGCGCTTGCCGGTCTGCGGGTGGAAGAGCGGTTGATCGATCCGCTGCCAGTGCGTGTCGCCGTGCACCAGCAACACCTGCCCGGTGAACTGCAGGGTTTCGTCGCGCAAGGCGCCCAGCAATTCGCGGAAGGCGCGATGCGTCAGGCCGGCCCGGTCATGCTTGAAGCCAGGGTTGGCCTGCATGGTGACAACGGCGCCGCGCAGGCCTTGCTTACTCGCGATTGCGAAGCTCTCGTGCAGCCATGCCAGCACCTCGACCATCCGCATGCGCGCTTCATTGCTCTCCTTGCCGTCACGGCGCCAGTTGTTCGCCGGTCCGGGCACGTTGAGGGTGATGAACAGCACTGGCCCGAGCCGCCAGCGCTGGTGTTCGCGATACGCGCCCGCCTGCCGTTCGAGCGGGATGCGTCGCAGACCGAGCGATTCGTCGTCTGCAAAAAAGCGCGCCCGCAACGCGGCAAGCCGCTCCGCCGGCTCGCGGTGACCGGCGATGACGCGTGCGCAGTCGGTCCATTCGTTATCGCCGGGCACGTAGATCAGCGGCGTTGGCGATGCGGCGAACAGCGCATGGCGGTCGTCGAACAGGGCGTCGCTGCATTCATCCTGGCTGTGCTTGATGTCGCCGGCGTGAATGATCAGGTCGATGCTTTCCTCGGCAATGGCGCCAAGCATCTTTGGCAGCTCGCGCCGCTCGTAGTCGCTGTAGGGCGTGTCGCCGATCAGTGCGACGCGCCAGGTTTCAGCGGCCGCCGCCGTGGCAAACAGGGCGAGGAGCAGGGCGACGAAGCGCCTCATGTTAGCTGCGATTTCAGCGCGTAGAGCGCGTCGAGCGCCTGCCGTGGTGTGAGCGAATCGGGGTCGATGTCGGCGAGTGCCGCCAGCGCCGGGTGCTCGAACGGCGCGGCAGGCTCCGGCTCGGGCGCCGGGCCGCCGGCAAAGAGATCCGGCTGCAGCGGGTTGATCGAAGCGCGCTGCTCGAATTCGCGCAGCTGCTTCTTTGCCGCGCGTACCACCGAGCCCGGCACGCCGGCCAGTGCCGCGACCTGGATACCGTAGCTCTGGCTGGCCGGGCCTTCCTCGACGGCATGCAGGAAGACGATCTTCTCACCGTGCTCGACGGCGTCGAGATGCACGTTGGCCAGTTCGCGGTATTCGTTGGCGAGCAGCGTCAGCTCGAAGTAGTGCGTGGCAAACAAGGTCAGGGCGCGGTTCTTCTCGACCAGGTGGCGGCAGATCGAGAAGGCCAGCGCCATGCCGTCAAAGGTCGAGGTGCCGCGGCCGACCTCGTCCATCAGCACCAGGCTGTTCTCGGTCGCGTGGTGCAGGATCGCCGCCGATTCGGTCATCTCGACCATGAAGGTCGAGCGGCCGGAGGCGAGATCGTCCGAGGCGCCGATGCGGGTGAAAATCTGGTCGAGCGGGCCGAGCACGCAGCGCGTCGCCGGCACGAAGGCACCGATGTGGGCGAGCAGCGCGATCAGTGCCGTCTGCCGCATGTAGGTCGATTTACCGCCCATGTTCGGGCCGGTGATCAGCAGCAGCCTTCTGTCGTCGCCGAGTTTGGTGTCGTTGGCGATGAAGGATTCGCCGTCGGTCTGGATCTGGTTCTCGACGACCGGGTGGCGGCCGCCCTCGATCAGCACGCCGGACTCTTCCGAGAACTCGGGCTTGCGGTAATCGCGCCTGGCGGCGACGTCGGCGAAGGCGGCGAGCAGGTCGGTCAGCGCGACGGCGCGGGCGATTTCCAGCAGGCGCGGAATCTCCGGCTGCAGCGCCAGCAGGATCTCGTCCCAGAGCAGCTTCTCGCGCGCCAGCGCCCGGTCCTGCGCCGACAGCGCCTTGTCCTCGAAGGCCTTCAACTCGGGCGTGATGTAGCGCTCGGCGTTCTTCAGCGTCTGCCGGCGGCGGTAGTCCTCGGGAATCCTGTCGACGTTGGCATGCGTGACCTCGATGTAGAAGCCGTGCACGCGGTTGTATTCGACCTTCAGGCTGGCGATGCCGGTGCGCTCCTTCTCGCGCGCTTCGAGCGCCAGCAGGAACTCGCCGCAGTTGTCCTGGATGCCGCGCAGTTCGTCGAGATCGGCATCGTAGCCGGGGGCGATGACGCCGCCGTCGCGCAGGTTGGTCGAGGGTTCGGCGGCGACGGAACGGGTGAGCAGGTCGAGCACGGCGCCGGGCGTCGCCAGTTGCGCGTGCAGCTCGGCGAGCAGCGGCGTGTCCAGCCCGGCCAGCGGCGCACGCAGCGCATCGAGCCGGGCGAGGCCGTCGCGCAGGCCGGAGAGGTCGCGCGGGCGGGCGGAGAAGAGGGCGATGCGGCCGGCGATGCGCTCGATGTCGGCGATGCCCTTCAGCGCCTCGCGCACGTCCTGTGCGCCGCGGTTGGCGTCGTCGATCAGCGATTCGACGGCGGCGTGGCGGGCGGCGGGGATCGCGCGGTCGCGCAGCGGGTGGTGCAGCGCGTGGCGCAGGCAGCGCGAGCCCATCGCCGTGACGCAGGTGTCGAGCAGCGAGCACAGCGTCGGTTCCGGCTGGCCGCGCAGCGTCTCGGTCAGTTCGAGGTTGCGTCGTGTCGCCGCGTCGAGGCCGATCCAGGCCGATTCGCGCTCGACGACCAGCGCACGCACGTGCTGCAGCGCGCGTGCCTGCGTCGCCTGGGCGTAGCGCAACAGCGCGCCGGCGGCGGCCACTTCCGGGCCGGCGTCGTCGATGCCGAAGCCGGCCAGCGAGGCGACGGCAAACTGCTGGCACAGCTCGCGCTCGGCGGCCTCGGTGTCGAAGTGCCAGTCCGGTCGCCTGGTCTGTGCCGCGGCCGGCGTGAAGGCCAGCGTCAGCGAATCGGGAACGATGATCTCGGCCGGGCGGATGCGCTCCAGCGTCGCGGCGAGCTTCGCCGTCGCCACCTCGGTCGCGCGCAGTTCGCCGCTGGCGAGGTTGAGCCAGGCAAGGCCCATCGTGTGCTTGGTCGGCGACATCGCCATCAGCAGCGTGTCGCGTTTTTCGTCCAGCAGCGCCGCATCGGTCAGTGTGCCCGGCGTGACGATGCGCGCCACGGCGCGCTCGACCGGTCCCTTGGACGTTGCCGGGTCGCCGATCTGTTCGCAGATGACCACCGATTCGCCGAGCTTCACGAGCTTGGCGAGGTAGGGCTCCAGCGAATGGAAGGGCACGCCGGCCATCCTGATCGGGATGCCCGCCGACTGCCCGCGCGTGGTCAGCGTGATGTCGAGCAGCCGCGCCGCCTTCTCGGCATCGTCGTAGAACAGCTCGTAGAAATCCCCCATGCGGTAGAAGAGCAGCGTGTCCGGGTGCTGCGCCTTCAGGCGCAGGTACTGCTGCATCATCGGGGTGTGCTTGGCGAAATCTTTGTCGGACATGGGGTTTCGGGCGTTGGGTTCAGGCGAGCCGGGCAATCTGTTGCAGGCGGTCGGCGAGGATCGTGATGCGTTCGCCGAGGGTTTCCGAAGGCGCGATCATACCGGGGAGATAGTCGAAAAATCCGTGGGCGGCGATCAATTCGCGACAGCGCAGGGCAAGGTAGGCACGCAGCTCATCGCCGGCATCGGCGATCTCATCGGGTAGCTCGGCGCGCCCGTCGATGACGGTAATGATGTCCTCCAGATCGTGGCTGCCGAGCAGGTCGCCCTTGCCGCGGTCGGAAAAAGCCTCGAACTTGGTGGCGAGAAAGGCCGGGGCGGTAGTCAGCCGGATATCGAAACCGGCGGGCAGGCGGACGCGCTGTGCGGTGTCGACAACGAGCGGATACCAGCGGTTGGCGAAGCCGAGGACGGCCGGATCGGTTGGCATCAGGTTGACTTCGAGATCACTGTACCGCCAGCGGCAGATGACTTCCATGCCGAGGTCGCGCACGAAACCGAGTGCCCGGAATTCGTCCTCCAGCCGGTGGTAGTCGCTCAGCGCCGCCACTTGCACGGTCAGGTCGACGTCGTAGGTGACGCGTGCCGGTGCGGCGGCCGGGTCGGTCAGCAGCAGGCCGGCCGCGCAGCCGCCAACGAAGACCAGCCGCTCGCGCAATGGGCCGAGTACGCCAGCGACCAGTTCGATCTTGGCCAGATTGGGGTCGTGACGGTTGATGAAATTCACTGGAAATACTTCTCCAGCAACTCCGTTGCCGCGTTACGTTCGCGAGCTTGACCGCTGCGCAGCGCATCGAACAGCGCGAGCAAGGCATAAAGGTCGCTGTTTTTCATCGCGGCTTCCGGCGCCGAAGGGTAGAGCGGCGCCAGGCTCAGGCCGCGCACCGAGCCCTTGGCGTGCGGCCACACCGGCACCGGATCGGACGAAGGAACGATGATGGTGGCCAGCGGCGCGGCGGCGTAGGCCGTCGGCACGCCGCGCGTCAGCGTGCCCCACACCGGCGGAAAGGCGTACTTGGCGCCGTGCAGCAGGAATTCGCGCAACTGCGGCCTGAGCAGCACCGGCTTGCGTTCCTGGAACATCAGCAGCCGCGCCGCCGCCGCACGCTTCAGCGCGCTATGCACGGCGGAAGGCGCCAGCCCCGTCTGCGCGGCTAGCTCCGGATAGCTGACGGCGGCATCCTTGCGGGCAAGCAGTGCCAGCAGCAGGTAGAAATCCTGCGGCTTGAGCACCGGCTGCTTGTTGGCGATCCTCGGCATTCTTTATTCTCGAAATAAGAATATGTGTTAATAATTTAAATAAATCAGTGCATTGGTGTCAATATTCTTATTTCGAGAATTGAGAACTTCGGCTCCTCCCGTTCATTCGCTATTCGCGAATAGCGAATTAACAGCGCAGTCGGCGACCAAGACTCAAGCGATCGCGTCATCGACCAGCGCCCCGGCCAGGGTTTGCGCTGCCGCAGCAAGAGGAAGCGCCAGCGCGAGAACGAGCGCGGCGAAGAAATGGTCGAGGCGGCCGAGGCGCGCAAGCTGCGAGAAGCGCGCGAAGCGAAGGAAGCAATCAGGATTCATCCGCCGATGATAATCCGCCGCATCGAAAAATTGTTTCAGATCAAGGCGATTGATCGTCGCTGCCCCTATCCTGCGCGCCGCGTCTGGCTATCGTGCCGCCGCGGTTTTTGTTTGGGTGAAGCGAAGTGCTGGGTGTATTCGAATGGTCGGGGTGCCTGCTTGGCATCCTCGGAGCGGTCCTCGTTGCGGTGAAATCACCGCATGCGCGCTGGGCCTGGGTATTGTGGCTGGTGTCGAACGTGAGCTGGACGATCTACGGGCTGGCCACGGAAAACTACGCGCTGGCGCTGCAGCAGGGCGCCTTCATGATCACCAGCGCGATCGGTCTCTGGCACTGGTTGCTGCAGCCTGCCCTGGCGCGTGCCGGGGCTGTGGGTGCCCCGGCGGAGGCGCCGTCAGCGGCTTAGCGCCGGCGTGCGGTGGCTTTGTACCACCTGCAGCAGTGGCGAGAAGATCTTCGGGCTGCCGGCGACGAGATTGCCGGATTCAAGATAGGCGGATTCGCCGGCAAGGTCGGAGACGAGGCCGCCGGCTTCGGTGATGATCAGGGCGCCGGCCGCCATGTCCCACGGCGAGAGGCCGAATTCCCAGAAGCCGTCGAGGCGGCCGCAGGCGACCCAGGATAGGTCGAGCGAGGCTGCGCCCGGACGACGCAGACCGGCTGTCTTCTGCGTCAGTTCCTTGAAAAGGGCGAGGTAGGTATCGACGTGGTCGAAGCAGCGGTACGGGAACCCGGTGCCGATCAGCGCTTCGTCGAGCCGGGTGCGCTTGCTGACACGGATGCGGCGCTCGTTGAGGAAGGCGCCGCGGCCCTTGCTGGCGGTGAACAGCTCGTTGCGCTCGGGGTCGAAGACGACCGCCTGCACCAGTTGCCCGTTGTGTGCGAGCGCGATCGAAACCGCATATTGCGGCAAGCCGTGGATGAAGTTGGTGGTGCCGTCGAGCGGATCGATGATCCACTGGTAATCGGCCTGTTTGCCGGCGGTTGCGCCGGACTCTTCTGCTAGAATTCCGTAATTCGGATACGCCTCGCGCAGCACTTCGATGATGGCGGCTTCAGCGGCCTTGTCGACCTCGGTAACGAAATCGCTCTGCCGTTTGGCGGTGACCTTGAGCAGGTCGACGTCGAGCGATGCCCGGTTGATGATCTGGCCGGCGCGGCGCGCCGCCTTGATGGCGATATTGAGTGCTGGATGCATGGCAGTATGAAAGAACTTGTCGGGCGGTGACGGCAGCCGTGTGCAGAACACCTGTTGCGCCGCCCGAAGCATTTTGGGAAGCGCGTATTCTAACATGACCCCGCAGGCCTGCCTCGATCGCGTCCGTGTCGTCCTCTGTCGCACCAGCCATCCCGGCAACATCGGGGCCGCGGCGCGGGCGATGAAGACGATGGGACTCTCGCGCCTTTGCCTCGTGCAGCCGCTGTGCGCAGTGGACGAGGTGGCCACCGCGCGCGCCGCCGGGGCCGACGACGTGCTGGCGCGCGCAACAACGCACGCCACGCTCGCCGATGCGCTGGCCGGCTGCGTACAGGCGGTGGCCTTGTCGGCGCGCCTGCGCGACCTCGGCCCGGTGGCGGTGGGCGTGCGTGAGGCGGTCGTTCCCTTGCTCGCGCGCGCGGCAAGCGCCGATGTGGCGCTGGTCTTCGGCAACGAAACGAGCGGGCTCGCCAACGATGAACTGCAGTGCTGTCAGCAGGCGGTGACAATCCCGAGCAATCCGGATTACAGCTCGCTGAATCTCGGCGCCGCCGTGCAGGTGATGGCCTATGAGTTGCGGATGGCCGCCCATGGCGGCGCGCCGCCGGGTCCGGCAACGGAGGCGACACCGTTCTCGTCGCCGCCGGCGGGTATCGACGAGATCGAGCGCTTCTACGCGCATCTCGAACGCGCGCTGACTCATACCGGCTTTCACGATCCGGCCCGGCCGCGGCGCCTGCTGCCCAAGCTGCGCCGCCTGTTCGGGCGTGCCGGGCTGGAGAAGGATGAGATCAACATCCTGCGCGGCATCCTCGATTCGATCGAGAAGCCGACCGGGCCGAAACATGCAGAACGGGAACCCGGCGGAAAATAGTAGATCAAATCACTCGGGTATTTTAGAATTCCACAATAATCAGGGAGTTGCCAGAAAGCCATGTTTGCCCGCCTGCGTGAAGACATCCGATCCGTGTTCGACCGCGACCCCGCCGCCCGCTCGGCGTGGGAGGTGCTCACGTGTTATCCGGGCGTGCACGCCGCGCTGGCGCATCGCTTTGCGCATTGGCTGTGGGGGCAGCGGCTGCGCTGGCTGGCGCGCTTCATCTCGAATATTGCGCGCACACTGACCGGCATCGAGATCCATCCCGGCGCTACGATCGGGCGCCGCTTCTTCATCGACCACGGCATGGGGGTGGTGATCGGCGAAACGGCGGTGATTGGTGACGACGTTACCCTCTACCACGGCGTCACCCTCGGCGGCACTTCGTGGAACAAGGGCAAGCGGCATCCGACGCTGGAGAACGGCGTCGTCGTCGGCGCGGGTGCCAAGGTGCTCGGGCCGATCACGATCGGTGCCGGCGCCAAGGTCGGTTCGAACGCGGTGGTGGTGAAGGATGTTCCCGCCGGCGCCACCGCCGTTGGCAATCCGGCACGCGTGATCGACAGCGAGCAGGCTCAGTTGCGCGAGGAGAAGGCCGGGCAGATGGGGTTTTCCGCCTATGCGATCGCCGCCAATCAGGACGATCCGCTGGCCAAGGCGATCCACGGCCTGCTCGATCATGCCGTGGAGACCGACCGCCGCATCGAGATGCTGCTCAAGAAGCTGGAGGCGTCCGGCGTCAGCATCGAGGATGCGCTGGCGACGGCCGACAAATTCGATCCGAAATACCTGAGTAAAATAGTTGACTAATACAGTCGGCTTTTCGTATAGTTGAGTAAATCAATCAGGTATTGCCTGGAGGCAGCATGCGACTGACGACCAAGGGCAGGTTCGCCGTGACGGCGATGATCGATCTGGCGCTTCGCAACGGCGAAGGGCCGGTGACGCTGGCCGCGATCAGCGAGCGGCAGAAAATCTCGCTTTCCTATCTTGAGCAGCTGTTTGGCAAGTTGCGCCGCTATCAGCTCGTCGAGAGCGTGCGTGGTCCGGGCGGTGGCTATTGTCTGGCGCGTTCGCTGGACAAGATCACGGTGGCCGACATCATCCGCGCCGTTGACGAGCCGCTTGATGCAACGCAGTGCGGCGGCAAGGAAAACTGCCACGACGAACACCGCTGCATGACGCACGATCTGTGGGCGACGCTCAATCTCAAGATGTATGAGTACCTCTCATCGGTATCGCTGCACGATCTGGTCACGCAGAACGCGCACAAGACAGTGCATTTCGTGACACCGCCCGACCCCAAGCGGGTGGGGCCGGCGCCGAAACCGCGTGCCCGCATCGTCGCGGTGGGAGCCTGAGTTTTCGCCATGTTCGCGCCGGTCTACCTCGACCATAACGCCACGACGCCGCTCGAACCGGCGGTGCTGGAGGCGATGCTGCCCTGGCTGCGCGAGCAGTTCGGCAATCCGTCGAGCCGGCATGAGTACGGCCGATCGGCGCGCCGTGCCGTCGACGAGGCGCGCCAGCAGGTCGCCGCGGCGGTCGGTGCGCACGCTACTGAAATCGTGTTTACGAGTGGCGGTTCGGAAACCAACAATCTCTTCCTGAAAGGTGCTGCCGCCTGCCTGAAGCCAGGTGCCATCGGCATTTCGGCGATCGAGCATCCCTGCGTTGTGAAACCCGCGCAGCAGCTTGCGCGGCAGGGCTGGTCACTCGTGCAGGTGGCGGTCGATGGCGGAGGCCGCATCGATGCCGAGGCCTGGCGCGACTGCCTCGCTGCGAAGCCGAAGCTGCTCTCAGTGATGCGCGCCAACAACGAGACCGGTGTGCTGCAGGATGTTGCCGCGCTCGCCACCGCGGCGCGTGGCACGGGAGCCTGGTTCCATTGTGATGCGGTGCAGGCCTTCGGCAAGATGCCGTTGTCGTTTCGCGAATTGAATGCGGCCGGCGTGCATGCGCTGACCTTGTCCGCGCACAAGATCGGTGGTCCCAAGGGCGCCGCGGCGCTGGTGGTCGACAAGCGTGTCGAACTCGCACCGCTGATCGCCGGCGGCGGCCACGAACGCGGCCTGCGTTCAGGCACCGAGAACGTGCCGGCGATCGTCGGCTTCGGTGTTGCCGCCACGCTTGCCGCGGCGCGTGTTGCGGAAGCGCCGGCACGCGTTGCGCGTCTGCGCGAGAAACTCGAAGCCGGCCTCGTCGCGCTTGGCGCGCAACTTTTTGGCGCCGGTGCCGAACGTTTGCCGAACACGACGTATTTCGCGCTGCCCGCCATCGACGGCGAGACGCTGGTCGGCAAGCTCGATCGTGCGGGCTTTGCGGTGGCCAGCGGCGCCGCCTGTTCGAGTGCGAATCCGGAACCCTCGCATGTGCTCTCGGCGATGGGCGTTGCGCCGGATATTGCGCGTGGTGCGGTGCGCGTGAGCCTCGGGCATGCGACGACGGAAGAAGAGATTGAAGATTTTTTGAACACTTTGCGCGCCACGGCAGTCTCATTGCACGAACTGACGGCCATGACGGCATAAACCACGATCACAGCAACACGAAGCGGAGCGAGAACATGCTGAAACTGCCCATCTACCTCGACTACTCGGCCACCACCCCGGTGGATCCGCGCGTCGCCGAAAAGATGATTCCCTATCTCGTCGAGAAGTTCGGGAACCCGGCTTCGCGCTCGCACAGCTTCGGCTGGGAAGCCGACGAAGCGGTCGAAAACGCACGCGCCGAAGTGGCGAAGCTGGTCAACGCCGACGCCAAGGAAATCGTCTGGACTTCGGGCGCCACCGAATCGAACAACCTCGCCATCAAGGGCGCGGCCAATTTCTATTCTGGCAAGGGCAAGCACATCATCACCGTGAAGACCGAGCACAAGGCTGTGCTCGACACGTTCCGCGAACTGGAGCGCCAAGGCTTCGAGGCGACCTATCTGGATGTGCAGGACAACGGCCTGATAGATCTGGAGGTGTTCAAGGCGGCGATCCGCCCGGACACCATTCTCGTCTCGGTGATGTTCGTGAACAACGAGATCGGCGTCGTGCAGCCGATCGCCGAGATCGGCGAGATCTGCCGTGCCAAGGGCATCATCTTCCACGTCGATGCCGCGCAGGCGACCGGCAAGGTGGCGATTGATCTTGATCAGCTGAAGGTCGACCTGATGAGCTTTTCGGCGCACAAGACCTACGGTCCGAAGGGCATCGGTGCGCTGTATGTGCGCCGCAAGCCGCGTGTGCGCCTGGAAGCGCAGATGCATGGTGGCGGTCACGAGCGTGGCTTCCGTTCCGGCACGCTGCCGGTGCATCAGATCGTCGGCATGGGCGAGGCTTTCCGTCTCGCCCGCGAGGAGATGGCCGCGGAAAACGCCCGTATCGGCAAGCTGCGCGACAAGCTGCTCAAGGGACTGCAGGACATCGAGGCCACCTACGTGAACGGCGACCTCGAACACCGTGTGCCGCACAATCTGAACATGAGCTTTGCCTACGTCGAAGGCGAGTCGATGATCATGGCGATCAAGGATCTTGCGGTATCCTCCGGTTCCGCGTGCACCTCGGCTTCGCTGGAGCCTTCGTACGTGCTGCGCGCACTCGGTCGGGAAGACGAACTGGCGCACAGTTCGATCCGTTTCAGCATCGGTCGCTTTACCACCGAGGAAGAGATCGACTACGCGATCAAGCTGCTGCACCAGAAAATCGGCAAGCTGCGCGAACTGTCGCCGCTGTGGGAAATGGTGCAGGACGGCGTCGACCTTTCCACGGTGCAGTGGGCTGCACACTGATTTTGAAGGATTGAAGGAGAAACATCATGGCCTATAGCGTCAAGGTTCTGGACCACTACGAAAACCCCCGCAACGTCGGCACCTTCGGCAAGGAAGAAGAGGGTGTCGGTACCGGCATGGTCGGTGCGCCGGCCTGCGGCGACGTGATGAAACTGCAGATCAAGGTGAACAAGGAGGGCGTCATCGAGGACGCCAAGTTCAAGACCTATGGCTGCGGTTCGGCGATTGCCTCCAGCTCGCTCGTCACCGAGTGGGTCAAGGGCAAGACCGTCGATCAGGCGCTCGACATCAAGAACACGCAGATCGCCGAAGAGCTGGCGCTGCCGCCGGTGAAGATCCACTGCTCGATCCTCGCCGAGGATGCGATCAAGGCCGCGGTGGCCGACTACAAGAAAAAGCGCGGCGAATAAACTTTCCAACGGAGAACATCATGGCAGTGACCCTGTCGGAAAAGGCCGCCAAGCATGTGGCCAACTACATCGCCAAGCGCGGCAAGGGCGTCGGCCTGCGCCTTGGCGTGCGTACCAGCGGCTGCTCGGGCATGGCCTACAAGATCGAGTTTGCCGACGAGATCGGGGACGACGATGTGACCTTCGAGTCGCATGGTGTGACCATCCTGGTCGATCCGAAGAGCCTGCCGTATCTGGAAGGCACCGAACTCGACTATGCGCGCGAAGGCTTGAACGAGGGTTTCAAGTTCAATAACCCCAACGTCAAGGATCAGTGCGGCTGCGGCGAATCCTTCAATGTTTGATGCGCGGCGGCGCGTCGCTGCTCGCGCTTGCCGTGCCGGTCGCACTGTCTGCGCGCTCTCGCCTCGTGACGCCTTCGCCTTGAGTTTCGGTGGGTGCTGAGCCGCCGAAGGCTGTAAAATTCGCCCCATGGACTTCAACGCCGACCACTTCACCCTGATGGGCCTGCCACGGGCTTTCCGCTTTGACATGGCAGCGCTCGACAGGCGATACCGTGAATTGCAGGCGGAGGTGCATCCGGATCGTTTTGCGCACGCGGGCGATGCCGAAAAGCGTTTGTCGCTGCAGTGGGCGACGAAGGTGAACGAGGCCTACCAGACACTGAAGAAGCCGCTGCCGCGTGCAAAGTACTTGCTGCATCTCGCCGGTCACGATGTCGGCGCCGAGAACAACACGGCGATGCCGGCGGATTTTCTGATGGAGCAGATGGAGTGGCGCGAGGGCGTTGCCGAGGCGCGCGCTGCCGGCAACCATCACGAACTTGAACATCTGCACCACCGGCTCGGCGAGCAGATGCGCTGCGCCTATGACGAGCTCGCTGATCTCTTCGACAACGCGCCCGATCACGAGACCGCCGCCGACCGCGTGCGCCGTTTGATGTTCCTCGAAAAACTCCTGCACGAGATCGACGACGCGATCGCCGCGCTGGAAGAATAAGAACTACCACCCGCCCCCTAATTACCTCCCCCTCAAATGGCACTTCTCCAGATCGCGGAACCCGGCCAGTCGGCTGCCCCGCACGAACACAAGCTGGCCGTCGGCATCGACCTCGGTACGACCAACTCGCTCGTCGCCACCGTGCGCAGCGGGCTCACGGTCGTCCTCAACGATGCGCTCGGCCGGCCGCTGCTGCCCTCCGTCGTCCGCTACGGCAAGGACGGCGCAGTCGAAGTCGGCTACGAGGCGCAACGCCTGCAGTCGCAGGATGCGAAGAACACCATCGTTTCGGTCAAGCGCTTCATGGGGCGCGGCAAGGCCGACATCGCCAACATCGAGGCGATTCCGTACGACTTCGTCGAGGCACCGGGCATGGTCAGACTGCGCACCGTCGCCGGCGAGAAAAGCCCGGTCGAGGTGTCGGCGGAAATCCTGAAGACGCTGCGCGCCCGCGCCGAGGCGTCGCTCGGCGGCGATCTCATCGGTGCGGTGATTACCGTTCCGGCCTATTTCGACGATGCGCAGCGGCAGGCGACCAAGGATGCGGCGAAGCTCGCCGGCCTCAACGTGCTGCGCCTGCTCAACGAGCCGACCGCGGCGGCCATCGCCTACGGCCTCGACAACGGTTCGGAGGGCGTCTATGCGGTCTACGACCTCGGCGGCGGCACCTTCGACATCTCGATCCTGCACCTCTCGAAGGGCATCTTCGAGGTGCTCGCCACCGGCGGCGATTCCGCGCTCGGCGGCGACGACTTCGATCACCGCATCTATTGCTGGATCCTGCAGGAAGCGAAACTCGCGCCGCTGTCGTCAAGCGATTCGCGCCTGCTCCTCACCCGCGCCCGCGAGGCCAAGGAATACCTGACCTTCCACGGCGAGGCGCCGATTTCCGCGCGGCTCTCGACCGGCGAGATGGTCGATCTGATGCTGACCACGCAGATCTTCAACGACATCACGCAGACGCTGACGATGAAGACCCTGCAGGCGGTGAAGAAGGCGCTGCGCGACGCCGGGATGACCGCCTCCGACATCAAGGGCGTGGTCATGGTCGGCGGCGCCACGCGCATGCCGCAGATCCAGCGCGCCGTCGGCGAGTTCTTCAAGCGCGAGCCGCTGACCAACCTCGATCCGGACAAGGTGGTAGCCATCGGCGCCGCGATGCAGGCCAACCTGCTTGCCGGCAACCGGGCCGCCGGCGACGACTGGCTGCTGCTCGACGTGATCCCGCTCTCGCTCGGGCTGGAGACGATGGGCGGCCTGGTCGAGAAGGTGATTCCGCGCAATTCGACGATTCCCGCCGCGCGCGCGCAGGAATTCACCACCTTCAAGGACGGCCAGACGGCGATGGCGGTGCACGTCGTGCAGGGCGAGCGCGAGCTGGTCGACGACTGCCGCTCGCTCGCCCGCTTCGAACTGCGCGGCATCCCGCCGATGGTCGCCGGCGCGGCGCGCATCCGCGTCACCTTCCAGGTCGATGCCGACGGCCTGCTGTCAGTGTCGGCGCGCGAGCAGACCACCGGCGTCGAAGCGAGCATCGTCGTCAAGCCGTCCTACGGCCTCTCCGACGACGAAGTCGCGAACATGCTCAAGGATTCGATGACGCACGCCAAGGACGACGCCTTCCGCCGCGCGCTGAAGGAAGCGCAGGTCGAGGCCGAACGCCTGATCGAGGCAGTGCGCGCGGCGATTGTCGCCGACGGCGAACTGCTTTCGGATGATGAGCGTGCCCGGGTCGAAGCCGCGATCACCAAATTGCACACGACGGCGCTCGGCGAGAACCGCCGCCACATCACGCTGGCGATGGACGACCTCGAAGCGGAAACCAAGGACTTCGCCGCGCGTCGAATGGACAAGTCGATCCGCCGCGCCTTCGCCGGCAAGACCGTAGCCGAAATCGAGAAAACCGCGAAAGGAAACGAAGCATGACGCAGATGATCGTCCTGCCGCACGTCGAACTTTGCCCGGACGGCGCGGTCATTGAAGCAGAGCCGGGCAAGACGATCTGCCAGACCCTGCTCGAAAACGGCATCGCCATCGAGCACGCCTGCGAGATGTCCTGTGCCTGCACCACCTGCCACGTGATCGTGCGCGAAGGCTTCAACTCGCTGGAGCCGGCCGAGGACATGGAGGAAGACATGCTCGACAAGGCCTGGGGGCTGGAGCCGAACTCGCGGCTGGCGTGTCAGGCCGAAGTCGCCGATACGGCGCTGGTGGTCGAGATTCCGCGCTACAGCATCAATATGGCCAGGGAAGGGAAACATTGACCTTCCCCCAGCCCCCGTCCCGGAGACAGTACTGAGATGAAGTGGACCGACATCAACGACCTCGCCATCGAGCTTTCCGACGCCCATCCCGACGTCGACCCGACGCGCATCAACTTCGTCGACCTGATGAACTGGGTTATCGCGCTGCCTGATTTCGACGATGATCCCAAACACTGCGGCGAGAAGATCCTCGAAGCGATCCAGCAGGCCTGGATCGACGAAGTGGCGTAGATCATGATCCCCGAGGAATTCAGCCGCGGCGGCGGCCAGCGCAACGTGCTCGGCGGTCCGCTCGGCATCTGCAGCGAACGGCCGCTGACCGGTTTCTTTCGCGACGGCTGCTGCAACACCGCCGACGACGATGCCGGCCGGCACACTGTCTGCGCGGTGATGACCGCCGATTTCCTCGAATTCTCGAAAGCCGCCGGCAACGACCTGACGACACCGCATCCGGAATTCGGTTTCCCCGGCCTGCAGCCGGGCGACCGCTGGTGTCTCTGTGCTGCCCGCTGGCGGCAGGCCTGGGAAGCAGGCAAGGCGCCGCGCGTGGTGCTCAATGCCACCAACGAAGCGACCCTCGACATTGTTCCGCTCGCTGCGCTGAAGGCGCATGCGATCGATCTCAATTGACTTTTTAGCGTGCGGTGCGCTTACAGCAGCGGATTTTTCTCCGCCGAGAAGATGATGCGCGCGCCGTCCTCCGAGCCTTCTTCCGGAAAGAACGCCGGCATCGTGTAGAAGTACCCCTTGGGCAGTGGAATGCGGCGGCGCTCTCGGCCGTCGGGATTCATGGTGTAGAGCCCGCTCTTGCCGAGTTCCTTTTCGTCGACGTGCCAGAAGATGAGCTTCTTGCCGTCGCTTGACCATTCCGGTACGCCATCGACGGCCTTCTCGTCGGACAAGTCGACAGTTTCGCCGCTGGCCAGATCGATCCGGACGATATGCCAGTTGTCTTTCCCCATATGGCGCATTGCAATCACCTGGCTGCCGTCAGGCGAAATCTTGGGGTCGTAATCGCCGAGCGGCGTGCTGCCATGCCGCGATCCCGACAGTTTCGGGGCGGTGATGCGGCGTGCCTTGCCGCCGGTATCTCGGGTCAGCCAGATGGACGACAGGTTTTCCCGCGGGTCGAATACGTTGATTGCCATCCGGCCCTTGACCGGGTGCGGGTCCGCCGCCCATAGATCGTCGTCAAGCGCAATTCCAGAAACCTTGCGCGTGGCGAGATCAATGCGATTGATCTGGCCGCGTCGCGCCGAGTTGTCGTTGGAAACATAGAATATGGCCTTGCCGTCATCGCTCCAGTAACCGTTGGCAGCCACCATGTCCTGGCGCGGTGGCACCAGGGTCTGCAGCTCGCTGCCGTCGATGCGGGCGAGCATGATTTCCGTCTCCATGTAGCCGCCGTCCTCCCTGGCGATGCCTCGCCAGTTTCGCTTGTTATAGCGGGTGAAGGTGATCCATTGCTTGTCGGGCGAGACGCGCGCGTGATTGAGTTCGCGCTCGGGGTCGGCAACGATACGCCGGATATTACGGCCGTCGAGCGTGCCGATGAAAATGCCGAAACGATCCGCATCGGCTGCGGCACAGGAAACGACGCCGGCGATCGTGGCGAGGATTGTGGCAATGCGGAGCAGGGCTTGCGGCGTCATCGAGGACGACATTATCGGGGCTCGATGGGGGCGTCCGGTCCAGAATCGCCGCGCGGGCGGCTCAGGAATAGAGGTTCAGCAGGCCGTCCAGGCCGCAGAAGTTAAGCGCCACCGTCGCTTTGGCACGGGTCGCCGGCTTCGCGCGGAAGGCGACCGAGACGCCGGCTTCGGCCATCATCAAGAGGTCGTTGGCGCCGTCGCCGACGGCAATGACCTGTTCCTTCTGCAACCCCAGCTCATCGCGCAGGCGCACCAGATGGTGCGCCTTGGCCTGTGCGTCGACGATGTCGCCGACGACGCGGCCGGTCAGTTTGCCGCCGCAGATTTCCAGCTCGTTCGAGGTGGCGAAATCGAAACCCAGCTCGATGCGCAACCGCTCGGTGAAGTAGGTAAAGCCGCCGGAGAGGATGGCAGTGCGCAGACCGGCGGCCTGTGCGGCTTCCAGAAGTTCGCGCGCGCCGGGCGAGAGCAGCAGGCGTTCGCCATAGACGCGGGCAAGCACGCGGGCATCGAGCCCGGCGAGCAACGCGAGGCGGCGGCGCAGGCTTTCGCGGTAGTCGATCTCGCCGCGCATGGCGGCTTCGGTGACGGCCGATACTTCCGCCTTTTTGCCGGCGAAGTCGGCGAGTTCGTCGATGCATTCGATGGTGATCAGCGTCGAATCCATGTCGAAGGCGATCAGGCCGAAATCCGAGAGTTTTCTGCCGCTGTCGACGAAGGCCCAGTCGAGGCGCTCATTGGCGAGCAGCGGGGCAAGCTCGGCCGCGAAATCTGCGGGGCGGGTGACGTCCATCAGGCGCGTGACCTGCGGCGGCAGCGGCTGCACGCTGCGCGCGCCGGTCGCGGCGACGCAGCGGTCGAGCAGGAAGGTCGGCAGCGCGCCCCCCTGGATGACGAGGTCCTGCGCCATCGGTTAGCGCAGACGCTCGGGCAGCACGTCGCGCAAGAGCGTCGCCGCGTCGCGCAACATCTTGTCGGTGGTGTCCCAGTCGACGCAGGCATCGGTGACCGAGCAGCCGTACTTCAGTTGCGAAAGATCGCCGGGAATCGACTGGTTGCCGGCGATGAGGTTCGATTCGATCATCGTGCCGACCACCGACTTGTTGCCGAGACGGATCTGGTTGACCACGTCGGCCATGACCAGCGGCTGCAGCTCCGGCTTCTTGTAGCTGTTGGCGTGCGAGCAGTCGACGACGATGTTGGCCGGCAGCTTGCCCTTGACCATCGCCTGTTCGGCCATCGAGACCGAGACCGTGTCGTAGTTCGGGCGGCCGTCGCCGCCGCGCAGCACGACGTGGCCGTAGCGGTTGCCCCTGGTGCGGACGATGGCGGTACGCCCCTGGTTATTGATGCCGAGGAAGGAGTGCGGCCGCGAGGCGGAGAGGATCGCGTTGACCGCGACGCCGATGTCGCCGTTGGTGCCGTTCTTGAAACCGACCGGCGTGGAGAGGCCCGAGGACATCTCGCGGTGCGTCTGCGATTCGGTGGTGCGCGCACCGATCGCGCTCCACGCGATCAGGTCGCCGAGATACTGCGGCGAGATCGGGTCGAGCGCCTCGGTGCCGGCCGGCAGGCCGAGTTCGTTGACGTCGATCAGGAACTGGCGTGCCAGTTCCATGCCTTCGTCGACGCGGAACGAGTCGTCCATGTGCGGATCGTTGATGTAGCCCTTCCAGCCGGTGGTGGTGCGCGGCTTCTCGAAATAGACGCGCATGACGATGAGCAGCGCGTCGGAAACCTCGTCGGCGAGTGCCTTCAGGCGCTTCGCGTAATCCATGCCGGCGACGGGGTCATGGATCGAGCACGGACCGACGACGACGAACAGCCGGTGATCCTTGCGGTCGAGGATGTTGCGCAGCGCTTCGCGGCCCTGCATCACGGTGCGCGCCGCGTTCATGGAAAGCGGCAGCCGCGCATGCACGTCCTCGGGCGAGGGCATGGGGTCGAAGGCGGCGACGTTGATGTTGTCGATGTCGAGCGTGGTCATGGTGTCGGTTTTCGGGCGGCCCGGTCAGGGCGCCGCGTTGCTGGAAAAACAGGGAAGTTTACCGCGTCGCGTTCAGTGCAGCCAGTCGGCGAGCAGTGCTTGCAGCTGGTTTTCGTTGAAAGGCTTGGCAAGGATGGCGTTCATGCCTGCGGCAAGAACGCTGGCAAGCGTTTCCGGACGGTCATCAGCGGTGATGGCAATGATTGCGAGCGGCGGGCGATGATGCTCGCGTTCGTAGTCGCGCCAGCGACGCGCCGTTTCGCGGCCGTCCATTCCGGGCATCTGGCAATCCATCAGGACCAGGTCGAAATCCGCAAGTTCGGCGCGCGTTCCGCTTGTCGTGGCTTCCAGCAGCTTCAGGGCGCCGAATCCGTCGCTGGCAGTTGCGACCTCATAGCCCAGACGTACCAGCAATCCGCGCGTCGATTCCAGAATCGGCGGGTTGTCGTCGACCAGCAGAATCCTGGCATGTGCCGCTTGCGCCGGCACTGGCACAGAAACATGAGGCTCGCCGACGGCCCGTTGCGTGATTCCGGATGCGGTTGGTCCGACAGCGAGAAGCTGCTTGATGCAGGCGAGCAGTTCAAGGGTGTTCACCGGCTTTGCGACGAAGCGGTCCATCATGCCGGGGGCAAGGCATTGATCGCGATAGGTACTGGTGGCGAAGGCGGTGACGGCGATAATCGGGAGGTGGCTTCCCGCGGGCTCGGCGGCCCGGATGCGGCGGGTTGCCTCAAGACCGTCCATTCCCGGCATCTGGCAATCCATCAGCACGAGATCGGGGGTGTGTTCCGCGACCAGGCGAATTGCTTCGGCGCCACTGTCTGCCGGCCACACGACGGCACCGAACAATTCCAGTGTTTCTGCAAGCATGGAGCGGTTCACAGCGTTGTCGTCGGCAAGGACGATGACGGTTCCGTCGATGCGCTCATCGGCAGGGCGGTTTGCGTCATTCGTGGCCGCCAGCGACGAAAGCGGGAGGCGCAGTGTCAGCATGAAGCGGCTGCCGCGTCCCTCGCTGCTGGTCAGCGTGATCTGGCCATCCATCAGGGTGGCGAGTTGCTTGCAGATGGCGAGCCCGAGCCCGGTGCCGCCGTATACCCGCGTCGTGGAGGAATCGGCCTGGGTGAACTTGTCGAAGATACGCAGCTGTACGTCGACGGGAATGCCGATCCCGGTATCCTCGACCGTGATGCGTAGCGTCGTCAGGCCGTCGTTGCTTGGCTGCGTCTGCACGGACAGACGGATCTCGCCGCGCTCGGTGAACTTGATCGCGTTGCTGAGCAGGTTGTCGACGATCTGGCGGATGCGCACCGGGTCGCCAATCAGCGCATCGGCCAATGGTTCCACAAGATCGATCGAGAAACCGAGACCCTTGCGCTGTGCGGTCGCGACATGGAAATCGGCGGTCGCATGAACCAGTTGGCGCAGACGGAAGGGAACGCGTTCGATGATCAACTTGCCGGCCTCGATCTTCGAGAAATCGAGGATGTCGTTCACGATGGTCTGCATGTGCTCGGCGCTGCTGCGCGCGAGATCGAGATGACGGCGCTGCGTCTCGTCCAGCCGGCTCTGGTCGAGCAGGTCGAGCAGGCCGAAGAGCCCGGTGAATGGTGTGCGCAGCTCATGGCTCATGTTGGCGAGGAACTCGCTTTTCGCGTTGCTCGCAGCTTCGGCGCGCGCCCGCTCCTGCTGCAGCTCGACTTCCGCCGCCTTGCGCTCGCTGATGTCCTCGCAGGTCCAGACGACACCGCGATCGATGTTCTGCGGGTCGATCGCCTTGATCGACAGCGCGCACCAGAAAGGCATGCCGTTGCGGCGCTGCATCACCAGTTCCTCGCGCAGCACCTCCCCGTTGGCGAGCATGATCGGTGCCTCGCGTGAAATGCGCTGGTAGGTATCGTTGCCCGAATAGAGCCGCCGGGTATTAAGGCCGGGCATCATTTCCGGCTCGTAGCCGAAAATCATTGCCATCTGCCGGTTGACCGCCTGTACGCGACGGTTTTCCGGATCCGAACTGTCAATTAAGGCGATGCCGATGGGCGAGGCGTCGAGCGTGGTCTGCTGCACCGCTTCGAGCTCCTGCTTTGCCGTGAGCAGCTCCGCTTCGGCGCGTCGTGCGCGCAACAGTGCCCAGCCAAGCACGGCCATCACGCCGATGAAGAGGAAGAATGTCGCCGACAGCAGCTGGTTCATCGTCCGCATCCGCTGCTCCAGCTCCTTGTTGAGCCCGGAGAGGGTGCCCCAGCGGTCAAGCTCGGCTGCATCGACGTCACGTGCCAGATGCTGCAGTTCGAGGGTGGTCGTTTGCAGGCGCTGCCGGTCCTCGACGCTACCGGGATCGCGCTGCAGGCGCTGCAGGCCTGCCCGGGCGCTGCTGATTCGCTCCACCAGCTGGCGGCGCGCGTCCGGATCCTTGTCCACGCCCTCGGCGGCGTAGTGTTCCGCATTGCGCAGGCGCCGCTCGGCGGACACCAGCAACGGCGCCTGCTGTGCGGTAAGCGTTGCCTGTTCGAGATCGCGTGCCGCCTGCTCGATGAGCAGGCGCGACTTGAGCAGCGTTCGCGCCCCATGCACGCTGTCGAAATTGGCGGAGAGGAATTCCTGGTGCAGCGCGTTGAAACGGACGAAACCGACGACGAGGACGATGCCGCCGATCGCCGCGATGGCGTAGGTCAACACGAGTGGCCAGGAGATTCTGGTGGATGCGGACTTGTTCAGGAAGCCTCCGGAGTGCACTGGCCGGCGGGCGCCTTGTTATCATGGCGCCAGCCGGGCGAACGCTGCGCAAGATGGCAGCGACGCATTTTTCCCCTGATTCTGCCATATTCCCGACGATTGCTCATGAACCCGATACCTCGTCGCTTCCTGAAACAGTTCCTGCTGCTTGCTGCCGCCTCACTCAATGCGCTCGGCGCAGCGGCTGCGGTGTCCGATGACGAGATCCGCGTCGGGCTGCTCGTTGACCTGAATTCGATCTACGCCCACATCACCGGCAAGGGCTCGGTCGAGGCCGCCCGCATGGCGATCGAGGAGGTCGGCGGCAAAATCGACGGCAAGCCCATCCGCCTCCTCGTCGAGGATCATCAGAACAGCCCCGAGCGGGCCGCCAGCGTCGCCCATGGCTGGCTTTACGAGCAGGGGGTGGATGTCATAGCCGATGTCGCCGGCTCTCCGGTGGCGCTGGCCGTGCAGGAAGTGAATCGTGCCAGGGGCGCGGTGGTCTTCTACAACGGCGTGATGACCACCGAGCTGACCGGCGGCAAGTGCGCGGCGACCGGCATCCACTGGATGTACGACGGTCATGCGTTCAATACCGTGCTCGGTCGTGAAATGACGCAGGCGGGTTACCGGCGCTGGTACTTCGTGACGGTGAACAACGCCTTTGGCGTCAACGTCGAGAAATCGCTGAGCGAGATCGTGCGCGCGAGCGGCGGTGATGTCATCGGCGGTGTTCGCCATGCGATGGGCAGCGAGGACCTGTTCTCCGAGCTGCGCGAGGCCTCGCAGGCCGGTGCGCAGGTCATCGCGCTGGTCAATGCCGGGAAGGATCTGATCCGTGCCGTCCGCGAAAGCGCCGATCTGCTGGCGGTGAGCAAGGGACGTACGGTCATCGTCGCGGTGGCGACGGCGCTGAACGATGTCCACGAAATCCGGCCGCAGCTTGCGCAAGGCTTGCACCTCGCGCATTCCTTCTACTGGAACATGGATGCCGAATCGCGCGCCTGGTCGAAGCGCTTCTTCGAACGCACCGGCGCCATGCCGAGTGATCTGCAGGCCGGGGTGTATTCCTCGCTGACCCACTATTTCAAGGCAGTGAAGGCGACCGGCAGCGATCACGGGCTGACCGTGGTGCGCAAGATGCGCGAGCTGCCGATTCGCGATCCCATCGTCCGCAACGCGCGCCTGCGCGAAGACGGGCGCATGGTCCACGACGTGTTCCTGCTCCGCGTGAAGGCGCCGGGCGAAGTCAGGGAGCCGTGGGATTACCTGGAAATCATGCGCAGCGTGCCCGGTGACCGGGCTTTCCGCGCGCAGGCCGATGGCGGTTGCCCGCTGGTCTCGGGAGCTGCGTCAGGCAAGTAGGGTGCTGCCTTCGCCGGCGAGGTAGGCACGTGCCGATTCCTCGCCGATGTGGAACAGGGTTTCGAGATTCGAGCGCGACCAGTCCAGCGCATAGGGCAGGTGCTCCTCGGGAATCGCGAAGGGCATCTGGAACAACTCGCGCTCCGGATCATGGTTGTACAGCGCCTTGAACAGCTTGGTATCGTCCTGTGCGATGGCCACCGTCGGCACGATGATCGACAGCAGCCAGGCATCGTAAAGGTCGCGCGGGGCGCGCATCAGCGCATCGGCGCCGAGCACGTCGAAGACGACGATGCGCGTCACCTCCGGTTCGTGTTCCACGAGCGCCTTGTAGTTCAGACAGTCGTGCGCGGCCCCCTCGTAGTAGAGGCATTCCTTGTCCGTATCCGGGTCGCGGATCGGGAAGGGTGGGTAGAGGAAGGGGTAGGCCAGCGCGGCGCGGCAGTGGTCGGCGGTGATCACCTCGCGCCTGAAATTCTGCATGCGTCGCTCGGTGATGTTGTAGGCGTTTACGTAGAACCCGGTGGGTGATGCGCGCAAGGCATCGAAATCGACGGTTTCTTCGAGAAACGGCACGCTGGCACAGAGGCCGAGGCTTTTCGGGCTGAGGTCGGTCGGGCAGGCGCTGGCAACGAGCAGCTTCATCCAGTCGCCGAACAGCTTCGCCATCGCCGAATCGCCGTACTGCTGCTCCAGTGCCTGCGCCATCGGATTGGCGGCCACCAGCGCGCGGAAGGCGTCCGCGACGGCGCCTGGTTTCTGGAAGACCTTGTAGTTGACCGGGTAGTGATCGTAGATGGCATCGGCGATACCCATCTCGATCGTCGAGCGCAGCGCCTGCGCCGGCGTCAGACCTCGACCCGGCGCGAGGTAGAGCAGGCCGATCAAAGCGCCAGCACCGGCGGTCGAGATCACGTCGAAATGGACACCAGCCTCGGCGAAGACCGAGAGTGCCCCGGACATCAGCGTTGCATTCGGGGCGCCGCCGCCCAGCACCAGTGCAGTCTTTCCCATGGCTCACTCCTTGAAGGGAACGACGGGTTCAGCCGGCGAGTTGCTTGAACAGCTCCTTGATCGCCGCGACCTTGTCGTTCAGGGTCGGTGAATGACGGGAGAATAGCAGCTTGTCCTGCCCGGCGAGCCGGTAGCTGCGATTTTTCTGGATCAGGTTGATGATGCGGATCGGCTCGATCGGCGCTTGCTTCGCGAAATCGGCGCTGAACTGGACGACGATCTGCTCGCTCGTCGCGTCGAGCTTGCCGACGCAGTACGGCTTCACCAGCAGGCGCACGCGGTGCGTCGCGAGCAGCGACTGGGCCTGCGGCGGCAGTTCGCCGAAGCGGTCGATCAGCTCTTCCTGCAGGTCGTCGATGTCCTCGGTCCTGTCGCAGTTGGCGAGCCGCTTGTAGAGCGAGAGCCGCTCGTGCACATCCGGCGCGTAGTCGTTCGGCAGCAGCGCCGGCGTGTGCAGGTTGATCTCGGTGGCGATGCCGAGCGGTTGCGTCAGATCCGGCTCCTTGCCCTGCTTCAGTGAAGCGACGGCGCGGTTGAGCATCTCGGTAAACAGGTTGAAGCCGACTTCCTGCATCTCGCCCGACTGGTTGTCGCCGAGCACCTCGCCGGCACCGCGGATCTCCAGGTCGTGCATCGCCAGGTAGAAGCCGGAACCGAGTTCCTCCATGTGCTGGATCGCCTCCAGCCGCTGCTTCGCCTGCTTGGTCAGGCCCGAATTTTCCCCGATGCCGTCGTTGGTGAGCAGATAGGCGTAGGCCTGATGGTGCGAACGGCCGACGCGGCCGCGCAGCTGGTGCAATTGCGCCAGCCCGAACTTCTCGGCGCGGTTGATCAGGATGGTGTTGGCGTGCGGATTGTCGATGCCGGTCTCGATGATCGTCGTGCACAGCAGCAGGTTGGCGCGCTGCTGCGTGAAGTCGCGCATCACGCGTTCCAGCTCGCGTTCGTTCATCTGGCCGTGGCCGACGACGATGCGCGCTTCCGGCAGCAGCTTGGTCAGCTTCTCGCGCATGTTCTCGATGGTGTCGACCTCGTTGTGCAGGAAGTACACCTGGCCGCCGCGCTTCATCTCGCGCAGCACGGCCTCGCGGATGATGCCGTCCGAGAGCCGGGTGACGAAGGTCTTGATCGCCAGCCGCTTCTGCGGTGCGGTGGCGATGACCGAGAAGTCGCGCAGGCCTTCGAGCGACATCGCCAGCGTGCGCGGGATCGGCGTCGCGGTCAGCGTCAGCACGTCGACCTCGGCGCGCAGCGATTTCAGCGCCTCCTTCTGGCGCACGCCGAAGCGGTGCTCCTCGTCGATGATGACGAGGCCCAGCCGGTCGAAGCGCATCTCCTTCGACAGCAGCTTGTGCGTGCCGATGATGATGTCGAGCTTGCCTTCGGCCAGCTCCTTCATCGCCTGCGTGCTTTCCTTCGCCGTCTTGAAGCGGGAGAGCTCGGCGATGCGCACCGGCCAATCGGCAAAGCGGTCGCAGAAGGTCTGGTAATGCTGCTCGCAGAGCAGGGTGGTGGGGCACAGCACGGCCACCTGCTTGCCGCCGGCCACCGCGCAGAAAGCGGCGCGCAGCGCCACCTCGGTCTTGCCGAAGCCGACGTCGCCGCAAACGAGACGGTCCATCGGCTTGCCTGACTTCATGTCCTCGATCACGGCGGCGATGGCGCTCGCCTGATCGGCCGTTTCCTCGAAGCCGAACCCGTCGGCGAAGGCATCGTAGTCGTGTGGCTTGAAGTCGAAGGCGTGGCCCTGCCGCGCGGCGCGGCTGGCGTAGAGGGCGAGCAGTTCGGCGGCGGTGTCGCGTGCCTGCTGGGCCGCCTTGCGCTTGGCCTTCTCCCATTGCTGCGAGCCGAGCGCATGCAAGGGCGCCGCATCCGGCTCGCTGCCCGAGTAGCGCGAGATGACGTGCAGCTGCGAGACCGGCACGTAGAGCTTGGCCTCGTTGGCATAGTGCAGTTCGAGGAACTCGGTGTCGCCCTCGCCGAGGTTCATGTGGATCAGGCCCTGGTAGCGCCCGATGCCGTGCTGCTCGTGCACCACCGGATCGCCGACCTTGAGTTCGGTGAGGTCGCGCAGCCAGTTGTCGAAGGAGGCCTTGCGCTGGGCTTCGCGCGCCGAGCGGCGGGCGCGTGCCGACGGGCTGCCGGCGAACAGTTCGGCCTCGGTGACGAAGGCGATCTTGTCGAGCAGGAAGCCGGCGAAGAGCGGCGCAACGCCGAGGCCCAGCGGCGGACCGTCGGCGAGGAAGGCGAGCGGATTGGCGACGGCCGCGGGCTTCAGGCCGTATTCGGCGAGCAATTCGGCCAGCGTCTCGCGGCGGCCCGCCGATTCGGCCAACAGGAAGACCCGGCCGGGATAACTGTCGAGGAAGGCCTTCAACGCCTTCAGCGGGTCGTCGGCGCGGCGGTCGACGGCGATCGGCGGCAGCGGTCGCGCCGGGCCGCCTTCAGCGCCGGCGGCACCGGGCAGGTCGAGGCGCCCGTGCGGTTTGGCGGCAACGAAGAACTGTTCCTCGGCCAGAAACAGTTCGCCGGGCGGCAGCAGCGGCCGCGTGCGGTCGCCGTCGAGCATGCGGTAGCGCGATTCGGTGTCCTGCCAGAAGGCGCGGATCGCGGCGTGCACGTCGCCGTGCAGGCAGAGCACCGCATCTTGCGGCAGGTAGTCGAACAGCGTCGCCGTCTCCTCGAAGAACAGCGGCAGCCAGTATTCGATGCCGGCCGACGGCGTGCCGGCGGAAATGTCGCGGTAGATGCCGGATTTGGCCGGGTCGCCCTCGAAGACTTCGCGGAAGCGTTGACGGAAGCGCGTACGGCCGGCGTCGTCCGTCGGAAACTCGCGTGCCGGCAGCAGGCGAATCTCCGGCACCGGGTAGAGGGTGCGCTGGCTGTCGACGTCGAAGGTCTTGATGCTTTCCACCTCGTCGCCAAAGAGATCGAGGCGGTAGGGGAGCGGCGAGCCCATCGGGAAAAGATCGATCAGGCCGCCGCGCACCGAGTATTCGCCGGGCGAGACGACCTGCGTCACGTGCGCATAGCCGGCGGTGGCCATCTGCGCCTTCAGCTTCTCCGCGTCGAGTTTTTCGCCCTGCTTCAGGAAAAAGGTGCGCGCCGCGAGCCAGGCCGGCGGCGCCATGCGATAGAGCGCGGTACTTGCCGGCAGCAGCAGGATGTCGCAGTCGCCGCGCGAGACGGCATGGAGCGTCGCCAGCCGTTCGGAAATCAGGTCGTGGTGCGGCGAAAAGCTGTCGTAGGGCAGGGTTTCCCAATCGGGCAGCAGGCGCACGCGCAGTTGCGGTGCGAACCACGGTATTTCTTCGAGCAGGCGCTGGGCGTCGCCGGGGGCGGCGGTCAGGACGACGTGCGGCCGCTTGCCGGCAGCGAGCGTGGCGAGCGCGAGGGCATCGCCGGCACCGGCGAGCGGCGGCAGCGCCAGACGCTGGCCGGCGGCGGGAAGCGGGGGAAGGGGCAGGTACATCGAAAGGTTCAGTGCGGTCGGGTTGCGATTATAGCGGGTCCACCGGACTCCCCCGAAGCTGGAGCCTGCCCTGCGCGTGCTTTCGCGCGCGGGCCCGCGCCTGTGTCAGGAATGTCTCGACTTTGGGCGATGGAGTTGGCATCATCGTATGCCAATTGGAAACCACTTGCGCTACAGGATGGTGCTGATCCGCATGTCGCCGCGAACCTCATCGTTAGCCGTTTTTCGCCATGCATCACCTGTGCCGGACGGTGCCGGACGATGAGTCGTCGCGAGCTGAGTCTACTGCGCAGCCTGCGTTTCCGCATCTTTGCGGGGCTGGTGCTGGCGGTCTGGCTCGTCATCAGTCTGTATGCCTGGGCGCTCATCTCCCATCGGCACAAGCAGCTGGAGGAATCGTTGCAGGAGCGGGTGAATCGCATCGCGACGCTGATTTCCGGCGCGCTTGTGCGGCCCATGTACGATCTCAATGCACTTGCCGTCGAAAGTACGGTCGCTGCCGTTGGTGCCGATACCGATACGGTTTCTGTCAGCGTCGTCGATCACGAAGGCATCGAGATCGCCGCTGCCGGCGCGCCCCGCTATGACGCTGCGACGGTGGCGACGGCCAGTCGCCGGATCGTCTTTCGCGACAATGAGCGCGTCATCGAACTGGGCCGGGTCACGCTCGCCCTGTCACGCGCCCCGCTGGACAAGGAACTGCACACACTGGTCTTCAATTCGCTGATTGTCAGTGCGTTGCTTGCGATGGCGCTCGCCCTGGCCATCTTCCTGATGTTCCGCCGCCTCTCGCGACCGTTCCGCGACATCCTCTCCGCAATGGACCGGCTCGAACGCGGCGAAACCAACATCGCACTTTCGGGATTGCGCAGGGAAGATGAAATCGGTCGCATCTCCGAGGCGATCCTGCGCTTTCGCGATGCGATCGTCAGCCGGCGCATTGCGGAGGACGAGACGCGGGCGCTGCTCGCCGAAAAGAATGCGATGCTGAACAACATGCTGGTCGGCATCCTCGTCACGCACCAGCGCCTCGTGGTCTCCTGCAATTCGCGTCTGGAACAGATCTTCGGCTATGGTGCGGGCGAGTTGACCGGGAAAACCACGCGCATACTGTTCGACTCGGACGAGACCTTCGACCGCGTGGGGTATCAGGCGCGTTTGTCGATCGCGCAGGACAACAGCTATTCCGAGGAGTTGTTGCTGCGGCGCAAGGATGGCAGCCTCTTTCCCGCGGCAATCACCGGCCGTGCCGTGAATCCGGCTGACGCGGATGGAACCCGCACCTGGATCATCGCCGACATTACCGAGCAGCGGCGGGCGCAGGAGGAAGTCCTGCGCTATCGACACCACCTCGAGACGCTGGTTTCCGAACGTACGGCGGAGCTGCAGAAGGCGCGCGAGGAGGCCGATCTCGCCAACCAGGCAAAGGGCAGCTTCCTGGCCGCGATGAGCCACGAGATCCGCACCCCGATGAACGCAATCATCGGCATGTCCGGGCTGGCGATGAAGAGCGGACTGACAGCACACCAGCTCGAATATGTGCGCAAGATCAACGTATCGGCGCGCCTGCTGCTCGGGATCATCAACGACATCCTCGATATTTCGAAGATCGAATCCGGTCGGCTCCAGCTTGAGGAAACCGGCTTCAACCTGCGCACGACGATGGAAAGCGTCGCCACCTTCGTTTCCCAGCTGGCGATCGAGAAGGGGCTTGGCTTCTCGTTCAAGGTAGCCGACGACGTGCCCAACTACCTGATCGGCGATCCGCTGCGCCTGACGCAGATCCTCACCAACCTGGCCGGCAACGCAGTCAAGTTCACCAAGACCGGTGGCGTTGAAATCCGATGCGGACGCGAGGTGGACAAGCGCCTCGATGCGGGCGCAACGGATGATCCGCCCTTGGTATTGCTCCACTTCCGGGTCATCGACAGTGGAATTGGGCTCACCGATGCCCAGCAGGCGAAGCTTTTCCAGCCGTTCACGCAGGCCGATGCCTCCACGGCGCGCAAGTATGGCGGCACCGGCCTCGGGTTGGCGATCTCGCGTCAGCTGGTCGGCATGATGGGCGGGCGGATCTCGGTGGAAAGTACCTTCGGTCAAGGCAGCACCTTCCATTGCACGGTGCCGATGCGCATTGCCGACAGGACATGGACGGAGCGCCTGTCGGCGCTGTCGCAGGCCATGCCGGCTGGCGATATTCCCCTGTTTCCTGCCGGCACCAGCGTCCTTCTTGCCGAGGACAATCGGTTCAATCAGGAGATGGTGCTCGAACTGCTCGGCGAAGTCGGTATCGCCGTCGATATCGTCGAGAACGGCGAGGAGGCGTTGCAGCGCCTGCGTCTGCGCGACTACGATCTCGTCCTGATGGACATGATGATGCCGGGCATGGACGGCCTCGAAGCGACGCGACGGATTCGCGAGGAGCCGCGCTGGCACCCGCTTCCGGTCGTTGCATTGACCGCCAACGCGGGGCTCGAAGACCGGCAGCGCTGCCTGGCGGCGGGCATGAACGACGTGCTCACCAAGCCCTTCGAGTCTGCCGATCTGTACCGGCTCGTACGCAAGCATGTGCAGAGGCAGTTGGCCCCGCTACCGGCAACTCCGGTGTCGCCGCCATCGACCCCGGGGGGGGATCAGGGGCAGCCCGTGCCCGCCGCGGATAGCGCCTCCAGCCTGCCAGAACTGCCGGGCATCGACACCGTCCTCCTGTTGCAGCGCATGCGCGGTCGCATCAGCAGTGCGCAGCGTTTGCTCGGAATCTTCAACACGCAGTACGCCGATGGTGCAACGCGAATCCGCGCACTGCAGGCCGCCACCGATTATGCCGAACTGTATCGCTTCGCCCATACCCTGAAGGGCGCGGCCGGCGGGCTTGCCGCGTGCGAACTGCAGCAGGCGGCCATGCGACTCGAAAACGCTGCGCGCGAATGCGCGGAGCAGCGCGGCGACAGTGCTGCGGTCGCCGATGCGATCGAGCAACTGTTGCCATCGCTGGCACGCGTTGTCGACGGCCTCAGTCAGTCAGCTTGACGCTGGTGTTGCCGCCCATCCGCCGGGCAATCCAGTGTGCAACGCGTTCCATTGCCACGCTCGCCTGCTCGGGCGGTGCCTGTGGCTCGCTTTCGACACTGACGGCGATATGGGCGCGGGCACGGCGCAGGTTTTCCGCTGCAGCGACATCGTCTGCCGCCAGCAGCATCAGCAGCGGCGCGCGCAGGGTGCGCAGATACTGCAGGCCTGCAAGATCGACGAGTCCGCCCTGGCAGACGAGGGCGTGTATCACCTGATCGCGGATCGCCGCGGTGCGAACCGCCACCGGCGTCGTATCACCCGCCGCGACCAGGGCAATCGGCAGCACGGGAATCACCTCGCCATCCATCATCCGCCCCAGCTGGGCGATGACCGCCAGCAGATGCTCGGTCAGTAGCGGCAGATGCGTTCCCGCGTCGGGGTAATGCGCCGCGGCAGGCGGCAGCAGGTCGATTTCCAGCGTCGCCAGCGAAACGCGATGCAAGGCACTGCGCATCTCGCCGTACCCGGCAAGCTCCTTGCTGCCGCTTGCGGCAACGAAGATGGTCAATCCGGTCGGCAGCGGCGGCACCAGCAATTCGCCATGCAGCGTTTGCTGCTGTTCGCGCGGCGGCAGGCGCCAGGCCTCGGCGTGACTGCCGGAGGATGTCAGCGGTACCTGAAGGGCGATGTGCTGCAGCGGGATGGTCACTGGCGCACCTTTTCCCCAGCACCCTTCCCGGGGGAAGGGACGTTTCGCTGCCGGTTCATGCCAACCCCAGCCTGACCGGAATGCGTTGCGCGCCGAAGGCCGGGCGCCAGCCGCCGAAGTGGCCGGCCAGCGCCGTTCCGCAGCCGGGGCAGCAGCCCGATTCGGTCACTTCGTAACCGCGGATTTCGTACCAGTCGCGCACTATCAATGCCTTGCCGCAACCCGTGCAGCGCGTGGTTCCGCCTTCCGGATCGTGCACGTTGCCGGTATAGACATGCTGCAGGCCCTGATCGAGCGCGATCCGGCGCGCACGGGTCAGCGTCGCCGGTGGCGTCGGCGCGATGTCATCGAGCTTCCAGTCAGGATGGAAGGCGGTGAGGTGGAGCGGCACCCGCGGCCCCAGTTCGCGGAAGATCCAGCCGGCCAGCTGGCGCAGTTCCTCGTCGCTGTCGTTGAGGCCGGGAATCAGCAGGGTGGTGATCTCCAGCCAGCAGTCGCTTTCGTGATGTATCCACGCCAGCGTGTCGAGGATCGGCTGCAGGTGGGCGCCGCACTGGCGGAAGTAGAAATCGTCGGTGAATGCCTTCAGGTCCACGTTGGCCGCATCCATCATCGAAAAGAACGTCTTGCGCGGCGCTTCGTGGATGTAGCCTGCGGTGACCGCCACATTCAATATGCCGGCCGCGCGGCAGGCCGCCGCCGTGTCGATTGCGTATTCGGCAAAGATCACCGGATCGTTGTAGGTGTAGGCCACCGATCGCGCACCGTAGCGCTGCGCGGCGGCAGCGATCGTTTCCGGCGTCGCGCTGTCCATCAGCCGGTCCATATCGCGCGATTTCGAAATGTCCCAGTTCTGGCAGAACTTGCAGGCAAGGTTGCAGCCCGCCGTGCCGAAGGACAGGATGGCGCTGCCGGGATAGAAGTGATTGAGCGGCTTCTTCTCGATCGGGTCGATGCAAAATCCGGAGGAGCGACCCCACGTGGTGAGCTGCATCGCGCCACCTTCGTTCATGCGCACGAAGCAGGCACCGCGCTGCCCCTCGTGCAACCGGCAATCGCGCGGGCAGAGGTCGCACTGGATGCGTCCGTCGTCGAGGGGGTGCCACCACTGGCAGGGATGACGGCTCTCCGGCGTCTTCATGGCGCTTCCTTCCATTTGTCGACCTGATAGACCGCGAGCGCCATTCGCGGACTCCAGTAGTCCGCCGGCAGTCCGGCCTTCTGCTTGAGATGCGCGACGAACTGGCGTGGTTCGGGAAGCTGCTCCCACACCTGCGGCAGAAAGGTTGCCCGGCTTCCGTCGCAGGTGAGGATCACGCCGTCGACGCCGGGTCGCAATGCGGCGAGCGCGTCGGCCTCCGTCGCGAAGTTGAGCGGCGTTGCCGGCGTCAGCAGCGATACCTCGACTCGGGTGCGGGAAAGCTCGTCTGCCGACAGCGGCGGAAAGCGCGGATCACGAAGAGCAGCGGCGCAGGCATTGGCGCGAACGTCGTCGAGCAGTGGGCGCCAGGCTTCCAGACTGCCGATGCAGCCGCGCAGGCGGCCGGCCTGCGTCAGCGTCACGAAGGTGGCGCCGGGCCTGTGCAAGGCCTCGCCAGTCGTATCCGGTGCGCGGTGGTCGAGTCCGAGCGCCTCGCCGATCGCGTGGCGGGCGATGGCCAGCAACTGGCTGCCGAGCGTTGCGTCACTCATCGTTCCTCCCCGCCCGTTCAGTGTTGTGCATCATAAAAAGCGAAACCGCCATAGCCGACGACCCGGTGGCGATCCCCGGCTGTGTCGCCGGAATTGCACAGGTCGATCAGCTTGCCTTCGAGTCCGTGGCGACGCGCGGCGAGCAACATGCCGTTCAGTGGTGTCGCACCACAGGCTTCCTCGTGCGAAATCGCCGGGTCGAAGGCGAGCACCCGGGCGGCGGTTGCACCGTCGATTTCCCGGGCCATCGCGTAGGGGAGAAAATGCGAGAGATCGGAACTGATCACGATGCGCGTCTCGTTACCGCCCCAGAGGCGCTCCAGCACTTCGGCCACCGCTTCCGCCGAGGCGCTGCCGACGGCCAGCGGCAGCAGCCGGAACCGAGGCAGCAGCGTCTGTAGGAAGGGTAGTTGGACTTCCAGCGAGTGTTCCTGCGCATGGGGCAGGTCGGTTACCTGAACCTGCGGCAGATCCGCGATCAGGGCACAGGCCTCCCGGTCGATCTCCACCGTGCCTAGCGGTGTCGCAAAGTGCGTTGCCGCCGGCAGCGCCATACCGCGGATGCCGACGCGATGCGTCGGCCCGAGCAGCACGATGCGGCGGATGTTAGCGGCGGCAGGAGCGAGGCTGGCATAAACACTGGCCGCGACCGCACCGGAATAAACGTAGCCCGCATGCGGAACGACGATCGCCTTGGGCACCGTCACATCATCGCTGCGGCCTGCCGCACTGAGCAGCGAGGCGACTGTTTCAGCGAGTACCGCCGGATTTGCCGGGTAGAACGCGCCCGCGACGGCCGGCGCTCGAACAAGAGCATTCATCGCACTACCTCCCTCATTCACTATATGCGTCCGCTGGACGCGAGTTCAAGGCGGCGGCACAAACGGTTTCATCCGGTGGCGACGAGCCAGCCACCGAGGCAGCCGCAGGCGACGGCGGCAAAGCCGCCCAGCACGCGCGTGGCCAGGCTGCGCCCGGCGACACTGACGACGATGCCGAATTTGAAGACAAGATTCGAGAGCAGTGCGAGCAGGATTGCCGTGGTGGCCGCGTCAGCGAGCAGTTTTTCCTGCCCGAACAGGCGCAGGCTGGAGAGCGTGATCGCATCGACATCGGTGAGCCCGGAAACCAGTGCCACGACGTAGAGCCCGAGGCTGCCCGCTTTGTCGGAGAGCGCGGCGGAGAGTAGCAGCACGAGCGCGTACACGGCACCGAAGGTGAGCGCTGCGCCGATCTCGGTTGGATTGCGCAGTTCGAGTTGCGGCAGATCGCTGTCGCCACCCAGCTTCCGCCAGGCGACGCCGACGAAGGCAATCCCGACGAGCAGGCCGGCGCCAAGCACCGGCAGCAGCGTTGGCAGGATACCGGGCTGCACGATGGCGCCGACGACCGCGAGACGGATCAGCACGACCAGATTGGCGGTGAGGATGACCACCAGGCTGAGCGGGCGCAGGCTGGCGTCTTCGGCGGCGTGGCGTGAGTACACCAGCGTCGTTGCGGTACTCGACGCCAGTCCGCCAAGAACACCGAGCAGCAGGCCGCCGTGACGCTGGCCGACGATGCGCAGGGCCGCGTAGCCGGTGAGGCAGACGCCGGAGATCAGAACCACCATCCACCAGATCTGGTAAGGATTGAGTGTGTCGTAGGGGCCGAAATTGCGATCCGGCAGGATCGGCAGGATGATCAGCGACAGTACGCAGAACTGCAGCACCGAGGTGATGTCGCGCCGCGTCAGCTGCTTCGACACGTTCTGCAGCTCCGCCTTGAAATAGAGGAGCACCGTGGTGACGATCGCCAGCATCACCGCGATGCTGCGGTAGCCGTACCAGATCATCGCGCCGTAGCAGAAGGCCAGCATCAGCGCGACGACGGACGTGGTACCGGGATCGTTGGCATCCGGCTGGCGCTGGTAAGCGGCGATCATCATGCCGCCGACAATTGCAAGCCCCGCCGCCAGCAGCCAGGGCGACTCGGTGCGTACCGCGAGCACGGCGCAGACGGTACCGAGCAGCGCGACCAGGCCGAAGGTGCGCAGCCCGGCGCGCGATGCCGGATTGCGCTCGCGCTCCAGCCCCATCAGCAGTCCGATGCCGAGCGAGAGCAGGAAGGCCTGAATGAATTCGAGACCGAGATCGGAGAGCAGGGTGCCGTTGTTCATCGTGGATGACGTGAGTTGGATGCTTGAATGGACGAATTGATGACCGCGTCGCTTGCGCCGTTGCAACCGGGCTTGAACGGTTACAATCCCTTCTCTCTGGAAATTACGCCATGCCCCGCCATTTCGCAATCGTTCCCGCCGCCGGCAGCGGTGCCCGTTTCGGCGCCGCCGTACCAAAGCAATACCTGCCGCTGGCCGGCCGCCCACTGATCTTCCACACGCTGCGTGCGCTGCTGGAAGACACGCGCGTCGATCGTGTCGTCGTCGTGCTGGCGCCTGACGACGCCCACTGGTCGCAACACGACTGGCTGTCGCTCGGCCCGCGCCTCGAAGTCGTCTGCGTTGGCGGCGCGACGCGGGCGGAAAGCGTGCTCGCCGGATTGCGGGCGCTGGAAACGGCGGCCGCGCCCGACGACTGGGTGCTGGTCCATGATGCCGCGCGCCCCTGCCTTGCGCCGGCGATGCTCGCCGCGCTCATCGACGGCCTCGCCGATGACCCTGTCGGTGGCCTGCTCGCCGTGCCGGTAGCGGATACGCTGAAACGGGAGGATACTGAGGGACGCGCCGAGCAAACGGTGCCGCGCGAAGGACTCTGGCAGGCGCAAACGCCGCAGATGTTCCGCCATGCGACGCTGCTCGCCGCGCTGGAAGCCGGCACGGCAGTGACCGACGAAGCAGGAGCGATCGAGGCGCTTGGCTTGCGTCCGCGGCTGATTCGCGGCGACGCAACGAACCTCAAGATAACGTACCCGGCCGATCTGCCATTGGCCGAGATGATCATGCTGGCGAGGAGGGGGAAATGATTCGCATCGGTCAGGGCTTCGACGTGCATGCACTGGTGCCGGGGCGCAAGCTGATCATCGGCGGCGTCGAGATTCCGCACGACGCGGGCCTGCTCGGGCATTCGGATGCCGACGTGCTGCTGCATGCCATCACCGATGCGCTGCTCGGCGCCGCCGCCCTCGGCGACATCGGCCGCCACTTTCCCGATACCGACGAGCGCTGGCGCGGCGCCGACAGCCGCGTGCTGCTGCGGGCCACCGTCGGCCTGCTGGCGCAGGCCGGCTGGCGCGTGGTCAATGTCGATTCGACGATCATCGCTCAGGCGCCAAAGATGGCGCCGCACATTCCCGCAATGGTCGAGAACATTGCGGCCGATCTGCTGGTGGCCGGCGGCGATGTAAACGTCAAGGCCAAGACCAGCGAGCACCTCGGTTATGCCGGGCGCGGCGAGGGCATCGTGGCGGAAGCCGTGGTGCTGATTTCCCATGGCGGCTGAACCCACGTACGCAGCCCCCTCGGCTGGCCGCCTGTTCTTCGCCCTGTGGCTGCCGCCGGCGTGTTCCGGCGTCCTGCACGCGATGGCTGGCGCCATGGTCGGCCGCAGCGGTGGCCGGCTGATGCGCGAGGACACGCTGCACCTCACGCTGGCCTTCCTCGGCGACATTGCCGAAAAACGCCTGCCCGCACTCACCGAACTGGCCGACGGGCTCAGTCTGCCGCGGGTGCCGGTGCGGCTCGATCGCCTCGGCTTCTGGGCGCACAACCACATTCTCTTCGCCGGCTCCACGGCACCGGCGCCGGCGCTTGTGGCGCTCGCCGATTCTCTGCAGGAAACCCTCAAGGAAGCCGGTTTCCTCGCCGAAACCCGCGCCTTCGTGCCGCACGTGACCATGCTCAGGAAGCTGCTGCATCCCGGCAAGCTGCCGCCGCTGCCGGCCCAGGAGTGGGAAGCCGAGGAAATCGCGCTGGTCCGCTCGTGGCGCTCCGATCGCGGTGCCGCCTACGAGACTGTGGCCCGCTGGCCCCTGCACGCAGCCGTCAACGCTTGAACGTTTTTTGGGGCTTCGGATTTTCCGGTGTACGGGCACTGATCCTGCGCCTCGCCGGCCAAGGGTCGATTTCAGCAAGCAAGATGGACAGGTCTTATGTGTCCGGTCAGACGGCCCTTGTAGTGGAAGTGAGCGGCCTGCGCGGCTTTTCGCGCAGGTCTGCTCGACTGCCGGGTTATGCGCTTTAGCATCCATGCACTTCTTCTCTGAAGCGGCGCATGAGGGGCGTTTCCTGTGCCGTAAGTTGCCAGTAGTTTTCAAGCGCGCGGTCTAGAATTTCCACCGCCGCCTCTCTTGGTACGGAAATGGGTTGGCCATCCGTGTAATGCTTCAAACCGTCTCTGAATTCATTAGCCATGGTTACGAAAACCTTCGGCGACCATTCCTCGCCATGAACGCTTCTTCCGACGGCGACACAGAGGTTAACAAATGATCCAAGAGCGTTTTCTTTCCCAGATTTTTCCAAGAGCTTTCCAAGAATTTCCTCGCAAGCACCGGCAAGAGTGATTGCGCAAACGTAGTCGCTTTCGTCGAGGAATAGGCGCAGGGCACGTTCAAGTTGATGAGCCGCCACCTCGGCCTTCGTGAAGGTGGGCAGGTCATCGAGATTGAGTGTCTCAGTAAAGCGCATAACGTGCTAGCTCAGGGGCGCGACGCAGCATCATCGCGGAGCGTCCTTTGGAGCGGAGGGTTGGGCGTCGACGCTTGAACGCGGAAGCACCAGTACTCGCGCCAAGACATCATCAGCCTTGGGCAACAGGATACTTTCCCTTTCAATGATTGCCTTGCATTCATTATCTGATTCAACCCATCGCACTGTATCGTTAATTTCGCCGCCTACTATCCAAATAATCTCAAGTGCATCAGAGTCCTTCACGTCGTTTGGGGTGGACCAAGTTTCATCATCGTTTAGGTCAACGTATTGCGCTGCGAGTCGCTTGCTGTGCAGTTCCTTCGAGTCAGACTTTCGCAATTCGGCGAAGCGCTTTTGTCGCTCTAAATATGTTTCAGCAGGTAGCGGCGATTTCAACATGAACGTTGATTGCCCAGCTTGTAGTTTCTCTTGGTGCGGGTTTGAGCGCGGTTTGACACGTTCTTTTATAACGGTTGCCTTGATGGCTGCGCCATCTGCCAGTTCGTATGCAACCTTAGCCAAAATATTAAAACGCCCTAACTCCTCGCGAGCCATTACGGCAAGATGAAAGCTGCTAGCGGCTCTGCCTGCTGCATAAAGTATTGCGGCATCTTCAACTAGGCGCGATGCATTGGAGAGTGCATGGCATGCACCCAGCAAAGTTGATTTGCGATCCATAGGCGTTAGATGTGCGACGCCCAACGTCTGAATTCACCGGCCTTGCGCGGCTTTATGCGCAAGGTCCGGTGGAATGATGGGTTGGGCGTCATAGCAATGTACTGAAGACTAGGGCATTCCTAAACACGATGGGTCAGGAACGTGAAGTGTCGATATTGTGTTCTGATCGTCAACGACAAAATTGACTCGCAATATGCAGGTGGGGAAGATTCCCGTTCTCTTGGTGCAATCAAAGTTTTCTCGCTTTGCGCCTGTAACAAAACAGACGTAGCCTGCCCTGAATAGCTGTTCAGTTACAACCCAATGTTTCACACCTGAGCGTATTCCAAGTGACTCTAGCTGAGCATCGCTCATTTTCTGAGCAGTGCTGCAACCACTCAGCAGGATGAGGGTTGCGATGCATGCAATGGCAAGTGAAATATGCCCGCTGACAGAGGAGACACGCAAACTCATGACGCCCAACGTGCAAAGTAAATGGCGTGCCGCTTGCGGCACGTCCAAGCGCCCGCAGGGCGCGATTTGACTGGAATGTTAGAACTCGCGTTCATGCCTGAACCTCTTGACGAAATTCAGCCCCCAGGCGACAAGAAGGCACCCAGTTACGCCAGCAACGGCGAGCACGGCAACGACCCACGACTCCATGTGGAAGTGCCAAGCTACAAATGAGCAATACAACAGCGCCGGGCCGCTAAACCGGAGCGGTAGCTTTGCCCACGGAATCCAACTTTCCCACGGTAGCCAGCAAGTTACTAGGATGGGCAGCACCGGAAGCAACGGCAGCAAAATGATCAGATCAATTGCCGTCAAAGTGTCGCCTTCCTTTCGATCGCATCCATGGGGTTGTGAGTTCTAACGTAGAGCTAACCGGCGCTGCGCGGATCTATCGCGCAGCGTCCAGCGACCGAAGGGAGCGAGGTTGAGCGCCGGGTTAGGGGATGTTTTTTCATTGGCATGGCTCATTGGCTGAAAAATAGCCTCCCTCAGTAACCGCTGACAGCAGCTTAGTCAGGCTGGTAATACGGCAACTAGTCATACGAGCCTCACACATTGTCTGCGTCGCTGTAGGTTCTCCGACTACGGCGGCCTCCAGCCAACAGGTTGTCGCACGATAATTTCGCCAAGCATTCTGTGCGCGTTGAATGGCTTCCTTTTTCAGCCCCAAGCCAGTATCTCCAGACAAGACATTCTCAAGCTTAAGCTCAAGTTCTTTGAGCGCTGACTCTTGGCTCATCAGATCATTGGCTGCGCAAATCCTCGCAGCACTTGATGTTGGACTCTCACCCATAATGTCTCTGCAGGTCTTTTCTTCTGCAAAGACTGGGAAACAGAGAAAAGGGAAGAGCAGCAACGTAAGGACATGAGCGAGACGCATCAAAATCCCCTAACGTGAATTGGATGGCATCAGCGCCTGCCAAGCTGGCACGGTGATGTATAAACTGGACAAGGATTCACCTTGGATGGCGCACCCGAAGGGTCTTTTGGTCAAAATCGAGCGATATTTCCGAGAATAGCTGGCAGTCATACGCGGCACCGAATGGATTCGATGCACATTTTGCCCGCGATAATCGCGTTTGTCATTTGTGGCGAGATAGCGAACAGCAGCTTCAGGACAAAAAGTTCGACATCCGCTTCTGGCCGAATTCAGACCCGCAGTATCAACGAATTACGCATGACATTAGAATTGCGCGTTACAACAATAACGCGACTGCAGCAATCAGGCCGATGCTCCACACCGTTTGATCCGGGTTCCTGGCCAAGAAGCATGACGTACACCGGAAAATCCGCAGCGTGAATTGTCGGGGCGCCGGCGTTCAAGCTCGCCGTCCTCCAGCAAATCCGAAGCCTCCGATTCTTCCGCGCGGTTCAGCACTGCAGCTGCAGCCGGGCGACCAGTCCGCCGCCCTCCCGGTTGAATAGCTGCAGCTCGCCACCGTGCAGTCGCGCGATGCGCTCGACGATGGCGAGGCCGAGGCCGGTTCCCTTGGTGTCGGTGCGCGCTGATTCCAGCCGCGTGAACGGGCGCTTGAGGCGCTCGGCTTCGGCCTCCGGAATGCCGGGGCCGCGATCCATCACCTCGATGCAGAGGCCGCCGGGCATCTCACCGGCGACGACGGTGATCTCGCCGCCGCCATACTTGCGCGCATTCTCGATCAGGTTGCCGACAGCACGTGCCACGGCGAGCGGGCGCAGCAGCATTGGGCGCAGCGCCGGGGATTCGATACGCAGGCGCACACCACTGCGCGCGAAACGCGCGGCCACATCGTTGAGCAGGTGGCCGACATCGCTTTCCACGGGCGTTTCATCGCCGGCTGCGCGTGCGTAATCCAGGAACTGGCCGATGATCGCATCCATTTGTTCGATATCGCCACCGATGGCCTGCCGCGCCTGTTCGTCGCTGACCGACAGCTCCGCTTCCAGCCGCAGCCGGGCGAGCGGGGTGCGCAGATCGTGCGAGATGCCGGCGAGTACTTCGGCGCGCTCGCGTTCGTTGCGTGCGATGTCTTCCGCCATCTGATTGAATGCCGTGGCGAGCTGGGTCAGCTCCTCGGCGCCGGCTATCGTTACCGGCTGCGGCTGACGACCGCGCCCCACCTGTCGTGCCGCCCGCGCCAGCGAGCGCAGCGGGCGCGTCACGCGTGAAACGATCCACCAGGCCGCGAGCAGCGTCAGCACCAGCGAAGCGGTGCCCCAGCCGACCCAGTGCATTGGAAAGCTGTCGTCCGCGTGCTCGGCCGGCAGCATCACCCAGTACATGTCTTCCCGATCGCCTTCCAGCGCGAAGCTTGCCCACAGGCCTTCCTCGCCGTTGATGGCGCGGGCCAGCTGTGTGCCGCTGCCGAGACGAAGCTCGACTTCGCGGCGGAACATCTGGTGGAAGGCATCGTCCGGCAGCGGGATGACGCCGTCGTCGGGTTCGGCGGGCGTGAGGTGGATGCCCTCGCGCTCGGAGAGTTCGAGCAGCAGGAAGCGCCGTTTTTCCGGTGCCGCGGCGAGCAGGGCCGCATGCGTGACGTTGACTGCGCTCGCCGTCAGTTCGGCGAGGTGGCGGGCGCGTGGCTCGCGCTCGGCGAGGCCGAAGAGGGTGGTCCAGATGCCGAGCGTGGCGAGGATGACGACGCTGAGCAGCAGAAAGGTGCGGACCAGCAGCGTCCGCGGCAGCAGCCTCACTTTTCCTTGCCGTCCGGCACGAAGACGTAGCCGAATCCCCACACCGTCTGCAGGTAGCGCGGCGTCGCCGGATCGGGTTCGATCAGCTTCCTGAGCCGCGATACCTGCACATCGATGGCGCGGTCGAAGGGGCCCTGTTCGCGGCCGCGCGCCAGCGTCATCAGGCGGTCGCGCGAAAGCGGCTGGCGCGGGTGCTGCAGCAGCACCTTGAGCACGGCGAATTCGCCGGTGGTCAGCGGCAGGTGCTCATCGCCCTTCCTGAGCGTGCGTGCGGCGAGATCGACCTCGACGTTGGCAAACGCCACCAGGCCTTCCTCCGTGGCCGGCGCACCGGGCGCGCTGGTGCCCCGGCGGCGCAGCACGGCCTGGATGCGGGCGAGCAGTTCGCGTGGATTGAAGGGCTTCGGCAGGTAGTCGTCGGCGCCCATTTCGAGGCCGACGATGCGGTCGATCTCGTCGCCCTTGGCGGTCAGCATGATGATCGCCTGGCCCGGTTCGGCCGCCCGCAGGCGGCGGCAGATCGACAGGCCGTCCTCGCCCGGCATCATCAGGTCGAGCACGATCAGGTCGTAGGCCTCGCGGGCGAGGGCCTTGTCCATTGCGGCGCCGTTCTCGGCACCCTTTACGGCAAAGCCCTGTTCGCCCAGATAGCGGATCAGCAGTTCGCGCAGGCGGAGGTCGTCGTCGACGACGAGTATCTTTTTCTGTCCCATGCCGCGAATGCTAGCCCAAGTTCGCGCGCTCGGCATCGTTGCGCTGCACGATGGATACAAAGCTTTACAATTCGCCCCGTCGTCAACAAACTCCGCTTACATGTCGCCGGCAGGATGCGAAGCGTGGCGGAAGTGTCTGAGTGGGAAGTTCCCGCGTGCCTTCCCCCTCATTCGCAGGAGGCGACATCATGGGCAAACTATTTCTCAGCATGTTGATTGGAGCGGCGGTCATGCTAGCAACGACGGGTGAATCGAAGAACGAGCTGAAGCAATCGCTGCGTTCGGCTGCGCTCGCCGTGGCGGAGGCCGTGCAGAAATGATCCGTCCGTTCGCGCTGGCTGCACTGCTGGCGGCTTTCCTTGGTGTTTCCGTTCCGGCCCAGGCATTTCCTGGCGGCTGGGCGCAGCAACGCCAGCAGCAGGGGCAGCGCGAACGACAGTATCAGGCGCCGCAGCGTGATTTCGAGCGCGCCGAGCGCGAGCGTCCGCAGCGCATGACGCCGGACGAGCGCCGTCAGTTGCGCCGCGACCTGCACGACGCCAACCGCGACCTGCGCCCGCAGCGCCGCGACCGGCGCTGAACCGGCCGCGCCGCGACCTGTTTACGTTTTCGATCCGCGCTTGTGGATCGGGGAGGTACGACATGAAAACCCTGTTGGCGGCAATCCTTCTCGCCGCCTCCATACTGTTCGCAACGCCTCCGCTCGCGGTAGCGGCGGGCGCGAGCATGGGCGAAGCCGACGCCCGCCATTTGCTCAATCGCACCGGCTTCGGCGCCACTCCGGCCGAGGTGGCGGCCTATGCCAGGCTGTCGCGCGAGGAGGGCGTGCGGCAGCGGCTCGCCGGCTTCAGCGGCCGGCCGCAAGTCACGCCGCCGGAGGTGGCCTTCGAACCGCTGCATCGTGCCCGTCAGCTCGGCGAGGAAGAAAAGAAGGCCGCGCTGCGCGCTGAGTTCCAGAAGGGGGCCGAGATCCGTGCCTGGTGGCTGCAGGAAATGCTGCAGACCCCGTCGCCGCTGAGCGAACGGATGACGCTTTTCTGGCACAACCACTTCGTTTCCAGCCAGCAGAAGGTCAAGCCGGCCCGGCTGATGCTTGATCAAAATCTCCTGCTGCGCCGGCATGCGCTGGGTAACTTCGGTGTTTTGCTGCACGCCGTGGCCAGGGATCCGGCGATGCTTGTCTATCTCGACGGCGCGACCAGCCGGCGCGGGCAGCCGAACGAGAACTTCGCGCGCGAGGTGATGGAGCTATTCACGCTCGGGGAAGGGCATTACGCCGAGCGGGACATCAAGGAAGCCGCGCGCGCCTTCACCGGGTGGAGCGTTGATCGCGAGACAGGCACCTACCTCTGGCGGCCGCAGGCGCATGACGATGGCGAAAAAAGCGTACTGGGCCGGCAGGGGCGTTTCGACGGCGACGCCGTGCTCGACATCCTGCTCGCCCAGCCGGCCTGTGCCGAATTTATCGCCGGCAAGCTGTGGCGCGAGTTCGTATCGCCACAGCCTGAGCCGAAGGAACTCGCGCATGTCGCCGTGCGTCTGCGCGAAACCGGCTACGACATTCGCGCCGCGTTGGCCGTGCTCCTGTCGACACGCGCATTCTGGGCGCCGGAAAACCGTGGCGTGCTGGTCAAGTCGCCGGTCGACTTGGTGGTCGGCAGCGCCCGCACTCTCGATATCCGTGTTCCCGATGCGCTGCCGCTCGCCTTTACGGTGCGCAACCTCGGCCAGGATCTCTTCGCGCCACCGAACGTCAAGGGCTGGCCGGGGGGCGACGCGTGGATCAACGCCTCGACGCTGCTCGCGCGCAAGGCCTTCATCGAGCGACTGCTGCGCAATGAACGCCTGGTTGCGCCGATGGCGCGCGCCGACGGTGTCGAGATGGACTACGAGCAGGGTAGCCGGCAGCAGCGACAGCGGGTGCGCGATCTGCGCGAGGAGTTCGGCAAGGGCGCCGGGCGGCTTGAGGGCGATGCGCGCCTGCGCATGGCGCAGGCGCTATCCGACATCCGCTTCGACAGCGCTGCCTGGCTCGCCGGATTTCCCGACCACGCGGCTGTCGCGCGCGCCCTGTTGCCGGTCGTTCCCGTCGTGCCACCGGCAGCCGATCTTCAGGGACTGGCGCTGGTGCGCACGCTTGCGCTGGACCCGGCCTACCAACTCAAATGAGGGCGCTGTCATGAATCGACGCAAGCTGCTGCAGGCCATCGCCGCGTGCGGTGTGCCCATGCTGGTCCCGCGCATCGCGCTGGCGGCCGGAAACGCGACGGCCGACTATGGCCGCCTGCTCGTGCTCATCGAACTCAAGGGGGGCAACGACGGGCTCAATACCATCGTGCCCTTTGCGGCGCCGGCCTATGCGCGCCTGCGGCCGCGGCTCGCGTTGAAGCGCGAAGAGGTTCTGCAACTCGATGAGCGCACTGGTGCGCATCCGGCGCTGCAAACCCTGCAGCCGCTCTGGCAGGCCGGTGAGCTGGCGATCGTGCAGTCGGTCGGTTATCCGCAGCCGAATCTCTCGCATTTTCGCTCGATCGAAATCTGGGATACCGCGGCGGCGAGCGACCAGTATCTGAGCGACGGCTGGCTGGCGCGCGTCTTTGCGGCGCATCCGGCGCCGGCGAGCTATGCGGCCGACGGCATCGTTGTCGGTGCCAGCGATCTCGGCCCCCTCGCCGGAACGGGGGCGCGTGCCGTGGCGATCGCCGGTGCCGATCAGTTCCAGCGCCAGGCAAGGTTCGCTGCCGCGCGCGACGCGGCAGGACGCAACGGCGCGCTGCGCCATCTGCTCAAGGTCGAGCATGACGTTGCCACCGCGGCAGCGCGCATCGGAAGTACGCACGTCTTCCGCACGGCCTTTCCGGGCGGGCCGTTCGGCGATGCGGTGAAGACGGGTTGCCAGGCCATCGCTTCGGGCAGCGGCATCGCCGTATTACGCCTGACGCTGGGCGGCTTCGATACGCATCAGAACCAGCCGGGGACCCACGCCGGCCTGCTCCGGCAACTCGCCGAAGGCATCGTGGCGTTGCGCGCGGCGTTGCAGGAAATCGGCCGCTGGCAGGATACGCTGGTGATGACCTATGCCGAGTTCGGCCGTCGGCCGCAGGAGAACGCCTCCCTCGGTACCGACCACGGTACCGCGGCGCCGCACTTCGTACTCGGAGGGCGCGTGCGCGGCGGCCTTCATGGCGCGGCGCCGCAACTCGATCGCCTCGACGGAAACGGCAACCTGCCGTTCGCCGTCGATTTCCGCAGTCTCTACGCAAGCGTCCTGGAGGACTGGTGGGGAGTGCCGTCATCGGCGCCGCTTGGCGGGCGATTCGCAAAGCTGCAGGGGCTTCTGGCGTAACTTGCGGGAGGTCTATTCCGGGTTGATAATCGGCGCATGGGAGAGCCGGCAGATCACAGGGATGAAGTCGAGCAGTGGTGCGACGAGCTTGCCGACGCCGGCGTTGCCGCTGCGCTGCCGGCGATGATCGATCTGCTGCGTCGCCGTTCCGGCATCGATTTCTCGGGTTACAAATCGACCACGCTGGCGCGGCGTCTGCAAAAGCGCATGGCCGTCCACGGGTTTGCCGATACGGCCGATTACATCGCACTGCTCGCCGACGATACGCGCGGCGAGTCGGAATGTACGGCCCTCGGCCGCGATCTCCTGATCAACGTCACCGAGTTTTTTCGCGATGCCGAGGTCTTTCACCAGCTGGCCGAGGAAATCCTCCCCGATCTCCTGCGCGGCCGCGATGCGGCGGACGATCTGCGCATCTGGTCGGCCGGCTGTGCGAGCGGCGAGGAAGCCTACTCGCTGGCCCTGCTGGCACTGGAGTGCGCTGGCCGCATGGGCTTCGATGGCAATGTCAAGGTGTTCGCCACCGACCTGCACGGCGAAGTGCTCGGCGAGGCCTCGCGCGGCATCTATCCCGCGGAGGCGGTGAGCAAGGTGCCGGAGGCGTTGCTGCGCCGCTACTTCCAGCGCAGCGGCGACGAATGGCAGGTGGATGCCAGCCTGCGCCGGCATGTCGTCTTCGCGCGCCACAACCTGCTCAGCGACCCGCCATTCACGCGCATCGACCTTGTTGTCTGCCGCAATCTGCTGATTTATCTGCAGCCGGCGGCGCAACTGCGCGTGCTGGCCAACCTGCACTTCGCGCTCAATCCGCAGGGCTTGCTCCTGCTCGGGGCGAGTGAAACCGCCGGCGATCTGGAGGGACGCGCCTTTTCCGTCGTCGATTGTTCGCACAAACTCTACCGCAAGGTGGCGGTGCTGCTGGAGCGGGCCATCGATCCGGCTGGTGCTGCCGTGCAGGCCATCTCAGCACGCGCTGCGCAGTCGCCACGCGCCGGCACAGAACCGCACCCGCCCATCGGCGGCGAGGCCACGCTGCGCGCCGAACTTCAGGCGACGCGCGAGCGGCTGCAGGAAATGCTGATTGAACTGCAGTTCAGTCATGAGCGCGTCGATCTCGCCAACGAGGAGCTGACAGCCTCGAACGAGGAACTGCAAAGCACCAACGAAGAGCTGAAATCGGCGAACGAGGACTTATACGGCCTCAACCGGCAGCTCGAAGAGAAGAATACGGCGCTCACCGCCTTGGCGCGCGACTACGATCATCTGCTGGCGAGCGCTGAAATCGGCACGGTGTTTGTCGATGCCGCGCTCTGTCTGCGGCGCTTCAGCCCGGGCGTCGAGCGCTTTCTCTCGCTGCGCGTGCAGGATATCGGGCGGCCGATCACCGATCTCGTCTATCACGCCGGCGATCAGGCCGGGTTCGTCGCGGCATTGAGGCAGGTCGAAGCGAGCGGCGAACGGATCGAGCGCGAACTGCAGATCGATACGGCGCATTGGTTCCTGGAGCGGATTTCACCTTTTCGCGGCGCTGACGGGCGGCGTGACGGGCTGGTGCTGACCTGGACGGAGATCAGCGAGGTCAAGCAGATCCGCAACCTCGCCGAGCGCCTGGCGGAAGATCGGACGCGCCTGCTCGGCATCCTCGACGCGATGCCCGATGGCGTCTACATCGTAAACAAGGATCACGACATTGAGTACCTCAATCCGGCGCTTGAAAGAGCCTTCGGGCCGGTAGAGGGGCGCAAGTGCTATGCCTATTTCCACGGGCGCGGCAAGCAATGCGACTGGTGCAAGAACCCGGATGTCTTTGCCGGCAAATCGGTGCATTGGGAGTGGACTTCGCCGAAAGGGCGGACCTACGACCTGTTCGACATGCCCTTCCACAATCCTGACGGCAGCATCAGCAAGTTCGAGATATTCCACGACATCACGCCGATCGACGATGCACGGCGGCGTCTTGAGGAAGCAGCCTCGCTGGCAAGGGTAGGGCACTGGGAGTGGAACGTGCAGACCGGCGACCTGCGCTGGAGCGACGAAACCTTCCGCTGCTTCGGCTACATGCCGGGTGAGATCACGCCCAGTTTCGATTTCTTCGCCGAACATGTGCACGAGGATGATCGTGCAGCACTGCAGGCGGCGGTGACCCATTCGCTGGAGACCGGTGAATCGTATCTGGTCGAGTTTCGTTTCCGGCGCAGCGACGGCGCCCTGCGTTTCGGTCGCGCCAACGGCTACGTCAAGTACGACGACGACGGAAGACCCCTGTGGATGACCGGCGCCATGCAGGACATCACGGCGCTGCGCCAGTCGGAGCATCGCCTGCAGGCGGCGTTTCGCGCCAGCCCGTTCGCGGCCTCGATTGCCCGGATGTCGGACGGCGTTTTCGTCTATGTGAACGACAAGTTCGAGAAGTATTTCGGCTGGAAAGCCGCGGACATGGTCGGCAAGACCTCACTCGAAATCGGCCTGTGGCCGGATCTGCAGACACGCAAGGCCTGGCTGGAAGAACTCGGCCGCAGCGGCACGCTGCTCGATTTTGAATCGCTGTGGCAGGACAAGCAGGGTAATCCCCGCCACGTGAGCCTTTCCGCGGAAATTCTCAAGCTCGACGACGAACCGCACATCCTCGCCTTCATCCAGGACATCACCGAGCGCAAGGAAAACGAGCGGCGCATTGAATTCCTCGCCCATCACGATCCGCTGACCGGCCTGCCCAACCGCGTGCTGTTCCGCGAGCGCTTTTCGCTGGCAACGGCGATGGCCGAGCGCAAGGGCGGCAGGATCGCGCTGCTCTTCGTCGACCTCGACCACTTCAAGACGATCAACGACACGCTGGGGCACCCGGTCGGCGATCGGCTGCTGCAGGATGTCGCCAAGCGCCTGCGCGACTGCGTGCGCGACACCGACACGATCAGCCGTCTCGGCGGCGACGAGTTCCTGATCGCGCTGACCGATGTGGTCGATCCCGACGACGCCGGTCGCGTCGCCGCCAAGATCGTCGAGGCCTTGGCGCAACCGTTCGACATCGAAGCGCACGAACTCGCTGCCACGCTCTCGCTCGGCATCGCGCTGTGGCCGGACGACGGCACCGATTTCGATATCCTCCTGCAGCGCGCTGATACCGCGATGTATCAGGCCAAGGGGGCCGGCCGCAACACCTACCGCTTCTTCACCGCCGAGATGAACGCCGAAGCGATGGAACAGCTGCAGTTGCGTGCCGCGTTGCGTCGCGCCCTGGAGAACGGCGAATTCGAGCTGCACTATCAGCCGCAGATCGAACTGAAGAGCCAGCGCGTGACTGGCGTCGAGGCGCTGCTGCGCTGGCGCCGCGATGGTGAGCTGGTGCCGCCGGGGCGCTTCATCCCGGTGGCCGAGGAAAGCGGCCTGATCGTGCCCATCGGCGACTGGGTGCTGCGCGAGGCCTGCCGGCAGGCCGCCCGCTGGCAGCAGGCCGGCTTGCCTGAACTGGCGATGGCAGTGAACCTCTCCGCCGTTCAGTTCCAGCGTGGCGATCTCGAACGTTGCGTGGCTGAGGCGCTCGCCGAATCCGGGCTCGACCCGGTGCTGCTCGAACTCGAACTCACCGAGTCGCTGTTGCTCGACGACGCCGAGGGCGTACTGGCGGCGGCGCGGCGCTTCAAGGCGCTTGGCGTGCGCCTGTCGATCGACGATTTTGGTACCGGCTATTCGAGCCTCGCCTACCTGAAGCGCTTCGACGTGGACAAGCTGAAGATCGACCAGTCCTTCGTGCGCGATATCGCCAGCGATCCGGACGATGCCGCGATCGTTCGCGCGATCATCAGCATGGCGCGCAGCCTCAAGCTGCGCGTGATCGCCGAAGGTGTCGAAACCGACGATGTGGCGCGCTTCCTCGACATCTACCACTGCGACGAAGCGCAGGGCTTCCTCTACGCGCGGCCCATGCCGGGCGAGGCGATCCCGCAGTGGCTTGCCAGCTGGCGCGCGGGCGGCGCGGACGACTATTGATCGCAGCCCGCCGTTGCAACGGGGGCGCGATGCGCCGGCGGTGGCAGGGTAAAATGCCCGCATGCTCTTCCTTGCTCTTGAATCTTCAACCGACGCCGGATCGGTCGCGCTGTGGCGCGACGGTGTGGTGCGCGAGGCGTTCTGTCCCGCCGGGCAGCCTTCGTCGGCGACCCTGCTGCCGCTCGCGGCAACGCTTCTTGCCGAGGCGGGCGCCACGTTCGCCGAACTCGATGCAATCGCCTATGCCGCCGGTCCCGGCTCGTTTACCGGGTTGCGCGTCGCCTGCGGGCTCGCGCAGGGGCTCGCCGTCGCGCACGAGCGTCCGGTGCTCGGCATCGGCACGCTCGATGTGATCGCCGCCGCGGTGGACGCGCCGCGTGTTGCCGTCTGCCTCGATGCGCGCATGAACGAAGTCTATGCCGGCCTCTTCGAGGACGGCGAAGCGGTGTCCGCAATCGGCGTTCATGCGCCGGAGGCCGTGCCGCTGCCGCCGGGCGAAGGCTGGGTGGCCGCCGGCAACGCGCTGGCCGCCTATCCGGCGCTGCATGCCCGCATGGGCGGCGCCTGCCGCAGCCTGTTGCCGGAAATTGCGCCGACCGCCGCGATGCTTGCCCGACTGGCGGCACCGCGCCTGCAGCGTGGCGAGGGCATCGATCCCGCGCTGGCGGCCCCGGTCTATGTGCGCGACAAGGTGGCGCTGACCGTGGCCGAACGCGTGGCGCAGGGGGGCAGGGCATGACCAGCCGCTGCCGCGATTGCACCGAGGGCCGCCGCGCCACCGCTGCCGCAGCCCCGCGCCGGAGGGGCTGCCAATGAGCGCCGTGCCGACGAGCGCCATACTGTCGCCGCGCATCGAAATGTTGCCGATGAACACTGGCGATCTCGACGATGTCCTCGCCATCGAGAACGCCGTCTACCCCTTTCCGTGGACGCGCGGCAATTTCGCCGATTCGCTCGCCGCCGGCTACAGTGCATGGGTGTGCCGCATCGGCGGCGAATTGGTCGGCTACGCCGTCGTGATGATGGTGCTCGACGAAGCGCACCTGCTCAATATCAGTGTCGATGCGCGGCGGCAGGGCATGGGCTTCGGCGCACGCCTGCTGCGGCACGCCATGGCCATTGCACGGACGCTCGGCGCCAGCACGATGCTGCTCGAAGTGCGGCCGTCCAACGCGCGCGCGTTGCAGCTCTACCGGCACTTCGGCTTCGTCAGCATTGGCGTGCGCAAGGCCTACTACCCGGCCGTCGAGGGCCGCGAGGACGCGCAGGTGCTCACGCATTCACTCCGCGAGGTGCGTGCATGACGCTGACGCGTGAGCAGATTCTCGAAGAAATGGGCCTCGGCCCGGTATGGCGCCTGCGTCAGCCGGCGGGGGCAAGTGAAGCCGTCGCCGAAGTTTCCCCCGATGCGCCTGCCAAAGCGGATAGTGCAGCGCCGATGCCACTCGCGCCACGGCCCCGGGCGCAGCCCGCTGCGGGCAGTGTGGACGCAGTGGACCCAACGGGCGCCGATGCACTCGGCTGGCCGGCGCTGCGCGAGGCGATACTTGGCTGCACGGCCTGCGCGTTGTGCCAGGGGCGCAAGCAGGCAGTGCCCGGCGTCGGCGACGAAAATGCCGACTGGCTGTTCATCGGCGAAGGCCCGGGCGCGGAAGAGGATGCACGGGGCGAACCCTTCGTCGGACAGGCGGGCAAGCTGCTCGATGCGATGCTGGCGGCGATTGATCTCAGGCGCGGCGACAACGTGTATATCGCCAACGCCGTCAAATGCCGCCCGCCCGGCAACCGTACGCCGGAAGCGGCGGAAATGGCGGCCTGCCGCCCCTGGCTGAAGCGGCAGATTGCGCTGATCCGGCCGAAGCTGATCGTGCTGCTCGGCCGTGCCGCCATGCACGCCGTGCTCGGCGAAGAGCGCTCACTCGGCGCGAGCCGCGGCAAGACCTTTGAATACCGCGACGGCGAACTCGTGGTGCCGGTGATTGTCACCTACCACCCGGCCTATCTGCTGCGCAACCTGCCCGACAAGGCCAAGGCCTGGGAAGACCTCTGCCTCGCGCGGCGCGTGATGCGCGGGCAGCAGGCGGTGGGCATGGATCTGCCGCTCTCGCCGGCATGACGATGGCGCAGGCGGCTGGATGACGATTTGCGCAATCCGCCGCTGGCCTGCCTGCTGCCTCGCCCTCACGCTTGCTGGATTGTTCCTGTTCGCGCCAGCCGCATCGGCGCGCGAAGCCCGCTGCCATGTCGATTATGGCGGTGAGGAAAGTGTGCATCGCGTGCGCCCGGCAGTCGAGCCCTACACCGTGCCGGCGGTGCCGGTGGGCACGCTGTTCCTGTTTCGCGCAGTGCTCGAAACGGAGCCCACGGCGCTCGCCGCACTCAAGGTGTACGTCTATGCCGATCTCGACCGCGGCCCGGTCATCGTGCATCAGGGCGAATACGCGTGGCCGCCGACCGCGCAATCGCGCCACGGCTTCACCGGCCGCCAGCGCGCCTACGAGCCGCTGCGCGACGGCGAGCTCGCCTACTGGTGCGAGGCGAGCGAATGAGGTATCCGCGCCGGCTGCCGCTCCTCGCCATAGCCGCGTGCTTTATGCTGTGCAGCGTGGCCGCGCGGGCAGATGTGGAAAGCGAAGCGCCGGCGGACACGGTGAAGCTGCTCTTTGCCGGCGACATCATGCTCGACGACGGCCCCGGCCGCGCGATTGCCGCGGGGCGCGATCCCTTCGCCGCCTTCGCGCACGAATTTGCCTGGGCCGATGTCCGCATCGGCAATCTGGAGTGCCCGATCGCCACCGGCGGCACGGCGCTGGATAACAAGATCTATGCTTTTCGCGCCAGCCCGCGCGTGATCGAGCACCTGCAGGGGCGCTTCGATGCGCTCTCGGTGGCCAACAATCATTCCGGCGACTACGGGCAGGAGGCCTTCGTCGAAACGCTGGCGCTGCTCGACATCGCGGGGGTAGGCAGCTTCGGCGGCGGCCTCGATCTCAAGGCCGCGCATGCGCCGTACTGGATCGAGCGCAAGGGCCTGCGCATCGCGCTGCTCGGCTACAACGAATACAAGCCGCGCAGCTTCGAAGCCGGCCCGAACTGGCCGGGTGTGGCGTGGAGCGAAGACAGCCATGTGGTGCGCGACATCCGCGCCGCGCGCGCCGCGGGTGCCCATATCGTCATTCCCTTCATGCACTGGGGCTGGGAAAACGAAGAGCAGCCTTCCTCCCGCCAGCGACAACTGGCCCGCCTGATGATCGATGCTGGTGCCGATGCCGTCGTTGGCACGCATCCGCACGTGACGCAGGGCGAAGAAACCTACGCCGGCAAGCCGATCATCTACAGCTTGGGCAACTTCGTCTTCGACGGCTTCGACACTGCCGCCGGCAAGACCGGCTGGCTGCTGCGCCTGCGCGTCGGCCGGCAAGGAGTGCTCGATTGGGAGGTGATTTCGGCGCACATGGATGGCGATGGCCTGCCGCAGCGCGCGCCAGCGGACTGATCGGCAACCCGCCTGGCTTTGGTGTCTTCGTCATTCTGCAATAACAAGAGGCTTCGGGAACTCGGCGGTCGTTGTGCGTTTACCCCGTAAATCTCACCCGCGGCCTTTGTTGCCGCGGCTGTGCCACATGGTCGAGCGGCAGTTCGTGCGTGGCCTTCACCTTCGAGAGCGCGATGTTGGTTTTCACCTGCGCGACGCCGGGCAGGGTGAGCAGTTTCTTCATCATCAGGTCCGAGAACGCGGCGAGGTCGGGCGCGACAATGCGCAGCAGGTAGTCGGCCTCGCCGGTGACGGCGAAGCATTCGAGCACTTCGGGCAGCGCGGCCACCTGGCGTTCGAATTCGGCGGGGCGGGTCTTGTCGTGCCGTTCGAGGATCACCTGTGCGTAGGCGGTCACACCGAGGCCGAGGGCGGGCGGGTCGAGCAGGGCGGTGTAGCCGGAGATGACGCCGGCTTCCTCCAGCCGCTGGATGCGGCGGCTGATCTGCGAGGCAGAGAGGTTGGCCTTTTCTCCCAATTCAGCATTGGTGGCGTGGCCGTCGCGCTGCAGCGCGGAGAGCAGTTGCAGGTCGTAGCGGTCGATGCCGATTTCACTCATGGAGGGCTCCGTATGCACAAAACGTGCATAGATTACCGCTGATTGTGTTTATAACGAACGCCATGTGCGCGTCTGCTGCGCAATAATCCGTTCATTGTCGTTTCGCGGAAAGCCGTGCCATGAACCTCACCGAATCCCTCTTGCAGGCCCTCAAGGCCAACGGCGCCGGCCAGATCTTCGGCATTCCCGGCGATTTTGCGCTGCCGTATTTCCGCATCATCGAGGAATCGAAGATCCTCCCGCTCTACACGCTCTCGCACGAGCCGGGCGTGGGTTTCGCGGCGGATGCGGCGGCGCGCATCGGGGCGGGCGCGGGGCGCTCGCTCGGCGTTGCCGCCGTTACCTACGGCGCCGGGGCACTCAACATGATCAACGCGGTGGCGGCGGCCTACGCCGAGAAGTCGCCGCTGGTGGTGCTTTCCGGTGGGCCGGGCAAAGGCGAATCGAGTTCCGGGCTGCTCCTGCACCATCAGGCGAAGACACTCGATTCGCAGTTCCGCATTTTTGAGGAGATCACCTGCGACCGCGTCCGGCTCGACGACGCAGCGCGGGCACCGGCCGACATTGCACGCGTGCTCGGCAATTGCCTGAAGCATTCGCGGCCCGTGTATATCGAGATTCCGCGCGACATGGTCGCCATGCCCTGTGCCGCGGTACCGCCGCTGGCGGCGCCGGCCGTCGATCCGGAGGCGCTGGCCGCCTGTGCCGACGAGGTGTTGCGTCGCCTGGCCGAGGCCGTGCGGCCGGTGTTGATGGTCGATGTGGAAGTGCGCCGCTACGGGCTGGAAGACAAGGTGGCCGAACTCGCCCGCCGCCTGGCGTTGCCGGTGGCCACCTGCTTTATGGGCCGTGGGCTGCTCGCCGCTTCCGATGCGCCGCTGGTCGGCACCTACATGGGCGTGGCCGGGCTGCCGGAGGTGACGCAACTGGTCGAGGATTCGGATGGCCTCTTCCTGCTCGGCGTGATCCTCTCCGATACCAACTTCGCGGTATCGCACAAGAAGATCGATCTCAGAAAGAGCATCGTTGCCTGCGACGGCGAGGTGCGGCTCGGCTACCACGTTTATCACGAAATTCCGCTCGCCGCGCTGGTCGAGGCGCTGCTGGCGCGCACGCCGCCACGGGCAGCCGGCTTCGACGTGCAGCGCAGTGTTTATCCGCGCGGGCTGGCAGCGGACGCGGCAACAATTGACCCGAACGACATTGCGATGGCGGTGAACGACCTGATGGCCGAGCACGGCAAGCTGCCGATCGCCGCCGACATGGGCGACTGCCTGTTTACGGCGATGGATATCGAGCAGACGGCGCTCGTCGCGCCCGGCTACTACGCCACGATGGGCTTCGGTGTACCGGCCGGCCTCGGCCTGCAGGCGGCCACCGGGCAGCGGCCGCTGATCCTTGTGGGCGACGGTGCCTTCCAGATGACTGGCTGGGAACTGGGGAACTGCCGGCGTTACGGCTGGGACCCGATCGTGCTGCTGTTCAACAACGCCAGCTGGGAGATGCTGCGCACCTTCCAGCCAGATTCCGGGTTCAACAATCTCGACGACTGGGGCTTTGCCTCGATGGCTGCCGGCATGGGCGGCGACGGGGTACGCGTGCGCACGCGCGCCGAGCTGAAGGCGGCGCTGGCACAAGCGATGGCTACCCGCGGCAGGTTCCAGCTGATCGAGATCATGATCCCGCGCGGCGTGCTGTCGCAGACGCTGCAGCGCTTCGTGGCGGGGGTGAAGCGGCTGAATGCAGTGAAGTGAGCGTCGGGCTTCTTCCTCATTCCGGCGACATCCGGAATGGCGGATTTTTGCGATTGACGCAGTTGCTGGACCCCGGCGTTCGCCGGGGTGACGGAGGTAATGCGGCTGGACTGGGCCTTGTCACGTCACCGTTCACCCCGAGTGGCCAGCAGCGCCAGCGTAACGAAGGACGGGCGCCGGCTGAGGCGGAACGAAAATGGAACAAAGGAGACTGCAATGAACATCACCCCCATGATCATCAATGGTTGCCCGGTCGGTGCCGACACCACGCTTGGCGTGGTTAACCTGGTCTCCACGTCTGGCGTGGCTGACTCAGCCGCCACGCTCGGTGTGATCAACCCCGCCAGCGGCGAAGTCTTCGCGCAGGTGCCGGCCGCAAGCTCGGCGCATGTGGATGCCGCCGTAGCGGCCGCGCAGGCGGCATTCCCGGCGTGGCGTGCGACGCCGGATGCCGAGCGGCAGCGCCTGCTGCATGCGATCGGGGCCGCGCTCGAAGCGCACATGCCGGAACTGATGCAACTGGTGATGCAGGAGAGCGGCAAGCCGGTGAACGGTCTCGATGGCGTTGGCGCCGGTATGGAGGTCGCTGGTGCAATCGCGTGGACGCACGTGACGGCCGATCTGCCGCTGCCCGTCGAGGTGATCCAGGACGACGCGGTGGCGCGCGTCGAGGTGCATCGCAAGCCGCTCGGCGTGGTGGCTTCGATCACGCCGTGGAACTGGCCGCTGCTGATCGCCATCTGGCATGTGATTCCGGCGCTGCGCGCGGGCAATACGGTGGTGCTCAAACCTTCCGAATACACGCCGCTGGCCACCTTGCGCTTTGCCGAACTGGCCAATGCGATCCTGCCTGCCGGTGTGCTCAACGTGATCACCGGCACGGGTGAGGTCGGCGCGGCGCTGGCAACGCATGCCGGGGTCGCCAAGGTGGTGTTCACCGGTTCCACCGAAACCGGCCGGCGCATCATGCAGGGCGCGGCGCCGACGCTGAAGCGGCTGACCCTCGAACTTGGTGGCAACGATGCCGGCATCGTTCTGCCCGATGTCGATGTTCGCGCGGTGGCGCCGAAGCTCTTCGCCGCGTGCTTTCACAACAACGGCCAGACCTGCGCCTGCCTCAAGCGGCTCTATGTGCATGAATCGATCCACGATGCGCTGTGTGCCGAACTGGCGGCGCTGGCCGGCCGCGTGGTCGTGGGCGACGGCGCCGATCCGGCGACGCAGCTGGGTCCGCTGCAGAACGCGCGTCAGCTCGCGATCGTCGAATCCTTTGCCGAGAGCGCCCGCCGCGACGGCGGCGTGTTCCTTTGCGGCGGGCATCGTCGTCCCGGCCCGGGCTATTTCTTCGAGCCGACCATCGTCACCGGCCTATCCGATGGCAGCCGGCTGGTGGATGCGGAGCCCTTCGGGCCGATCGTGCCGGTAATCCGCTATGCGGATGTCGACGAGGTGATCGCCCGCGCGAACGCCAATGCGCAGGGGCTCGGCGGGTCGGTCTGGTCGGCGGATCCGGCGCGGGCGGCGGCGCTCGCGCAGCGGCTGGAATGCGGCATCGCGTGGGTGAACGAGCACGGCGCCGTGCAGCCGGATGCGCCCTTCGGCGGCATCAAGCAGTCCGGCATCGGCGTCGAGTTCGGCAGGCATGGGCTTCTGGAGTTCACCACCTTGCAGACGCTGCGCGTCGCGAAATAACTTTTGCGACACCTTCGCGGTATCATCCGCCCATGGGCGTCGAAACAGAACTGAAACTATCCCTGCCGCTTTCGGCGGCGCCCCGCCTGCGCAAACACCCGCTTCTGGCGGGCCAACGTCCGCAACGCCAGCACCTCGCCAACACTTACTACGATACGCCGGCGCTCGATCTCAAGAAGCGCCGCATCGCGTTGCGCCACCGGCATACCGCGTGGGGTCAACTGCTCACGGTGAAGAGCGCCGAGCCGGCGGTGGGCGGGCTGGCCTGTCGCAGCGAATGGGAAGCGCCGAGCCTGCCCGGGGTCTTCGATTTTTCGCATGTAGACGACAAACCGTTGCGCAAGTGGCTGGAAGGTCTTGTTCCGGTGCTGCAGCCGGCATTCACCACTGATTTCGTGCGCAATACGTGGCTGCTCGAACCGGCGCCGGGAACGCGCGTGGAACTCGCCTTCGATCATGGCAAGGTCAGCTGCGGCGAGGCGCAGGAAGCGCTCTGCGAGATTGAACTCGAATTGCTCGAAGGGCCAGCCTCGGCGCTGTTCGAACTGGCGCTCGCCCTGCAGGCCGATCTGCCCCTGCGCCCGGAGGCGGTGAGCAAGGCGGAACGCGGCTACCGCGTGTTCCAGCAGGCGCGCCCGCAACCGGCGCGGGCACGCAAGGCAGGCATCGACAAGGGCATGGCGCCGCTCGCCGCGTTCAAGGTGATCGCGCTTGAATGCGTCGAACAGTTGCAGCGCAACGAAGCGGGCGCGCGGGCGGGACTCGACCCGGAATTCGTGCATCAGGCACGCGTGGCGATCCGCCGCCTGCGCTCGGCGCTGCGGCTGTGGCGTCCGCTGCTCCCCGCTGTCTTCCGCGAACACTTCGCGCCGGCCTGGCGCGATCTGGCGGCAACGCTTGGCGAGGCGCGCAACCTTGACGTATTCGCCACCGAAACCTTGCCGCCGCTGCTCGCGGCCTTCCCCGAGCGGCCACCGCTTACTCGCCTGCAGCATCTTGCCGAACGCCGGCGCCAGCACGCGCAGGCAGACGTCCGGCGAGCCTTCGATGCCCCTTGGTTCGCCCGGCTGCTGCTCGGCTTCACGGCCGCGCTGCACGCCTTGCCCGAATCGGGTTCGGCGGCGGAGGGCGATGCGGTGCAAGGAGGAGCATCGGACAAGGCGGCGGAACCTCAGACACTGAGTGCCTTCGCCCGCCGCCGGCTACGCAGGTTCGACCGTGATGTGCAGCGGCTGTCGAGCGCGATCGGCAGCGATCCGGAGGCGCACCATCAATTGCGCATCGCCTTCAAGCGGCTGCGCTATGCGCTGGAATTCATGGCGCCGCTCTATGGCACGCATGCCATCCGCCGCTATCTGGCGGCCGCGGCAGAGATGCAGGCGCTGCTCGGGGCAATGAACGATCTCACGGTGGCGGAGCGGCTGGTTGCCGAACTGCGTCGGCGCCGCACCGACGACATCGTGCACGGCTGGCTGGCCGGCCAGGCCGTGCTGTTGCACAACCTGCTGCCGGCCGCACTCAGTGGCTTCGTCGAAGCGCGCAAGCCCTGGCGCGGCGGCCGTGGCTGATCGCGTGGGGGCTTCTCGGCAGCTCCTGTAAACTGGTGGAGCGCTGGTGCGCCCTCAGTTGCGCACCAGATGCAGCCCGAAGTGGTGGCGCAAGAATTCCTGGAATTTCTCGACGCTGGTCAGCGCGATCTTCAGGCGCCCCTTTTCCATCACGTTCAGCCGGTCCAGCCGGATGTAGTTGTCCGGCTCGCGTCCTTCTGCGATGTCCTGCAGCTGGCCGCGCAGGCGCATCAGCACGAGGAAGCGGAAGCCCTCGTCGAGCGCTGCGGCGTCGATCTCGCGGATGACACCGGCGGCGCGCAGTGCCTCCAGACGCTGCAGGGTGCTGCCGCCGAGCATCTTGCCCTGCACGGCGAGCGCCTTGATGCCATCGGTGATCGCGAAGATGCCGGCTTTCTTGATTTCCAGTTCGCCCGAGTGTTCGCCGCTGCTTTCGGCCTTGATCTTGCCGAACCAGCCGAGCGGCGGCGTGAAACGCAGGCCGCCCTCGACCATGCGCAGCAGGAACAGGTTGTTCGAGTCGGAGAGGGTGTAGATCTGGTGCTTCAGTTCGTCCTCAAACAGCGGCGCGCCGAAGACGGTGCGCAGGTCGATGAAGGTGCTGCAGGCGAGGATGTTTTCCGGCGTCGGAGTCGCCATCCACCTGCCGATCTGCTTTTTCCACTCGCTGACGCTGCGCCGCCATTCGGCGTTCTTGGCCATGATGCCACCCTTGCAGGCCGGTACACCGATGGCGATCAGCCCGTCGATCAGCGCCACCGAGAATTCCTCGACGCGCTTGATCTGGGCCGGTGAGAGATTGTCGGCGTAGACGATGGCGTTGTCCTGGTCGGTCGCCAGCGTCTGTTCGCCGCGCCCTTCGCTGCCGAGCACGAGGAAGGCGAAGCTATCCTCGGCGATGTCGTCGAACCACTCGGCGCGCAGGAGGCCGATCAGGCGCAGCACGATCTGATCGTTGAGGTGCGCGATCAGGCGGACCAGGTCGCGGATCGGGATGCCGGTGCCGGAGAGATGCGTGACCAGTGCCTGGATACGTGCATGCAGTACCTTGAGATCGTCGAGGTGCGCCGCCTTCTCGATGTCGAGTACCAGCTGATGCGGCGAATGGGCTTGCAAGCGAATGATGTCGGTGTCGGTGACGATGCCGGACAGGCGCCCGGCGGCATCGAGCACGCCGAGGCGATGAATCTTCCGGCGCGACATGCGGTAGAGCGCCTGATAGAGAAGTTCTTCCTCGCCGATCGTGGCGAGCGGCGCGTTCATCACATCGCGCACCTTCATCTGGTCGGGGCAGATGCCGGCGGCGACGACCTTGTTGCGCAGGTCGCGGTCGGTGAAGATGCCGATCGGCGTGCCGCCTTCAACGACGATCAGGCTGGAAATGTTGCGCTCGCGCATGATGCCGACGGCGGCGATCAGCGGGTCGTCGGGGCTGCAGGTGACAGGATTGCGGGCGCAGGAATCCTTGACGGGACGGAAAAAGGCGTTTTCTTCGCTCATTGACGGCTCGCACTTTCGCTAGGTGGAAATCCCCCGGGGCCGCAAGAAAATCATCGCCAGCGCGACATGCCTCGGCATGTGGCGACGCGCCCCCTTTTTTCTGATTCTCCGCCGCCTGTGCGGCGATGACAAGGCGATCGTGCGCGATCAGCGCCGCAGCAGATTCCACAGCGCCTCGGCACCGCCGAGAACGAGGTCGGTGACGTCGGTTTCCAGCGCCGACTTGGGGCGTTCTCGTTCCGCCTTCGATTTCAGCCGTTCGTTGGCAATCAGCGCATCGGCGAAGGCATGCGGGTTGAGATGCTCCTGCCGGGCCGCCTTCTGCCCGAAGTCGGCAAGTGCCTTGTCGACGGCTTCCGGGTCGAGAATGACGATCGGCGAGCGGCAATGCCCGCAGACGTTCTGGCGCCGGATGTCGACCGGTGCGCCGCAGCCGCTGCAGCGAATCGTCTGCACCTTGGCGGCGAGTTCAGCGATTTCGGCACCGTTCAGCTGGCGCACGAAACCCTTTTCGCACATGAAGGCGGAGAAGGCGTTGAAGCGGCCGTGCCGCTGCGGGCAGCGGTGGTAGGCGAAATGGCCGTTGCGCGTGCGGTCCAGTCCCTGGATCAGCCGCTCGCGGCAATGCGGGCAGTGCAGGGCGTCGCGCCAGGGCTGGTGCTGATCGGCGTGGTGTTCGTGGAGCAGGCGGAACAGTTCGAGGATGCTGGCCGGTGCGAGCTGGGCGCTCTCGAACTCATCGAACCAGATACCCTGGCAGGCAAAACAGATGTCGAGGACGACCTCGCCGTGCAGCTGGCGCTTGAAGCGGTGCAACTGCATCGGCGCGGCACACGAGGGGCAGTTCGGCCCGACTTCGCCGGCGAGCGAGGAATCGATCGGCGTCGTCATGGCAGGGCTGGCGCTATGAGGAGGAGCGTGCCGCACGCCGCAACTGGGCGCGCTCGAAGGCGACCACCAGTGGCAGCGAGACTGCCAGCGGAATCAGCAGGTAGAGCAGGCGCCAGATGAGGAGCGCGGCGACGACATCGGATGGTGCGACGGAGGGCAGTACGGCGAGGAAAACCGCTTCCATGACGCCGATGCCGCCCGGTGTCTGCGAGATCAGGCCGGCCGAGAAGGAAAGCAGGAAGGCGCCGAGCACGGTAATGAAGCCGGGGTTGCCGGCTTCCGGCAGCACGAAATAGATGATGCCAGCGGCGGCCATCAACTCCAGCGGCGCGGCGATCAGCTGGCGGGCGACAACCGGCAGGCGCGGATAGACGATATGCACCGAACGGAAATGAAAGGGCTTGAAATGCCGCCAGGAACCGAGCACGTAGAGCGCGCAGAGTCCGAGCATGGCGGCGCCGATCAGGCGCACCAGTGGCGCGGGCAGGTCGAGGCGCGGAATGAGTTCGGCGAGTGGCTGCACGATTTCCGGCTGATAGATGAAGACGAGCCCCATCAGCAGAACCGTGCCATAGACGAAGGTGAAGGAGCAGAGCGCGACCAGCATCGCCACCTCGGCGGCGCTCAGTCCGCAGGCGCCGTAGGCGCGCAGGCGCACGAGGCCGCCGGAGAGGACCGATGCGCCCAGATTGTGGCCAAGCGCGTAGGTGACGAAGGAACACGAGGCAATGAACGGCCACGAGATTTCCTTCTGCCGGCCAAGATGGATCAGCGCAATGCGGTCGTACCAGGCGAGCGCGATGTAGGCGAGCAGCGCCGAGAGTGCGGCGAGCGCGTAACTGCTGGCCGGGACATCGCTGATGCTGCCGCCGATGGTGACGGCAATGATTTTCAGGCTGACCCAGAAGCCGCCGGAAGCCAGCAATTCCCGCGCAGCCGGGTCGGTCGCTACTTCGCCGCGCAGCTTCGAGTACAGCAGCCACAGCGACCACAGGATGACCAGCGCGACGGCGCCGAGCCAGAGGGCTTTCTTGGCATGCTGAATCCAGGGGCGATGGGGCGTGGCGTCGGTCATGGGCGGCCGGTTTGCGTCAGGTGTACTCAATTTGTATGCGGTCGGCGGGCCTTCAGCAGCCTCGTGTCGGCGCACCGCCACAGCGTTCGGATCGTCACGTCGATGAAACGGAGGTGACGCTTTTTGGCGTCGCCGGTTTATACCACGAATGGCCTAACTATGCTTCAATAGACGGATTGAATGCATGGAGCGTGCGTATTAATGGCAGATCGTCGCCTGCAGGTGTTTCACGCGGTCGCGCGGCACCTCAGCTTCACGCGGGCGGCCGAGGCGCTGTTCATGACGCAGCCGGCCGTCACCTTCCAGATCAAGCAGCTGGAAGAGCAGTTCAATACCCGCCTGTTCGAGCGTGGCCACGGCCGCATTTCGCTGACGCCGGCGGGCGAACTGGTGCTCGAATACGCCGAGCGCATCCTCGCGCTGTCGGCCGAACTGGAAACACGCATCGGCGAGATGACCGGCCAGATGCGCGGCCCCTTGATGGTCGGAGCGAGCACGACGATCGCCGAGTTCATGCTGCCGCGCATCCTCGGCGAATTCAATTCACTCTACCCGCAGGTACGCACCCGGCTGACGGTGGCCAACTCGGAGAGCATCGAGAACCGCATCGTCGAGCACAGTCTCGATGTCGGGCTGATCGAGGTGGAAACACGCAACCCGAACCTGCAGTCCGAAATCTGTTGCGAGGATGAGTTGGTCGTCATCTGCACGCCCGACTATCCGCTGCACGGCGAACGCTCGGTGACTGCGCGGACCCTGCTCGAATACGAATACGTTTCGCGCGAGCCGGGGTCTGGCACGCGCGAGGTCAGCGATGCCTGGTTCCGCGAAGCCGGTCTTGAACCGGAACGGCTGAAGACTCAGATGGAGCTGGGCAGCCTGGAAGCGCTGAAGGGCGTGGTGGTCACCGGGCTGGGCTATGCCATCGTTTCGCGCGCCAGCGTCGGCCGCGAACTGCAGCTCGGCAGCCTGCTCGCCATTCCCCTGCAGCCACGGCTGAGCCGCCGCATTTCCGTGGTCTTTCCCAAGGAGCGCTTCCGCTCCCGTGTCGTCAGTACCTTCATCGAATTCGCCAAACGCCGCCTGCGGGAGCTTGCCGCCTGATGCCTCGTCCCATAGAAGCCCGCATCGACCGCGATGCGCTGTTGCACAATTATCTTCTCGCCAGATCCCGATGCCCTGGCTCCCGCGCCTGGGCCGTCGTCAAGGCCAATGCCTACGGCCACGGCCTGCTCACCGCGGCCGATGCCCTCGCCGAAACTGCCGATGGCTTCGCGCTGCTCGATCTGGCCGAGGCCGTTGCGTTGCGCGAGGCGGGCATTCGCCAGCCGATCCTGCTGCTCGAGGGGTTCTTCACGGCCGATGACCTCGAACTCGTCGCCGAGCATCGCCTGAGCCTCGTCGTGCACCGCCTCGATCAGCTGCAGATGCTGCGTCGGGTTGGGTTGCCGCTGCGGGTGCCGGTGTATGTGAAGTTCAATACCGGCATGAACCGCCTCGGATTCCGGCCCGAGGCGCTCGCCGCACTGCGTGAGGAACTGGCCAATAACCCGGCCGTCAGTGAGGTGACGCTGATGACGCACTTTGCCGATGCCGATGGCGGGCAGGGGATCGACTGGCAGTTGCGCCGTTTCCACGAAATGGCCGGAGAGTGGCGCGGGCCGGTGTCGCTGGCCAATTCGGCCGCCATCCTGTGCTATCCGCAGGCCGGCCGCGACTGGATCCGGCCGGGCATCATGCTCTACGGCGGCAGCCCGTTTGCCGACGAAAGCGCCGAGGCGCTGGGTTTGCGGCCGGTGATGACGCTCAGCAGCCAGATCATCGGCGTGCAGACGATCGCTGCCGGGGAAACGGTCGGCTACGGCTGCACCTTCCGCGCCGAGCGCGAAACGCGTGTCGGCGTCGTTGCCTGCGGCTACGCCGACGGGTACCCGCGCCATGCCCCGACTGGTACCCCGGTACTGGTCGGCGGCCGTCGCACGCGCACGCTGGGGCGCGTTTCGATGGACATGCTGGCCGTCGATCTGAGCGATCTGCGTGAAGCCGGCATCGGCACCCCGGTAACGCTGTGGGGTGAGGGGCTTGCCGCCGACGAGGTGGCGATGGCGGCAGGAACGATCAGTTACGAACTCTTCTGCGCACTGGCGAAACGGGTGCCGGTGAAAGTGGTCTGAAAGCGGCGATGAGCAAGACAAAAACCCTCTACACCTGCACCGAGTGCGGCGCCACGGCGCCAAAATGGCAGGGGCAGTGCCCGGACTGCAATGCGTGGAACACGCTGGTCGAGACGGTGGCGGAGAAGGCCTCGCCGTCCGCCCGCTTCCAGTCGCTGGCGCCGGCGGCCCGGCTGCAGGTGCTTTCCGAGATCGAGGCGCGTGAGGCCGACCGCATTCCCACCGGCATCGGCGAATTCGACCGGGCGCTGGGCGGCGGGCTGGTCACCGGCGGCGTCGTCCTGATCGGCGGCGATCCGGGGATCGGCAAGAGCACGCTGCTGCTGCAGGCGCTTTCCGCCTTGTCGGGCGGGCACAAGGTGCTCTATGTCAGCGGCGAGGAATCGGGTGAACAGGTGGCGCTGCGGGCACGGCGTCTTGCGCTGGATACGCAGCGCCTGCAGCTGCTCGCCGAGATCAATCTGGAGAAGATCCTCGCCACGCTGCAGTCCGAGAAGCCGCAGGTGGCGGTGATCGATTCGATCCAGACCCTGTGGTCGGACCAGTTGAGCTCGGCGCCAGGCTCGGTGGCGCAGGTGCGCGAATGCGCGGCACAACTTACCCGGCTCGCCAAGACGGCCGGCATCTGCGTCGTGCTGGTCGGCCACGTGACCAAGGAAGGCGCACTCGCCGGGCCGCGCGTGCTCGAACATATCGTCGATACGGTGCTCTATTTCGAGGGCGACACGCATTCCAGCTTTCGCCTGATTCGTGCCTTCAAGAACCGTTTCGGGGCGGTGAACGAACTCGGTGTCTTCGCGATGACCGAGCGTGGGCTGAAGGGGGTGAGCAATCCGTCGGCCATGTTCCTCTCGCAGCACGGCCATGCCGTGCCTGGTTCCTGTGTGATGGTGACGCAGGAGGGGACGCGGCCGCTGCTGGTCGAAATCCAGGCGCTGGTCGATCAGTCGCACGGCAACCCGCGACGGCTGACGGTGGGGCTGGAAGCGCAGCGGCTGGCGATGCTGCTCGCCGTGCTGCACCGGCATGCGGGGATTGTCTGCTTCGATCAGGATGTCTTCGTCAATGCCGTCGGCGGCGTGCGCATTACCGAGCCGGCAGCCGATCTCGCAGTATTGATGGCGATCATATCATCATTAAAAAACAAAGCGTTGCCAGATAAACTTATAGTGTTTGGTGAGGTAGGGCTTGCGGGTGAGGTGCGGCCCGCGCCGCGCGGGCAGGAGCGCCTGAAGGAGGCCGCCAAGCTCGGTTTCACGCGCGCCGTGGTGCCGGAAGCCAACCGTCCGCGCCAGACGATTGCCGGCCTGCAGGTAATCTCCGTTACCAGAGTTGAGGAAGCGGTTGAGAAATTACGTGCAATAGACTGATTTGAAAACACTAAATATTGCAATACGCTTGTTGAGGCGGGACGCGCGCGCCGGCGAGTTGCGCCTGCTCGGCGCGGCGCTGGTGATCGCGGTGGCGGCCTTGACCGCGGTCGGATTCTTCGCCGACCGCGTGCGTCTGTCGCTCGAACGCGAGGCGCAGCAGCTGCTCGGCGCCGATCTGTTGCTCATTGCCGACCAGCCCTGGCCGCAGGAGATGCTTTCCGGGATCGCGGCCGAGCGGCTGCAGGTGGCGCGCACGCAGCTGTTTCCGAGCATGGTGCTGCATCGCGGGGCCGCGCAGCTCGCCGAGATCAAGGCGGTGAGCGCCGGATACCCGCTGCGTGGCCGCCTGCGCATCGCCCCTGCGGTCAATGCGTCGGATGCGCCCGCCAGCGGGGTGCCGCAACCTGGCGAAATCTGGGCCGACGAGCGCCTCGCGGTGGCGCTCTCGCTGTCGGTGGGCGACGTGCTGACGCTTGGACGCAGCAACTTGCGCGTGGCCGCCATCCTGACGCTGGAGCCGGACCGTGGCGTCAATTTCTTCAGCGTTGCCCCGCGCCTGCTGATGCACGAGGAAGATCTTCCCGCCACCGGGCTGGTTCAGGTCGGCAGCCGCGTCGCCTATCGCATCCTGCTCGCAGGGCAGGCGGAGGACGTCGCCGCGTTCCAGCGCTGGCTGGAGCCACGGCTGGGGCGCGGACAGCGCATCGAGGACGCGCGCACCGCGCGCCCGGAAATCCGCACGGTGCTGGAGCGCGCCCAGCGTTTTCTAGGCCTCTCCGCGCTGCTCACGGTGGTGCTCGCGGCGGTAGCCGTGTCCCTTGCGGCGCGCCGCTACAGTCAGCGCCACCTCGATCCGTGCGCCGTAATGCGCTGCCTGGGGGCAACGCAGGCCTTGCTGCTGCGCGTCTACCTCTCGCAATTCGCGCTGCTTGGCGTGCTCGCGTCGCTGGCCGGCTGCCTGCTCGGCTATCTGGCGCATTTCGTCCTGCACGCGTGGCTCGCCGAGCTGCTGGCGACACCCTTGCCGTCGCCATCGCTGGTGCCCGCGCTGCAGGGCTTGGCGGTCGGCCTGTTGCTGCTGTTTGGCTTCGCCTTGCCGCCGTTGCTGCAGCTGCGCCGGGTGCCAACGCTGCGCGTGCTGCGCCGCGAGCTCGGCGCGCCCGGCGGTGCGCTGCTCGGCGGCTATGCGGCAGGGTTGGCGGCGCTGGCTGCCGTGATGTTCTGGGTCGCCGGCGACCGCGTGCTCGGCGCCTGGGTGGTCGGCGGTTTCGTGGCCGCGCTCGCGGTGTTTGCGCTGATTGCCCGGCTTGCCGTGCGCCTGCTCGCCGGGCTGCGCGGCGGCGCCCATGCCGCGGGCGGTTTTGGCTGGCGTTACGGTCTGGCCAATCTTGAACGGCGCGCGGCCGGCAGCGTGATCCAGATCGTCGCGCTGGCGCTGGGTCTGATGGCGCTCCTGTTGCTGACGGCAACGCGTGGCGATCTGCTCGACGCGTGGCGGCGCGCGATGCCTCCCGATGCACCGAACCGCTTCGTGATCAACATCCAGCCGGAGCAGGTCGCCGCCGTGCGCGAGCAGCTGCTTGGCGCTGGCATCGACAGCGAGATTGTGCCGATGGTGCGCGGGCGGCTTGCCGAGATGAATGGCAAGGCGGTGACGGTCGCCGATTTCGAGGATGATCGCGCCAAACGCCTGATCGAACGCGAATTCAACCTCTCGTGGCGCGCTGATCTGCCCTATGGCAACCGGGTGATCGCCGGGCGCTGGTTCGATGGTGACGATCTCCGCCGGCAGGGGCAGGGCGTTGCCTCGATCGAGGAGGGGCTGGCGCGTACGCTCGGCGTCCGCCTCGGCGACCGGCTCCGCTTCACGGTGGCGGGCGAGGGGGTGGACGTGGAGGTGACCAGCCTGCGCAAGCTCGACTGGGATTCGATGCGCGTGAATTTCTTCGTGCTGACGCCGCCGGTGACGCTGCGTGACTATCCCGCGAGCTACATCACCAGTTTCCATCTGCCCGAATCGCGTGCCGAAACGGTCAATGCGCTGGTGCGCGGCTTCCCCAACCTCACCGTGGTTGATGTCGGCGCCATCGTGCGCCAGTTGCAGGCGGTGCTCGACCAGGTGGCGCAGGCGGTGCAGTTCATCTTCCTGTTTACGCTGGCGGCGGGGCTTGTCGTCCTGTACGCGGCGCTCGGCTCGGCCTTCGAGGAACGGCGCTACGAACTGGCGGTGATGCGTTCGCTGGGTGCGCGCCGGGAGCAGCTGCGCCGCGCCTTGCTCGCTGAATTCGCGATGGTCGGCGCGCTGGCCGGGGCCATTGCCGCAGCGGGCGCAGCGCTCGTCGGCCGGGTCGTCGCCGAAAAGGCCTTTCAGTTCGAGGTGTCGGTCAGCCTGTGGCCGCTCGCCATTGCCGTGCTTGGCGGTGCGCTGCTGGTCAGTCTGGCCGGCTGGCTGGCGGCACGGCGGCTGCTCGGTGTTTCGCCGCTGCAGGTCCTGCGTGCGGAAGGATGAGCCTGAACCGAGCCCGAGTTGCCGACATGGGGCAAGAGAAGCGTCCGGGCCAAATTCCCCGAGTTGCGGCACAATGTAGTTCTTCCGACTTGAGCAGCCCAAAACGATTCCAATGATGGCCGCAGCTTCCCATTCGCTTGACGAACGTCTGAGCGCTTTGCTTGCCCGCTGGCAGGACTACCGGCAGCAGGGCGGATTCGAGCAGTTCGTGGAGTTCTCGGTGGCGCTGAACAGCCTTTCCGAGCAGCTCGGCCGTCTGCAGCTTCCGGGCCTGGTGCGCATCGCGCAGGGTCTGGAGAACGCGGCCCTTGCGCGTTTCGGCGACACCGCCACGCACCCGATGCCGGAGGCCGACATTCTTGCCCTGCAGCGGCAGGTGGAGACGCTGGCGGCGGCGATCAATTCGGCCCGGCAGCCGGTCGGCGAGCGCCGCCAGGAGGAGGGGCGGACACAGGTCGCCGATCCGGAATGGGTGCGTCCGCGCGCCGTCTGGCTGGTCACCGGGGGGCTGGGCAATCTGGCTGCCGGCCTGGAAAGCCAGCTGCGCCATTTCGGCTTCCGTGTGCTGCGCCTCGACTGGCTGCAGCAACTGCCCGACGACGAGGCGCCGATGGCTGTCCTCTTCCTGGCCGACGACGCGCCTGAGCAGGCCATCCAGCGCGAACGCATCGCTGCGATCCGGGGCATGGTGCCGGCCGCGCAACTCTTCTATCTGGGCGGCGAGCGTGAAATGGAGCCGGTCGTGGCGCTGATGCGGGCCGGTATCGACGTTACCGTGCCGCGCGAGGATATCGCCGCCTCGGTACTGGCGCGCATGCTCGATCTGGTGCAGACGCGTGAACAGGAACGCTATCGCGTGCTCGTCGTCGAGGATTCCAAGGTGGCGGCGGCGATGATCCGGCGCACCCTGTCGGAGCACAACATCGACAGCGAGCTGATCGCCGACCCGGGCAAGCTACTCGACGTGCTGCCCGTCTATCGGCCCGACCTGATCCTGATGGACATGTACATGCCGCGCTTCACAGGTGTCGAGGCGACCCGAGTGCTGCGTCAGGTCGCCGGCTACCAGTCGGTTCCCATCGTGTACCTGTCCAGTGAATCCGACATCGGCATGCAGGTCGAGGCGCTGCGCCTCGGGGGCGACCAGTTCCTGCAGAAGCCGATCAACCCGGTGGTGCTGGCCGCCGTGGTGCGTACCAAGATCGAGCGCTACCGCGAAACGGTACGTTCGACACGCACGGACGGCCTCACCGGTCTGTTCAACCACACCGCGTCGAAGGCCCGTCTCAAGGGCATGATCGAAACCCTGCCGCCGGGCGGGCACCTCTGCTTGGCCATGGTCGATATCGATCATTTCAAATCGATCAACGATACCTGGGGTCACCCCGTCGGCGACCAAGTCATCCGCGGGCTGGCCTGGTTGCTGAAAGGGCGCCTGCGGGCGAGCGACCTGATCGGTCGCTACGGCGGCGAGGAGTTCATCCTCGCCTTGCCGGACGCGCCGCCGGAGAAAGCCTACGCCGTGATCGACCGGATCCGCCAGGATTTTGCCGCGTTGCCGCACGCCAACGGAAATGGCGTGCTGCACGCGACCTTCAGTGCCGGTCTGGCCTGTTTCGAGCACTTCCCCTCGGCGGAGGAAATTACCGTTGCCGCCGATAATTCCCTGCTCGATGCCAAGCGAAAGGGTCGCAACTGCGTGGTGGTTGCCTGCGACGGGGTGGTTTGAATTTGATCCATGTTGCATTGCCTGCGGCCGGCGAGGTGCGATAATCCTCCTCATGCGTTTTGCCATCCTTGAAGATTCCCGCAGCCAGGCCCTGTTACTCAAGGCGATGACGGAGGAGCTCGGGCACGAGGCCGAGATCTTCCCGACTGCCCAGTCCTTTCGCGAAGGATTGAGTGGCGCCCTGCGTTTCGACTTGCTGCTGATGGATTGGATCCTGCCCGACGGTTCCGGCGACGAACTGCTCGCCTGGGTGCGCGAACGCTTCGGCTGGGCGCTCCCCATCATCTTCGTCACTGCCCGCGTCGCCGAGAGCGATGTGGCTTCCATGTTGCGACTGGGGGCAGACGACTACGTCTGCAAGCCGATTCGCTACCTTGAACTCGGTGCGCGAATCGAGGCGCTGATCCGGCGGCGGGCCATTGCCGCCGAAGGCGAGACGGCCACCGCGCAGAAACTCGAAATCGGCAACATCGTTCTCGATCCAGCGGCACGGGCAACGAGCTTGAATGGTCAGTGCGTGGCGCTGACGAACAAGGAATTCGACCTCGCGCTGCTCCTGTTCCGCAATCTGGGGACGCTGTTCAACCGGCAGACGCTGCTCGAACGGATCTGGGATCTCAGTGCCGACGCCGCCGTCGATTCGCGGACTGTCGATACCCACGTCAGCCGCCTGCGTCGCAAGCTGAACCTCGAACCGGCGGCCGGGTGGCAGCTGAGCACCGTCTACGGCCACGGCTACCGCCTGGAACACCTCGCGCGCTGATTTTCGCATTGCCCCTGCTGCAGTCGGGGAATCTATTTCCCGATATCCTGTCCATAGTCGCCATCCTCATCCATCAGCCGTACTGATCAGTATTCCCATGTCCGCCATTTCCACTGCTTCGGGTAGCGCGCCCAACCTCTTCTCCTACCGCAAGTATTGGGCGAAGCGCTTCGGCACGGCCCCGTTCCTGCCCATGTCGCGCGCCGAGATGGACGAACTCGGCTGGGATTCGTGCGACATCATCCTCGTCACCGGCGACGCCTACATAGACCACCCCAGCTTCGGCATGGCGCTGGTCGGCCGTCTGCTGGAGGCGCAGGGTTTTCGCGTCGGCATCATCAGCCAGCCGGACTGGCAGTCGGCGGCCGATTTCAGGAAGCTCGGCAAGCCGAACCTGTTCTACGGCGTTACCGCCGGCAACATGGATTCGATGGTCAACCGCTACACCTCGGACCGCAAGACGCGCTCGGAGGATGCCTACACGCCAAACGCCGAGGCCGGCAAACGGCCGGATCGTGCGGTCGTGGCGTACTCGCAGCGTTGCCGCGAGGCCTATCCGGACACCAACGTGGTGATCGGCTCGATCGAGGCCAGCCTTCGCCGCATCGCGCACTACGACTACTGGTCGGACAAGGTGCGTCGCTCGGTGCTGCCCGATTCGAAGGCCGATCTGCTGATCTTCGGCAACGCCGAGCGCGCCATCGTCGCGCTCGCGCACCGGCTGGCGGCGGGTGAGAACATCAAGGACATCCGCGACCTGCGGGGCACCGCCTTCATGGTGCCGGCCGGCTGGCTGCCGGGCGAGGGCTGGCACGTCACCGATTCGACCGAACTCGATACGCCGGGGCCGCTGGTCAGGCATCCCGATCCGTACGCGATGGAGGAGGAAAAATCGGCGGCGAGTTGTTCCGCAAAGGAAGGCGGCGCGGAAGTGAAGGGCATCCGCATCGTCGGCCGCGCCGAAATGACGCAGTCGCGGCTCGCCGCGCGGCGTGCAGACCGGGCGAAGACGGTGATCCGCCTGCCTTCCTACGAGCAGGTGAAGGACGATCCAGTCCTTTACGCCCACGCCTCGCGCACCTTTCACCTCGAATCGAACCCCGGCAACGCGCGGGCGATGGTGCAGGCACATGGTGTTGGCACCTCCGAGCGCGATGTCTGGCTGAACCCGCCGCCGATTCCGCTGACGACGCCGGAAATGGACGCCGTCTACGGCGCGCCGTACCAGAGGAAGCCGCATCCGAGCTACGGCGACGCGAAGATTCCGGCCTACGAGATGATCCGCTTCTCGATCAACATCATGCGCGGCTGCTTCGGCGGCTGCACCTTCTGCTCGATCACCGAGCACGAGGGACGCATCATCCAGAGCCGTTCGGAGGACTCGATCCTGCACGAGATCGAGGAAATCCGCGACAAGACGCCGGGGTTCACCGGCACCATCTCCGACCTCGGCGGGCCGACCGCGAACATGTACCGCATGGCCTGCAAGGATCCGAAGGTCGAAGCCTCGTGCCGGCGGCTCTCGTGTGTTTTCCCCGACATCTGCCCGTACATGAACACCGACCACGCGCCGCTGATCTCGCTCTACCGCAAGGCGCGCGCCTTGCCGGGCGTGAAGCGCATCCTGATCGGCTCGGGACTGCGCTACGACCTCGCCGTGCGTTCGCCGGAGTACGTCAAGGAACTGGTCACGCACCACGTCGGCGGCTACCTCAAGATCGCCCCCGAGCACACCGAGGAAAATGTGCTCCGGCACATGATGAAGCCGGGCATCGGCGCCTACGACAAGTTCAAGGCGATGTTCGAGAAGGCGTCGAAGGAAGCGGGCAAGGAGCAGTACCTGATCCCGTACTTCATCGCCGCGCACCCCGGCACCACCGACGAGGACATGATGAACCTCGCGCTGTGGCTGAAGCGGAACAACTTCCGGCTGGATCAGGTGCAGACCTTCCTGCCGACGCCGATGGCGCTCGCCACCGCGATGTACCACACGAAGAAGAGTCCGCTGAAGCGCGTCGAACGCGGCGGCGAGGAGGTCGAAACGGTCAGGAACGGCCGCACGCGCAAGCTGCACAAGGCCTTCCTGCGCTACCACGACCCCGAGAACTGGCCGCTCTTGCGCGACGCCTTGCGTGCGATGGGGCGCGCCGACCTGATCGGCAACGGCAAGAAGCAACTGGTGCCGGCCTGGCAGCCGGCGGGCACCGGCGGCAGTTGCCATGTTCGCCGTGCCGAGGAAAAACGTAGCGCCCAGCAACGCGCCGCGCAACAGCGCGGCGAGGGCTGGGCGGCGGTGCCGAAGCCGGCGAAGCTGGTGCGGCAGCCGGAGCGAGGCGGTGGCAAGTTCGTCGCAAAGCCGGCCGCTCGCGGTGAGCGTGCGCGACCAACGGCAGGCGGCCGGGCGAAAACGAAGCGATGATGTGAAGCGCGACGGCGAAGTCTAAAAACAATGGCGCAGCGCAGCATTGTGGCTTCGTTCGTGATAGAATTGCGGCCTTTTTCAAAGGCTTAGGTTTCCTCCATGTCCGTTCGCCCGATCCGCAATATCGCCATCATCGCCCACGTCGACCACGGCAAGACCACGCTCGTGGATCAACTGCTGCGTCAGTCCGGCACTTTCGCCGCTCACCAGCAACTGGTCGAGTGCGTCATGGACTCGAACGACCTGGAAAAAGAGCGCGGCATCACGATTCTTTCCAAGAACACCGCGGTCGAGTACGAAGGCGTCCATATCAACATCGTCGATACCCCGGGCCACGCCGACTTCGGCGGTGAGGTCGAGCGCGTGCTGGGCATGGTCGATGGCGTGGTGCTGCTGGTCGATGCCGCCGAAGGCCCGATGCCGCAAACCCGTTTTGTGACCAAGAAGGCGCTGGCGCTGGGCCTGCGCCCGATCGTGCTGGTCAACAAGGTCGACCGCGACGGTGCCGATCCGGATCAGGCGGTGAATCTGACCTTCGATCTTTTCGACAAGCTCGGCGCCACCGACGAGCAGCTCGATTTCCCGATCGTTTATGCGTCCGGCCTCAACGGCTGGTCGGCGATGGAGCTGGATCACCCGCGCGAGAACATGAAGCCGCTGTTCGATACCATCCTGCGCCACGTGCCGGCGCCGGATGCCGATATCGACGCGCCGCTGCAGCTGCAGATTTCCGCCCTCGACTATTCGTCCTACGTCGGCCGCATCGGCGTCGGCAAGATCAATCGCGGCCGCGTCAAGACCGGCCAGAACGTGCTGGTGATGTTCGGTACCGAAGAGGAGGCCGCCGAGCATGATCGAGCCCCGATCAAGGCGAAGATTGGCCAGGTGTTCGGCTACAAGGGCCTGAACAAGGTCGAGATGGATGAGGGCCTGGCCGGCGACATCGTGCAGATCACCGGTATCGAGGATCTGGTACTCGGCTGTACGGTCACCGATCCGGAGCAGCCGGAAACGCTGCCGCTCCTGAAAATCGACGAACCGACGCTGTCGATGCAGTTCATGGTCAACACCAGCCCTCTGGCCGGCACCGAAGGCAAGTTCGTCACCAGCCGCCAGATTCGCGACCGCCTGCACAAAGAGCTTTTGACCAACATGGCGCTGCGCGTGCACGACACGCCGAACGGCGACGTGTTCGACGTTGCCGGCCGTGGCGAACTGCACCTCGGCATCCTGCTCGAAAACATGCGCCGCGAAGGCTTCGAGCTGGCCGTCGGCCGGCCGCGCGTGGTCAAGAAGATCATCGACGGCGTCGAGTGCGAGCCGTACGAGCAGCTGACCGTCGACGTCGAGGAAGACACCCAGGGCGGCGTCATGGAGAGCCTCGGCCAGCGCAAGGGCGAGATGCTGGACATGGTGCCGGACGGCCGCGGACGTGTCCGCATCGAGTACCGTATCCCGGCGCGCGGCCTGATCGGTTTCCAGGGCGAATTCATGAACCTGACGCGCGGCAACGGCCTGATGAGCCACGTCTTCGACGAATACGCCCCGGTCAAGGAAGGCGCCGTCGCCGAGCGTCGCAACGGCGTGCTGGTTTCCCAGGACAACGGCGAGGCGGTCGCCTATGCGCTGTGGAAGCTGCAGGATCGTGGCCGCATGTTCGTCAATCCGGGCGAGAAGCTGTACGAAGGCATGATCATCGGCATTCACAGCCGCGAGAACGACCTGGTCGTGAACCCGATCAAGGGCAAGCAGCTGACCAACGTGCGTGCTTCCGGCACGGACGAGGCGGTTCGCCTGGTGCCGCCGGTCCAGCTCAGCCTGGAGTCCGCCGTCGAGTTCATCGAGGAAGACGAACTGGTTGAACTGACGCCGAAGTCGATCCGACTGCGCAAGCGTCATCTCACCGAGAACGAGCGCAAGCGCGCCGCACGCGAAAGCGCGTAATTTGCTCGCGACCCCGGATCTCGCCGGCTTCCTGCTGCGAGATTGGGTTTTATCGCGGGTTTTCATCAAAAGGGCAGCCGGCGTGGCTGCCCTTTGTCTTTTGCTGTATCTCGCCGGCGTCCTGGCCGGTCCCGCGCCGGTCAGCGGCGGGATGTGCCGCGTCTATTTCTGAAATGTTGCCAGTGTATGAAGCGTGCATGTCGATGCCGCTTCCGGCGATAATCCCACCTTTGCCCTGAATGCCGCGGCGACCCGCCAGGCGCGCTGATACCGATGCTGCTTCTCGAACTCGTCCTCATGCTAATGCTCTGCGCCGTCGTCCTTGGCTGGGTGGCGCGGCACTTCGGCTTTCCGTACCCGATCGCATTGGTTGTCGGTGGCGGCGCACTCAGTTTCATACCCAACCTGCCTGATTTTCCGTTCGACCCGCAACTGGTACTGGTCGTCGTGCTGTCGCCGATTCTCTACCAGGCAGCGCTGCTGACCTCGTGGAAGGATTTCAAGGCCAGCCTGCGCGACATCGGCCTGCTGGCGATCGGTCTCGTTGCCTTCACCACACTCGCTGTCGGCGTTGCGGTCAAGCTGGTCGTTCCCGACATGCCCTGGGCGGCCGCCTTCGTGCTCGGGGCCATCGTCTCGCCGCCGGATGCCGTGGCGGCAACCAGCATTCTCTCGCGCCTCAACATTCCGCGCCGCATCGTCACCGTGCTCGAAGGCGAGAGCCTCGTGAACGACGCGTCCGGCCTCGTGCTCTACAAATTCGCGGTGGCGGCCGTGCTCACCGGCACCTTCTCGCTGGCCGATGCCAGCGTGCAGTTCGCTGGGCTGGCGCTTGGCGGCATCGCTATCGGCATCGTCCTCGCCTTCGTCTTCATCGCCATCCACAAACGTCTCGGCGACCCATTCATCGAAGTATTGATGTCGCTCTCTATCCCCTATGCTTGCTACATCGTCGCCGAGACTGTCCATGCCTCCGGCGTGCTCGCGGTGGTTGCCGCCGGCCTGGTGCGCGGGCGCTATTCGCCGGAGATCGTCTCCGCCGAGATGCGTATTCTGGCGCGCTCGGTCTGGAACATCTTCGTCTTCGTGCTGAACAGCCTGATCTTCATGCTGATCGGCATCCACGTCTCGCATGTGGTCGCCAATCTGGCCCGCTACTCGATCGGCGAACTGGTGGCGTGGGGTTGCCTGGTGAGCGCGGTAGCGATCGCCGTGCGCTTCGTCTGGGTCTATCCGGCGGCGTGGCTGCCCCGTCTCGTCAGTCGCTCGCTGCGCGAGCGTGAGCCACGGCCGCGCAAGCGCGAACTGTTCATCGTCAGCTGGTGCGGCATGCGCGGCATCGTTTCGCTGGCCGCTGCACTGGCCCTACCGGTCACGCTCCCCAACGGGGCGGCGTTCCCGTACCGCGACCTGATCGTCTTCCTCACCTTCTTCGTCATCGCTACAACGCTGATCGCACAGGGGCTGACGCTTTCGCCCTTCATTCGTGGGCTGAAGGTCGGCGCGGACTGGGAAAGCGACAAGGAGCGCGAACGGGCACAGGCTGCCATGCGCACGGCGGCCGTGGCCGCCATCGAGGCCGGCTCGGGGAAGGCGTCTCCGGCGCTGATCGAGGTGCTGCGCGCCGAGTTTTCCGGCCTTCCCGACCCCGAGGAAACGATACGCAGCGCCGGCAGGCTGGCGCTGGATCTGCGGCGCGCCGCCATCGACGCGGAGCGCAAGGCGCTGATCGCGCTGTGGCGGAACAACGAGATTGGCGACGAGGTGCTGCATCACCTCGAAGAGTTGCTCGATTATCGCGAGGCGCAGCTCAAGGGCTGAGGCTCTGCCGGCCTTTTCCGGCGCCGGAATTCAGGACTTCTCGGCGGGAGGAATGGACTTGCCCAGGCTTTCGATGAGCGCGGTGGCTAGCGCGATTTCACGGAGAAAGCAGACCAGCCCGGCAATCAGGGTGAGCATGGCGGCGACGAAGAGGATTGCGATCATGCTGGAAAGATCGATGGCTACCTCGGCACTGATGAAGAGCGTGGCGACGACGATGCAGACGAGCAGATCGCAGGTGGTGCACAGCGTGATCGACCAGTGGATGAGGCGCGCACGGCGCGACAGGGTACGGGTCGATTGCCGGTAGGCTTCGCGCCGCTCTGCGCTGGCGTCGGCCGGTAGTTCGCTCTCCAGCAGATGGACACGGTCGATGATCCGCCCGAGGCGGTTGATGAGGACGGCGAGCAGGGCGCCGACCCCGGCCAGAAGGAACACGGGGGCCACTGCCAGCTGGATGGCCTGGCCGACGCTGGTGATGCCGAGGGCAGAGGGCATGTGCTGGCGTTGCGTTCAGCCGCCGGTCATCGACATGAAGCGGACGACCTTCGGCGCATCCAGCTGCGTCGTGAAATCATGCGCCTTCGGCTTGATGCCCATCGATTCGACGATCGCGGCGCGCAGCGTGGCATCTGCGTCGTCGCCGGCGTCCGCACGCAGCAGCGGCAGCAGGTTCATCGCGTCGTTATGGCCGAGGCAGGGGTACAGCTCGCCCTGGGCGGTGATGCGCACGCGGTTGCAGGTGTCGCAGAAATTGTGGCTGTGCGGAGAGATGAAGCCGACCCGCGTCTCGGTACCGGGAATGCGCCAGTAGCGCGCCGGGCCACCGGTCGTCTCCAGCGTGGAGACGAGCTCGAAGCGGTGGGAGAGCAGCGCCAGCGCTTCCTCGGTGCTGAAATAGGTGTTGCTGCGCCCGTGGCCGACGTCGCCGAGCGGCATTTCCTCGATGAAACTGATGTTCAGATCGTTGGCGACGGCATAGTCAACGAGGTCGGCGAACTCGTCGTCATTGGTACCGCGCATCATCACGGTGTTCAACTTGGTGCGTTCGAAGCCCGCAGCACGCACGGCATCGACCCCGCGCAGCACCTTGTCCAGTTCGCCGATGCGGGTGATTGCCTTGAAGCGCTCGGGCCTCAGGGTGTCGAGGCTGATGTTGATGCGCTTGACGCCGGCACTCATCAGGTCCGCCGCGTAACGGTTGAGTTGCGAGCCGTTGGTGGTCAGCACCAGTTCCTTGAGGCCATCGAGCGCGGCGATTCTCTCCAGCAGCCACATCACGTTGCGCCGCACCAGCGGTTCGCCGCCGGTGATGCGCACCTTGCTCACGCCCAGCCCGGCAAAGGTACGCACGACACGCAGGCATTCTTCCAGAGAGAGTACCTTTTCGCGCGGCAGGAAGGTCATCTCCTCGGCCATGCAGTAGGTGCAGCGGAAATCGCAGCGATCCGTGATTGACAGGCGGATGTAGGTGATGTGCCGGCCGTACTTGTCTACCAGCGTGCCCGGCGCGTGACGGGAGGTTTCCGCACTCGTCGTCGGCTTGAAACCTTCCTTGCCGGAAGGGACCGGCTCGGCGTTCAGGGATTCGTTGCGCATTGAACCAATCGTCGCGTAAAGATGTCTGGTGGAGAGCCGGAAGACCGGAAAAGTCCGGGGCTGGCGTCCGGCGATTATAGCCAAGCCCGGCTCTTACGACCTGAGGAGGATCAAAACATGAAAAAGTTCCTGCAACCCGCAGTTGCATCGCTTGCCGTCCTGCTCGCCGGGTGTGCCGGCAGCGGCGGTTATTCCACGACGGCTGAAGCCGTTCTCGCCCCCACCAAGGGCAACGCGGTTCAGGGCAAGGTCACCTTCCGGGAGGAGGAGGGCAAGGTGCTCGTGACGGCCAGCGTCAGCGGACTGACACCCGGTGCCCACGGCTTCCACATCCATGAGAAAGGCGATTGCAGCGCACCGGATGCCACCAGCGCCGGTGGACACTTCAATCCCCATGGCAAGCCGCATGGACATCCAGGACATGGCGAACATCATGCCGGCGATATGCCAGAGCTGGTTGCCGACGCCTCCGGCAATGCGAGCCTTTCCGCCAGCCTGAGCGGTATCACGATCGGCGGCGGTGCCGCGAACATCATCGGTCGCGGCGTCATCGTTCACGCCGCACCGGATGATTTCAAGACGCAGCCGACTGGCAATTCCGGTGCCCGTGTTGCCTGCGGCGTGATCGCTGCGCGCTAGCGCGAATGCGGCAGCGGGGCGAACGCCTTCGCCGCCGCGCTGCGGTCAGAGGTTTTTTGCCGGCGGCGGATGGCCGGAATGAGGCTATTGGCATAGAATCGCCCACTTGTCCGAGTGGAGATTCCCTGCGTGCTGCGCCTTTTCGCCCCCGCAACACCGACTGGCCTGCAGGCGCGCCTGCGCGAGGTCGAACTGTTTTCGACCCTGTCGCCACGCGAACTCAAGGTGGTCGGCAGCCTGATTCACCAGCGCAGCGTACTCGCCGACGAAATCGTCTTCGACGAAGGCGAGGAGGGGCAGGCGATCTACATCGTCCTCGCTGGAGAAGTCGCCATCTGCCATCAGGGTGAGTTCGCCTCGCCCATCGCTGTCATTCCGCCCGGGCGCATCTTTGGCGAACTGGCACTGATCGATGGTGGCCCGCGCTCGGCGCAGGCGCGCGCAGTCAGAGATAGCGAACTGGGTGTGATGTTCCGCGGCGATTTCCAGAACCTCATGGAATCGCATGCCGCCATCGCCACCAAGATTTCCTTCCAGCTGGCGCGTCACTACGCCGGCATCATTCGCCAGATGGCTGCATCGCTCGGGCGCACACGATGAGCTCTCCCCGTTATCAGCCGGGCCCGCTGGTCTGGTGCGCCATTCTGGCGGCCACCTGTCTGCTGCTCTTCCTCTTCCAGAAGGTGCTGTGGCTGGTGGTACCGCTGCTGTTCGCGCTGGTGTCCTACTACCTCGTGCTGCCGCTCAAGCAGCGTCTCGTTCTGGCCGGCGTTTCGCATGCGACTGCAGCGATCATCGTCAGCGCGGGCATTCTCGCCGTCCTCGGTCTGGCGATGGTGCTTGCGACCCCCTGGCTCGGTGCCCAGTTGGCAGCGCTGCAGGCGGGCGGCGGTCGCTATTACGAAGGCGGCATGCGCTTCCTCAGCGAAACCCTGGTCTGGCTTGAAGGCCACGTGTCCTTCATTGCACGTGCTCGGCTTAGCGAACAGGTTGCGGCCGGTATCGGCGAGTTCAATCAGACATTCTCGCAGCGCTACCTTGCCGATGCGGCGATGCAGGCTGCGGTATGGTTCCCTTCGCTGCTGCTGATCCCGTTCATCGCCTTCTTCATGCTGCGCGATGGCTGGCGCTTCAAGCGCTTGTTGAGCAACGCCGTGCCCAACGCCTTCTTCGAACGCACGCTTTACCTGCTCGACCAGCTTGATCGCACGGCGCGCGGCTATTTCCAGGGCCTGCTCAAGCTTACCGTGCTCGATGCCGTCTGCCTCGCGGCCGGTCTCTGGTTCATCGGTGTCTCGTCGCCGCTGCTACTGGGCGTCGTCACGGCGGTGATGGCGTGGATTCCCTATGTCGGTTCCATCGGCGGCTGCCTGCTCGTCGTATTGGTGGCCGCCACCGATTTCCCGGATTCGCCTTCGGTTGCCTACGCCGCCATCGGCCTGTTCATCGCGGTGCGCATGCTCGACGATTTCGTGTTCATGCCGCTGACGGTGGGCAAGAGCCTGAAGATGCATCCGCTGCTGACCGTGCTGATGATCTTCGCCGGCGGGGCAATCGCCGGCGTCGCCGGCCTTGTGCTGGTGCTGCCGCTGCTCGGCATCGTGATGGTGACGGGGGAGACGCTTGGCGCGGTGCTTTCCGAACCCCGTCTGCGAGCCCGGCATCGGCATGCGAAGGCACTCCTGCAGGCGAAGGTCACGGTGGATCTATGATGATCCGAAATGACCTTCTGCGGGGGTGCTGCCTTGCCAGTAGCATGATGTGCTACCATCGGCGCGAAAATGGGCTGAAAATGAAAAAAGGCCTTCCGAAGAAGGCCTTTTTGCAACTTGCTTGTTCTGGCTCCCCGACCTGGGCTCGAACCAGGGACCTACGGATTAACAGTCCGGCGCTCTACCGACTGAGCTATCGGGGAATTGGAAGCGCGCATATTAGACATCCGAACTCGTTTCGTCAACATTTTCACTAAAAAATGGACGCTAATCTTATCTACGTGAAGACCGCCGCTGGCGAGGAGGCCGTTCGCCAGCGCACGCGTGTTGTTCAACGCAACACGCGCATGGTGCTGATCCTCGTCGACGGCAATTCGAGTGTCGCCGAGTTGTGCCTGAAAACTGGTAACGAACAACTCGTCGAGCAGGCATTGCAGGAACTTGAGCGTGATGGCTTGGTTGCACCAAAGCTGGAGCAGGACTCGGTTTGGGAGCAGAGCCGCAAACTGGCGGAGGAGATCAAGGCAGCCGCAATGAATCGCCTGTCGCGCGAATTGCCGAAGGAAGAACCGATCATTGCGCCACAACCAATGACGGCGAATAGCGTTCCGGCACCTTTTTCGGTAATACCGGCATCCATTGCGCCTTTTTCAACGTTTGGCGGGCAGGCCCCGCAATCGCTGGCGCCTTTTTCGACATTTGGCGGGCCGCCGTCGGTGGCTCCCGCCGTCGCGCCTCCGCCTCCGCCGCCACCGCAGGAAGTCAGGAAGGCCGGCGGACTGTTTGGGCGCTTGTTCTCCCGTGACACGGACGACGAGGTCAAGCCGATTCAGCGCGGCGCGCGTCAATCGAAACTGTCTTTGACCGCCGCCATTGTCATCGGCATCGTTGCCTTTGCCGTGATGCTGGTGCTGCTATTTGTCTTCTACCCCTACGACAGTCATAAGGCGCAGATCGAGGCGACACTTGGCCGAATTCTGGGACAGCAGGTGCAGATCGCGCGCGTACAGGCCGAATTGGCTCCGAAGCCGGGAATCATTCTGGGGGGCGTGCGCAGCAAGGATGTGCAGGTGGCACAGGTGCGTCTGCTCCCGGAGGTGTTTTCGCTCATCGGTTCGCGACCGGTTTTCTCGATGGTTGAAATCGACGGCGCTCAATTGTCGGCCAGCGCGCTCTCGGCCTTGCCGAAAGCGCTGTCCCAGGCGCTTGGCAGCGACCCCGGCATGAATGCGCGCGCTGTGCGCTTCGAAAACATGACGGTGGATGTCTTTGGATTGCCGGTGAATGGACTGCAGGCAGAGGTGCGCAGCGACGACAAGGGGCCGCTGGTGCTGATGACGGCTGATCGCTCGTTCAAGGCCGTGTTGACGTCGCAGGAGAGCGGGTTTTCCGCCCAGGTCGAGGCGCTGACGTGGCAGCCGGCGGCGGAATCGCGCTTCCGATTCGATTCCTTGCAGGGTTTGTTCGAGTGGAACGGGCAGCAACTCGCCGTTCGCTCGCTCGACGCACGCATCTTCGATGGTGCGATTCTCGGCAGTCTGGTGCTAACCATGCAGTCCGGGCAACCTGGCCTGGTAGGTGAACTGGCGGTCAAGCACATGAGCCTGCAGCGGCTCGTCGATGGACTCGGCCATGGCCGCCAGTACGAGGGCGAACTGGCGGGCAGCTTCAAGCTGGCGGGGCGCGCCGAGAATTGGTCGGCGCTGGTTCCTCTGCTCACGGGCGATGGCAGCTTCGTGATCAACCGGGCGGTACTTGGTGGATTCGATGTCGTCGAAGCGGTTCGTCGGGGCAAGGCGCCGGTGCGTGGCGGTGCGACGCGGTTCGAGCAGATCAACGGTACCTTGCGCATCCTTCCTGAAGCCCTGCGCTTTTCCGACCTGACGATGAACTCCGGCTTGCTGCGCGCCGTCGGCAACGCCGATCTGTCGCACGATATGCGCTGGGCGGGGCGGCTGGATGTGGAGATGCGGGGATCGGCGACGCTGGTGCGCATGCCGCTCTCCGTATCCGGCACGCTCAAGGATCCTGTGCTGCAGGGCGCCCGTTGAGCTGACGGAGCGGAACTGACACAGAAAGAAGAACGCCGGCCAATGGCCGGCGTTTCAGACTGCTGACTAACCCCGTCTTTTTCGACAGACGGGGTTTTGTCTTTGTGGGGTCTGTGTTTAGTCGTGACTATCCCGGAAATCACGCTCGCTCCGAGATCAGGCCATTCGCAGCCGAAATACGCTGAGGCGAGAAGC
>JAKLLG010000031.1 GCA_023150275.1 Rhodocyclaceae bacterium
ATCTCTTGGCGGTACAGCGGTTCGGCCGCTGCATAGTTGCCGACCGAATGATACAGCCCGGCGAGGGCGCCTACACCGGCGGCAAACTGGGGATGATGCTCGCCCAGGACTGTGCGGGGGATTTCGATGGCCTGCCGATAGAGCGGCTCGGCGGCGTAGTGGTTGCCTACCGACTTGTACAATCCTGCCAAGGTGTTCAGGCTGGCGGCAACATGGGGATGGTTATTGCCGAGGGTCTTGCGCAGGATGTCGCTCGCCTGTCGGCAAAGCGGCTCAGCCGCAGCATAGTCACCCATCGCGCTGTACAAGGCCGCGAGATTATTCAGGCCGACAGCGAAGTCAGGATGGTCCTCGCCCAAGGCGTCGCGCCAGATATCTGTTGCCTGACGATAAAGCGGCTGGGCTGCCGCGTAGTTAGTGTCTGTCTGGAAATTGGTTTTGCCCCTGGTTTTTCGGAGCATTTATGCGAAAATGCTCCTCGAAGATTCAAGGCTTTATCTGCCTGAGCCGCCGAGAACTGGGAAACGCGGCCCAAACACGTCGAAATCTTCGAGGAGCACAAACGATGCGGAAGGCGTTCGATCCTCAGCGGCGGCTGGATTGCCCGGCAGTGAACCAGATCAAGCTGAACTTCAACTGCCGCGCCGAAATCATTCCCGTCCTGCGGGCTCTGCAGTACCTCTATGGCCAGCCCAAACTGCTGAAGTCTATTCTCGCGCTCGTGGCGGAAGATATCAACAAGAAGTCCGATCCTGAACGGGGACGCGAAGGATTGGACTATTGGGTGATCCTCGTGCTGGCCGCCGTGCGGTTGGGCTGCGACTACGACTATGACCAGTTGCAGGATCTCGCGGAGAACCACCGGCAACTGCGGCAGATTATGGGCATCGGAGAGTGGCAGGAAGAAGAGGAGTCCTTCAACTGGCGGCGGATCCGCGACAACATCTGCCTGCTCGATCCCGAGACCATCGAGAAAATCAACCACGTGATCATCGGGGCAGGGCACGAGTTGGCGCCGGAAGCTGTCAAGACGGTGCGCGCCGATTCGTTCGTTGCAGGAACGAACATCCATTACCCGACGGAAAGCAGCTTGATCCGTGATGGGCTGCGAAAGGTGCTGTCGCTGGCGGCGGAACTGGCGGTGTTGCACGGCCTGACCGGCTGGCGCCAGCACAAGCATCTGTGGAAAAAGATCAAGCGGCTGGTTCGGAACATCGAACGGATTGCCGCGCGCAAGAAGCCGGGCTACCAAGAGGAATTGAAGTCGCCTTACCGTGAGTTGTTGACGACTGCCGAGTCCATCCTCAACCGCACGGACGAACTGCACAATGCCGTGGGAAACGCGGGCGCTGCGACTGCGGAACCTGCGGCCCTGGGGAACCAATTGGCGGTTTTTGTCGAGCGGACGCGGCAGGTCTGCGGCACGGCCTACCGTCGCGTATTTCTCGACGAGAAGGTCCCCAACAACGAGAAACTGTTCAGCATCTTTGAGACGCACACCCAGTTGTACAAACGAGGCAAGGCGAGTCAGCCGATCCAGTTCGGCCGCCTGGTGTTGGTCTATGAGGACGGAGTCGGATTTGTCACGCACCACCACGTGTTGCCGCGTGAAGCCAACGACCCGGACGTCGTAGTGGAAGAAACTCGCCGCCTGCAGGAACGCATGAACGGACGCATCGAGCGAGCCTCCTTCGACCGAGGCTTTCATTCGCCGGAGAACCAAAAAGCTCTGGCGGAGATCATCGACTGCCCGTGCTTGCCCAAGCCAGGAGCACGACAAGCGGCGGAACAGGACAAGGAGGCCAGCGTCGCATTCCACGCGGCGCGACAACGGCATCCCGGAATCGAATCGGCCATCGGCGCCCTGCAATCGGGCAACGGCTTGGCACGTTGCCGCGATCGGAGTGAGCGCGGGTTCCTTCGATACATTGCGCTGGGCATCCTGGGACGCAATCTTCATGTGCTGGGCAAGCTCCTGATCGCGCGCGAGTCGCCCGACAGCAAAGCGGCGTATTCGAAACGAAAACCTGCCGCCTGAATCGGACGCTTTTTGAGTCGCGCCGCATCTGTTTGGAGGATACTCCCGGTCACCGCTGCGCTGATCCCGCCTTGGCGACGCTATCGGAGCTCCGACAGCGTCGATTCCATGTCCGACAGCCGTCGCGATATAATCTTCGCAGGCATCGCGTCCCCCTTCGCGCCGGGAAATCCGGGAAAATCAGCCTTTTCCAGACAGACACTAA
>JAKLLG010000013.1 GCA_023150275.1 Rhodocyclaceae bacterium
CTGCTCTTTGCGATGGCCTTCCGCATGGCGCTGGCGATCAAGCGCAAACCGTTCTTCCTGCCTTTCACCGCGCTTGTTTTTGTTGCAATCGCGCTGCTGCGCTGGCCGCTGCCGGCAGTGATGCTGGCCGGCATCACGCTTGCCGGTGCCGTTGCCTACGGCCTGCTGATGCGGGAAGAGAAGGCTGGCGCATGAGCGCCCCCGCTCAGCCGCACGAGGCGGCGCTCATCTTCCCTCGGGGACGGCGTTCCGCAGGGGCAGGAGGGTAGTCCAGTGAGCCTCCTGCTCGAACTCTTCACCGAATTTGCCTTGCTCTCCTTCGTTGCCTTCGGTGGCGCGACCGCACTGCTGCCCGAGCTGTACCGCGTCGTCGTCGAGAACCATCACTGGATGGACGCGACCACCTTTGCCCACCTCTACGCCATCGCGCAGGCAGCCCCTGGCCCGAATGTACTGGTGGTGACGCTGATCGGCTGGCAGGTCGCCGGGCTGGCTGGTGCGCTCACCGCAACGCTGGCGATGTGCCTGCCGATGAGCGTCGTCGTCTACCTGCTCTTCGGCCACTGGGATCGCTTCAAAGGCGCGCGCTGGCAGCGGGCGGTGCAGCTCGGCGTGGCGCCACTGGCGGTGGGGCTGATCTTCTCCGGGGCGACGCTGGTGGGGCAGTCCGCCGGACTGGGAGTTGCAGGATGGGCATTCGTGCTCATTGTCGCAATCTTCTGCCTGCGAACGAAGTTTCACCCGCTCTGGTGCATCCTCGCGGGCGCGATTGCCGGCCTTGCCGGATGGATTTGAGTATGCACGACTTCCGGATGAGCGCACCGGGTGTTCTGCTATGCTTGCCCAGTACCGAATGGAGCGATGCATGGGCAAGGTCCTGATACTGCTGTTGGTTGCAATCGGCGTCTGGTTTTTTCTACGCGGATTGAGGAACGGGAAGCGCGATCAGTCGGCGCGTATCGCACAGGACGTGCCGCCAGAAACGATGGTTGCTTGTGCCCGTTGTGGTTTGAATCAGCCGCGCAGCGAATCGATCGCATCCAATGGAACTTACTATTGCTGCGAAGCGCATCGACAGGCCGATGAGGAACGCAGCTAGCTCCGACGCCGCGATTGCCGGCATCGACCACGGATTCTCGGATACGCAGTGGCGTTCACTGCGCTATCTGAATCTGTACCGCTTCGCTCTCGCCGCCTTGCTCTTTGTCGCATCGGTCGGCATTTCCGCGCAGCTTTCGCCGCTGCTCGTGGAGTATGCCTATCTGCATGTTCCGACGACCTCGTTCTATCTGCTGGCGACCACGCTCGCCGTGATGCCGTTGAGCCGCTGGCAGCAACGGTTTGGTGCGCAACTGACGCTCAATGTCGCCATCGATGTGGTCGTGCTGACCATCCTGATGTACGCAAGCGGTGGTTTGCGTAGCGGCATCGGCGCGCTGTTGCTGATCAGTCTGGCCGGTGCCGGTCTGGTCGGACAGGGGCGGCTGGTGTTGTCCTATGCAGCATTGGCCACGCTCGCGGTGCTCGGTACGGAGGCCTATCGCGCGCTCGGCGGCGATATCGAGCCACACCAGTTCGTGCAAGCCGGTCTGTTGTGCACGGGCTTCTTCGCCACGGCGATCTCCGCAAGATTGCTGGCGAAGCGTGTACTGATGAACGAGGAACTGGCGCGCAGGCGGGGCATCGCGCTGGCAAACCAGACGCTGATCAGCCAGCGCGTGATCGAGGAAATGCAGGATGGGGTACTCGTCCTGAACGAGGATGGCATCGTTCGACAGCACAATCCTCGTGCTGAAAGCATGCTCGGTGTGCGTGAGGCATCGGAAGCGCCCCTGGCCCGCTACGCGCCGCAGCTTGCTGCGGCCTTCTCGGCATGGCGGGCGGGAGGTACGGTCGAACCGGAACCCTTCCGGGTCGAAGCGAGTGGCGTCATCCTGCGCGCGCGCTTCGTCCCCACCGAGAGCAGCGATCGCGACGTGCTCGTCTTTCTGGAAGACATGGGGCGCGTCCATGAGCGTGCGCGGCAGATCAAACTTGCCGCGCTTGGACGGCTGACCGCCAATATTGCGCATGAAATCCGCAACCCGCTCTCGGCAATCAGCCACGCGGGCGAGCTTCTCACCGAAGAGCGGCGCGGCGAAACCCAGGACCGCTTGCTGCGCATCCTGCGCGACAATACCCTGCGACTCGATCGTATCGTCCGGGACGTGCTCGAACTCGGGCGTCGGGACCGGGTTCACCGCGAGGTGATCGATCCGGCTGCCTTCCTGCAGGTCTTCATCGAGGAATTCTGCGGCAAGGAACGAATCTCCCCGCAGATGATTGCGCAGCGCATTGCGCTCGATTCGCCGCTCTGTTTCGATCGCTCGCATCTGCATCAGGTGTTGTGGAATCTGCTCGGCAATGCCTTGCGCCACTGCCGGCAGTTGCCTGGCAGTATCACCGTGACAGTCGAGCCGGCCGATGCGGGTAATTTCGAGCTTCATGTGACCGATGATGGTGAGGGTATACGCGAGGCGCAGCGGGAGCATGTCTTCGAGCCCTTCTTCACGACCCACTCGCGCGGTACGGGGCTCGGCCTGTATATTGCGAGGGAATTATGTGAAGCGAATAGCGCCCGCCTGGAGTTGCTCGACAACGCGCCGGGGGCGCATTTCCGTGTCAGAGGGGAGCTGGCGGATGGCAGAGAATCGTGCTGAGGGGCGGCCACAGGACCGTCGTGCCCGCGGCGAGTTGCGTCGCGTGCTGGTCGTGGATGATGAGGCAGATATTCGCGAGTTGCTGGATCTGACGCTGTCGCGGATGGGTCTGGCGGCCGACTGCGCGGCAACGGTCGCAGAAGCGAAGGCGTTGCTGGCTGCCAATCGCTACCAGTTGTGCCTCACCGACATGCGGCTGCCCGACGGCGAGGGGCTCGAAGTCGTAGGTGCGGTCGGCGAGCTCTGCCCTCAGACGCCGGTGGCAGTGATTACCGCCTTTGGCAGCACTGAGAACGCAGTCGCTGCGCTCAAGGCGGGGGCCTTCGACTATCTAGCCAAGCCGGTGGCGCTCGATCAGTTGCGCGCACTGGTCAAGTCCGCACTTGAGCTTCCCGAACCGGCCGAAACCGCTGACGGCGACCGTTTGATCGGTGTGTCTCCCGCCATCGGTGCCGTACGCGAGATGATCGACAAGCTGGCGCGCAGCCAGGCGCCCGTGTATATCTCGGGAGAATCGGGGAGTGGCAAGGAGCTCGCCGCACGGCTCATTCACCGGCAGAGCATGCGTAGCGCCGGCGCCTTCGTGCCGGTCAACTGCGGCGCGATTCCCGAAACACTGATGGAGAGTGAGTTTTTCGGTTATCGCAAAGGGGCCTTCACCGGCGCCGATAGCGACCGCGAAGGTTTCTTTCAGGCAGCCAGCGGCGGCACCCTGTTTCTCGACGAAGTCGCGGATCTCCCACTCGCAATGCAGGTCAAGCTGCTGCGCGCCATCCAGGAGAAGCGTGTCCGCAAGGTCGGCAGTGCTGCGGAGGAATCCGTCGACGTGAGGATCATCTGCGCGACGCACCGCAATCTGCGCGAGTGTGTCGAGGCTGGCCGCTTCCGCCAGGATCTGTACTACCGGCTGGCGGTGATTGAATTACGCATGCCTTCGCTGCGCGAGCGCAGCGAAGACATTCCCGCGCTGGTGGATTCACTGCTGCAGCGTATTGCCGGTGCGCCTCGTCCGCAGATCACCGAAGCCGCAATGCAGGCCCTGGCTGGCTATCCCTTCCCGGGTAACGTCCGCGAGCTGGAGAACATCCTCGAACGGGCAATCGCGCTTACGTCCAGCGGACGTATCGATGTTGCCGATCTGCAACTCGAACCCGAGGCCGATGCCGGCGCCCCTGCCGGTCGCGCTGGCGAGACGCTTGACGATACGCTCAATCGTGTCGAGCGCCAGGAGATCCTCGATGCGCTTTCCAGGACCGGCGGCAATCGTACCGCCGCTGCTCGCCTCCTCGGTGTGACCTTCCGTTCCCTGCGCTATCGCATCGAGCGCCTCGGCATCGATGACTGAACCGTTCCTGATGCAGGATCAGCCATTTCCGGATGCCGTCACATCCGATGGCTGGCTGGAAAATGTCCGACGCGAGCCGTCGCCGAACTTCGACGAGCGCCCCGCCGGCGAAACGATCTCCCTGCTCGTTGTGCATGCGATCAGTTTGCCTCCCGGGGAGTTCGGTAGCGACGACGTGCTTGCGCTGTTCGCCAACCGGCTCGATCCGCAGCGCCATCCGTTCTTCGCCGGGATAGCCGATCTGCGAGTGTCCGCGCACTTCCTGGTGCGCCGCGATGGCGAACTCATTCAGTTTGTATCCTGCAATGCGCGCGCCTGGCATGCCGGGGTTTCCTGCTGGCGCGGACGTTCGCGCTGCAACGACTTCTCCATCGGTATCGAGCTCGAAGGCTGTGACGAGCAGCCTTTTGCAGACGCGCAGTATGAGACGCTGAACGCGCTGATCGCTACGCTGGTGCGTGTCTATCCTCTGCGCGAGATTGTCGGCCACTGCCACATCGCACCAGAGCGAAAGACCGATCCCGGCCCGTGCTTCGAGTGGGCGCGTGTGAATTTTTCATCGGCGCTTGCAGCTCGCTAAGCACCGTTCCATCAGGGTTTGCGCCAGTTGTGGGTTGTGCGGAAATCGCGCGCTGCGCGTGCGACCTACGTGGCGAAATGACGCGTGATTGCAACACAATGTTCGCGGGGTTGACATTCGCCGGAAAAAACTTCTTGCATCAAAATAAATCAACTACTAGAATTAGTTGAAATTTGCAAGGGAAGCACAATATCTAGTAGGTCCCTTGCCAAGGGCCGCCAGGAGCGGGTTTCCGGGGTGTCGATCATCGGCCCCCATGACAATACGAGAGCGATGAAACTGAAGCGATCCCCGTGTCGCAATAGATATCGAGATCTGCCGGCGCAACGCCGAGCTGCTGTATCCGCTTCCCCTCTCGTTTCTTCATCGTCTGTATTCCCCTCGCGTTCCATCCCCTTTTCTGCCTCTTCGCGCTGGCCTGAATCGACGCCGCATTTCGCGCGGCATCCCGCCGGGCGCGCAAGGCATGCGACTACCCATGTCGCACATGAATTCGATTGTTCCGCTTACGCGGCGGTGATCGGATGGTCCGGCCCTGCAAGGCTGGATTGCGTTTTGTGTATTGATTCAACCTCGAAGATCTTTCCTCGAATCGACAGAAGGAGGTAACCATGGCAACAAGCGCGAAGAAACCCGCCGCCAAACCGGCTGCGAAGAAGGCCGCCCCGAAGGCGGCTGCGAAACCGGCAGTGAAGAAAGCTGCTCCGAAGGCTGCGGCAAAGCCGGCAGTGAAGAAAGCTGCTGCCAAGCCCGCAGTGAAGAAGCCGGCAGTGAAGAAAGCTGCTGCCAAGCCCGCAGTGAAGAAGGCTGCACCGAAGAAGGTTGCTGCCAAGCCCGCCGCGAAGAAGGCTGCACCGAAGAAGGTTGCTGCCAAGCCCGCCGCGAAGAAGGCTGCACCGAAGAAGGTTGCTGCCAAGCCCGCCGCGAAGAAGGCTGCACCGAAGAAGGCCGCTGCCAAGCCCGCTGCGAAGAAGGCTGCACCGAAGAAGGCCGCTGCCAAACCTGCTGCGAAGAAGGCTGCACCGAAGAAGGCCGCTGCCAAGCCTGCTGCGAAGAAGGCTGCACCGAAGAAGGCCGCTGCCAAACCCGCTGCGAAAAAAGTTGCCGCCAAGCCCGCTGCGAAGCCGGCTGTAAAGAAGGCAGCTGCCAAGCCTGCAGCGAAGAAGCCAGCTGCGAAGCCGGCCGCGAAAAAGCCTGCTGCAAAGCCGGCTGCCAAGCCTGCCGCACCGGCTGCTCCTGCCGCTGCGCCGGCCCCCGCGCCGACTCCGTCGACCGCAGCAACCCCGGGTCTGAAGACTGCGCTGAATCCGACCGCAGCCTGGCCGTTCCCGACCGGTTCGCGTCCGAAGTAATCGGCGACAGATGTGGTGCGGGGCGAGTTACGGCTTGCCCCGCCCGCTCTTTCCGCGTTTTTTCGCGGTATCTTTTGTGTCAGTTCTCGGCTGCATCAGCGCCGAGTCGTGTCGCCTTCCGCTGTCATCCCTTCCCGATGCCTTCTCGGTGCCCGGTACGCTTGGGCGTCTGCGCAGGTGTCGCGCCAGTTCCTCGCGGCACGAAAGCAATCCGGATCAGATGAGCACGAAGCTGATCAGCGTCGTTGCCGACATTTCCTTTCCATAGACAATCATCGCAATGCGATCATTGATGCTGGGTGCGGGATGCTGGACGAAGTTCAGGATGGCAAGGGGCAGTCGCCTCGCGCCACAGGCAAACAGCCGTCGTGGCATTGTGCTTACGGCGCCGGCTGCGCCAGGGAGCGGGTCAGCATGCCTTTTTTTGGTGGCGGCATTGCCTGCATGGCCTTGCAGTAGATCGGCTCAAGCCCCGGGGAATGCGGGCTCCAGCTGCAGCGAAGCGCCCCCCTTTTTTGCTTCGTTTGTGGCGCGATGGCTTATCCGAGAAACTGCCGGATGCGCTCAACCGCTTCCTCAAGGCGATTGATCCCCGTCGTGTAGGCGAAACGCAGATGTTGTTGCGGCGCATGCTTGCCGAAATCCAGCCCGGGCGTCGCAGCGACCCCCGCGGTTTCCAGCAGTTGTCGTGCGAAGTGCTCGCTGTCATCCGCGAGTGAACCACTATCGGCGTAGATGTAGAAGGCGCCCTGCGGTTTCGCGGTGAGGCGGAAGCCGAGCGACGCCAGTGCGGGGGCAAGAAAATCGCGGCGTTGCCGGAATTCATTGCGCCGTGCTTCCAGGACTTCCATCGTTTCCGGCGCGAAGGCCGCGAGTGCCGCGTACTGTGCCGGCGTCGAAGCGGAAATGAACAGATTCTGTGCGAGTTTCTCGATGTCGCGCACGTAAGGCTCCGGAACTACCAGCCAACCGAGTCGCCAGCCGGTCATCTGAAAATACTTCGAGAAACTCTGTACGATGAAGATGTCCTCGCCGGCAGCAGCTGCCGTCGGCGCGGCCCCCTCGTAAGTCAGCCCGTGGTAGATCTCATCGACGATCAACTGTCCGCCGCGAGTACGCACGGTTGCCGAGATGGTCTCAAGTTCCAGCGCACTGAGCATCGTTCCCGTCGGATTGGCGGGTGAGGCAAACAGCGCGCCGCGTGTGCGCGAGGTCCAGTAGCGGTCCAGATGCGCCGTCGTTGGTTGAAAATTGCTTTGCGAATCCACAGGCATCTCGATCGGTACTCCCTCGTAGGCCCGGATGAAATGCCGGTTACAGGGGTAGCCGGGATCGGTCAGCAGCCATTCGCTGCCGGGTTCCACGAGACAGGCGAGCGCAAGCGCCAGCGCGCCGGAGGCGCCGGCGGTGACGACGATGCGTGATGCCGGTACCTCAATGCCGTAGCGGGTGACATAAAAGCGGGAGATCACTTCGCGCAGTTCCGGCAGCCCGAGTGCCGGGGTATAGAACATGCGGCCGCTGGCGATTGCCCGCTGCGCCGCGTCGACAATCGGCTGTGGGGTCGGGAAGTCCGGTTCGCCGACTTCCATATGGATGATGTCGCGACCTTGCGCCTCCAGCTGCTTGGCGCGGGTGAGCAGTTCCATGACGTGGAAGGGCGCGATATCGGCAAGACGGGAGGCGGACGGCATTTCGGAACTCCGGAAATGAAAAGGGCCGCCCGCAGGCGGCCCACAAGTTTACTGCTTGTCGCTCAGGCGGCGTCGCGGAAGATGTTCATTTCGAACAGCTCGCGCTTCAGTGTCAGTTGCTTCGGCAGCTTCTCGCCGAGCTTGTCGAACCACTCCTTGTGGCCGGCGAGCTCAGACTTCCACGCGTCGGCGTCGATCTGCGTCAGCGACTCGAACTCCGGCTTGGTGATTTCGAGACCGGTCCAGTCGAGATCCTCGAAGCGCGGCATCCAGCCGAGTGCGGTTTCCTTGGCGGAAACGCGGCCGCGGCAGCGGTCGACGATCCACTTCAGGACGCGCATGTTCTCGCCGAAGCCCGGCCACATGAACTCGCCCTTCTCGTTCATGCGGAACCAGTTCACGCAGAAAATCTTCGGCGTGTTCTCGACCGTCTTGCCCATGCGCAGCCAGTGGTTGAAGTAGTCGCCCATGTGGTAGCCGCAGAACGGCAGCATCGCGAACGGGTCGCGACGGACGACACCCTGCGCGCCGAAGGCGGCGGCGGTCGTTTCGGAGCCGAGCGTGGCCGCCATGTAGACGCCGTAGTTCCAGTTGAAGGCCTGGTAGACCAGCGGCACCGTGGTGGCGCGGCGGCCGCCGAAGATGAAGGCCGAGATAGGTACGCCAGCGGGGTCTTCCCACTGCGTGTCGATCGACGGGCACTGGCTGGCCGGCGCGGTGAAGCGCGAGTTCGGGTGCGCTGCCTTGCGGCCGGTTTCCTTGGCGATCTCAGGCGTCCAGTCTTTGCCCTGCCAGTCGATACAGTGCGCCGGCGCTTCCTTGCTCATGCCTTCCCACCACACGTCGCCGTCGTCAGTCAGCGCGACGTTGGTGAAGATGATGTCCTTCTTGAGCGTGGCCATCGCGTTGAAGTTGGTCTTCTCGCTGGTGCCCGGGGCGACGCCGAAGAAGCCCGCTTCCGGGTTGATGGCGTAGAACTTGCCGTCTTTGCCCGGCTTGATCCAGGCGATATCGTCGCCGACGGTGGTGATCTTCCAGCCGTTGAAGGTCTTTGGCGGGATCAGCATGGCGAAGTTGGTCTTGCCGCAGGCCGACGGGAACGCGGCGGCGACGTAGGTCTTCTCACCCTCGGGCGATTCGACGCCGAGAATCAGCATGTGCTCGGCGAGCCAGCCTTCGTCGCGCGCCATGTTCGAGGCGATGCGCAGCGCGAAGCACTTCTTGCCCAAGAGCGCGTTGCCGCCGTATCCCGAGCCGTAGGACCAGATCTCGCGGGTTTCCGGGTAATGCACGATGTACTTGGTGTCCGGGTTGCACGGCCAGCGCGAATCCTTCTCGTTGGGGCCGAGCGGGGCGCCGATCGAATGCACGCAGGGCACGAACTCGCCGTCGGTGCCGAGCACGTCGAACACCTTGGCACCCATGCGCGTCATCGTGCGCATGTTGACGACCACGTAGGGACTGTCGGAAATCTCGATGCCGATATGCGCGATCGGCGAGCCGAGCGGCCCCATCGAGAACGGAATCACGTACATGGTGCGGCCACGCATGCAGCCCTTGAACAGGCCGTTCAGCGTCTCGCGCATCTTGGCCGGCTCTTCCCAGTTGTTGGTCGGGCCGGCATCTTCCTTCTTCTCGGAACAGATGTAGGTACGGTCTTCGACGCGCGCAACGTCCGAGGGATCGGACCAGGCGAGGTAGGAATTCGGGCGCTTTTCCGGGTTCAGTTTGATGAGCATGCCGGCCTCGACCATCCCGGCGCACAGGCGGTCGTATTCGGCTTGCGAGCCATCGGCCCAATAGATGCGATCCGGCTGGGTCAGCGCGGCGATCTCGGCGACCCATTTCTTGATGCCTTCATGTTTGACGTAATCGGGGGCGTTCAGCGGTACGGTTTGGCTCATGGTCATGCTCTCAATGAAGAAACTTGAAAACGGAAACTACCGTGGCGCGGCGCGCGCTAGGTTGGCCGGCATCCGGGAAGATGTCGGTGCGGAGGGCGTCGGTCGCGGCAGGCAAGGGATTTGCCCGGCGCTTTTCGGGTGAAACGGTCATGCTTGGGTGTCGGTGCTCGGGGCGGTGTTTGAAACGACAGCATGCGGCGTCAGGAACCCGTAATTATGCCACGCAGAACCCGCTGTCGGCAAACCTGCCGTGTGGCTGAAAGCCTTGATCCATAAGGGTTTGCCGATGATCGATAGTGATTCGGTCATCGGACAAATTCTCATCTGGCTGTGGAAACCCCCAATTGGAAAGCGCTGCAAAATGTGCTCTATAATTATGAATTACGACCGGAGCAGACAAGGGTGGCCATGAGCAAAGATCAATCGAAGGACCAGTTGCGCGCTGCGGCGCTCTATTACCACCGCCAGCCGAAGCCGGGGAAGATAGCAGTGACCCCGACCAAGCAGCTGACCAACCAGTACGACCTGTCGATGGCCTACTCGCCCGGCGTCGCCTACGCCTGCGAGGAAATCGTCGCCGACCCGGCCGAAGCGAGCTCGCTGACCTCGCGCGCCAACCTCGTCGGTGTCATCACCAACGGCACAGCCGTGCTCGGCCTCGGCCCGATCGGCCCGCTCGCCGCCAAGCCGGTGATGGAGGGCAAGGGCGTCCTCTTCAAGAAGTTCGCCAACATCGACGTCTTCGACCTCGAAATCGACGAGCGCGATCCGGACAAGCTGATCGACATGATCGCCGCGCTGGAGCCGACCTTCGGCGGCATCAACCTTGAGGACATCAAGGCGCCGGAGTGTTTCTACATCGAGAAGAAGCTGCGCGAGCGGATGAAGATCCCGGTCTTCCACGACGACCAGCACGGCACGGCGATCGTCGTCGGCGCGGCGATCCTCAATGGTCTGACCTACCTCGGCAAGGACCTCAAGAAGGTCAAGCTCGTCACCTCTGGCGCCGGCGCCGCCGCGCTCGCCTGCCTCGACCTGCTGGTGATGCTCGGCGTGCCGGTCGAGAACATCTGGGTCTCCGACATCAAGGGCGTCGTCTATGAAGGGCGCGTCGAGGAGATGGACGAGATCAAGGCGCGCTACGCCAAGAAGACCGATGCGCGCACGCTCGGCGAGATCATCGAGGGCGCCGACGTCTTCCTCGGCCTCTCCGCCGGTGGCGTGCTGAAGAAAGAGATGGCGGCGAAGATGGCGGCGCGCCCGTTGATCCTGGCGCTGGCCAACCCGAATCCGGAAATCTCGCCGGAAGACGTGAAGGCGGTGCGCGACGACGCCATCATCTGCACCGGCCGTTCCGACTACCCGAACCAGGTGAACAACGTCCTCTGCTTCCCGTTCATCTTCCGCGGTGCGCTCGACGTCGGCGCCTCAACGATCACCGAGGAAATGAAGCTTGCCGCAGTGAAGGCCATCGCCGAACTGGCGCGGGCGGAGCAGTCGGAAATCGTCGCCTCCGCCTATGGCGAAAAGGTCACCGGCTTCGGCCCCGAATACCTGATCCCGAAGCCCTTCGACCCGCGCCTGATCGTCAAGATCGCGCCGGCGGTGGCGAAGGCCGGCATGGATTCCGGCGTCGCCACGCGCCCGATCCGCGACTGGGATGCCTACCTGCAAAGCCTCAACGAATTCGTCTACCACTCCGGCCTGATCATGAAGCCGGTGTTCACGCAGGCGAAGATGAATCCGAAGCGCATCGTCTTTGCCGAGGGTGAGGACGAACGTGTGTTGCGCGCGATCCAGGTCGCGCTCGATGAAGGCATCTGCCGTCCGATCCTGATCGGGCGCGAAGAGGAAATGCAGCGCAAGATCGATTCCGCCGGCTTGCGCATCCGCCCGGGCGCCGACTTCGATGTCGTGCATCACGACAACTGTGCCTTCTTCGATCAGCATTTCGAGCAGTACTGGCAGGAGTACCACCGCCTGATGGAGCGCAAGGGCGTCTCGCCGGACTACGCACGCCGCGAGATACGCCGCCGCGCCACGCTCTATGGAGCCCTGATGGTGCGCCTCGGCCATGCTGACGGCCTTATCTGCGGCACCTTCGGCCGCCACGACCTGCACCGCGAGTACGTACATAACGTCATCGGCATGGCCCCGGGGGTGCGCAATTTCTCGACGATGAACCTGCTCATGCTCCCCGGGCGAACCGTCTTCGTCGCCGATACCTACGTCAACTACGATCCGAGTGCCGAGCAGCTGGCGGACATGACGCTCGAAGCCGCCGAAGAAATCCGCCGCTTTGGCATGCAGCCCAAGGTCGCGCTGCTCTCCCATTCGTCGTTCGGTACAGAGAACACGCCAACGGCGCAGAAGATGCGCGAAGTCCTGCACATCCTGAACGAGCGCGCGCCGCGTCTCGAAGTCGAGGGCGAAATGCATGGCGATGCCGCGCTGGATGAAACCATCCGCCAGCAGACCTTCCCCAATTCCCGCCTCAAGGGGCAGGCCAACCTGCTGGTGATGCCGACGCTCGATGCCGCCAACATCTCGTTCAACCTGCTCAAGGTGGCGGCTGGCGACAACCTCACCGTCGGCCCGATCCTGCTCGGTACCTCGAAACCGGTGCATATCCTGACGCCAACGGCGACGGTGCGTCGCATCGTCAACATGACGGCGCTCACCGTCGTCGATGCCGGTACCATGTGATTGCTTGTTGCGACGCAGCGTGGTCGGCGACCACGTTGCGGATATCATCCGGGCAGTACCCCTGTTGTGGATGGGGTGATTACACCGGCACGGATGAACAACAACAATCGAACTGCGCTTGTACTTCCTGGTGGTGGCGCCCGCGCCGCCTATCAGGCGGGCGTGCTGTCGGCTATCTGCGAGATGCTGCCGGACCCGACGCAGAATCCGTTTCCGATCGTCTGCGGCACGTCGGCGGGCGCCATCAACGCGGCAACGATTGCCTGCAACGCCGATAATTTTCGTGCTGCCGTCGAGGCGCTCAACGACGTCTGGCGCAGCATGCGTGTCCGCGACGTCTATCGTGCCGATCCGCTCGGCGTCGCGGCCTCCGGTGCGCGCTGGCTGTCTTCTTTGATGCTCGGCTGGTTCCTGCGCAAGAGCCCGCGCTCGCTGCTCGACAATGATCCGTTGCGCCAGCTTCTTCACCGCCGGCTCGATTTTGCCAACATCGATCGCGCCATCGCCAACGGCAGCCTGTATGCGGTTGCCGTCAGTGCCTCGGGCTATACCAGTGGCCACAGCATCAGCTTCTTTCAGGCCCCTGCCGACGTCGAGCCGTGGGCGCGCACGCAGCGCTTCGGCAGTCGCGACCGGCTTTCCGTGGAACACCTGATGGCCTCGGCCGCGATTCCATTCGTCTTTCCGGCGATCAAGCTGCATCGCGAATGGTTCGGCGATGGCTCGATGCGTCAGCTGGCGCCGCTGTCACCGGCGATCCATCTCGGTGCCGAGAAGGTCCTCGTCATCGGCGCCGGGCGCATGAGCGAGAAGGTCGAGCGCCAGCGCGGCGAACTCTATCCCTCGCTCGCCCAGGTGGCCGGCCATGCACTTTCTTCGATCTTCCTCGATGGTCTGGCCGTCGATATCGAACGCATGCAGCGCATCAACCGGACCCTGTCGGTCATACCGGACGATGTGAAAACACGCGTCGGCCTCTCGCTGCGCCCCATCGAAACGCTGGTGATCGCGCCCTCGCAACGGCTCGATCATCTCGCCGCCAGGCATGCGCGAGCGTTGCCCCGCGCCGTGCGCTTCCTGCTGCGCGGCATCGGCGCGATGAACCGCAGCGGTGGTGCGCTGACCAGCTACCTCTTGTTCGAACAGCCCTACACGCGCGCCCTGATCGAGCTTGGCTACCGCGACACCGAAGCGCGCCGTGAAGAGGTGAAAGCCTTCCTTCAGATTTGATGTTGTTTGTAAGAATTGATCTGTATCTGATTATTTTGTTTGAACTATCAAGAGACGCGACTAAACTGTCGTAGAATCGCCTACCAAATTCAGTCATGGAGGATCGCCGGATGCGGACCAAGCTGCTTTCCGCGCTGACGCTGGGTATCCTGATCGCCGCTGGCACCCTCGGCGCCGATGCCGCGCATGCCGCGGCCAAGAAGAACAAGCCAGTCGCCAAGAGCGCGACCAAATCGGTGAGCAAGAACTCGGCAACGTCCGCGGCCAAGCCGAAGAAGGCCGCCGTCGCCGCCGACCAGTGGCATGCGACCCGTCAGCTCGCCGTCGCCTCGACGGCCGCGCTCGTCGTCGAGCAAGGTGGCGCCGAACCGATCTACCAGAAGAACGCCGATGTCGTGGTGCCGATCGCTTCGATCACCAAGCTGATGACGGCCATGGTCGTGCTCGACGCGGTGCCGGGGCTGAAAGCGCCGATCGCGATCTCCGATGACGACGTCGATTACCTGAAGGGCAGTCGTTCGCGCCTCAATGTTGGCGCCGAACTGGCGCGCGAGGATGCGCTGCTGATTTCCCTGATGTCGTCCGAAAACCGCGCCACGCATGCACTCGCGCGCCACTACCCGGGCGGGTTGCCGGCCTTCGTCGAGGCGATGAACCGCAAGGCGATCGAGCTTGGCATGTTCAATACTCGTTTCGAGGATCCCACCGGCCTCTCCTCGAACAACGTCTCGACCGCCAAGGATCTCGCCAGGATGGTCGTCGCCGCGCATCGCTACCCGCTGATCCGCGAATTCTCGACCACCAGCGATGCCAAGATCGAGGTCAGCGGACGGCTGATGGAGTATCGCAACACTAATGCGCTGGTGAAGGCATCCACGTGGGATATCGGCCTCTCGAAGACCGGCTTCATCCAGGAGGCCGGCAAGTGCCTGGTGATGCAGGCGCGCGTTGCCGAGAAGCCGGTGGTGATCGTGCTGCTCGACTCGCAGGGCAAGCTGACGCGCATTGGCGACGCCAACCGCATCAAGCGCTGGATGGAAACGACACAGGCTGCCGCCGGCGCGAAAGCTGGCAGGGTCTGACATCGGGGGCAACGTAAAAAAGCCGCGGCAGGTCCGCGGCTTTTTTACGTCGGTCGCTGGCGTGTCAGCGTGGGCGCGGCTTGACGTAGCCCAGCGCGTGCGAGATCTCGTCGGCAGTTTCGCGCACCTGCTGCAACCAGTCCGGCCGGTGCCGGTCAACCGGTGCCGACACGGAGAGGCCGGCGATCAGCTTGCCCTCATCGTCGCGGATCGGCGCCGCCACGCACTTGAGACCGACTTCGGCCTCCTCATTGTCGAAGGCCACGGCATGGCGGCGAATCTTCTCGAGTTCCTTCTCCAGCGCCGTCAGCGAGGTCAGCGAGGTCGACGTCTTTCCCGGCAGGCCGGTACGTTTGGCGTAAGCACGCACTGACTCCGGCGCGTCTTCCGCAAGAAACAGCTTGCCGACCGACGTGAGATGCAAGGGCGCGCGACCGCCGACCAGATAGACCACCCGCACCAGCGAACGACCGCTGGAGGTGCGCTCGATATAGACGATCTCGTCCTCGTGACGGATGCCGAGATTGATCGCTTCGCCGATGCTTTCGTGCAGTTGCTGCATGAACGGCGCGGCCACGTCGCGGATGTTCAGGCGTGATTTCACCAGATTGCCCAGTTCCAGCAGCCGGATACCGAGGCGGTAGGTGCCAGCATCGTGTCGCTCGACGATCCGCGAGCCGGTCATCGCCGCCAGAATGCGGTGCGCCGTCGACGGATGCAGCCCGGTGGCCAGCGCCAGATGCTTGAGTGCCACCGGCTCCGGCGAGTCCGCCAGCACATCGAGCAGCGCTTTCATGCGCTCGATGACCTGGATGGAGTTCTTGTTTTCCTTTTCCTGCTGTTCTGCCATGTATTCCCTGTGGGATTTATCGCTGCCGCCGCCACGCCGACGTCTATAATCGCGAGCTTCGACCGCATTGTTATGCACGGACTTTTGTGCGCCGCGGCATCTTACCATTTCACATTGCGAAAATGAAAGTCGCGCTCTTCGTCACCTGCCTTGTCGACCTGATGCGGCCGAGCGTCGGTTTTGCCACGCTGCGCCTGCTCGAAAGCGCCGGTTGCAACGTGCATGTGCCGGAAACGCAGACCTGCTGCGGCCAGCCCGCCTTCAACTCGGGCGACCGCCAGGCCGCGCTGGCGCTCGCCAGAAAAACGATCGCCGAGTTCGAAGGCTTCGACTATCTGGTGGCCCCCTCCGGTTCGTGTGCCGACCAGATTCGCACGGCCTACCCCGGCCTCTTCACCGACGACCCCGAGTGGCGCCGCCGCGCCGAGGCACTGGCCGCGCGCAGCTACGAACTGACCCAGTTCCTCGTCGACGTGCTGAACATCCAGCATGTCCCCGGCGAATTTTCCGGCAGCGTCACCTATCACGATTCCTGTTCCGGCCTGCGCAGCCTCGGCATCAAGGCGCAACCGCGCCAGCTGCTGGCGCAGGTGCCCGGCCTCACGCTCCGCGAAATGCCCGAGGCGGAAGCCTGCTGCGGCTTCGGCGGCACCTTCGCGGTCAAGTTCGGCGACATCTCCGCCGCCATCGCCGAAACGAAATGCACGAATGCACTGGCGGCACGGGCCGATGCCGTCGTTGGTGGCGACCTCGGCTGCCTGATGAACATCGAAGGCAAGCTGCGCCGCATGGGTGATGAAACAACGCGTGTGCTGCACGTCGCCGAGGTGCTCGCCGGCGCGCCTGCCGCACCTGGCGGGAAGGCCGGCTGATGCGCTCGCAGGCCATGTTCTTTCAGCGCCGTTCCGGCGAAGCGCTGGCCGATGCCCGCCTGCGGCGGAATCTCGACGGCCTGCGCGACAAGTTCGTCGGCATGCGCGCGCGTGCCGTGAGCGCCTACGCGGACCACGGCACCGCGACCGTCCCGAACCCGGATTTCGAAGCGCTGCGCGATGCCGGCGCTGCGATCCGCGACCGCGTGCTGAAGGATCTCGACGTCTGGCTCGAACTGTTCGAGCACAAGGCCACGCAGCGCGGTGCCCGCGTGCACTGGGCGAAGGATGGCCGCGAAATCTGCGAGCACGTACTCGCCATCGCCCGCCAGCACGGCATCACCAAGGTCATCAAATCGAAGTCGATGCTCTCGGAAGAAGCGCAGCTCAATGTCGCGCTCACCGCGGCCGGCATCGAGCCAGTGGAAACCGACCTCGGCGAGTACATCCTGCAGATTTCCGGCAACGAGCCGCCCTCGCACATTCTTGCGCCAGCCGCGCACAAGAATCTCGATGAAGTCGCCGACCTCTTCGCCGAAAAGCACGGCAAGCCGAAAAAGACAGAAATTCCGGCTCTGACCCGCGAGGCGCGCGAGGTGTTGCGCGAACACTTCCTCAGCGCCGGCATGGGCATTTCCGGCGGCAATTTCCTGATCGCCGACACCGGCTCGGTGGCACTCGTCACCAACGAGGGCAACGGCCGCATGGTGACCACGCTGCCCAAGGTGCATGTGGTCATCACCGGCATCGAGAAGATCGTGCCGACGCTGGAGGATTTCGCGACGCTGATGCGGCTGCTGCCGCGCTCGGCGACCGGGCAGGAAATCTCGAACTACGTGTCGGTGTGCACCGGCACCAAGGGCGAAGCCGATGCCGATGGCCCTGAGCACACCTACTTCATCCTCGTCGACAACGGTCGCGCCGGACTGGTCGGCAGCGAGTTCCAGGAAATGCTGCGCTGCATTCGCTGCGGCGCCTGCATGAACCACTGCCCGGTCTATCAGACCGTCGGCGGTCACGCCTACGGCTGGGTCTACCCCGGCCCCATGGGCTCGGTGCTCACGTCGCTCTACACCGGGCTGGAAAACGCCCTCGACCTGCCGCACGCGGCCACGCTGTGCAACCAGTGCGGCGTCGTTTGCCCGGTGCGCATTCCGCTCGCCGAATTGCAGCGCAAACTGCGCGAAAAGCAGACCGAGCGCCGGCTGCGCCCGTGGACCGAACGAGCGGCCCTGGGCATCTGGGCCTGGGTGGCGCAGCGGCCCGCCCTCTACGCGCTGGCAGCAAAACTTGGCGTGCGCTACCTGCGCTGGCTCGCCGATGGTCAGAATTACATCAAGGTGCTCGGCCTCGCGCCGGGCTGGACGGCCGGGCGCGATTTCCCGGCGCCGCAGGAAGGCACCTTTCGCGAACTCTACAAACGAAGACAGGAAAACAGGACATGAAGCTCGACGACGGCATCCCCGCCATCCCCCTCTGGATCGATGGTCACGCATGGTTCAGCGTGTTCGAGGATTTCATCGACATCCGCGAGGCCAACGGCGCCGTGAACTTCCGCGTACCCCGCTGCGGTGCCGACGAAGCCTCGCGTGCGCTGGCCTCGGCCCTCGATCTGCAGCCCACGTGGGGCGAGGAAGTCGAACTGCGCGACCAGCTCGTGCAGGCGCTGGCGTCGCTGCTCGACCAGTTCGGCGGCGATTTCGCGAAGCTGATCGCGCGCGAGACCGGCAAGGAACCCGATGCCGCCCGCGAGGAAGTGGCGCGCGCGGTTGCCGCGCTGCGTGAAGCCTCCTGCGCGAGCGGCGGCGGCAGCGTGCAGGCGGTCATCAGCGATGCCGCGCACCCGCTGCTGACGGCAGTGGAAGGGCTGACGCGGGCGTGGACCGTGGGCGACGCCGCCGTCGTCCTCTCCGATGCGCGCGCCCCCTCGGTGCTGTTCGCGCTGTGCGAACTGTCGGCGCGCGCCGAGTTTCCGGCCGGTGCACTCTGCCTGATCCACGGTGACGCCGGAACGCGCGCGGTACTCGAAAGCGCATTGGGTTCCTGAGCATGCCGCGCATCGTCTGCCTCGAACGCGACTCGATCATTGCCGAGCTGCGCCGGCCTGCCGTGCCGCATGAGTGGGTCGAGTATGCGAAAACAGCACAGGCCGATGCCGAGGCGCGACTCGCCGGCGCAGAGATCGCCATCGTCAACAAACGGGTACTCGATGCTGGCCTGCTCGCTCGCTTGCCGGCGCTGAAGATGGTGGCGGTTTCCGCCACCGGCACCAACAACGTCGATCTCGATGCCTGCCGTGCGCGCGGTATCGTCGTCTCCAACATCCGTGGTTATGCGGTGCATACCGTGCCCGAGCACGCCATCGCGCTGATGCTGGCACTGTCGCGCAACCTGATGGCCTGGCGTGAATCGGTGCAGGCCGGTCGCTGGCAGCAGAGCGAGCAGTTCTGCTATTTCGATCACCCGATCCGCGATCTGCATGGCGCAACGCTCGCCCTTGTCGGCAGCGGCTCGCTCGGTGACGGCGTTGCGAGACTCGCCGAAGCCTTCGGCATGCGCGTCCTGCGCGCCGAACGCAAGGGCGCGGCCACTTGCCGCGCCGCCTACACGCCCTTTGCCGAAGCGCTCGCCACGGCCGACGTGGTCTCGCTGCATTGCCCGCTGACGCCGGAAACGCAGCACCTGATCGGCGAGGCCGAACTGCGCGCGATGAAGCCATCCGCACTGCTCATCAACACCGCGCGCGGTGGGCTGGTCGATGAAGCCGCGCTGGTCAGGGCGCTGCAGCAGGGCTGGATCGGCGGCGCCGGTTTCGACGTGCTCTCGAAGGAACCGCCGAGAGACGGCAACCCGCTGCTCGCCCCCGAACTGCTGGCGCAGCCCAACTTCCTGCTCACCCCGCACGTCGCGTGGTCCAGCCGGCCAGCGATGCAGGCACTGGCCGATCAGTTGATCGAGAACATCGAGGCGTTCATGCGCGGCGAAGCGCAAAACCGGGTGGCCTGAACCGCATGCCGGACTTCAATCTGGATACCGGGAGCCTGCTGCTCGCCGTCATGATCGTCGCGGCGGCACTCCTCTATTCATCGGTCGGGCATGGCGGCGCCTCCGGCTATCTGGCGGCGATGGCGCTTTTCGGCGTCGCCCCTGCCGTCATGAAACCCACCGCGCTCGCGCTCAACGTGCTGGTGTCGCTGATCGCCTTTATCCGCTTCTATCGTGTCGGCGCGTTCTCGTGGCAACTCTTCCTGCCGCTCATCATCGCTTCCGTGCCGATGGCCTATCTGGGCGGAACGCTCACGCTGCCCGCCGAATACTATCGGCCGGTCGTCGGCCTCGTACTGCTCTACGCCGCGTGGCGCTTCTTCGCCACCGCACGCAGCGGCGACTACCCGCTGGCATCGCCATCGCGCGCCGTCCTCGTCGGTACCGGCGCCGCGCTGGGCCTGCTCTCGGGGCTCACCGGCGTCGGTGGCGGCATCTTCCTCAGCCCGTTGCTGCTCTATCTGCGCTGGGCGCCGATCAAGACGATCTCCGGCATCTCCGCCGCCTTCATTCTCGCCAACTCGATTGCCGGGCTCGCCGGCGTGCTCAGCAAGGGCGCCACCCTGCCGTCGGCCTTGCCGCTGTGGGCCGCTGCGGCTGTCATCGGCGGGCTGATCGGCGCGGAATACGGCAGTCGTCGCCTCGGCAACGCGATGATCCAGAAACTGCTGGCCGCGGTGCTCGTCATCGCCGGCCTCAAGATGGTGCTCTCATGACCAGTCGCAACGACATCCTCGCCCGCGTCCGCGCCAATCTTGGTGTTGCCGCCGAAAGCGATGCGGCCGCTGCGGAACGCCGGCAGCGTGCGCTGGCCACGCTGGCGGCACGCAGCGAAGGGCCGCGGCCGCGGATCAGCGGCGATCTAGCGCAGCGCTTTGCAGACAAGTCGATGGCCATGGCCTCGACGCTGGCGCGCGTGGCTACGCTGGCACAGGTGCCGTCCGCCGTTGCCGCCTACCTCGCCGGACTGGCGCTGCCATCGCGCGCCGTCTGCTGGCCCGCGTTTGCTGCGCTCGACTGGCGCGAGGCGGGGCTCGACATCGCTGCGCGGCCCGCGCACGGCGACGATCTCGTCGGCATCACCGGCTGCTTTTGCGCCATTGCCGAAACCGGCACCTTGATGCTCGCCTCCGGCCCCGATACCGCGGCTACCACCAGCCTGCTGCCGGAAACGCACATTGCCATCGTGCCGCAGTCGCGCATCATGCCGGTGATGGAAGCGGGCTTCGCCTTGCTGCGGGCAGAGCAGGGCGACGATCTGCCGCGTGCCGTCAATTTCGTTTCCGGGCCGTCACGCACCGGCGATATCGAGCAGACCATCGTGCTCGGCGCGCATGGGCCGTATCGTGTACATCTGATCTTGGTGACAGGCGCCTGAGCTCTCTCTCCCTTTCCCGTTTGAAAGGGACCATGTTTCGGTTTTTTCGAAGCAACGCTAAACCCGTGCAGGGTTTATCTCCCGGCGACGAGACGGTACCCTTTCCAAGCTGATCCGGCATGCGAACCATCGCAATCGCGCCGGAAAGACGCCGAGTTTTTCTCGCGCAAACCCGGAGCCAATTCTGCAAGCCCGGGGTAGGTTTCAATCGATGGGCATCCTTGCCCCGGGAGAGCAAATGGAAATCCGGATTCGTGCCAAAGGCCTGCCGGGGGCGGCTGCGGTGCGCCAGTTTGCGGCGCACACGGTGGGCGGCATGTTGCAGCCCTTCGGCGAGGTGGTCGGCAGCGTCGAGGTTCAACTCACGGATACCAACGGCCCCGATCGCGGCGGGATCGACAAGCTGTGCCGGGCGGTGATTCGTCTGCGCGACAATTCCCTGTTCGTGGTCGAGGAACTCGGCACCGATGTCCGCCGGGTGATCGAGCGCACCGCTCTGCGCATTCGCGACGGTCTCGCCGAGCAGGGGAAGCGGCGCGGACGAGGCCTGCACGTCATCGTCTCGGCCTGATCGGCGCCCGTAGCCCGCCGTTCTTTCGATGTACCGTGACGGCTGCTGAAACGCAGGCCGGCTTTTCGGTACCATAGGGCCGCTGGCCAGTTTGCGGCGAGCGCAACTGCAGGCGTGACGGAAGGGTGGTCGCAACGACGGCCGGCCATCCGTCGATTCGGGATCGGATGCCAGAGAAAGGGCGCAGCACCTCGCAATGGATCAAACGAACACACTGTTGCTGATGCTCGGCGTGCTGCTGCTCGCCGGCGTTCTCGCCAGTACCCTCTCGGCCCGACTCGGCCTGCCGATGCTGCTGATTTTTCTCATCGTCGGTATGCTCGCCGGCGAAGACGGGCCGGGCGGCATCCAGTTCAATGATTTTTCCGCCTCGTATTTTGTCGGCAATCTGGCGCTTGCCATCATCCTGCTCGACGGCGGCCTGAGCACCCGCATCTCCACCTTTCGCGTCGCCCTCTGGCCTGCGGTCGCCCTTGCCAGCTGGGGCGTGATCGGCACCGCCGCCTTGCTCGGCGCCTTCTGCACCTGGTTGCTCGGGGTCGATTGGCGCTATGGCCTGTTGATGGGCTCCATCGTCGGCTCCACCGACGCGGCGGCGGTGTTCAACCTGCTGCGGCACAGCGGCGTCAATCTCAGCGAGCGCGTTGGCGCAACGCTCGAACTTGAATCCGGCGCCAACGATCCGATGGCGATCCTGCTCGTCACCGTGCTCGTCGGCATTCTCTCCGGTACGCAGGCGGCCACAGCGGAGAGCTTCGTCCTTCAACTCGTTCTGCAGTTCGGCATCGGTGCCGCCGTTGGCGTCGCGGCCGGGCGCGTTCTTGCCGAGCTGCTGCGCCGCATCCGCCTCGCCGAGGGCATGTATCCGCTGCTCATCGTCTCCGGAGGTCTCGCCGTCTTCGGTGCCACCAACGCCCTCGGCGGCAGCGGCTTCCTCGCCATCTTCCTGGTCGGCATCATTGTCGGCAACCGCCGCTCGCGCGCCACCTCGCACGTGCTGCGCGTGATGGATAGCTTCGCCTGGCTGGCGCAGGCCAGTCTGTTCCTGCTGCTCGGTTTGCTGGTGACGCCTTCGCATCTCATCAACCACGTTTACGAAGCGACGCTGATCGCCCTGTTTCTCACTTTCGTGGCGCGGCCGCTGATCGTCGCCGTCACGCTGCGGCCCTTCCGCTTTGCCTGGAACGAGATCGGCTACATCTCCTGGGTCGGCCTGCGCGGCGCGGTTCCCGTCGTGCTCGCGGTGTTTCCTGTGATGGCCGGCATCGAAGGTTCCAAGCTGCTCTTCGATGTCACCTTCGTCGTCGTGCTCTTTTCGCTGCTCGTGCAAGGCGCCACGGTGCCCTGGTCGGCGCGGCGCCTCGGCGTCGAAATGCCGCGTCGCGTCGAGCCGCTGGAATCGAAGGAAGTGTGGATCGGTCGCGAAACGGTGCTTTCGCTGGTGGCCTTCCGCGTAGACGAACGCTCACTCGCGGTCGATGTGGTGCCGGCCGATCTCACCGATGCGCGCGGGCGGCCGATCCGCTGCGCCGCGCTGGTGCGTGGTGGCCGGCCACTGCTTTCGCCGAGCGCGACGCCACTGAAGGTGGGGGATGAGATCTGGCTACTCGGCTCGCCGGAACAGGTCGATGATCTCGCGCCCCTGTTCGGCGAGCAGGCGCAGAGCGGGCATCTGTCGGTACGCAATTTCTACGGCGAGTTCGTGATCGATGCCGATTCATCGGCGGCGGCGCTCGATGCCACCTACGGGCTCGGGTTGAGCGAAGCCGAGGTCGCGGGAACCACCGGCGAACTGCTTGCGGCGCGGCTGCGCCGCCGCGCCGTGGTCGGCGATCGGGTCGGCATCGGCAGTATGGAGCTCACAGTGCGTTCGATTAAAGGCAACCGGATTGCCTCCGTCGGCCTGAAGATGTCGCAGCGATCCTGATCGACGACTGGGTACTGGAATTGATTTGGCCAATCATGGGAGATACCGGCATGAAACCGCTTGCACGCATTCTCGCTGCCACTGATCTGTCGGCACCTGCCCGCCACGCCGTCGATCGCGGCTTTCTGCTCGCCGCAGCCAGCGGCGCTGCATACTCCGTGGTGCATGCCCTCGCACCGGATGCCTTCGCGGAACTCGCCGCGCTGTTTTCGGCGGAAGCGCCGGCGCTGCAGCGTCGTCTTGAAGAAGACGCACACCGGCAACTGCGCGCCATGCTCGACGATGCACAGCGCAACCGTGGCGTTCGCGCCGATTACAGCCTCGTCCCCGGCGCGCCGCTGGCCGCGATTTTAGCGGAGGCCGATGCCCGCGGTGCCGATCTGCTGGTCGTCGGCGCTCGCGGCGAATCCTTCCTGCGCCATGCGCTGTTTGGTTCCACGGCATCGCGCCTGCTGCGCAAATCCGTCCGCCGTCCAGTGTTGGTCGTCAAGACGGTGCCGCACGAGCCGTATCGCAGCCTGCTGGTTGCCATCGATTTTTCGCCGTATTCCGAGGCTTGCATCCGCATGGCACGGGCGCTTGCCCCGGATGCCGATCTTGTGCTGCTGCACGCCTTCGAGCTTCCGTTCGAAGGCAAGCTGATCCACGCCGGCGTCGATGAAGACATCCTGCACCGCTACGTGCGAGTGGCGCGCGAGGAACGCCTGCGGCAACTGCACCAGCTCGCCGAGGCCGCCGGTCTCGCGCCGATCGATTATTCGGCGATCGTCATGCACGGCTACCCGGCCGAGCAGATTCTGACGCAGGAGCAGGAGCAGAACTGCGACCTGATCGTGCTCGGCAAGCACGGGCGCAACCCGGCCGAGGAATTGCTGCTCGGCAGCGTGACCAAGCACGTGCTCGCGGAGTGCCAGGGCGATGTGCTCATCATGATCGATGCGGCCGCCGGCGTGGTGTCGCCGCCGGAGCCTGCGGTATCCTGAACGCATCATGTCCGGGTACCATCCCGGATCACCGCTTCGCCGGATACGATTCAACGACGCAACGATGCAACACTCCAGCCTTCTCGCCGTCCTGCTATTGCTGACCTTTGCCACCGGCGCCGTCTTCCTCGCGCACCGCTTCCGGCTGCCTTCGCTGCTCGCCTATCTGGTCATCGGCATGGCACTCGGCCCCTACGGCTTCAAGGTGATGTCCGGCACCGAGGAAGTGGCCACACTGGCAGAGTTCGGCGTGGTCTTCCTGATGTTCTCGATCGGCCTCGAATTCAACCTGACCCGCCTGCGTGCGATGCAGAGCCTTGTTTTCGGCTTCGGCGGCGCGCAGGTCTTGCTGACCGCGGCTGCAACGGCGCTGGCTGCCACCTTTGGCTACGGGCAGCGGCTGGAAGCCGGCATCGTGGTTGGGCTGGCCGTTGCCATGTCGTCCACCGCGATCGTTGCGCGCATTCTTTCGGAGCGTTTCGAGCTGCATTCCAGGTCGGGGCGCCAGACCATGGGTGTGCTGCTCTTCCAGGACATCGCCGTGGTGCCGTGCATGATCCTCCTGCCCGCGCTCGCGCAATCGCCGGAGGATCTCGGGCAGACCCTGCTTGTCGCCGGCGCGCAGATGGCGGCCCTGCTCGTTCTGCTGCTCGGCCTCGGGCGGCGGCCGATGAAGCTGTTGCTCGATACCGTTGCCCATCGCCGCTCCGAAGAACTGTTCGTGCTGATGACCTTGTGGATCGTCGTTGCGCTCGGTTTTGCCACGCATGCCGCCGGCCTCTCGCTGGCGCTGGGTGCGTTCATTGGCGGCATGCTCATCTCCGAGACCATCTACCGGCATCAGGTCGAAGCCGACGTGCGGCCGTTCCGCGACATCCTGCTCGGGCTCTTTTTTGTCACGGTCGGCATGATGCTCGATCTCGGTTTCGTCGTCTCGAACGTGTTGCTGCTCCTGCTGGCGGTGCTCCTGCTCGTCGGCGGCAAGGGACTGGTGGTTCTGCTCATCGCACGGCTGAGCGGCAGCCCGCTCGATGTCTGTTTGCGCACGACGGCGCAACTGGCACAGGCCGGCGAGTTCGGCCTGGTCCTGATCCAGCTTGGCTTTGCCCACAAACTGATCGGTGTCGATGTGTTCCAGGTCACGCTTTCCGCAATGCTGATCTCCATGTTCGTTGCCCCCTTCCTGATCGAGTGGGCCGCCCGCTTCAGCGGGCAGATGGCACGCGGCGACTGGGCACACAAGGCGAAGACACTGCACGACATCTCGGTGCGCGCCTTCCCGATGGAGCAGCATGTGATCGTTTGCGGCTACGGTCGCACTGGCGAGCGTGTCGCTGCCTTCCTTGCCTCGGCTGACATTCCCTACGTGGCGCTCGATCTGAGTCCGCTGCGCGTCAAGCAGACTTCAAGCGCGAACGGCGCCGTCGTCTTCGGCAACGCCGAGCGTCCGGAAGTGCTCAAGGCGGCTGGTGTGGCGCGTGCCCGTGGCGTTGTCGTCACCTATCCCGATGCGCCGTCGGCCGAACGGGTGGTTCGTCTGGTTCGCCAGGAGCAGGCCACGATCCCCATCGTCGTCCGCGTGGCGGACGACACCTCGGTCGCTCGGCTCAAGGCCGCCGGCGCCACCGAAGTCATTCCCGAGGTGCTCGAAGGCAGCCTGATGATCGCCGCCGAGGCGCTCGTGCAGTTCGGCGTGCCTGTCGAGCAGGCGATGGCACGCGTGCGTGCCGTGCGCGCCGAACGCTATTCCTCCTTGCGGGATTTCTACACGGCCGGCACCGATACGAAGCCGCCGGAAGGCTGAGTTGCTCGGGCGCGGCAGGTTGCTGCCGGTGGTACGGCCTGGTGGCGGCTATTCGCAATCGCCGATTTTGCGGATCCTGTCGGGCAATGATTCGGCGGAGACAGGCGGTGCCTCCGCCGCGCGAACGTTCAGATCAGCCCGCTCGTCAGGCCAAGTCCAATAACAACCATCAGTACCGCGACCGTCAGCTCGACGAAACGCAGCGTGAGTTTCTTCAGCAGTTTCTTGCCGAACCACGCACCGACGAAGGCGGATAGCGTTGCAGCGAGCACCAAAACGCCATTGTTCCCGTCGAGCATTGCCCAGCCGCCGGCATGGAAGGCGGCGCCATATACAACGAGCCGCACGATATCGACGAGCACCGTGCATGCCGCACCCGTACCAACGTAAGCTTCCTTCGACAGCCCGGCCTTGATGAGGAAGACCGAACGCAGGGCGCCCTGGTTGCCGGAGAGGCCGCCGAAGAAGCCGGAGAGTAATCCGCCCAGCGGCAACCAGCGCGGCGGAAACGCCAGCGCGGCGAAACGCGGCGAGAGTTCCAGTAGCGCAAAGCCGGTAATCAAGAGGCCGATAACCGCCTTGACCGGCGTGATCTCGTGCGGACTGCCGGCAAATTCGTAGCTGGCCATGGCCGGCAGGTTGGCGAACAGTGCCAGCAAGCTTGCTCCGAGGATGGCCGAGAGCGCTGCCGGCAGGCCAAAGCGCGCGACGACGCGCCAGTCGGCATCGCGTCCGACGAGACCGATCTTGAACAGGTTGTTGGCCAGATGCACGACAGCAGTCATGGCCACCGCCGCCGGCACTGGAAAGAAGAGCGCGAACACCGGGGTCAGGATCGTGCCGAGGCCGAAGCCGGAAAACAGCGTAAGGCCGGAGGCAAGCAGTGCGGCAAGGCAGACGACGAAATAATCCATGGGACGAATGATGACACGGACAGCAATTGCTCGGAAAAACGCCGGGTGCGAAAAGCGCCCGGCAATGGTCGGTGGTCAATCAACAACGCCGCAGCACCGGATTTTTCGTCAAGCGGCGGCAAACATTTCGATATAATTGGAAATATGGAAACGGGAAATGTTGTTCTGCAACTCGCCGCGCTGGCGCAGGAAACCCGGCTCAAGGCCTGGCGTCTGCTGATAGCGGCCGGCCCGGAGGGGCTGACCGTCGGCGCCATCGGCGAAGCGCTCGGCGTGCCGCCGGCGACGCTCTCCTTTCACCTCAAGGCGCTGGCCAATGCCGGCCTCGTCGTGACCCGGCAGGAAGGCCGCTTCATCCGCTGCAGCGCCGATTTCGCGGCGATGCACGGGCTGCTTGGCTACCTCTCCGAAAACTGCTGCGGTGGCGCCGACTGCTCGCCGGCGGCGCTCACGCCATCCAAACGCAAACGCGCCTGACATGAATCGACCGCTCAACGTACTGGTGCTGTGCACTGGCAATTCCGCCCGCTCCATCCTCGGCGAGGCGCTGTTCAACCATCTGGGGGCGGGGCGTGTGCGCGCCTTTTCGGCCGGCAGCCAGCCCTCGGGCAAGGTCAATCCGGTGGCGCTGGAAACGCTGGAAAGGCATGGCATTTCGCTGCCGGAAGCGCCACGCAGCAAATCCTGGGACGAGTTTGCCGCGCCCGGCGCGCCGCAGCTCGACTTCATCTTTACCGTCTGCGCCAGTGCCGCCGGCGAGGCGTGCCCGGTCTGGCCCGGCCATCCGGCCACTGCCCACTGGGGCATTCCCGATCCCGCACATGTCGAGCCGCTGGCGGCGCGGCACGAAGCGTTCGAGCTCGCCTACCGGCAGTTGGCGCGGCGCATCAAGGCTATCCTGGCCATGTCGCTGGAAACGATGTCGGCCGAGGAGATCAAGGCCGCAGCGAAGATGATTCACGAGGCGGCAGAATGAGCAGTCGACGCAAAGGCAACCCCGTCAACCCGGTGAAAACCGGGGTCCAGTACCGCCGCAATTTGGTGATCCGAAGCCTTTGCTGGACTCCGGCGTACGACGGAGTAACGGGTTCTCTACTGGAGTCTGTTGAATGAGCGCCCAAGGTGAGGTCACTGCCAGCCCGATGGGCTTCTTCGAGCGCTGGCTCTCCCTGTGGGTGGTGCTCTGCATCGCCGCCGGCATCATTCTCGGTCAGCTCACGCCGGCACTGTTTCAGGCCATCGGCCGCATGGAGGTGGCGCAGGTCAATATTCCGGTCGGCCTGCTCATCTGGGTGATGATCATCCCGATGCTGATGAAGATCGATTTCAACTCGCTGCACGAAGTGAAGAAGCAGGGCGCCAGCATCGGCATTACGCTGTTCGTGAACTGGGCGGTGAAGCCATTCACCATGGCCGCGCTCGGCTGGCTGTTCATCCGTCACGTCTTCGCACCGTGGTTGCCGGCGGAGCAGATCGACAGCTACATCGCCGGCCTCATCCTGCTCGGCGCGGCGCCGTGCACGGCGATGGTCTTCGTCTGGAGCAACCTGTGCCGTGGCGACGCCAACTTCACCATTTCGCAGGTGGCGCTGAACGATCTGGTGATGGTCTTCGCCTTCGCGCCCATCGTCGCTTTCCTGCTCGGCGTCTCGGCGATCCCGATCCCGTGGGATACGCTGCTGCTCTCGGTGGTCATGTACATCGTCATCCCGCTCGCCATCGCGCAGGGGCTGCGGCGGCACTTCATGGCTGCTGGCGAAGCCGCTTTCCAGGCGGCCGCCGCGCGCATTGCCCCCTTCACGATGATGGCGCTGCTGGCCACGCTGGTGCTGCTCTTCGCCTTCCAGGGCGAAGCCATCGCCGCGCAACCGCTGATCATCGGAATGCTTGCCGTGCCCATCCTGCTGCAGGGCCTGTTCATCGCCGGCCTCGGCTACTGGCTGAACCGCAAGTTCCGCGTCGCCCACAATGTCGCCGGCCCGTCGACGATGATCGGCGCCTCCAACTTCTTCGAGCTGGCGGTGGCGGTGGCCATCGTCCTCTACGGCTTCGATTCCGGTGCCGCGCTGGCTACTGTCGTCGGTGTACTTATCGAGGTGCCGGTGATGCTCTGGCTGGTGCGCATGGTCAACACGACCAAGGGCTGGTACGAGCGGAACGCCTGACATGGACCTCCTGATCGCCGCCGTGCAGAGCGGCCTCGCCAGTCTCGCTTCCTACCTCGCGGCGCACGTGCTGCTCTGCCTGGTGCCGGCTTTCTTCATCGCCGGTGCGCTCTCGGCGCTGGTGCCGCAGGCTTCGATCACGCGCTTTCTCGGGCCGGATGCGCCGAAGTGGATCGCCTATCCGGCCGCCGCCGGTGCCGGCAGCCTGCTCGCCGTGTGCTCCTGCACGGTACAGCCGCTCTTCGCCGGCATCTACAAGAAAGGTGCCGGGCTGGGGCCGGCGATCACCTTCCTCTTCTTCGCGCCGGCCGCCAACATCCTCGCGCTGTCGTATACCGGTGTCGCGCTCGGTGCCGACATCGCCATTGCCCGCGTCGTGCTGGCGCTGTCGTTCGGTATCGGCATCGGCATGATCATGGCCATCATCTTCCGCAAGAGCGAAGCCGGCCGCCTCGGCGACACCCGCGTCTTCGCCGAGGATGGTCGCGTGCCGGCACGGACGCTGCTCTTCGTCGGCACGCTGGTAGCGCTGCTGATCGCCGGCACGCTCAAGGTCGATCTGCTCAGCGCCCCCCTCTGGCAGCACACGCTGGCAGCGCCCGATGCGGCCGGCGTGCAGGCGCTGCTCGACCGCTGGGTGCCGGCCAACGAGGCGGTCGGGGCCGAAGCATTATCGTTGCAGGGCGTTCTGCTGATCGGACTGCTTCTCGCCATCGGCGCTGCCGGCTGGCGTGGCCTCGGGCAGGTCGATACCCGCTTCAGCAGCCTGACCTGGCTGGCCTTGACACTGAGCGTGCTGACCCTGTCCTTCGCCGCCTTCGGCCTGCGCGTCAGCGATGCAGGCCTGACAATGACGCTGACCGGCCGCACGCTGGCCGTGCCGCTGCTCTGTCTCGTGCTGCTGCCGCAGGCACGCCGCTTCGACGCGTGGGAGATGCAGCAATGGCTGTGGGAAACCTGGCGCTTCGTGAAGATGATCTTCCCGCTGCTGGTGGTCGGCGTGTTCATCGTCGGCGTCATCCGCGTCTTCATCCAGCCGGAGTGGATTCAGCTGGTCGCCGGCAGCAATACCGTTCTCGCCAACCTGGCCGGCGTCGTCTTCGGCGTCTTCATGTATTTCCCGACCCTGGTCGAAGTACCGATCGCCAAGATGTTCCTCTCGCTCGGCATGCACCCCGGCCCGCTGATCGCCTACCTGATGGCCGACCCGGAACTCTCGCTGCAGAGCATCCTGATCACCTCCGCCATCATCGGGAAGCTCAAGGCCTGGACCTACGTCGGATTGGTCGCCCTGTTCTCCACCGCTGCCGGCCTGACCTACGGCGCCTGGGTCGATGGCACGTCCATCGCCCTGCTGACGCTGCTGGTTGGCGGCTTCGTCGGGCTGCTGCTCACCGCCCTGCATTTCATCGAAAGGAAATCGACATGCTGATCAAGATCCTCGGTACCGGCTGCGCCAAATGCCAGCGCCTCGAACAACTGACACGGGAAGTCGTCGCCGAACTCGGCCTGACGGCCGAATTCGAACATGTGCGTGAAATGGACAAGATCATGGCCTATCCAATCATGAGCACGCCGGCGCTGGTGATCGACGAAGAGGTCAAGTCCTCGGGGCACATTCCCAGCAAGGACGAGATCGCCGGCTGGCTGAAACAGAACTGAACAAAACGCAAAAAGGAAACGCCATGAAAAAACTCGAAGTGTTCGACCCCGCCATGTGCTGCCCTACTGGCGTCTGCGGCGTCGAGGTCGACCCGGTACTCGCGCAGTTCGCCGCCGACCTGCAGTGGGTCGAGGCGCAGGGCGTCGCCGTCTCGCGCCACAACCTCGGCCAGGCGCCGCAGGCCTTCGCCGCCAACCCGGCGGTGCTGGAGGAAATGGAGACGGGCATCGACCGCCTGCCGATCGTCGTCATCGACGGGCAGATCGCCAGCACCGGCCTCTACCCCTCGCGCGCGCAGCTTGCGCAGAAGCTCGGCCTCGCACTCGACGGCACCCCGGTCCCGGCAAAAAGTGGCGGCTGTTGCGGCCCGAAGGGCTGCTGCTGATGCCGCTCGCCGACATTGCCCCCCGCCACCTCTTCTTCACCGGCAAGGGCGGTGTCGGCAAGACCTCGCTCTCCTGCGCGACCGGACTGGCGCTGGCCGATGCCGGCAAGCGCGTGCTGATCGTCAGCACCGACCCGGCCTCGAACCTCGACGAAGTGCTCGCCACGCCGCTCGGCCAAATGCCGACGGCGATCGCCGGTGCGGCGAACCTGTTCGCGCTGAATATCGATCCCGAGGCTGCCGCACGCGACTACCGCGAACGCATGGTCGCGCCGTATCGCGGCGTGCTGCCGGCGGCGGCGATCCAGAGCATCGAGGAACAGTTCTCCGGCGCCTGTACGGTCGAGATCGCCGCCTTCGACGAATTCTCGAAGCTGCTCGGCGATCCGGCGGCCACCGCCGGCTTCGACCACGTCATCTTCGACACCGCACCTACCGGCCACACGCTGCGCCTGCTGACGCTGCCGTCGGCGTGGAGCGGTTTCATCGCCTCGTCGAGCGGCGGCGCCTCCTGCCTCGGCCCGCTCGCCGGGCTGGAAAAGCAGAAGGCGCTCTACGCGGCGACGGTCGCCCGCCTGGGGGATGCCGTCGCCACCTGCGTCGTCCTCGTCGCGCGCCCGGATGCCGCCTCGCTGCGCGAAGCCGAACGCACGCGCGGCGAACTTGCCGCGCTCGGCATCGCCAACCTGCAACTGGCGATCAACGGCTTCTTCTCGCGCGAGGCGAGCGATGACGGCATCGCCCGCGCCTTCGCCCGCCGCGCCGAGGAGGCGCTGCTGGCGATGCCGGCCGGACTCGCCGGCCTGCCGCGCCGCGTGATCCCCTTCCTGCCGCGCGGCACGGTCGGGCTGGAAGCGTTGCGCGCCGTCGCCGATCCGGCGCGTGCCGCCGCACCGCAACAGGTGTCGACGGCCGCCACGCCGCTGCCGCCCGGCCTCGCCCCGCTGATCGACGAGATCGCCGCCGCCGGCCACGGCGTCGTCATGACCATGGGCAAGGGCGGCGTCGGCAAGACCACCGTCGCCGCCGCCATCGCCGTCGCGCTCGCCGCGCGCGGCCATGCCGTGCATCTCTCCACCACCGACCCGGCGGCGCATATCGCGGCAGCGGTCGGCGGCGAGGCAGGGGGCTTGCAGGGCTTGCCGGGACTGTCGGCAGGCCGCATCGATCCGCAGCAGGAAGTTGCCGATTATTCCGCCGAGGTGCTGGCGAAGGCCGCACCGACGCTCGATGCCGCCGGCCGTGCCCTGCTTGAGGAAGACCTGCGCTCGCCGTGCACCGAGGAGATCGCCGTCTTCCGCGCTTTTGCGCGCGAGGTCGATCGCGGCCGCGACGGCTTCGTCGTGCTCGACACCGCGCCCACCGGCCACACGCTGCTGCTGCTCGATGCCGCCGAGGCCTACCACCGCGAAGTGCTGCGCACGCGCGGCGAAATGCCGGAGGCGGTGAGAGAGTTGCTGCCGCGCCTGCGCGACCCCGACTACACGAAGGTGCTCGTCGTCACCCTCGCCGAGGCGACGCCGGTGCACGAAGCCGAGCGCCTGCAGGCCGACCTCGCCCGCGCCGGCATCCGCCCCTTCGCCTGGGTGATCGGGCAGAGCCTGCTGGCGAGCGGCACGCACGACCCGCGGCTGGCACTGCGCGGCGAGTGCGAGATTCCCTTCATCCGCCGCGTCGCCGACGAACTGGCCCCGCGCTGCGCGCTGCTGCCGTGGCGGAGCGAGGCGCCGGAGGGTGTTGCAGGATTGCGCGGCTTGCTGGATGCCTGATCGACCGCACTGCTACCCACATTGTTCGAAGCAACAAACGCCCGCCTTTGTCGCCCGGCGAACGCGCAGGCATTGCATGCCCGCGAAGCAACACCTGCCGGGAATCTGCCACGACCTGCGTTTTCCGTTATGTCGTCAAACCGGCGACAGCACGGCGACCACCCGCCCCGGTTCGATGCGCACCGATTTGAGCAGCCAGCGCGCGGCGACCTCCTGCGGACTGCCGTTCTCGCGCAGCACATAAACCGGCTTGCTGCGAAAGTACGAGGCGATCAATTGAGAGGCGGCCTCGCGCACGGCGGGGTTGGCTTCATGGCGGAGTGCGGGGGTGGTCAGCGAATCGATGACCGGGTTCTCCAGGTAGAAGGCCTTGCGCTGATTGTCGTAGCGGATGCCGGCGCGGCCGCTGGCTTCGATGCGGATCGGCTTTCTGCCCGGCCATTCGACCTCCATGCCGGTTTCGATTCGGGCGCGGCCGTCGCTGCCGTCGAGCAGGATGCGCGGCGGTTCGTCGAGCGCGACAGAAAGCAGTCCGCCGTAGGACAATTGCAGCGGCTTGGCCTTGGCCAGCGCCGAGGCGATATCCGCTTCGGAGAAAGCGACTTCCCGCTCGAAGAGGCCGGCCCCCGAGGCCGTGCCGCCGAACAGCAGGGTGACGAAAAACAACAGGGTGCCAACGATGCGCATGAAATTCTCCGGGCGATATGGCGCGATTGTGCCCGATGTCGGCCGATTTGCCGGATTTGCCCACTAGCACGATGAAGACAAGCCACAATGGCCGCTGGCTCGAAATATCGAGCCCGTTCGAAACCGAGTGCGGCAAGCTGCTGCTGCTCGAACCGCCGCCGACGCCGGGCGCGCTGAACGCCCTGCGTGCCCGCCTGCTGGACAAAAGCTACGACAAGCCCTTCGTCGTCGACGACGGCCAGCTGCGCTACCTCTACTTCAGCGTGCAGCTCATGCAGAGCGCCATGCGCCTCTCCGCGCCGGACGAACTGGCCCTGCGCTACACGCAGAAGATGATGGCCTTTCTGCTCTTCCAACCGCGCCCGGCGCGCATTGTCCTGATCGGCCTCGGTGGCGGCTCGCTGCTCAAATTCTGTCACCGCCAACTGCCGGCGGCGCACTTTACCGCGGTCGAGATCAACCCGCAGGTGATTGCCTTCGGCGAAGCGTTCCTGCTGCCGCCGCCGGGGCCGATGCTGCAGATTCTGCAGGCCGACGGCGCGGACTATGTGGCCGGGACCGAGCCGGGGATCGACGCCCTGCTGATCGACGCCTTCGACGAGCACGGCTTCGCCCCCGCACTCAACTCCCGGGAATTTCTGCAAGCGGCGTGGGACAAGCTGTCGGCCAAGGGCGTGCTGGTCGTCAACCTCGCCGGCGAGCGCGACAGCTACGCCGGCCTGGTCGCCGAGGCGATGCGCGTCTTCGACGATCAGGTGCTGATCATTCCCGTTCCGGACGACGGCAACCACGTGCTGCTGGCCTTCCGCGAACGCCATTTCGCGCCGCGCTGGCGCTGGCTGCACAGCCACGCCAGGGAGCTGCGGGCACGATACGGGCTCGATTTCCCCGACTTCGTGCGCAAGATGGAACGCGCTGCGCGGCAAGGGCTGTCGCGCGACATCGGCCTCGGCCGGCCGGGGCTTGTCCGTGCGGTGAAAGTGTAGCGCCCGTCGCGCGGCTGCCCCGCACGCTCCGCAGGCCGCATCACGGGGCGCCTTTGTGACAGCCTGAAATACTTCTGTAACGCCCAGCGTCGAAAATGCCTCGCTGTCTGTCGATTTCCAACCGATGCGAGGAGCCTCCATGCGTTATCTGATCATTGCCGCTGCCACCCTTTCCCTTGCCGCCTGCGCCACGCAGGAACCGGTGAAGACGGCCGAAACCAAACCCGCCGCCAAGGCCCCGCAGTGCTGGTCCGGCGACCACGGCAAATTTTTCGACGTGGGCGCAAAGACAGCGATTTCCGGCGTCGATGTCACCTGCGAAAAAACGGCCGACGGCAAGAACACCCAGTGGATGGGCAAGAAGCACTGATCGCCGCGCCCCCCGACCCCAACGGCGTGCAGGCCGCCCTCACGAGGGCGGCTTGTTCGTTTACGGTGCCAGGTCGTTCGGTTCGGTGAAGAAAACAACGCGGCTGCGGCCGGCCTGCTTGGCGGAGTACATCGCCTGGTCGGCCTTGCGCACCAGTTCGTCGGCATCGCGGCCGTCGACCGGAAAGAGCGCGACGCCGATGCTTGCCGACAGGTTGGCGTCGATCCCCTCGGCAATGGCGAATGGCGAGGCAAGCGCCGCGATGATCCGGCGCAGCACCGCGCGGCACTCGGTGACGGTTTCGAGATCGACGAGCAAAAGCACAAACTCGTCGCCGCCCAGTCGAGCCACCGTATCCTCGACACGGATCGGCCCTTCCATGCGCCGCGCCGCCTCGACCAGCACGCGGTCGCCGGCCTCGTGGCCGTGCGAGTCGTTCACCGGCTTGAAGTTGTCGAGATCGAGGTAACAGACGGCGAGCATCTTGCCGTTGCGCGTGCTGCGCGCAATGGCGCGCTCCATGCGGTCGTTGAGCAGGCGCCGGTTGGGCAGCCCGGTCAGGGTGTCGAAATGCGCGATGCGCGCCAGTTGTTCCTCGTGGATCTGGTGCGCGGTGAGATCGTTGAACACGATCAGGCAGCGCGCACCCTGCTGCGAAAAGTGAATCTCCATCGCCCGCCGCGCGCCGTCGCGGGCGTGCATTTCGGCCGGGAAGGGCTGTTCGAACGAATGGCGGCCGGCCGCACGCATCCGTTCCAATGCCTCATTCCAGCGGCCAAGCAGTTCGTGCCGCGCGCTGGCATCGGCAAGGCTGCGGGCCCACAGCGCCGGCAGACTGGGGATGTCGGCCGGATCGTGACCGAAGCTCGCGGCGAAACTCGCATTCACCATCAGCACGCGCGCCTCCGGTGGCGGGGTGGTGACGAGCATCGGCAGGGGCGAGGTGTCGACGAGGGCGCGCAGCTGCGCCTCGTTGTCGCGCAGCGCTTGCTCGGCGCGCTTGCGCTCGGTGATATCGACAAAGCTGCCGCGCACCAGATGGCGGCCATCTTCCGAGATGTCGTCGATGCGCACCTCGGCGATCAGCTGCTCGCCGGAAGGCCGCTGCACCATCCGCTCGACCACTACCGATTCGCCGGCCAGCGCGCGTTCCTGCGCGATGCGCACGCTCTCGCCGGCGGCGAGACCATCCGGTTGTTGCGGCGCGTAGAGGCGCTCGATGCCGCCACTGAGCAGATCCTCGCGGCTGCGGCCGAACAGCGCCTCGGCCCGCGGGTTGGCGTCGATGATGCGTTGCGTACCGGCATCCGCCAGCAGGATTGCGTCGGGGGCGTGTTCGATCAGCTTGCGGAAGCGGCGCTCGCTGCGCATGAGCCATTCACGGGCGAGGCGCTCCGCGGTGAGCAGGCGGTAGGTAATGAGCAAGGTGGCCAGCGTGACAGCCAGCGCCAGCAGCGCCGTTTGAATCTGGGTCTTCAGCCAGCCGGCGAGCGCGTCGTCGAGCGTGGCGGTGACGGCGACGATCACCGGATACTGCTTCATGCGCGCGTGGCCGACCAGGCGTTCGACGCCGTCGTAGGCGCCGATGATGCGGTACATGCCGCGTGGTTTGGCGGCAAGGTGTTCGATGAAGTCGGGCGCCCGCGCGATCGATTTGCCGAAATAGGCCTCGCCGCCCGGGGCGCGCAGCAGCGTGACGCCGTTCATCTTGATCAGCGTGATCGAGCCGTTCGGCTTCATGCGCTGCGCCTCGAAGGGCGGCACGATGCGGTCGAGCTGGATGCCGGCGGAGAGCATCGCGAAATCGCTTCCGGCCGCGACGGGGTAGGTGACCGGCACCACCCAGCCACCGTGGACCAGGCTCTTGACCGGATCGCTGATGAACAGCCCGCGCGTGTCCGGGTTCAGCTGGACGCGGAAGTGTTCGCGCGCCGAGAAGTTGGTGACTGGCTGACGCGAGCGTGCCGGTATCCGGTGGGCGCCGCCCTGCGTGTCGACGGCCCACAGTTCGATGGCGTCATCCGAGAGGCGCTTGAGGTTGGTGGCGAGTTCGATGAAGGCCGGCGCTTCGCCCGGGTAGGCCTTGGGGTGATCCTCGATCCAGCGTGCTGCGGCGATGAGGTTCGCCTCGGTAAGCTTGAACAGGCGCAATGTCTGCTCCTCGACCGCGACGACGAGGCGCTCCAGTTCCACTTCCTTGGCGGCGATGGCCTGCTGGCGGCTGCTGTGCGCCTGATAGCCGGCGATCCCCCAGAGCAGCGCGAGCAGCGAGCCGACGAGCAGCGCGATCCCCGGATGATGGCGGTAGATCGCGAACATGGCCCGGCGGTGCTCCGTCAGTGCGCTAGCGCTGTGGATTCCGGCGCACGGCGCCTAGCAGCATTGCCACTGCCCACAGTTCGAGAACGACGCCAACGACGATGCAGGTGATGGCGATCGGCCGCTCGGCGAGCAGGGCCGAAACCTGCGGCGCGAAGAAGCCGACGATGCCGGCGGCGAGGAACAGCGAGGACGTGATCGAGGCAACGAAGAACAGCGGCGGCAGCTTCACGGATTTGTTTGCCGGGTGCATCGCCTACTCCCTGCCCACGGAAAGCACCGGCTGCGTTTCGCTGTCGGAAACGAGCACGGTCATCAGGTTGGTGACGAGGCGGATGCGGTCGGCGTCCGAAAGCTTCACCACGCCCTCGGCCTCCAGCTGATCGATGCCCAGCCGCACCATGCTCACCGCGCCATCGACGATATGCTTGCGCGCGGCCACCACCGCCTCGGCCTGTTGCCGGCGCAGCATCGCGCTGGCAATCTCGGGCGCGTAGGCCAGATGCGAGATGCGCGCCTCGACGATTTCCAGCCCGGCGAGCGCCACGTGTTCCTGAATGGTCGTTGCCAGCAGTTCGGCCACCGTGTCCATGTCGCCGCGCAGCGAGTTCCTGCCATGCTCGTCGCCGTCGTACCAGCGCGCGCTGACCACGGCACGCACCGCCGATTCACTCTGGATGACGATGTAGGTGTTGTAATCCTCGACATCGAAGCTGGCGCGCGCGGTATCGGCCACGCGCCAGACGACGACGGCGGCCACCTCGACCGGATTGCCGGCGCGGTCGTTCACCTTCAGCGTCGGCGTGTTCAGGTTGTTGGCGCGCAGCGAGATCTTCTGCCGCGCGTAGAAGGGATTGACCCAGTAGAAGCCGTCGTCGCGGCGTGTGCCGGCGTAGCGGCCGAAGAAGGTAAAGACGGCGGCGATGTTCGGCTGCAGGATGCCGAAGCCCTTGGCGAGAAAGATCAGGAACGGCACCGCCAGGATGTGCAGCACCGAGAGCCTTTGCGGAAAGGGCAGGTTGACGCCGAGGTTCCAGGCCAGCAAGCCGACGATCGGCCAGGCGGCCCAGACCAGCAGAACGAACCACACGGGAAGGGCAAGCCAGCCGGAAATGCTGGTTGCCGCGCGCTCATCGGACATTTGCTGCATCGCGGTCTCCTGGGGCGGATGTCAATGCCATTCTAGCGCCGCAATGCGGCGGCGGACACGTGAATGAGGCATAATAAGCATTTGCTAATACACGAAATTTCCTGCCATGAGCGCCCCGTCCGCCCCGTCAGTTTCTCCCGACCCCGCTGCACCGCACGCGGGTTTTCCCGGTTTTGCCGAAATCGCGAAGAGCTTCGCGCCCGGCTGGTTCGCGGCGGTCATGGGCGGCGGCGTGCTGGCGCTGACCACGCACTCGCTCTCCGGCCGCTGGCCGTCGCTGGCGCCGGTGGCCACCGGGCTGCACTGGCTCAATGTCACGCTGTTCTGCCTGCTTGCCGTGCCCTGGCTGACGCGCTGGCTGCGTTTTCGCGAAGCGGCGCTGGCAACGCTCCGTCATCCGGTGCAGGCGAGCTTCTACCCCACCTTCGCCATTGCCATGCTGGTCGTTGCCGCGCAGTTCCTCGCCATCGGCGGTGGCGCCGCGCTGGCGCTCGGCTTCTGGTGGGCGGGGGCCGCGCTCGTCTTCGTCTTCAGTTTCGCCGTGCTCTTCCACATGTTCCGCGGCGAGCATGTCGGCCTCGAACATGTGACGCCGGCCAAGTTCATCCCGGCGGTGGGCCTTGTTGTCATCCCGGTGGCCGGCGGGCCGCTGCTCGAACTGCAGCAGGGTGCCGTGCGCGAGGTGGCGCTGCTCGTCAATCTGCTCGGCCTCGGTGCCGGCACCATGATGTACGTTGGCCTGCTTGGCCTCACACTGCAGCGGAAACTGCTCGCCAAGCCAGCCGTCGGCATCCTGACTCCGACGGCGTGGATTCACCTGGCACCGCTTGGCGTCATCCCGGTGAGCCTGCTCAATGTGCTTGATCAGTTGCCCTTTGCCGTCGCGCGCGAGCCCTTCATTTTCATTTCGCTCTTTCTGTGGAGCTTCGGCGTCTGGTGGCTGGTGATGGCGAGCCTGCTCACCCTCGCGGCGCGCCGCGCCGGGCAACTGCCGTTCGCGCTCTCGTGGTGGGGCTTCATTTTCCCGCTTGGCTCCTTCGTCGCCGCCAGCCTGCGCCTCGCGCCGCTCTCCGGCATTGGCGCGGTCGATACCATCGGGGTCGTCTGCTGGGTGCTGCTGCTCGCGATGTGGAGCCTGACGATGACGCGCACGCTGCGCGGCGTCGCTTCCGGCGCGATCTTCCGGCCGCATCCCTGAATAAGCACGGAACCGGCATAGAATCTCGCACGGAGCGGTCGCCGGGGCATCCATCGGCTACGTGCGGCCGATTAGGAATCTGCGGAGGTTTTCCATGCGTGTCGTCATCCAGCGCGTCAGTGAGGCGCGCGTCAGCGTGGCCGGCGAGGTGGCCGGCGAGATTGGCCACGGGCTCTTGGTGCTCGCCGGTTTCTGTGCCGACGAGAGCGAGGCCGACCTCGACTGGATGGCGCAGAAGATCGTCAAGCTGCGTATCTTCCCCGACGCCGAGGGCGTCATGAACCTCGACGTGCAGCAGGCCGGCGGGCGCATTCTCGCCGTTTCGCAATTCACGCTCTTCGCCTCGACGAAGAAGGGCAACCGGCCCTCGTGGAGCCGCGCCGCGCGCGGCGAGGTGTCGCAGCCGCTGTTCGAACGCTTCGTGCAGAAGCTGGCCACCGCGCACGGCCGGCCGGTGGCGACCGGCGTCTTCGGCGCCGACATGCAGGTGGCGCTGGTCAATGACGGCCCGGTGACGATCGTCATCGATTCGCAGCAACCGGAGTAGCGCGATGGTGCAACTGGTCCCTGAGGAGAACCGCTGGCACGCCCTCTCGGTCGAGGAGGCGCTGCTCGGCCTCGGGGCCGACCCGGTCGCCGGCCTTTCCGACGCGGAAGCCGCGACGCGGCTGCTGCGCCACGGCGAGAACCGGCTGCCGGAGGCGCCGGGCAAGAGCGCCTTGATCCGCTTCGTCGAGCAATTGATCCAGCCGCTGGTGCTGGTGCTGATCGTCGCCGGCGGCGTTACCGCCTTTCTCGGCGAGTGGGTCGATGCCGGCGTGATCCTCGCCGTGGTGCTGGTCAATGCGGCGATCGGCTACGTGCAGGAGGGCAAGGCCGAGGCCGCGCTCGCCGCGCTGGCGAAGTCGCTCGCCACCGAGACGATGGTCGTGCGCGGCGGCGACAAGCGCCGTCTCGGCGCGCACGCGCTGGTCCCCGGCGACACGGTGCTGCTCGCCGCCGGCGACCGCGTGCCGGCCGACCTGCGCCTGATCGACGCGCACGGCCTGCAGGCGATGGAAGCATCACTCACCGGCGAATCGACGGCGGTCGAGAAGCACACGGCGGCGCTGCCGCACGACACGCTGCTCGCCGACCGCGGCAACATGGCCTACGCCGGTACGCTGGTGGTCAGCGGGCAGGCCGTCGGCGTCGTCGCGGCGACCGGCACGGCCACCGAAACCGGCCGCATCTCGCGCCTGATTGCCGCCGCGCCCGACCTGCAGACGCCGCTCACCAGGAAGATGGCGGCCTTCTCGAACTGGCTGCTGCTGGTGATCGGCGCGCTCGCGCTGCTCACCTTCGGCGTCGGCCTCGCGCGCGGCGAGGCGGCCTTCGACATGTTCATGGCGGCGGTGGCGCTCGCCGTCGGCGCCATTCCCGAGGGGCTGCCGGCGGCGGTGACGATCACGCTCGCCATCGGCGTTTCGCGCATGGCGAAGCGGCGCGCGATCATCCGCAAGCTGCCGGCGGTGGAGGCGCTCGGCAGCACGACGGTGATCTGCTCCGACAAGACCGGCACCCTCACCGAAAACGAGATGACGGTGCGCGAGCTGTGGGCCGGCGGCGAACGCATCGCGGTGAGCGGCAGCGGCTACGCGCCGGAAGGCCATCTCGGCGAGAAGGATTTTCCGCCGCCGATCGAAGGCGCGCTGCGCGAACTGCTGCTTGCCGGCGCGCTCTGCAACGACGCCGGCCTGCGCAAGGAAGGTGGCCGCGACGGCCGCTGGCAGATCGCCGGCGACCCGACCGAAGGCGCGCTGCTCGTCGTTGCGAGGAAGGCCGGGCTGGACGAGCGCACGCTGCAGGCGATGTTCCCGCGCTGCGACGTGCTGCCCTTCGATTCGGCGGTGCAATACATGGCCACGGCACACGAGATCGAGGGCGTGGCGATGATCTACGCCAAGGGCGCCGTCGAGCGCCTGCTGCCGCGCGCTTCGACGATGCTCGCGGCCGACGGCCGCGAGCTGCCGCTCGATGCGGCCAGCGTCGAGCGGCAGGCAGAGAGCATGGCGGCGCACGGCTACCGCGTGCTCGCCTTCGCGCGCCGTGCCGGCGGCGGCGCGCTGTCGCATGCCGCGCTCGAAACGGGGCTGGTGTTCATCGGCCTGGTCGGCATGATCGACCCGCCGCGGCCGCGCGCGATCAGCGCGGTGAAGGCCTGCCACGGTGCCGGCGTGCGCGTGAAGATGATTACCGGCGACCACGCGGTGACGGCGCTCGCCATTGCCCGCCAGTTGGGCATCGTTGGCGCGGCCGGCGAGGGCGCGCGCGTGCTCACCGGCCGCGAGCTGGCGCTGCTCGACGATGCGGCGCTGGCGCGGGCGGCGCATGAGGTCGACGTCTTCGCGCGCGTCGAACCCGAGCAGAAACTGCGGCTGGTGCAGGCGCTGCAGAAGAACGGCGAAGTGGTGGCGATGACCGGCGACGGCGTGAACGACGCGCCGGCGCTGAAGGCCGCCGACATCGGCGTCGCCATGGGCCTCGCCGGCACCGACGTCGCCCGCGAATCGGCGGCGATGGTGCTCACCGACGACAACTTCGCCAGCATCGAGGCGGCGGTGGAGGAAGGGCGCGGCGTTTACGACAACCTCGTGAAGTTCATCACGTGGACGCTGCCGACCAACTTCGGCGAGGGGCTGGTGATCGTCGCCGCCATCCTCGCCGGCGCCACGCTGCCGATCACGCCGCTGCAGATCCTGTGGATCAACATGAGCACCGCCGTGCTGCTCGGCCTGATGCTCGCCTTCGAACCGGTCGAGAAGGGGCTGATGCACCGCCCGCCGCGTCCGCCGCAGTCGCCCATCCTCGACCGCCCGCTGCTCGCGCGCATCGTGCTGGTGAGCGTGTTGCTGCTGGTCGGCGCCTATGGTCTCTTCCTGCTCGAACTGCGGCAGGGCAACACGCTCGCCGAGGCGCGCACGGTGGCGGTGAATGTCTTCGTCGTCGTCGAAACCTTCTACCTCTTCAACTGCCGTTCGCTGACGCGCTCCTTCGTTGCCGTCGGCCTCTTCTCGAACCCCTGGGTGTGGGTCGGCAGCGGCATCATGCTCGCGCTGCAGTTGCTGCTCACCTACCTGCCGGCGATGAACCGCATCTTCGCCACGGCGCCGATCGGGCTGGCCGAGTGGGCGGCGATCGTCGCCTGGGCGCTGTTCGCGTCGCTGGTGGTGGGGGCGGAGAAATGGTGGCGGGCGCGGTGAGGGCGGATTCCCGGCCTGCTGCTGCGGCCTCCGTCGTATGAATCGCCGCATCGCCCATCTCGACATGGATGCCTTCTTCGCCTCCGTCGAGCTGCTCCGGTATCCCGAACTGCGCGGGCCGGTGGTGTTGCGCTTCTGCAGCGTAGTGCCAGGCACTGCGCCTTATTGGGCGCATGTCGAAGACAAGGCGCTGAATGACGCAGCGGCTTGAAGATGTGCAGCACATGCGGTTGCGGTGAAAGAATTCGCAAGCTGCCATTCCCTTTTTGGCGGCGCATTGGCATTATATGCCAGTAAATCATTGGAGCATGGCCATGCCAACACGCAACATCGTCCTTACCGACTTTCAAGCTCAATTTGTGGAGCAGTTAGTGTTGTCCGGACGCTACCAGAATGCCAGCGAAGTTCTGCGCGAGGGCTTGCGCCTGATTCAACAACGGGAACAGGAGCAGGCGGATCGACTGCAGGCGCTGCGGGAAGCAGTGGCCATCGGTGAGGCCGATATCAAGGCAGGGCGCTACGCGTCATTCAATGATCCGGCATCACTGCGTGCTCATATCGCCTCATTGGCAAACCGGGAAAAACCGTCGCACTGATGGCGAACTGGACACTCCGGCTTGCCGCCAAGGCCGAGCAAGACATCGCCGACATTCTGGCGTGGACGACCGAGCAGTTCAGCCGGCAACAAGCTGAGGTTTACGCTGAAACTTTGAGCTTGGCACTGGAAGCCTTGCTCGAAGGGCCGGATATCGTTGATGCTCAGCCCCGTCACGATATCGCGCCGGATATCCATGTGCTGCATGTGGCGCGAAAACGGCGCCGCGGCAGGCATTTCATTGCCTTTCGGCCTGACAAAAAACACCGTATCAACGTGCTGCGCATTCTGCACGACAGTATGGATCTGGCCCGACATTTCGAACATGACGAGCAGTAATCTCCACGCAAATATGAACAGAGTCAGAGGGGCGTTCAGATTGCTGATTCGCCGGTGACCGGCGTCAGCGAGGTGACGAAGAAGGCGGCACTCATCGTGAACTGGCGCTGAGCCGGCACCCCGTGCGGTAACAGGCCCCTTTTCCGTGCGGTGACGTACGGCGGCGATGCTAAGATGATCCCTCGCCCAGTTGCGCAGTTGATTGCGCCATCGACCACTTGATGTCTGCGGTTTTCTCGCGCGTGCTTCGTTGTCGAGGCGCCGGGCGGCATCGCGAGCGGTGTTCCGCCCCTGTTCCCGGACAAGGCGGAACTTGGCGGCCGTGTCGATGCCGAACCTCCATTGGTGCCCGCATGAATTTCAAGTGATCGATGCCGCGATTGTGCGAGCGGTATTGTCACCGATGAACAATAGGGAGACTCATGAACGCTATCCGTGCCGTAACCCGCGCCCCCGTGCTGCTTCTGATCGGCCTTGTTTCGCTGCCGTCGGCGATCGCAGCCGGCTCTGGCGTCGTCGGCGAAAACCTGCTCTGGCTGGCGATCATCCTGATGGCGGCGCGGCTCTTTGCGCCGCTGACGCAGCGCATCGGTTTTCCGGCGGTGCTCGGCGAACTGCTGCTCGGCGTGGTGCTCGGCAATCTCGCGCTGGTTGGCGTGCAGTATTTCGACAGGGTCGCCGCCGATCCCATCGTTGCCTTCCTCGCCGAACTGGGGGTGATCGTGCTGCTCCTGCAGATCGGTCTGGAGACGCGCCTCGACGATCTGGTCAAGGTCGGCGTCAAGGCCTCGCTGGTCGGCGTCGTCGGCATCGCCGTGCCTTTTCTGCTCGGTGCCTACGTGGTCGGCCCGCTGCTCCTGCCCGGGCAATCGGAGAATACCTATCTCTTCCTCGGCGCCACGCTTGCCGCGACCTCGGTCGGCATTACCGGCCGCGTCTTCCGCGATCTCGGCCGGCTGAACATGCCAGAGGCGCGCATCGTGCTCGGCGCGGCGGTGATCGACGACGTGCTCGGGCTGGTCATCCTTGCCGTCGTCTCCAGCCTGGTGCAGGCGGGTTCAGTGAGCGTCGGCCAGGTCGGCGCCATCATCGGCGAGGCGGTGCTCTTCCTCGGCGGCTCGATCGTCATCGGCCGCGTGCTTGCCAAGCGCTTCGCCGGCCTGCTCGCCCGCCTCGACCCCGGCCACTCGATGCTCTTTGCGCTGGTGCTGGCGACCGGCCTCTTTCTCGCCTGGCTCGCACATGCGATCGGGCTGGCGCCGATCATCGGCGCCTTTGCCGCCGGCCTGCTCTTCGAGCCGGTGTATCTGAAGGACTTCGAGACGCCGGCTGTGGTGCGCGACGTCGACGCGGTGCTGCCGGAAAATTCGCCGGTGGCGTTGCGCCAGCAGTTGCGCAAGGTGCTGGAGAAGCACACGCACCATCAGCATGAGCACATGGTCGAGCCGATCGGCTATTTCTTCGTGCCGGTGTTCTTCGTGCTGACCGGCATGCAGGTCGATCTGAAGACGCTGGCCGATCCGCAGATCGTCATCGTCGCGCTCGGCATCACGGCGGTGGCGGTCGCCGGCAAGCTGGTCGCCGGTTTCGCGGCGGGGCGCGGCAACAACCCGTGGATCGTCGGCTGGGGCATGGTGCCGCGCGGCGAGGTGGGTCTCATCTTTGCCGCGGTCGGCAAGCAACTTGGCGTGGTCAGCGAGTCGATGTTCTCGGTGATCGTCATCATGGTCATCCTGACCACGTTGCTGACGCCGCCGATCCTGACCGCGCTGCTGAAAAAGAAAGCCTGACCCGATGAGCGAAACCCTGCGCCGCGGCGCCTTCATGCTGGCCGTCGTGGCCGGCGCCTATGTGCTGTCCTTCTTCCACCGCTTTGCGCCGGCAGGCATCGCGCAGGATCTGGCGGTCGCCTTCCAGACCACCGCCGCCTCGCTCGGCGTGCTGGCGGCGACCTACTTCTACGTCTACACGGTGATGCAGGTGCCCACCGGCATCCTCGTCGATACGCTGGGGCCGCGCCGCATCCTGCTCATCGGCGCCGTCATCGCCTGTGCCGGCAGTCTGCTCTTCGGTCTGGCACCGTCGCTGAACGTGGCGCTGGTCGGGCGCACGCTGGTCGGCCTCGGCGTTTCGGTGACTTTCATCGCGATGCTGAAGATCATCGCCGTGTGGTTCGACGAGAAGCATTTCGCGACGCTCACCGGCATCTGCATGCTGGTCGGCAACCTCGGCTCGGTGCTCGCCGGCGTGCCGCTATCGCTGACCGCGCAGGCAGTCGGCTGGCGCGGTGTGTTCGTCGCGGCCGGCGTGCTCTCGCTGGTGCTCGGCGTTGCGTGCTGGATCTTCGTGCGTGATCGCAAGGACGGCGCGAGCGACGCGCACCGGCCAAAGTTCGACCGCACGGTGATCCTCGGTTCGCTGACGCAGGTGCTGAAGAACCGCGCGACCTGGCCGGCGGTGCTGGTCAACACCGGCATTGCCGGCGCCTTCTTTTCCTTTGCCGGTCTGTGGGCGACGCCTTATCTGATGCAGGTGCACGGCCTGTCGCGCGATGTTGCGGCGACGCACGTCTCGCTGTGGTTTGGCGGCTTTGCCGTCGGCTGTCTGCTGCTCGGCACCTTGTCCGATCGCATCAAGCGCCGCAAGCCGGTGGTCATCGTGACCACGCATGTGTTCGCTGCGCTCTGGCTGGTGTGGCTCTCCGGGGCAGCGATGCCGGTATGGCTGTCGATGGCATTGTTTGCGCTGATGGGCCTGAGCACGGCCGGGTTCAGCTTGACCTGGGCTTGCGCGAAGGAAGTGAATCCGCCGCTGCTTTCCGGCATGTCGACCTCGGTGGCCAACATGGGCGGCTTTCTCGCTGGCGCGTTGCTGCAGCCGATCTTCGGCTGGGCGATGGATCTCGGCTGGAAAGGCGACATGTTCGCCGGTGCCCGCTTCTACGATCTGGCCGCGTGGCGCAGCGGGCTGGTGGTGGTGGCGCTGTCGGCCTGCGGTGGCGCGCTGGCGGCCTGGTGGGTGAAGGAAACGCGCTGCCGCAATATCTACCCTGCTAGCAGCCTGTCGGACTTGAAGAATCGAAGCGAAAAATGAGGGAGCCGAGGACAGATTTTCGCGGGTTTCAAGCGAATAGTCGTTCTATTCGCGCCGAAGACCGCGGAAATATGGACCGGCGCCCCTCGTTTTGCAGCCGATTTCCTTTAAGTCCGACAGGCTGCTAGATAACGATCATGTCGGGATAATCTTCCGCCTGGTCGCTGGCTGTGATGCGGCGGATCATTGTCATGGTGGCAAGCCGCAGCGCGGCTTCGGATTCGCGCAGATTTTCGGCGCTCGCGCGCGCCGCATCGTTTTCGCCATTCCTGATTTGTGTCAGACACAGTTCCGCGTGCGTGTGCAATGCATTGTGGCAAGCGCGCAGTTCGTTGAACTCTTTCAGTTTGCCGTAGCTGCGATTTCCGTCTCCCTTCAGCCAGCGACCGAGCGGGCAGGTGGCAAGGACGATCTGCCGCGAGTCGATACTGCTGCGTCCGGGCTTCAACCGATCGTCGATGATGGCGAGCCAGCGGCGGTGCTGACTCAGTGCCTGCGCAAGAGGGAGATCGCCTCGTGCCAACACTTGACGCGCGGCGCTGCTGAGTGACGCCTGCGGTTGCCAGCTGGCAACCCATCCAGGCATGGCTTCCGCCGGCATTGGCCGTGCGATGCCGAACCCCTGCGCCTGCCGACAGCCGAGGTGGGCGAGCAGTATTGCGTGTTCGACCGTTTCAACGCCCTCGGCAATAACTGGATGGCTGAAGGCCTCGCCAAGTCCGATTACCGCTTCCACGATAGCGAGATCGTTGGGATCGTCCAGCATTCCGCCAACGAAGCTCTGGTCGATCTTGATCAGATTCGTAGGCAGGCGGCGCAGGTAGGCGAGAGAGGCATAGCCCGTGCCGAAATCGTCGAGTGCGAAGCTGACGCCCAGCGCCGCGCAGGTTTCCATTTTCATCGAGATGCTCTGCAGGTCGCCGAGGGCGGCCGTCTCCAGCACTTCGAGTTGCAGTTTGGAATGGAACTCGGGCGGAAATTCGGTCAGCGTACCGGCAATGAACCCCGCGAACTGATCACTTTGCAGATGCCGTGCGGGAAGATTCACACTCACCGATAGGTCCAGCCCTTCCCGCGACCACTCGAGCATTTGCGTCAGCGCCGTGCGGATGACCCATTCCGAAATCGGTATCTCCAGCTCGCTGCCTTCGGTGAGGGGCAGAAACTCGGACGGGGGCAACAATCCATGCTCCGGATGCTGCCAGCGAATCAGTGCTTCGGCGCCAACGACGCTACCGGAGAAAAAGTCGACCTTGGGTTGGTAGTACAGAACCAGTTCCCCCAGCGGCAGCGCCTTGCCGATTCGGGTGAGCGTTGCCATGCGCGTCTTGCGGTCGCGGTCGAGTTCGGGATCGAAGAGATGCCAGCGGTTGCGTCCGGATTGCTTGGCCGAGTACATCGCCTGATCCGCATGGCGCAGCAAGGTGTCGGCATCCGCATCGTCGTCCGGGTACATGGCCAGGCCGATGCTGGCGGACATTGTGGCGACCTCTCCGTCGATGGCGTAGGGGCGGCCGAGCGTGGCGAGGACGCGCTCCAGCGTGACACGTGCCTGCGGTGCGTCGTCGATATTGCAGAGCACGATGACGAACTCATCGCCCCCCAGGCGCGCGACGGTGTCCGTTTCTCGCACGGCCGAGAGCAGGCGGCGCCCCACTTCTTCGAGGATCGAATCGCCTGCGGCATGGCCGTAGTGATCATTGATCGGCTTGAATCCATCGAGATCGAGCAGCGCCACGCCAACGCGACGGTTGGCCCGCCGCGCCTGAGCCAGTGCCATGTCAAGACGATCACCAAGAAGGGCGCGATTGGGCAGGCCGGTGAGCGGGTCGAAGTGCGCCATGCGCTCGAGCCGTTCCTGCTGCGTCTTGAAGGTGCTGATGTCAGAGAAAATGCTGGTGTAATGCCGCAATTCGCCCTGTTCGTCGCGAACGGCGCTGACGGTCAGAAGTTCCGGAAAGATCTCGCCATCCTTGCGCCGGTTGAATATTTCGCCCTGCCAGGAGTTTTCACGCTGGATGACTTCCCACATCTGGGCATAGAACTCCTGCGAGTGCTTTCCCGAGCGAAGCAGTGAAGGCGTCTGCCCGAGGGCTTCCTCGCGCGAGTAGCCGGTGATGCGGGAGAAGGCCTCGTTGACCTCGACGATACGCCCCTCGGGGTCGGTGATCATCACGCCCTCCTGCGCGTTCTCGAATACGCTGGCCATCAGGCGCAAACGCTGCTCGGCGGCAATGCGAGCGCCGACACTTGCCCCCATGGTGTTGAATGCGCGGACAAGGCTCCCGATGTCGTCGTCTGGCGGTGTGGGCAGTGGCGAAAATTCGCCTTGCTCAAGTGCCGCCGCCGCCGTTTCAAGGCGTAGCAACTGGCGCGTCAGCCAGGCGCCGATCAGCGCAAGCAGGAGGGCCGTGAGCGTGAGTTCGATCAGTGCCAGTACCACTCCCTGGGTAAGCATGGCCTTGCGCGCCAGCACGATGGGAGAGAGATCGAGGCCGATGTGCAGTGCGCCGAGTTCCTGCCCCGCGAATACCAGCGGGGAAACGAGGTCATGGCGGGCCGAGCCGTCTTCCTTGTCGAGCAGCGATATCGACGTTTCCGGCTTGGGCAATGGTTTGTCCGCCGGCCAGCCGGAGGCGCTGACGAGGAGGCCCCGCTGATCGGTGACAGCAAGGTAGATCAAACCGTCCACCCGGTCGCTTTCGTCGAGGATGGCCTTGACGGTGGCCCGGTCGGATTGCAATAACGGCGCGGTCAGCGCCGACCGCAGGATGGGCACCAACTGCTCGGCATGGCGCCTCGCTTCGTTGGTCAGCGTCTGGTGCAAGAGGCGCAGGCTGTTTCCGACCAGTAGCGTGAGCATCACGGCTTCGACGACAAGTGCGGCGAGCAGGAACTTTCCGCGAAGGGTCTTGGGCGCTTTCATCGGGCATCCCGGAGCTGACGACGCACCGCATCGGCATACGGGCGCATTGCATCGAGTTCAGCCGCATCGATCGGTCGGTAGCCGCCGAGCTTGTTTTCCTCGAAGTAGGCCTTGGCCGGCGCGCTTTCGGCAAAGGCGGCGAGCGTTTTGCGGATCAACGTCTCGCGGGCCTTGTGCGTTGGCGCAAGGAGATAGACCCGCCCCGGAATCGGCCCGCTGCGCGCGAGAATGCGCAGGCCGGAACGTGTTTTTTCCGGCAGGCGCTGCAGATTGGCCAGCGAGACGAAGCCTGCGGCCGCTTCTCCCGAGAGCACGAGCTCGGCGACACTGTCGGAGGCGGTGATGTACTGCATCGATTTCGCCTGTACCTGCTGTTGCTGCAGCCAGTTTTCGCCCCAGAGCGTAACGAGCGAGGCAGGATTGAGACCGAGCACCGGACGTCCTTGCAGATCCGCCGGGCTGCGCATGGGGCTGTTCTCGGCAACGATGGCAAGCGCCTCGAAGTCGGCGCGGTAGGTAAGCAGTGGCACGAAGCCGGCATCGTCATGCAGCAATGCGGCCTGGTGCGCGGTGGTGATTGCAAGGTCGTAGTCGTTGCGGAGTGCATTCTGTGCAAAGGCGGTGAAATCGCGCGCGGTAACGATTGTGACCGACATGCCGAGTGCCTTCTCCAGCGCCGCGCGCAGCGGTTGATATTGCGTCACGATGACACGGGGACTGGTATGCGGCGCAACGCCGACGCGGAAGTTCTCGGCCGCGGATGCCGGCGGCAGGAGGGCGGCAAGGCCAAGCAGCCCGATCGCCAGGCAGCGTATCGCTGAGGCAACAAGTGGTTTCGGCGCGTACCGCATGGCACGAAGTCCCCCGGATGGTATTTTGGCATTCTGCCACTTTCCGGGGTTTCTCGGCGTGGGGGCGCTTCGCTGGAGGCAATTCTCCGCGGCTTCGTGGGAATTGCCTTGCTGGAGCACTTTTGCGTTTGGTAGTAGCCTGAGCGCTCTGCATCGATGGGGCGGCATGTGGGTGTGCTGGATCAGAAAGAGGTGGGGACAGACGAACGGGACTGGCTGCTGCCCGGGGTGTTGCTTGCGCTCTTCCTGTCGATCCTGATCGCAGCGGTCTTCGTCTGGTCGATCGAGAAGGTGCGCCGTCTTGATGCCGAAGAGCGTGCGCGTCGACTCGCCGAAACCGTGGCACATGAATTCGGTGAGCGCCTCGACCGCTCACTGTCCGCCTCCTACGCGCTGGCGACGCTGATTCGCCAGGGACGCGGCGAGATCGAAAATTTCGAGACGCTGGCGCGTGAAATGATCGGCGTCTATGGCGGCATCACCGCGTTGCAGCTGGCGCCGGACGGCGTCATCACGCAGGTCGTGCCGCTGGCTGGCAACGAGTCGGTGATCGGTTTTTCGCCGCTGCGCGATCCCCGGCAGGGTGGTGAAACCCGGCGTGTGATCGAGACGCGCAAGCCGGGCCTGACGGGGCCCTTCGAGTTGCGTCAGGGCGGGATCGGCGTCGTTGGCCGGCATCCTGTGTATCTTACCGATGCGTTGGGAGCGGATCGCTTCTGGGGGCTGACCCAGGTGTTGATCCGCATCGACGATCTGCTCGCGGTGGCCAAGCTGCAGACGCTGGCGGGGTCTGGGTATGCGTATGAGATGTGGCGGGTGCATCCGGACGATGGGCGCCGCCATGTCTTTGCAAGTTCGGGAACATTGCCGGCTGTGCGGCCGATCGATATCCGCATTCCCGTGCCCAACGGGGAGTGGACGCTCAGCGTGGCGCCGCTCTCCGGCTGGCACGGCGGCAAGGAACTCGCCGGCGATCTGCTTGGTGCCCTGATTTTTGTTGCCTTGGTGACGCTGGTGTCCTTTGTGCTCTTGCGCCAGCCGCGACTGCTGCGCGCCGAAGTGCGGCGCCGCACGCGCGAACTGCAGGCGAGCGAGGCGCAGTACCGCGCGCTGTTCAACGACAATCCCGTACCGATGCTGGTATACGAACCGGATAGCCGGCGCATGCTCGATGCAAACAATGCCTTTGTCGCCAGCTACGGGTTCACCCGCCATGAACTCACCCAGATGTCGGTCGCCGATCTGCATCCGCCGGATGAGCGCGCTCGGTTGCTCGGGTATTTTTCCAGCGCGCTGGCGCCCGGGTTTCGTCAGGCAGGCGAGTGGCACCACCAGCGCAAGAATGGCGAGATCATCGATGTCGAGATAAATTCTCTGGACATCATTTTCGCCGGCCGCCCGGCACGTCTGGCCTTGGCGTTCGACATGACCGACCGCAAGCGTGCGGAGCGTGCACTGCAGATGCACAACAGCTGGCTGAAGTCGGTGCTTGAACACTTCCCGGGAGGGATTTCGGTGACCGACGCGCAGACGCGCATCGTCGGGTGGAACGAACAGTGCTGCAAGCTGCTCGATTTTCCGCGCGAGATGCTCGCCGGTGAACCGCTGCCGATGATCGATTTCATCCGCTTCAACGCGACACGGGGCGAGTACGGCGATGTCGATGTCGATGCCTATGTGGCCGAGGCCGCCAAGCAGATCGATTTGCGCGCCCCCCATCATTTCGAACGTACGCGTCCCGATGGCACCGTGCTCGAAGTGCGCGGCACGCCGTTGCCGGATGGTGGCTTCGTCACCTCCTATACCGACATCACCGAACGTAAGCGTGACGAGGCCCGGCTGCGCGCCGCGAACCAGCGCTATGAGGAACTCAATGCGGCGCTCGAATCGAAGGTGGCCGAACGCACGCTGCGTCTGGAGGCAGAGGTGGAGGAGCGCCGCCTTGTGGAGATGGCTGTCCGCCAGTCGGCCGAATGGCTGCGCGAGATCATCGACACCATGCCCTCCGGCATCCTGCTGTGGGATCGCGAGCAGCGTCTGGTCGCATGGAACGAGGCGCTGAAGCGTCTCTATCCGGCTTCGGCGGAGTTGTTGCGCGTGGGTATCTCGCGTGCGGAGCTGCGTGCAGCGATGATGGCGCGTGGTGACGCGCCTGTCGGTGACGAGGCGGCGGCTGATTGGGAGAAATCCGGGCAATGGGACCGTGTGTTGCCCGACGGCCGCGTGATCAGCATCGAACGCATGGCCACTTCGGAGGGCGGGCGTCTGGTGCTGCAATCGGATGTGACGGCCCTGCGGCGCACGGCGGAAGTGCTGGCGCGCAACGAGCGTATGGCTTCGCTGGGCAACCTTGTCGCCGGCATCGCGCACGAGATCAATACACCGATCGGCAACGCGCTGATGGTCGCCTCGGCACTTGGCGGGCGTATCGCCGAGTTCGATGAGGTGCTCGCCGGCGGGTCGCTGCGACGCTCCGTGCTCGATGGCTTCATTTCCACGGTGCGCGAATCGGAGGATCTGCTCGTGCGCAATCTTCAGCGCGCCGCCAACCTGATCCAGAACTTCAAGCAGGTGGCAGTCGACCAGACCAGCGACCGGCGCCGCGTCTTCGATCTGGCGACGGTGCTTGAAGAAGTGCGCATGACGCTGGTGCCGCGCTTCAAGCATTCGCCCTTCGTTCTCGATCTCGATGCCGAGGTTGGCGTCAGTCTCGACAGCTTTCCCGGCGCGCTCGGCCAGGTAGCGACTAACCTGGTCGAGAACGCCCTGGTGCATGCCTTCGAAGGCCGCGCCCAAGGGCGCATCACGATGAGTGCCCGGCGTATCGGCGACCGTGCCGAAATCGTCTGTGCCGACGATGGCAACGGCGTTCCGCCCGAGGTGCGGCCACGCATCTTCGATCCCTTCTTCACCACCAAGCTCGGGAAGGGCGGCTCCGGCCTGGGCTTGTCGATCGTCCTCAATCTGGTTCGCGACCTGCTTGGCGGGGATATGCGCGTCGAGAGCGAAACCGGGCAGGGCACGCGCTTCATCATCGAGATTCCTCTGCAGGCACCGTTGGCGCGTGCGGGTTCGGCAGCGAGCCAGTAGCGCAATCCGGCCGGCGGTTCTCCGGAACAGGCCGTGGATGATGTCCTGAATCCGGCGCTGAATTTGTTCCTGAATTCGGCTTTGGACGCCCGCTGATCCGCGCGCATTGTCACGAAGAAAAAAATTTGACTGGGACGGTGCAAAGTATCGTTTTGTGATGTATTATCCGTTTCAACGATCGGGCCATGCCTAATCGTCCTCTCCATCGTCGCGCCCCCCCGCGCGACGACCTCGGCCCGCAGCGGTGCAAACCCTGCGGGTTTTCTTTTTCGCAGGTGACGTCGGATCGATACGGTAAAATGCAATGGAACAAATCCCTATAACCAGTTCTCCCTGGAGCTTCCCCGACGTGACGGACAATTCCCTGCCACCGCTGGACAAGCAGGCGTTCGAGACGCTTGCCAATTTTCGCTACGAAGTCCGCAAGTTCCTGCGCTTCTCCGAAAAGGTGACGCGGAAGGCCGGCATCACGCCATTGCAGTATCTGATGCTGCTCAACATCAAGGGCTATCCCGGCCGCGACTGGGCGACCGTCGGCGAACTTGCCGAGCGCCTGCAGGCGCAGCATCACGGCGTCGTGGCGCTGGTCTCGCGTTGCGAGAAACAGGGCTTCGTCGAGCGGCGCCGCTCTGAGGAAGATCGCCGCCGTATCGAGGTGCATCTCCTGCCGAAGGGGGACGCCATTGTCGAGCGGCTGGCCAACGCCCACCGTGTGCAACTGATGTCGCTCGACGGCCGCTTCGCGGTACCGACACGCAGCGCATTCGTGCGTAGTTGATCCAACTTCAATTTTTCGGGAGCTTGCCATGAAGATCGGTTTTCTCGGACTCGGCATCATGGGGCGCCCGATGGCGCTCAACCTGATCAAGGGCGGGCACCAACTCGTCGTCTGGGCCCGGCGCCCCGCCTCGCTGGTGCCGCTGACCGAGGCTGGTGCGCAGGCTGGCAGCAGCCCCGCCGATGTCGCCCGGCAGGTCGATGTCGTGATATCGATGGTCGCCGACGCGCCCGATGTAGCACAGGTGATGCACGGCGAGAAAGGGGTTGCCGAGGGCGCACAACCGGGGCTCGTCGCCGTGGATATGAGCACCATCGCCCCCGCTGCCGCGCGCGATATCGCCACGCAGATGCAGGCGCGTGGCGTCGATTTCGTTGACGCGCCGGTTTCCGGCGGTGAGGTCGGTGCCGTCGCCGGGACGCTGTCGATCATGGCCGGCGGCAGTGTTGCTGCCTTTGCCAAGGCGAAACCGGCCTTCGAGTGCATGGGCAAGAACATCGTGCATGTCGGTGATTCCGGCGCCGGACAGGTGGCCAAGGCATGTAATCAGATCGTTACCGGCATGGGCGTGATGGCGGTAGCGGAAGCGATGTGCTTCGCGAAGAAGGCCGGCGCCGATCCGGCGAAGGTGCGCGAAGCGCTGCTCGGCGGCTTTGCCTACTCGAAAATTCTCGAAAATCACGGCCAGCGCATGCTCGATCGCAACTTCAAGCCCGGCTTCAAGAGCTGGATGCATCAGAAGGATCTGAACATCGTCATGCAGAGCGCGCACGAGTTGGGCTTGATGCTGCCCGGCTCGGCGATGACCGCGCAGATGTTCAACGCCATGGTCGGTTCCGGTCTTGGCGAGGAAGACTCCATCGCCGTCCTCAAACTTCTCGAAAAACTCTCCGGCCAGCAATGAGGCTCGGCTTCATCGGCCTCGGCGCCATGGGGCGGCCGATGGCGAGCCGCCTGCTGGGTGCCGGTCACGAGGTTTTTGTCTGGGCGCGCCGGAAGGATGCCGCCGTGCCCCTGCTCGAATCAGGTGCACAGTGGCGTGCGTCGCCGGCCGAAGTGGCGCGCAGTGCCGACGTCGTCTTCACCATTGTGACCTACGGCAGCGATGTCGAATCCATCGTCTTCGGCGCGCATGGCCTGGCCGACGGTTTCGCTGCCGGCGCGGTGCTGGTCGACATGAGCACGATCGCCCCCGGTCTCGCCCGCGATATCGCGCGGCGTCTCGAAGAACGTGGCGTCGCCATGCTCGATGCGCCGGTGTCCGGCGGTGGCACCGGCGCCGCCGCGGGAACGCTGGCGATCATGGTGGGCGGCGAGGCTGCCGTGCTGGCAAGGGTGCAGCCGTTGCTCGAAGTGCTCGGGCGCACCATTGTCCATGTCGGCGGCAACGGTTGCGGGCAGGTGGCCAAGGCCTGCAATCAGATGGTCATGGTCGCGGCGATCGAAGCGGTGGCGGAAGCCATGCGCCTTGCCGAGGCCGCCGGTGTTGCCCCCGGCAAGGTGCGCGCCGCCCTGCAAGGGGGCTCGGCGGGAAGCCGGGTACTCGATCTCTTCGGCGGACGCATGGTGGCAGGCGACTATACCGCCGGCGTCGAGGCGCGCCTGCATCACAAGGATTTTGGCCTCATTGCCGAGGAGGCCCGGGCGCTCGGGGTGCCCTTGCCGATCACGGCTTCTGTCGCGCAACAGCTCAATGCACTGATGGCGCGGGGCTGGGGCGGCGACGATACGGCATCGTTGCTGCGCGTTCTGCGCCTCAACTGAACAGCTTTCCTCCGGCGCGGGGTTGATGGTCATCACGCTCGTATGGCGTGGCTGGTATCATTTGCGGTCCGAAAAGCGGCATATCGATAGACCGCTCGGGTCCAATCCGGAACGGAGGAGACATGAATCGCATGATGGCGATGCCCGAGTTGCTGGCGATTTTCGACCATGCACCGGTGGGCATCGTGTTCGTTCGCGGCGGCGAGTTGCAGCACTGCAATCGGCGTTTCTGCGAACTGCTTGGTTACGAAGAGGGCGAAGTTTTCGGCCAGCCGGCTCGCATGCTCTACGAGGGCGAGGCGGAGTACGCGCGCCTGCGGCTGTGGGCGCGCGAGGCCCTGCTCGCCGGCGATCCGTTCGATGCGGAACTTCCGCTGCGCCGTCGTGACGGAACCACGATCTACTGCCGCCTGCACGCGGCAGCGATCGATCGCGACAACCCGCGTCAGGGGACCGTCTGGATCGTCGAGGATCTGGAGGAGCAGACACGGGTCCGCGATGAACTCTGGCACGCGCAACGCGACCTGGAGGCAACCTTCGCGGCAGCGCATGTGGGCATCATGCTGCTGCGCGACCGCAGCATCGTGCGCTGCAATCCGCGGCTGAGTGAAATGTTCGGCTATTTCGGCAGCCAGCTCATTGGCCGCTCGGCGCGCCTGCTGTATGTTTCCGATGCCGATTTCGAGGCGGCCGGCGAAATCTACCCGCTGATCGCGGCGGGCGGTACGCACCGCCGCGAACAGTGGCTGCGCAGGAAGGATGGCACGACCTTCTGGGCGCTGATCAGTGGCCGCTTCATCGACGCGCAGCACCCGGATCTTGGCTCGGTGTGGATCGTCGAGGACATGAGTGAACGCAAGCGCCAGGACGAGCGCCTGCAGGCAGCGCTCGCCGAGCAGCGCATGATCTTTGACAATGCCGCCTTCGGCATTGCCTATGTCAGCGGCCGCCACCTGCAGCGCTGCAACGATCGCTTCGCGGACATGTTCGGTCATGAGGCGGCCACGCTGGGCGGGCAGTTGGTGGAGGAGTTCTTTCCCGATGCGCAATCGTGCACGACCTTCTCCGAGCAGGCGGAGGCCGGTTTGCGCCGGCGCGGCGATTACATCGGCGAGGCGCTGGTGCGTCGCCGTGGCGGCGGACTCTTCTGGATTCGCGGAACCGCCAAGCGCGTGTCCTTCACGCAGGGGGGTGGGGCCATCTGGGTGGTCGAGGACATCACCGAGCGCCGCCATGCGCAGGAAGCGCTGCTGCGCGCCCACGAGCAGCTTGAATCGCGCGTTGCCGAGCGGACCGCCGAACTGAAAACGGCAAACGTGCAGCTGCAATCCGAAATCTTCGAGCGCATGCAGGCCGAGAAACGTGTCTGGCATATCGCGCACCACGACGCGCTGACCGGCTTGCCCAACCGCTCGCTGTTGCAGGATCGCGTTCAGCAGGCGCTGATTGCCGCCGAGCGCAGTCACAGCAAGGTTGCGGTACTTTTCCTGGATCTCGACCGCTTCAAGGGCATCAACGATTCGCTCGGCCATGATGTCGGCGACGCCTTGCTCAAGGGGGTTGCCGGGCGCCTGCTGGAGGTCGTGCGCGATGTGGACACGGTCTGCCGGCTTGGTGGCGACGAGTTCGTGATCATCCTTGGCGCGATTACAGGGCCCGACGATGCGGTGATGATCGCCGAGCGCATCATCGAAGTGCTCGGCGAACCGGTCGATGCCCTTGGCCATTCGCTGCGTGCCTCGACTTCGATCGGCGTTTCGCTGTTCCCGGACGATGCCGCCGACGGCCAGACGCTGTTGAAGAACGCCGATACCGCCATGTACGCGGCGAAGAACCGTGGCCGCAACAATTTCCAGTTCTTCTCGGCGGAGATGAATGCGGCTGCACTGCGCTTCTTCCAGCTTGAACAGCGTTTGCGTCACGCCGTTTCCGGCGGTGAGCTGGTCCTCCACTACCAGCCGCAGGTTGATACCGGCACGCATCGCGTTTGCGGACTGGAGGCATTGGTGCGCTGGCACAATCCGAAGTCCGGCCTGTTGCCGCCCGCCGAATTCATTCCCGTTGCCGAGGAAACCGGACTCATCGTCGATCTCGGCGAATGGGTGTTGCGTGAAACCTGTCGCCAGATACGTGAATGGCACGATGCGGGCTGGCCGCGGGTGCCGGTGGCGGTCAATCTCTCCGCCCGCCAGTTCCAGCAGCCCGATCTGGTGGCGCGCATTGCGGCCATCCTCGATGCTCATGGTGTGGCGCCGGAGTGGCTGGAGCTGGAGATCACGGAATCCTGCCTGATGCAGCAGGTCGAGGCCTCGCTGCGGCAGATGCGGGAGCTTGCTGAGATGGGGATTCGCCTGGCGATCGACGATTTCGGTACCGGTTACTCCAGCCTCTCCTACCTCAAACGCTTTCCGGTGCATCGCCTGAAGATCGACCGGACCTTCGTGCGTGATCTGTGTACCGACCGCGAGGATGCCGCGATCGTGACTTCGATCATCGGGCTGGCGCGCACGCTTGATCTGGAAGTCGTTGCCGAAGGCGTCGAGACGACCGCGCAACTTGCCGCCCTGCGCTATGAGGGGTGCCTGCTGTGCCAGGGATTCCTTTTCTCGCGGCCGCGTCCGGCGGAAGAGGTCGCCGCGATCTTCGCCGTCGGCGCACTGGCGGGCTAGGACGATGGCAGCCTTGACCTGTCCGCTCGGCCCGCACGTGCTCGGTGTGCGCGACGTCGAGGGCCATGTCGGGCATTGTTGCAGTGCCTGCGGCGGGGCCTGGCTGCCCGGCAGCTTTCTCGCCACGATCGGCCAGTCGCGCAATTTTTCGGCACAGCGCTTCGCAGAGATGCTGCGGACGCTACCGGCCCGGCACACGCAACTGCCTTGCCCGCAGGGTTGCGGCGAGCTTTTCTGCAGCGAGGTCAAGGGCGTCGCCCTCGATTGGTGTCCGGCCTGCGGCGGGGTGTGGTTCGATCGCGGCGAGGTGGCGCGCCTGCTGGCGCAGTACCCGCGCCTTGCCCAAGCGAAGAAGGGGGGTGACGGCCCCGATCTCTCCGATGTGGCCGACATCGCCGATGCGCTGTTCAGCCTCCTCGATATCTTCTGATCAATCCTGCTGGCCGTAGCCGGCAAACTTCTCCAGCACCACCTGCATTTCGTCCGCGTCGAGCAGCACCGGTTCTCCGATCTGGCAGGCACGCCAGTATTGTTCGCACAGGCATTCCAGTTCGACACCGAGGTCGAAGGCCTGCTTGAGATCGCGGCCGCAGACGAGCATGCCGTGGTTGGCGAGCAGGCAGGCCGAGCGGTCCGCCATTGCGGCAAGGGCCGCGTCGGAGAGTGGCTGCGTGCCGAAGGTGGCGTAGTCCGCGCAGCGCACCGTCGTGCCGCCGAAGCGGGCGATCATGTAGTGGAAGGGCGGAATCTCGCGGCGCAGGCAGGCGAGGCTGGTGGCGAACGGCGCGTGGGCGTGCAGTACGGCGCCGGCGTCCGCTCGCGCGGCGTAGATGTCGCGGTGGATGCGCCATTCCGACGAGGGTTTGCGGCGGCCTTCATGGCTGCCATCGAGATGCATGAAAACGATATCGGACGGCGTCAGGACGTCGTAGTCCATACCTGTTGGCGTGATCAGGAAGCCGTCGCGCTCGCGTACCGAGAGGTTGCCGGCGGTGCCCCTGTTGAGGCCTGCCGCCGTCATGCGGCGAGCGGTGGCGATCAGTTCGGCGCGCAGCGTGCTCATCGGGCCTCCTCCGGGTACAGACAGTGCAGTGCATCGGGTGGGCAATGGCCGCGCTCGGTGACGATGGCGGTGACGAAGCGGGCCGGCGTCACGTCGAAAGCCGGATTGGCCACCGCTTCGTCTGCCGCAAGCTGGCGCAGTGTTGCCGGCTTGCCGTCGCCGCCGCAGCCATGCAGCACACGCAGTTCGTCGCCGGCGCGCTCCTCGATCGGGATCGTGTCGCCGCTCGGGCAGGCGAAATCCAGCGTCGAGCGCGGCGCGGCCACATAGAACGGCACGCCGGCTTCCTTTGCCGCCAGTGCCTTCAGATATGTGCCGACCTTGTTGGCGACGTCGCCGTTCGCCGCGATGCGGTCGGCGCCGACGATCACCGCATCCACCTCGCCCCGCGCCAGCAGCAGACCGGCCGCGTTGTCGGCGATGACCGTGTGCGGCACGCCGTGCTGCTGCAACTCCCAGGCGGTGAGCAGACCCTGATTGCGCGGCCGGGTTTCGGATACCCAGACGCGCACCTCGATACCAGCGTCGAAGGCGGCATAGACCGGCGACAGCGCCGTGCCATGGTCCACCGTGGCCAGCCAGCCGGCGTTGCAGTGAGTCATGATGTCCAGTCGACCACGCTTCTCCGCGAGGGGGCGCAGCAGCGCCAGTCCGTGCTCGCCGATGGCGCGGTTTTGCAACACGTCCTCGTCGGCGATGGCCGCCGCTTCCTGCCAGGCGGCAGCGCAGCGTTCTGCCGGCACAAGCGGCCGCAGGTGGGCTTGCATGCGCGCCAGCGCCCAGTGCAGGTTCACCGCGGTCGGCCGTGTCGCGCCGAGCGTGGCGATGGCCTTGGCCAGTGCCGCGTCGCCGGCATCGCGCAGCAGTGCCAACGCCACGCCGTAGGCGGCAGTGGCACCGATCAGCGGCGCGCCGCGCACCTGCATGCTGCGGATCGCATGTGCCGCATCCTCCAGCGACGCGAGTTGCAGCGTACGGTAATGATGGGGCAGCGCTGTCTGGTCGATGATCTCGACGACCGTTTGCGCAGCGATGCGCCAGATCGCGCGGGTGGGGGTGCCATTGACTTTCATGCGCCGGACTTTGCCTTCTTCAGGAGAGCGAGGCCTTCCGACTCACGGCCGGTACCGCGTTCAGCGCGAATACGGAAGCGGGTTTCGGCATCAAATTCGGCGAGCATCAGCGTCGTCATTTCGTCGATCAGGCGGTTGAGCGGCGTTCCGCGGCTTTTTGCCAGCGCCTTGAGACGGCGGTGTTTTTCGTCAGGGAGTCGAACTGTCAAAGCAGTCATTTCAGTACCTCCTTCAGGAATATGTCTGGTGACAAGATTCGCAGCGATGGAAAGCGCAATTCCATGCGCGTCAGGTCGCGCAGGTTGCGGGTAACGATGGCATCCGCACCGCCGGCAACCGCGAGTTCGACAAGATGGTTGTCGGCTTCGTCCGGCAGATTCGGGCGCCATGTGTAATACACCCGAACCCACTCGCACTTTGACAGATAGATATCAAGCAGGCTCTCGCGTTCCGCTGCTGTCAGACGACATTTCGCGAATAGCGTCTTCCGGCCAAGTACATCCTCGTACTCGGCGAGTAGCGCCGCGCCCATGAGTGGAACGCAGTGTCCGTCCAGGCAGGCTGCAATGACCTTCCCGGCGTTGCCAGTGCCAAGGCAGGCGCCCTGGAAAATGTTGGTGTCGATCACCGCTTTCATGTCTGAATGGTAGCATAATTGCCACCATCTTTCCGAGTGCGGCTGTCGCGTTTCAGACCGAAAATGTTATCGTTTGTCGGTTACAAAAATCCGGCCAAGCGAATTGCCATGCTCTCTTCCCCCGTCGCCATCGATTCCAAGCTGCCCTGGGTCGGCACCACCATCTTCACCGTGATGTCGAAGCTCGCCGCCGACTGTGGGGCGATCAACCTGTCGCAGGGTTTCCCCGACTTTCAGGCCGACCCCTCGCTGTTCGACGCCGTGCACCGCGCCATGCTCGCCGGCCGCAACCAGTACGCGCCGATGGCCGGTACGGCGGAACTGCGCCAGGGCATCGCCGACAAGGTGGCGGCGCTCTACGGCATCCGCTACGACGTCGATACCGAGGTGACGGTGACGGCCGGCGCCACGCAGGCCCTGTTCACCGCCATTGCCGCCTTCGTGCGGCCGGGCGACGAGGTGATCGTCTTCGAGCCGGTGTACGACAGCTATGTACCGGCGATCGAGACCGTCGGCGGCAAGGCCGTCTATTCGCGCCTGCAGTTCCCCGACTACCGGCCGGACTGGAGCCACGTCAAGTCGCTGATCGGTCCGCGCACGCGCATGATCATCGTCAATACGCCGAACAATCCGAGCTGTAGCCTGTTCACGGCGGACGACATGGCGACGCTCGCCGAGTTGACGCGCGACACCGACATCGTCGTGCTCGGCGACGAGGTCTACGAACACATCTGCTACGAGGGGCAGCATCAGAGCCTGTGCTTTCATCCGGAACTCGCCGCGCGCAGCATCGTCGTTTCCTCCTTCGGCAAGACCTACCACATCACCGGCTGGAAGATCGGCTACGTCGTCGGCCCGCAGGCGCTGATGAGCGAGTTCCGCAAGGTGCACCAGTTCAACGTATTCACCCTCAACACGCCGGGCCAGCTCGGCCTCGCCGAATACATGCAGGACGCCTCGCGCCATCTGGGTCTGGTCGATTTCTACCGGCAGAAGCGCGACTTCTTCCGCGATCAGCTGAAGGGCTCACGCTTCGAACTGCTGCCCTGTCGCGGCACCTATTTCCAGCTCGCGCGCTACGACGCGATCTCGCAGAAGCCGGACCGCGAATTCGCCGAATGGATGGCGCGCGAGGTCGGCGTGGCGGTGATCCCGGTGTCGGCCTTCTACCACGACGGCCACGACGAGCATGTCGTGCGTTTCTGCTTCGCGAAGAAGGAGGAGACGTTGGCCGCAGCCGGCGAGCGGCTGCGGCGCGTCTGACCGATCAGACGCCGCCGCTCTTCGTTGCCCACACCAGCAGCAGGATGGCGAGGACGAGCGCGGCGAGATAGAGCTTCCACGGCGTCTTGCGGTCCGCGTAGGGATCGCTCAGCGCGCGCTCGGCGCCTTCGGGCAGGCGCGCGAGTTGGGTCAGCGAGGTGCCGAAGCTGAGATTGATCTTCGCGCGGGCGTTGACCGCCCAGCCGTTGGCATCGAGCAGCGGGCCGAGGTTGCGGTTCCTGAGCTTGAACCAGGCCATCGCCATGGCCGGGCCGGACACGAGCAGCATCAGGCCGCCGACGGCGATCGGCATCTGCCACCACGCCAGACCGAGGAAGCCAGTGACGACTGCGGCGAGCGCGGTGCCGATGGCGCCGAGGGCAAGGCCGATGGCGGCGAAGATGCCGGCGAACTTGGCGGCATCGAAGGGCGCCGGCGCAGGGGGGGCGGCAGCCGTGGAAGCTGGCGCCGGGGCTGCGGGCTGCTGAGCACTGGCGACGCCACCGGCCATCATGTCGTCGGACGCCTTGGCCTTCGCGGCGGTCAGTTTCTGTACCTGCTCGCCGATCAGGCGGGCAAGTTTCTTGTACGGTGACCAGAAGGCCTGGCGGATGCTGATCGGGTGATCAACGATTTTCGTGATCGTCGCGTCCCAGTCCTTGCCCTCGTGATCGTAGAAGACGCCGTTGCGGCCGACCATCAACTGATCCGAATCGCCGGCGGTGAAGGCAGCGGCAATGCTGCGCTTTTCGGCACCGCGCGTGCACTCGCAATAGGCGAGGTAGATGCCGGAGAGTCCGGCCAGTGCAGCGTGCTTCGCGGGGTCGAGGACCGGCACCACGAGATCGCAGCTGCGACCGTCAAGGTAGAGCGTGCCGGCCTGGAAGACGGCCTTCCCCTGCCGGGTGTAAAAGTCGTGGAAGGCGACGAAGTTGTTGGCGAGCCGGCCGAGATCGCGCGCGTAGCAGACGAGACGATCGACGGCAGCGATCGCGTCAGCCTCGCCGGTCAGCGCAAGATCCTGTTCGATCAGCCTGGCGAGTGCCGCCTGCGGCGCCATGGCGGCGATGGCTGCCGCGCGTTCCTCGCCAAGCTTGCCAGCGATGTCGAGGGCGCCGGCGGGGCGCGCCGCGAGCCAGCCGGCGCGAGCATCGAAGCGTGCGCACAGGGTGCGCCAATCGGTGTCGCTCAGGCTGTCGCGCGCGCCGAGCAGCGGAGCGATGGCCTGTTCGCGCAGCGCGGCGACCGCGGCATCCCAGGCCGGGTTCACGCCGTGGGCGAGCGGTAGCGGGCGGTCGGCCTCGATGCGCGCCAGCGGCAGTTCGGCCATGTCGGCGCTGCCGGGCGACAGCGTTTGCAGGGCGAGCGCCCGGAAATCCTCGTCGCTGCCGTTCATGGCGCCGGCCGCACGCGGATCGAAGGCGGCCAGCCGGCAACGTGCGAAGTAGTCGTCCACCTTGCCGCGGATGGCGGCGAGCGCGGCCGTGGCGGCTTCACTGTCGGACCCGAGCGGCGCGAGTTCGGGCTGTGCCTGCGGCGCACGCCACCAGTCGTGCCAGGCCGCGAGTTCGGCGAAGAAGGTGTCGCATTCTTCCGTGCCGACGCCGGCCTCGCCGCTGCGGTCGAGGCGCGGGGTATCACCGCCGCAGACGGCCACGATGTCGGCGATCACGGCGCCAAGCGCCGCATCGCCAGCGCTGGCGACAGTAATCAGCCCATCGCCGTTGAAGCGGGTGGCAGCGAAGATGCGCACGCTGTCGGCGGTGTCTTCGGCGCTGATCGTTTCGCCTGCCTTGCCGAGGTTCTTCAGTATCTCGCGGGCGGAGGCGAGCACGGTCCGACCTTCCTCGGTGCTGTCATCAATCGCGGAGAGCGGCAGCGGGGCTACGCCTGCGGCAAGACGGTCGCGGTCGCGCAACAGGCGGCCGGCCCACTGGCAGGCCGCGATCAGGTCGCTGGCGCGGACATGGCCGTCGCCATCGGCATCGAGCAGTGCCAGCGTGCGTGCATCGAAAACCAGCCCATCCACCGGGCAGGAGAGCGCGACCCACAGTTTCTGGTCGAGCTGGTCGAGGTGGATCAGGTCGTCGCCGCGATCGAGGCGAACCTGGTCGAAGCCGCCGGCGCGGAAGAAGCGCCACTGGTGTGCGGAAGCCGTCATGCCTTCTTCTCCGTGTGAAAAAGGCCGCCTTGCGGCGGCCGTTCGGTGGTGTGCTGATGCTGCTTCGTGAGTTTTTACTGCGCCTTTTCGCAGCCGAGCGCCTTGCTGCCGAAGAAGTAGCTGGTGCCGCTCGGGCAGGCGAGTTCCTGTGCCGGCTTCTTCGCGCCCTTCGCCTTTGGCGTACAAGTGAAACTACCATCCTTGGCGGCCTTGCCCTTCAGCTTCCACTCGTCCGGGCACGGCGAGGCTGCACCACCGGCCTTGGCTGCGGTCGCCGCCTCGACGGTGTGCATGTACTTCACCTTGCCCATGCATGGCAGGTAGGTTTCGGCGCGGGCGCCGTCGGCCTTGATCTCGTAGGTGCCTGGCTTCTGGTAGGTGTGCTGCATGGTGAGCGGGAAGTTCTTGTGGTTGCCGCCTACCTTCTTCGGCGGCATCTTGTTGCCGTCGCCCCAGTTGAGCGACAGACCGCACATGCCATTCTCGGCCTCGCTCGCCTCGATCGTGATGGTGATTGCTTCACCAACTTTCGAGGGCGACGGCGTTGCACTGATCTTGTCGATCGTGGGGCCGGCGAACGCGGTCAGTGGCGCGGCGAGCGGTGCAACAAGCGCGAGAGCAAGCAGGGTACGACGCATGATCTGTCTCCTTGGTGGTGTGAAAGCTCAGTATGACCTATCTGCCGGGGAAAGACTGTCAGAATTTTGTGTCGTTGTCATGTGCCGAAGACCTGCTGCCATAGCGCATGCACGGCGTCGATCCGGCGCAGCACGGCGGCCCGCTCGACGCGGGCCTTTTCGTCATTGAGACGCGCGGCGTGCTGCATGCGCCGATATTCGCGATAGGCGTTGCGTACCGGCTCGGCGAGTTCCACGGAGATCAGCCCGAGTTCGGCGCACATGCCGAGCAGCGCAATGTTGCCGAGATTCTTCGTGAGCTCGGGGTAGGCGTGGGCGTGGGCGAGGATCAGGTACTGCACGATGAACTCGACATCGATGATGCCGCCCGGATCCTGCTTCAGGTCGAACTGCGTCTCGCTCTTCGAGGCGTGGCTGTCGAGCATGCGCTGGCGCATGGCGAGCACCTCCTCGCGCAGCTTCGCCAGATCGCGTTGCTGCGTCAGGATCTCCTGGCGGATTGCCTCGAAGCGGGCGCCGACGGCGGCGTCACCGGCGATGAAACGGGCGCGGGTCAGGGCCTGGTGTTCCCACACCCAGGCATGGTGCAGCAGGTAGTCGCGGAAGGCCTCCACACTGTTGGCGAGCAGGCCGGCATCACCGTTGGGGCGCAGGCGCAGGTCGGTCTCGAAAAGGATGCCGGCGGCGGTCTGGCTGGATAGCCATGTATTGGTGCGTTGCGCGAGCCGCGTGTAGTTTTCCTGCGCGTCGGCGTGTTCGTCGTCGTAGAGAAAGACGATATCGAGGTCGGATGCGTAGCCGAGTTCCTTGCCGCCGAGCTTGCCGTAGCCAATCACCGCGCAGCGCGGCGTGTCGCAGTGCCGCTGGCGGATCTTCGGCCACACCAGTTGCAGCGTTTTCGCAACGATGATGTCGGCGAGTTCGGAAAGATGGTCGGAGATGCGTTCCAGGGTCTGCATGCCGGCGAGATCCTGCACGAGGACGCGGAATACCTGCGCATGATGCAGCTCGCGCAGGATGTCCATCTCGCGTTCGACATCGTCGGCGACCTCGTCCAGCCGGTGCGCCATCTCGGTGCGGAATCCGTCCCAGTCGGTGGCGATATCGTAGAGGCGCGGGTCGAGCATCTCGTCGAGCAGGATCGGGTGCCGCTTGAGATATTCCGCTGCCCAGCTCGCGGTGCCGACCAGTTCGGCAACCTTGGCGAGCGCCGATGGATATTGCTGCAGCAGCGCGAGGTAGGCGCCGCGACGGCTGATCGTTTCGAGAAAGCCGAGCCCGCGCGCGAAGGTGAGGTCGGGGTGCGGCGTCGCGGCGGCGGCCTGCAGCAGGCGCGGGCCGACGGCATCGAGGCGCTCGCGGTTGGCTGCCGGTAGTTGCTGGTAGCGGCTGGAACCGCGGAAACGTTCCAGTTGCTCGACGATTTCCTGCGGGTGCGCGAAACCGAGTTCGCCGAGCTGATCGCTGCAGCTTTCGGCGCCGCACTGGCCGAGCCAAAGTCCTGCGAGCGGATGGGTTCCTGCCTCGGGATCGGAAAAAACCTGCTCGAAATGGCGCGATACCCGCTCGCGGTGTGCATCGAGCACGGCTCTGAACGCCGCCCAGTCGGCAAAGCCCATACTCGCGGCGATCGATTGGCGGGCGTCGTCGGCCTGCGGCAGCATGTGCGTCTGCGCATCGTCGACGTATTGCAGCCGGTGTTCCAGGCGGCGCAGGAACTCGTAGGCGGCGGCAAGTTCATCGCGTGTTTGCGGCGGCAACTGCTTGCGTGCGACGAGCAGATCGAGCACTTGCAGCGTGGCGCGGATCTGCAGCGCCGAATCGCGTCCGCCGCGGATCAGCTGGAACACCTGGGCAATGAATTCGATTTCGCGGATGCCACCCGGCCCGAGCTTGATGTGCTCGGCCATGTCCTTCCTGGCCACTTCGCGGCGAATCTGCGCGTGCAGGTCGCGCATCGCGTTGATGGCACCGAAATCGAGATATTTGCGGAAGATGAACGGGCGCGACACCTGCCCGAGCAGGCGACCCCACTCCGGCTGCAGGTTGTCCCCCTCGTTCATCACGCGCGCCTTGATCCAGGCGTAGCGCTCCCACTCGCGGCCCTGCGTGATGAAGTAATTTTCCAGCGAGTCGAGCGAGCAGACCAGCGGCCCGGAATCGCCGTTCGGCCGCAAACGCATGTCCACGCGGAAAACCTGGCCGTCCGCCGTGAGTTCGCCGAGTGCGTTGATCAGGCGCTTGCCGAGCCGGTTGAAGAAATCGTAGTTGTCGATCGTGCGCGGGCCGGCGGTCTGCCCTTCCTCGGGGTAGATGAAGATGTAATCGACGTCGGAGGAAACGTTCAGCTCGCGGCCGCCGAGCTTGCCCATGCCGATCACCATCAGGCGCTGCGCTTGCCCCTGCCCGTCCAGCGGCTCGCCATACTGGACGACGAGTTGACGGTGGATGTGGTCGAGCGCGAAGTTGGTGGTCATGTCGGCGAGCGTGCTCATCGTCTCGACCACTTCGGCAAGCGGCGCGCAGCGTTCGAGATCGCGCACGATCAAGGTCGCCATGACGCGCTGACGCAGCCCGCGCAGGGCGCATTTCAGCGATTCATCGTCGCCGGCGCCCGCCGCGTCGAGAAACGCGCGCATGCCGGGGGCGTCCAGCGGCTGATCCGCGTTCGCGGCAACCCAGTCGGCGACGGCCGGGCGCGCCGCGAGCAGCTGGCGCAGAAAGCGGCTATGGTCGCGTGCCTGGCAATCCGGCGGTCCGGCGGCAATGGCGGGTGGTGCTGGCGTGCTCATCGAATCCCCTCTTGTCGCTATTGTTACAGTGGGCACTGGGCGGAATGGTCTGTACGGTACTGTACAATGAGCAATTGCCCCATACGCCGCCATTCTAGTGACCCGAATCGCCATTTGGCAAAGTGCCCGCGGACGATGAAACAGGCTCCCCACGCTGAACTGCGCGAGCTGCGCCCTGCGCTCTATCACCGCTTCCATTTCCTGCTCCCGCTCGTCGCGCACCCCGTGGCGCGCCGGCTGTGGGCGGCCGCCGGCTGGCTGCTGATCTTCTTCTGGTTTGCCTTCTCCGCCTTGATTCTCGTGCTGCGCTATTCGGTGCTGCCGGATATCGAGCAGTATCGGGAGCGGCTCGAACGCGCCGCCAGCGAGAATCTCGGCCTGCCCGTACATATCGGCAGCATCACGGCCGGCTGGCAGGGCCTGCAGCCCGATCTGGCGCTGAACGACGTGCGCGTCGATGGTATCGATGGGCGTCCGGCAATTGCGTTCAGCCGTGTCGAGGCGATCCTCGACTGGTCGTCGCTGGTGCACATGCAGCTGCGGCTCGCGCTGCTGGCGATCGACGAACCGGTGCTGCACCTGCGCCGCGATGCGCGCGGCGGTATCACCGTTGCCGGCATCACGGTGAGCACGGAGAGCGAGGACACCTCGGTCGGCGACTGGGTGCTGGCGCAGAAACGCCTCCGCATCAACGGCGCCACGCTGGTCTGGGAGGACGAGCTACGCGCGGCGCCGCCCCTGATTCTCGAAGACGTCAACCTGGCGCTCGACAATCGCGGTCGGCGCCATCGTTTCGGATTCACCGCGTTGCCGCCGGCCGACCTTGCCGCGCGCATCGACATTCGCGGTGACCTCGTCGGCGATGATTTTTCGAACATCGATGGCTGGCAGGGGCAGTTGTTTGCCGAGCTCGACTATATCGATCTGGCCGTCTGGCGCCAGTGGATCGATTATCCGTTCGCGCTGCCGCGCGGGCGCGGTGCGATGCGGACCTGGGTGCGGCTCGCCGAGGGCAAGCTGCTGGATCTGACAGCTGACCTGGCGTTGGAAGATGTGCGTCTGCAACTGGCGCGCACGCTGCCGGAGCTGCGCTTGACGACGCTGCAGGGGCGCCTCGGCGGACGCCTGCGCAGCGGTGGTTTTGCAGCTTCCGCGCGTGGCCTCAGCCTGGGGCTCGCCGACGGCACGCAGGTGCCGCCCACCGATTTCAGCGTCGACTGGCAGACGGCCGCCGATGGCCGCTCGGTCCAGGGCAGCGGCACGGCGAGCCGGCTCAACCTGCAGCGGCTGGCGAGCCTGTCGCGCTATCTCCCGCTCGATGCGGCGACGCGCAAGCGACTCGACGACTATGCGCCGGCGGGCGAGATTGCCGATCTGCGCCTTTCCTTCTCCGGGAATGACGAGCGCCTCGAAACCTACTCGCTGCGCGCTCGCTTCGATGAGCTCGGCTTGCGCGCACAGGGCTATTTCCCGGGTTTCTATGGTATCTCTGGCACGCTGGAGGCAACCGACAAGGGCGGCAACGTCAGTCTGCGCTCGCAGCGCTCGGGTCTCGATCTGCCGAGCGTATTCCCCGAGCCGCGTCTCGCCTTCGACAGCCTTTCGGCGCAGGTGCGCTGGAAGATCGATGACGAAAAGATCGATGTGGACCTGCAGCGGATCGAGTTCGCCGGCGAGGATGCCGCCGGCAGTGCGCGCGGCAGCTACCGCCTTACCGGCGAAGGACCAGGCAGCATCGATCTGACGGCGAACCTCGTGCGGGCGCGTGGTGACGCGGTGTGGCGCTACATGCCGCATGCGGTGAATGCGAATGCGCGCACCTGGCTGCGGCGCGGCATCACGACCGGCAATGCCAGCGATGCAAAGCTGACGCTGAAAGGCGACCTCGCCCGCTTTCCGTTCATCGACGGTTCCGGCACCTTCCTGGTGACGGCCAAGGCGCACGACGTGACGATCGACTATGCGCCCGGCTGGCCCGTGATCGAACATATCGACGGCGACCTGCGTTTTGCCGGCGCCGGCATGCGTGTCGATGCAAGGAGCGGCACCCTGTTCGGGACACGGATCAGCGAAACAGTGGCAGAAATCCCCGATTTCGACGCGGACAACCAGATGCTGATGGTGCGCGGCCGTGTTGCGGGGCCGGTCGGTGAATTCTTCCGTTTCATCGAAGCAAGTCCAGTGGGCGACTCGCTGGAGCACGCCACTTCCGACATGAGCGGCAGCGGTGCCGGGGAACTCGAACTCGCGCTGCAGATCCCGCTGGCGGATACCGATGCCACCCGCGTCGAGGGCACGTTCCACTTCCTCGACAGCCAGGTGGTCGTCGATCCGGCCCTGCCGCCGCTGACCGGCGTCAAGGGCAGCCTGCACTTCACCGATGGCAGCATCAGCGTGCGCGACATCGGCGGCCAGTTCCTCGGTGGCCCGGTCAAGGTGCGCGCCGAAACGCGCAACGGGCTGGTCGATGTGCTGGCAACCGGGGCCCTTTCCGCGGTACAGGCACGCCGTTACTACGACCTGCCGCTGTTCGACAGCCTTTCCGGCACGGCGGCGTGGCGGGCAAGCGTCAAGGTCAGGAAGAGCAGCGCCAATGTCGTCATCGATTCGGACCTGGTCGGCATGGCGTCGAAGTTGCCCGCGCCGTTCGGCAAGAGCGCCGGTGAGGCCTTGCCGGTGCGCGTCGAGAAAGGTTTGCTCCCCGGCAACGGGCGCCGGCCAGCCCGTGCCGACGAGCGCGATCGCATCCAGTGGTCGCTCGGAAAGCTGGCAACAGGCCAGTTGATCCGCCAGCGCGATGCGCAGGGGCACTGGGTTCCGGAGCGCGGAGCGCTGGCGGTTGGCGGGCCGCTGAGCCTGCCGGAGAAGGGCTTGGCAATGACCCTGAACCTGCCGCAAGTCGACGTCGATTACTGGCGTGCCGCGCTGACGCCAAGCAGCGGCAAGGCGGCGAGCGGGGCAGAAGCGCTGGCGCCGAACCTGGTTCAACTGGCGACGGGTGAGCTCACCGTCTTCGGTCGCAAGCTGCACGACGTGGATTTGCGTGCCCGCCTGAGCGGCGGCTCGTGGCAGATGGCACTGGTGTCGCGCGAATCGAGCGGCGATCTGCAGTTCGACCCCTTCGGCCGCGGTGCCTTGCGCGCCCGTCTGAAAACGCTTGAGTTGGCCGGCCACGCGGCAGAGGAAGAGTCGGCAGCCAAGGGGGGCGTGCCAGCGTCCGCGGTGTCCGCCGTAAACAAGGAGATCGAGATCGAGGATTTGCCGGCGCTCGATGTCGTTGCCGAGAGCTTCGTGCTCGGCAAACGCAAGCTCGGTCGCCTGGAAGTGCAGGCGCGCAACGAAGCCGCCAACTGGCGGATCGAGAAGTTGTCGCTGGTCAATCCCGAGGGGCGCCTGGAGGGGCATGGCCACTGGCGCATGCTGGCGCCGCGCCGTTTCGAGATCGATTTCAAATTGGGCGCCGACGATGCGGGCGGGCTGCTCGGACGCATGGGTTATCCGGGTACGCTCAAGGGGGGCAAGGCGACCCTGGATGGCAAGCTGAGCTGGGCGGGCTCGCCGGTCAATCTGGATTTTCCGTCGCTGGACGGCAACATGCGCATCGACGCCGCCAACGGCCAGTTTGCCAAGATCGACCCGGGGGCTGCCGGCAAGCTGCTCGGCCTGATCAGCCTGCAGGGCCTGCCGCGACGGATCACGCTCGACTTCAAGGATGTCTTCTCGGAAGGCTTCGCCTTCGATTCGATCGCCGGGCGCATCGATGTCAAGGCCGGCCTCATGCATACCGACCGGTTGCAGATCGACGGACCGTCGGCCCGTATCCTGATGCGCGGGGACGTCGACTTGCAGAACGAAACACAGAAACTGGTGGTCAACATCCAGCCGGAACTCGGTGGTACGGCAGCGCTCGGCGTCGCCATCATCAATCCGATCGCCGGTGCGGCGACGCTGCTGGCGCACAAGGTGCTGCAGAACCCGCTCAACCAGATATTTTCGTTCGATTACAGCATCACCGGAAAATGGGACGACCCCAAGGTGGACAAGATTTCAACGCAACGTCTGGGTGCCCAGACTGCCAGTGAAGGAGAGAAGAGCGATGCCCGGCCATGATTCTCCGAGCAGCGCCCTGCGCGTTGCCGCCGTGCAGATGGTGTCTACGCCGCGGGTTGCCGACAATCTGGCAACGGCGGCCCGACTTGTTGCCGACGCGGCCGCGCAGGGGGCGCAACTGGTTGCGCTCCCCGAGTATTTCCCGATCATGGGCATGCAGGAGTCCGACAAGGTCGGCGTGCGCGAGCAGGAGGGCATTGGGCCGATCCAGGAATTCCTCGCCGCGACCGCGAAGGCACACGGCGTCTGGCTGATCGGTGGCTCGATGCCGTTGGTGGCGACCGATCCGGCGAAGGTATTGAACAGCACGCTGGTCTTCGATCCGCAGGGTGTTCGGGTGTCGCGCTACGACAAGATTCATCTGTTCGGCTTCCGCAAGGGTTCCGAACAGTACAATGAGAGCGCCACCATAGAGGCCGGGCGTCAGCCGGTCGCATTCGACGCCGCCGGCTTTCGCGTTGCCCTGTCAATCTGCTACGACCTGCGCTTCCCCGAGTTGTATCGCGCGCTCGGCGCCTGCGACCTGATTGTCGTGCCGGCCGCGTTTACCGAGACAACCGGCCGCGCGCACTGGGAAATCCTGCTGCGCGCCCGCGCCATCGAGAACCAGTGCTACGTGCTTGCGATCGGCCAGGGCGGGCGCCACGAAAATGGGCGCGAGACGCACGGCAACAGCATGCTGATCGATCCCTGGGGCACGGTGCTCGACCGCAAGCTGAAAGGCCCCGGCATCGTCATCGGCAACGTCGAGCGTGCCTGCATCGCCGACACCCGCGCCAGCCTGCCGGCGCTGCAACACCGCGTACTGTGAAAACGTGAAAGACACCATGAGCCTCTCAGACACTCTCCTGTCCCGCGCCGAGCAGACCTTGCTGGCGCCTTTTTCCCTTGGCGTGCGCAATCTCTCGTCGACCTTCGGCACGATCATGAAGCACGGCGTTGATTATGCCGACCTCTATTTCCAGTACAGCCGTTCCGAGTCGTGGAGCCTGGAAGAGGGTATCGTCAAGTCGGGCGCTTTTTCGATCGATCAGGGCGTCGGCGTGCGAGCCTGCTCCGGCGAGAAGACCGCCTTTGCCTATTCCGACGATATCAGCATGGCGGCGCTCGACGGCGCCGCGAAGGCGGTGCGCGCGATCGCCGCCGCCGGGCAGACGAAGCTGGTGCCGGTGCTGCTGCGCAAAGAGGTGCGCGCGCTCTACCGTGCCGACGATCCGCTTGCCTCGCTGCCGGCCGAGGCCAAGGTGGCCCTGCTGGAGCGGCTGGAGCGCTTTGCCCGGGCGCTCGACCCGCGCGTGCAGCAGGTGATGGCGCATCTCGCCGGCGAATACGAGGTCGTGCTCGTCGCCGGCAGCGACGGGCGGCTGGCGGCCGACGTGCGGCCGCTGACGCGCGTTTCGATCACCGTCATCGTCGAGGAAAACGGCAAGCGCGAGCAGGGTTCGGCAGGTGGCGGCGGTCGCTCCGATTATGGCTATTTCGACGACGAGATCCTGCAGCGCTACGCCAAGGAGGCGGTGCATCAGGCGGTGACCAACCTCGATGCACGCCCGGCCCCGGCCGGCACGATGACCGTCGTGCTCGGCGCCGGCTGGCCCGGTATCCTTTTGCACGAGGCGGTCGGCCACGGGCTGGAAGGCGACTTCAACCGCAAGGGCAGCTCGGCCTTTTCCGGCCGCATCGGCACGCGCGTAGCGGCCAAGGGCGTTACCGTCGTTGACGATGGCACGATCCCCGACCGTCGTGGCTCGCTCAATATCGACGATGAGGGCAACCCGACGCAGCGCACGGTGCTGATCGAGGACGGCATCCTCAAAGGCTACATGCAGGACAGCCTCAACGCCCGCCTGATGGGCGTTCAGCCGACCGGCAATGGCCGCCGCGAATCCTTCGCCCACCTGCCGTTGCCGCGCATGACCAATACCACCATGCTGGCTGGCAAGCACGATCCGGAGGAGATCATCCGCTCCGTGAAGAAGGGGGTCTACGCGGCCAATTTCGGCGGCGGACAGGTCGACATCACCAGCGGCAAGTTCGTCTTCTCGATGAGCGAGGCTTACTTGATCGAGAACGGCAAGATCGGACCGGCGATCAAGGGCGCGACGCTGATCGGCAACGGCCCGGATGCGCTCACCCGCGTGTCGATGATCGGCAACGACATGAAGCTCGACGCCGGTGTCGGCACCTGCGGCAAGGAAGGGCAGAGTGTACCGGTCGGTGTCGGGCAACCGACGCTGCGCATCGACGGCTTGACGGTGGGTGGGACTCAGTAGTTGTTGATCTGGATCAAGGTGAGAGTTATTCCTATTTAGCAAACTTGCCGCGTCACATTTCGGACACGGTTTTGTTTTTTTGCGAATCCGGTCTATACCCAGTTTCATCACAAGAACCACAAAGGAGAGGATGAGATGAACACGCGATTTTCCATCGGCGCCGCGCGCCTTTTTTGCGTCCTGGCATTGTTGTTTGGCCTGTTTGGCACCGCGCAGGCGCAGATTGCCAACATCAACGACGCGATCAACAAGGCCGGCTCGTTGCGCTATACAGCCAACCGCCTGGCCAAGGCCTATTTTCAGCTCGGCATGGGGGTTGATGTCGAGCGCTCCAAGCGCATCCTCGATACCGCGATTCCGATGTACGACCGCCGCGTGGTCGAGTTGAAGAATTATTCGCCGACGCCGGAAATCAAGGAAACCTACGTCGCGCTCGAAAAGGCCTGGATCGGCTACAAGGATCTGCTGGTCGGTTCCGCCCCCAATCAGGCCAACGGCCGCAAGCTACTGCTGTTGAGCGAAGAGATCGTCGGCATCGCGAACAAGGCCACCGGCCAGCTGGCGGCGCATTCTGGCAGCAACCAGGGCAAGCTGGTGAATATCTCCGGCCGCCAGCGCATGCTTTCGCAGCGGATTGCCAAATACTCGCAGGCCATGGCTTGGGATGTCGCGCCGGCCGGTTCGCAGAAAGAGATTGACGTGTCGAAGGCTGAGTTCGTGAAGATGCTCGGTGAACTGATGGCGGCCAAGGAAAACACGCCGCAGATCAAGGAAGAGCTTGAGCTGGGCAACCAGCAGTGGAGCTTCTTCGATGCCGCGCTGGCCGGTCGCAACGCCGACAAGAAAGTGAACATGACCAACGTGGCCACGACCAGCGAACGCATTCTGGAAGTCATGGATAACGTGGTCGGCATGTACGAACGTCTCGCCACTCGCTGATCCGGCGAGCGCGCTATCTGCGGCCCGGCCCATGTGCCGCAAGGATCGGCGGTTTCTCCTTGGAGCGCCGCCGTTTTTCTGCGATGACCGCTGCGAGGGGAGCCCTCGTCATCGACCCGCTCGCGCAGACTCCCGCTGCAGCCTGCTGACCTGGCTTGCGATTGCAATGCTGCTCTCCGGCTGCGCCTCTCCCGATGCGCCCCGTTCGCCACGTCTCGAACGTCTTGCGCCGGAAGCTGCGCAGCCGCCGCCTGCTGCGCTGCGTCCTGTCGATCTTGTCCGTGCCGTTCGCGAGGGGGTAAGTGCAGAATCCCTTGTTCGCTTGTGGCGCGATGATGGTGCCCGTCTCCCGCTCGATGCTGGAACACTGATCGAACTCCACGCCGGCGGCGTTCCCGTTACCCATCTCGACGCCCTGCTTTCCGCCCGGGAACTGGCGCTGCGCACCGACTTCGAAACGCGCATCGCAGCCGAACGCGCTGCCGCTGCTACGACGCTGGCTGCGGAGCGGTCGCGCCCCGCACTGTGTCCCGCGCCGGCCTATCCGTCCTACTGGCGGGTGCATCCCTATGGCGGCTGGGGTGCGCCCGGCGGCTGGTTCGGTGGTTTTGGCTACGGCTGGTAGAGGCGGATGGCATAATCGCCAGCAAGGGTGGATAATCGGCCGGCATGAGCCAGGCGATCGTTCATGACCGGATGTCTGCCAGCCGTCGCGCTGCCGAAATGGCACCGACGGTGCCGGGAGCTGTTACGTGAAGGGTGTTGCCGAACTCTGTCTCGCCGACATCATGAGCACGCAGGTGCGTGGGGTCGCAATCGACACGACGATTGGCGATGCCGCGCGCTGCATGACCGAAGCGCGCATTTCCTCGCTGATCATCCGCAACGGCGAACGCCTCGATGGCATCATCACCGAGCGCGACATGGTGCGCTATCTCCACCAGCGGGTCACTCCTGAAACACCGGTTCGCGAATTGATGAGTACGCCGGTGGTGACCGCCCCGGCCTTGCTCGACATCCGTTCGGCCTATGATCTTCTCGCCAGGCATGGCGTTCGTCACCTCGTTGCCGTGAGTCCGGTCGGCGATGTGCTTGGTGTCGCCTCCGATTCGGATTTCCGCACGCCGCTGGGCATGGAGGTTTTTCGCAGCAGCTGCGATCTGGCGGCGGTGATGGATGACGACCCGCCGGCGTTTCCTGCGGAGGCTTCGCTGCACGAGGTCATCGCCCGGATGCACGCCATACCCAGCGACTATGTGCTTTGCGTTGCCGATGGCAAGGCGCTCGGCATCCTGACCGAGCGGGATATGCCTGTGCTGCTCGCGGAGCATCGTGAAATCGAGGCATTGCGGCTGGCTGAGGTGATGAGTTCGCCGGTCGAATGCGTCAGCAGCGGCACCACGGTCGTCGAGGCCCTGCGGCGCATGGATCAGCTCGGCTTTCGTCACATGGCGGTTGCCGATGCGGCAGGGCGGCTGGTGGGCGTCGTCAGTCAGCATCGGCTGCTGGAGCGGCTCGGCTTCGAGATCATCGAATCCGCCTGGCGCGAGCGCGAAGCGCTGGAAGCCGAGCGTTCCAGCCTTGAAGGGCGACTGGCCATGGTGCTCGACATGACCGGCGTCGGCGTCTGGGAGTACGACTTCGAGCGCGATCAGTTCGCTTGGAGCACATCGGTTGCCGCGATGATGAAATGCTCCGTCGGCGAGCTGCCACGTACGGCGACCGCCTGGATCGCGCTGGTTGAGCCGGATGATCGCGATCGTGTTCTCGACGCCGCGCGCCTCGCCTACCGATCGGATGCCGTGTTCGAGTCGGACTGTCGGGTGAATTGCCCTTCGGAAACGGGGGGCTGCATCTGGGTGCGTTTTCGTGGTCGGGTCGTTGTGCGTGCGGCGAACGGATGGGCCGTGCGGGCTGCAGGAACGGTGATCGACATCACTGCACAACGTTCTTCCGAGGCCGCTCTGGAATCCGAAAGGCGACGCCTGCGCACGCTGTTCAACACGCTGCCCGATCTGGTCTGGCTGAAGGATCCGGAAGGACGCTATCTGGCGTGCAATCCTCCGTTCGAACGACTCTACGGTGCGACAGAAAAGGAAATCATCGGCCGCGACGACTTTGATTTCGTCGACGCCGAGCAGGCGCAGTTCTTCCGTGAGCGCGATCGCGTTGCGATTGCAGCGGGAACCCCGGTGAGCAACAAGGAGTGGGTGACCTTTGCCAGCGACGGCCGGCGCGTGCTGCTGGAAACCATCAAGACCGTGATGCGCGATGCCGAGGGACACCTCGTCGGCGTCCTCGGCATCGGCCGCGACATCACCGCCGAGCAGCTTGCACAGACTGCTTTGGCGCAGCGTGTCAGGGAAGTGGCCACCCTCTACGAGATCTTCCGTGAAACCGAGCGCACCGAGGGTACGCGGGCCGCAATGCTGCGCAAGGTTGTTTCGCTGTTGCCTGGCGGCATGCGTTACCCGGAGCTGGCCCTGGTAGCGGCGCATTTTGCTGGCGAGGAATACGGGGCCATGCCGGCCGAGGGTACCGTTCGCATCGAACTGCCGTTTTCCGGCGGGTGTGGTCGTCTGGTGGTCGGGCGCCGGCAGGGGGCGGACGGCAGTGCGCCGGCGTTCAATGCCGACGAACGCATCTTCCTCGCGGCAATCGCCGAACGTGTCACCAATGCGCTTGAACGGCTGGAGGAAATCGCCAGCCTTCGTGATCGCGAGGAAGTTTTCAGCGCGATCGTCGGGCAGGCGCGGGACGGCATCGTTCTCGTCGATACCGACACCCTCGCCTTCTCCGAATTCAACGATGCGGCCTGCACTGGTCTCGGCTATACGCGCGAAGAGTTTGCACGACTGACGTTGCCGGAAGTTCAGGCGCGGCTGACGCGCCGCGAGGTGCAGGACAGCGTGGCGCAGATGCTGCTCGTCGGGGGGGGCGAGCTGAAGGTCGAACACTTGCGCAAGGATGAATCGGTGCGTATCGCCCGTGCCAGCGCTCGTGTCGTGATCGTGCGTTCCCGCCCCTATCTCGCGCTGATCTGGACCGACATCACCGCACAGGAGCGGACGACAACAGAGTTGCGGGTGATGCGGGAGCGCTTCGAGCTGGCCTTTCAGGCGAGCCCGGTCGCGGCCTCGATCGCACGTCTGCGCGACGGTCGCTTTGTCGATGTAAACGCCAAGTTCGAACGTGATTTCCAGTGGCCGCGCGATCAGCTGATCGGCCGCGATTCGGTCGAACTCGGACTCTGGCTCGACGAATCCGATCGTCAGGAAATGCTTGTCCGGCTGGCCGTCGACAATGGCGTCATCGACTATTTCACTCGTTGGCGCGATCGTGAACAGCGCGTGCGCGAAGTCAGCATTTCAGCGCGCAGCCTGGAGTTCGATGGCGAACCGCATCTGTTGGCCTTTGTCGTCGACGTCACCGAGCGCAGGGCGGCGGAGGCAGCGCTGCGCGACAGTGAGCGACGTTTCCGGGCGCTGTTCGAGGAGATTCCGCAGATTGCGGTGCAGGGCTACGACGAAGCCAGGCGCGTCGTTTTCTGGAATCGTGCCAGCGAATCGCTCTACGGATATACGGAGGCGGAAGCTCTGGGCTGTCTGCTGGAGGAACTGATCATTCCCCCGGCAATTCGTGACGATGTCGTCGCCCTGCACGGCGAATGGCTGCGTGCGGGCACTGCGATTCCGCCGGGAGAACTCGACCTGCAGCGCAAGGACGGCGTGCTGGTGCCGGTCTATTCCAGTCACGCCATGCTGTCGCGCCCGGATGGACGCCACGAGATGTACTGCGTCGATGTCGATCTGACGCCGCTGCGCGAAGCAGAGTCTCGCCTGCGCGAGAGCGAGGCGAGCTATCGCGCGCTGGTCGCGGCGCTCGCCGAAGGTGTACTCATGCTCGGTGCCGACAGCAAGGTGCTCACCTGCAATCCGCGCGCACAGCACATCCTCGGGCGTGGGGCCGAATCGCTGGTGGGCGAACGCCTGTTCGATCGCAACTGGAGTTTCCTCAACACGGACGGCGCGCCCCTGCCGCTGGAGGTGACGCCGCTCTCCGAAGTTCTTTCCGGCGGCGGGCAGATCCGCAGTTTCGTCGTCGGCTATCGGCATCCTGACGGCCGCCGCCGCTGGCTGGAAATGAACGCCGCCCCGTTGCCGGTGCGCAACGGTGAACGCCGCCCGGATGCGGTCGTCCTCTCCTTCGTCGACATCACGGCGCGCTATGACGCCGAGGAAGCGGTGCGCAAGCTGTCGCTGGCGGTCGAGCAGAGTCCCAACGCCGTGCTGATCACCGACCGCCGGGCCAACATCGAGTATGTGAATGAGGCCTTTGTGCGTATCACCGGATACGCGCGAGATGAGGTGCTGGGGCGCACGCCGGGCCTGTGGCGTTCCGGAGAGACCCCGCGTGCCACCTACGAACGGATGTGGGCAAGCCTGCGCGCGGGAGAACCGTGGCGCGGAGAGTTCGTCAACCGGAGCCGGAACGGCGAGCGGCGGATCGATTTCGTGCACATTTCGCCGGTGCGTCAGAGTGACGGTCGCATAACGCACTTTCTTGCAATCCAGGAGGACATTACCGAGCGCAAGCGCATTGGCGAGGAGCTCGATCGCCATCGTCATCATCTGGAAGACATGGTGCGTGAACGTACCGTCGAACTGGAGACCGCGCGTGATGCTGCGGAAGCGGCCAGTCGCGCCAAGTCGGCGTTTCTCGCCAACATGAGCCATGAGATCCGTACGCCGATGAACGCGATCATCGGACTCACCCATCTGCTCGAACGGGAGGTCGACGAACCACGCCAGCGCGAGCATCTGCGCAAGGTTTCTGGCTCGGCGCGGCACCTGCTCGGCATCATCAACGATGTGCTCGATATCTCCAAGATTGAGGCCGACAAGGTGGTGCTGGAAGCCAGCAATTTCCGTCTCGGCTCCGTGTTCGAGAATGTCACGGCGATGCTTGCCGAGCGCTGCCGCGAAAAGGGCCTGGATCTGCAGGTGTGGCTGGACCCGCAGCTGCCCAGGATTCTCTGCGGTGACGCCCTGCGTCTTGGCCAGGTACTGCTCAACTTCGCCGGTAATGCGGTCAAGTTTACGGCGCGCGGTTCGGTGACGATCCGCGCGCTGCTTGTCGCCGAGGATGCGGCAGGCATCTTGCTGCGTGGCGAGGTGGAGGATACTGGCGTCGGCGTCGACGAGGCCGCGCAGGCTCGACTGTTCGATGCCTTCGAGCAGGCCGATAGCTCGACGACGCGGCGCTTCGGCGGTACCGGCCTTGGGCTTGCGATCAACAAGCGCCTGATCGGCCTGATGGGCGGGGAGGTCGGGTTCACGAGCGCGCCGGGCAAAGGAAGTCGCTTCTGGTTCACGGCGCGGTTCGCGCGCGCCAGCGGGGAGGCCGCCGAAACAGCGCCGCGGCCGGGTGATGAGACCGCGACCGCCGCTGTCGTTGCGAACATGGAACGCGAGCTTGTGGAACGTCATGCCGGAGCGCGCATCCTGCTGGCCGAGGACAACCCGGTCAATCGCGAGGTCGCGTTGTCGTTGATGGCGGATCTGGGCTTTTCGATTGATTGGGTCGACAACGGTCGCGCCGCCGTTGCCCACGCCATCGACTGCGATTACGACCTGATCCTGATGGACATGCAGATGCCGGAAATGGATGGCGTCGAGGCAACGCAGGCAATCCGTGCGCTTCCGTCGCGGCAGTCGGTTCCCATCGTCGCGCTCACCGCCAATGCCTTTGACGACGATCGGCGCTTGTGTCTGGCGGCCGGCATGAACGGCCATGTGGCTAAGCCGGTCGAGCCGGCGACGCTCTTCGCCGCGTTGCACCGCTGGTTGCCTGCGCGCAATGGCAGGAAGCCGGTGGTGACCGGCAGTACTGGGTCCGTGGTCGCCGGCAATGACGATGAGCTGCTGATTGCGCGTGTGCGCGCAGTGCCTGGTGTGGACGTTGATGCCGGGCTGCAGCGCGTGCGCGGAAAAAGTGCAGCCTATGCGCGGCTGCTGCGCATGTTCGTCGATGGGCACGCCGCCGATGCGGAAACTTTGCGCAACCTGCTGTCCGGCGATGATCGCGACGCCAGCCAGCGCCTGGCTCACACCGTCAAGGGCGCCGCCGGCATGATCGGTGCCGTCGAACTGCAGTCGGCCGCCGCGGCGGTGGAGCAGGCGCTTCTCCATGAGGGTGGTGACGCTGCCGAACTGCAGGCCGCTTTCGACCGCGCAATGCAGCGCGTGGTCGATGCCGTGACCGGCCCGGGGTAGCGCTCAGAACAGATCGAGCTGGCTATCGCCGGTAGCCCGCCCGCGGGTGCCAACGGCGCCAACAAATCGGCTGCAGTCGAGTGGAGGCAGTGTGCTGTAGCCGAGGCGTCGTTGATGCAGCGCGAAGCGCTGTGCGAGCAGATCGGCAAAATGGCCGAGGCCGTGCATGCGTGTGGTGAAGCGTGCATCGTTGCTCTGTCCGCCGCGCATGTCGTAGAGCACCGCCATCACGCGCGCCGCCTTTTCCGGCGCGTGCCAGGAAAGCCAGCGTTCGAAGAGATCATGCAGTTCGCGTGGCAGGCGCAGCAGCGAATAAGCGGCGGCGCTGGCGCCCGCCTCGCGTGCCGCAGCGAGGATGCGTTCGAGTTCATGATCGGTCAGCCCTGGAATGATCGGCGCCACCATGACGGTCACCGGCACGCCCGCTGCCACCAGCTTCTCGATCGCTGCCAGTCGCGCCTGCGGGGCGGCGGCGCGCGGCTCCAGCCGGCGTGCCAGATCGCCATCGAGCGTCGTCAGCGAGACCGCCGCGTGCACGAGGTTTTCGCGGGCCATTGCGGCGAGCAGGTCGAGGTCGCGTTCGATCAAGGCCGATTTGGTGATCAGCAGCGCCGGATGCTTCAGCTCCCAGAGCACTTCCAGCATGGCGCGCGTCAGACGCAGGCGACGTTCCACCGGCTGCCAGGCATCGGTGTTGGTGCCGATCGCCAGCGGGCGGCACTGATAGCCCGGCTTGCCGAGTTCGCGGCGCAGCAGCTTCGCAGCTTCCGGCTTGTGATAGAGCTTGCTCTCGAAATCGAGGCCCGCCGAATGGCCGAGGTAGGCATGGCTGGCGCGTGCGTAGCAGTAGATGCAGCCGTGCTCGCAGCCACGATAGGGGTTCACGGAGCGGTCGAAGGGCAGGTCGGGAGAGTCGTTGTGGCTGATGATCGTCTTCGCGCTGTCGACGAAGAGTTCCGTCGGCACACGGGCGGACTCGGCGGCGTCCGTGCCGTCGCGCCAGCCATCATCGACCGCGGCGCGCGTCCAGGCGGCAAAGCGTGAGTCCGGATTGACGGAGGTGCCGCGCCCCTTTTGCGGGCGTGGGGAAGTCGCGTCGTCGGGATCGGGAAAGAGGTCGGAGGACATTGCCGGACGTTGGTCGCAGGGCGGGGCTGGGGACGGGAAGGTGGGCGCTTGCCTATTCTACGCGTGCGCTGTGTCCGGCACCGGCTGCGCCGCCAGTTTTTGCGCTGCACCATGATCGGGTAGAATCAGGCGCTCGTACGGAAACGAAAGGCTGCCCCGCGTTTATTGTCCCCTCGGGGACGCGGCGGAGGCGGCAGCCGTTTCCGGAGGGCGCCTGTTCTTCGTGGCGCAAGCATTCCGCATCTGCCACATATCCAGCATTCAGAGGTTTTATAGATGACGCCGCAAGCCAAACCCAACACGGACGATGTCCGCATCAAGGAAATCAAGGAACTGGTGCCGCCCGCGCACGTGTTCCGCGAATACCCGGTGTCCAGCCGCGCGGCGCAGACGACCTATGCGGCCCGCCAGGCCATCCACCGTGTGCTGCACGGCGCCGACGATCGTCTGCTGGTCGTGGTCGGCCCATGCTCGATTCACGATTTCGATGCGGCGATGGATTATGCGAAACGTCTGGAAAAGGAGATGGCCCGCCATGCCGACGACCTGATCGTCGTCATGCGTGTGTATTTCGAGAAGCCGCGCACCACCGTCGGCTGGAAGGGCCTGATCAACGATCCGCGGCTGGATGGTTCCTTCCGCATCAACGAAGGCGTGCGTCTCGCGCGCAAGCTGCTGCTCGAAATCAACGAACTCGGCCTTTCCTGCGCCACTGAATTCCTCGACACGATCACCCCGCAATACACCGCCGACCTGATCGCCTGGGGGGCGATCGGCGCGCGCACCACCGAATCGCAGGTGCATCGCGAGCTGGCGTCGGGTCTTTCCTGTCCGGTGGGTTTCAAGAACGGCACCGACGGCAATGTGCGCATCGCGGTGGACGCGATCCGCGCAGCGAGCGCGCCGCACCACTTCCTCTCGGTCACCAAGGGGGGGCATTCGGCGATCGTTTCGACCGCCGGCAACGAGGATTGCCACGTGATCCTGCGCGGCGGCAAGGAGCCGAATTACGATGCGGCAAGCGTGGACAAGTGCTGCCAGGATATTGCCGCAGCAGGCCTTGCCGCACGTGTCATGGTCGATTTCTCGCACGCCAACAGCAGCAAGAAGTTCGAGCGCCAGATCGACGTGGCCAAGGACATCGCCGGGCAGATCGCCGGCGGCGACGAGCGCATCATCGGCGTGATGGTCGAATCACACATCAACGCCGGTCGTCAGGATCTCACGCCGGACAAGCCGCTTGAGTACGGCAAGAGCATCACCGACGCCTGCATCGGCTGGGACGACACCGTCGGGGTTCTCGACACGCTGGCGCAGGCCGTCCGTCAGCGCCGGTTGGTCGAAGCGACGAGCTGAGAGGGCTTGGAGGGACGGGAGAAGTGTGGGGCCGTGCGGCTTTGCCCCTCCTCCTTCCCTGATTCAGCCGGCGTTCTTGCGCTGTACCCAGAGCACGTCGCCGCGGCCGCCGGCGCGGTTGAGGGCACGACCGAGCACGAAGAGCAGGTCGGAGAGGCGGTTCAGGTAGCGGCGCACGTCATCGGCGACCGCCTCCTTCGATGCTAGCGCGACGACGCTGCGTTCGGCACGGCGCGCCACGGTGCGGGCAAGATGCGCAAGGGCTGCCGGGCGGGTGCCGCCGGGCAGGATGAATTCCTTGAGGCGCGTCAGGTCGGCGTTGAAATCCTCGACCAGTTGCTCCAGCCGCAGCACGTGTGCCTCGGTAACCATCGTCATGCCCGGGCAGCACAACTCGCCGCCGAGGTCGAACAGGTCGTTCTGCACATCGAGCAAGGCGTTGCGGATGCTGTCCGGCATCTCCTCGGCGAGCAGCACGCCGAGCATCGAATTGAGTTCGTCAACCTCGCCCAGCGCATCGATGCGCTGACTGTCCTTGCCGACGCGACTGCCATCGCCAAGGCCGGTGGTGCCGGCGTCGCCGGTGCGCGTGACGATCTTCGAGAGGCGGTTGCCCATGGTGCGTTCCTGATGCCGATTGCGGGAGCCGCATTATCGCGGATTGTGCTTGGGTGCGCGAGGGCAAGTGGCTGCCCGCTCGCGCTCTGAATGCCTCGTCGTTCGCGGTCCGTCGCCGCGCAGGGCGCCGGATCGGAATGCCGTGGAACGGCAAACGATGGCGTTGCTCGCAGCGGTTCGCGAGGATTGCTACCGCAATCCGTCAATCCGGCTTCACATTCGTGCAACGAGGGCGTATGATCGTCGCTTATTGTCTGACAACCTGATTTATATACATCCATGCCACTCGAAACTCTTAGCCGCATCAATCGGCCGCCGCGTCTCAGCGAGGAAGTTTCGGCCGAACTCGAAGCCCGCATCCAGCGCGGCGATTATACGCCCGGCCAGCAATTGCCAACGGAGAAGGTCCTCTCCGAGACCTTCGGGGTGAGCCGGGCGGTGGTGCGCGAAGCGATCGCGCGACTGAAGGCCGATGGCATGATCGAGACGCGACAGGGCTCGGGTGCCTTTGTCGCCGAGAACCCGAAGAGCCTCAATTTCCGCCTCAACGTCGATGGCGAAACCGCGCTGCTGCACATTTTCGAACTGCGCACGATGATCGAGTCCACCGTCGCCGAATTGGCCGCGCGCCGCCGCAACCAGGAAGACGTCGCTGCAATGCGCGAGAGCCTGCGTCGCATGGATGAGGCGCTTGCCAATGAAACCGATGGTTCCGAGGCGGATGACGATTTCCACCTCGCCATCGCCGCCGCCACGCACAACCAGTACGTGCTGCGTCTTTCCGAATTCCTCGGGCGCCAGTTCTCGGAGTCGCGGCGCATGGCCTGGATCGATCATCCGCGCGGCATGGAATCGCCGCGCGAGGCGCAGCGCGAACATTTCCTCATCCTCGATGCCATTGCTGCCGGCGACCCTGCCGCGGCCCGTCAGGCAGCGCACGTTCATCTGCGCGGCGCCGCCGAGCGTGTCGGACTTTCGCTGCCGACCGATCTGGGCGGCGTTCGGTCCAAATAACAGTATCAGTCGTCCTTCGACGAGGAGCATCCTGCCATGGCTTTTGCCAACGACGTCCGCTTTCCGGTCGACCGCCGCGAGATCCTCGGGCGCCTGCAGGCAATCCTGCCGCGCCACCTGGTGCTCGCCGAAGAGGAAGAGCTTCGCCCCTACGAATGCGACGGTCTTACTGCTTACCGCGCACTGCCGCTGATTGTTGTGCTGCCGGAAACCGAGACACAGGTTGGCGCCATCCTCAAGGCCTGCCATGAACTGAAGGTGCCGCTAGTGCCGCGTGGTGCGGCGACCGGGCTCTCTGGCGGCGCCATGCCGCACGAGGACGGTGTCGTCCTCTCGCTTGCCCGCTTCAAGAAAATCCTGAAGATCGACCCGCTGTCGCGCACCGCCGTCGTCCAGCCGGGCGTGCGCAACCTCGCGGTTTCCGAGGCGGCGGCGCCCTATGGCCTCTATTACGCGCCCGATCCCTCCTCGCAGATCGCCTGCACGATCGGCGGCAACGTTGCCGAAAACTCGGGTGGTGTGCATTGTCTGAAATACGGGCTCACCGTGCACAACGTGCTCAAGGTGCGTGGCTTCACCATCAACGGCGAGGCCGTCGAGTTCGGGGCCGAAGCGCTTGATGCCGCCGGCCTCGACCTGCTGGCGATCATCAATGGCTCTGAGGGTCTGCTTGCCGTCATCACCGAAGTGACCGTGAAGCTGACGCCGAAGCCTGAACTTGCGCAGGTCGTGCTTGCCTATTTCGATGATGTGCAGAAGGCCGGCAATGCGGTGGCCGACGTCATCGCCGCCGGCATCATTCCGGGCGGGCTGGAGATGATGGACAAACCGGCGACGCACGCTGTTGAACCCTACGTGAAGGCAGGCTACGACCTTGACGCCGAGGCGGTTCTGCTCTGCGAATCGGACGGCACGCCGGTCGAGGTCGCCGAGGAAATCGAACGCATGAAGGCGGTGCTCGAAAAGAGCGGCGCCACCTCGCTGGTCGTCTCGCAGAACGAGGCCGAGCGCCTGCGCTTCTGGGCCGGCCGCAAGGCGGCCTTCCCGGCGGTCGGCCGCATCACGCCGGATTATCTGTGCATGGACGGCACCATTCCGAGGAAGCGGCTCGCCGAGATGCTGGAAGCGATCGCCGATCTCTCCGTGAAATATGGCCTGCGCTGCGCCAACGTCTTTCACGCCGGTGACGGCAACCTGCATCCCCTGATCATGTACGACGCCAATCAGCCGGGTGAACTTGAACGTGCCACGGCTTTCGGTTCGGAAATTCTCGAACTCTCCGTGAAGCTCGGTGGCACGATCACCGGCGAGCACGGCGTTGGTGTCGAGAAGGTCGATCTGATGGCGGCGCAATTCACGCCGGCCGAAATTTCTGCCTTCCACCGCCTGAAAGCCGCCTTTGATGAGAAGGGGTTGCTCAATCCGGGCAAGGGCATCCCGACGCTCGCGCGCTGCCGGGAATACACACAAACCCGCGGTGCTGCCGCGGTCACGCCCCCGCCGAGGTTCTGATGGATGCACAACTGAAGGAATGGATCGCCCGTGTGCATGACGCGGCGGAGGCCGGCAAGGCGCTGTGCATCCGCGGTGGCGGCAGCAAGGATTTTTATGGCGCTGTGCCGGTCGGCGAGTTGCTCGACACCACGGGTTATCGCGGCATCGTCAGCTACGAACCGACGGAACTGGTGGTTACTGTCAGGGCGGGCACGCCACTCGCCGAACTGGAGGCTGCGCTCAAGGAGAAAGGGCAATGCCTGCCGTTCGAGCCGCCGCATTTCGGTGCGGGCGCCACGGTCGGCGGGATGGTCGCCGCCGGGCTTTCCGGCCCGCGTCGTGCGGCGGTTGGCGCCGTGCGCGACTACGTGCTCGGCGTGAAATTGATTGATGGCAAGGGCGGGTTGCTTGCCTTCGGCGGCCAGGTCATGAAGAACGTTGCCGGCTACGATGTGCCGCGCCTGATGGCAGGCAGCCTCGGCACCCTCGGGCTGCTCACCGAAATTTCGCTGAAGGTGCTGCCCCTGCCGATGGCCGGCATGACGCTGCGTTTTGCGATGACGGAAACGGAAGCCCTGAAGAAACTCAATGAATGGGGCGGCAAGCCGCTGCCGATCGCGGCCTCGGCGTGGTGCGACGGTGCGCTCACGGTACGCCTCGCCGGTGCCTTTGCCGCCGTACGCGCCGCACGCGAGGCGCTGGGCGGCGAGGAGGTGGCCGATGCCGGCGCCTTCTGGCAGTCGCTCCGCGAGCAAACGCATCCGTTCTTTGCCGGGGATTCCCCGCTGTGGCGGGTGGCCGTGGCCTCGGTGTCGCCGCCGCTCGCGCAGCCCGGTTCGACGTTTGTCGAGTGGGGCGGGGCGCAGCGATGGTTGCGTGGCGAACTGGATGCCGGACAGTTGCGCGCCATTGCCGCGCAGTGCGGTGGCCACGCCACGCTGTTCCGTGCGGATGCAGAGAGCAAGGCTCGTGTCGGTGTGTTCCAGCCGCTGTCGCCCGTGCTGGCGAGACTGCACCGCAACCTCAAGCAGGCATTCGACCCGGCGGGCGTGTTTAATCGCGGCCGCATGTACCCTGATTACTGAGTCGCCCGATCATGCAAACGAATCTCGCCGATTTCATCAAGGACACGCCGGATGGCCGCGAGGCCGACGCGATCCTGCGCACCTGCGTGCATTGCGGTTTCTGCACCGCGACCTGCCCGACCTACCAATTGCTCGGCGACGAGCTCGACGGGCCACGCGGTCGCATCTATCTGATCAAGCAGATGCTTGAAGGCAAGCCGGTCACCGAGAAGACGCAACTGCATCTCGACCGCTGCCTCACCTGCCGTTCATGCGAGACGACGTGTCCGTCGGGTGTCAAATACCATCGCCTGCTCGACATTGGCCGCAAGGTGTTGAACGAGCGCGTGCCGCGTCCGCTCGCGCAGCGCCTCGTGCGAACGGCACTCAAGGAAGCGCTGCCGCGACCGTGGATCTTCCGTCCGGCGGTGGCTGCCGGGCAACTGGTGCGCCCGCTGCTGCCGCAGGTGCTCTCCGACAAGGTGCCGACATCGGCGCCTGGTCAGTCGCGTGGCTGGCCTGAAAAATCGAATCACCCGCGTCGCATGCTAGTGCTTGCCGGCTGTGTGCAGCCGGGGCTGGCGCCGAATACCAATGCGGCGACCGCGCGCCTGCTCGACCGCATCGGCATCACCCTGTTCGAGGCGCCCGAGGCTGGTTGCTGTGGCGCGCTGCGTTTCCATCTGGATGCCCAGGAACAGGCGCTGGACGACATGCGCCGCAATATCGATGCGTGGTGGCCGCACGTCGAGCAAGGCGTGGAGGCGATCGTAATGACCGCGTCCGGCTGCGGTGCGCACGTGAAGGAATACGGCCTGCTGCTGAAGGACGATCCCGCTTACGCCGCGAAGGCCGAGCGCATCGCCGCGCTGACCCTGGATATTTCTGAAGTCCTCGCCGCCGAGGCGGAAAAACTGAAGCCGCTGCTGGTCACCCGGCAGCATCCTCCGCTCAAGCTCGCCTTCCATTCGCCATGCACGCTGCAGCACGGGCAGAAGATCAAGGGCGTCGTCGAGGAGTTGCTGCAGGCTGCCGGCGTCGAACTCACCCCGGTGCCGGATCCGCACCTGTGCTGCGGCTCGGCGGGTACCTACTCGATCCTGCAACCGGCGCTTTCGAAGCAACTGCGCGACAACAAACTCGCCGCCCTGAACAGCGGTGCCCCCGCAGCAATCGTTACTGCTAACATAGGCTGCCAGACCCACCTGCAGGCCGGCAGCGCAAAACCGGTGCGCCACTGGGTCGAAATCATCGAAGAACGCCTATAGGGGACACGAGATGGCCATCGACAAGGCCCTGCTGACGACGCTTTCGGAGGAAGAAGGCAAGAAGGTCAGGCGCCTGGTCGAGAAAGGCATCAAGCTGCCGCCGCAGCCGGTGGTGGTGGAAGAGTTGCATCATCTGCTGACGCGTGGCGTGTCAGACGTGCGCGTGCTGGCTCGTTCGGTCAGTCAGGATCCGGGTATCGTGGCGGCCTTGTTCAAGGTCGCGCAGAGTACCGCGTTCAAGAATCTGCAACCGCTTGAATCTGTCGAGAACATCCTGCAGGCGATCGGCATCAAGCAGACCTACAACATCGTGCAGGCAGTGTCACTCGCGAATGCCCTGCCGGCGAAGCACAACGCCAAGGCCTTCGAAGCTTTCTGGGTGCGCTCGCGGGCGGTCGCCCAACTGGCGATGCTGGTGGCCGAGGAACGTGTCTCGGTGTGCAACATCTTTCCCGATCAGGCCTATCTTGCCGGCATCTTTCACGATTGCGGGGTGCCGGTGCTGATGCAGCGCTTCTCCACCTACTGCAAGGCCATGCATCTCGACGAGCCGGGATGCTGGACCGATCTCGCCGAAGAGGACGCGCGCTTCAATGCCGATCACTGCGTGGTCGGCTATCTCGTCGGGCGCCACTGGAAGCTGCCCGAGTTCATCTGCGCCGCGATCCGCAACCACCACGACATGCTGTCGATGGGCAACCATGCCGCGCGGACGATGGTGGCGATCCTGCAACTGGCCATTCACCTGCACTACCTCGACGCGCACGCCGACAACCCGGAATGGTCCGCGGTGCGCGCAGCCGTCACCGACGAACTGGGGCTGCACCCCGATGCGCTGCCGGAGTTCATCGACGACATTCTCGAGCGCTACCACACGGAGCCGCATTAGCCATGGTCATGCATCTCGACAGCGGTGCCGAGGATTACGCGCGACTGCGCCAATCCTTCCGCTGGGAAGTTCCCGAGCGCTACAACATCGGTGTCGATGTCTGCGGCCGCTGGGCCGCCGACCGCAGCCGTTTCGCGCTCTATTTCGAGGACGATGCCGGGCACACGTCGGCATGGACCTTCTGGGATATCCAGCGCGCCGCCAACCGGCTCTCCAACGTGCTGGCCGCGCTCGGCACCCTGCGTGGTGACCGCGTGGCGATCATCATGCCGCAGCGCCCGCAGACCGGCATTGCACACGTCGCCATTTACCAGATGGGCGCCATCGCGCTGCCGCTTTCGCACCTCTTCGGCCCTGATGCCCTTGAGTATCGCCTTGGGGATGCAGGCGCACACGTGGCAATCGTCGATGAAACGACGCTGCCGAGACTGCTCGAAATCCGCGACCGCCTGCCCGAACTTCGCCACGTCATCGCCGTTGACGTCGATCCCGCATTCGCCAGCGCCAACGGCGTGAAGCAATGGGAGGCGGTGCTCGAACACGCCTCGCCGCGCTACACGCCGGTCGACACCGCGGCCAACGACCCGGCGATGATCATCTACACCAGCGGCACCACCGGCAACCCGAAGGGCGCGCTGATGGCGCACCGCACGCTGATCGGCAATCTCTCGGGTTTCGTCTGCTCGCATGATTTCTTTCCGCAGCCGGGCGACCTGTTCTGGTCGCCGGCCGACTGGGCGTGGACCGGCGGCCTCTTCGACGTGCTCTTGCCGGTGTGGCGCTTCGGCATGCCGCTGCTCGGCTACAAGGGGCGTTTCGATGCCGAAAAGGCCTTCACCCTGATCGAGAAGTATGGCGTGCGCAACGCCTTCCTCTTCCCGACGGCGCTGAAGATGATGATGAAGGCGGTTCCCGACCCGAAGGCGCGCTACGACATCGACCTGCGCACCATCATGAGTGCCGGCGAACCGGTCGGCGAAACCGTCTGCCAATGGGCACGGGAGAAGCTTGGCGTCACCGTGAACGAAATGTTCGGCCAGACCGAGATGAACTACGTGATCGGCAACTGTGCCGCCCTGTGGGAACCGCGCCCCGGCGCGATGGGCCGCGCCTATCCCGGCCACGAGGTTGCGGTGATTGACGATGCCGGGCAGCCCATGCCTCCCGGCGAGACGGGCGAGATCGCCGTCAACCGGCAGTGTGCCGGGCAGCACGACCCGGTGATCCTGCTCGAATACTGGAATAAACCCGAGGCCACCACCGAGAAGTTCACTGCCGAGGGCTGGGGGCGCACCGGTGATCTGGCCCGCTGCGATGCCGATGGCTATTTCTGGTATCAGGGGCGAGCTGATGATGTGTTCAAGAGTGGCGGCTATCGCATCGGCCCGGCCGAGATCGAGAACTGTCTGCTGAGGCACGTCGCCGTCGCCAATGCCGCGGTGATCGGCGCGCCGGACGAAACACGCGGCGCCGTCGTCAAGGCCTACATCGTGCTGCAGCCGGGCGTATCCGGGAGCGATGCGTTGGTCGCTGAACTGCAGGCGCATGTCAGGCAGCAACTGGCGCCTTATGAAACGCCAAAAATGATCGAGTTCATCGAATCCTTGCCGATGACGACCACCGGCAAGATCCAGCGGCGCATCCTGCGCCAGCGCGAAGTCGAACGATCCACGCACAGGGGAGGGGAGAACTCATGAACGATCCAAAAAAATCAGGGGGCGCGCCGCCGCAGGAGCGCCGCCATAACCAGAGCTTGCGTCAGGTCTTCGACACCGCCTACGCGATGATCGAGCCTTTCTTCGATCCGGAACAGGGCTGGGCAGGACATTCGCTGGAACACCTCGCCTTTCGTGTGGTGCGCGAGAACTTTGCCCAACTGTCGAGCGAGGAGGTGCATACCATCGTGGTTGCGGCGCATCGCGTCTACATTGAGCGCAATCCCGCGCGCAGCGCGCATTTGCGCCGTCCTGGCGAGTTGAAAAGCCAGCGGCAATAGCAATCGGCTATGCGGAAAGTGATAGACTCCGGCCCCGAAGGGGGGGTTGTATGCCAATAACCATAGATGCTTGCGTTGCCCAGCATATCGGCGACCGCAAGGAACAGCAGGACCGCGTCGGACTGTTTCCGCATCCCAAGCGGGGGGGCGTTGCGCTCGCCGTCGTTGCCGACGGCATGGGCGGCCATGCCGGCGGAGCGCTCGCCGCCGAACAGGTGCTCTACACCGCACGCAGCAACCTTGAACACTATTCGGTGAGTGAAGACTCACCGCGATCGATGCTGGAAGCCAGTATTCAGGAAGCGCATACGATGATCAAGGCGATGCGCATGGTCAACGAAAAGGACCCGCACAGCACGGCCGTGATGCTGCTCCTGCAACCAGGGAAAGTCAGCTGGGCACATTGCGGCGACAGCCGCATGTACCGCTTCCGTGGCGACAAGCCGTTCTTCCGCACGATCGATCATTCCTACGTCGAACACCTGATCGCCGAGGGCAAGATCACGCCCGAGCAGGCGCTGATCCACCCGAACCGCAACATCCTGCTGACTTCCATGGGGGGCGGCGAGCCGCCGCGCATCACCCATGGTGAGGCGGCCGATCTGCGGGGAGGCGACAGTTTCCTGCTCTGCTCGGATGGCCTCTGGGGGTATTTCAGCGATGCCGAGCTCGCCGGCGTCGTGGCCGCATTCAGCGCCCGAGAAGCGACGCGGGTGTTGATCGAGCGCGCACGCAGCCGGGCCAGTGGCGAAGGCGACAACGTATCGGTCGCGATCCTCAAGCTCGTCGAAGTGCCGGAAGAGAAAAAGGTGCCGCGCCCACGTTAAGCGCCGGCGCACTCCGCTGAATTGCCGGAGTGCCGGAGTGGCGCCCGCTGCGGGGCGCCGCCTTTACTTCTTCAGTACGAAGCCGCCGAGCAAGGCGGCGACGGGTTTCTTCGGTTTGTGCGGGTCCGGCTTCGCGTGGGGCCTGTCGTCCGTCGGCACTTCGCCGCGCGGTTCCAGTTCCTTGGGTACGTAGGGCGCGCTGAAATCGAAGCCGTCCGGAGCGATATTGCGGTTTCTCGCCGGGCTGTGGCGCGAGGGTTCGCGCGGGGCGCGCCGCGGTGCCGCGGCCGGCGCCGGCGCATCCGGCCGGCGATGGTGCTTCTTCTTGCCCGTCGGCGGGTACTCGTAGTCGTACTCCGGCTCGAAGCCCGGGATGAGCACCTGATCGACGGAAATCTTGATCAGCTTCTCGATATCGACCAGATACTGTACCTCGTCGGCAGAGACCAGTGAAACCGCCGTACCCTTTTTGCCGGCGCGGCCGGTGCGGCCGATGCGGTGCACGTAGTCTTCCGGCGTGTGCGGCAGCTCGAAATTGATCACGTGTGGCAGCTCGTCGATGTCCAGCCCGCGCGCGGCGACGTCGGTGGCGACGAGCACCTTCACCGAGCCGTCCTTGAACGCTTCCAGCGCCTTCAGGCGTTCCGATTGCGACTTGTCGCCGTGGATCGCGTCGGCGGCAATGCCGGCCTTGGCCAGTTCGCGGGCGAGCTTGCCGGTTTCCTGCTTGGTGCGGGTGAATACCAGAACCTGATCGTATTCGTCCGATTTCAGCAACCTGGTCAGCAGCGCGCGCTTGGCGTCTGCGGAGACCGGATGCACGCGGTGCGTGATCGTCTCCGACACCGTATTGCGCTTGGCGACCTCGACCAGTTCCGGCGACTTCAGCATCGTGTCGGCGAGCTTCTTGATTTCGTTCGAGAAGGTCGCCGAGAAGAGCAGGCTCTGCCGCGTGTCCTTCGGCAGCAGGTTGATGATGCGCGTGACATCCGGGATGAAACCCATGTCCAGCATGCGGTCGGCTTCGTCGAGGACGAGGGCTTGCACACTCTGGAAATTGAGGCACTTCTGCTCGACCAGATCGAGCAGGCGACCCGGTGTCGCAACGAGGAACTCGACGCCCTTCCTGATCGCCTCGATCTGCGGCTTGATATCGACGCCGCCATAGACGCACAAGGTGCGGAACGAGGTGTACTTGGCGTAGCCCTGCAGATTTTCATGCACCTGGATGGCCAGTTCCCGCGTCGGCGCCAGGATCAGCGCGCGCACCGGATGCTTGGCCGGCGACGGGCTCGGGCTTGCGTGCGGCAGCAGGCGCTGCAAGAGCGGTAGCGTGAAGGCGGCGGTCTTGCCGGTGCCGGTCTGGGCGCCGCCCATGATGTCCTTGCCGGCCATCACCAGCGGGATGGCTTTCTGCTGGATCGGGGTGGGTTCGGTGTAGCCCTGTTCGGCAACCGCGCGGAGAATTTCGGGGGCCAGGCCGAGTTCATCAAAACGCATCGGCGGCACCCTTAAACAAATTTGTAATCAATGGCATAGGCCGCGGATTATACACGATGAGCGCTGCTGTAGCGGGTGGCGATTTTCCGATGAATTCGTCGCACGATCTGGACTGGAGCAACAAACACGGCTACCACTCTCAACGTGATACAGAAACCCGAATCAAGTCTTGCGCCTCTGAATCAATAGCATTTCATGGTTTTCTGATACAGACCAAATGCATATTGACCATGTTATGCGAACCGTCTAACGTGCCGCATTTGCCATCGACAGAACAACAATCATGACTGCACGGAGGGGGGAAACCGGGCGCGAGATGCTCGCGCGCGAGGAACTGTTATGGCTTCTCGGCAGCCTCAGCGCATTCCATCGCCTGCCGTTCGACGCTTCGCTTGTCGCGCAGGAATTCCCGCCGCCCTACACGCTCGCCACCCTTCACGAAGCCGCCCGCAACCTCGGCCTGAAAACCGGCACCGCAGCGCTGCCAGAGGCGGATTGGCAGCCGCTCCCCCTCCCGGCCATCGCCTTCCTGCGCGCGCAGCCCGAAGCCCCCGAGGCAGAGCGCACCCCCATCCTCATCCTCAAAGCCGACGCCGAAACGCTGCTCTACTTCCGCACAGGCAGCCAGACCCCCGAAACCCTCCCCATCGCCGAAGCCGCCGCCTGGCTGGCTCCGGAACTCATCCTCGTCGCCAAGGAGAGCAAGGCGGCAGGCGAGGAAGGCATCGCCGGCTTCGATAGCGAGAAGAAGGCATTCGGCTTCCGCTGGTTCATCCCCGAACTCCTCAAGCACAAGAGCATCTGGCGCGACATTCTCATCGCCAGCCTCGCCATCAACCTCGTTGGCCTGGTCACGCCGCTTATAACGCAGGTGGTGATCGACAAGGTCATCGTCCACCAGACCCACAGCACCCTCATCGTGCTCGGCGTCGCGCTGGTCATGTTCATGCTCTTCACCAGCGGCATGACCTGGCTGCGTCAGTACCTCGTGCTGCACACCGGTAACCGCATCGACGCCGTGCTCGGCAGCCAGGTCTTCAAGCACCTGCTGCGGCTGCCGCTGCCGTACTTCGAGCAGCGCCCCACCGGCACCCTCGTTGCCCGCCTGCAGGGGGTCGAGACCATCCGCGAGTTCGTTTCCGGCGCCGCCGTCACGCTGATCCTCGATCTGCCCTTCCTGCTCATCTTCCTGGCAGTGATGTTCGCCTACAGCTGGCAGCTGTCGCTGATCGCCGTCGGCCTGCTCGGGGCCATCGCGCTGATCAGCTTCCTCGTCGCGCCGCTGTTCCGGGAGAAGCTCAACCAGCAGTTCATGCTTGGCGCCCGCAACCAGGCCTTCCTCACTGAGTACGTTTCGGGCATGGCCACGGTGAAATCCCTGCAGATGGAACCGGACATCGACCGCAAGTACGGCGACTACCTCGCCCAGTACCTCGCCGCCGGCTTCTCGACCAAGCAGGTCGGCAACACCTACAACGTCATCGCCAACGGGCTGGAACAGGTGATGACGCTGGCCATCCTCATCGTGGGCGCCTTGCTGGTGATGCAGAACCAGGGCTTCACCGTCGGCATGCTGGTTGCCTTCCAGATGTTCGCTGGGCGGATGAGTCAGCCGCTGCTGAGGCTGGTCGGGCTCTGGCAGGAATTCCAGCAGGCCAATATCGCGGTGAAGCGCCTGGGCGACATCCTCGACATGCCGCAGGAGCCGCATACGCTGACGCCGCACCGGGAACAGGCGGGCAAGGGAAATCTAACGATCGACAACCTTGCCTTCCGCTACAGCGAGCATCACCCCTGGCTCTACAAACAACTCGAACTCGCCTTCAAGCCCGGCCACCTCACCGTGGTCATGGGCCCGTCGGGCTGCGGCAAGAGCACACTCGCCAAGCTGATGCTCGGCTTCTACCAGCCCGTGGAAGGCCATATCGCGCTCGACGGCAAGGACATTCGCCATCTCGCCGCCAACGAACTGCGCGCCACCTTCGGCGTCGTGCCGCAGGAGACCGTGCTCTTCGCCGGCACGCTCTACGACAACCTGGTCATGGCCCACCCGCATGCCAGCTTCGAGGATGTCATCTTCGCCTGCAAGGCGGCCGAGATTCACGAGGTGATCGAGAAGCTGCCGAACGGGTATCAGACGGAGATCGGGGAGCGGGGCACCGGGCTATCGGGTGGGCAGAAACAGCGGATTGCCATTGCCCGGGCGCTGCTCAAGCGGCCGAAGATCCTGATCTTCGATGAGGCGGTGTCCAACCTCGACCAGCAGACAGCAGAGCACTTCGCCAAGACCATCAACAAGCTCAAGGGGAAGGTGACGATGATTTTCATCACGCATCAGATTCCAAGGGGGTTGGTGGTGGATGAGGTGTTTAGCTTTGGTGGCGATCGGAGCGCCAAGCGGATGGAGATAGTGAGCGAACGAGAATGAGTAATTTTGAGATGGAAAGAACTTTAATGAAGCTGCCCCCATTATCGTGATGGACCCCATTATTGATGACGGACTGTTTGGCGGCGCCGGCAATGACGTACTCGACGGCGGCGACGGCAGCGACAGTCTGTCAGGTGCGGATGGCGACGACCAGTTGTCCGGCGGTGCCGGTAACGATGAACTGAGCGGCGGCGTGATTTGGGATCGCGAGACGATCAACGGGCGGTTCGAAAGCGACAACGATTTTGAATGGAGGATGATGGCATGAAAAAAGAAAAAAATGACTCTAATAACATCGAAATGAGATCAACGGTCGGCGTGAAAAGATCTCCTTGTGAGCAGACTATTTACGCCATTTTTGCAATCTTACTTGTGTCTTTAGCATCGGCAGCGAATGCAGATCAACCTCTCTACACCCTAACCTCCGGAAAAGGCTGGACGATTTGCGAAACCTATCTGAAATCCCTCAACGCCACGCCAGCTAACGAAGATGTACGGATGCGCGAACTCAAGCCGAGCCGTTTGCCTGACATGCAGGAAACCGAGTGGGAAGAACGTGAAACTCTCCGGCGCCTCAAGGCGGAACACCGGGCCGTTCTGTGGGGAAATGTCTATCCGGCGCCGGAAAAAGATTTCGACCGCTGGAAGCTCCAGTGGGAGGCATGGGCCAGAGCCAACGGCAAGCCCTATCTGAAATTTTTCACTGCCACGCCAGCGCGCGAAGAGGTACCGATGTGCGACCTCAGGCTGACGCGTGTGCCGGGCATGCGGGAACCCGATTGGGAAGAACTCGACATCGCCAAGCATCTTGAAATTGTCCACCAGATCGAATTGCTGCTGGGGGTTGGATATATCGAGCCGGCCCCGGAGAAGGATTTCAAGCGCTGGAAAGTCCAGCGGGAGGCACGGGTCCATGCCAACGGCGAGCGCCCGCGTCTGCGCCGGACGCAAATGACGCTGGTTCCTAACGGCCCGGTCGAAACGGTGCTTACCTACGACTTCGACGTACAGCTATGCGAGAAGGAGAAACACTTCGCACGGCTGGGTCTTCCCTTTAGTTCTGAACTCGGCAAATCCAACTTCTTCATCTACGACGAGGCTAAGCAAAAAGTTGCCGGATCAAGCCTCTGGACGACGATGGCGCGAGGGGTCCTCACCCTCTTTCAGGGCAAGCCCTATTTCCTGAACCCGGGTTTCGGTTGGGACGGCGAGCGTGCATCCGGAGGGGTCAAGATTTCGCGGCTCGAAGCGGTTCATCCGAACGCTGTTGGGGGGCGTATGCACGATTTTCCAGACGACCCGCTGTACGGCTCGCATGAGCTGTGCGAAGTCCGTTTCGATTACCCATTTCCGTTGAACGTTGACCCCACCGGGAGATAAGCATGCCGCTGACTAATCTTCATGAATTGACCGCCGACGAGTACAACGCACGCCGCCGCGCGCTGCTTGAGCAACTGGAAGGATATGGCGAGGCACCATATTTCGATTCCGCCAATCCACCGTTGATCACGATCGGTGTCGGCTTCAACATCAATGCATTGAACACAGACGTCAGGAATCGTGTCTTCGAAGCGATGGGTTTGACTGGTGAGGAACAACTTGCAATTGATCGCGCGTGGAGAACCACGCAAATGGCGGAAATCCGTGCCATGCCCGGCGGCACGCCTGCCCAGCGGGCGGCGAGGGACCAGGCGCTGCAAACTTATCTCAACGGGGTGTTGCCCGGTCGGAATTTCTCGATGACTCCGGCGGAAATTGACGCGGCCTTCCTGCGTATCGTCGATCCGCATCAAAGGGCCATCGCACAATTGATTCCCACCCATTCGCTGGAGCAACTGGCTCTGGTGTCGCTGCGTTACAACCTCCCGGCCTTGGTCGGCAACGGCGTGCGGACAGCCTTGGCGATGGAAGACCCCTACGAAGCCCGTGCCGAGGTCTGGTACCAGATCCGATATTCCCATGCCGATCAGTTGCATAAGCGCCGCTATGTCGAAGCTGCGGTATTCGGACTCTACGGGTCTGGCATCGCGAACGATAACCTTGATCAGGCGGGAGGTGTCTACCGGATGTATTCCCGTCATAGCCGAGCAATCACGGGCTCTCGAGTGGATATGGTTGCCTATGAGACCACCTTCGCTCGGCAACGAACCGATGCCCAAGCAGAACTGAACGCGATACCGGCACTTGCCGGCATACGTGTCGAGTCCCTGCGAGAGGAACTTCGACCTGCCGCAAATGCATTGATCCAGCGATATATTACCGATGCCAATATCGCAAACGCTCCTAACATTGATCCTTTGAACATCCAGGTGGCGTATGACGCAAGTGGGGCTACCGGCGAGGATGGCACTACAAGAACCGGTTCGAATTCCGATTTGCTCATAGGACGCGAAAACGAAAACGATGTGCTCCGTGGTTTGGCGGGGCAGGATGTATTGGTTGGTCTTTCGGGAGACGACAATCTGGAGGGCGGTCTCGGCGACGACCTCCTCATCGGCGGCACTGGCAACGACACCCTAGACGGCGGCGCTGGCACCGACACCTACGTCTTCACCGCCAACGAAGGCAAAGACACCCTCAAGGACAGCGACGG
>JAKLLG010000003.1 GCA_023150275.1 Rhodocyclaceae bacterium
GAGATTGCGGCGTCTGCGGGCATTCATGTGCTGCGCCTGCCGGAGCATTATGGGGCGCTGTCGGCGCTATTGCATGTGGTGCCGCTGCAGTTGCTTTCCTACCACGTGGCGCTGGTGAAGGGGACGGATGTGGATAAGCCGAGGAATCTGGCCAAGAGTGTGACGGTGGAGTAGGGCGGGAGTGTCAGATATTTCCTTGACCCTGCCCCGGGTTTGATCAAGACTCGCACGATTGAAGCCTGTCGGGGAGGGCAGGAAACATGGTGCTGAAAGCATTTCTCGCCAGACGGGGCAGTCCGGAAAATTCGGCGGAGGCCGTCGTTCGGCGCAACGTCGATCCGGAGCGGCTGAAGACCCTGGTCGAATTCTTCCAGATCGGCCGCAAGCTGCGCTACATCCCTGAATTCAAGAAGGACATCGTCTTCGACACGCTGATGGTCGGCTATGCCGTCAATGGCGAGTTCCTCTACTCCAGCGAGGCGGTCGAGCGCGATCCGAACGGCTACGTCACCGCGTTTCGCGTCGGCGAGGATGGCGCCCGCATCCGCATTGCAGACGTCCAGCTGTTTCAGCTGCTGGTGCCGGATACGTCCGAACTCGAACGACAACTCGATTACTTCCGGCGCGCTGAGCTCGGGCGTGGCAAGCAGTTCAACAAGGGCAACTACATCTCGCTGATTTCGAATGCCGGCGCGCGCGGTCTGTCGACACTGGATACCGAGGTTGCCAAGCAAGTCGTGCTCGTCAATGGCCCCTATGCGCATACCAAGATGGTGCTGTTGACCCCGGAACTGAATACCCTGACCGTCAGCGATCAACGCAAGAAAGCGCGCGCCAAGACCTGTGCTCCCGTCGTCTTGTGCCTGCCGGGCGGTGGTCTGTCGGGGCCGTGCGTCATCGCCGACATGTCCGATGACTCTGTCCGTGTCCGCGTCCGCGATCGCGAAACGCCGCTGCCGCCGATGGCTGCCGGCGCCGAGATCACGCTCGATATCGACCTTGGCGATGCCGGCCGTCGCTATCTGCTGAAAGGGCGTGTGCTGCGCCGCGCCTCCGACGCCTGCGTCATCCACCTTGAAGGGATGCTAGAGTCCGGACGCCTCCGCAATTTCGGCCCGCTCGACCTCCTTGAGCTGAAAGCAGGGCTGATCAACTACGGGAGTTGAGTCCGCCTGAACGGACTGGGGAAAGGTAGGGTGGTTCTACCCTCTCCCGTGACCCTTGCCTCTCCCCGAGTTCTTGCACATTAACGTCTGGGCTGGCCAAGGGTGTCGATATCCGCGCCGAGTTCGCGGTAGATGTTGCCCAAGGCCTTCTCCATCGCCATTGCAAACGACGAATAAGAATCGTCGGTCGCCGCCACCTCGGCGCGATAGCGCTTCTCGCTGACGGCGCCCCGCGCGTCGGCGATCGTGACCGCCAGCCCGGCCAGCGCGCGACTGTTCCGGCCATCCAACACGCGCTCGAAATGCGTGACGCGCGCATTGAGCGAGAACGATGCGTCGCCTGTCGGTACACTGCCGAAGCCGGTGCGCAGATGTTCCTGCACCGTCTGCGCCGGTGGATAGAGCCACAGATGATAGTGGTACTGACGTAGCTGCCGGGGATCGTCCTCGCGCACGAAAACGATCGCCCGCTCCGCATAGAGACTGTCTGCCCGCACGCTGCGCACCGTGACCGCTTGCGTCGGGCGCTGCAATTCTGCCTGCAGCCGATAGAAACGGTCGCTCGGCGCCGGGGGCGCGCTGCCGCAGGCAGTGAGCAGCGCGGCAAGAAAGGCGATTGCCGGCAGGATTGCCCGCGTGCGCAATGACTTGATCATTTCTCGTCTCCCGAGGCTTCCGCCGGTGGTCGGCTCGATATCAGGCTGGAGGGGTTCTCGCGGATCTGCCGGCTGAACTCGTTCAGATGGCGGCCAGCCGATTCGAGCTGGTAAAGCACGCTGTCCGCGCGTCGCAGCGAGCTTTCGAGTTCGCGCCCGGTGCCGCTGACGACGCCGCGCGAATCGCGGACCAGTTCGTTCACTTCCTTCGTCACCGAGTGCAGTTCGCGGGAGAGCTTGAGCGCACTCGCCGACGCCTCGTCGGCGTTGCCGAGCAGCGACTGCCAGCGTTTCTGGTTTTCCTCATTGAACAGCGTTTCGACACGGCCGGCCGTCGCGTTGAGCCGCGCCATCGTCGCCCGCAGATCCTCGAGCGCCGGCGGCAGGTTCTTTTCCATGCTGCCGCCCAGCGAATCGACGCGCTTGCCGATCTGCGCCAGCATCGGCCGGATCGTCGTCTCCGTCAGCTCGCTCAATTGCCCGGCGAGTTGCGCCACCGATTCCATCAGGTTGCCGCCACTGACCCCCTTGATTTCACCGCCGACGGCAAGCGCGGTCGGGCTGGCGCCTTCCCTGATCTCGACCAACGGCGCCGAAAGCAGTCCCGGTGCGGCGATCATTGCGCGGCTGTCTTCCGGTATCCGCACGCTTTTCCGCATGTTGAGCGCGACGCGGTAGCGCGTGCGGCCGTCGCTGAGCACAGGCTCGATGCCAGCGACGTTGCCGACGTCAAAGCCTTCATAGGTGACCACGGAGCCGACCTTGATGCCAGCGACGTTGGCAAAGTGCGTGACGTAGGCGTCGCCCTTGCCGCTCTGCCCGGTGACGCGGTACAGCCCGTAAAGGAGCGCAGCCGCCATCGCCAGCACAAAGCAGCCGACGGCCAGGTAGTTGATGTTGTCGCGTTTCACAGTCAGTTGATCTCCCGGGTGAGGCGTTCCATGTACGCGTCGGCATCAACGCTGTCGTCGCGTGGTGTGCGGTCGAGCAGGGCGCGAATGCGCGGATGCTCGCTCGCGCGCACGGCAGCGGTCCTGTCGCTCATCAGGATGCGTCCGTGGTCGAGAACGGTGATGCGATCCGCGATCTTGAAGGCGCTTTCCAGTTCGTGCGTGACGACGACGATGCTCATGTTCATTGCATCGCGCAGCGTCAGGATCAATTCGTCGAGTTCGGCCGAAGCAACGGGGTCGAGCCCTGCCGACGGCTCGTCGAAGAAGAGCAGTTTCGGGTCCATGACGATGGCGCGCGCCAGCGCCGCGCGCTTGATCATGCCGCCGGACAGTTCGGAGGGCATCAGATCCTCGAAACCGGCGAGATTGACGACCTCCAGTTTCATGCGGCTCATGATGCGGATCGTGTTGTCATCGAGCCGGGTATGTTCGCGTAGCGGCAGTTCGACGTTCTCGCCGACCGTCATCGAGTTGAACAGCGCACCGCCCTGGAAGGCGACGCCCATGTTCTTCCTCAGGTCGAACATCTCGTCGGCGTTCATCTTCGTGATGTCCTTGCCGAGCAGCTTGATGCTGCCGGAAGTCGGGCGATGCAGCCCGAGCAGGTGGCGCAACAGCGTGCTCTTCCCCGAGCCGCTACCGCCCATGATGACCATGATCTCACCCTGGCACGCACTGAAGTTTACGTGGTCGAGGATCAGCCGCGTGCCGTAGTGGGTGACGAGGTCGGTGACTTCGATGGCGAGCTGGCTCACGGGGGCCTCAGCGACTCGTCAGGAAGGTGAACACCATGTCGGCGAGGATGATGCCGATGCTGCCGAGCACCACGGCGCGGGTCGTCGCACGGCCGACGCCTTCCGCACCGGCGGTGACGCCGAAGCCGTTACCGGCACCGATCAGCGTGATGACGACGGCGAAGATCAGGCTCTTCCAGACACCTTGCAGCACATCCGCCGCAACCAGCGATTCGAAGGTGCGCGCGAAAAAGATGTTCATCGGCAGCGAGAGTTCACCGGCGCAGTAGAGGGCGCCGCCGAGCAGCGCGAGCAGGTCGGACATCACGGTCAGCGTCGGCAGCATGAGCAGCATCGCGGCGAGAATCGGCGAGACGAGATAGCGCACCGGGTTGATGCCGATCACGCGCAAAGCGTCGACTTCCTGCGAGATCGTCATCGTGCCGATGCGCGCTGCGATCGCCGATCCTGAACGACCGGCAACGAAGATGCCGGTGATCAGCGGTGCGAACTCGCGTGTCACCGAGAGCGCGATGCCGAGCACCACCTGGTCCTCGGCGCCGAAGGTACGCAGCGTGTGAATGCCCTGGATCGCCAGCATCATGCCGGTGGCGAAGGAGGCCAGCCCAACGATCGGAATCGCGGCGACGCCAACGCCCATCGCTTCCTTGAAAATCGCAGCCATGCGCACCGGCTGGCGGCGACGGAAGCCGATCAGCAGCCAGTAGAAGGATTCGCACAGCAGCGCGGCAAGGTAGCCCAGCTCGCGCACGGCCTGCACCGAACGCTCGCCGACGTCGCCGACAAAGGCGACGAGACCGTTGGCGCCGGATCTAGTCGCCACGCGCCAGCCGCTCCGCCACCGATGCATGGATCGGGAAAACCTTGTCGAGGCGCGCCAGCTTGAGCACGTTCAGCGCAGCCGTCGCCGGGGCCGCCAGCCCGAACTCGGTCCCCTGCTTGCGCGCCGTCTGGTAGCCCTCGACGAGGCTCGCGACACCCGAGCTGTCCATGTAGCTGACCGCAGAGAGGTCGATGAGCAGTGGCGTGCCGCGCTTCAGTTCGTCGAGAATCGCCTGCCGCGCCTGCGGCGATGAGTGCAGGTCGACATCGCCGGCGAGGCGGATCACGCGGAAAGGCGAGGCTTCGGAAACATCGATGTTCATGCGTGTCGTTCCATGGGTGAGCCCGTTAGCCGGCGGGCGAGGCGCAGGCGATTCCGCCACTGCGGCGACGGCGGCAGGTATGCCATTGTATCGGTGAGTTCGCGGATGAAGTGAACGCCGAGTCCACCGGGGCGAATCTCGTCGAGCGGGCGGGGTTGCAGATCCTCGATGCGGGATGCCCGGCCATCGTCGCAGATCAGCGTCACCAGTTCGTCCCCGTCGCGCCAGAGCTCGATGCGGAGTGACTCGCCATCGGCAAAGCCGTAGGCGTGCTGGATCACGTTCATGCAGGCTTCGTTTACCGCGAGCACCCAGCCACTGGTGATCTCCTCATTGCAGCCGGCGGCAACGGCAGCATCATGCACGGCGGCGCGAACGTCCACCAAGGCCGAGGTGTTGGCAGGGAAATCGCGGGCCAGCAGCGGCGACATGGCGGGCGCTATCCGACGGCGAGCATCGTCAGGTCGTCATGCAGGCGGCGGCCACCGGTGCTGCCGAGCAGCGTCTCGCTGACGGCAGCGAGTTGCGCCTCGGCGCCTTCGGCAGCATGGCGATCGAGCAACTGCGTGAGCCCGTCGAGACCGAGCATACCGGACGCGGTCCTGCCTTCGGTGACACCGTCGGTGAACACAAACAGACGTCCGCCGTCCAGTTGTACACGCTGCTCGACGAAAACGACATCCGGCATGATGCCGAGTGGCGGGCATTCCGCCTCGATCTCGCGATAGCTGCCGTCGGCAGCGCGCAGCAGCGGGGGCTGGTGGCCGGCGTTGGCGAAGGCAATCGCTCCGCGCACCGGGTCGAAGACCCCGGCCACCATGGTGACGAACATGCCGTGGCTCGCGGTTTCCGCAATCTCGTCATTCAGCCGCACGAGCAGTGTTGCCATGTCCGGCACCACCTTACCGAGGCAGCGGAAGAGGGCGATCGTCTTCGCCATCAGCATCGCCGCGTTCATGCCCTTGCCGGAAACATCGCCCAATCCCCAGACGATGCGGCCGTCGGCGAGCGCGAAGTAATCGAAGAAATCGCCGGATACTTCCATCGCCGGATAATTGACGCCGCGCACCGGAAAGCCGGCCGCGGGCGGCGGCGGCAGCAGGTTGCGCTGGATCTCGCGCGCCAGTTCAAGTTCGCGGCGGATGCGTTCCTGCTCGACCAGCGCCGCTGTCATCTGTGCATTGCTGATCGCCAGCGAAACCATGCCGGCGAGTGCCTGCAACAACTGCCGGTCGCCGTCGTCGAAAAGACCGTCGCCGCTCTTCTTGTTGATCACCTCCAGCGCGCCCAGCTTCTTGTGCTTCACGCGCAGCGGGGCGCACAGGATGGAACGGGTGCGAAAGCCCGTCAGGTCATCGACGGCGCCGGAAAAGTCGGCGTCGTTTTGCGTGTCGCGCACCATCTGCACCGCGTCGGTCTGCACGGCGCGGCCGACGATGCCTTGCGCAGCGCCGATCGTCAGCCCATCGATCGAAACGGGGCCGGCGCAGGCGAGGCAGGTCAGGTATTCCCCGCGCTCGTCGAGCAGGAAGATCGAGACCGCCTCGGTGTCCATGTACGCCATGATCTGTTGCGTCGCGTTGGCGAGCGTCTCGCCCATCTCCGGCGCGCTGGCGAAGTCCTGGCTGACGCTGGCGAGCAGTGCCAGCAGTTCCGGGCGCCCGGCGAGGTGTTTGTGCGTCTCGCTCATTTCGCGACACCGCCAAGGGCGTGCAGGAACTCGCTGCGCAGTTGCGCCGAGTCGGCAAAGCTACCGGCGAAGGCCTGCGTCACGACGCGCTCATCGCCACGCCGGTCCTCGCCGAGCAGCAGGCAGAGCTGTTCGGCCTCGACGATGCATGCGGCTCCTGCCGCCTTGCCGTGACGGACCAGCGCATCGGCGATGTCGCGGGTCATCCATTCCTGATAGGTGAAGCGGTGGCCGATCGCATCGACCATGCGCGCGATGCGTCCGAAGCCATGCAGGCGCCCGCCGGGGATGTAGGCGACGTGGGCGACGCCACGGAAGGGTACGAGATGGTGCGGGCAGACGCCATGCACGGCGATGCCGCGAATGACCACCATGTCGCTGCGTGCGTCGGCAAAGCCTTCGCCAAGCGCGCTTGCCGGGTCGAGGTCGTAGCCGCCAAGCAGGCGCTTCTGCCACAGCTCGCGCACACGCTGCGCGGTGCGGCCCATGTGTGCCGCATCCGGGGCGATGCCGCAGGCAGCGAGCAGGTCGCCGACGGCGCGTTCGAAGGCCGGGGCGTCGAACGCCCTGTCGCGCGGAATGCCTATGCCCGCAGTGCTGCCGCCATTCGCGTGCGAATCGTCGCCGTCGCTCATTGCTAATGCCTCCGTCGTGGAAACCGCAGTCTAGCCCGAAGGCACGGAATTAGGGGAGTCCCTCCAGAACACCGAGGCGGCCAGGGCTACACTTGACAACTTTGACCGGCCACACCGGCTACAAGAGGTTGCATATGTCGCGAGCAGTGCAAGTCCGCTATACCTGCGGCGAGGAAATCGCCAACGGAATCACGCACGGCATTGGCGCATTTCTTGCGATCGCCGGACTTGCCGTGATGACCGCGTTCGCAACCCTGCATGGCGACGTTTGGCACATCGTTTCCTGCGCCGTTTTCGGGGCAACGCTGATCCTGCTTTACACCGCATCGACGCTTTACCACAGCATCCCGCACGAACGTGCCAAGGGCGTCCTGCGCGCACTCGACCATTCCGCCATCTTCCTGCTCATTGCCGGCACCTATACGCCCTTCACGCTGGTCAGCCTGCGCGGCCCTTGGGGCTGGGGACTCTTCGCCACGATCTGGACCCTGGCGCTGGCCGGGATCCTGCTGCGCCTTGTCTTGCGCGGGCGCCTGCACGGCCTGATCGTCGGCTTGTACGTGGCCATGGGCTGGGTGATTGTCGTCGCCATCGTTCCGCTCGCCGAAAACCTGGCCACCGACGGACTGCTGCTGCTTGCCGGAGGAGGTCTTGCCTACATGGTCGGCGTGTTCTTCTACAAATGGCGCAGCCTGCGCTACCACCATGCGGTGTGGCACGGTTTCGTGCTGCTCGGCAGTGCCCTGCATTTCTTCTCGGTGCTGTTCTACGTCATCCCCTGGCCGGCCGGCGCGCTCGCTTGAGCGAGCTGCCGAAGTTACGCACGACGTCACAATATCCCCGAAGCGGGACTCGTGATACGCTTCGCGCTGCATTTCCTCCACTCGCCAGTTCGTCAATGAATTCCCCGCTTCCCGAAGATTCCGCAGCAACGCCCCAGGCCCCCTCCGCGCGTGCCGTCCTCAAGCAACTGCAGGAACGTTTTGCCGTCTTCCGCGATTGCCAGCCGCTGGCCATCGGCATCGACAAGCAGGTGCTGGCGGCGCAGCCCGACCTCGACCGCAAGGCCCTGCGCACGGCCCTGCGCATGCATGTCGGCTCGCTGCGTTACATGAAAGTGATGGAAAAGGCGACGCAGCGCTTCGACCTCGAAGGCAAGGCCGTTGCCGAAGTCAGCGAAGAGCACCGGGCGCACGCAACGGAAACGCTCAAGGAACGCTTCCGCAAGCAGGCCGAAGAGAAGCGGGCAAAGGCTGCCGCTGAACGCGAGGCGCAGGCGGAGGCACAAGCTGAGGCGCGCCGCACCGAAAAGCTGCAGCAGCTGGCAGCCAGATTTTCCAAGCGTTGAATCGGCTTCGCAGAAATGCACTACGGCGCCCGCGGGCGCCGTAGTGCATTGTGGCCCTTGCTGCCGCGCTTACTTGCCGGCGGTCTGCGCCAGTTTTTCTTCGATCTTCTGCAGCGGAACGGCGCCGGGGATGCGCTCGCCGTCGGCGAAAAACATTGTCGGCGTGCCGTTGATGTTCAGCTTGCGCCCGAACTCCTGATTCCTGGTGATCGCGGTCGTGTCGCAATCGGTCTTTCCAGACGGCGCCTTGCCCTCAACCATCCAGTCGCTCCATGCCTTGGCACGATCCGACGCGCACCAGATCGCCTTCGACTTGTCGACCGAGTCCTGCGACAGGATCGGATAGAGGAAGGTGTAGATCGTCACGTTGTCGAGCTTTTGCAGCTCTTTCGCGAGACGCTTGCAATAGCCGCAGTTCGGATCTTCGAACGAGGCGAGTACGCGCTTGCCGTCGCCGCGAACCAGCTTTACCGCCCGGTCGAGCGGCAGGTCGGCCCACTTGATCGCGGTCAGCCTGTTGATGCGCTCCTGCGTCACGTTCTTCATCGTGCGGCCGTCGATCAGCGGGCCGACGATGAAGGCGGTTCCCTTCTCGTCGCTGTAAAGGATCTGTCCATCAGCATAGATTTCGTAAAGCCCGAGGTAGCCAGCCTTGCTGACGCTTTCGGCCTTGGCGCCAAACTTGGCCTCGAAATTCTTCTTGACCGCGGCTTCGTCGGCCATGGCAATGCTGGCAATCATGGCGCCGAGCAGGGCCGGCAAGAGTTTGGTGCGCATCAGTTTCTCCGTTAAGGGCATTCGATCAAAGCGTACCCAGCGCGTAGCGGGTCAGCACATTCTTTAAGAGTGGCAGGCGGTTGGTCAGGTTCAATCCAAGGTTGCGCAGCGGCTGCGCACCCGGCAGGTCCGACTTGAACAGGCGGCGCAACGCGTCGGTTCCAGTCTGCAGGAGCAGAACCTCTTCCCGGCGCACACGCTGGTAGCGTTCAAGAACACGCAACGCGCCGATATCCTGCCACGGTTTGCAGTCTGCGAGTATTTCAGCAAGTGCCGCCGCATCCTGATAACCGAGATTGATGCCATGCCCGGAAAGCGGATGGATGCCATGGGCGGCATCGCCGATCAGCGCGAGCCGCGGCGCCACGACCTTGGGAACCCGCATCAAGCGCAACGGAAACGCAGCTGCCGGCGTGAGCAGGCCGAGCTCGCCGAGCGTGTGCCTGCCGGCAGCGGCGACGCGCGCGCAGAGCGCGTCCGCGGGCAGCGCGACGAGTTCCTCGGCCAGATCGTCAGGCGCCGACCAGACCATCGAGAACTGATGCGCCGGCAGCGGCAGCCAGGCAAGCACACCATCATTGCGGAACCACTGGAATGCGCGCCCGCGATGCGGCTTCGTGCAGGTGAAGTTGGCGACGACGCCTTTCTCGTTATAGTGCGTGTCGAATGCCTCCAGCCCGGAACAGCGGCGCACCCAGGAGTCGCGTCCGTCGGCGGCGACCACCAGCCTTGCGGAAACACTGCGCCCATCGTCAAGCCCGATTCGTGCGGCATCGTCGCGAAATTCGATGCGCTGCGGCCCGGCCGGGCAAAGCAGGCTCAGGTTGGCCTGGCGCTTGACGTTCTCCCACAGCTCGCAGGCCATCAGCGAAGATTCCAGGATGAAACCGAGCTCCGTCACGCCGGTTTCATAGGCGGAAAAATCGAGCCTCGCGCCGGTGTCGCCATAGACCTCCATCGCCGCGATGCGCGCGATCCGCGCCGGGTCTAAATGTTTCCAGGCCCCGATCCGCTCCAGAAAGGCCGCGTTGGCCGGGCTGATCGCGTAGACGCGCGCATCCCAGCCATCGGCGCGGCGCGGCGGGCGCTGCTCGATGAGGGCGATCTTGAGTGGGGTCTCGCGCAGTGCGCAGGCCAGCGACAGGCCGGCCAGGCCACCACCGACGATGACGAGGTCGAAGTGCATGAATCCAGGGAAGAGGCTTGCTGCAGAGCAGCGATTGTGCCTTGTGCGGCGCCGGTTTTACAAGTAGAACCCGGATATGGCCGCCCGCGTCTATTTCCCCGTTGTGATCCACTCCGAACACCCGTCGGCAATCGATGCCCTGCTCGCGCTCGACGTGCCGCGCGATGAGGTGATGGATCTGGTGGTCGCCCACTTCGGCCGCCCGGATTGCACAATCCTCACCCGGGTCGATGGCGGTCGGGCTGTCGCCGCCGTGCCCCTCGCGGATGGGCGCTGGGCGGCCGGCAATGCCTGGCCCGAGCAGGCGTGCGAATCGCGCGACGAAGCCGGGCGCCGCCTGCTTCGTCTCTGCAAGCGCGGGCGCCGCGGCCTGCTTGCAGAGGTCGACGGCTGATCGCCACGCCTCCGGCGCAGGAAACTCCCCCGCGTTCTCCCTTGTCGAAGTGATACAGAATCGTGTTGACGACTTGTTGGTTTTGTATCACGATTAACGAGTTAGTTAAAAACAAATCTGGAGACCTGCCATGGCCAAGGAAAAGTTCGCCCATCTGATGGAACTGCCGCCGGAAACCCCGCAGCCGAACGTCTACCCGCTCAACTGGGTGAGCAAGACAAAGCGCATGGAGGATATCTGGGATGCCTCGCAGCGCGAGTACTGGGACCCGAAGAAGCTGCCCTGGGACACCTTCGATCCATCGCGTTACAGCTGGGAGCAACGCGAGGCGATCGCCTACTGGTGGTCCATCCTTTCCGTGTTTGACGCTTCGGCGCCGCCGGTCTTTGCCGCTGCGCTGATCAAGACCTACGAGCAGCACGAGGAAGACCCGGTGCGCCGCTGCTTCTTCTCGGTGACGCGCGACGAGCAGAACCACGAGCAGATGTGTGGCATGGCCATCACCAAGCTGCTGGAGGCGCCGTCGTACATCGAATACGAGCCGAAGACCGACATCGGCAAGAAGGCGAAGAAGAACGTGCAGTGGCTGTACTTCAACGGCGGCCGCTACTGGGAGGGCTACAAGCAGGCCGTGCCGAAGTACAGCCTGGCGGTGCTTTTCTCCTCCTTCCTGATGGGCGAGATTGCCGCCGCGACGATTTTCCACCAGATGGCCGCCGGCTGCACCGAACCCGTGTTCAAGGAAGCCTTCCGCATGATCGGCCGCGACGAAGGCCGGCACATGGCCATCTGCATGACCATGATGGAGCGTGACTATCCAAAGATGGCGGCCGAGGACAAGCCGATGATCACCAAGCAGATCCGCGCCGGCTATCTGTTCCTCTCCGGCGTGCTGTTCGAGCCGCCGATCGAGTTCTGGGACATCGCCGAGGACTTCATTCCGGCGCAGCGCGAGATCGAGGCCGTGGCGCGCACGGCCGGCTTCTTCATTCCGGAATACGAGCCGAAAAAGGAAAACTGGAAGAACGCGATGCTCAACCTCAAGGGCGTGCTCGACAAGTACGGGATTCCGTTCCCGGCGATTCCGGAAGTCGGCATTACCGGCGAGGAAGTGCTCGACATACATATGGAAGACATCATCCCGGTGTTTTAGCGCAAAAGTGCGCACCCGCCCGCTTCGTTGCCGGCTCGCTTGTGTGCGAATAGCACATGGCGCTCGCCGGCGTCTCGCGGGCGGGCGCTACTCTTTTGCGCTGGAACCGCTTCCAGCGTGTGGCCGCCCAAGAAACAACCACGCCGACCCCGACCGAGTGCCGCCATGAAAAAAATTCGCCTCCACCCGTCCAACCGTGAAGTCGACTGCGCCGACGGCGACACTGTCCTGCATGCGCTGGAGAAGGCTGGCTATGCGCTGCCGAACAACTGCCGCGCCGGGGCCTGCGGCGAGTGCAAGGTGCGCGTGCGCGAGGGGCAGTTCGACCAGGGCATGGTGCTCGACATGGCGCTGTCGCAGGAAGAGCGCAAGCAGGGCTACGGCCTGATGTGCATGGCCAAGCCGCTCTCCGACGAACTGGTGATCGAGTGGGGCACCGAGGATGCGAAACCGAAGCTGTTCGCGCCGCGCGAGAACGTCAGCTTCGTCGTCACCGACAAGGTGGCGCGTACGCCACGCATCGTCGAGCTGACGCTGATGCCGCTGGCGCAGTCGCTGCGCTTCTGGCCCGGTCAGTACGTCACGCTTGGCGGTGGGCGGGTCGGCATTCCCGATCGCTCGTATTCGATCGCCAATGCGCCGCGTCAGGATGGCGCCGTCGTCCTGCAGGTGGCCCGGGCGGAGAACGGCGCCGCCAGCGTCTGGATTCACGACGAACTGAAGGTGGGCGATCTCGTGCGCTTGTCCGGCCCCTACGGTACCTTCATCGGCGACCCGGCAGTGAGCACGCCCGTGCTCTGCCTCGCCGCCGGTTCCGGGCTGGCGCCGATCCTCTCGCTGGCCGACGCGGCGCTAAGGCGCGGCTTCTCGGCGCCGGTAGCACTCGTATTCTCGGCGCGTACCCGCGCCGATCTCTACGATGAAGGCCTGATGGCCTACTGGCAGATGAAGCACCGCAACTTTCGCTTCGTGCCCACGCTCACGCGCGAGCAGGCGCAGGGGATGCAGCATGGTCGTGTGCCGGAAATCCTGCCGACGCTGTTCCCCAATCTTTCCGCGCACAGTGTCTTCGTTGCCGGCAGCCCGGACTTCGTCGATGCCTGCGTCGCCGCGGCAAAGGCGCTCGGCGCGTGCGACGAGCGAATCCATACCGAGGGGTTCTTCTCGCAGGCGCAGGCGTAGTCGGATCGCAGCGGCCAGCCCCGAAGGGCTGCAGCGTCCGGCAGTTGTGAAACGCCGAGCACGATCGGTCCGCCTTTCTGGTGCAAAATGCACAACAGAAGTGCTTTCCTGCCTGTCATCAAACGGCAGGCGCCAGATTGAGGAACCGTAATGGACGAACAACTCCTGTCGATCGTTTATGTCAGTTCGGCGAAACAGCTGCTGACCGATGAAGAACTTCAGGGCCTGCTGCAGAAAACGCGCCCGAAGAACGAGCAACTGGGCATTTCCGGCGTGCTGCTCTACGGCGACGGCAACTTCATGCAGTTGCTTGAAGGGCCCGAGTCCGCGGTGCGCGAGGTTTATGCAAAGATCTGCCAGGATCCGCGCCATCACATGGTCACCACGATTCTCGAAGAGCCTGGCTTGCCGCGCGAGTTTGCCGAGTGGTCGATGGCCTACCGCCGGGTCGATGCCCCTGACTGGCTTCTCCTGACGCAGGCGCTCGGCCCCGAGGGGGCGCGAGCTTCGCTGAGCAGCATCAAGATCGTGCTGGCGGACTTCTGGAAGTCCGTCGCCTGACCGCTTCCGCACAAGGAGACAAATCGATGCGAAACCACCTGCTGCCGGCCGCTGCCCTCACGCTTGCCCTGCTCGGCCATGCTCACGCCGCCGAGTTGCCCGAGCGCGAATACATCTACGGCGCCGAACTGATGACGCCGAAGGAACGCGATGCCTATCGTGCCAACATCGAGCGTGCCGGCGACGACAAGGCGCGCCAGCAGTATCGGCAGCGCCACCGCGAACGTTTGCAGAAGCGCGCTGGCGAGCGCTGTGTCGAACTCGATGAGAAAGGCCTCGTGCGCAGCCCGGAGGCCGGCAAATGAAATTCACAAGAATCGCTGCCCTGCTGGCAGTGCTTGCAGCATTCACCGCCATGCCGGCGCAGGCGCTGACCGGCGACCCCATCCGCGGCGAAAAGCTGCACGCCAAATGCCTCGACTGTCACGGCACCTCGCTCTACGAACCGGACAAACGCAAGATCAAATCGCTGAAGGCGCTCCGCAAGGAAGTGAAGCGCTGGGGGACGTACTACGCGCCGGCTCTGTCAGACCAGGAGGTCGAGGACATCACTGCGTGGCTGAACGAGCGGTTTTACAAGTATTGACGGGGGTCTTGTGGCGCCGTGACTGGCCGCTGGCGGTCACAAACAGCCATTGCTTTATTGCAAAACAGGTTCTGAATATGACGAATAAAACTTTGTCGACACTTCTCGTACTGACCGCCTTGATCGCTTTTCTGGGCTACTTCTTGATGCCTGCAGGCCCCCGATTTGCAGAAGTTCCGCAGTTTGTAAGAACGGGATACATGTTCTTCTTTGGCGCTCTGCCGGTCTTGTTGCTAATGAAGTTGATTTCGAAAATTTTCCCGCAGGGGTTTCAACACGAGACCGTATCCCTCAACGAAACAATGTTCGGGATTTTCTTTGTTTTTCTTACAAAAGAAGCTCGGGAAGAGTGGCGCGGCTATATACGTGAGCAGAAGAAAAGAGAGGCAGCATAGCCAATGCTCTCGAACTTCCGCTTGGGGGCAGTAAGCGGGTACAACAAGGGGCGTTGAAGGGGGCGCTCTGCGCCGCCTACTTCGGCCGCCTGTCGATCACCCGCTTTGCCTTGCCGACCGAGCGCTCGATACCACCTGTATCGACGATGCGGATCGTGGCAGAAACGCCGATCAACGTCTTGATGCGGTGCGCGAGGTGCTTCTTCACCTCGGCCTGCTGGTCGGCGCCGAGGTGCACGCAGTGCGGCTTCAGTTCGACCAGCACCGCCAGTTCGTCCATGCGCCCCTCGCGTGTCACCTCCAGCATGTAGTGCGGTGAGAGATTCTCCTCCTGCAGCACCAGTTCCTCGACCTGTGACGGAAAGACGTTCACGCCGCGGATGATCAGCATGTCATCGGAGCGGCCGGTAATCTTGCCCATGCGCCGGAAGGCGCGCGCCGTCGGCGGCAGCAGGCGGGTCAGGTCGCGTGTGCGGTAGCGCACCACCGGGAAGGCTTCCTTGGTCAGCGAGGTGAACACCAGCTCGCCTTCGCTGCCGTCGGGCAGCACTTCGCCGGTGCTGGGGTCGATGATCTCCGGGTAGAAGTGGTCTTCCCAGATGGTCGGGCCGTCCTTCGTTTCGACGCATTCGTTGGCGACGCCCGGGCCCATCACTTCCGAGAGGCCGTAAATGTCGACAGCGTCGATGCCCATGCGCCGCTCGATCTCGGTACGCATCTGCTCGGTCCACGGCTCGGCGCCATGGATGCCGAGACGCAGCGAGCAGTCGGCCGGGTTCAGGCCCTGCCGCTCGAACTCATCGGCGATCGCCAGCATGTAGGAAGGCGTCACCATGATGATGTCTGGCTTGAAATCGGTGATCAGCTGCACCTGTTTCTCGGTCTGCCCGCCGGACATCGGAATCACCGCGCAGCCCAGTCGTTCGGCGCCGTAGTGCGCGCCCAGCCCGCCGGTGAACAGCCCGTAGCCGTAGGCGACGTGCACCAGATCGCCCGGCTTGCCGCCCGAGGCACGGATCGAGCGCGCGACGAGGTTGGCCCAGTGGTCGATGTCGTTCAGCGTGTAGCCGACGACGGTCGGCTTGCCGGTGGTGCCGGAGGATGCATGCACGCGGGCGAGTTTCTCGCGCGGCACGGCGAACATGCCGAAGGGGTAGTTGGCGCGCAGGTCCTGCTTCGTCGTGAACGGGAACTTCGCCAGATCGGCGAGCGACTTCAGGTCGTCGGGGTGCACGCCAACGGCATCGAACTTCGCCTTGTAGTGCGGCACGTTGTCGTAGGCGTGCCGGAGTGACCAGCGCAGCCTTTCCAGCTGCAGCGCGGCGATCTCGTCGCGGCTGGCCTTTTCGATGGGGTCGAGCCTGAATCCGTTGGGGATGGCTTGCAGCATGGTTTGTCTCCTCGCTGTCGTTATGTGTAGTTCCGTGTTTAGCACCGCCGTTCGTGGTTAGCTTGTCGAACCATGAGCGGCGCTCAGACCTCAGCGCGCCGTCCGTTCTCCTTCGTCTAAGCTCAGGACAGGCTTCGGCAGGCTCAGGACGAACGGGGTTGTGGGTGATAGTTGCTCATACGCGCTCCACGATCATCGCGATGCCCTGGCCGACGCCGATGCACATGGTGACCAGGCCGTAACGACCTTTCGTCTGCTGCAATTGATTGACCGCCGTGGTCACCAGCCGCGCGCCGCTCATGCCGAGGGGGTGGCCGATGGCGATGGCGCCGCCGTTCGGGTTCACGCGTGCGTCGTCGTCGGCCAGCCCGAGCTGGCGCAGCACGGCGAGCCCCTGCGCGGCGAAGGCCTCGTTCAATTCGATGGTGTCCATCTGCGCCAGCGTCAGGCCGGTGCGCGCCAGCAGTTTCAGCGTCGCCGGTGCCGGGCCGATGCCCATGATGCGTGGCGGTACGCCAGCGACGGCCATGCCAACGATGCGCGCGCGTGGGGTGAGGCCGAAGCGCTTTACCGCATTTTCCGAAGCAACGATCAGTGCGCAGGCACCATCGTTCACGCCGGAGGCGTTGCCAGCGGTGACGGAGCGTTCCGGGCCATTGACGCCCTTCAGCTTCGCCAGTTGTTCGAGCGTCAGGTCTGGGCGCGGATGCTCGTCGGTATCGAAGACGAACGCGTCGCCTTTCTTCTGCGCCAGCGTCACCGGCACGATCTCGCGCGCAAAGAAGCCGGCCGCGTTTGCCGCTGCCCAGCGCTGCTGGCTGCGCAGCGCAAAGGCATCCTGGTCAGCACGCGCGATGCCGAATTCGGCGGCGACGTTGTCGGCGGTCTCCGGCATCGAATCGATGCCGTACTGCGCCTGCATCAGCTTGTTCACGAAGCGCCAGCCGATCGTTGTGTCGTACACCGCGTTGCTGCGCGAGAACGCGCTCTCGGCCTTGGGCATCACGAAGGGCGCGCGGCTCATCGATTCGACGCCGCCGGCAATCATCAGCTCGGCCTCGCCGCACTTGATCGCCCGCGCCGCGATGCCGACTGCGTCCAGCCCGGAGCCGCAGAGTCGGTTGATCGTCGTTCCCGGCACCTCCGCCGGCAGCCCGGCAAGCAGCGCCGCCATGCGCGCGACGTTGCGGTTGTCCTCGCCGGCCTGATTGGCGCAGCCGTAGATCACGTCGTCGACCGCTGCCCAGTCGACACCGGGGTAGCGCTCGGTCAGCGCGCGGATCGGCAGCGCGCCGAGGTCGTCGGCGCGCACCGTGGCGAGCGCGCCGCCGTAGCGGCCGATCGGCGTGCGGATGGCGTCGCAGATGAAGGCGTCTCTCACTCAAGCCTCCTCGAAAAAATGCCCCTTGATGCGGGACGAGCGGCCGCGAAAGACGGCGATCAGCGCGTCCTGCTCGTTCTTCACCTCAATGTCGTAGACCCCGCTGCGTCCGCCCTGATGCCGTGCGTGGCCATGCGCGGTCAGCGTCTGCCCCTTGTGCGCCGGGGCGATGAAATTGATATCCACGCCCGAAGCGACAGTGCGCACGTTGAAGGTGTTGCAGGCGTAGGCGAAGGCCGAGTCGGCAAGCGCGAAGATGAAGCCGCCGTGGCAGATGTCGTGGCCGTTCACCATGTCATCGCGCACCGTCATCCGCGTCACGGCTTCGCCGGGCGCAACGCGCACCAGCGAGATGCCGAGGCCCTGCGCTGCCTTGTCGTCCGGCCACATCACTTCGGCGCAGCGTTCGGCGATCTGTTGGGGAGTCAGTTGCGCCATGCTTTCATTCTCCGGTGAAATTGGCCGCGCGCTTTTCCATGAAAGCGGCCACGCCTTCGCGGTAATCCTTGCTACGCCCCAGTTCAGCCATGAAGTCGCGCTCGACATCGAGCTGTGCCGCCAGCGTATTCGTTGCCGCAAGCTGGATCGATTCCTTGATGCGCGCGTAGGCGCGCGTCGGGCCGGCAGCGAACTGCCTTGCCAGTGCCTCGGCCTGCGCCGGCAGTTCGTCATCGGCGACGCACTTCCAGATCAGCCCCCATTCTGCGGCTGTTTCCGCAGGCAACTTGTCGCCGGTGAGGGCAAGTGCCATCGCTCGCGCATCGCCGATCAGCCGCGGCAGAAACCAGGTGCCGCCCGAGTCGGGGATCAGACCAATCCTGCTGAAAGCCTGGATGAAGGCGGCCGATTTTGCGGCAAGGACCATGTCGCAGGCCAGCGCGATGCTGGCGCCGGCGCCGGCCGCAACACCATTCACGGCGCAGACGACGGGCATCGGCAGACGCTTGATCTGCAGGATCAGCGGCTTGTAGTAGAGATCGATCGAGGCGCCGATATCGGGGGGCGCCTCATCGGCGGCCACACTGCGGTCGTTGAGGTCCTGCCCGGCGCAGAACCCGCGACCGGCCCCCGTGAGCAGCACGGCGCGTGCTTCGCGGCTGGCGCGTTCGAGCGCCGCGCGCAGCGCGAGGTGCATCCCGGGGTTGAAGCTGTTGAGGCGCTCCGGGCGGTTCAACATAATCCTTGCCACGCCGTCGGCCAGTGCATAGAGAACGCTTTCTTCGGCCATGGGGCGATGTCTCCGGTGGGGCGTTTTCCAGGTCCCTTGCGTCGGGACTCGTTTGGTGGTTTGATTATGGCACAGCAAATCGATTTGACAAAAACAAATTCTGCCAGTGTCTGGCACCCAGGAGAAAAACATGTCGCATCCCCTTTTTGAGAAGCACCGCACCACGCTCGACAGCGCCCTGAATGCCATCCGCACACGCGGCTACTGGTCGGCCTACCCCGAGATGCCAAGCCCGAAAATCTACGGCGAGACGGCGCAGGCCGACGGCAAGGCGGCCTACGATGCGCAGCTCGGCCGCGAATTCGCGCTCGACCAGCCGGGCCGCGGCGGCGCCGTGAAGACCGAATGCTCGCCCTACGGCATCGCGCTCGATGTCAGTTATCCGAAGTGCGAGGCACAGGCGCTGATCGCTGCCGGCATTGCCGCCATGCCCGGCTGGCAGGCGATCGGGGCGGAAGGTCGTGCCGGTGTTTGCCTGGAAATTCTCGATCGTCTGAACAAACGCAGCTTCGAGATCGCCACGGCGGTGATGATGACCACCGGCCAGGGCTGGATGATGGCCTTTCAGGCCGGCGGCCCGCACGCCCAGGATCGCGGGCTGGAGGCGGTGGCCCACGCGTTCAAGGAGCAGGCCGAAGTGCCGGCCGAAGCGATCTGGGAAAAGCCGCAGGGAAAGAACCCGCCGCTGGTCATGAAGAAGCATTTCGAGGTGGTCGGTCGCGGCGTCGCGCTGGTCATCGGCTGCGGCACCTTCCCCACCTGGAATACCTACCCCGGCCTCTTTGCCGCGCTGGCCACCGGCAATGCGGTGATCGTCAAGCCGCACCCGAACGCCATCCTGCCGGCGGCGATCAGTGTGCGCATCGCGCGCGAGGTGTTCGCCGCAGCCGGGCTTGACCCGAATCTCGTCACCCTGTTCGTTACCGATGCGCCGGCGGAAACGCAGGCGCTGGCGCAGCACCCGGCGGTCGCCTCGATCGATTTCACCGGTGGCAACGTCTTCGGCGAATGGCTGTATGCCCACTGCCGCGACAAGCAGATCTATGCCGAACTGGCCGGCGTGAACAACATCGTCATCGACGGGACCGATAGCTACAAGGGCATGTTGAAGAACCTTGCGTTCACGCTCGCGCTCTACTCGGGCCAGATGTGCACCACGACGCAGGCGATCTTCGTTCCGGCCGCCGGCATCGATACGCCCGAGGGCAAGGTGCCGTTCGACCAGGTGGCCGCCGACCTCGGCGCTGCCATCGACAAGTTCCTCGCCGATCCGGCGGTGGCGACGGCCGTGCTCGGCGCGATCCAGAGTCCGGACACCCTGGCCCGCATCGAGCAGGCATCACGTGGTGGCTTCGGGGGCGAGGTTGTGCTCGCGTCGAAAAAGATCGAACATCCGGAATTCCCGCAGGCCGAGGTGCGCACGCCGGTGCTGCTCAAGTGCGACGCGGTGAGCGAGTCGTCATGGATGGAGGAACGCTTCGGCCCGATCGCCTTCGTCGTCAAAGTCGCCGACACCAACGCGGCGATCGCGCTCTCCGAGCGCGTGGTGTGCGAGCGCGGCGCGCTGACCGTTGGTCTCTATACGATGCAGCAGTCGGTGATCGACGCGATGACCGCCGCCACCTGGCGCAGCAAGGTGGCGCTCTCGATCAACCTGACCGGCGGCGTGTTTGTAAATCAGTCGGCGGCGTACTCCGACTACCACGGCACCGGCGGCAACCCTGCCGCGAACGCGTCCTACGCGGATTCGGCCTTCGTCGCCAACCGCTTCCGCGTCGTGCAGCGTCGGTATCACGTTTGATTTGCATGGCCCTTCGATATGCCTGTCCTGAGATTGTCGAGGGGGCGAGCGGCATGTGTTCCGCTCGTAGTGAGTGTGCCGAAGGCGCGTATCGAACGATGAACGACGCACGAGAGAAATATGAGCACACGTTCTGAACATCTGTCCCTCGCTGTCGTCGGCACCGGCGCCATGGGGCGTGGCATCGCGCAGATCGCCGCGCAGGCCGGTTGCCGCGTGCTCCTGCATGACACGCGCGAGGGAGCGGCGGAAGAAGCGAAGGCGGCGCTCGACCAGCAATGGCGCCAACTCGTCGAGAAGGGAAAGATGACCGTCGCCGCAGCCGACGCAGCACTTGCCCGGCTTGAGGTTGTGGCCGACACCTATGCGCTGACCTACGCCAACGTCGTCGTCGAAGCCATCGTCGAAAACCTCGACGCCAAGCGCGCGCTGTTCCGCGAACTCGACGACATCGTCAGCGCCGATTGCGTGCTGGCGACCAACACCTCGTCGCTGTCGGTGACGGCGATCGCCGCCGGCACCAAATTCCCCGGCCGCGTTGCCGGCTTCCACTTCTTCAACCCGGTGCCGCTGATGAAAGTGGTCGAGGTCGTCGCCGGCGCGCTCACCGACAACGCGCCGCTCGAACTGCTGACGACGCTGGCCCGTGAATGGGGCCATACACCGGTGCGCGCGCAGGACACGCCGGGCTTCATCGTCAATCACGCCGGGCGTGGCTACGTCACCGAGGCACTGGCCATCCTGCGCGAATGCGTCGCCGAGGTGCCGGTGATTGATGCCATCCTGCGCGAAGCGGCAGGTTTCCGGCTTGGTCCGTTCGCGCTGCTCGACCTCACTGCGCTCGATGTCTCGCACCCGGTGATGGAGTCGATCTACCGCCAGTATTACGACGATCCGCGCTACCGGCCCTCGCCGATCGCCGCACAGCGCCTCGCCGCGGGCCTGCTGGGCCGCAAGAGCGGGCGTGGCTTCTATCGTTACGACGGCTCGCCGAATCCGGAAGCGCCGGTGTCCACCGCAGCACCATGGGCCGGGCCAGTCTGGGTGAGCGATGCCCATGCGTCGGCTGCGGAGCCGGTGCGGGTGCTGCTGCAACGACTTGGCGCGGAGGTCGAGACCGGGTTCGCGCCCTCGGCCGGGGCGCTGATCGTCGTTACGCCGTTCGGTACCGATGTCAGCGCCTGCATTGCCGCCGAGCGGCTCGACGCCAGGCGCACGGTCGGCATCGATACGCTGCTCGATCTCGGCCGGCGCCGCACGCTGATGTGCTCGCCGGCAACCGTCCCGCTCATCGCTGAACAGGCGCAGGCGCTTTTCGCGCAGGACGGCGTACCGGCTTCGCTGATCGCCGACAGCGCTGGCTTCGTCGCGCAGCGCGTGCTCGCCAGCATCGTCAACATCGGCTGCGAGATCGTGCAGCAAGGGGCGTGCTCGCCAGCCGATCTGGATCGCGCGGTGGAACTCGGGCTTGGCTATCCGAAGGGGCCGCTGGCCTGGGGCGATAGTCTCGGCGCCAGTCGCATCCTGCAGATTCTCCTGAACCTGCAACAGCGCACCGGCGACATGCGTTACCGCCCCAGTCTGTGGCTACGGCGGCGCGTCGAGTGCGGGCTCCCGCTCGCCAGCTGAGCTACTCCTTCGCGGCAGTCGCCTCGTCGTAGGCCGACAGCGTCATGCCGGCGCTGGCCAGTCCTTCGCGCAGATGCTTGATCTCCTGCTTCGAGAACTCGTTGCTGTGGTGCGGGTGATGGAGGAAGAACTCGCGCTTGTTGAGAACGACACGAAAACGCGCACCGTGGTTCGGCTCGACATCAGCGCCCAGATGGTGCAACAGCGACTCCACTTCACGCCACTGGATATTGGCGGGGATCGGGTCCTGGTAGATCGCCTGCAGCAGGTTGCGGTGCTTGTGGCTCATGGCAGACCTCGCGCTTCGAGGGGGATGGATTAACGATACTCCGCTCCGGATTGTCCGGGGTGCAAAATCGCAAGCGTCTGACATATCAGGGTTTTTCTTGACTAAGCGCATCGGCCGGCCCATCCTGCGACGATGCCTTCCCTGAGAGCCACGGCTCTGATTCTCGTCTCGGCGCTTGCGCTGGGCGCGTGCGCCACGACCACCACCGAGGGCGGTCGTTCGCGGTTCGTCGCGCCGCGCCAGCTGGCTGAAGCGTACTCCGAAGTCGAACTGCGTACCCTGCTTGCTGTCACGCCCGATGCCCCTTGCAGCGACGCCGATTGCGAGGCGCATCGCGCGTTCCGCAATCAGGTGAAGCGCCTCGGCACGCGCCTCGCGAACGCATCACGCGAGATTCGCCACGAACTGAAGGGGGCGCATCCCGGTTTCATCTTTTTCGTGCCGCAGAAAGGCGAGATCGGCACGCTGTCGAGCGCTTCGGGCTCCATCATTGTCTTCGACGGACTGCGGTCGCTGGGGCTCGAAGATCCGGCGCTCGCTTTTCTTCTCGCACGCGAGATGGGGCATGTGATCAACCGCCACCACGACGAAAATTCGGCGACGAACATCGCTGTATCTGTTGCGGCCACACTGGTCTTGCCGATGGCGGCACTCCTGCGCGGGACCGCATTCACCGTTTCCGCGCTGACATCCACCTCTACCGCGGCCACGGTTGCCACTACGGCCGCGTCGGTTGCCGGGGCAAGGGCGATCAAGGCCATCTACCGGCCGGAGCAATTGCGCGAGGCCGATCTGGTGGCGCTGAAGATCGTCAACCAGGCCGGGTGGTCGACGTTCGACGTGGCCGAATCGCTGTTGCGTGCGAACCATCGCCTGGGCGACGACGGCTGGATGGCGGAACTGCAGGACAGCATTGCCCTCCTCAAGGGCGTCGCCGGCATTCCCGAGTGGGCCTACTTGCCTTCGCCGGTAGCCGAGGCGGGGGGCGTTGCCGAATTGCTGACGGACGATGCGGCACTCCCGGCGCCCGCATTCCAGATCCGATAAATCCTGATTGCCACATGCGCGTCGTTCGCGGCGTAGCGCATCTGCGCTTCGCTTAGCCGCGCGTTGGCCCAGTTGCTGGTGCCGGTCTTCTTCGATTTCTGCAGGCGCTGCCCGAAGTAGTGCGCTACGGCCATCTTCGCGCCAACCGTGCCGCGATGCCCTGGCCCGCGCAATGCCTCACCCAGATCGAGCACGTTGGCCAGCGCGATGCCGAAGCGGGACTGCAGGGCGCTGCGGTCGTTGCCGAGGCCGAAGCCGATCTTCTTCACTTCAGCGGCTTCCAGCACGGCCTTGAGTGCCGGCAGCGTTGCCGCCTGCTGGGGACGGAACAGCCACACCCGGTCGTCGGTGGCGAGCTGGACGAGGTGCGGGCCGGTCGAGATTTCACCCTTGGCGAAGGTCGGCTTCGATTCGCTGTCGAATCCGACCGCGTCGGCGGCGAGCAGTGCTGCGCGAGCCGCGTCGGCGCTGGCCCCGTTTTCGACCAGCGTCACGCGGTCGAGGTCGATGCCGGGGTAGGGCGGCAGTTCGGCGGCCTCCAGCCGGCCGCGGTCGATGGCGTTGCCGGTCATTTGGCCGCCATCCGTTCGCGCAACCAGGCGCCGATGTCGGCGATCTCTTCCAGGCAGACCGAGTGCGGCATCGGATACTCGTGCCATGCCGGCCGATGCCCGAGCTCGACGAGGAAGTCGCGCGCCGCCTTGCCGAGTTGCGGCGAGACGACGTCGTCAACGGTGCCGTGCGCGGCAAAGATGGCGAGGTTGCGGTTCGCTTCCGTCGCCTCGTCGCGCACAACTTGCGGCGTCGGCAGATAGGTCGACAGCGCAATCAGCCCTGCCAGCCGTTGCGGATGCGTCAGGGCGGTCACGTAGGCGACGGCGCCGCCCTGCGAAAAGCCGGCGAGAAAAATGTGTTCGCACGGTACGCCGCGTGCATTCTCACGCGCGATCAGCGCCCGCAACGCATCGCGCGAATGCAGGATGCCGGCCACGTCGATCTCGCGGCTGTGCGGTTCCAGTGAAATGATGTCGTACCACGCCGGCATGATGTAGCCGCCGTTGCAACTCACCGGGATTTCCGGCGCGTGCGGAAAGACGAAGCGGATGCCGGGCTGTCCGGCGAGGCCGAGTTCCGGCACGACCGGTGCGAAATCGCTGCCATCGGCGCCCAGCCCGTGCAGCCAGATCACGCTGAACAGCGGCGCATCGCCGGTCTGCAGTTCGATCGCCGGCAAGACTTCCTGAGCGGGGGAGGGGAAAGGAAACAAACTCATGGGGCTATCCTTGGTAATTGCCAGCAGGCTGCCAGGGTTGGCGCTGGCTCTGTTTGCCACGCGGTGGGCCGTCCGCGCGCAGCGGGTCGAGCAGCGTGCGCAGCCCGTTGTGATCGATTTCGTGCATCAGTTGCAGCAGGCGGCCGATTTCTCCCGGCGGGAAGCCTTCGCGGGCGAACCACGCCAGATAATTGCCGGGCAATTGGGCGAGCAAGCGCCCCTTGTGCTTGCCGAAGGGCATTTCGATATGCAGCAGTTTTGTCAGATCATCGGGTTTCATCGGAGTGGTATTGACGGAAACCATGTGGCAAGGTGCATGGCGTGATGTATCGGGGCGAATTGGGGGGAACTGTGAACTATTTCCTGTGCAATTCGCAAGCTCGGGCATAATATGCTCTTCGTATAAAGACACCCCAACCCCTAAATTGTTGTGCTGCAGGCAACCGACATCGAAGATCGATCATGGCTGAAGAATTTCTCTCCGTTCTCTGCGCCAACGTAACCGGCGGTGAAAAACTGTTCCAGAAACTGGCTGCCTCCGAGGCCAAGCACGCGGTCGGGCGTTGCGAGAAGCGCGTCGCGCAAACGATCGAAGGCTTCCGCGGGCGCCTTGTCGTCAATGGCGATTCGCGTGTCCTTGCCTATTTTGCCGATGCGGAAGACGCGCTGCAGACCGCTGTCGAAATCCAGCGCCGTGTTTCCAATCTGCCGCCGATGTCGGGGGTGGCCTTGGGCGTGTGTGTGGGCGTCTGTGTCGGGCATGCTGCCAACGAAATGCGTTTTTTCGACGAGGCAGGAAAAGCCAATGCCGCTGTCAGCCTGGCCGAGCTCGCCGCCCCGGGGCAGGTGCTGATGAGCGTGCCGAAGCGGGCGAAAGGCTTCACCTGGAACGATCTGGTGGCGCACAGCCATCCGGAGATCGATCTGCGCAGCGGCAAGCGCCAGCTCGGCGTGTTCGAGCTCGACTGGCGCGGATTCTCGATCGCGCAGATGCGCCCGTCCTCGGCCAACGATTCCCTGAGCCCGCTGCCGCTGTACCTGCACTTTGCCGGCAAGACGGTTGAACTGGGGCCGGATCGTCCGTCAATGTCGATCGGGCGCCTGAGCACCTGCACCCTGGTCGTGCATAGCGAGAAGTGCTCGCGCGTGCACGCCAAGATCATTCGTCGCGGCGACAGTTATGTCCTGATCGATCAGAGCACCAACGGCACCTTCGTGAAGCCCAAGGGCGGCAACGTGCATCGCGTGCTGAAGCACGAACTGGTGTTGAGTGGCTGCGGAAGAATCAGCTTCGGTCAGCCGCTCGATGCAGCCGGCGAGGAATTCGCGCACTACGCGGCCGGCGAACAACTGGTGCTGCACGGCCAGCATTCGATCATTTCCTGATCGCCCGGGCCGGGGCACATTCCCGGATGTTGCGGCAGAAGCCGCCGCAACTGACGGCTAGCCCGCCTTCTTCTTTTCCTCTGCCTCGCGAACCGCACGCAGCACATCGGCTTCGAGCACCGTGGTATCGGTGCCGAAGGCCTTGGGCATGACGATCTCCTCGATCACCGGTTCCCCTCCCGCCGCGCCGCCGGGCACGCTGCGATAGACCCGGGCGAGGTATCTCGCCTGCGTGAGCTCCTGCTCGCTGAGGCCGGTTTCCATGCCGGCTGGCACTTCGGCGCCAAGTTCGATCAGCAGCTTCACTACGTCGGGACGGCCGCCGCGGACCGCCATCGAAAGCGGTGAGATCGGTTCACGGTTGTCCGCGATGTTCACCCTGGCGCCGCGCCGCACCAGTTCCCGCACGATGTCGGCGTGACCCATGAAGCAGGCAATGCCCAGCGGCAGGCCGGGTACGCCCTGGCCATCGTCGTTCTCGACCGGCGCGCCCGCATCGAGCGCGGCCAGCACCTCGACCAGATGCCCGGAACGGACTGCCTTGATCAGTGCATCCTGCGAATTCACGAAAACCTCCATCCGTCGTTTGACCGCGCGTATGACAACGCGGCGATGCAGCAAGTTTCGGTGACTGCATCGCCGCGGTCAAGCCTGACTGGCCTGCGCAGGAGGGCTTCGGCGGAATGTGAAAGGATGCCGGCCTTACTGCTTGACGGCCTCGACGCTGATCGCCAGCGTCACCTCGTCGCTGACGTAGGGTACGTTCTTGCCCATGTTGAACTCGCTGCGCTTCACCTTGGCCACGGCGTTGGCGCCGATCGCGTCCTTCTTCAGCATCGGGTGCGGCGCGGTGTGGAAGGACGTCAGCGTCAGCGTCACCGGCTTGGTCACGCCCTTGACGGTCAGATTGCCGTCGACCGCCACCGGCTTGTCGCCGTCGAACTTCACCGCCGTCGACTTGAAGGTGATGCTCGGGTGCTGGGCGGTGTCGAAGAAATCGGCGCCCTGGATGTGCTGGTTGAACAGCGCGTAGCCGGTGTCGACCGAGCTGGCATCGATCGTGATGTCGACGGCGCCGGTCTTCGCGGCGCGATCCCAGGTCACCGTGCCGCTGGTCTTGGTGAAGCGGTGCACCTGGTTCGAGAAGCCGAGGTGGTTGTACTCGAAGCGCGGGTAGGTGTGGGTGCCGTCGATAGCGAAGGTCTCCGGCGCGGCAAAGGCCGGGGCGGAAACGAGGCTGGCGAGGGCGATGGCTGCAAAGGTCTTCTTCATGGGTTTCTCCTTGGGGGTGGGGTGACTACTTCTTACCTGCAACGAGGCGGAACTTGATCTGCACTTCATTGGCGACGGCGCTGACGTCCGCCCACGGCCCTTCGCCGATGGCGAAATCGAGCCGCTTCAGCGTAAAGCCGCCATCGAAGGTGGCGCTGCTGCCGTCCTGCTTCACGCTGAAGGGCAGCACCGCATCCTGCGACTTGCCCTTGATCGTGATCTTGCCGATGGCTTCGAAACGGTCGCCGCCAAGCGCCTTGACGCCGCTGGAAACGAAGCTCGCCGTCGGAAACGATTTGACGTTGAACCACTGCTTGCCGACCACTTCGTCGTCGGCATCCTTCGAGCCGGCGTCGATGCTGGCGAGGTCGATGTCGATCTTCGCGCTGGCGGCAGCCGGCTTCGCCGGGTCGAAGCGGATGTCGGCGGCAAACTTGCGGAAGCGGCCGTCGACCGGCACGCCCATCTGTTTCGAGGTGAAGCTGACGCTGCTCTTCTCAATCTGCAGCGGGCCGTATTCGACGGCGAACGCGGTGTTGGCGGCGAGGCCAAGCACGGCGGCAATGGCGTAAGGGGTCAGGGTGCGGATCATGGTTTCTCCTGGGCGGAAATCAGCGTGTCTTGTCGAGGTAGGGCAGCATGCGGGCGAGCACCCCGTCGCGGTCGATGAACTGGTGTTTCAGCGCAGCGCCGGCATGGGCCAGCACCAGCGCGGCGAGGCTGTAGTTGAGGAACTGGTGCACTGTCTGCAGCAGATCGCCGAGTGCCTTGTCCTTCTGCAGCAGGTCGGGCAGTGGCAGCACGCCGAACCAGACCGTCTGGAAGCCCTTGGCCGAACTCATCAGCCAGCCGGAGAGCGGAATGGCGATCATCAGCAGGTAGAGCAGGTGATGCACGCCGTGCGCCGCAAGCGCCTGCCAGCGCGGCATGCCGGCCGGGTCCGCCGGCGGCGGGTGGCCGATGCGCCAAGCCAGCCGCACGAGTGCCAGCACGAAGACGGTGACGCCGGCCCACTTGTGCCAGGAGTAAAGCTGCAGCTTCTGCGGCGAGAGCTTGAGCCCGGTCATGTACAGGCCGGCGGCAAAGAGGCCGACGAGCAGAATCGCCATCAGCCAGTGCAGGCGGATCGCGGTGAGGGTGTAGCGGTTGGGGGCGTTCATTGTTGTTCTCCTGAAGAGCTTGGCCACAGCGCAAAGCTGTCCATTGCCAGCACGTGATCGTCGATGCCGGAATGGAGTCGTTCGGCGTGCCATTCGTTCCCGGCCGCGCCGAGTGCGACGAAGAGCGGTAGCAGATGTTCCTCGCTCGGGTGGGCGCGGGCGGCATCCGGTGCCTGTGCGCGGTAGTCGAGCAGCGCGTCGAGGTCGCGCGCCGCCAGGCGCTCGGCGATCCACTCGGCAAAGTGCGCCACGTAGGCCGGCGATGTCTTGTCGCGATGCGCCGTCTGGTAATCGCGCAGGTTATGCGTCAGGTTGCCGGAGGCAACGATCAGGATGCCGCTTGCCGGCAGCCCGGCTAGCGCCTTGCCGAGCGCATGGTGGTAGGCTGGCCCCTGGTCGTGTTGCAGCGCGAGCGGCACCACCGGAATATCCGCCGCCGGATACATCAGGCGCAGCGGAATCCAGGCGCCGTGATCCAGCCCGCGTTCAACGGGGTGGGCGAGAAAGCCAGCGGCTGCCAGTGCGGCCAGCACTTCCGTGCCGATTGCGGCATCGCCGCTCGCCGGGTAGTCGATGTTGTAGAGCGGTTCCGGAAAGCCGCGAAAATCATGGATCGTGCGCCTCGTGCCGGTGACCGCTGGTACGCCGACGCTCGGTACCGCGGTTTCCCAGTGCGCCGAAACGACAACGATGGCGCGCGGGCGCGGCAGGCGATCCGCCGCAGCCGCCAGCGCCGCACCGGCCGCGCCCGGGCGCAGCGCGAAGGTCGGCGCGCCGTGGGGAACGAACAGGGTGGGCAGGGCACTCATGGCGGCGTTGTTTTCGTTGCAGTGGTCGATGGCTTGCAGTGTAGGCATGCATCGCCGCGCGAAATAGGTGACAATCTGCAATTGATTGTTGTCAATTCAGCAACAAAAACGGGAGCCCGCCATGGACCGACTCGACAGCATGGAGATCTTTTGCCGCGTCGCCGAACTCGGCAGCTTCTCTGCCGTGGCGCGGCAGATGAATGTTGCCCGCTCGGTGGTGACGCGGCAGGTGGCGGCGCTGGAAGCGCACCTCGGTGTCAAGCTGATCGCGCGCAGCACGCGCCAGCTCAGCCTCACCTCGGCCGGCAGCGCCTACCTCGAAAAATGCCGCGAGATCCTGAATCTCGTCGATGCCGCGGAATCGGATGTGGTGCAGGAGCGGCAGGTGCCGCGCGGGCACATCCGCCTGAGCGTGCCGCTCTCCTTCGGCCTGCGGCACCTCACGCCGATCCTGCTCGATTTTGGCAGCGCCTACCCCGAGGTGTCGCTGGAAGTCGACTACACCGACCGCAAAGTGAAGCTGATCGAGGAGGGCGCCGACCTCGCCATCCGCATCACCGGCCGCCTCGAACCGCAGGATGTGGCGCGCCGCATCAGCGTGTGCCGGGCCACGGTGGTGGCCTCGCCGGCCTACCTGAAGCAGCACGGCGAACCCACGCACCCCGCGCAGCTGATCGAACACGAGTGCTTCGGCTACACGCCGGTAAGCCGTTTTGCGTGGACATTCCTCATCGACGGCCAGGCGCAGGATTTCCCCGTGCGCAACCGCCTCTGCGCCAACAACGGCGATGCGCTGCTCGATGCCGCCGAGCGCGGCATGGGCATCACCAACCCGCCCACCTTCATCGCCGCCTCGTCGATCGAGGCCGGTCTGGTGAAACCGATCCTCACCGACTTCGCGCTGCCCGAGTTCGGCATCTACGCGGTGTTTCCCGGTAACCGCTATGTGCCGCAGCGCGTGCGCCTGCTCGTCGATTTCCTGATCGAACGCATCGGCCCTGAGCCGTACTGGGATGCGGTGGCGCTGTTCGGGGGGAGGAAGCGGCCGGTGGGGGCGGTGAAGAGATCGCGGCGGTAGTCAATTGGCCAGGAGCGGTTGGTCCATTTCTCGCGACCACGGCTATTTGAACGGCAACTCCACTTCGAAACCTGACGGATGAGCTACTTCAGGAGATCGGCCAAATCAGTCATCCAACTGCCTCGCAATGAATGGCAGGTTTACGACGCGAAACGGACAATCAAGACTGCCTAGCGAAGCCGGGGCGATTCAGGACGCTAATCTGGCACAGTTAGAAGCCGGGATGGCTTGGTGGTATCGCGACTACGCCAAGAAGCAGTTTGCGTCAGACCGTGCAGTCTATGAAGCTGCGGATAAAAGGGCCAATGAAGCGAAGCTGGGTTTGTGGGCTGATTCCGCGCCCGTACCTCGGTGGAAATGGCGAAATGAAGGAAGGCGGAGGGGCTGTCGGCTTTGATCCTTTCAACGCATGCAAACATTCTCGACAAAATCTGATTGCGACGCTGGCCATGCCGATTGGTGTCAGTTAAGGCAAATCCTAGCTCTCAACAAACTCAGCAGAGGCGCCATTCCGCTAGTATGCTTATGTTTTTAACCGTACGCGATCCTCGATCTGGCGGCTTGAATCCAGAAATTGCCCGAGTTCAATTGCAATGAAGCTGTTCCGTAACACCGGGTTCACTCTAACTGAGTTGGTGATCGTTCTTTCGATCGTCGGAGCCTTGCTCGTTCTGGCCATGCCATTGAGCTCGGCTTACCTGAATAATGAGCGGCGATCCACAACCACCAAGAAGCTCGCCAACATCGAACTCGCACTGCTCAATTTCGCCATAACGAACCAGCGACTGCCCTGTCCGGCTGTCGGCACGCTTGCGATCGACAATGCTGGCGCTGGTCTTGAGGGCGCGCGTGACGCCAATGGTTATTGCACAAATGGGCAATCATTTGGCGTTGTTCCGTGGAAGGCGATCGGTATTGCTGCTGCGGACACGCTCGATTCCTGGAACAACCAGATCACCTATCGTGTTGGGTATAACCTGACGGTCGATAATTCACTGGATATGTCCGCGTGCGACCCGGCAGGGACGAGAGCGACGGCCGGCACCAATCGACTCTGTGACACCAGCGCGATCGGAGGGTCGTTCACTGCGGCGAACTATACGGCGCCTGCCAATTTCCTCATTAACAAGGGACTGAACCTCTCAGATGGCGCGGCACTGATCATGGATTACAGCAATAAAACTGGTGCTGCCTACGTTCTAATCAGTCACGGCGAAAATGTTTACGGCGCGCTGGGCATGGAGGGCACAGAGATGACGGTCGCAGCGATCGGCGTCGCTGGCACGACACTGGAGGAGCCCAATCGCAATCTGATCGGACGCACTATCGGCGCTGGCGTGCCAATCGCTTTCATCAATGCACCGACGCGAACGACCGATGTCGCTGCGACGTACTTTGACGACATCGTTGCCGCTACCTCGGTCATGAATCTGATCAACAAGGCGCAGCTCGGCCCCAGAACCCACTGATCCAAATGGTGCGATCGGGGCAAAAGGGTTATCTGCTGATCGGCGTAGTCGCTGCGCTGATCGCAATCAGCCTGACGCTGTTCATCACTCGCGCGAGGTTCGCGCTTGATGCCGTCGGTGGTCAGCACGCCAGGACAAAAAACAGCCTGAGCAAGGTCTCGGAGAGCCTTGTTGCTTTCAACACCGTAAATCTTCGATTGCCTTGTCCGGCAAAACCGAACCTTACGCCTGGCGATCTCGGATACGGCAAACCTTCGCCCGATGGGGCAGCGGAGAATTGCGATGCCGATGCCGGCGTAGTGCCTTGGAAGGCGCTTGGTCTGCGGATGGAAGACGCAAGCGACGAGTGGGGTCGATTGCTGTCATACCGGGTATTCAGCGGCACGACCGGCCTCACTCAAACTGGCGGTGGGAGCGCGGCAGACTGCGACACCGACAATATCGAAACGCCCGAGACCTCCCGCACGGCCAATTGGCTTTGTTCCGCGGATCACAACACGCTCGCTGCGAGTTTTCTGACGGACAAAGGCCGAAAGGTTAACGATTTCGGTCGAGACGTCGGACAGGTTGCTTTTGTCTTGCTGAGCCACGGACGATCGGGTCTTGGTGGACATAACCCGGACGGGAATCAGGTGCTGCCGCTACCGACATCGCCGCAAGAGCTTGCCAACGCTTCTGCTGCGCCGCCGGAGTTCTGGATACGGGCCTTCAGCACACCAGGCGTATCGTCAACGGACGCAGGGCATTATGACGATCTCATCAGTTATATGACCATCCCGGATTTGTTGGTTCGATCAAAGCTAGAAGCCCGTAACTGGCCCGAGAACCCGGCGACGTTCTCGCCCAGCACAACGTCGAACATGGACACGCCCAGCCTCAATCCGAGCAACCCGCATTTCATGACATCTGGTGATACCGGACTGGGTCAGGGATGGACTGCTGCTGCAGACCCCGATCTCGGGGGGGCGGGTGTTGCCTTCGGCGCAGCGACCGGCGCCTATTCGGCTTGCCTGTGGTGGCCGATCAAGTTCTCGCTTGTGACGGGGAGTGGATCGCTACGCCGTGCGCTGATCACCTACCTTGAGTTTTCAACTGCACTGGATGACGCCGACCGTCTCGGTGGTTTCACCCTTGCCTATCTCTCCGGGTCTGCGGCTTACGGCATGCCTGACAATTCGATCTGTGGGACAGACGTTGCTGCGACCCGGACAGCAACCGGGTCAGCAGGGGCGGGGGTGCTGACACTCTCGTCCACGACGGGAATCGCTTCCGGCATGTATGTCATTGGCGCCGGGATCAACCCACTGACGCGCGTAATGGGTGTCACGGCGACACAAGTATTCATGACTTCAATGCTGGCATCAGATTTTTCGGGCACCGTTCAGTTTGCGGATACTCGGAGAATCCAGCGCGATCTTGGCTGGGCCGGAGGTTCGCTCGCGACAAACTACGCCAACCGATTCGCGATCGAGTTCGATGCGTTCTCGGACACTGGTCATCCCGGGCCGCCAGCGGTGCCTACTGCGCAAGATCCGGCGAAGCCGCATCTGTCCGTCGACTACCAGAGTGTCGTTCACGACAGCGTCTCCGCGGCACCGTGTTCTGTCATCGGCAGCGGGCAACAATGCGATAGCCGATCTGCCGACTTCCCGGCCGTCTCCACAACCGCGCTTGGCACCTCTGGGCAAGCGTCGATCACGGTCGCCAATGTGGCTGGCATCGTCCACGGCATGACTGTTTCGGGCGCCGGTATCGCTGCCGCCGCTCAGGTAACCGGCATCGTCGGAAACCAGGTCCGGCTGTCTTTGAACAACACGTCAAACGTGAATGGTGCCGTCGCCTTCTCCGCCTTGAGCACGGATCAATTGATGCAGAGTGGCACAGCCGTCTTTCACAGCATTCGGAGTGAGGTGTATCCCCGAAGCTGCTTGATGAAGGCGACGTCGAGCGGGTTTCTTGGTACGTCGTCGATCACGGTGCCGGACATCACTGCAGTTCAGAGCGGTATGGCAGTCTATGGTAACGGGGTCGGTAAGGGCGCCAAGGTCACCGGCGCCTCCGGTACGACGATCAGTCTCTCCGTCTCAAACTCGGCGATGGTTTCCGGTCCGGTTATTTTCGGTGCGGCGGCAACAATTTTGACGACAGGCGTCGGCGCGTCGGGAGCGAATACGATCACCGTTGCTAACCCAAAGGGTATCGCAGTCGGGATGGGGGTTGCCGGCATGGGCATCGCGAGCGGTGCGACGGTTGCTGCATACTCGGGCTCGACGATCACGTTGTCTGCATCGAATACATCAGCGGTGTCGGACAGCATTACCTTTACACCGGCAGCACCGAGCGTCACCCTGAGTGCGCTGGTCAAGACTTGGATCTTCTCGAATGCCGGTTGCAATTCGGACCTTGCGACCTGCGCTGCTCTAAAGAATGTCGGAGCGTTCTTCAACGAAGATGTGTCGACGAACACCCAGTTACTTCATGCCGTTTCATGTGCGCCTGCGCCTACGGCGGCCGTTGCTTATGACTCACTCTATTTTGGTGTAACCACCGCGACTAGCTCGCTTGTCGCCGTGTCTGGGCCGGTGTTGTATCTGAGACGCCTTGCAACGGCGGAATCCTCGGTGCTGCCCTAGACGCTACGCCGGGCGGGCGGCACACCTTCTATTGCCCTTGGAGACCAACGAACCCATGAAGGAGAAACTCGCTCTCGCATCGACGCTGATTCCGCCCTTCTGGCTGGCGTTTCTCTGGATTTACGCGCTTTCGGCAAATGCCGCGTCAATAGCCATACCCGTGGCGCTATTCTTTACACTGTTGATGGCGGCCGTTTCCTCGTACTGCGTTGTAATGTTTCTATTTCGCCTGCGTCGCGTTAGCGCCAGATAGTCTGAGTCTATTGTGTGGAAGTTCCTCGGTAACCTGCTTAAGCTCAACGCTGCGATCGCTGATCAAACGAAGGCGATCATGAAATACGACGAAGGGCTTGCCTTTGTTAAGGCGAAGGATTTCGTGCGCGCATTACCCCTGATCGCGGAAGCGGCAGAGCTGGGAAACACCGACGCCATGGCGTTTCTTGGCGCTGAATACCTGACCGGCACTAACACTAAGGCTGATGGAAAGGCGGCAGAGCGATATTTGCGCGCAGCGGTCGCGGGCGGTCATCAAGATGCAAAAGGGTTATTGGGTATGGGTTACGCGACGGGCAAGGCGGGGTTTCCGAAGGACCTGGACACTGGCATCTTTTATTTGAAAGAGGCCGCACAGGAAGGCGATGAGAAAGCCGCAGCAATGCTGGTCATGATCGATAAGGGCGAAGGGATTTTCGCAAAGCGGAAAAGATAAGCTGCGTGAAAAATTGAAGGGCTACTTGACGATTTACTGCCGCACTTGAATCGCCTCTGTTTTCGTAGACAAGTTCGGGCGTCTGATTAACGATTCAAACCTGTCGCCTTGTCGAGGTTGGTCGAAAGGCAGCTATGGCCGATGACCGGAAGCCAGCCGAGTCGCCTTTCTAACCCCTACCCGCCCCGCAACCGCCTGATCAAATCCTCCGCCCGTTGATCCAGCGCCATTCCCTGCTGCTGCATCAGCTTCACGTTCAGCACCAGGTTTTCCAGCACCAGCTTGGCGGCCACGGCGAGCAGCACCGTCGTGCGGTTTTCCTCTCCGAGTTCGCCGGCGCGGTCGGAGATTTCGTGAATCTGGTTGCAGACGAGCAGGCGCAGGTCGTCTTCGTCGTAGGGCAGGTCGCCATAGTCGATCGGGTCTTCAACCTCGATCTCGCGGATCAGCGCCGCGAGTTCCTCGACGCTGATCGTCATCGCGTCATTCCGGGGTATGGCCGAGGCGGTGCGAGAGTTTGGCGCATGAGATCATCGCTTGTTCCCGTAGGGTGCCTCTGGTTCCCGGGCCTTCTGGCCGACATCGGTTGGCAATGGTTTGATGCGTTCGATGACGCCGCCACGGCTGACGATCAAATCGGTGCCGGTTTGCGCCGCCAATTCACGCGCGCGCTGCGCCGCCCGTCGCAAGGCTTGCCACGAACCGCGCAAATCGGCGGAGATGGCTTGATCGATGGCTCTATTGTTCATCGCTCGCTCCAATCCAGAAGTTGGGGGATTTCGCCTGCATTGTTGTATAAGGCCCAGGCATCAACGGCGGCAGCGTAATGGTTACGGAAGTTGCTCAACCCCGCCGCAAATCGGCGGCGTATGGTTTCCTCGGGAATAGAGTGTCCTCCCTGGCGGACCCGCTGCTGCACACGTGCCACGGCTTCGTCGGGGTGATTGAGCTGGAGAAAAATCAACTCCACCCGATAGCCCGCTGCTTGCCACTGTGAAATGTGGCGCAAATAGGCACGGCCCGATAGCGTGGTTTCAAATGCAAAACTCTGGTCGGCCAGAAAATATCGATTCAGCTCGGCCAGCATCAGGCGTCCTGCCTGCACGGCTGCCGTGTCGGGTGCAAACGGAGCGAGGCCGGCGGCGATCAGGTCGGCATTTACAAACACCGGGCACGCTGCTTCATTGGGCAGAAATTCGCGGGCAAACGTGGTTTTCCCCGCGCCGTTGGGGCCGGCAATCACGATGACTTTTCGCTCCGGGGGGGGCATCAAAACTCCTGATTCAGTCGAAGCCGGTCGTGAAAGCCACTGTGTCGGCCTCGCATTCTTTTGTGTTCGTTCCGCGCGGATGATGTTAAAGGCCGATGTTGGCGATTCTACGTCGCCCAGTTATGCCGTTCGTTTCGACGGATCGCAATATAGCGCCGATGCTCAGTCAAGTCGAATGACGACCCCGGTCAATTGCGGGCCCAGTCGATTCCGGTTGTTCTTCGGGTCTTCAACCTCGATCTCGCGGATCAGCGCCGCGAGTTCCTCGACGCTGATCGTCATCGCGTCATTCCGGGGTATGGCCGAGGCGGTGCGAGAGTTCGGCGCAGCAGTTGCGCAGCGCGCTGGCGTTCTCGCCGTCCAGCGCCGGGTCGAACAGCGCGGTTGGGCCGAGCACGGTGATCACCAGCGCGAGGTGGCCTTCGTGGTCGAACACCGGGGCGGAGAGGGCGTTGATGCCGGGCAGCGGTTCGCTGACTACCTGCGCCATGCCGTGCGTGCGGATTTCCTTCAGCGTTTTCTGCATCGCCTTCCACGAGGAGCGCAGGTCGCCCTTGGGGTAGGCGTAGGACTGGTGCGAGGCGGTCTCGATGTAATGGGTGACGATTTTTTCCGGCAGGTAGGCGGCGAAGACGCGGCCGGTGGCGGTCTTGAACAGCGACATCACGGTGCCGGTACGCATGTTGATGTGGATCGGGTGCGAGGATTCCTCGATATGCACGATGGTCGGGCCGGCGTTGCCCCAGACGGCCAGCGCAACGGTCTGGTGCAGTTGCTCGGCCAGCGCGTTGGCGGCGGTGGTGCCGAGTCGCACTGGGTTCAGCCGGCGCAGGCAGGTGAGGCCGAGTTGCAGCGCCAGCGGCCCGAGTTCGTAACGCGACGAGGCCGGGTCCTGCTCGACGAGGCCGAGCTTGCCGAAGCTGACCAGGTAGGGGTGGGCCTTGGCGGCCGGCATGTCGGATTGCTGCGCCAGATCCTTCAGCGTCATCGGTTCGCCGACTTCGGCCAGCGTGGTCAGCAGGCGGCCGCCGACCTCGATGGACTGGATGCCGCGCTGGGTTTTTTCCATGGGGCTGCTCTTCGCTTCTGGGTGTTGGATTCGCGGCATTCTACCCTCCCGGTGCGCGGCGATCGTTTGGCTAATGTTAGCAACTAACAAACCGATTGACTATTATCAAATCGCGGTCTATCTTTGCCGCAGGTTCATCGCGGCAAAGTTCGGGCATCAATAGCGTGTTTGATTGCGCACCTGTCGGCTGCCCGATGCGGCATCACCTCAACGGAGTGTTTTCATGAGCGGCAAAGCCTTCGCCTCGCAGGCGGATCTCGAAGAAAAGAAGGTCAGCTTCGAGCAACTATCCGAAAACGCCTGGGCCTACACGGCCGAGGGCGACCCCAACACCGGCATCATCGTCGGCGACGATTCGGTGATGATCATCGATGCCACGGCCACGCCGGTGATGGCGCAGGAGGTGATCCGCTGCGTGCGCGGTATCACCGACAAGCCGATCAAGTATGTGACGCTGACGCACTACCACGCGGTGCGCGTGCTCGGTGCCTCCGGTTACAAGCCGGAAGGCTTGCAGCAGATCATCGCCAGCCAGGATACCTACGATCTGATCGTCGAACGAGGCGCGCAGGATATGGCCTCCGAGATCGGCCGCTTTCCGCGCCTGTTCAACGCCGTCGAGTCGGTGCCGGGGCTGACCTGGCCGACGATCGCCTTCAAGGGCGAGATGACGCTGTGGCTGGGCAAGCTGGAAGTGAAGATCATGCAGGTCGGGCGTGGGCACACCAAGGGCGACACCGTCGTCTGGCTGCCGCAGCAGAAGGTGCTGTTCTCCGGCGACCTCGTCGAGTACGACGCCGCCTGCTACACCGGCGATGCCTATCTTGCCGACTGGCCACAGACGCTGGATAACCTCTCCGCCTTTAATGCCGAAAAGCTGGTGCCCGGCCGTGGCCCGGCGCTGAAGAACCCGCAGCAGGTGCAGCAGGGGCTGGCCTACACCCGTGCCTTCGTCAGCGCGCTCTATCGCGGCGCCCAGGAGGCGGTGGCGGCGGGCATGGATCTGAAGGCGGCGATGGCGCACACGCGCAGGATCATGGACCCCGATTTTGCACAGGTGTTCATCTATGAACACTGTCTGCCCTTCGACGTGACGCGGGCTTATGATGAGGCCTCGGGCATTCGCGATCCGCGCATCTGGACGGCGGAGCGCGATCAGGAGATGTGGCACGCGCTGCAGGCCTGACAGAACACAACCGCAATTCGGCAAGACCTGATTCCCCGTCAGAGGGAGGGAGGAGACAAAGTGCTGAAGACCTACACGTATCCGAAATTCGCCTACGTGCAGCCACAGGAACAGAAGGAGCGCATCGCCCGCCGCTACCCGGTGGTCATCGTCGGTGCCGGCCCGGTCGGCCTGGCGGCGGCGATCGATTGCCGCCTGCACGGCATCCCGGTGGTGCTGCTCGACGAGGACGATACCGTTTCGATCGGCTCGCGCGGGGTCTGCTACGCCAAGCGCGCGCTGGAAATCCTCGACCGCCTCGGCGTCGGCGAGCGCGTCTGCGCCAAGGGCGTCTCGTGGAACGTCGGCCGCACCTTTTTCCGCGAGGAGGAGGTGTTCAATTTCAACCTGCTGCCGGAACCGGACCACAAGCGGCCGGGCATGATCAACCTGCAGCAGTATTACCTCGAACAGTATCTCGTCGAGCGCTGCGTCGAACTGGGCGTCGACCTGCGCTGGAAGAACCGCGTCGTTTCGGTACAGCGCATGTCCGACCAGGTGCGCCTGACCATCGAGACGCCGGACGGCACCTACGGCATCGAAGCCGACTGGCTGATTGCCGCCGACGGCGCGAAGAGCCCGATCCGCAAGCAGATGAATCTGGAGGTCGAGGGCAAGGTCTTCCACGACCGTTTCCTCATTGCCGACGTGGTGATGAAGGCCGACTTCCCCGCCGAGCGCTGGTTCTGGTTCGATCCGCCCTTCCATCCCAATCAGTCGGTGCTCCTGCACAAGCAGGCCGACAATGTCTGGCGCATCGATTTTCAGCTCGGCTGGGATGCCGATCCGGAGGAAGAAAAGAAGCCGGAAAAGGTGATCCCGCGCATCAAGGCCATGCTCGGCGATGCGCGCGAGTTCGAGCTGGAGTGGGTCAGCGTCTATACCTTCCAGTGCCGGCGCATGCAGGAATTTCGCCACGGTCGCGTGCTCTTTGTCGGCGATGCCGCACATCAGGTCTCGCCCTTCGGCGCGCGAGGCGCCAACTCGGGTATTCAGGACACCGACAACCTCATCTGGAAGCTGAAGCTGGTGATGGACGGCAAGGCGCCGGAGAAGCTGCTCGACACCTATTCGGGCGAGCGCGCTGCCGCCGCCGACGAGAACCTGATGAATTCGACGCGCTCGACCGACTTCATCACGCCGAAGAGCAACACCTCGCGTCTCTTCCGTAACGCCGTGCTGACGCTCGCCGAGCACCATGCCTTTGCTCGCGCACTGGTCAATTCCGGTCGCCTCTCGGTGCCGAGCTTCCTCACCGATTCGCCGCTGAACACGGCCGACGACGAGATCGAGCACGCCTTCAGCGGCCGCATGGTGCCCGGCGCGCCGATGGACGATGCGCCGGTGGCGCTGGAAAGCGGCGCCAAGGGCTGGCTGCTCGATCAGCTCGGCGGCAAGGGTTTCCAGTTGCTCTATTTCACCGATGTCGCCGAACGGCTGGGCGACAAGCTGGATCGCCTGCGCGAGCTGACCGTCGATGCCATTCCGGTCGAGCCGATCGTCGTTTCCGAGCGCGCCGGCGGCGTGGCCGGCGTGCGCGTGCTGCACGACCTGCAGCATCTGGTCGCCCGGCGCTACGACGCACGCGAGGGCAGCGTCTACCTGCTGCGCCCGGATCAGCACGTGGTCGCGCGCTGGCGCAAGTTCGATGCGCACAAGGTGCGCGCCGCCGTTGCCCGCGCGACCTGCAATCAGTGAAACGGAGGAACCATGGCACCTACCCTGACCCCGACTCCGAGCTTGTCCCTGACCCCGAACTTCAATGAGCCCGGCAAGCGCTATTTCCGCGCCTTTTCGCCCGGCGACGATTTCTACGAAATGCTGATCGATGCGCACCGCGACCTCGACGACGAACAGAGTGCGCTGCTCAACGCCCGGCTGATCCTGTTGCTCGCCAACCAGATCGGCGATCTGTCGGTGCTGCGCGAAGCGCTGCGGCAGGCGCGACAGGACATTTGAGGAGCCGCCCATGCAGGTGAAGAAGATCCACCACGTCGCCTATCGCTGCAAGGACGCGAAGGAAACCGTCGAGTGGTACGGGAAGTACCTGGACATGCGCTTCATCCTCGCCATTGCCGAGAACGAGGTGCCGAGCACGAAGGAACCCGACCCGTACATGCACATCTTTCTCGATGCCGGCGGCGGCAACGTGCTCGCCTTCTTCGAACTGCCGACCAAGCCGCCGATGGGCCGCGACCCGAACACGCCGGTGTGGACGCAGCATCTGGCGCTGGAGGTCGATTCGGTCGATACGCTGCTGGAAGTGAAGGCCAGGCTGGAAGCCGACGGCATCGACGTGGTCGGGCCGACCGACCATACGATTTTCAAGTCGATCTACTTCTTCGATCCGAGCGGCCATCGCCTCGAACTCGCCGCCAACACCGGCACGCCGAAAATGGCGAAAATGCTCGACGACGTGAAATGGGACATGTTGAACGAGTGGGCCGGAACGAAGCAGGCGCCGCAGCATGCGCGCTGGATGCACGATGGCAGCTATGCCGGGGAATAAGCGGCCGTTCGATACGCCTGCTGCGCAGGCTACTCAGGGCGAACGGGCCGAGCACAGGCCGAAAACCCCGTTCGTGGTGAGTAGGTCGCATAGCGACCGTATCGAACCATGAGCGGTGCTGGAGACGAAAACAGGCAATGAAACTCGCAACCCTCAAACAAGGCGGACGCGACGGCACGCTGGTCGTGGTCAGCCGCGACCTGACCTTGTGCCAGCCAGTGCCGGCCATCGCCCGCACGCTGCAAGCCGCGCTCGACGATTGGGACGCGATCGCGCCGCAGCTTGCCGAGGTCTACGCCGCGCTCAGCAACAATGCAGCGCGCCACGCCGAACCCTTCGATCCGGCGGCCTGTCACAGTCCGCTGCCGCGCGCTTACCAGTGGGTCGACGGATCGGCCTATGTGAATCACGTCGAGCTCGTGCGCAAGGCGCGTGGCGCCGACATGCCGGCGGAGTTCTGGAGCGACCCGCTGATGTATCAGGGCGGTTCCGATTCCTTCGTCGGCCCGCGCGATCCGATCCGGGCGAAGGACGAAGCCTGGGGCATCGACTTCGAGGCCGAGGTAGCCGTCGTCACCGGCGACGTGCCGATGGGCGCCACGCCCGCCGAGTGCCGCCGCCACATCCGCCTGCTGATGCTGGTGAACGATGTGTCGCTCAGGAACCTGATTCCCGCCGAACTGGCCAAGGGCTTCGGCTTCTTCCAGTCGAAGCCGGCCTCGGCCTTCTCGCCGGTGGCGGTGACCCCCGATGAGCTCGGTTCCGCCTGGGAGGGCGGCAAGGTGCATCTGCCGCTGGTCGTGCATCTCAATAACGAACTGTTCGGCCGGCCCAACGCCGGCGTCGACATGACCTTCGATTTCGGCCAGCTGATCGCGCATGTGGCAAAGACGCGCGAGCTGGAGGCCGGTTCGATCGTCGGTTCCGGCACCGTCTCGAACGTCGACCGCAGTACCGGGTCGGGTTGTCTCGCCGAGAAGCGCTGCCTCGAAACGATTGCCGACGGCAAGCCGACGACGCCCTTCATGCGCTTCGGCGACCGGGTACGCATCGAGATGTTCGATGCCGGCGGCAATAGCATCTTCGGCGCCATCGACCAGCAGGTCGCGCCTTGCCCGGTGAGCGCCTGAGCATGCTCAAGCTGTATACCTACTTTCGCAGTTCGGCCGCCTACCGGGTGCGCATCGCACTGAACCTGAAGAACCTCGCCTACGAGGCGATTCCGGTGCATCTGGTGAAGGATGGCGGCGAGCACCTGAAAGAGGACTACCGGCGCGTCAATCCGGCCGGCGCCATTCCGGCGCTCGCCGATCGTGACCTGACGCTGTCGCAGTCGCTGGCGATCATGGAATATCTCGACGAGGCCTACCCGTATCCGCCCCTGCTGCCGCCCGATCCGGCGGCGCGGGCACGGGTGCGCGCGATCGCGCTCGACATCGCCTGCGAGATCCATCCGATCAACAACCTGCGCGTGCTGAAATACCTGACCGGGCAGCTCGGACTTTCCGAAGAGCAGAAGATGGCCTGGTACCGGCACTGGGTCGAGCTTGGCCTGGCGGCCGTGGAGGCCCGGCTGGCCGGCCATTCCGCGACCGGCAGGTTCTGCCATGGCGAGCACCCGACACTGGCCGACTGCTGTCTGGTACCGCAGGTTTTCAATGCCCGTCGCTTCGCCTGCCGCCTCGATCATGTGCCGACGGTAGTGCGTATCGACGCGGAGTGTCGTACCCTTCCAGCTTTTGCGGCGGCAGCGCCCGAGAATCAACCGGATGCGGAGTAGGTGTCCGCGTCCTGATCAGTGTTTTTTCATGGAGGAGACAAAGAATGAATACGGGAATTGATAAAGGACTGAAACATGGCAAGCTGGCCGCCGCGATGCTGCTGGCGTTTTCCGCCACCGCCGCGCTGGCCGACATCACCGTCGGCGTGACCGTCTCGGCCACCGGCCCGGCGGCATCGCTCGGCATTCCGGAAAAGAACACCATCGCGCTGGTGCCGCAGACCATCGCCGGCCAGAAGGTGAAGATCGTGCTGCTCGACGACGCGTCCGACACGACCACGGCCGTGAAGAACGCGAAGAAATTCGTTTCCGAAGAAAAAGTCGATGTGATCGTCGGCTCGACCATCACGCCGGCCTCGCTGGCGATGATCGACGTCGCCGCCGAATCCGAGACGCCGATGATTTCGATGGCGGCCTCGCGCGCCATCGTCGATCCGGTCGATGCCAAGCGTCGCTGGGTTTACAAGACCCCCCAGAACGATGCGCAGATGTCGACCGCCATCACCGAACACATGAGCAACGCCAATGTGAAGCGCGTGGCCTACATCGGTTTCTCCGACGCCTATGGCGAAGGCTGGGCGAACGAGTTCGCCGGCGTCGCGCAGGCGCGCAAGATCGAGATTGTTGCCAATGAGCGTTTCAACCGTGCCGATACCTCGGTGACCGGCCAGGTGCTGAAGATCATCGCAGCCAAGCCGGACGCAGTGCTGATCGGCGGTGCCGGCACGCCGGCCGCTCTGCCGCAGAAGGCACTGAAGGAGAAGGGCTTCAAGGGCGTCATCTATCAGACGCACGGTGTTGCCAACAATGACTTCCTGCGCGTTTGCGGCAAGGACTGCGAAGGCACTTTCCTGCCGGCGGGGCCGGTGCTGGTGGCCGACCAGTTGCCGGCCGACAATCCGGTGAAAAAGTCGGCGCAGGAGTATGTGCAAAAGTATGAGGCCGCGCACGGCAAGGGCAGCGTTTCCACCTTTGGCGCGCACGCCTGGGATGCCTTCAAGCTGCTCGAAGCCGCCGTGCCGGCGGCGCTGAAGAAGGCGAAGCCGGGTACCAAGGAGTTCCGCGCGGCGCTGCGCGATGCGCTGGAAGGTGTACAGAACCTGCCGGTGGCGCATGGCGTGTTCAATATGAGCCCGACCGACCACCTCGGCTTCGACCAGCGCGCCCGCGTCATGGTTAAGATCGAGAACGGCGGCTGGAAGCTCGTCAAATAAGAAACTGAAACAACGCGGCGGGGCCTCCCGGCTCCGCCGCAGCGATGTCCGGCCTGCGGCCGGAATGCCCGGATCGTTCCTGAATGGATTTCCAGATTGCATTGCTGCTCGGTCAGGATGGACTGACCAACGGCGCCATCTACGCGCTGCTGGCGCTGGCGCTGGTGCTGGTGTTTGCCGTGACGCGCGTCATCTTCATTCCGCAAGGGGAGTTCGTCGCCTATGGTGCGCTGACGCTGGCGGCCCTGCAGGCCGGCAAGCTGCCGGCCACGCTGTGGATGGTCGTTGCTCTCGGGGCTGTTGTCGTGGCGGTCGACGGCGCGATCGCACTGCGCCATGGCGCCATGCGTCGCTTGCCGCGCATGCTGGCCTTGAACCTCGGCATCCCGTTGTTGCTCTGGGCGCTTCTTGCGCATGTGGAGACTGCCGGACTGTCGCTGATCGCGCAGATCGCGCTGACGCTGTGCATCGTGGTGCCGCTCGGGCCGATGCTGTATCGCCTTGCCTACCAGCCGATCGCCGAGGCGCCGGTGCTGATCCTGCTCATCGTTTCGGTGGCCGTCCACGTCGTGCTGATCGGTCTCGGGTTGCTGTTCTTCGGCGCCGAGGGAACGCGCACGCCGGCCTTCAGCGAGGGCTCGCTCGAACTGGGGGCGGTGACGCTGCAGTATCAGACGCTGTGGATTCTGGCGATTTCGGCGCTGCTCATCCTTGCCCTCTACGCCTTCTTCGGCCGCACCTTGTATGGCAAGGCGCTGCGGGCGACGGCGCTGAACCGTACCGGCGCGCGCCTGATGGGCATCTCGACGACCATGGCCGGCAAGCTCTCGTTCACACTGGCGGCGCTGATCGGCGCCTTTTCGGGAATCCTGATCTCGCCGATCACTACCCTCTATTACGATTCCGGCTTCCTGATCGGACTGAAGGGTTTCGTCGGCGCCATCATCGGCGGGCTGGTGAGCTACCCGCTCGCTGCGGCCGGTGCGCTCCTGGTCGGTTTCCTTGAGTCGTACTCGTCGTTCTGGGCCAGCGCCTACAAGGAGGTGATCGTATTCACGCTGATCATTCCGGTGTTGCTGTGGCGCTCATTGACCTCGCATCATTCGGAGGAGGAAGAATGATGCGTCGTCTCCTTCTTCCCCTCTTCGTGATCGCGCTCGCGCTGCTGCCGGTGGTGCTTCCGGAATCGGCCGAGTTCTATGTGACGCTGCTCAATTACCTCGGGCTTTATGCGCTGGTGGCGCTCGGGCTGGTATTGCTCACCGGTGTTGGCGGCCTCACCAGTTTCGGACAGGCGGCCTTCGTCGGTGTCGGCGCCTACGCGACGGCCTGGCTGACTACCGCCTTTGGCTGGAGCCCGTGGCTGACCCTGCTTGTTGCCGTTGCGACGACGACGGTCGTGGCACTCTTCCTCGGCTTCATCACCTTGCGCATGGGCGGGCACTACCTGCCGCTAGGCACCATCGCGTGGGGCATCAGCCTGTATTTCCTGTTCGGCAACATCGAGGCCTTTGGCGGCCATACCGGCCTCGGCGGAATTCCGCCGGTTTCGCTCGGCGGCATGGAATTGAAGAGCGGTCGCGAGTTCTACTACCTGATCTGGATCGCGTTGATGCTGGGCGTGGTGGCGACGCAGAACCTGCTCGACTCGCGTGACGGCCGCGCCATCCGTGCGCTGAAGGGCGGCGTGGTGATGGCCGAGGCGATGGGGGTGAATACGGCCTGGTACAAGATTGTCATCTTTACCATTGCCGCGCAGTTCGCCTGCGTGTCCGGCTGGCTGTACGCGCACCTGCAGCGCTTCGTGAATCCGACGCCGTTCTCGCTGACGCAGGGCATCGAGTATCTGTTCATGGCGGTGATCGGCGGTGTCGGCCATGTCTGGGGGGCGCTGCTCGGCGCTGGCCTGATCACCATCCTCAAGCAATGGCTGCAGGATCTGCTGCCGAAATTGCTCGGGCAATCCGGAAACTTCGAGGTCATCGTGTTCGGGCTGGTGATGATCTTCGTGCTGCACCGGGCGCGTGACGGCCTGTGGCCAGTCATCGTGCGCCTGGTTGAAAAGCGGCTGCCGATGGCCGTCCGTGCAAACGCGGTCGAGGCGGCGGATGCCTTGCCCCGGCGCGAGCGACCGGCAGTCGGCGACACGATTCTCGATGTGCAGCAGGTGACCAAGCGTTTCGGTGGGCTGACGGCCAACAATTCGGTCAGCTTCAGTGTGCGCGCCGGCGAAGTGATGGCGCTGATCGGGCCGAACGGCGCTGGCAAGAGCACCATGTTCAATTGCGTTTCCGGCGTGAATCCGCCGACCGAGGGCGAGGTACGTTTTCTCGGCCAACGCGTCGATGGGCTCGCGTCGCGCGAGATTGCCCGCCGTGGCATGAGCCGGACCTTCCAGCACGTACGCCTGCTTCCGACGATGAGCGTGCTCGACAACGTCGCCATCGGTGCGCATCTGCGCGGCAGCCGGCATTTTGTGCATGCCTCGTGCCGCCTCGACCGTGACGAGGAGCGCCGCCTGCGCGCCGAAGCCGCCCGGCAAATCGAGCGCGTCGGCCTTGCCGAACACATGTTCGATGCCGCTGGCAGCCTGCCGCTGGGCAAGCAGCGCATCGTAGAGATCGCCCGCGCGCTCGCTGCCGACCCTTGCCTGCTGCTGCTCGACGAGCCGGCGGCCGGCCTGCGCTATCTCGAAAAACAATCCCTGGCCGAGTTACTCAGAAAGCTTCGCGGTGAAGGCATGGGCATCCTGCTGGTGGAGCACGACATGGATTTCGTGATGGGGCTCGCCGACCGTATCGTGGTCATGGAGTTTGGCGAGAAGTTGGCCGAGGGCTTGCCGCGGCAGATTCAGGAAGACCCCAAGGTGCTGCAGGCATATCTGGGAGGTGTCGAATGAGCGCGCGTCCCGTATTGCTGGAGGCGAAGGATCTATCCGTTTCCTACGGCAAGGTCGAGGCGTTGCACAAGGTCAGCCTGACCATTCGCGAAGGCGAGATTGTGACCGTGATCGGTCCCAACGGCGCCGGCAAGACAACGCTCCTTTCATCCCTGATGGGCTTGCTGCCGGGGCAGGGCGAAGTCGTTTATCTCGGCCGCACACTGGGCAACGATGTCGAAGTCGAGGAGCGCGTTGGGTTCGGGCTTACGCTGGTCCCCGAAAAGCGCGAGCTGTTCGCCGACATGAGCGTCGCCGACAACCTGCTGCTCGGCGCCTTCGATCGCTATCGCCGTGGCGACAGGGATTTCGATGGCACCATGAATGAGGTCTATGGCATCTTCCCTCGCCTCAGGGAGCGGGCGGCGCAGATGGCCGGCACGCTTTCCGGCGGCGAGCGGCAGATGCTGGCCATGGGGCGGGCGCTGATGGCGAAGCCCAAGTTGCTGATGCTCGACGAACCCAGTCTGGGCCTGGCGCCGCTGATCATCCGCGAGATTTTCCGGGTTGTGGCCAGTCTGCGCGAGATGGGCGTATCGGTGCTGCTGGTCGAGCAGAATGCCCGCGCAGCCTTGCAGGTTGCGGATTTCGGCTATGTCCTCGAAACCGGCGAAGTCTCGCTCGAAGGCCCGAGCCGCGAACTGGAAAACGACCCGCGCGTCATCGAAGCTTATCTCGGACTGGGTGGGAAGCATTGACACACAAGGCTTGCGCCGGAAAAAAGTTTAAAAAAGTTGTAGCGCTTGGAAAAAGCCTATGACACAATCACACGCGGCTACCGCCTTCCGTCAACACACACTCGTAGGAGACACTGCATGAACAAAAGCGAACTTATCGATGCCATGGCTGCTGGTGCTGACATCAGCAAGGCTGCTGCCGGTCGCGCGCTCGACGCCGCCGTCGCCGCCATCACCACTGCCGTTTCCAAGGGCGACAGCGTGACGCTCGTTGGTTTCGGTTCCTTCAAGTCGGCCAAGCGTGCCGCTCGCACCGGCAAGAACCCGAAGACCGGCGCCGCGATCAAGATCCCGGCGACCACCGTGCCGAAGTTCTCGGCCGGCGCTTCGTTCAAGGCCGCAGTCGCGAAGAAGAAGAAGTAATCAGGGGATTGCTTCACAGAGGGCCGCCTGCGGGCGGCCTTCGTTTTTTGCGGAGACAGAAAAGGTAACGGCCCGCGAGCGGAGGGAGTCGCTGGCGAGCCGTTTGCTGCGCAGATGCCAATCGGTAGAGGAGGGGGTCACCGTTGCAACGCAGCGAATCCATTCTGCCGATCAGCGTGCCGCACGTCTGTGGCGGTCGCGTGTGTTTCGTGTGACCGAACGTAACCGCCGCCGTAAACGGCAGCGGCCCGCATCGCTGCGGGCCGCCTGTGTCCTGGTGGTGATGGGCGGAATCGAACCGCCGACCTATGGGTTATGAATCCATCGCTCTAACCGTCTGAGCTACATCACCGGGAAAGGGGTCGGATTATAGGGGGGGCGTTGCCGGCGGTCAAGTTTCCGTTTGCCTTGGCACTCTGTCGTATATAATTGATTCCATGCCAGTTCCCGCAATTCTCATGTCGATGTTGAACAGCGTTATCGGCCAAGCCGTTAATGCTGCAATGGAGAACGCAGTTTACGCGCCGCCGCCGGCTCCCGAGTTGGGTGTGGTTAGCGGACGCGCATTCCCGGACGGAACTGCAATCGGCGAGTTGCAGCCGATCAACGGCTTGATGGAAATTACCATTGGCAGCAAGACATACCCGCGCGCGCCGGGCATGCAGATTCGCAATCAGCAGAATCTGATCGTGATGCCGATGACGATTCAGGCCAAGATTCCCGTTCGCTATCAACTCGACGGCAGCGGCTCTGTTTTCCGTATCTGGCTGCTGACGCAAGCGGAAATCGCCGCCAAGTAAACCCTCCCGAAGAATTCCCGCAATGCCCAAGAAGCTCTTCATCCGCACCTTCGGGTGCCAGATGAACGAGTACGATTCGGACAAGATGGCCGACGTACTCCACGCTGCCGAAGGTGTCGTCAAGACCGACACGCCCGAGGACGCCGACATCATCATCTTCAACACCTGCTCGGTGCGCGAGAAGGCGCAGGAGAAGGTCTTCCACGACCTTGGTCGGGTTCGTCATCTGAAGCAGACGAACCCGAACCTCGTCATCGGCGTCGGCGGTTGCGTCGCCAGTCAGGAGGGCGCTGCGATCGTCGCCCGCGCACCTTACGTCGATGTCGTCTTCGGGCCGCAGACGCTGCACCGCCTGCCGCAACTGATCGCCGAGCGACGCGAGAAGGGCAAAGCGGCGGTCGACATCTCCTTTCCCGAGATCGAGAAATTCGATGCCATGCCGCCGGCGAAGGTCGAGGGAGCGGCGGCCTTCGTCTCGATCATGGAAGGCTGCTCGAAGTTCTGCACCTTCTGCATCGTGCCCTACACGCGCGGCGAGGAAGTCTCGCGCCCGTTCGAGGATGTGCTCACCGAGGTTGCCGGGTTGGCCGATCAGGGCGTCAAGGAAGTCACCTTGCTTGGTCAGAACGTAAACGCCTACCGCGGCGCGATGGCCGGCAGCAGTGAAATTGCTGATCTGGCGCTGCTGATCGAATACATCGCCGAGGTTCCCGGCATCGAGCGCATTCGCTACACGACCTCGCACCCGCGCGAGATGACGCAGCGCCTGATCGACACCTACGCGAAGGTGCCCAAGCTCGTCTCGCATCTGCACCTGCCGGTGCAATCGGGTTCGGATCGCATCCTCGCCGCGATGAAGCGCAACTACACGACGCTCGAATACAAGTCGATCATCCGCAAGCTGCGCGCGGTGCGCCCCGACATTTCGCTGTCGACCGATTTCATCGTCGGCTTTCCTGGCGAGACAGAGGCTGACTTTGAAAAGACGATGAAGCTGATCGACGACGTCGGCTTCGATGCCTCGTTCTCGTTCATCTACAGCACTCGCCCCGGGACGCCGGCGGCCGAACTCGCGGATGACACGCCGGCCGACGTGAAAACGGCGCGCTTGATGCGCCTGCAGAAGCGCATCGAGGAACTGGCTGGAGCGGTTAGCGCGGCGATGGTCGGCAGCGTGCAGCGCGTGCTCATCGAAGGCGTCTCGAAGAAGAACGATGCCGAGCTTGCCGGGCGCACCGACAACAACCGCATCGTCAATTTCGTCGGCAACCCTCGACTGATTCACAGCTTCGCCGACCTGCGCATCACAGCGGCGCTGCCGCATTCGCTGCGCGGCGAGATCGTCATCCGTGAAAGCTAAGGCGCCGGTCAAACCCTCCTCGCGCCGGCGGCCGGTCGAGCTGCTGCTGTCGCCGGTCGACAACGCGCGCCTCGCCAACCTGTGCGGCGCGCTTGACGAGAACCTGCGCCAGATCGAAACGGCGCTCGACGTGACCATCGCCCGCCGTGGTGAGCGCTTCACGATCCACGGTACTTCGGACGCAGCATCGCGCGGCAGCGACGCGCTGCAGCACTTCTACGGCAAGGCCGGCGAATCGCTTTCGGTCGATGAAATCCAGCTCGGGCTGATCGAACTGCTCAATCGTCCGGTGCGCGGCATAGCCGCCGCACACGGCGGCCAGGCGCCGGCGCTGATGACGAGGAAGACCGAACTGCACGGTCGCACGCCACGGCAGATCGAGTACCTCAAGAACATCCTCGAACACGACATCACCTTCGGTATCGGCCCAGCCGGCACCGGCAAGACCTATCTGGCGGTGGCCTGCGCAGTCGATGCGCTGGAACGCGAACTGGTTTCGCGCATCGTGCTGACACGGCCGGCGGTCGAAGCCGGCGAGCGCCTCGGCTTTCTCCCCGGCGATCTCGCGCAGAAGGTCGACCCCTACCTGCGCCCGCTCTACGATGCGCTCTACGACCTGATGGGTTTCGATCGCGTGATGAAGATGCTGGAGAAGCAGGCGATCGAGATCGCGCCGCTCGCCTACATGCGCGGCCGTACGCTGAACCACGCCTTCATCATCCTCGACGAAGCGCAGAACACGACGCCGGAGCAGATGAAGATGTTCCTTACCCGCATCGGCATCGGTGCCAAAGCGGTGATTACCGGCGACGTAACGCAGATCGATCTGCCCAAGGGACAGAAGAGCGGCCTCATCGAAGCGCGGCGTATTCTCGGCGAGGTGCGCGGTATCGCGTTCACCGAGTTCGGAGCCGAAGATGTCGTCCGTCATCCGCTGGTCGCGCGCATCGTGGCGGCCTACGAGGCGCATCTCAAGCAGCTGGAGTCGGGCAAATGAAGTCTTCGCGCCGCCTCAACCTGTCGGTGCAATACGCTTGTAACGAAAACGACATACCATCGCGGCCGCAGATTCGCGCCTGGGCGCGCGCGGCGCTTGCCGGCGGCGGCCAGGTGACGGTGCGCTATGTCGATACCGACGAAGGGCGCGCGCTCAACCGCGATTATCGCGGCAAGGACTACGCGACCAATGTGCTCTCCTTCGTCTATGAAGCGGAGCCGCTGACGGTAGGCGATCTGGTCATCTGCGCGCCGGTCGTCGCCACCGAGGCGAAGGCACAGGGCAAGACTGCCGAGGCGCACCATGCCCACCTGATCGTGCACGGCATGCTGCATCTGCAGGGATACGACCACGAAACCTCCGTCGCAGACGCCGAGTGCATGGAAGAGAAAGAAAGGGAGATTCTGGCCGGACTCGGGTATTCCGATCCGTACCGATAATCCGCATGGAAGATTCCAGCCACAAACCCGGGTTTTTCGAGCGCCTGTCGGCCCTGCTGTTGCGCGAACCCGAAGACCGCGAACAGCTGATCCAGTTGCTCCACTCCGCCTGCGAGCGCAACCTGCTCGATGCCGATGCCTTGTCGATCACCGAGGGCGCCCTGTCGGCTTCCGAAACCGCCGTGCGCGACGTGATGGTGCCGCGTGCGCAGATGGACATGCTCGACGTCAGTGATTCTGCCGAGGATATCCTGCGTCGCGTGGTTGCCGCTGCGCACTCCCGCTTTCCGGTGTACGACGGCGATCGCGACAACGTGGTCGGCGTTCTGCTGGCAAAGGATCTGCTGCGCCTGCAGACTGATCCATCCTTTGACCCCCGCATCTGGCTGCGCCCCGTCGTATTCATTCCGGAGTCGAAGCGTCTCAACGTGCTCCTGCGCGAATTTCGTGTCTCGCGCAACCACATGGCGATCGTGATCGATGAGCACGGCGGTGTCGCCGGCCTGGTAACGATCGAGGACGTGCTTGAACAGATCGTTGGCGATATCGAGGACGAATACGATTTTGACGAGGCCGAAGACAATATCCGCCTCGACAAATCCGGGCGCTACCGGGTCAAGGCACAAACGGAGATTGCCGATTTCAACGCCGCCTTCGGCTGCTCGCTGTCGGATGAGAGTGCTGATACCGTCGGTGGCCTGATCCTCAGCCAGCTCGGTCGTGTACCGAAACGCAACGAAACGGTCGAACTTGGCGGGATGCAGGTGCGCGTTTTGCGCGCGGATAGCCGCCGTCTTTATACGCTGCTCGTCGCGGCTCCCGTCGAGCGCCACGGCACCCCGGGCGCGTGAGGACCGTTACCCGCTGCCTGCCCCTGTTCGCGGCTGCGGCACTCGGTGCGGCAGGCGTTCTTGCCTTTGCGCCGTTCGCCATGGTTCCGCTTGCCTGGCTGGTTGCCGGCGGACTCTACTGGTTGCAACTGCGCGCCGCCACGGTACGTGCAGGTTTTCTGCTCGGTCTCGCGTTCGGTCTTGGCTACTTTCTGACGGGCACCTCATGGGTCTATGTCAGCATGTCCGTTTTCGGCGGCATGTCGCCACCGCTGGCTGCATTTGCCACGATTCTCTTCTGCGCCTATCTCGCCGTGTTTCCGGCGCTGGCCGGCGCGCTCTTCGTTCGCCTGCGCCGCAACCGCTTCTTCCCCGATGCGGCATGCTTCGCAGCGCTGTGGGCACTCAGTGAATGGCTGCGCGGCTGGCTGTTCACCGGCTTTCCCTGGCTCGCGCTCGGTTACTCGCAGACGCCGCCCAGCCCGCTGGCGGGCTTTGCGCCGCTGCTCGGCGTTTACGGTGTTTCGCTTGCGGTTGCGCTGCTCGGCGCTGCCTTCGCCGAGTTGCTGCGCCGCTGGTTCGCGGTGCCCTGTGCCGGCGCCGGGCGTCTTGCCTGCGGCACCGCTCCGATGCTCACAGCGCTGGCGCTGCTGATGCTCGGCGCCGGCCTCGGGGAGCAGCGCTGGAGCGAGCCGCACGGCGCTCCCCTGCGCGTTGCCTTGCTGCAGGGCAATGTTCCGCAGGACCTGAAATGGCGCCCGGAAAAACTCGGCGAGTCGCTGACGATCTACGGCGAGTTGATGCGTGCACACCCGGCGACGCTGACCGTGCTGCCGGAAACGGCGATTCCGACCTTCCTCGACAGCCTGCCGCGCCCCACCCTCGAAACTTTGCTCGATCATGCGACCGCGCAACGCGGCGACATCCTCTTCGGCATTGCGGTTGGCGATGGCGAACGCTATGCGAACGCCGCCGTCAGCGTGGGCGATTCGCCCACCCAGCTTTACGCCAAATCGCACCTGGTTCCTTTCGGCGAGTTCGTGCCACCGGGTTTCCAGTGGTTCCTCGACCTGATGCGCATCCCGATGGGCAATTTCATGCCCGGGCCGGATCGCCAGTCGCCGCTCGAAATTGCCGGCCAGAAAGTGGCAGTGAATATCTGCTACGAAGATCTGTTCGGCGACGAAATCATCCGTGCGCTGCCCGCGGCGACGCTGCTTGTTAACCTCTCCAATACCGCCTGGTTCGGCGATTCGCTGGCGCAACCGCAGCACCTGCAGATCGCGCAGATGCGCGCGCTCGAAACCGGGCGGCCGATGCTGCGCGCCACCAATACCGGCATGACCGCCGTCGTGTTGCCGGACGGTACGGTGCAATCGGTGCTCGCGCCCTTCACGCGCGATGCGCTGCTTGCGGAAGTGCAGGGTCACGCGGGTACGACCCCCTATGTTCGCTGGGGGAACCCGAGTGTGCTGATACTGGCGTTGATCGTGCTGGCTGTCGTCGCGTTCACCCGCAAAAGTCGGCAAACCCAGTAAAATCAACCCTTTTGAAATTCCCTGAAAGTCCCCGAGAGTCGATTTATGCCAACCTTCCAGGAAGTCATCCTGCGTCTGCAGCAGTTCTGGGATAAACAGGGCTGCGCGCTGCTGCAGCCCTACGATATCGAAGTCGGTGCCGGTACCTTTCACACCGCCACCTTCCTGCGCGCGATCGGCCCGGAGCCGTGGAATGCCGCCTACGTGCAGCCTTCGCGCCGGCCGAAGGACGGCCGCTACGGCGAGAACCCGAACCGCCTGCAGCATTACTACCAGTATCAGGTGGTGCTGAAGCCGTCGCCGCTGAACATTCAGGAGCTCTACCTGCAGTCGCTGGAAGCGCTGGGCATCAACCTCAAGGAACACGACATCCGCTTCGTCGAGGACGACTGGGAATCGCCGACGCTCGGTGCCTGGGGTCTCGGCTGGGAAGTGTGGCTGGACGGCATGGAAGTGACGCAGTTTACCTACTTCCAGGAAGTCGGCTCGCTGACCTGCAAGCCGGTGTTGGGCGAGATCACCTACGGCCTCGAACGCCTGGCGATGTACCTGCAGGGCGTCGAGAACGTCTACGACCTGGTCTGGGCCGAAGGTCCGGGCTACCGCATCACTTACGGCGACGTCTATCACCAGAACGAGGTCGAGCAGTCGAAGTACAACTTCGAGCACTCCAACGTCGAGATCCTGTTCCGCCACTTCGGCGAACACGAATCGGAAGCGAAGCGCCTGATGGCGGCCAACCTCGCGCTGCCGGCCTTCGAGCAGGTGATGAAGTGTTCGCATACTTTCAACCTGCTCGACGCCCGCGGCGCCATCTCGGTCACCGAGCGCGCCGCCTACATCGGCCGCGTCCGTGCGCTGGCGCGCGAAGTCGCACAGGCCTACTACAACTCGCGTGAAGCCCTCGGCTTCCCCATGGTCAAGAATGGGGAGAGCAAATAATGAACAAGACCCTGCTCGTCGAACTCCGTACCGAGGAACTGCCGCCGAAGGCGCTCTCCAGACTCGGTGAAGTCTTTGCCGCTGGCGTCCATGCCGGCCTCGCTGACCGCAACCTGGTGCAAGCCGGGGGCGACTACAAGTGGTTCGCGACGCCGCGCCGGCTTGCGGTGCAGATTCCGCAGGTGCTCGTTGTGGCGCCGGACGCGAAGGTGCACGAGAAGATCATGCCGGTGTCCGTGGCGCTCGATGCTGCCGGCAACCCGAGCCCGGCGCTGCTGAAGAAGCTGGAGGCCAAAGGCATCCCGGCTTCCGAGATCGCAAAGTTCGAGAAGCGCATGGACGGCAAGTCCGAGACCTTCTTCTACGAAGCCACCGTCAAGGGCGTCAAGCTCGAAGACGTGCTCGGCGGCATCGTCGGCGATGCGCTGAAGAAACTGCCGATCCCGAAGGTGATGCGCTGGGGCGATTCCGACGTGCAGTTCGTGCGTCCGGTGCATGGCCTCGTCATGCTGCACGGCGAGCACGTCGTGGCGGGTGAGGCGCTCGGCCTGACGAGCGGAAATACCACGCTCGGCCACCGTTTCCTCTCCGACGGCACCATCGTGCTGGCTTCGGCCGATGAATACGAGAGCAAGCTGGAGTCGGCCGGCAAGGTCGTCGCCGCCTTCGCCCGTCGTCGCGAGATCATCGCCAAGGCGCTGCAGGCCAAGGCCGACGAACTCGGCGCCCAGGTCAAGCTGCTTGATGCGCTGCTCGACGAAGTGACGGCACTGGTCGAGTGGCCGGTGATCTACGTCAGCGAGTTCGAATCGGAATACCTCGAAGTGCCGCAGGAATGCCTGATCCTGACGATGCAGGCGAACCAGAAATATTTCCCGCTCTTCGACGCCGCCGGCAAGCTGCAGAACCGCTTCCTGATCGTCTCCAACATGGCGGTCGCCGACCCGACCAACATCGTCACCGGCAACGCCCGCGTCGTGCGGCCGCGCCTGTCGGATGCCCGCTTCTTCTTCGAGCAGGACAAGAAGAACGGTTTCGTGTCGCGCGCGATGAAGCTCGGCTCGGTCGTCTATCACAACAAGCTCGGTTCGCTCGGCGATCGCGCGCAGCGCATGGCGACTGTCGCGGCGTTCGTTGCCGGCAAGCTCGGGGCCGATGCGAACCTGGCGCGCAACGCCGGCCTGCTGTGCAAGGTCGACCTGCTCACCGACATGGTCGGCGAATTCCCGGAACTGCAGGGCATCATGGGCCGCTATTACGCGCAGCACGAAGGCGCCAAGCCCGATGTTGCGGAAGCGATGGATCATCATTACCGCCCGCGCTTCGCCGGCGACCTGCTGCCGGAGAGCAACATCTCGTGTTCGGTGGCGATCGCCGACAAGCTGGATGCCCTGGCCGGTTTCTTCGGCATCGGCCAGGTGCCGACCGGCGACAAGGATCCCTTCGGCCTGCGCCGCGCGTCCCTCGGCGTGCTGCGCATCCTCATGGAAAAACCGCTGCCGCTCGATCTCGGCGAGCTCATCGCCGCGGCCGCGCAGGCCTTCCCGGCAGGCATGCTTTCCGCAGCCGGTTTCGAGAGCCAACTGCACGACTTCATGCTCGACCGTCTGCGTGGCTACCTGCGTGATGCCGGTCACGGCCAGGACGTTGTCGAGGCCGTATTGGCGCAGCGCCCGACGCGCATCGACCTGGTGCCCGCCAAGCTGCAGGCCGTGCAGCAATTCCTCGCGCACGATGCGGCGCAGGCGCTGGCTGCCGCCAACAAGCGCATCGGCAACATCCTCAAGAAAGCCGAAGGCGCCATTCCTGACCCGGATGTCTCGCTGCTGCAGGAAGCCGCCGAGAAGGCCCTGTTCGAGCGCGTCGTGCAACTCGCGCCGCTGGTGAAATCGCACGTCGCCAACCGAGACTATGCCGATGCGCTGATCGCACTTGCTGGCGTGCGCGCCGAGGTCGACCGCTTCTTCGACGAAGTGATGGTCAACACCGAGGAGCCACTGGTGCGTGCCAACCGCCTCGGCTTGCTCAAGTCGCTGCACGAACAACTGAACGCAGTGGCCGATATCTCGAAGCTGGCGGTATGAAACTCATCATCCTCGACCGCGACGGCGTCATCAACTTCGACTCCGACCAGTACATCAAGTCACCGGCGGAGTGGAAGCCGATCCCCGGCAGCCCGGAGGCGATCGCGCGGCTGAATCAGGCCGGCTATCGCGTGGTCGTCGCGACCAATCAATCGGGTGTCGGTCGCGGTCTGTTCGAAATGGATACGCTCAACGCCATTCACGAAAAGATGCACAAAACGATCGCCGCGGCCGGCGGCCGCATCGATGCCGTGTTCTACTGCCCGCACGCCGCCGACGCCAAGTGCGATTGCCGGAAGCCGAAACCCGGCATGTTCGAACGTATCGCTGCCTGTTACAACATCGACCTGACCAGTGTGCCGGCGATCGGCGATTCGTTGCGCGACCTGCAGGCCGCCGAGGCTTCCGGTGCGCTGCCGATGCTGGTGCTTACCGGCAAGGGGAAGAAGACGCAGGCGGAAGGCGGTCTTCCGGACGATACGCTGGTTTTCGACAATCTCGCCGCCGCGGTTGACGATCTCCTTTCCTGATACCCGCCGATGCACCTTTTCCGCTCCCTGCTGTTCCTTGTGCTTGTCTCTGTGTGGACGATGCTCTTTGGCACCGTCCTGGTCATTGCGATGCTCGGTCCGCTATTGCCGCGCTTTCGCATTGTCTGGTACTACCGCCGCGGTTTCATGTGGTTCATCAAGCACGTGCTCGGCATCACGCATGAAATCCAGGGGCGTGAGAATCTGCCGCGCGAGCCTTCGGTGATTCTTGCCAAACATCAGTCGGCGTGGGAGACGGTGGCGCTGCAGGATCTGGTGCCGGAACGCACCTACTGCGTCTTCGTGCTGAAAAAGGAATTGCTGCGCCTGCCGTTCTTCGGCTGGGGACTGGCCTCGCTGCAGTCGATCTCGATCGATCGTGCCGCCGGTCGCGAGGCGCTCAATCAGGTGGTTGCGCAGGGGGCAGACCGGCTCAAGCGCGGCTTCTGGATCATCATCTTCCCCGAGGGAACGCGTGTTGCGCCGGGTGAAACTCGTCGCTACAAACCTGGCGGCGCCTATCTCGCCATGCAGACTGGCGCCAAGGTGGTGCCGGTGGCGCACAACGCCGGCGAATGCTGGCCGCGCAATGCATGGGTCAAGCATCCGGGACATGTCGTCGTCAGCATCGGTCCGGCCATCGACGCAGCCGGGCTGACGCAGGACGAAATCAATACGCGTGCCGAGGCCTGGATCGAAGCCGAGATGCGTCGCCTTTCGCCACACCGTTACCGGGATGCCCGCGAACAAGCGCTTGCCGCCTGAAACGCCGGCCAGTGGTCAGTTGGCGCTGCCGCTCGGCGGCCTGCCACTGGCGGCCGATGAAGAGGTGCGGCACATCGCGCTCGGCGACCGGATTGTTCCCTACCTGTTGCGCCGGGCCAGCCGGCGGACGATCGGTCTGGCGATCGATCACCGTGGCCTGCGCGTAGGTGCGCCACGCCGGACGTCGCTTGCCGAAGTGGAGGCGCTGATCGTCCGGCATGCCGCATGGGTGGTCGACAAACTCGACGAATGGCGCACGCGCCGCCGCCCTGAACCGCTCTCCCTCGCCGATGGAGTACGCCTGCCGTATCTCGGCCGCGATCTGACGCTGCACCTCGCGACAGGCAGCAATCGGGCCGTATGGGGCGAGGCGACGCTCACGCTCTGCCTGCGGGCCGGGAGTGCGCCCGGCCCGCAGCTGGAAAAGGCACTGCGCGAACGGGCGCGCGAGCTGTTTGCGTTGCGCCTGCATGCGTTGGCGAGTGCGGTTGGTGTTGACGTTCCGGCGCTTGCGCTGTCCTCCGCGCGCACCCGCTGGGGCAGTTGCAGCACCAGGAGCGGCATTCGCCTCAACTGGCGGCTCATTCATTTCCCCGAAACGGTGATCGACTATGTTGTCGTTCACGAACTGGCGCACCTGCGCCATATGAACCACGGGCCGCGTTTCTGGTCTCTGGTGGAGTCCGCCTGCCCCGACTACCGGGCGCTGCGCGTTGAATTACAGCGCCTTGCTGCCCACATTCCTCATTGGTGATGAACATGCGCATCCTGCATACCATGATTCGCGTTGGCGATCTCGACCGCTCGATTTCCTTTTACACCGAAGTCCTCGGCATGCGCCTGCTGCGCCGACAGGACTATCCCGATGGCCGCTTTACGCTTGCCTTCGTTGGCTACGGCGACGAAGCCGCGGGCGCTGTCCTGGAGTTGACGCATAACTGGGATACGCCGTCCTACGATCTTGGCAACGGTTTCGGCCATGTCGCGATCGCCGTTCCCGATGCCAAGGCGGCGTGCGATGCCATTCGTGCGCGGGGTGGCAAGGTGGTGCGCGAGGCCGGCCCGATGAAGCATGGCTCGACGGTGATTGCCTTTGTCGAGGACCCCGATGGCTACAAGATTGAACTGATCCAGCGCAAGGACTGACATGAGCTTTCCCGACTTCTTCGCACAAGTGCCGACTTTCGTCGTGCGCGACCCGCTCGCCGATTTTCTCGGTGCTGCCGAGGGTGGCCTGATCGAATACAGTTTCGCCGATGCCGTGCGCCTGGCCGGTCACTCGTGCCCCACCGTGGCCGGAGCGTGGCTGATGAGCACGCGCGCCATGCGTGCGCTCTATGGTGAAGCCGTGCCGGAGCGTGGCGCGGTCTCCGTCGAATTTTCCGATGCGCTGGGCGATGGTGTCGCTGGCGTCATCGCAAGCGTTGCCACCCTGCTCACCGGTGCGGCAGGTGGTGGCGGATTCAAGGGCTTGGCGGGGCGCTTCTCGCGCCGCGACCTGCTGCATTTCGAGGTTGCCGGTGTGGAGGAAATCCGTTTCCGGCGTCGCGATACGGGTGAAGTCGTGGATATCAGCCTCGATCTTTCGCCGGTCGCTGGCGATCCGCGCATGGGCGCCTTGTTGCCCTCCTTGCTGGCGGGAAAGGGTTCCGCCGAGGAGGCGCGGCTGTTTGGTCAGTTGTGGCAGGATCGGGTGCGCCGCATCCTGATCGATCATCACGACGACGAACGCCTGACGCCCTTGCGCCGCGCTGGCGGAAACGCAGCCCTATAATTTGCGCAACCAATCCAAAGGAATGAGAACATCATGCGACTGTCGACGTTTCTATTGACCTGCACGAGTATGCTCGCCGCCCTGCCTGCGATGAGCGGCGAGATCGTCGATGGTGCTTTCGTCGGCAAGCAGAACGGAGAAATCCGGGTGCCGTTGGCCGCTGGCCGCTGGCAGGCAACCGATACGGAACGCAGCGCGCCAACCGCCGTCGTTTCGCTCCGCCTGGCTACGCCGATCGGTGGTACGCATCCCGTGTGCGACGTCACCAGCGCCCCCGGGATGGGCGCGTCCGCGGAACATGCCGAAGTGGCCGAGTTGATCGCAAAGGGCATGCGCGACAAGGGGATGGATCTCGGCCCGGCCGAACTGCGGCAATACAACGGCAGGCAGGTGATCCGCTACAGCACGGTGCTGAACAGCCAGGGGGGCAGCGCCAAGGGCGATGCCTTCATACTGCGTGGCGCACGTGATTACTTCTTCGTCACCTGTTCCGCCAATGCGGCGATCTACGAACGGGTGCGCGATGTCTTTGAGGATCTGGTTGAAACGATCCGTTACTGAAGCTTGGGACGCAAAAAAACATCGGGCTGACGAGAAATTCGTCAGCCCGATTTGTCTTTGGTGGGACTGCAGGGACTCGAACCCTGGACCAAAGGATTATGAGTCCTCTGCTCTAACCGACTGAGCTACAGTCCCGAAAGTTCTCGCGTGTCGATCAGCTGTTGCCGTTGTCGAGGAAGCTCTTCAGCTTGTCTGAGCGACTCGGGTGGCGCAGCTTGCGCAGGGCCTTCGCTTCGATCTGGCGGATGCGCTCGCGGGTGACGTCGAACTGCTTGCCGACTTCTTCCAGCGTGTGGTCCGTGTTCATCTCGATGCCGAAGCGCATGCGCAGCACTTTCGCTTCGCGCGGCGTCAGCGTGTCGAGCACTTCCTTGGTGATGAAGCGCAGGCTGGAGAACAGCGCGGCGTCGGTCGGCGCCAGCGTGGCCGTGTCCTCGATGAAGTCGCCCAGATGCGAATCGTCGTCGTCGCCGATCGGCGTTTCCATCGAGATTGGCTCCTTCGAGATCTTGAGGATCTTGCGGATCTTCTCTTCCGGCATTTCCATCTTCTTTGCCAGCGTCGCCGGGTCCGGTTCGGCACCGGTTTCCTGCAGGATCTGACGGGAGATGCGGTTCATCTTGTTGATCGTCTCGATCATGTGCACCGGGATGCGGATGGTGCGCGCCTGGTCGGCGATCGAGCGCGTGATGGCCTGGCGGATCCACCACGTGGCGTAGGTCGAGAACTTGTAGCCGCGGCGGTATTCGAACTTGTCCACCGCCTTCATCAGGCCGATGTTGCCTTCCTGGATCAGGTCGAGGAACTGCAAGCCGCGGTTGGTGTACTTCTTGGCGATCGAGATCACGAGGCGCAGGTTGGCTTCGGTCATTTCGCGCTTGGCGCGGCGGGCCTTGGCTTCGCCAGTGGACATCTGCTTGTTGATGTCCTTGAGTTCCTTGAGCGGGATGCCAATGCGCGTCTGCAGGTCGATCAGCCTCTGCTGCTGCTCCTTGATCGCCGGTGCGTTGCGCGTCAGTACCTGGCCGTAGCCGCGGGGGTTGCCGGCAATCTCGTGGTCGACCCAATCGAGGTTCATTTCGTTGCCGGGGAACACCTTGATGAAGTGCGGGCGCGGCATGTGCACCTTGTCGACGCAGATCTGCTGGATCTTGCGCTCGCAGCCACGAGCTTCCTCGACCATGCCGCGCACGGAATCGCACAGGCGCTCGATGGTGCGCGAGGTAAAGCGGATGTAGAGCAGTTCCTCGGAGATCTGTTGCTGCAGCTTGAGGTAGGTCTTGTCCTGCGAGCCCTTTTTGACGAGAGCGCTGTGCGCCTTTGCAAAAAGCTGCTTGATGACGGCGAAACGCTCGAGTGCCTCGGTTTTCAGCTGAAGCAGCGAAGCGGATGCGGCGCCGCCGCCGTCTTCGCCATCGTCCTCTTCTTCTTCGTCTTCCTCGGCCTCGATCTCCGCATCCTCGTCGGCGGCAAGTTCTTCCTCCTCGACCGCGTTCGGGTCGATGAGGCCGTCGATCAGTTCATCGATGCGCATCTCGTCGCGCTCGATCTTGGCTGCGGCATCGAGAATTTCGGCGATGGTCGTCGGGCAGGCCGAGATCGCCTGGATCATGTGCTTGAGGCCGTCCTCGATGCGCTTGGCGATCTCGATCTCGCCCTCGCGCGTGAGCAGTTCGACCGAGCCCATTTCACGCATGTACATGCGTACCGGGTCGGTGGTGCGGCCAAATTCAGAATCGACGGTGGAGAGTGCCTGTTCAGCCTCTTCCTCGACCTCCTCGTCGTCAGCGACGGTCGGCGCTGCGTCGGACATCAGCAGATCTTCCGCGGCAGGCGCCTCGTCGAAGACCTGGATGCCCATGTCGTTGAAGGTGGTGATGATCGATTCGATCTGCTCGGCGTCGACGACGTCATCGGGCAGGTGGTCGTTGATCTCGGCGTAGGTCAGGTAGCCGCGCTCCTTGCCGAGCTTGATCAGGTTTTTCAGGCGCGTCTTGCGCGTCTCGACGTCTACCGGCGACAGATTGCCGGCTTGGGCGAGCAGTTCGGCAGCAGCCTTTTCCTTGGCTTTCGAGGATTTTGGCTTGGCGGCGGGGGCGGGGGTTTTGGCTTTTGTGTTGGCCATGTCCGATCGTTCCTGTTCCGTTCCCGATCCGGGTGAATGCCCGGGGCGGAATTGATGACGGGTTGGAAAAACTCCAAATTATATCACAACTTAGCTAACTTTCCTGGCCCTGACCAGCGGCTCGGCCGCGTGTCGAAAGCAGTGCTACATAACGCGCCTTCTCGTCCGCGGACAGGCCGGCGACGCCAAGGGCGCGCGCTTTTGCTTTCAAAACCTCGATTTCGTCCGTCTGTGCGTCACGGGCGAATTTGGCGAGGGTACCGGCAAATTCGGCTTCGATCTCGTCTTCGGCGAAGGGTTCGTGCATCAGGTCGGAAGCCGCTGCACGCAACTGTGCGTCGTCCTCCTCGCCGCCGGCGAGGCGCAGGCGTTCAAGCAGTGCGGCGTAGGCGGGGATGCCGTCATCGCCTTCTGCGGCGTCGCGTACGGCGTCGGCAAGCCGGCGCAGGGTGCGCGTTTCCGCGTGATCGGGCGGCAGCGCCTCCAGTGGAAGGCGCAGCGCGAGTTCCGGGTTCTGCAATACCAGCCGGATCAGTTTCTTCATGAAGGTGGCTGCCGGCGACTGACGTGGCGCTCGCGCCGGCGCCGCGCGGGCGATTGCGCGCAGATCGCACAGGCGCTCGACCTCGGCCTGTGAGAAGCCGCTGATTTCGGCCAGGCGTTTGACGATCTGCAGGCGCAACAGTGCCGACTGCAGCTTGTGCAGCAGTGGCTTGGCATCGGCGACGAGCTTGGCCTTGCCCTCGGCGCTGGTCAGGTCGCACTGGCGCCCTAGTTCGCGCAGCAGGAAGTCCGAAAGCGGCGTTGCCTGCGCCACGGTGCGGTTGAAGGCCTCTTTGCCGAACTCGCGTACGTAGCTGTCCGGATCGTGCGTTTCGGGCAGGAAGACGAAGCCAATTGTCTTTTGCTCGGGCAGCGCTTCCAGCGAATTCTCGAGTGCGCGCCAGGCGGCCTTGCGACCGGCGTTGTCGCCGTCGAAGCAGAACACGATACGGTCGACCTGGCGCAGCAGTTTCTGCACGTGCGTCGCCGTGGTTGCCGTGCCGAGTGTGGCGACGGCATTGCCGACGCCGTGCTGGGCGAGCGCGATGACGTCCATGTAGCCTTCGACGACGATGGCGGTGTCGGTCTCGCGCAGCGCGGCTCGCGCCTGCGGCAGGCCGAACAGCTCGCGCCCCTTCTCGAACAGCGGCGTTTCCGGCGAGTTCAGGTACTTCGGTTCGCCAGGGCCGATGATGCGGCCGCCGAAGGCGATCACCTCGCCCTTCGGGTTGATGATCGGGATCATCACACGGTCGCGGAAATAGTCGTAGCGGCGGCCGTCATCGCCGACCTTGAGCAGGCCGGCTGCCGTCAGGCGCGGGTCGTTGTAGTCGAGCGGCGATTCGCGCAGGCCGTTCGGCGGCGCGTAGCCCATGCCGAAGCGTGCTGCGATCTCGCCGGTGAGGCCGCGCTGCTTGAGATAGTCGATGGCCTTTGGCGACGCCTTCAGTTGCTCGCGGTAGTACTGCGCCGCCTGTGCCATGGTTTCGACCAGATCGGCAATGCGCGGCCCCTCCTGTGGTGCGCGGCGGCGACCTTCTTCTTCCGGCACCTGCAGACCGGCGCGGCCGGCGAGGTCCTTCACGGCGTCGATGAAACCCATGCCGGCGTACTCCATCATGAAGCCGATGGCGGTGCCGTGCGCGCCACAGCCAAAGCAGTGATAGAACTGCTTGGTCGGACTGACGGTGAAGGAGGGCGACTTCTCGTTGTGGAAGGGACAGCAGGCGGCATAGTTGGCGCCTGCCTTCTTCAGCGGTACGTGCGCATCGATCAGGTCGACGATGTCGACCCGATGCAGCAGGTCCTGAATGAAGGATTCAGGAATCATTGCTTGCTGTGTTGCCGATCAGCGGGTGAGTGCCGCTTTGACCTGCTTCGAGACTTCGCCCATGTCGGCGCGGCCGGCAAGCTTGGCCTTGACCACGCCCATGACCTTGCCCATGTCGGCCGGGCCGGCAGCACCAGTGGCCGCAACGGCCGCAGCGACCTCGGCGGCGATTTCCGCAACCGACATCTGCGCCGGCATGTAGCCCGCGAGCAGCTCGGCTTCGGCGCGCTCGGCGGCGGCGAGATCATCGCGCTTCGCGGCCTCGTACTGCGTGATGCTGTCCTTGCGCTGCTTGAGGAGCTTCTCGACGACGGCGAGCACCCCGGCGTCGTCGAGTTCGATGCGCTCGTCGACTTCCTTCTGCTTGATCGCGGCGAGCAGCAGGCGGATGGCGCCGAGCTTCGCCGTTTCCTTGGCGCGCATGGCGGCCTTCATGTCCTCGGTGATGCGTTCCTTGAGCGTCATTGTCTCGGTCCCCTCAAACGTCAAAAGCCGTCCACCTTGTGATGGACGGCTCCAGGCTTTCGCTGCGTCGGAAAACTACGGCGCCAGGATTGGAACTGGCGCGATGTGAAGCAGTGTTGCGAGTCTTGCGTTGCTACGACTGCTGCGGCCGGAGCCGCTTAGTACATCTTCGGCGGCAGGGTCTGGCTGCGGATGCGCTTGTGGTGGCGCTTCACGGCGGCGGCGAGCTTGCGCTTGCGCTCGGCGGTGGGCTTCTCGTAGAACTCGCGTGCGCGGAGCTCGGTCAGCAGGCCGGTTTTTTCGACAGTGCGCTTGAAGCGGCGGATGGCAACTTCAAACGGCTCGTTTTCCTTGACGCGAATGCTGGGCATTGAATTCAGTCCAATCAGAAAGAGGTTGGCAAATACGGTTGGAGAAATCGGAAAGACCGCGATTATAAACAGAGAGTCAAGCTTTTTCCAAGTCCACCGCGCTTTGATCGGGGTAGAATCGCCGCCCATGCTGATCCTGGGCATCGAATCCTCCTGCGACGAAACCGGTGTTGCGCTCTACGATCAGGAGCGCGGCCTGCTCGCGCATGCCCTGCATTCGCAAGTGGCCATGCACCGCGATTACGGCGGCGTTGTTCCCGAACTCGCCTCGCGCGACCATGTCCGGCGCCTCGTTCCATTGTTGCGAAAGGCCTTGGCGGAGAGCGGGCGCTCGCTATGCGAGGTGGGCGCGATCGCCTACACACAGGGGCCAGGACTCGCTGGCGCGCTGCTTGTCGGCGCGGCTTTCGCGGAGGCGCTGGCTGCATCGCTCGGTGTCCCGACGGTGCCGGTGCACCATCTTGAAGGTCACCTGCTGTCGCCATTGCTATCTGCCCGCCCCCCGCGGTTCCCGTTCGTCGCGCTGCTGGTTTCCGGCGGACACACGCAGTTGATGCGCGTGTCCGGCGTCGGCGATTACGAATTGCTGGGCGAGACCCTCGACGATGCGGCCGGCGAAGCCTTCGACAAGACGGCGAAGCTGCTTGGCCTGGGGTATCCCGGCGGTCCGGCGCTGTCGGCCCTGGCCGAGCGCGGCAAGCCCGAGGCGGTGAAGCTGCCGCGGCCGATGCTCAATTCGGGCGATCTGATGTTCAGTTTCTCGGGGCTGAAAACCGCCGTTCTGACCCGGGTGCGCGAGCCGGTGCCCGACGCGCAGGGTTGCGCCGACATCGCGCGCGGCTTTCAGGATGCGATCGTCGAGGTGCTGGTGAAGAAATCCTTCGCTGCGTTGAAGGCGAGCGGGTTGAAGCAGTTGGTGGTCGCGGGCGGCGTCGGTGCCAACCGGGAGTTACGCCGCCGACTCGACGCTGGCGCCGAGCGCCGGGGGATTACGGTCTATTACCCCGAATTCGAGTTCTGCACCGACAACGGCGCGATGATCGCGCTTGCCGGTGCCTTGCGGCTTGAGTCCGGGGCGGTCCCGAAAACCGCTGGTGCATTCGCTGTACGGCCCCGCTGGCCGCTCGCAGAAGTTTCCGGTTAGCGCTTGCCTTTCTTTCCGGCACCGAGTTTGGGCTCGCTGCCGGCAAGCAGCCGTTGCAGGTTGCCCCAGTGTTTGGCGACCAGCGCCATCGACATGACGCCAACCGCGACGGTTGCTCCACCGCCGCCCCACATCATCGCCGCGATCAGTGGTGCCGCGACGGCTGCAATCAGCGCACCGAGAGAGGAGTAGCGCGATACGACCACGGTCAGGATCCACACCGCGAGCGTGCCCACGCCGAGCAGCCAGTCGAGCGCGAGCAGAACGCCGGCCGCGGTGGCCACGCCCTTGCCGCCCTTGAACTTGAGGAAGACCGGGAACAGGTGTCCGAAGAAGACGGCCAGCGCGACGAGTCCGACGAGCGCATCGGAAAGGCCGAACCTGACTGCCAGAAAAACCGCCAGCCAGCCCTTGGCGCCATCGCCGATCAGCGTCAGCAGCGCGGCCTTCTTGTTGCCGCTGCGCAGCACGTTGGTGGCACCAGGGTTGCCGGAGCCATAGCTGCGCGGGTCGGCCAGGCCGAAGACCCGGCTGCTGACGACGGCGAACGGAATCGAGCCAAGGAGGTAGGCGCCGAGCAGGGCGCCGGGGACGAGCAGGGAACTATCCATGAGGCGGGGGGCGGTACGGCGGTACCAGCGGTACAATGCGATGCCGAATTCTACACTGCCCCATGGACATCATTTTCATCGAGGATCTGCGCGTCGATACCCTGATCGGTATCTACCCGCGTGAAAAAGCGGTGCCGCAGACGATTGAGATCAGTCTGCGCATCGGTACGTCGACCGCCTCCGCCGGCGCTTCCGACGATATCGACGACACCATCGACTATGCCGTCGTTGCCGAGCGCCTGCGTGCGGAACTCGGTGCGCGTCACTTCAATCTGCTGGAAAAACTCGCCGAATATGTGGCGACGCTGCTGCTTGAGGATTTCGGGGCGCAATGGGTGCGGGTATCGGTGTCCAAGCTCGGCATGATGCGCGGCGTGCGTCGCGTCGGCGTCGTTATCGAACGCGGCGCATCGTAAGCCCGGCCGGCGCACAGCGCTTGTGAAGAATTCGTAGCGCGCAGTAGATTTATTCGCAAGCGCTCAGTCCCGGAGCGCGACTTCCACTACCTTGGGCTGCAGCACGCGCAGGATGTCGTGTGGATGCACGCCGACGAGGAAACCGCGGCGTCCGCCATTGATGTAGATCAGCGGCAGGTCGAGAATGCTCTTTTCGATGTGCACCGGCATCTGCTTCCTGGTGCCGAACGGGCTGGTGCCGCCCACGAGGTAGCCGGTGTGGCGATTGGCGACCTCCGGCTTGCACGGCTCGACCTTCTTGCAGCCGATCTGCCGCGCCAGTTCCTTCGTCGATACCTTGCAGTCGCCGTGCATCAGCACGATCAGTGGCTTGCCGCTGTCGTCCTCCATCACCAGCGTCTTCACGACGGCGTGCTCATCGACATTCAACTCGCGGGCGGAAACCCGCGTTCCGCCATGCTCCTCATAGGCGTAAAGGTGATTTGAATGGGCGATGCCGTGCGTGCGCAGGAAGCGTGTTGCTTGCGTCTCGGGGGCTTGGCTGTCGTTCTTCATTCTTGCTCTACTCAATGCAGGCTGCGCAGGAGCGCGCGCAGCCGGGCGGGTTTGACCGGTTCCCGCAGATGATACGCTCCCAGCTCCGGCATCGCGCAATCCTCACCAGTGATGACCACGCCGGGATATTGGCGCAACAGGGACTGGCTCTCCGCCGACAGTGCGCAGCTGCCCGTGTGCAGCAGCACCGGGATGCCGCGCTCGACCTCCAGCAGGCGCCAGGCGGCCGTGACATTGTCGGTGGCGATCACCTTGTAGCCCCAGCGTCGGGCACGCTCTGACAGGCCCTGACTCGCCGCGAGATCGAGTTCGCTCGCCGGTATCAGGATGATGGACGGTATGGCGGCCGCCTCGCTGCCGGCGCTGGCGATGGCCTTGCCGGTGATGCACGGCAGTGTCATCGAGAAGACGGCACCCTTGCCGACGGCCGAGCGTAGCGTGATGCTGGCGCCGAGCAGTCGCGCGATGCGGTGAGCGATGGCGAGGCCGAGGCCGAGTCCGGCGTTGGGGTCGCGCGCCCGGTTCTCGATCTGGAAAAACTCGTCGAAAATTTCACCCTGATGCTCGGCGGCGATCCCGCGACCATTGTCACGCACTTCGACGCGCACGGCGTTGGCACGCCAGCGAGCGCAGACAAGGGCGGTGCCGCCGGGAGCGAACTTGATGGCGTTGTCGATCAGGTTGCCGATGAGGCGCAGCAGCAGCGCCGGATCTGTTTCCAGCTGCACGTCACGCGGCCTGAACAACAGGCGCACGCCGGCTTTTTCAGCGGGCGCTGCATACGTGTCGGCGAGTTGGGAGAAGACGTCCTTGAGCGCGAGGCGCTTGCGTTCCGGGGTGATGTTCGACATGTCGAGGCGCGAGATGTCGAGCAGGCTGCGCAACTGCTCGGCGATCGAGCGGCTGGCGGATTCGATGCGCTCGACGAGAACGCGCTGCTCCGCGTCCTGCGTCAGGCGCGAGAGATCGGCGAGAAAGAGCTGCAGCGCGTGCAGCGGCTGGCGCAGATCGTGGCTTGCCGCAGCGAAGAAACGCGATTTTGCGTCTGCCATGCGCAGCGCCTCGTTGCGCCGGTTTTCCAGTTCGCGGGTCGCCAGTTCGACGCGCTGCCCCAGGCTTTCGTGACTGGCGCGCAGCGCCGCCGTGACCGACGCGAGCTTGCGCAGGTGGTAGCGGATCAGGAGACCGGCTGCCAGCAGGGTGAGCAGGGCGAATCCTGCGAGCAGGATGGTCCTGACTGCCTGTTCCCGCCAATCCTGGGTGAGCACGCCGCGCGGTGTGACACTGACGATGCTGAGGTCGTTGTGTCCGGCAACCGGTTCGGTTGCAAGAACAAAGCGTTTGGTCTGGCGCACGTTGCGATTGGCGTCGAGGGGCATGCCCTCCAGTTCGCCATCGCCGAATACCTTGCGGAAGTCGTCGCCGGGTTTTGCCGGCCGGCTCTCTGCCTCGTCCGCGAGAGAGCGGCACAGCGTCAGGATGCGGCCTTCCGGATTGACGATCGCCGTTTCGAAGTCGCCGTAAGGGCGCGAGGAGCGGCAGAAGGCCTCGAAGTAGGCCGGCTCGATGGCGACGACCAGTGCACCCTCAAGACGCTCGCGGCCCAGCCGACGCGCCATGGCATAGGTTGGCAGCGCCGAGTTGCGTCCTTTGTATGGGCCGTAACGCGAGCGTTCGGCGCCAGCGACCAGCGCCTTGAAATAGGGACGGTCCACGATGTTGATTGACGGGGGGCGCTCGGCAAAACTCGTATGCCGCTGGTTGCCGGCAGCGTCGAAGATGAGCAGGTGACGAACCTGCGGCAGCGCGCGGCTGAGGCGCGATTTAAGCAGCTGATGGCCGGTTTCCGGATCCCAGTACTTCCAGTGGCCACCTTCCTGAATCACGATGCTCATCTCGTCGAGCAGTATGTCGATACTGTCCAGCGAGCGCGCCACGTGCTCGGCGAACATGCGGTCGTTCTGCTCGATGTGCCGGATGTTGAGCGCAATCGCCTTTTCGCGGCCGAAGTAGAGGTCGAAACCCTGTACGCCGGCCAGCACGACGATCGCCAGTGCGGCGATCAGGAGGGCTGAATTTCCGGACAGGCGGTTGAGCGACATGGGTCGATGACGAAAGAATAGGAAGCGAAGAATAGCAGCGGGTTGTCCTTTGTGCACGCTCGCCCGAAGGAAGGCATTTCTGCAGCTCTTGCCACGCCGATTTCAGCCGCGCGGGTGATGCAGCGCGTGCAGCGTCTTCAGCCGCTCGCGGGCGACATGGGTGTAGATCTGCGTCGTCGTGATGTCGGCGTGACCGAGCAGCATCTGGACGACGCGCAGATCGGCACCATGATTGATCAGGTGCGTCGCAAACGCGTGGCGCAGCGTGTGCGGCGAGAGTTGGTCGGCGTTGAGCCCGGCCTCTCGGCCATGGCGCTTGATCAGGTTCCAGAACATCTGCCGCGTCATCGCTGCCGCCCGGTTGGTGACGAACAGCGCGTCGCTCTGCCGTTGGTCGAGCAGCAGCGGGCGCGCTTGCGCGAGGTAGCGACGCAGCCAGCTGATCGCTTCTTCGCCAAGTGGCACCAGTCGCTCCTTGCTGCCCTTGCCGAACACGCGTACCAGCCCCATGTCGAGGTTCAACTCGTGCAGCTTGAGGCCAACCAGCTCTGATACGCGCAGGCCTGTGGCATAGAGAGTTTCCAGCATCGCGCGGTCGCGCAGGCCGAGTGGCGTTTCCGCGTTCGGTGCGGCGAGCAGCGCCTCAACCTGCGACTCGCTCATCAGCTTTGGCAGCCGTGCCGGACGCACGGGGTTGGCAATGCGTCGGGTCGGGTCGGCGGCGATGCGACGCTCGACGAGCAGCCAGCGGTAGAAGCGGCGCAGCGTCGACAGGTGCCGCGCCTGCGAGCTGGCGCGCATCTGCCGGGAAAGCCCGGCAACGTAATCGGCAGCGGCGACTTCGTCGCTGGCGAGTAGCGTGGTGCCGTGCGCGGCGAGCCAGCGCGCAAAGCGGGTGAGATCGCTGCGATAGCTGGCGAGCGAAGCCTTGGCGAGGCCATCCTCCAGCCACACGGCGTCGCAGAAAGCATCGATTTCTGCCGCCTCCGCGACTGGCAGCGGCGCGTGCCGCGCTGCCTTCTCCGTATTGCCCGCTGCCGTCACTGCTGTTCGTGGGCGAGCAGCCAGCGCTTCACCTCAAGCAGGAAGCCGCCGCCGTGGCGGTTGAAGCCGCCAAGCCCGCCACCGGTGGCGATCACGCGATGGCAGGGCACGACGAGCGGAAAGGGGTTGGCACCACAGGCCTGGCCGACGGCGCGCGGCGCGTTGGCCAGCGACTTCGCGACTTCGCCGTAGGTGCGCGTCGTGCCGCGCGGGATGGCGCTGATCTGCGCCCATACGCGGCGCTGGAACGGCGTGCCGGCCGGTTTCAATGGCAGTCCGAAGACAAAATCCGGATCCTTCAGGAAACCGCGCAGCTGACGTGCCGCTTCCGCGGCGAGTGGGGTGGCCGCCTTCTGTTCGGCGCGTGCTTCCAGGAATTCGATTTCCTCGATCCAGTCTTCGCCGTCGCAACGAATGCCGAGTGCAAACCCCGGTGCCGCAACGATGGCGTCATAGCGTTTGTCGGTCATGGCTTGTTTCCCTCCGGGCAGGGTCTTAGTTCGATGATGGCATTATCGCCCGGAATTTCCTTCAAGCCGGGCAGCAGATCCGCCAACGGTCGACAGTGGTTTTCCGCACAGAGTTCGTAGCCGGTGACATAGGGCGAATGGCGCAGCAGCAGTCCGCCCTGCGGCAGCAGCATCGGGACGTAATGCCAGACACCGTCGCGCAGCGTCGCACCAGCCGGAATCTCCATGCCGGCACCGCTGCCGCGGATGCGTGCGATGGTCAGTTCGAGCTTCATGTCGTGAATGCGCCAGTCTTCTTCCCAGCGCGTCTTCTCGATCGAGTGCGTCCAGACCAGCGTGAAGGCGGCCAGCGGCAGCGTTGCGAGCAGGCTGCCGCTGGCGATGCAGAGGCTCATGCCCGCGTGCGATAGAGGTGCCAGCCGACGAAGACCGCACTCATCGCGAAGCCGATTTCGTCGGTGAGCGGGATCGCGGCGACGAGCATGAAGGCGGCTGCCGCGGCAAAGATGCGTTCGAAGGCATTGAGCGGCGCCCGCAGGTAGCCGATTGCCGCGCCGCCCCAGAGGGCAATGGCGATTACGGCCTTGGCGACGACATAGGCGACGCCGAGCACGGTGACGTCTCCCTGCAGCATCAGTTGCGGGTCGTAGACCGCCATGTAGGGCACGACGAAACCGGCAATCGCGATCTGCACCGCCTTCAGTCCGATCTTCATTGCCGACTCCTTGGCGATCGAACTCGCCGCGAAGGCTGCGAGCGCCACCGGCGGCGTCAGGTCGGCCATGATGCCGAAATAGAAGACGAACATGTGGCTGACGATCAGCGGCACCCCCAGTTTCAACAGTGCCGGTGCGGCAATCGAGCTGGTGATGATGTAGTTCGGGATCGTCGGGATGCCCATGCCGAGGATCAGGCAGACCACCATCGTCAGCAGCAGCGACAGAAACAGGCTGTTTTCGCCGACCTTGAGGATGTAGCCGGCAAACGAGGAGGCGGCGCCGGTCAGCGTCAGGATGCCGATGATGGTGCCGACGATGGCGCAGGCGACACCCACCGGCAGCGCCTGCTTCGCACCATCGACGAGGCTCTGCTTCATGGTGTGCAGCGTCTGCCGGCCCCCCTTGACCGAGAAGCACAGCGCGACCAGTGCCGCGATCAGCGCCAGGATGACCATGATCCCGCCGAGCGTGAACAGCGACGCGGCAAGCCCGATCGCCAGCCAGAAGACGTAGCGGAAAGCCGTCGACGACATCCGTGCCGCGATCGCCGCACCGAGGATCAGGATCGCTGTCAGCGCTAGCCCGACCATGCCGGAGAACATCGGCGTGAAGCCCGAGAAAAGCATGGCCACCAGTGCGGCGAGGGGCAGGATCAGATACCAGTTGTCGCGCAGCGCCTGCCACGGATTCGGGCACTGCTTCTTGGGCAGGCCGACGAGGTTCTTGCGGCCGGCTTCGAGGTGCGTCATCCAGAAGGCGGTGAGGTAATAGAGAATCGCCGGGATGGCTGCCGCCTTGACGATCTCGGCATACGGAACGTTGAGGTTCTCGGCCATGATGAAGGCGACCGCGCCCATCACCGGCGGCATGATCTGGCCGCCCATCGAGGAGGTGGCCTCGACGGCGCCGGCAAAGACCCCGGAGTAGCCGAAACGCTTCATCAGCGGGATGGTGAACTGGCCGGTGGTCAGCACGTTGGCGACACCGGAACCGGAGATCGTGCCCATCAGGCCCGACGAGAGCACGGCCACCTTGGCCGGGCCGCCCTTGGTGTGGCCGACGAGGCCGAGCGCCAGGCTGTTGAAGAGGTTGATCATCCCCGCGTGTTCGAGGAAGGCGCCGAACAGGATGAAGAGGAAGATGTAGGTGGCCGAGACCAGTGTCGGGATGCCGTAGATGCCCTCGGTGCCGAAGGCGAGCTGATCGACGATCTGCGTGAAGGCGTAGCCGCGGTGGGCAAGATCGCCCGGCAGGTACTGGCCGAACAGGCCGTAGGCGAGGAAGGTCAGGCAGACCAGCGGCAGCGCGAGGCCGAGGATGCGCCGCGCGGCCTCGAACAGCATCAGCACGACAATGCAGCCGACGACGATGTCGATTTCGGTCGGATCGCCGGCGCGCTGGATCAGGTCACCCTCGAAGACCCATTGATAGAGCGAGAGCGCGAAGGCGGTGGCGGCGAGTGCCCATTCCCACCAGGCGATGCCGCCATGGCGCGCGCCCTTCTTTGTCGCCGGATAGATCAGAAAGGTGAGCAGCAGCAGGAAACCGACGTGCAGCGAGCGCGTCACCAGCGACGAAAAGGGGTGAAAGGCCGCGACGAAGAGCTGGTAGGTCGAGAAGCAGAGGGCAATGGCGACCACGGCCTGCAGCCCGAACCCCGAAAGGGGCCGGGTATGGCCGTGTTCGCTGAACTCCTCCGCCGCGCCGTGCGAGGGGGCGTGGCTCATGCGGTGCCGCGCCCTACTTCAGCAGGCCGGCTTCGCGGTAGTACTTTTCGGCACCCGGATGCAGCGGTACCGGCGAACCTTTTGCCGCGCTTTCCTTGCTGATGGCCTTGGCGGCGGCGTGGGCGGCGACCATCTGATCGAGGTTGTCGAACATCGACTTGGTCATTGTGTAGACCGTGTCAGCGGCGACGCCTTCGTGTGTGACGAGGAAATTCTGCACGGCGACCGAAGCCACTGCCTCATTTTGGTTCTCATAGGTCTTTGCCGGGATGGTCCCGGACTGGTACGCGGCTTCGCCGATCTTGGCCACGACTTCGGGCGGAATCGGCACGATGACGATCTTCACGGCGGTGGCGAGATCGCGCACGGCGGCGACGCCGAGACCGGCCGAAATCAACGTCGCGTCGATCTGGCGGTTCTTCATCAGTTCAACCGACTCACCGAAGGGCAGGTATTCGACCTTGCCGAAATCCTTGTAGCTCATGCCGGCGCCGCGGAAGATGTCGCGCGCGTTGAGTTCGGTGCCCGACTTCGGCGCGCCGACCGAGACGCGCTTGCCCTTCAGGTCAGCCAGCGTCTTGATGCCGGAGTCGGCGGCGGCGACGATCTGAATGTAGTTCGGGTAGATCGCGGCGACTGCGCGCAGCTTCTTCAGCGGTGCCTTGAAGCCGGCTTCCTCGTTGCCTTTCCAGGCTTCGTTCAGCGAATCGCCGAGCGTAAATGCGATTTCGCCGCGGCCGGCTTGCAGCAGGTTGAGGTTTTCGGCGGAGGCCTTGGTCGCCTGCACCGAGGTCTTGGCGCCCGGCAATGCTTTGCCGTAAATCTGCGAGAGCGATACGCCGAGCGGGTAATAGACGCCGCTGGTGCCGCCGGTGAGCACGTTGATGAATTCGGCAGCGTGGCCGGCAGTGGCGCCGGCAGTGAGCGAGGCGGCGAGCAGCAGGTTGCGAAGCAGTCGGGTCATGGTGTCTCCTCCGGGTGGGGGTGGTTGGATTGCGGCCCGCTCGTGGCGGGCCGCTTATGGAATCCGGATTATTGTCGGCTTACTGCGCTTTGCCAAGCAGCGCCTGTTTCAGATCGTTCTGCACCGGATCCTCGCCCAGCCACACGCGCAACAGCGCCAGCTGGAAGTCTTCGCCGGCGATCTCCTTGCCCTTCTGCTGGCCGTTGATGCTCAGCACGGTGCCCTTCTCGGGAATGAGGTCAAAGACGATGCTCGATTTTGCCTTGATCTCGCCGAGCGCGTTGACGGTGTCGACCAGCTGCTTGACGCGATCCTTCAGCGCCGCCTGCTCGGCGTCGCTCGCATTGTTGTTGATGCCCTTGCTGACGGCGCCGGCGAAGGTGTCGCCGTCGACATCCTTGATCAGGCTGATGGTGATGCGCTTCGCCCCCTTGGCGGCGAGCGCCGTTTTGGCATCGGTTGCCTTGGCCGGCAGGTAGAGCGCCATCGCGTAGCGCTTGCCGAACTTGGATCGGACGCCGGCACCGTTGATGACGAGGTCGGCGTTGCCGAGTTTCAGTTTGTCGTCGAACTGGAAGCCTTCGAGTTCGAGGGCCTGGGCGGAAGAAAAGACGAATGCCGCTGCTGCGGCGAGAATGAGGCGTTTCATGCTGTCTCCTGAATTATGACCGCCGGTCATGCTGCCGGCGTTTCAGGAGTGTGCCACAGCCGCCATACGCAAGGGTAGGGGGCTGTGGCCGCAGAGATGTTGGCTTATGCGCGTACGCTGCCGTTGCCGAGCACGATCCATTTCTGGCTGGTCAGGCCTTCGAGGCCGACCGGGCCGCGGGCGTGGATCTTGTCGGTCGAAATGCCGATCTCGGCGCCGAGGCCGTACTCGAAACCGTCGGCGAAGCGCGTCGAGGCATTGATCATCACCGAAGCGGAATCCACCTCGCGCAGGAAGCGCATCGCCGCCGTGTAGTTTTCGCTGACGATGGCTTCGGTGTGATGCGACGAGTAATGGTTGATGTGTGCGATGGCCTCGTCGAGTCCGGCGACGATCTTGACCGAGATGATCGGCGCGAGGAACTCGGTGTAATAGTCCTCGTCGCTGGCGGCCTTCGCTTCCTTGACCAGTGCCTGCGTTTCGGCGCAGCCGCGGATCTCCACGCCCTTGGCGGTCAGCATCGCGGCAATTGGCGGCAGCAGTTCGGCGGCGCGCGAACGCGCGACGAGCAGCGATTCGGCGGTGTTGCAGGTGCCGTAACGCTGCGTCTTGGCGTTCTCGACGATCTTCAGTGCCTTGGCGGCATCGGCGGCATCGTCGAGGTAGACGTGGCAGTTGCCGTCGAGGTGCTGGATCATCGGTACGCGCGATTCGGCCAGGAGACGCGAGATCAGTCCCTTGCCGCCGCGCGGCACGATCACGTCGACGTATTCGCGCATGGTGATGAGGTGGCCGACGGCGGCGCGGTCGGTGGTGTCGATGACCTGCACGACGGTATCCGGCAGGCCGGCCGCGGCGAGGCCCTCGCGCACGCAGGCGGCGATGGCGCGGTTGCTGCGGATGGCTTCCGAACCGCCGCGCAGGATGGCGGCGTTGCCCGATTTCAGGCATAGCGCGGCGGCATCGGCCGTTACGTTCGGCCGCGCCTCGTAGATGATGCCGATGACACCCAGCGGCACACGCATCTTGCCGACCTGGATGCCGGAGGGACGGTAGGCCATGTCGCTGATCTCGCCGACCGGATCGGGCAGCGCCGCGACCTGCTCGACGCCCTCCGCCATCGCGGCAACACCTTTTTCGGTGAGCGTCAGGCGGTCGAGCATCGCGGCCTCCAGCCCGGCGGCGCGGGCCGCCGCAAGGTCTTCGGCGTTGGCGGCGAGCAGCGTTGCCGCATCGCGGCGGATGGCGGCGGCGATCGCCTTGAGCGCGGCGTTCTTGGTGTTGGTGTCGGCACGGGCGATGGCGCGCGAGGCTTCGCGTGCCTGGCGGCCGATCGTCTGCATCTGTTGCTGGATATCCATGGTGTTGCGGCGACGTCAATGGCAAAAGGTGATTATAGCTGCCACCTGCTGAAAATCAGGGAGGGAACTCTTGCGGGAAGTTACACTCTTACGCGAAAGTCAGAGGGTGTCGGAGATGGATAAAAAACTCATTGTTCCTGCCGAAGTGAAGGTTTGCGCAACCTGCAGCTACTGGGATGGCGAACGTCACGTGGATGAGGAATACAACCTGGTCGTCGTCTCGGAGGAATGTCGGGGCGAATGTCTGGCGCAGGAAAAAACCTTCGAGGGGCTCCACGACGTCCGGCATACGGCCGACTGTGCGTGGGAGCCGCTGGTCGAGGATGCCGAGGCCGAAACAGCCGACGCGTCGTCTGTTCCCCGCAAGATCGGCTGAGGGGATTGCGGCGTCAGCGCCTGCTTGGCGCAGGCGCCGCCAGCGCAAGCCCCAGACGCAGAAACTCGTTCCATGCATCGCCACCGGCGATGCCTTTCACGATGCGGTCGATACGCCCGGCGTGCGCCAGCGCGGCACATGCCTGTGCGCTGCCGATACGGTTCAGGCAGCGCTTCATCAGCGCCTGACGCGGCCCCCAGACCCGGGCGTCGCGCATTACCATGTCGGCCGACTGGCCGGCGTCCATGCCCTGCCGGATTTGCGCCAGTGCGCGCACTTCCTCGGTCATTGCCCACAGGATCAGCGGCGGCGCTTCACCCTCCTGGCGCAGGCCGTCCAGCGTGCGGGCGAGACGGGCGGTATCCCCGGCGAGCAGAGCCTCGCGCAAGGAATCGAGATCGAAGCGCGCCACGTCGAGCACCGCGTCGCGTACCTCGGCGAGCGTCAGCTGTCGTGCCGGGTAGAGCAGGCCGAGTTTCCTGATTTCCTGTTGCGCGGCGAGCAGGTTGCCTTCGACGCGCTCGGCAATGAAGGTCAGCGTGTCGTTGTCGGCGCTCTGCCCCTGGCGGCGCAGACGGCCGGCGATCCATGCCGGCAACTCGGCGAGCGGCGGCGCATTCAGTTTGATCGCTGCGCCGGTTTCGGCCAGCGCAGTGACCCAGGCGGCCTTTTCGTCCTTCCAGTCGAGGGCCGGCAGCGTCACCAGCAACAGCGTGTCGGGGCCGCAGCGCTGGCAGTAGTCCTGCAGTGCAGCGCTGCCTTCGCGGCCGGGTTTGCCGGTGGGAATGCGCAGGTCGATCAGCTTCTTGCCGCCGAACAGCGAGAGGTTGCCGGCGGCCATGCTCAACTGGTTCCAGTCGAAACCGGAGAGGGCGGTGAGGACTTCGCGTTCGTCGAAGCCCTGCTGACGGGCGGCGGCGCGGATGGCATCCGCCGCTTCGATGACGAGCAGCGGCTCGTCGCCATGGACGAGATAGACAGGCTTGAGTCCGCGCTCAAGGTGGGCGGACAGCTGTTCGCCCTTGAGTTGCATCAGAGTTCGTCCTGCGGCTTGAGCGGCTTTACGGTGGACAGGCGGCGCAGTACCTGTTGCACGAGATCGTTCTCCATGTCGCGCCACAGCACCTGTTCTTCCTGCTCCTTCGCCAGTGTTGCCGAATCGTCGTAGGTGAGGTCGCGCGTGATTTCGATGCCGGTGGTGGACACCAGGTCGCGGCCCTTTGGATCGACCACGCGGAACGCGAAGCGGAAACGCAGGCGCACTTCGCGCACCCGGCCGGCCGCCGACAGCGAGAGGATCTGCCGCTCGCGCAGCTCGGTTACCTGCAGGAAGATTGCCTGCGCTTCCTCTTTCATCTCGACGACGCGCGTGCCGCCGCCGGCACGGATTTGCCGCTTGAGGCCGGCGCCGATCACCGAGGCGTCGGGCAGGGCGATGTGCAGGCTTTCGTACGGCAGCGTATAGGCGCCGCGCAGCTGGAAGCCACACGCGGCAAGCAGCAGCGTAGCGGTGATGATGAGGGAGGCGAGGGCTGCGCGCATGAACGATCCTCAGGCGACGATGTTGACCAGGCGGCCGGGAACGATGACGACCTTCTTCGCCGGCCGGCCTTCCATGAACTTCTGCGCCGCTTCGGAGGCCAGCGCCAATGCTTCGATCGCTGCCTTGTCGGCGCCGGCGGCGACCTTGAGGCTGCCGCGCAGCTTGCCGTTAACCTGCAGCATCAGCTCGATCTCGTCCTGCGTCAGGGCCGCGGCGTCGGCCTTCGGGAATGTCTGCTTGCCGGCATCCAGCCCGGGGCGCAGTTCGGCGTAGAGCGCTTGGCAGATGTGCGGCACGATCGGGAAGAGCATCAGCGTCACGGCTTCCAGCGTCTCCTGCTTGACGGCGCGCGCGGTGGCGTCATCGGGCAGCTTGGCGAAGGCATTGAGCAGTTCCATGACGGCAGCGATGGCGGTGTTGAACTGCTTGCGGCGGCCGTAGTCGTCAGTCACCTTGCCGATGGTCTGGTGCAACTGACGGCGGAAGTCCTTCAGTGCGGCCGGCACTTCGCCGCCGGTGTAGGCCGGCACGAGGCCCTGCGCGACGTGGTCGTGCGTCAGCTTCCACAGGCGCTTGAGGAAGCGGAAAGCGCCCTCGACGCCGGCGTCCGACCATTCCAGCGACTGGTCCGGGGGCGAGGCGAACATGATGAACAGGCGGGCGGTGTCGGCACCGTACTGGTCGATCAGCGCCTGCGGGTCGACGCCGTTGTTTTTCGACTTCGACATTTTCTCGGTGCCGCCGATGATCACCGGCTGGCCGTCGGCCTTGAGCGTGGCGCCGGTCGGGCGGCCACGTTCGTCGGTGGTGACATCGACATCGGCAGGGTTGATCCACTGCTTCTTGCCGTCGCCGGCATCGCGGTAGAAGGTCGGCGCCACGACCATGCCCTGCGTCAGCAGGTTGGCGAACGGTTCGTCGAGTTCGAAGCCCTTGAACAGGCCGACATCGCGCATCAGCTTGGTCCAGAAGCGCGAATAGAGCAGGTGCAGGATGGCGTGCTCGATGCCGCCGATGTACTGGTCGATGCCGCCCTTGCACCAGTAGGCGAGGCGCTCGTCGACCATGGCCTGATCGTTGTCCGGGCAGGCGTAGCGCAGGAAGTACCAGGACGACTCGACGAAGGTGTCCATCGTGTCGGTTTCGCGCTTCGCCTTGCCGCCGCACTTCGGGCACGAGCACTCGTAAAACTCGGGCATCTTCGCCAGCGGCGAGCCGGCGCCGGTGATCTCGACGTTCTCCGGCAGCACGACCGGCAGCTGGTCGTCGGGGACCGGCACGTCGCCGCAGCTGGCGCAGTGGATGATCGGCACCGGGCAGCCCCAGTAGCGCTGGCGCGAGATGCCCCAGTCGCGCAGGCGGAACTGCACCTTCTTCTCGCCGAGGTTCTTGGCGGCGAGGTCGGCGGCGATCGCATCGACGGCGGCCTCGTAGGCCAGACCATCGTACTTGCCGGAATTGACGCACTGGCCCTTGCTCTTGTCGCCGTACCATTCCTGCCAGCCGTCGAGGCTGAAGGTCTCGCCGTCGGCGGCGATGACCTGCTTGATTTCGAGCTGGTACTTCTTGGCGAACGCGAAGTCGCGCTCGTCGTGCGCCGGCACGGCCATCACCGCGCCTTCGCCGTAGCCCATCAGCACGTAGTTGCCGACCCAGACCTCGACCTTGTCGCCGGTCAGCGGATGCTGGACGAAGATGCCGGTCGGCATCCCCTTCTTTTCCATCGTGGCGATGTCGGCCTCGGCGACGCCGCCCTGCTTGCATTCCTCGATGAAGGCGGCGAGCGCCGGATTGTTCTTCGCGGCGTGCGTCGCCAGCGGGTGCTCGGCGGCGACGGCACAGAACGTGACGCCCATGATGGTGTCGGCGCGGGTGGTGAACACCCACAGCTTGTCGGCCTTGCCATCGAGTTCGTACGGGAAGGCGAAGCGCACGCCGGTGCTCTTGCCGATCCAGTTCTTCTGCATCAGGCGCACCTGCTCCGGCCAGCCCGGCAGCTTGTCGAGGTCGGCGAGCAGCTCCTCGGCGTAGGCGGTGATCTTCATGTAGTACATCGGGATCTCGCGCTTCTCGACCAGCGCGCCCGAGCGCCAGCCACGGCCGTCGATGACCTGCTCGTTGGCGAGCACGGTCTGGTCGACCGGATCCCAGTTCACGGTGCCGAGCTTCTTGTAGATCAGGCCCTTCTCGTAGAGGCGGGTGAACAGCCACTGCTCCCAGCGGTAGTACTGCGGCGTGCAGGTGGCGAGTTCGCGTTCCCAGTCGATGGCAAAGCCCAGCGACTTCAACTGGGTCTTCATGTACTCGATGTTGGCGTAAGTCCACTTCGCCGGCGGCACGTTGTTCTGCATCGCCGCGTTCTCGGCCGGCATGCCGAAAGCGTCCCAGCCCATCGGCTGCAGCACGTTGTAGCCCTGCATGGTGTGAAAGCGCGAGAGCACGTCGCCGATCGTGTAGTTGCGCACGTGGCCCATGTGCAGCTTGCCCGAGGGGTAGGGGAACATCGACAGGCAGTAGTACTTCGGCTTTGTCGTGTCTTCGACGGCGCGCGCGGCGGCGGTCTTGTTCCAGTGTTCCTGGGCGGCGCGTTCAAGTTCGGCGGGGGCGTATTTGTCCTGCATGGAGGCAATCTGCATGAAATTCCGGAAAGCGGGGAATTATACGCGGATTCATGGGGATGGCCGGCCGCGAGCGGGCGCCGGCATCGGGTAGAATCATGCAACTTCAAGAAGGGGGTATGGCTGATGAAAACGCTGCGTACGCTGCTCGGGTTGGCGCTGCTGCTTGCGGGGGTGAACCACGCGCTTGCTGCCTCCGCCAAAGCCGTTGTCGAGGCCGTTCAATCGCCGGCCTGGGTGGAGCGCGGCGAACAGCGCCTGCCTCTGTTACCGGGGCAGGAACTGAAGAATCGCGATCGCGTCGTCACCGGCGCCGAGGCGCGCGTGCTGCTGCGCCTGTCCGAAGGCAGCGCCGTCAAACTGGGTGAGAACGCCAGCCTGCGCATTGATGCGCTCGGTGTGCGCGATGGCGGCACCTTTACCGCCGCGCTGGATGTCGCGCGCGGCGCCTTCCGTTTCACTACGGGCGTGTTCAACCGTTTCCAGAGCCGGCGTGCCGTGAACGTGCGCATCGCCACCGTGACCGCCGGCATTCGCGGCACCGATCTGTGGGGCAAGTCCGACGACGAGCGTGATCTCGTCTGCCTGATCGAAGGGCGGATCACGGTCCTTCATGAAGCCGCCGAGCCTTTGCCGATGAGCGAGCCGCTGACCTTCTACGTGGCGCCGAAAGGTGGCGCGCCGCTGCCGGTGGCCCCCGTGGACAGGGATCAGCTGACGCGCTGGGCGACCGAAACCGAGTTGCGCCCGGAGGGTGCGACGCTGCAGAAGAGCGGGCGCTGGGCGGTGCATCTCGGTATCGAGGAGAGCGAGGCGGGGGCGCTGGCGCTGTACGATCGGGCGCGGGCCGCGGGCTACCCGGTCAGGATCAGGCCGATCGCGAGTGATGGCGCCTATCGCTATGCCCTGCAGGTGCCGCACCTGGCGTCGCGGGCGGCAGCCGAGGCGCTCGCCGCGCGCGTGGCGCAGGATCTCGGCATCGATCAGGCGCGCCCCGTCGGACGCCGCTGAGAAAAGAAAATCCGGGCCGCGGCCCGGATTTTCATGCTGCCTGTCGCACACTCATGCTCGCTGCGCGAGCAGAATGCCGCGTCCGGTCGATGGACCGGCGAAGTTCAGGCGGCGATCTTCTGTTTGGCGCAGAAATCGTTCCAGTTGTTGTTCCACAAGCGGTAGGTGCTCTCGGCGGCGATCAGTCCGAGCGTCGCCATGCGGGCCTGGTGGCGCCATAGCCAGGTGACGTTCGCTGCGCCGGTGATCGGGCAACGACCGACCTCTTCCTCGGCCAGATTGATGAAGCGCTCGACCGACAGACGATAGAAATCCGAACTGTCGCGGTTGCCAACGATCAGTTCGGCCTCGCCAACGGCGCGGCGCCACAGTTTCAAGGCCAGCGCCTCGCCGATACCGGCGCGCTTGGCGATCCAGGGCAGAATTTTCGGTGCTCTCATGCTGTTACTCCTCATTCGCGAGGCCGTTTAGGCCCTAATTTCCAGTGCGCGCACAGCCTTGTGGGTTGTTTTGTGCACTGCAGCGTAATTGTATCGTTTTTGTCAGACAATTTTAGAGGAAGTTCTCCAAATCGTCCGATATATTTTATTGCGTTGCACAACAGCAACGCGCGGTCCCGCCTGCCGGTTGACCGCCGGCTATAATCCGCGCCGCCCCCACCGGAAACCTTGATCCATGTCTGATTTGCTCGCCAACCTGAACCCGGAGCAGCTTGCTGCCGTCACTTTGCCGCCGCAGCCCGCGCTGATTCTGGCGGGGGCGGGCAGCGGCAAGACGCGAGTGCTTACTACGCGGATTGCATGGCTGCTCTCGACGGGGCAGGTCTCGCCTTCGGGCATTCTGGCGGTCACGTTCACCAACAAGGCGGCGAAGGAGATGCAGACGCGGCTGGCAGCGATGCTGCCGGTGAATACCCGGGCGATGTGGATCGGTACCTTCCACGGCCTGTGCAACCGCCTGCTGCGCGCGCACCACAAGGAAGCCGGGTTGCCGGCGCTGTTCCAGATCCTCGATTCGGGCGACCAGCAGTCGGCCGTCAAGCGGTTGCTGAAGAACCTCAACGTCGATGATGAGAAGTTCCCGCCGCGCGAGCTGTGCCACTTCATCAATGCGCACAAGGAGCAGGGGATTCGCGCCGCGCAGGCCGAGGTCTTCGACGATTTCACCCGGCGCCGCGTCGAGCTCTATGCCGAATACGAGGCGCAGTGCCAGCGCGAAGGGGTGGTCGACTTCGCCGAGCTGTTGTTGCGCACCTACGAGCTGCTGGTGCGCAACGAACCGCTGCGCCAGCACTATCAGCAACGTTTCCGACACATTCTGGTCGACGAGTTTCAGGATACGAACGTTCTGCAGTACAAGTGGCTGAAACTCCTGGCCAACTACGGTGCAGACGATGGGGCGAAACTGTTTGCCGTTGGTGACGACGATCAATCCATTTACGCCTTCCGTGGCGCCGAGGTCGGCAACATGCGCGATTTCGAGCGCGAGTTCCGCGTGCAGAAGGTGATCCGCCTCGAACAGAACTACCGTTCGCACGGCAACATCCTTGAGGCCGCGAACGCCATCATCAAGCACAACCGCGGCCGCCTCGGGAAGAACTTGTGGACCGATGCCGGCGCCGGCGAACCGATCCGCGTCTTCGAGGGCTTCTCCGATCTCGACGAGGCACGCTTCATCGTCGACGAAGCGAAGGAGCTGATCCGCGACGGCATCTCGCGCAACCAGATCGCGCTGCTCTACCGCTCGAACGCCCAGTCGCGCGTGCTCGAACACCAGCTGTTTACCGCCGGCATTCCGTATCGCGTCTACGGTGGCCTGCGCTTCTTCGAGCGTCAGGAAATCAAGCACGCGCTCGCCTATCTGCGCCTGATCGCCAATCCGGACGACGACACGGCCTTCGCTCGCGTCGTCAATTTCCCGGCGCGCGGCATCGGCGCCCGTTCGCAAGAAAATCTGCAGGCCGCCGCGCATCAGGCCAACTCATCGCTCTACAACGCCGCCGCCTCGCTGACCGGCAAGGCCGGCGCTTCGGTCGGCGCCTTCATCCGTCTCGTCGAGGAACTGCGTCGCGATACGACGAACCTGCCGCTGCCCGAGATGATCGAGCACGTCATCGAAAAATCCGGCTTGCGCCAGCATTATTTGAGCGAGAAGGAAGGTCAGGAGCGCCTCGACAACCTCGACGAACTGATCAACGCGGCCGTCAGCTTCGTGCAGGAAGAAAGCGGCGGTGACCTCGCGGCACGCGAGGAAGCCGGCGACTTGGCGGCCTTCCTTACGCACGCTTCGCTTGAATCGGGCGAGCATCAGGCGCTCGAAGGCGACGAGGCACTGCAACTGATGACCGTGCATGCGGCCAAGGGGCTGGAGTTCGACATCGTCTTTCTTTCCGGGTTGGAGCAGGGGCTGTTTCCGCACGAGAACGCAGCGCAGGAACGCGAGGGTCTGGAAGAGGAACGCCGGCTGATGTACGTGGCCGTGACGCGTGCGCGCAAGCGTCTCTATCTGAGCTGGGCGCAGACGCGGATGCTGCATGGTCAGACGCGCTATTGCATCGCGTCGTCCTTCTTCGACGAGATCCCCGACGAGCTGCTGCGCAAGATCAACGGGATGAGCGCTGCCCGTGCCGCGGCCTACGAGGTGCCGGCAGCTTCGGGCGGTTGGCGCAAGCCGGCCGGTGTTCCAGCGGAAGTGTCCGGTTTGCCCAATGGCTTGCGCATCGGCATGAACGTCACCCATGCCAAGTTCGGCATGGGCGTGATCATTTCAGCGGAAGGGCGCGGCAGCGACGCGCGCGTGCAGGTGAATTTCATGGACGCCGGCCTGAAATGGCTGGCACTGGAATACGCGAAACTTACGCCGGCGTGAATTGCGACGCCGCGAAGAAATACTGCAGTCCCTTTTCGCGCAGTTCCGTTTTCAGGGCCTCTTCGCCAGCTGCTGAATAGCGCCGGTGCAGCTCGCAGGCCATGCGGTCGAAGCGCTCCACCAACCGTGGGTCGAAGTGGCTACCGGCGTCGCGACGGACGATCGCGATCGCCTCCTCGCAGGACATCGCCTGTTTGTAGGGGCGTTCCGAGGCCAGCGCGTCAAACACATCGACGATGGCGAAGATGCGTGCCGTGAGCGGAATGTCCTCGCCCTTGCGGCCATTCGGGTAGCCGCTGCCGTCGAATTTTTCGTGATGATTGCCGACCACGTCGAGCGCCGCCTGCAGCCATTCCGCGTCCTCAAGAATCTCCAGGCCGAGCGCCACGTGCGTGCGCATCACCGAGAATTCGTCGGCATCCAGGCGCGCCGGCTTGAGCAGGATGTTGTCGCTGATGCCGATCTTGCCCACATCGTGCAGGAAGGCCCCGAGGATCAGCGCACGCATGTCGACGGCGCCGATACCGATGGCCTCGCCAAGGGCGATCGAATAAAGCGTCACGCGGAAGTTGTGCGCATTGGTGTCGGAATCCCGTTTGGCGATCGCGGCGCCGAGCACGGAGGCCATCTCCAGGTTGCCCTTGACCACCTCGCGCGAGAACGCCAGCACCTTGCGGTTAAGCGAAAGGATGACCGGATAGAGCGCGATCGTGGTCAGCAGCACGGCGACCATCGTCACGGTGAGGGCGCGGATCAGATCTTCGCGCAGGCGCTTCATCGTCGTCGGATCGACAATGAAGATGCCATCGAAGTAGCCACTGATCCTGCGCTCGCCGTCGCGCAGTGGGACCACGGCATGCACCAGCGTCGTATCGCCGGCGGTGAAGCGCTCGTAGTGCGCTTGCTGGTCGCGCGGCAATTCGCCGTCGTGGCCCGCGAGCATCCGGCGCATGGCCTCGTGACGCGGGTTGATCACTTCGGTGAGGCGCTTGTCGTGTCTGTCGTAGATACGCACGGCGATGAAGTTCTCTGCCGCGAAGTCGCGCGCCCGCTTCTCCAGCAAACGGGCCTCCTCGCTTTCCGCCGGTGCGTCGAGCGAGATGCCGAGTTGCGCGAAGCGCTCCGATTCCGAAGCGGCCAGCGCGACGACGAACTCATTGATCTTGTCCAGTTCGAGCACGTAGGCGATGCCGCCGAACAGCAACGACAATCCTACCCAGACCGCGGCAAGGCGGCTGACGATGATGTGATGGATGGGGCTGTGTATCGATTCCATATGCAGAACGGATGATACTCCGCAAACTTCAGCCCCGCATGCGCTTGCCCAATTCCGGCGCTGCCGCTAGGCTCATCGTCTGCGTTCGGAAAGATCGTGGAATGACTCCGGATTGGGCCTGAAAGCGGGCACCGGACGCGACGAAAAAAGATCGGAGGCAAACATGCAGACGGTACAGGCGATTCGATTTCATCACACCGGTGGGCCCGAGGTGCTGTGCTGGGAGAATGTCGACCTGGGCGAACCCGGCTCCGGGCAGGTGCGCGTGCGCCATGCCGCGGTCGGCCTCAACTTCATCGACACCTACCACCGCACCGGACTCTACCCGCTGCCGCTGCCATCCGGCATCGGTCTCGAAGGTGCCGGCGTTGTCGAAGCCGTTGGCGAAGGCGTCACCCAGTTCAGGGCCGGCGACCGTGTCGCCTATGCCGGCGGCCCGGTGGGTGCCTACAGCGAAGCGCGCTGCATGCCGGTGGCGCCGCTGCTCAAATTGCCCGAGAACATCGATTTCCGCACTGGCGCCGCGATGATGCTGCAGGGGCTCACCGCCGCCTACCTTTTGCGCAAGACCTATCGCGTGCAGGCCGGCGATGCCGTGCTCATTCATGCCGCAGCCGGCGGCGTTGGCCTGATTGCCTGCCAGTGGGCAAAGGCGCTTGGCGCCACCGTGATCGGCACCACTTCCACCGAGGCCAAGGCCGAACTCGCCCGCGCGCACGGCGCCGACCACGTGATTTTCTACAACCGCGAAGACGTCGCCAAGCGCGTGCGCGAGATCACCGGCGGCGAAGGCGTCGCCGTGGTGTACGACGGCGTCGGCAAGGATACGTTCATGGGTTCGCTCGACAGTCTGCGCGTGCGCGGCACGATGGTCAGCTTCGGCAACGCCTCCGGTCCCGTGGCGCCCTTCGATCCGCTGCTGCTTTCGCAGAAGGGTTCCCTCTTCATCACGCGGCCAACCCTTGCACACCACACGGCGAAGCGCGAGGAACTGGAAGAACTCGGCGGTGAACTGTTCGCGATGGTCGGCGGCGGCAAGGTGAAGATCGAGGTCAACCAGACCTATGCCCTCCGCGACGCGGCGCAGGCGCACCGTGATCTGGAGGCGCGGCGTACCACTGGCAGCACCATCCTGCTGCCGTAAGTGGAGAACGCAACGATGAGCGCCAAGCTGAAGAGCGGCCTGCTTTCGATCCGCGACCTGCTGGCAACGGCGTGGCCGATCGTCCTTATCGTCGCGCTCGGTTTCGTGTTTGCCTACCAGTTCGTTGAGCCGGCGCCGCCGAAGCGTCTGGTCATCAGCAGCGGTGCCGAAAGCGGCGCCTATCATGCCTTCGCGCAGCGCTACGCCGCCCTTCTGGCGCGCAACGGCGTCACCCTCGACGTGCGTGCCTCCGTCGGTTCGCTCGAAAACGTCGACCGCCTACGCAAGGGCGAGGTCGATGTCGCCTTCGTCCAGGGCGGCATACTGCCGGCCGACGGCGAGGAAGCGCGGACAGAACTGCTCTCGCTCGGCAGCATGTACTACGAGCCGGTGTGGGTCTTCTATCGCGGCGACAGGCGCCTCGTTCGCTTGCACGACTTGGCCGGCAAGCGCATTGCCATTGGCGCCGAAGGCAGCGGCGTGCGCGGGCTGGCGCTGCAGTTGCTTGAAGCCAACGAAATTCCCGTCGATGACAAGCTGGTGCCGCTCGCCGGGCTCGATGCCGCCGAGGCCGTGCAGCAGGGCTGGGTGGACGCCGCCTTCATCATCGCCGCGCCGGAAGCGCCGGTGGTGCAGGTGCTGCTGCGCTCGCCCGGGGTGCGCGTGATGAGTTTTGCGCAGGCCGATGCTTACACGCGGCGCTTTCCCTTCCTCACTCAGGTGACGCTGCCGCGCGGCGCCGTCGATCTCGTGCGCGACACGCCGCCGTGGGATACGGCAATGCTCGCCGCCACCGCCAACCTGGTGGTGCGCGAGGACATTCACCCGGCCCTCGTTTCGCTACTGCTGCAGGCCGCCAGCGAGGCGCATGGCAAGAGCGGCTTCTTCCAGCGCACCGGACAGTTTCCCGCCTATCTCGACACCAGCTTCGAGCTCTCGTCGGACGCCGCCCGCCACTACAAATCCGGCCCACCGTTCCTGCAGCGCTTCTTGCCCTTCTGGGCGGCGGTGTTCGTCGATCGCACCTTCGTCATGCTGCTGCCGCTGATTGCGCTGCTGGTGCCGCTCCTCAAGGTGGCGCCGGCGATCTACACCTGGCGCGTACGCTCCAAGGTGTTCCGCCTTTACGGCGAGCTCAAGTTCCTCGAAAACGAGGTGCGCAACCACTACGATGCCGCGCGCCACGCCGAATATTTCGAGCGACTCGACCGCATCGAGGAGGCCGCGAGCAACCGCAACGTGCCGCTGGCCTTCACCGACCTCGTCTATACGCTGCGCGAGCACGTGCACCTCGTGCGCAAGCAACTCATCCGTTTCGAAACCGCCCACGAAGAGCCCGCCAAACCATGAAGCGCATCCTCGTCGCTAACCCCAAGGGGGGCTCCGGAAAATCGACGCTCGCGACCAACCTCGCCGGCTACTTCGCCCGCTGCGGCCATCGCGTCATGCTCGGCGACACCGATCGCCAGCAATCGGCACGCGACTGGCTCGGCCTGCGCTCGCGGCTGCTGCCGCCGATCGCTACCTGGGAGATCGCGGACGGGCGGCCGGCGCGCCCGCCCGCCGGCACCTCGCACGCCGTGCTCGACACCCCGGCCGGCCTGCACGGCAAGAATCTCGAACGCGTGCTGAAGGCCGTTGATCGCGTCATCGTGCCGGTGCAGCCCTCGCTGTTCGACATCCTCGCCACGAAGAGCTTTCTCGAAAAGCTGCTGGAAGAGAAGGTGGTGCGCAAGCATCACACCTTCGTCGCCGTCGTCGGCATGCGCGTCGATGCGCGCACGCGTGCCGCCGCCGAGCTGGAGCGCTTTCTCGCACAGTACGAACTGCCGGTGCTTGCCTACCTGCGCGACACGCAGCGCTACGTGCAGGCTGCCGCGCACGGCATGACGCTTTTCGATCTGACGCCCTCGCGCATTGCCCAGGATCTGGAGCAATGGCAGCCAATCATCGCTTGGGCCGATGCCGACTGAGCGCGCGCCCATGTCGCGCACCGCATTCACTTTTACGGCCGCAGCCAGCCTGCTGCTGGCCTGCGCCAGCCCCGCCCCCGAGCGCGCGGCCGACCCTGTCGCCGACGTGGCGCCAGTGCGCACCACCCTGATCGCGCGTGGCAACGAGCCGGCATGGTCGCTGCGCATCGATCAATCGCTGCGCTTCGAATCCGGCGAACTGCATGTCAGCGGGCCGGCCAAGCCGGTGGTCGTTACGGACGCCGCCAGCGGAAGCCGGCAACGCTATGCCGCAGCGCTGCGCGACCGGGCGCTTGCGGTATCCGTCGAGGTGCTCACCGTGCCGCGCGTCTGCCGCGACAGCATGAGCGGCATGCCGTACCCGCTGGCCGTCGAAGTGCTCGTCGGCGAGCGTCGTTTCTCCGGCTGCGGTGGCGACCCCGGCGCACTGCTGCGTACCGGCGACTGGACCCTCGTCGAACTCGGTGGTGCGGCGGTGACGAACGCGGCGCCGACCTTGCGCTTCGGCGCCGACGGCCGTGTCGCCGGGTACGCCGGTTGCAACCGCTACCATGCGGCCTACACGCTCGGCGGCGAAACTCTCACCATTGGCCGCGCCGCCGGCACGCGCATGGCCTGCCCCGCGCAGCAGATGGCGCAGGAGCAGCGCTTCCTGGAGTTGCTCTCTGCCGTGCGCCGCTTCGATATCGCCGACGATGGCAGCCTGCTGCTGATCGGCGAAGCGGGGCAGGTGGTTCGCGCCCGCCGCTGAGGCGATGACGCAGCACTGGCGTCGAAATGGATGGCGCTATGGCAGCCATCCGGGTTCGCGACAGTGAAATGCAGCTTTCCGGCGCGAACGTTTGCCTGATCGCACGGTCAGGAACGGAAGGTGGCCCTGTCCGGGCCATGCCCGGCCCGCGTTGGCCGCCGCGATCATCACTCAAGGATTCACCATGACACCGCTTCGTTCCGGAATACTCGCGCTACTCCTTGCCCTGACACTCGCGGCCTGTGCGACGGCGCCTCCCGACGGTGTGCGCCCGGTGACCGCATTCGACCTGAACCGCTATCTCGGACAGTGGCATGAAATCGCGCGGCTCGATCACTCCTTCGAGCGCGGCATGCGCGACGTTTCCGCCACCTATTCGCTGCAGGAGGATGGCAGCGTCAAGGTCGTCAATCGCGGCTACGACACGCAGCGCCAGGCGTGGAAGGAGGCCATCGGCCGCGCCGTATTCCTCGGCGACAGCAGCACGGCATCCCTCAAGGTATCGTTCTTCGGCCCGTTCTACGGCGGCTACCACGTGATCGCACTCGATCAGCAGCACTATCGCTGGTCGCTCGTTGCCGGCCCGGACCGGGACTTCCTGTGGATACTTGCGCGCGACAAGTCCCTGCCGGCCGACGTTCGCGAGCGACTGCTTGGCGAGGCCCGGGCGCTTGGTTTCGCCACCGAGAAGCTGATCTGGGTCGAGCATGGCAGAAGCGATGGCGGCTGATCTGCCGAAACGGGTGCGGGTGTCTTGAAGAATCCAGCATCGTTTCCGACAGACGCGCCGCCGCGCGATGTGCGCTGCACTCGCTGCGCGCACTACTTCATCACCCACGACCCCGCTTTCCCCTACGGCTGCCGCGCCCTCGACTTCAAGAGCTGGCGGCCACCGATGCTCGATGTGCTGGAATCGTCGGGGCAGCCGTGCTTGTATTTTCAGGCCCGGGAGGCAGGCGGGATGGGTTGAGCCTTCGCCATGGCGAGTGGATTCAATTGAAGCTGATTAGTGTTACGGGGGGTTGCTTGACACCCGTTATTCTTTACATACACTGTACGTATGATTGAATTCGATTGGGATTCGGCCAAGGCTGCCGCAAACGTCAAGAAACATGGTGTTTCCTTTGAGGAGGCGCAGTCTGCTTTCTATGATGAGTTTGCTATCCAGTTCTTTGATGAAGACCACTCCTCTGATGAAGAACGTTTTCTGTTGTTGGGCATGAGCACGGGATCAAGATTGCTTCTTGTCGCTCACTGCGAACGAGATGCGGGGCACGTCATCCGCATCATCTCAGCCCGCAAGGCAACCAAACGCGAAAGTGTGTTCTACGGGAAATGAAATCATGAAAGCTGAATACGATCTTTCCAAATTGAAGTCGCGCAGGAATCCTTACGCGTCGAAGCTGAAGAAACCCGTCACCATGCGGCTTTCCGAGGACGTGGTGGCTTATTTCAAGAGTATGGCCGCCGATGCAGGGGTGCCCTATCAGAGCCTTATCAATCTCTATCTGCGCGATTGTGTTACTCAGAACCGGCAGGTGCAAATCGCGTGGCCCAGCAAGCCTTGACGCTATAGCCGAGGATGTATTCGAAGGTCGACGTGACTTTCTTTTGAAAATTATCGATACATCCGTACCCACCGCTTATGCCTGCTGCCGCGCCTTCAGCCGCGCCAGATAATCCGGCTGAAAGATCGCCATGCGCAGTGCATCGCGATACTCGCCATTCACGAAGAACTCGTGGCGCAGCAGGCCTTCGTCAGTGAAGCCGGCCTTGCGGTAGATGGCGAGGGCGGCGGCATTGTCGCAGTCCACAACGAGGAAGAGCTTGTAGAGGTTGAGGACGAAGAAGGCGTACTCGATCGCCAGCAGGGTGGCCGGATAGGCGTAGCCCTTGCCCTGGTGTTCGGGGGCGATGATGATCTGGAACTCGGCGCGACGGTGGATGTGGTTGATCTCGACCAGTTCGACGAGGCCGACGCGGGTGCCTTCCTGCTCGACGACGAAGCGGCGTTCGCTCTGGTCGTGGATGTGCTTGTCGTAGAGGTCGCACAGTTCGACGAAGGCTTCATACGGTTCCTCGAACCAGTAGTGCATCACCGACTCGTTGTTGTCGAGATCGTGCACGAAGCGCAGGTCCTCGCGTTCGAGCGGGCGGATTTTCAGTGTGGTCTGCATCGCCTTCCTTTCACTTTCCTGTTCGGCGTCGGCCGGCTTATTTGGCCGTGGGTGTCGACGCCTGAATGGCTGCTGTGAGCCAAGCGTCATTCTGCAACGGATTCACGACCTGAACGCCGTGCACCGCATGGGCATTCTCGCCATTGAACAGCACGAAGCCGTCGGCTACGCCATGTCCAGCGGCGGCCTTGAAGCGGCTGATACCCTTGAGAAAATCCAGGGAGAACGTGCGGGACGACTTGATTTCCACCGGCAGCAACGCGCGCCCATGGCGAACCAGCAGATCAACCTCGTTGCCGTGGGTGTCGCGGTAGAAATAAAGCTCGGGCCGCGTGCCGGCGTTGCATAGCTGCTTCTGCACGTCCGCGACGATGAGATTTTCGTAGAGATTGCCGCGCAAGGGGTCGCGGCTGGCCTGTTCGGCAGTATGAATGCCCAGCAGGAAGGCGGCCAATCCGGCATCGGCAAAATAAAGTTTCGGCGATTTGATCAGCCGCTTGCCGATGTTTTCGAACCAGGGCGGCAGTTCAAACACCAGATACGATGCCTTGAGGACGGACAGCCATTGCCGCAAGGCCGGGGCAGAGACGCCGACATCGTTGGCGAGCGAGGCCAGATTCACCACCTGTCCGATCCTGCCGGCCAGCAAGACCAGGAATTTCTGGAACGCGGACAAGTCCCGCAACTGGATCAACGCCCGCACATCGCGCTCGACGTACGTTTGGAGGTAGCTGTTGTAGAAGCGCCGGGAATCCAGCTTTTCCTCATGCACACGCGGATAGCAGCCGCGCACGATCAGCTCGAAGGGATCGGTCAGTGGTGCATAGCGTCTCAACTCCGCCAGCGAAAATGGCCACAGCGTCAGCACCGCCGTGCGCCCTGCCAGCGATTGGCTCACCACCTCGTGCAGGCGCGGCTGATGGCTGCCGGTCAGGATGAAGCGTCCCTTGCCGCCCTCCCGGTCAATCACTCCCTGCAGGTAGGAGAGTAATTCCGGCAGACGCTGCACTTCGTCCAGAATCACGCCATCGGGAAACTGCCCGAGAAAACCGCGCGGATCGGCCTCTGCCGCCATGCGCACATCCGGATCTTCCAGCGATACCCACGGTTTGTCGGGAAAAGTCTTGCGCGCCAACGTCGTCTTGCCGGACTGGCGCGGCCCCAGGATCGTTACGGCCGGATACTCGGCCGCCGAACGTTGCAGTTCTGCAGTGATGTCGCGCTCAATCATGGAAGCATGATAGCAATCATGTGTGATAAACGAAAGTTGCAGTTCTGTTTGTCACAATTTATTCATGTCCGATGTCGCGCTCCCTGCTTTACGGCGTATCTGCCCGCAGGTCGAAGGCTCACGCCTTGGCCTGCGTCGACGATGGCGCACGTGGATGCCTCTGATCATTCCTCGGCGAGCAGCGCCACCAGCACTTCCGGCGTGCGCAGCCGCTCGCTGAACCAGCGCAGCGCCTGCCCGCGATGGCTGCTGCACCAGGCGAGGTGCAGTTGCGTTGGCAGGCGCGCCTCCGCGGTCTGGCGCAGCACGAGCCGGCCGGCGGTCGCTTCACGCTCGGCGAGGGTGCGCGGCAGATAGCCGACGCCGAGCCCGGCCACGTGCGCGGCGACTTTGCTCGCCACATCGGGCACGCTCAGTACCGCTTGCCCGGAGAGCAGCCCGCTGCTGCGCGCGGCGAGGTTGCGCGTAGTGTCGGCGAGCACGATGGCGCGATGGCGGCGGATCGTGTCGGCGGTGAGCGGTTCCGCTTCGGCGGCGAGCGCGTGCGTCGGCGCGATGGCAAAGACGAAATCCACGCTGCCGAGCGGCAGCGCCGTCAGCCCGCCGCCCGGCGGTGCTTCGCCGGGGGCGCCCACGGCGAGGTCAGCACGGCCGCCGAGCAGGGCATCCCAGCAGCCGGCAAGCACTTCGCAGGACAAGCGGATCTCGGTGCCGTGGCCCGCGGCGTAGAAATCGGCGATCAGCGGAAAGAGGCGTTCGGCCGGAATCAGCGCATCGACGGCGATGCGCAGCTCGGCTTCCCAGCCGCTCGCCACCTGCCGCGCGCGGCGCTCCAGATGGCCGGCGGCATCGAGCAGCGGCCGGCCGCCATCAAGCAGGCTACGCCCCGCCTCGGTGAGCACGGCGCGCCGGCCAACGCGCTCGAACAGGGCATAGCCGAGCTGCGTTTCGGCCTTGCCGATGGCGTGGGTCACCGCCGACGGCACGCGGTGCAAGGCCTGCGCGGCGGCCGAGAAGCTGCCGCGGCGGTCGATGGCGTCGAGCAGCTGCAGCAGCTCAAGAGATATGTTCAATTTAATTCACCGTAAAGATGAAAAAACATCGCTGGAAAGAGATTGATGACCAATCTATGATCTTTGAAAACATGAGGAAATTGCAACAATGATCACCATTCGCCCCGCCACCGCCCGTGGCCACGCCGATTATGGCTGGCTCCGCACCTGGCACAGCTTTTCGTTCGCCGATTACCACGATCCGGCCGAAATGGGCTGGGGCGCGCTGCGCGTGATCAACGAGGACATCGTCGCGCCGGGGCAGGGCTTTCCGCTGCACGGCCACCGCGACATGGAGATCGTCACCGTGATTCTCTCCGGCGCGCTCGAACACCGCGACAGCCTCGGCAACGGTGCCGTCATCCGGCCCGGCGAGGTGCAGCGCATGAGTGCCGGCAGCGGCGTGCGCCACAGCGAATACAATCCGTCGGCGAGCGAGGCGACGCATCTGCTGCAGATCTGGATCCGGCCGCAGGACGCCAGCACGGCGCCCGGCTACGAGCAGATTGCCGTGGCCAGTGCGCCGGGGGCAGTGCTGCTCGCCTCGCCGGACGGGCGCGACGGCAGCGTGCGCATCGGGCAGCAGGCCACGCTCCAGCGCGTGCGCCTCGCCGCCGGCGAGCGCTTCGATGCGCTGCTCGCGCCGGGCCGCTACGGCTATGCACAGCTGATTTCAGGCCGCATGGCGGTCGACGGGTATTCGCTCGCTGCCGGCGATGGTCTCAAGGCAGCGGCCGAGGCCGGGAGCACGATGACGCTCGCCTTTGCCGCGCATGCGGGCACCGCCGCTGGCGCTGTCGCCGCTGTCACACAGCAAGCGGATGCCTCCGCCGCTGCCGATTTCCTCTGGTTCGATCTTCCGGCTTGAGTGCCGGGCAAACCCCCAACGACTGTACAAGGAGAATCCGCATGACCCGAATCGCCATTGCCTACCACAGCGGCTACGGCCACACGCAACGTCAGGCCGAGGCCGTGCGCGCCGGCGCGGCGGCCATCGCCGGCGTCGAGGCCACGCTTCATGCCGTGGACGCGCTCGACGAGGCGCAATGGGCGGCGCTCGACGCCGCCGACGCCATCGTCTTCGGCGCCCCCACCTACATGGGTAGCGCGTCGGCCAAGTTCAAGGCCTTCATGGACGAAAGCTCGAAGCGCTGGTTTTCGCAGGTGTGGAAGGACAAGGTGGCGGCCGGCTTCACCACCTCCGCTTCGCAGTCGGGCGACAAGCTCAACACGCTGCTGCAGCTGATGGTCTATGCCAACCAGCACGCGATGCTCTGGGTCGGCCTCGATCTGATGCCCGGCAACAACAACTCCAAGGGCTCGGTGAACGATCTCAACCGGCTGGGCAGCTTTTCCGGCGCGATGGCACAGGCCAATGCCGATCAGGGGGCGGACGCGATGCTGGAAAGCGATCTGAAAACCGCCGAGCGGCTTGGAGCGCGCGTTGCCGAAACGGCACAGGCGCTGCAGCGCGGCCGCGCGTAAGTCTGCCCTGCGCGGCGGGCGCCGGCCCGCTCAGTTGCGACGCGGCAGGCAACTCGCCGCGTCGTTGGGCCGGCCGGTGAGGTAGCCCTGCACGTAGTGGCAGCCGGCGCGGGCCAGCCACTCGTACTGTTCCTGCGTCTCCACGCCCTCGGCGACCACTTCCAGGTGCAGGCTGTGCGCGAGCCCGATCACCGCCGAGCAGATCGCGGCATCCTCGTCGCTGACGCCGATGTTATGCACGAAGGAGCGGTCGACCTTCAGCGTATCGACAGGGAAACGCTTCAGGTAGGCGAGTGACGAATAGCCGGTGCCGAAATCGTCGATCGCGATGCGGATGCCCATCGCGTCGAGCGCGCGCAGCGTATCTACCGTCGATTCGGCATCGTTCATCAGGATGCTTTCGGTAACCTCGACTTCCAGTGCGTCGGCCGGCAGATTGCTTGCCACCAGCGCATTGGCGATCTGCACATGCAGGTCGCGCTGGCGGAACTGCGCCGCCGAAAGGTTCACCGCCACGCGCAGCGCCGGCCAGCCGTTGCTCCGCCACACGGCGACCTGCCGGCAGGCCTCGGCCAGCACCCATTCGCCAATGGCAACGATGAGCCCGGTCTCCTCCGCCATCGGGATGAAGTCGCCGGGCGGCACCAGCCCGCGCTCCGGGTGGCGCCAGCGCAGCAGCGCTTCCAGATTCAGCACCTCGCCGCTGCCCAGGTCGATCTGCGGCTGGTAGTGCAGCACGAACTCGCGCTTCTTCAGGGCCTGCCGCAGGTCGCTTTCCATCAGCAGCAGCTCCAGCGAGCGGGCGTTCATCTCGCGGCGGAAGAACTGGTAGTTGTTGCGCCCCTGCTGCTTGGCGTCGTACATCGCGAGGTCGGCGTGCTTGAGCAGCGAGTCAAGATCTTCCCCATCTTCCGGCGAGACGGCGATGCCGATCGACGGCGTGACCGTGATCGAATGCTCGCCGAGCGAAAAGGGTTCGGCGAGCAGCTGCATCAGTTTGCGCGCCGCTTGCGCGGCATCGTCGGGCGTGTCGATGTCGGAGAGCAGCACGATGAACTCGTCGCCGCCCTGGCGCGAAATGGTGTCGGTGGCGCGCACCACCGAGAGCAGGCGCCCCGCGACGTCGCGCAGCAGTTGGTCGCCGATGGTGTGGCCGAGCGTGTCGTTTACGTTCTTGAAGCGATCGAGGTCGATGAAGAGCAACGCGAAGCGCTTGCCGTTGCGCTGCGCACTGGCGAGCACCTGTTGGAAACGATCGGTGAGCAGGAAGCGGTTGGGCAGCCCGGTGAGGAAATCGTGATGCGCCATGTGGCGGATGCGCGCTTCGGCGGCCTTTGCCTCGGTGATGTCGGAAAAGGTGCCGACGTAATGGCAAGTGGTGCCGGTGTCGTCGCGGATTGCGGACACCGAGAGCCATTCCGGGTAGCACTCGCCGCTCTTGCGACGGTTCCAGATCTCGCCCTGCCAGAAGCCGGTGCCGTGGATCGAATCCCACATCGTCCGGTAGAACTCGGCATTCTGGCGCCCGCTGGAAAGGAAGCTCGGGTTGCGGCCGACCGCGTCGTCGCGTGTGTAGCCGGTGATCTTGGTGAACGCGGCATTCACCTCGATGATCCTGCGTTCGGCATCGGTGATGACGATGCCTTCGTTGCTGCGGGCGATGATGCGCGCCGCGAGCCGCACCCGTGCTTCGGCGGCGAGCCGCGGCGCCGCGTCGCGGCCGAGCAGCACGCCATAGCTCGTGCCGCGCACCTCGGCGACGCGGTAATCGATATCGAGGGCGATGGCGTGGCCGTCGTGGTGCAACTGGAATTCGCGGTGGCGCAGCTTGGTTTCGCCTGTGGCGGCGTCGTCGTTGATCTGCGCCAGCAGTTCCTCGAAACCGCCGCAGTCGATGTCGGCCAGTCGCAGATCGAGCAGCGACCTGCCTTGCGGGGCGAACATTCTTTCCGCTGGTGTGTTGGCATCGACGATGCGCCCGTCGGGCAGCGCGAACAGGATCACCAGCTCGCCGGAAAAATCGAGCAGGGCACGGAAGCGTTCCAGCTGGCTCAGCTTGTCGCGCAGCTCCGGGTAGTAGCTTTTTCTGAACGAGCGCTCGCCCAGACCGATGATGCGGTCGCGTTCCTCCTCCCACGAAGGCGGCGGTGTTTCGTCAGAGTGCTTCAGCATAGATCGTCTTGATGTCGGCGAGTGTCACCCGCCGCGGGTTGGTGAAGATGCACGCATCGCGCTCGGCATGCGGCGCCAGATCCTCGATCGTGCCGCGCGTGACGCCCCGTGTACTCAGACCGTTGTGGATGTCGCAGCGTTCGCGCAACGCGGCGATCGCCCCGGTCAGCGAGCGCTCACCGTGATCGGTGAGGCCAAGGGCGCACGCAATGCGCTGATAGCGTTCGCTGGCTGCCGGGTAGTTGAAGCGGATCACATGATCAAGCAGCAGCGCGTTGCTCTCGCCGTGCGGCATGTCCAGATAGCCGCCAAGGCTGTGTGCCATCGCATGCACCGCGCCGAGGCTGGCATTGGAAAAGGCCAGCCCGGCCTGCAGGCTGGCGAGCGACATGTTCTCGCGCGCCTCGCTGTCCGCTGGATCGGCGATGGCGCGTGGCAGATTCGTGGCCACCAGCGAGATCGCCGACAGCGCATGCACATCCACCACCGGCGAACTCGCCGTTGATACATAAGCTTCGACGGCGTGCGTCAGCGCGTCGAGCCCCGTGCAGGCCGTCAGGTAGGGCGGCATCGTCGTCGTGGTTTCCGGATCGACGAGCGCCACATCGGGCACCACGCTCTTGCTGATGATCGCAATCTTGTAGTGCTTGTCCGTGTTGTTGATGATCGCGAACTGCGAAATGTCGGCCGAGGTGCCGGAGGTCGTGGGAATGCAGATCAGCGGCGGGCCGGGGCGTGGAATGCGGTCGACGCCTTCGTAGTCGAGAATGTGGCCGCCGTTGCCGCACACGATGCCAATGCCCTTGGCGCAGTCGATCACGCTGCCGCCGCCGAGGGCGACAATCACGTCGCAGCCCTCGTCGCGCATGCGCTGCGCGCCGGCCATCACCTCGTGGTCCTTGGGGTTCGGCGTCACCGCATCGAAGACCGCCGAATCGATGTCCGATTCCGCCAGCAGCTCGACCAGCTGATCGAGCCAGCCGGCAGCGCGAATGCCGGGGTCGGTAACGACCAGCACCCGCCGCGCCTGCATGTTCTGCGCGTAATAGGCGGCCCGATGGCGGGCGCCGACGCCAAAGATGAACTCGGGGGCGACGAACTTGCGCATCTCGTAATGTGCCATGGGGAGCCTCCTGTCGCCGGAAATCCACGCTGAAATTCACTGCCGCCAAGCGATTCTGCAGATTACTACCCCGCCCGCGAAGCTGCAATGCGGCGCGATGCACAGTGGGGTGCGCCGCACACTGCGGCGCGTGGCGGAGGTGTGCGTTGCGGCGCGGCGTAAGGAGTAAAATGCCGGCTCCATGCCCGACACCCGCTTCGTCCATCTTCGCCTGCACAGCGAATACTCCGTCACCGACGGTATCGTCCGCCTCGATGACGCCGTTGCGCGCGCCGCCGGCGACGGCATGCCGGCGCTGGCGCTCACCGATCTCGGCAACCTCTTCGGCCTCGTCAAGTTCTACAGCGCCGCGCGCGGCAAGGGCGTCAAGCCGGTGCTTGGCGCCGATGTCTGGTTGACCCACGAAACCGACCCCGATCGCCCCTCGCGCCTCTTGCTGCTGTGCAAGAATCGCAGCGGATATTTGCAGTTGTGTGAAATCCTCACCCGCGCCCAGCTGGCGCCGCGCACGCGCGGCCGTGCCGAGGTGTCGCGGCTGATGTTGCAGGACGTCGGCACCGACGGCCTGCTCGCGCTCTCCGGTGCCGCGCTCGGCGATGTCGGCGAGGCGCTGCTCTCCGGCAACCGCCTGCTCGCCGAATGCCGCGCCAAGGCCTGGGCGGCGATGTTCCCCAACGCCTACTATCTCGAAGTGCAGCGTGCCGGCCACGCGCAGCAGGAAGCGCTGGTCACCGCCACCGCCGAACTCGCCGGCGAACTCGGCCTGCCGCTGGTCGCCACGCACCCGATCCAGTTTCTCGATCCGGACGACTTCAAGGCGCACGAAGCGCGCGTCTGCATCGCCGAAGGCTACGTGCTCGGCGATACGCGCCGGCCGAAGCTGTTTACCGAGCAGCAGTATTTCAAGAGTTCGGCTGAGATGTGCGAGCTGTTCGCCGACCTGCCCGAGGCGCTGGAGAATTCGGTCGAGATTGCGCGCCGCTGCAGCCTCGAAATCACGCTCGGCAAGAACTACCTGCCGCAATTCCCGACACCCGAAGGCGTGACGCTCGACGACCACCTCAGGAACGAGGCGGCGAAGGGGCTGGAAGTGCGCCTCGCGCAGCTCTACCCCGACCCCGAGGTGCGCGAACGCGAACGCCCGGCCTACGATGCGCGCTTGAAGATCGAGACCGACACCATCGTGCAGATGGGCTTCCCCGGCTACTTCCTGATCGTGGCCGACTTCATCATGTGGGGCAAGAACAACGGCGTGCCGGTCGGACCGGGGCGCGGTTCCGGCGCCGGCTCGCTGGTCGCCTACTCGCTCGGCATCACCGATCTCGATCCGCTCGCTTACGCGCTGCTGTTCGAACGCTTCCTCAACCCGGAGCGGGTGTCGATGCCCGACTTCGACATCGACTTCTGCCAGGACAACCGCTGGCGCGTCATCGAGTACGTGCGCGAGCGCTACGGCAAGGATGCCGTCTCGCAGATCGCCACCTTCGGCACGATGTCGTCGAAGGCGGTCATCCGCGACGTCGGCCGCGTGCTCGACATGCCGTACATGTTCTGCGACTCGCTCTCGAAGCTGATCCCGGTCGAGCAGAACAAGCCGCTGTCGCTTGCCAAGGCGCTCGACGCCGAGCCGCAGCTGCGCGAGAAGATGGAGGCGGAAGAAGAGGTCAAGGAACTCTTCGATCTCGCCGAAAAGCTGGAAGACCTGACCCGCAACGTCGGCATGCACGCCGGCGGCGTGCTCATCGCGCCGGGCAAGCTCACTGACTTCTGCCCGCTCTACTCGGCCGACGGCGGCGCCTCGGTGGTGTCGCAGTACGACAAGGACGATGTCGAGAAGGTCGGTCTGGTGAAGTTCGACTTCCTCGGCCTCAGGAACCTGACCATCATCGACCTTGCCGTGCGCTACGTCGAACGGCTCACCGGCACGAAGCCCGACCTCGCCGCGCTGCCCTTCACCGACCCGGCCGCCTACCAGATCCTGAAGGACGCCAACACCACGGCGATCTTCCAGGTGGAATCGGAGGGCATGAAGAAGCTCCTCAAGAAGCTGGCCCCCGACCGCTTCGAGGACATCATCGCCGTGCTCGCGCTCTACCGTCCCGGCCCGCTCGGCTCGGGCATGGTGGACGACTTCATCCTGCGCAAGAAGGGCCAGCAGGCGATCGATTATTTCCACCCGGATCTGAAGGCCTGCCTGGAGCCGACCTACGGCGTCATCGTGTACCAGGAACAGGTGATGCAGATCTCGCAGATCATCGGCGGCTACACGCTCGGTGGCGCCGACATGCTGCGCCGGGCGATGGGCAAGAAGAAGCCGGAGGAGATGGCCAAGCACCGCGAGACCATCGCCGACGGCGCGAAGAAGCTGGGCTACGACCCGGCGCTCGCCGAGCAGCTCTTCGACCTGATGACCAAGTTCGCGGAGTACGGCTTCAACAAGTCGCACACCGCTGCCTATGCCGTCGTGACGTACCACACGGCCTGGCTCAAGGCGCACCACTGTTCCGCCTTCATGGCGGCGACGATGTCGTCCGACATGGACAACACCGATACGGTGAAGATCTTCTACGAAGACACCGTGAAAAACGGCATCACCGTGCTGCCGCCGGATGTGAACGAATCCGACTACCGCTTTGTGCCGGTCGATGCCAAGACCATCCGCTACGGCCTCGGCGCCGTGAAAGGCACCGGCGAGCAGGCGGTGAATGTGATTCTCGAAGCCCGCAAGCGTGGAGGTCAAACCGGCGGGCCGTTCAAGGATCTGTTCGACTTTTGCAAGCGTGTCGACAAGCGCATGGTCAACCGCCGCACGATCGAGGCATTGATCCGCGCCGGCGCCTTCGATTCCATCGACAACCATCGTGCGCGTCTGCTCGCCACCGTCGGCATCGCCATCGACTGGGCCGAGCAGGAGGAAAAAAACGCGATGCAGGCCGGGCTCTTCGACATCGGTGGCGTTGCCGAGGCGCATGCGCCGCAGCCGGTCGAGGTGCCGCGCTGGGGCGAGAAGCAGCAGTTGATGGAAGAGAAAACGGCGCTCGGCTTCTACTTCTCCGGCCACCCGTTCAACGCGGTGAAGGGCGAAGTCGGCCGTTTCGTGCGGCGCACGCTCGACAAGCTCGAACCCTCGCGCGAACTGCAACTGATGGCTGGCCTGGTGACGGCGACGCGCACCAAACTCACCTCGCGCGGCAAGATGGCTTTCGTCACGCTGGACGACGGCACCGAGCCGCAGGAGATCGCTGTCTACAACGAAGTGCTCGAAGCCGAAAAGGGCAAGCTGCGCGAGGACGAAGTGCTGATTATCGAAGGCAAGGTGTCGAAGGACGACTTCGCCGGCGAGGGCAAGGTGCGCGTCACCGCCGAGCGCATCATGACGCTAGCCGACGCGCGCGGCCGCTTCGCACGCGAACTGCGCCTCTCGCTCAACGGCCAGGTGAGCAAGGATAGCGGCGCCGCGCGCCGGCTCAAGGAACTGCTCACCGCCTACACGCCGGGTGCCTGCCCTGTTCGCATCGCCTACCGCAATGGCGAGGCCGAATGCGAACTGCGCCTCGGCGACGCCGCGCGCGTGCGGCTCGAAGACGAACTGCTTGCCGCGCTCGGCGAATGGCTGTCCGCCGAGGCCGTCGAGATCCGCTACCAATGACCCCCGTCCGGAGAATGACCATGCGTCTCGCGCTGCTCCCGCTCGTCCTTGTCTTCGCGCTCGCTGCCTGCAGCAAGCTGAACATGGAAAACTACCAGCGCCTCAAGGTCGGCCAGAGCTACGACGAAGTCGTCGCCATCGTCGGCCAGCCCGCGCGCTGCGACGAGCTGCTCGGCGTTCGCCAATGCCAGTGGGGCGACGACAACCGCAACATCCGCGTCGGCTTCGTCGCAGGGGCGGCGCTGACGCTGTCGGCGCATAACCTTAAGTAGGGAGCGTCTGGTTCTTCTGGGCTGTAGCTCAGCTTTGAAGCTTCTGGTCGTCTGCCATTGTTACCGAGCGGAGGGCAACATCATTCGCATCATCTCGGCACGAAAGGCCTCCCGACAAGAAGCCAAATCCTACTGACAGGGTGATTACCATGCGCGCCGAATACGATTTTTCGAAATCCACAAAGAACCCCTACGCCTCACAGCTCAAGAAGCAGATAACCATCCGCTTGGACGAGGAGTGCATCAACTATTTCAAGGCTGTTTCAGAAGACGTCGGAATCCCCTACCAAAGCCTGATTAATCTGTATTTGAGAGATTGCGCGGCCGCACACCGTAAGCCAAATCTCAAGTGGAAGTGAGGCCCGACAATTCCTTCCAGCAGACTGCCCGCAAACGGGCAGCCGCGGAAGTCCCACGTTGGGCCTCATGAACTCCGCCCATCTTGACCCTCGCCGCCGCTGCTATCGTGGCTGCGACGGGCGTCGAATCCCGACAGGGCGATCGCGTTGTCGATCGGGTGGTTGAGGGCGTGGACGAAGGTGCCAGGAATCAGTTGCCGTTTGAGATCAACGGCAAGAAAGCGCGGACTGGTGTCGATCGTCTTGTAACGAGCCATGGTGTCTCTCCTTGTCGTATATGACAATAGATTGCCCGTTACGTTCACTCGCGGCATGATGCGGTGATGTTTTTTCTACAGCTTCGTTAGCCCACACAAGTATGAAATCGCTCGCTCGAACACTTCTATTTCTTTTCGTACTCGCCGTAGCCTTTTTTTCGTTGCTCCTGGCATATACCGACTACGCAGCAAAATCAAAGCATGCGTCTTGGCCAAGAGCGGAGGCCACAGTGAGTAGCGCAATAATAGACCGCAACCCCAAGGGATGGCACTGTCCTGATGTCAAAGCGACCTTCTCGCAAGGGGCAACTGCTGTAACTGCCACGGTTCGCTTTCAAGATCCCGTCTGTACCCCAACTGCAGAAGCCGCCAAGGAAAAACTGCACGGTTATGCCATTGGCCAGCAAGTCATCATCTATTACGACCCTGCCAAACCCACAACGGCGATTGCAAAGCCAATGAGCCTGGGGCTCATGTTTTATTTCGGTGTAATTTTCGGGCCGTTTTTTTTGATACTTGCATTTCGAGTGCGTAAGGGCAGTTAGTGCAACCTAACCCTACAATGCACCGGGCCTGCGCGAAGATTCGTGCAGTCGGTCGATTTTGAACGTTAAATTTCATCATGAGCACAGCCCACGATCACCACGACCTTGGCCCGAATGAACAGTCGCGGCGAGTCGTGGCTCGCGTTGCTCTTCGAAGAATCAGCGATCTGGTTACTCGTCAAAAGCTCGACGAAGAACAAGACGCGCTACTTGCCAAGCGCGTACCTCTATTCATGTTCGCGCTTATTGGCCTGTGTTTCGTCGTCGCATTCTTTCGTTGGGCAATCTTTGATGCTCACCCAAAGATGCAACTGTTCGCTGTTTCGCTTCTTGCGGGGTTATCCGTCGGAGCCATATTGATCATCGCAAACAAAAAAAGAAAAAATGAGCGGTCGGGCAGATAGGCAACAGTGAATCGCTCCCCCAATACTCTTGCAACCTGAACCACGCCCCAGTGAATCCTCCAGCGCAAGCCGAGACCCGCATGCCGCGTTTCATCGATACCGCATTGCTCGCCGAAGTCATTGCCGAAGCCCGCGCGCGGCCGCGGCAGCGGGCGAATCGCAACTTCCATCCGGACGATGATTTTCCGGCGCATCGCCTGCTCAACGCGATCGAACCGGGGTCGTGGCTGCCGCCGCATCGTCATCTCGATCCGTTCAAGGACGAGACTATCGTGGTGCTCACCGGGGCGCTGGGGGTGGTGATCTTCGACGATGCCGGCGCGGTACTTGTCGCGCGCCGGCTGGCTGCGAATGGCGACTGCATGGGCATCGACATTCCGCATGGCACCTGGCACACGGTGCTCGCACTCGAACCGGGAACAGTGATCTTCGAGGCCAAGGCTGGCCCCTATCGGCCTTTGCTCGATGCCGAGCTGGCGCCGTGGGCGCCGCGCGAGGGGGATGCGGGTGTCGTGGCCTATCAGCAGGTGCTGCAGGCCTTGTTTGCCGGCGGCTAGCGCGGCCTACGGCGCGGCGCCCGTTCAGCGGGCCGCAGTGCTGCCAAGCAGGGCGTCGATCGCTTCGGCTGGCATCGGGCGGCCAAGCAGGTAGCCCTGCACGTCGTCACAGCCTGCCTTGGTCAGCGCCGCACGCTCGGCTTCGGTTTCGACGCCCTCGGCCAGCGTGTTCAGTCCCAGCTGGCGGCCCATGCCGATCACGGCATTGACGATGGCCGCGGCTTCGGGCTTGCGGTCGATGTCGCGCACGAAGGACTGGTCGATCTTCAGCCGGTCGACGTTGAAGCGCTTCAGGTAGGCGAGGTTCGAGTAGCCGGTTCCGAAATCGTCGATCGCCAGCTTGATGCCGAGCTCCTTGAGCGCGGCGAGTACCGAAAGTGCCTGCGGATCGTCGCCCATCATCAGCGACTCGGTGATTTCGAGTTCGAGTGCCTCGGCGGGCAGGCCCGTCTTCTTCAGCACATGGCGGACACGACCGGCGAGATCGTCACGGCGCACCTGGACTGGTGACACATTCACCGCCACCGTCAGCGAAAAACCGCGTGTCCGCCAGCGCGCGGCCTGCGTGCAGGCCTCTTCCATGATCCACGCGCCGAGCGCGACGATTTGCCCGTTTTCCTCGGCGATCGGAATGAAACGCGCCGGCGAAATCCACTCGCCGTCGCAAGGCCAGCGCACCAGCGCTTCCAGCCCGGTGAGGCGTCCGTCACCCAGCGACCACTGCGGCTGGAAGTGCAGGTGGAACTCCCGCTGCTGCACCGCGGCGCGCAGGCGGCTGTCGAGCGCCATGCGTTCGTTGGCGCGCTCGTTGAGTTCGCGAGTGAAGAAACTGAAGGTACCGCGCTGGCTCTCCTTGGCGTGGTACATCGCCATGTCGGCGGCTTTCAGCAAGGCCGATGTGGTGTGCCCGTCCTCGGGGAAAACGGCGATGCCGATGCTGGTCGAGGTGTGGATGACCTGGCTGCCGACGTCGACCGGCTGGTGCAGTGCATCGATCAGCTGGCGCGCGGCATGCGCGGCGTCGGTGCCGCTCTTCAGATCGGGCAGCACGACGATGAATTCATCCCCGCCCTGCCGGCAGACGATGTCGGAATCGCGCAGGCTGGTACGCAGGCGGTTTGCCACTTCGCGCAGCAGACGGTCGCCGACGGCATGGCCGAGCGAATCATTGATCGTCTTGAAGCGGTCGAGATCGAGGAACAGCACGCCGATGTGCGCCTCGGTGCGGCGTGCGCGGCTGATTTCCTGTTCCAGCCGCTCGCGCAGCAGCGAGCGGTTGGGCAGGCCGGTAAGCGGGTCGTGGTGTGCGAGATACTCGATGCGCGCATGTGCGGCCTTGCGTTCGGTGATGTCCGAAAAGATGGCGACGTAGTGCTTGATCTCGCCGCCGGGATCGCGCACCGCCGTGATGTTCAGCCATTCAGGGTAGATCTCGCCCGACTTGCGGCGGTTCCAGACCTCGCCCTGCCAGCCGCCGGTTTCCGCGAGCTTCTTCCACATGGCCGCGTAGAAGGCAGAATCGTGGCGGCCCGACTGCAGAATGCGCGGGTTCTGGCCGCGCACTTCGTCAAAGCTGTAGCCGGTCACTTCGGTGAAGGCACGGTTGACCGACACGAAGGCGCCCCGGACATCGGTGACGGCGATCGCCTCGCCGCTTTCCGCGAAGACCTGCGCGGAGAGGCGAAGCTGCGCCAGCGCGCGTTCCTGCAGCATCAGATGCCCGATGTTGGTGGCGATCGTCTGCAGAACCTGCACATCCTCATCCAGCCAGTGGCGCGCCTGTCCCGCGTTGGAAAAGCCGATGAACCCCCACAGCGCATCCTCGACGTGAATCGGCAGGACAATCATCGCGGCGATGCCGTTGGCGGCAAGCCATGCCTTTTCTTCCTGACTGGCATCGTCGCAGACGACGCAGAGTGCCTCGCCGGCAATCAGGCGTTCCCGCCACTGCGCGATGCCGTTTTCGCACGGCATCGGCGTCTGCTCGCTGCGCCGGCCGTCAGCGTGCCAGCGGTAGCGGAGGATGTTGCTGGTTCCGCCCTGGGCCTGCATCGCCTCGACGATGCTGCCGCGGTCGGCGCCGATCGCGTTGCCGATCAATGCGAGCGTTACCGGAATCGGGTCTTCAACATGCGGTTTCAACAACAGGCTTCCTGCCTCCGAGAGCGCCTTCAACAAGCGCTCGCGACGCTGCAGCGCGGATTCGGTGTGCTTGCGGTGCGTCAGGTCGGCGAGCCCGATGACCAGTCCGGCACCGTCGAGCTGACGGTCGAATATCTCGGCGACCGAGACCAGAACGGGAGTTTTCGTGCCATCCGCGGCCAGCCATTCGCCTTCGTTGTCGCCAATCTTCACCGGGCACAGATACTCCTCGATCGGCAGTCCTTCCGGATTGTCACCGTGCAGATGGCGAGCGCTGATGTTGCAGCGGCGGATGCGCCGGTCCGTGTCGATCAGGAATAGCGGCAGCGGCGCACTGTCGAACACATGGCCGACGAAGTCGCGCGAGATGCCAGTGCTCTGCATCTGATCGAGCAGGGCATTGATGTCGGCGCCGATCGCAGCGATTTCGTCGTCGTGGCGCGCCCGATAGCGTTCGCCGATTTCGAGCGGCGTTTGTCGTGCCCGCGCGAGGAAACCGGCCAGCGCACGCGTCGGGCGCACCAGCCGGAAATGAAAGAACAGGAAGAAGGCGAGCATCGCCATCAGCGCGATGATGATCGATGCCTGCTGCTGCTTTCGCGTATCGGAGGCTCTGGCGCGCGACTCGCGCATCGCCTGTTCGACATCGTCTTCGAGCAGCGCGACGAAGCGGTTGAGTTCTTCGGTCAGGGCGGCCGTCGAGAAACGCATGTGCGCGAGCTGTCCCTCGTCAGCACGGCCCTTGCCGGCGTCGCCCAGCACGGTCAGTGCGGAATTCGAGATGTGGCGGAAGCTGTTGCCGATGCGCACGTGATAGGCCAGTGTTTGCGTATGGGCATGATCTCCCTGCGGCAGCGCCGCGATGCGCAGGCCCAGCGACTCGTACGCCTCGAAGAAACGGGCGACATGCAGCTCGGCTTCATCCCGCTGCGCGCTGTCGCTGGTGGTGTTGGCCTGATAGACGAGACGCATCATGTCCACCACTGCCTGCCGCAGATGCTCGGCCTCGTGGCGGGCTGCAAGGGTCGGCGCCAGATGTTTCTCCAGCACCTGCTCGTCGATGCGCAGGTTGCGCAGGTTCAGCGCGGCGCTGCCGGCGATGAACAGGCAGAGCGCCGTGAACAGGACCCACAGCATCGTATGCAGCTTGTTGGGACGCTTCATTGGAGACGGCTCGTCGGGTTGCGGTTCTCTGTCATGTCATGCATCGCGGTGTCGGGCGGGTGCGGCCGGAGCACCACAGACGGCGGCGAACCTGACCAGAGGCAGGCAAAAACCTGTGCGCATTGCTTTGGCATGCGCAGTGCGAGATTGTCGGGGGCGGCTTCGATGCCCCCCTTGATCTGCGTCAATTCGGGATGCTGACGCAATAAAGCCGCCCGCAGGCGGCTTCCGGTTGCAGGAGCAGATGCTCAGAGTTCCTTGGCGTTTTCCGCCAGATACCTGGCAACGCCATCCGGCGAGGCGGTCATGCCTTTCTTGCCCTTCTGCCAGCCGGCCGGGCAGACCTCACCGTGTTCCTCCGTGAATTGCAGCGCATCGACCATGCGCAGCATTTCGTCGACGTTGCGGCCGAGCGGCAGGTCGTTCACTACCTGGTGACGGACGATGCCATTCTTGTCGATCAGGAAGGAGCCGCGGAAGGCGACGCCGGCGGGTTCAAACTCGACATCGTAGGCGCGGCAGATTTCGTGCTTCACGTCGGCCACCAGCGGGTACTGCACCTGGCCGATGCCGCCCTTCTCGATCGGCGTGTTCTTCCAGGCGAGGTGGGTGAACTGCGAGTCGATCGAGACACCGATGACTTCGACGCCGCGCTGCTTGAACTCATCCAGCCGGTGATCGAAGGCGATCAGTTCGGACGGACAGACGAAGGTGAAGTCGAGCGGGTAGAAGAACATCACCACATATTTGCCCTTGAACTCGGAGAGCTTCAGGGGCTTCATTTCATTGTTGCCAAAGACAGCGGTTGCAGTGAAATCCGGGGCTTGCTTGCCGACGAGTACGGCCATGGTTCTTCTCCTTGTATGAGCGGGTTGTGGGGATGACAGAGTACTTGGTTTCGCTGCGCCGGCGAAAGTTCCGCGCAGCGTCATACGCTCAGGCGGTGGGGGCTTGCGTGAAACCAGACAGCGCCACCTGTTCGTCGCCGTCCGCGCAGTGCACGTCGCTGACACGGGCCGCCGGCGGGCCATGTTGCGCCCACGCGGTGATGTTCTCGACGGCAGTGGGGGTGCCGCGTACCAGCGCCTCGACGCTGCCGTCGTGCCGGTTGCGCACCCAGCCGGCGAGCCCGAGGTGCTGCGCCTCGCGGCACAGCGACCAGCGGAAGCCGACGCCCTGAACGAGGCCGCGAATGCGCAGCTTGCGGGTGATGATGCCGGAATCCATGCTCGACTGCCCTCAAAGTCAGCGGTACTGGCATAATCGTCGTCCATGACAAGGATAATTTCAACAGGAGGCACAGCACGATGATGGGGAATCCCGTGTGCTGAAGTTTCTGTTGCTCCTGCCCTTGTCCGGCGCGCTCCTCGTCGCGCTGATGCCGGCACGGCGCTCGCAGCTGATCCGCACCCTCGCCGCCGGCGTTGCCGGCGCCACCTGTCTTCTCTCCCTGTTCGTCGTCGCCTCCTTCGATGCCGCTGAAGGCGCCCAGCAGTTCTTCGAAACCCGCCCGTGGAACCCGCGCGTCGGCTCCAGCTTCGCGCTCGGCGTCGATGGCATTTCGCTGCCGATGGTCGCCTTGTCGACCCTGCTCTCGCTGATCGCGGTGGTCGCCTCAACCGGCATCCGCACCGGCGCCCGGCTCTACTTCTCGCTGCTGCTGGTGCTCGAAGCGTCGATGCTCGGCGTGTTCATGGCGCGCGACTGGTCGCTGTTCTACGTGTTCTGGGAATTCACGCTGATCCCGCTGTTCTTCCTGATCGATCGCATGGGCGGCGCCAACCGCCACCGCGCGGCGCTCAACTTCGTGCTGTACACGCTCGGCGGTTCGGTGTTCATGCTCGTGGCGCTGCTGCTCCTCTACGATGCGGCGCCGGGGCACAGCTTCGCAATGGCCGACATGGCCGCCGGCGGGCGCGATCTGCCGCTCGCCACGCAACTGCTGGTCTTCGCCGGCCTCTTCATCGGCTTCGGCGTCAAAATGCCGGTGGTGCCGCTGCATGGCTGGCTGCCGCTGGCGCACGTCGAGGCGCCGAGCCCGGTGTCGATCCTGCTCTCCGGCGTGCTGCTCAAGATGGGCGGCTACGGCCTCATCCGCGCGGCGGAAACGCTGCCGGCGGCGGTGCACTCGCTACAGCCGTATCTGGCGGCGCTGGCGCTGGTTTCGCTGGTGCACGGCAGCGTGCTCGCCTGGCGACAGACCGACCTGAAGCGCATGGTGGCCTATTCCTCGGTGGCGCACATGGGGGTCGTGCTGCTCGGCATCGCGACGCTGAACGCCACCGGGCTCGCCGGTGCGGTGTTCCAGATGAGCGCACACGGGCTTGCCGCCGCACTGCTCTTCCTGCTTGTCGGCATCCTCTACCAGCGCACGCACACGCGCGAGCTGGGCGAAATCGGCCGCCTCGACAGCGCGCCGAAGCTCGCCTTCCTGCTCGCTTTCGCGCTGCTCGCCGCCGCCGGCCTGCCGGGCAGCGCCGGCTTCATCGCCGAACTGCACGTGCTCATCGGGGGCTTCGCGCACTGGCAGGGCTGGGTCGCGGTGCTCATGCTCGGCGTGCTGATCGGCGCCACCTATGCGCTGCGCGTCAGCGGGCGCCTGTGCTTCGGCACGCGGCCGCATCCGCTGGCGGTGGCCGATCTCAATCGTGTCGAGCAGGTCGCCGCCGGTCTGCTTGCCGCCGGCATCGTCGGCATCGGCTTCTATCCGGGCCCGCTGCTGACGTTGTCGGCGGCATCGGTGCGCGGGCTCGCCGCCCTGTTCGGAGCCTGAGATGAGCAGCGCCACGCACGACGCCGCACACGATACTCCGCAGATGCCGCGCTCGCTGCGCGAGCGGCTGGCCATGTGGGTTGGCGAGCTGGAACATGTGCTGCCGGCACAGGCGCCGATCCGCAATTTCGTACACCACAACACCCTGCACGGCTTGCAGCATCTGCCGTTTCCGGAGGCGCTGGCCGAGGCCCGGCAACTCACCGGCGCCAATCCCTGGCTTGGCGAACAGCGCTGCCGCGAATATCTCGCCGCCGGCCGCATCATGCGTGAGGATCTGCTAGCGGCGCTGGCGATGGCCGATGTCGTCACGCCAGACGAACTCGCCGCGCCGCTCGCGGATTTTGCGGGCCTTGCCCGTCGCGATGCGCTGCTGGCTGCGTTCGAGCGCGATCTGGCGCCGGTCAGCGAGGCGCGCTGCGCGTGGCTGGTCGGCGAGGGTGGCGCGCTGGCGGCGCCGGGCGCGGCGGCGCTGTGGCAGGCCTGCGGCGAAGTGCTCGGTCTGATTGAGGCAACGGTTGCGAAGAATGAGTTCGATGTGCTCTTCGCCGACGTCGCCAGCGTTGTCGACGAAGACGAAGATGACCAGCGCTGGATGTTCGAGGCGCGCGCGCTGTGGTCGGTGCTGGTCGGTCGCCTCGGCCGTGAATGGACGCTATCCACGCTGCTTGCCCGACTCACCGGCGAGGATGTGCTTGAACAGGTGCGCCCGACACTGATACGACACCTGGCGGCGCATCTCGACCTCGGCATCGCGGCCTGGCGCAACCCGCAGCGCGGACGTGGCTTCTATGCTGCGTGGCGGGCCAGCGCCGGCGTCGATTTCGGCTGGGAGCTCGACGAGTGGCTGGCGGCGCGCGAGGAAATCGCACGCCTGCCGGAAGATCCGCTGGAAACGATCGAACGCGAACTGATGCACCTCGGTCCGGACGAGAGCCATTGGGGCGACTATCTGCGCCGCCTGGCGCTCGAACTGCCGGGCTGGTCCGGCATGTTCCTCTGGCACGATCGCCACGGCAGAGGTACCGCCGAGGCACCGGTCGCGATGGTTGATTACCTCGCGGTGCGGCTGGTGCTCGAACGCGTCTGCTGCGAGGAACTGGTGCACCGCATCTGGGGGTTGCCGTTGTTCCTCTCCGAGCTGGGCGACCACTTTCTGTTCCACCCGGCCGAACTCCGCGTGCGCCATGATTTCTTCGCCGGCGTGCTCGGCGAGGCCGAGGCGCACGAGGCGCGGCGTCTGCTCGCCGGCGACCCGGGAACGGCGGGCTGGGAAGCGCTGGCGCGACGGATCGCCAGCGGCCCGGGAAAAATCGCGGCACGGGTGCGGCAGCGCTGGCCGCTGTTCGCGCTGTGCCGGGCGCTCGGCATCGATGGCGCGCAACTCGCGGTGGCGGGCCGTGCCGGTGCCGACGCGCTGCTCGACGCGGCCTGTCTCGATGCCGGGCAGCGCGCCTGGGTCTGGCTGCTCGCCTACGAACGCAACTACCGCGAACAGGTGTTCGCCGCGCTGGTCGCGAACCATGGCCGTGGCGAAGCACCGGCCATGCCCGCCGCGCAGCTCGTCTTCTGCATGGACGATCGCGAGGAGGGCACGCGCCGCCATCTCGAAGAAGTGAATCCCGCGCTCGAAACCTTCGGCGCTGCCGGCTTCTTCGGCGTGCCGATGTACTGGCTCGGCGTGGACGACAGCGCATCGACGGCGCTGTGCCCGGTGGTGGTGACGCCCGGCAATGAAGTGCGCGAGGTCGCGGCCCCCGGCGATGAAGCGGCCCTGCAGGCGCATCGCCAGCGCCGCGCGCTGCGGCTGGAATGGCAGGAACGGCTGCACCGCACCACGCGCGATGGCACGCTGAGCGCGCCCTTGCTGACCGCGCTGGCGGCGCCTTTCGCGGCGGCGGCCTTCTTCCTGCAAGCGCTCTCGCCCGCCGTGCTCGGCAATCTGCTGCGCCGGCGCCGCGAATCCTTCGAGCCACTGCCGGCAACGCGGGCTGCGGTTGCCGCGGATGAATTGCCGGCAGCGGCCGCCACCGTCGCAGCAAGTACAGCGAGCCCAGTGAATGCAGCCGATGTGCGCGCCGGATTTTCCGATGACGAACAGGCCGAGCGTGTCGCCGGCTTCCTGAAAAGCATCGGGCTCGTTTCCCGTTTTGCGCCGCTGGTCGTGATCGTCGGCCATGGTTCCAACAGCGTGAACAATCCGCACGCCGCGGCCTACGACTGCGGTGCCTGTTCCGGCCGTCACGGCGGGCCGAATGCGCGCGTCTTCGCGGCGATGGCCAACCGGCCGCAGGTGCGCGCACGGCTTGCCGCGCACGGCATCGCGCTGCCGGAGCGCACCTGGTTTCTTGGCGGCGAACACAATACCGCGGACGAATCCTTCTCCTGGTACGACACCGATCTGCTGCCCGCCGAGCGGCAGGGCGATTTCGCGGCGCTAAGGCGCGACCTCGCCGAAGCGTCGCGCCGTCATGCCGTCGAGCGCTGCCGCCGCTTTGCCTCGGCGCCGTTTGCGAAGGCGCCGCCGACCCCGGCACGCGCGCTGCGTCACCTCTTCAGCCGCCGCGCGGACTGGGCCGAGGCGCGGCCGGAACTCGGCCACGCGACGGTAGCCGTCGGCTTCATCGGGCGTCGTGCGATGAGTCGGGGCACCTTCTTCGACCGCCGCAGTTTCCTCATCTCCTACGACCCGACGGGTGACGCCGACGGCAAGATCCTCGAATCCACCCTGCTTGCCGCCGGCCCGGTCGGTGCCGGCATCGCGCTCGAATATTATTTTTCCACCGTCGATAACCGCGGCTTCGGTTGCGGCAGCAAGATCACGCACAACCTGTCCGGCCTGCTCGGCGTGATGGAAGGCACGGCCTCTGATCTGCGTACCGGACTGCCGCAGCAGATGATCGAGATCCATGAGCCGATGCGCCTCCTGCTGGTGCTTGAACAGACGCCGGAAACGATCGCGGCGATCTACGCCCGGCAGGCGCCGCTGCAGGAACTGATCGGCAACGGCTGGGTGGTTGTCGCCAGCAAGTCGCCGGACAGCGCCGCCATCCATCTCTTCGATCCGGCGCGCGGCTGGCAAGCCTGGCAGGGCTCGCCCGACGCCGTGCCGCACGCACGCGATTCGGCAAGCTGGCTCGGGGCGCACCGCGAACCACTGCCGCCGGCGCTGCTCGGGGAGGTTGCGGCATGAGCGCCCCGCACGGCCGCCCGCAGGGGCGCCAGCCAGGAACCGGCGCCGCGCAGCGGCAAACCGTCATCACCCCCTTCCTCGGGATGGGGGATGGGGGGAAGGGCGTCCCATGAACCTCGCCTTCGATGCGCTGCTGGAGGCGGCGCTGATCCTGACCCCGCTGGTGGCCGTGCTGGTCGCGCTGCCGCTCGCTGCTGCGTTGCTGATCGGCCTGCGTCTGCTGGCCGGTGTGCAGGGCGATGCGAGCGAGGGCATGACGGCGGCGCTGGCGCGCGGCAGTGCGTTCGCGGCGCTGCTCCTCGCGGGCCTGCTCGCCGTCGGCGCCTGCGCCGACAACGCGACAGCCAGCCTGCGCCTTGGCACCTGGCTCGCCGCCGGCGATTTCGCGGTGGCCTTCTCCTTCGCCACCGACGCGCGCTCGCTGCTCTTCGCCGCGCTGATCGCCTTCGTCGCCTGGGCGACGCTGATCTTCTCCGCGAAATACCTGCATCGCGAGGCCGGCTTCCACCGCTTCTTCTTTGCGATGTGCCTTTTCCTCGCCGGCATGCTGCTGATCGTGCTCGCCGGCAACGCGGTGCTCGCCTTCGTCGGCTGGGAGCTGTGCGGGATCGCGTCGTGGCTGCTGATCGGCTTTTCCGACGAGCGCCCGGTCGCCACCGGCAACGCGCTCTTCGTCTTTCTCGCCAACCGCATCGGCGATGCCGGCTTCCTGATGGCGATCGGCCTGGCCTACTGGTGGGTCGGCTCCGTCGAGTGGGGCATGATGGGCGGTGAGCAGCCGCTGGAGGCGGTGAAGGCGCGCATGCTGGCGCTCGGCTTCGTCATCGCGGCGCTCGCCAAGTCGGCGCAGTTGCCGTTCACGCCGTGGATCGCGCGCGCGCTGGAGGGGCCGACACCGTCCTCGTCCGTGTTCTACGGCGCGCTGATGGTGCATGCCGGCGTCTTCTTGCTGCTGCGCATCGAGCCGCTGCTGCTGCAGGTGCCGGACATGCTGGCGGGCATTGCCATCGCCGGCCTCGCCACCGCCGTCTATGGCTGGCTGTGCGGGCGCGTGCAGAGCGACGTGAAATCGGCGCTGGCCTACGCCACGGTGACGCAGGTCGGCCTCATGTTTCTTGCCTGCGGCCTCGGCTGGTTCACGCTCGTCGCGTGCTATGCCGCGCTGCATGCGCTGTGGCGCGGCTACCAGTTCCTGATGGCGCCTTCCTACCTGTTGCTGGCGCCGCGTCCGGCACCCTTGCCGCCCGCGCTGACCGGCAATGTGACGCTCTATACCGCGGTGCTGCAGGGCTTCTGGCTGGACCGGCTGGCGCGCGGTTTGCTGCTGCGGCCGACGCTCTCGCTCGGTGCCGATATCCGCCAGTTCGACGACCGGGTTGTCGATCGCGCGCTGGGCATGCCCGACGAGTCAGCGCCGGCGCGCACGCTGGTGGGCAGCGGCTTTTTCGGCCGCCTGCTGGTGCGCATTTCCGAATCCCTGCAACTCCTGGAGGATCGCCTCGTTCTGGAAAGCGGCGGTGGTGGCATGGCCCGTGTGCTGCGCCGCGTGGGCGATGCCGCGCGCGTACTCGAAGCGCTGCTCGAAGAGCCGCGCTATCTGATGCTGATGGTCATGGCGACCTTTGTGGTGATCCTGTGATCGAAGAACTGCACTGGTCCCGGCACGCGGCGCTGCCGCTGCTCGTGCTGCTGCAGGCGCTGCCGGCACTCGGCGCGGCGGTGATGCTGGCGCTGCGCGAGCGGCGCTGGGCGGAACAGATCGGCCGCGCCTTCTTCGTTGCCGAACTGGTGCTCGCCATCGCGCTCTATGTTGGTGTCGACGCCGCCTCGTCGCGCCTGCAGTTCGCCGAGCGGCTCGACCTACTGCTCTATCATGTGGGCGCCGATGGCGTCACGGCGCTCTTCGTGCTTGTCGCCGCGCTGATCGGCTTGTTGCTCTCGCTCTACGAACCGGCGCGCGACCGCATGCGGCACGCCGATCTGCTGGCGGTGATTCTCGCCGCGCAGTCGGCGCTGATGGTGATGCTGGCCACCACCAACCTGCTCTGGTTCGCCGCCGCCTCGGCGCTGGAACTGGGGCTTGTCGCCTATCTGCTGCGCGTGTGGGCGGCGGGCGACGCTGGCGATCTCGCCTATTCGCGCTTCCTGCAGTATCAGGGCTTCGGCCTCCTGCTCTTCATTGCCGGCATCGGCGTGCTCGCCTGGGGGCATGCCGATGCCACCGCCGGGCGCTGGAGCTTCGACCTCTTCGATCTGGTGCACACGCCGCCGCTCGGCAAGTTCCAGTCGGCCGCCTTCTTCCTGCTCTTCTACGGGCTGGCGGTGCGCACGCCGCTCTTTCCGCTGCACGGCTGGCTGCCGAACATGGCGCAATACGGCACCATCGCCATCGCGCCGACGCTGCTGCTCGGCGTCAAGGTCGGCATCTACGGCATGGTGCGCTTCGTGCTGCCGCTGACGCCGGATGCCGTCGTCGCCTGGCAGCCCTATGTGGTGGCCTTCGCCGCCACCGGCGTTTTCTTTACCGCCGCGCTGGCGCTGCTGCAGAGCAACCTGCGCCGCCTGCTTGCCTTTGCCGTGGTCAGCCACACCAGCCTGATCGTGATCGGCCTGTTCACGCTGCATCCGCTTGGCGTGCAGGGTGCGCTGCTGCTCGCGGTGAATTTCGGCTTCGCGGTGACGGTGCTGCTGCTCATGGTGGCCTTCGTCTACAAGCGCACGCAGACCGCCGAGCTTGCGGAACTGGGCGGCCTTTTCGAGCGCATTCCGTTCATCGCCATCGCCTTCCTGATCGGCGGCTTCTCCATTGTCGGCATGCCCGGCACGCCGGGTTTCGATGCCGCGCACCTGGTGCTGGAGGCCGCCATCGAGAAGTTCGGCGCGCTGCCCACGGTGGCCGCAGCGCTTGGCAACGTGGCCGCCGCCGGCTTCCTGTTATGGGCCTTCCAGCGCGCCTTCCTCGCCCCCGCGCCGGAGGGCGGGCGTGCCATCGAGCGCGTGCAGCCGATGGAATACCTGCTCGGCGGGCTGACCCTGTTCGTGCTGCTCGCCGCCGGCTTCCTGCCCGAGCCGTGGATGCACCTGACCGAGGCGGCGACGCAAGCCGTCGCCGCGCGCTTCGGGAACTGAGCTTGTGAATAAATCTACTGCGCGATCCGATTGCTTCGTTGGGCGGTGCTCTCTTCTCGCCTATCTATCTGATATGTCTCGTCGCTGCGCTCCGTCCGCCTCGCACTCGGACCGCTCGCTACGATTTCTTCACAAGCTCTGACCATGCTGCTCACCGCCCTGATCGCCGCCCCCGCGCTCACCGCGCTGCTCTGTCTGGTGCTGCAGCGCCTGGCGCGCCCGCTGGCCACGGCCGGCGCGCTGCTGACGCTGCTGCTCGCTGGCGCGACGCTGCTGCAGTTCGATCCCGCGCTCGGCGATTTCCAGCTGGTGGTGCGGCGGCCGTGGATTCCTGGCATCGGCGTCGACTGGTATCTCGGCGTTGATGGCCTGTCGCTCCTGTTCCTGCCGGCGACCGCCTTCCTCTTCCTGATGGCGCTGCTCGCCGCGCCGCGCGATCTCTCGCCCTCGGCGCGGCATTTTTGCGCCGCGCTGTTGCTGCTCGAAGCAGCGACGCTGGGCATCTTCTGCGCGCTCGACACCCTGCTGTTCTTCGTCTTCTGGGAACTGACGCTGCTGCCGCTCTATTTCCTGATCGGCCTCTGGGGCATGCCCGGCAGCGGCCTGAACGGCCGCGTTGCCGCCACGCGCTACTTCCTCGTCATGCTCGTCGGCGGCGTGCCGCTGCTCTTCGCCTTCCTCGTGCTCGGCTTCGATGCCGGCCTGCAGTTCGACCTGCCCAGCCTGCTTGCCGCGAATCCGGCGCGCGAAACGCAGATTCTCGTGCTGTTGCTCTTCGTCGTCGGCTTCGGCGTCAAGGTGCCGCTGGTGCCGCTGCACACCTGGCTCACCTCGCTCGCGCTCGGCGGTCCGGCGCTGATCACCGCCGTGGTCGTCGGGCTGAAGCTCGGCGCTTACGGCTTCCTGCGCTTCGCGATCCCGCTGGCGCCGCAGGCGGCGCAGGAACTGCACTGGCTGCTCGCCGGACTCGGCACGCTCGCGGTGCTCTACGGCGCCGTTGCCGCCACCGCGCAGAGCAACCTGCGCGGCGTGATCGCCTACGGCAGCGTGTCGCACGTCGGCCTCGCACTGCTTGGCCTCGCCTCGTTTTCGGTGGCCGGCGTGCAGGCCGTGGTGCTGTTGCTGCTCGGCTTCGCGTTCGCCACCGGCGGCAGCTTCCTGCTCCTCGATGGCTTAAAGCGGCGCGTTGGCAGCACCGATCTGTCGGCGCTTTCGGGCATCCGCCAGCGCATGCCGCGGCTGGCCGGTTTCTTCCTGCTCTTCGGGCTGGCCGGCATGGGCATGCCGGGCACCATCGGCTTCCCCGCCGAGTTCCTGATCGTCGTTTCCGCGCTGCAGGCGCACAGCGGTGCCGCGCTGGCCGCGCTGTTCGGCATGGTCGTCGCCGCCGGCGCCTTCCTCGGCCCCTACCGCAGCGCCTTCTTTGGCCCGCTGCGCGCCGGGCCGGTGGCGGAGGCCGACGACCTCACCCGACGCGAATTCGCGGTGGCCGTTCTGCTCACCGTGCCGGTGCTCCTCTTTGGCCTCTGGCCGCAGGCGGTGTTCGATATCGTGCGTGCGGCGGCGGAGGTGTGGGTGGCACGGCTTTCCTGAGCCAACGAACTTATTCGCTGTGCGCTGGTCGGAAAGCGGTGCCGCATTGGCGTAGTTTTCATGTCCTTGTGGTGGCATGCCCGCTGCGGTTTGGGCTAGCATGAATACTCGGCATCGACCCCCAGCGCTTTGACGCTGGGCAACAGGGGGCCTGGAATGAGAAAAACAAGGATGGTTAGCGCGCTGGCCATTGCCGCATTGCTGCATGCCTGCGGTGAGGAAGCAAAACCCCCGGTGGCGCAGGCGCACGAAGTCGGTTTTGTCACTGTCGCGCCGCGCGACATTCCCTACGTTTCGAGTTTCGTTGCGCAGACGGAGAGTTCGCGCCAGGTCGAGATTGTTGCCCGCGTCGCCGGTTTTCTCGACCGCATCGCCTACGCCGAAGGGGAATTCGTCAAGGAAGGGCAGTTGCTGTTCCAGATCGATCCCAAACCGTTCAAGGCGCAGCTCGATGCAGCCAGGGGCGAAATGGATTCGCAGAAGGCGCGACTGACGACGGCGAGCGCAACGCTGAAGCGGGTGAAGCCGCTGGCGGCGCAGAATGCCCTGTCGCAGGCCGATCTCGATCGCGCCCAGGGCGATTTCGAAATGGCGAGTGCCGCCGTGCATGCGGCGCAGGCCAAGGTGCGCGAGGCGGAACTCAATCTCGACTACGCGACGGTGCGTTCGCCGGTGAGCGGTTCCGCCGGGCGTTCGCTGCAGCGCGAGGGGGCCTATGTCGGCGCTTCGTCGGATACGGCGCGGCTTACTTACGTGGCGGCCCTCGATCCGATCTGGGTGACCTTCAGCATTTCGCAGAATCAGGCCGAGCGCTACCGCGAGCGGATCGAGAAGAAGCAGGTGCTGCCGCCACCCGAGGAAAACTATGAAATCGAGATCGTGCTGCCCGGCAAGCGGGTGCATCCGGAACGCGGCCGCATCAACTTCGCCGACCCGTCGTTCAGCCAGGATACCGGCTCGTTCATGGTGCGCGCCGCCGTGCCCAACCCGGACAAGTCGCTGCGTCCGGGCATGTTCGTGACCGTCAATATCCACGGCGCCGTGCGGCCGAACGCCGTTGTGTTGCCGCAGCTCGCGGTGCAGCAGGGCGCGCGCGGGCATTTCGTCGCCGTGGTGAATGCCGAGAACCGCGTCGAGGTACGCCCGGTGGTCGTCGGCAGCTACGCCAACGACAAGGAAATCATCGTCGAGCAGGGGCTTGCCGCCGGCGATCGCGTCGTTGTCGATGGTTTCGCCCGGCTGGCGCCGAATGCGCCGGTGAAGCCGGTGCCGGCCGCCGCTGCCGCGTCTGCCGGTGCGTCTGCCGGTGCGTCCACTCCGGCCGCGACGAAATAGGTCGCCGCCGTGTTCACGCATTTCTTCATCGCGCGGCCGATTCTTTCCTCGGTCATCTCGCTGCTGATCGTGCTCGCTGGCGTCGTTTCGCTGTGGGTGTCGCCGATCGAGCAGTATCCGGACATGGCACCGCCGCAGATCCAGGTGTCGGCGCGCTATCCCGGCGCCACGGCGGAGGTGATCGCCAATACGGTCGCGGCGCCGCTGGAGGCGCAGATCAACGGCGTCGACAACCTGCTCTACTTCCAGTCGGCTGCCTCGTCTTCCGGCAACCTGACCATCAGCGTCTTCTTCAAGCCGGGGTCGGACACCGACATCAACCAGGTGAACGTGCAGAACCGCGTCAGCCAGGCGATGGCGCAGCTACCCAGCGTGGTGACGCAGCAGGGCGTGACGGTGGACAAGAAATCATCGAGCTTCATGATGGTCTTTTCGCTCTTCTCGCCCGACGAGCGTTACGACACCACCTTCATCGACAACTACGCGAACCTCAACGTGCTGGAGGAACTGAAGCGCATCCCCGGCGCCAACCGGGCCAGCGTCTTCGGCCTGCCCGACATTGCGATGCGCGTCTGGCTGCGGCCGGACCGCATGGCCGAGATGGGGGTGACGGTTGATGAAGTATCCAAGGCCATCCAGAGCCAGAACCAGACTTTCGGCATTGGCCAGCTTGGCGCGCCGCCGATGCTGCCCGATGTGCAGCAGTCGATCGTGGTCACCGCACAGGGGCTGCTCACCAAGCCGGAGGAGTTCGAAAACATCATCGTCCGCGCCGCTCAGCAGGGCTCGGCGATCGTGCGCCTGAAGGACATCGGCCGCGTCGAGATCGCCAAGCGCGACTACAGCATCGCCAGCCGCATCAACGGCAAGGTCGGCACCACCATCGCCGTCTATCAGCAGCCGGGCGCCAACGCGGTCGATACGGCCAAGGCGGTGCGCGCGCGACTGGCAGAGCTCAAGCAGTCCTTTCCGCCCGGGCTCGACTACAAGATCGTGCTCGATACCAGCCTGTTTACGATCAACTCGATCGACAAGGTGGTGCATACCTTCTTCGAGGCCGTGGTGCTGGTCGTGCTGGTCGTCTTCGTCTTCCTGCAGTCGCTCAGGGCGACGGTGATTCCCATCCTCGCGGTGCCGGTGTCGATCATCGGCACCTTCATCGGCATGCATCTGTTCGGCTTCTCGATCAACATGCTCACCATGTTCGGCATGATTCTCGCGATCGGCCTCGTCGTCGATGACGCGATCGTCGTCGTCGAGACGGTCGAGGCGAACATGACGACGAAGAAGCTCTCGCCGTTCGAGGCAGCCAAGGCAGCGATGACGGAGATTGCCGGTGCGCTGATCTCGATCGTGCTGGTCCTGCTCGCGGTGTTTCTGCCGGTGGCCTTTCTCGGCGGCGTTACCGGCACGCTGTACAAGCAGTTCGCGGTCACCATCGCCATCTCGATGGTGATCTCCGGCGTCATGGCGCTGACGCTGTCGCCGGCGCTGGCGGCGATCATCCTGAAGGCACACCACGGCGAGAAGAAGGGTTTCTTCCTGTGGTTCGAGAACAGCTTCGAGCGGGTGCGGCAGGGCTACATCGGCGGCGTGGCGCGCGTGATCGGCAACCCGGTGAAGGGTGTTGCCGCCTTCGTCGCCGTGCTGGTGGCGATCCTCGCGCTGTTCCGCATCGTGCCGGGCAGCTTCGTGCCGGACGAGGATCAGGGTTACTTCTTCGTCGTGGCGAACGCCCCTGATTCCGCCAGCCAGGGCGTGATCAGCGGTATCACGAAGGATGTCGAGAAAATCGTGCTCGGCGATCCGGCGGTGCAGGATGTCGCGACGGTCAACGGTTACAGCCTGATCGATGGCCAGTTCCAGAACAACTCGGCGATTCTCTTCGTTTCGATGAAGCCGTTCGAGGAGCGCAAGGATCCCTCGCTGCTCTCGTTTGCCGCCTTGCCGCGCCTCAATGCCGAGTTCGCCAGGCTGCGCGAGGCGTTCGTCTTTGCACTCAACCCGCCGTCGATCCCCGGCATGGGCTCGACCGGCGGCTTCGAGTTCTATATCCAGAATCGCGCCGGCGGTTCTTCCGCGGTGATGCAGGAGAAGACGCAGGCCTTCCTCGCCAAGGCCCGCCAGCGGCCAGAACTGCAGGGTGTCAGCAGCACCTTCCGGGCGACCTCGCAGCAGCTTTTCATCGACCTCGACCGCAGCAAGGCGGAGTTGCTCGGCGTGCCGGTTTCCGAGGTGTTCCAGACCGTGCAGGCGTACTTCGGGTCGACGGTTGCCGGCCAGTTCAGCCAGTACAGCCGCGTCTGGTGGGTGGTGCTGCAGGCCGATGCCGACTACCGCGCGCGTCCCGACGATTTCGACAAGGTGTACATCCGCTCGAAGCATGGCGCGATGGTGCCGTTGTCGACGCTGATTACGCTCCACTACATGCCGGCGCCGAAGATCATCACCCGCTTCAACGGTTTTCCGGCGGTCAAGGTGACCGGCAATCCGGCTCACGGGTTCAGCTCCGGGCAGGCGCTGAAGGCAATGGAGGAGGTGGCGACGGAAACGCTCGGCGAGGGCTATACCTACGCCTGGGCCGGGCAGGCGCTGCAGGAGAAAAGCTCGGGGAGCACTTCGTCGCTGGCCTTCGCCTTCGGCATCATCGTCGTCTTCCTGCTGCTCGCCGCGCAGTTCGAGAAATGGACGCTGCCGGTTGCGGTGGTGCTTACCGTGCCCTTCGCGATTCTCGGTGCGCTTCTGCTCACCTGGGTGCGCGGACTGGAGAACGATGTCTATTTCCAGGTCGGTCTCGTCACGCTGGTCGGCCTCTCGGCGAAGAACGCCATTCTCATTGTCGAGTTCGCCATCGAGCGCGTGCACAAAGGCATGGCCTTGCGCGAGGCGGCGATCGAGGCTGCCGGCCTGCGCCTGCGCGCGATCCTGATGACCTCGTTCGCCTTTATCCTCGGCTGCGTGCCGCTGGCCATTGCCAGCGGTCCCGGCGCCAACAGCCTGCGCGCGATCGGCACCGGCGTCATCGGCGGCATGCTGGTCTCGACATTGGTGGCCACCTTCTTCGTGCCACTCTTCTTCGTGCTGCTTGAACGCCTCAGTGCTCGCAGTGCCGGCAGTGCTCAGGCTGCGGCGCCGGCCCACGAGACCACGGAGACGAAGCCATGAGCCGCCATGTGAAGACGCTTGCCGCGACAGCCATTGCACTGGCGCTCGCCGGTTGCGCCGTCGGCCCCGACTACGAGCGTCCGTCGCTCGATGTGCCGGCGGCTTGGCGCGTCGAAGCGCCGCAGGCCGCGGAGCTCGCGAACCTGGCCTGGTGGCGGCAGTTCGGCGACCCGGTGCTCGACTCGCTGATCGAGACCGCCTTGCGCGAAAACCTCGATCTCGACATTGCCGCCGCGCGCGTCGAACGCTACCTCGGGCAGCTGTCGACGACGCGTGCGCAATTCTTTCCGCAGTTGGGCTACGGGCTCGACGTCAGCCGCAACAAGAGTTCGCGCGTTGGCGTGACGCCGCTGCCGGCCGGCAGCGACCCCTGGTACAAGCTCTATCAGGGCACCATCAGCGCCGAATGGCAGATCGACCTGTTCGGCCGTGTGCGCCGGCAGAGCGAGTCGGCGCAGGCGCGCGTGCTGTCCAGCGAGCAGGGGCGGCGCGGCACGGTGCTCACCGTTGTTTCCGGCGTCGCCTCGGGTTACATCAATCTGCGTGCGCTCGACCGCAAGCTGGAGATCGCGCGGGCCACGGCGGCGAACTATGCCGATTCGCTGCGCATCTTCCGGCTGCGCTTCGATGGCGGCGTTGTCTCGCAGGTCGAGGTTGCGCAGGTCGAATCGCAGTATCAGCAGGCGATGCTGGCGATTCCGCTGCTGGAGCAGCAGGTGACGGCGCAGGAGAATCTGCTCTCCGTGCTGCTCGGCCGCAATCCGGGGCCGATCCCGCGTGGCCGCACGATCGAGGAACTGCCGACCCCGGTCGTGCCGCCGGGCTTGCCGATGTCGCTGATCGAGCGCCGTCCGGATGTGCTGCAGGCCGAGCAGAACCTGATCGCCGCCAATGCCGACATCGGCGCCGCGCGCGCGCAGTATTTCCCGAACCTGACACTGACCGGCATGACCGGGTCGCTGTCCGCCGCCGCGAGCAGTTTCCTGACGGCGCCGGCGAGCATCGCGATGCTTGCTGCCAATATCGCCGGGCCGATCTTCACCTTTGGCGCCATCGAGGGGCAGGTACGTTCGGCCGAGGCGGCGCGCGACGAAGCGCTGGCCAGCTACCGCCTGGCGGTGCTCAACGCGTTGAGTGATACCAACGATGCCCTTGTCGGGGCTGAAAAGCAGACTGCCGCACTTGTTGCGCAGCAGGCGCGTGTTTCGGCACTGCGCGATTACGCGCGCCTCTCGCGCCTCAAGTACGAGGGCGGTGCGGCCAGCTATGTCGATGTGCTCTATGCGGAGAACGAACTGTTCACCGCGGAACTGGCGGCAATGGGCACGGCCGGAGATCGCCTGCTGCAATATGTGGCGCTCTATCGCGCGCTGGGTGGCGGTTGGGTGGATGCGGCGGAGACGATGACCAGACGCAAGGAGGCGGAATGAAGAAGATCATGATTACCGGCTTGGGAGACGATGTCACCGAGGAACGGATTCGCTCGTCGCTGGAAAAGGTGGGGCCGGTGAGCGAGGTGACGATCATCCGCGAGGGCGACCCCGCGACGCCCGTGGTGATCGTCGAGATGGACATCAGCGATGCGGATGCGTACCGCATCACCTCGCGGGTGACTGAATACTGGCACGAGGGGCATATGCTGAATGCCCGGTTGCTGTTGCACTGAAGTGACGCGTGTCTGTTGGGCTGTGCGTACGAGTGACGAAACCGGACGTGACGCACAATGGGGTGTGATAGTCAGACTGAAAGGAAACACGTGAATACGAAGGCGATGAAACGACAATGTGTGCTGGCTCTGACGCTGGCCCTTCCATGCCTGGCGGCGGCCGCCGCCACGCCAGTGGTCTACCCGGCCAAGGGTCAGTCGGCGCAACAGCAGCAGACGGATCAGGGTGAATGCCATACCTGGGCCGTTCAGAACACTGGTGTCGATCCGGCACAGGTGGCGACCCAGCCTGCCGCGACGAGCAGCCAGCCGGGTGGCGAGCGGCTGCGCGGCGCGGCACGGGGAGCGCTCGGCGGGGCCGCGATCGGCGCGATCGCCGGAGACACGGGCAAGGGTGCCGGCGTCGGGGCCGTGGTGGGCACGATGGCCGGGGGGCACCGGGCGCGACAGAACCAGGCGGGCGCGCAGCAGCAGGCACAGTCGAACAAGAACGCCCAGATCAATACCTACTATCGCGCTTATTCCGCGTGCCTCGAAGGCCGCGGCTACACCGTCAAGTGAGGGGGATGCAATGAAACGGATGATTCTCATGGCACTGGCGGCGTGCTTCAGCCTGGCCGCTTTCGCGGAGCCGATCAACGGTAGCAAGCGGGCGATCTGTACCACGGAAGAACTGCGGGATTGCGTTGCCGGCGCCGAATGTCTGAGCGGGCTGCCGGCCGAGTACGGTGCACCGACTTCGCTGCGCATCGACTTCGCGGGCAAGCAGGTGCTTGGCGAGCGCCGCAAGTCGAAGATTCGCGACGTCGAGAAGAAGGACGGACAGATCTTGCTGCAGGGGCGAGAACTCGGCTACGGCTGGACGATCGCCATTGCAACGGCATCTGGTGACATGACCCTCAGCATCGTCAATCAGGAGGGGGGCTTCCTGCTCTTCGGGCGTTGTGCACCGCTCTGAGTGTCGTATCTGGGCATGCCTCACGCCGTGTGAAGGTGCACAGCCGAAAATGCACAGACGCGCAGTCTTGCTTGTTGCCATCAGGCGCATGTTGCACAATGGTTTTTCGAGAAATGGATCGAGAAAACCATGAAGGCCACCGCTAAGCCTGTTTTGGGTGCTCGATTGCTGGCCGCCGCGCTAAGTCTGGGGTTGGCTGGATGCTCTTCCATGTGGCCCGCCTACGAGCGGCCTCCGGTCGACTTGCCCGCGCCGCCGCAGAAACCACTGGCAATCGATCGCCAGTGGTGGAAAGCCTTCGGGGATGCGACCCTCGACGCCATGGTCGATGAGGCGCTGGCGAATAGCTGGGAACTGGCGAAGGCCGCAGCCGCCATCGAGGAGGCTCGCGCCGCGGCCGCCGGTGCCCGATCCTTGCTACTGCCGCGACTGGATGGTGTCGCGAAGGCGACGTCGAGCCGGCGTCAGTTCACCTTGGGTGCCATCGGGAAGGAGTTTGACTCGGTAACGTCGACCGGGGTGCTCGGGCTGGCCGCGAACTGGGAAGTCGATCTATGGGATCGCATCGGCCAGATGAACGATGCAGCGCTGGCGCGTTTTTCGGCTTCCGAACATGCGCGCGATGCGGTGACGCTGTCCGTATCAGCGCTGGTGGTCGATACCTGGTTCCAGTTGCGCGCGCTCGATTTCAAGCTTGCGTTGACGCGGGAGTCGGCGGCAAGCCAGAAGAAGGCGGCGGACCTCGAATATCGCCGCTGGAAGGCGGACATCGGTACCGAGTTGACCTACAGCCAGACCGTCGCCGAATATGCCGCGACAGAGGCGCGCATTCCCACCCTTGAGGGCGCGGTTGCCCAGACCGAACTGGCGTTGAAGCTGCTGCTCGGGCGAAGCCCGCGCACGCTTGCGGATGCAGTGCCACGCGGCTCGCTGCTGAGGATTCCGGAGGTTCCGCGCGAGGTCGATTCGCTGCTGCTGCTGCGTCGCCCGGATGTGTCCTCTGCCGAGCTGTTGCTGGCGGCGGCACACGCCGACGTCAACAGTGCGCGGGCGGAGTTCTATCCGCGTTTGACGCTGTCGCTGCTCGCCGGCTTTGTGGCTTCGACATCGAACGCCATTGCTGGCATGCCGATGTTCTGGGAGGCTGGCGCCGGGTTGGCCGGGCCGATCTTCGACGGGGGGCTGGTGCAGTCGAAGGTCGATGCTGCCGAAGCGCGTCGCCAGAAGGCGCTGGCGCATTACCAATACACGATCTCGCTCGCTTTTCGCGACACCTACCAGGCGCTGGTGCAGCTCGATACCAGTGACCGCGAGGTCGGTGCGGTCGAGGAGCAGGTGGCGATGCGGCGGCGGGCGGTGACGCTTGCGGAGAAAAGCTACGATGCTGGCCGTTCCAGCAAGTTCGAAGTGCTTAGTGAACAGGTGCGGCTGCTCAATGCGCAGCTGGCGCTGATCGATGCCAAGTTCAGCCAGTTCTCGGCGCGCAGCCAGTACTACAAGGCCGTCGGAGGAGGTTTCTGATGTTGTTCCATGTCTATGATGAACCGGTTCCGGATGGCTACTACAGCGTCGAACCCTTCGATCTCTACCGGAAAATCCTCGATGCCGACTGGCTGCTCTGGATACTTCTGCCCATACTCGCGATCATCATCGTTGCCCTGCTGATGTTCGCCTGGTGGGTTCATGAACTGCCGGCGCACAAGGCAGACCACAAGAAGATGCGCCAGATTGAACTGGTTTCCGCGCTGACCTTGCTGGGGCTGATCGAGCATTGGGTGTGGGCCGTGGCGCTGTTCATCGCCTACATGGACTGGCAGGCGGCGGAGGATTGGCTGGTCGGCATCCTGCGGCGGGCCAAGGTCACTGATGGGGCCACGGCAGCGGCAAGCGCGCCGGCTCCGTCACGAGAGGAGACGAAGGCATGAAGCTGACCCTCGTACCCTACCTGCTGATCTGCTGGCTGCTGGTCAAGTACGGCGTCGTCAAGAAAACGCCCGGCAACTTTGTCGCCATGGGCCTCGGCGCCGTCTTCGTGCTGTTCATGCTGCTCACCTTCACGCGCTATTTTTCGTTCATCGACCTGACCGCCACCACGACCGTCAAGGCGCCAGCCATCGTCCTCAATTCGCCGGCGGGCGGCGAGATCGAAAAGATATTCGTGACCCACAACCAGAAGCTGAAGGCAGGCGAACCGGTCTTCAAGTTCAAGACGGATCGCTACGAGATCCAGATGGCAGCAAAGAAGGCGGAGAGATCGCGCCTGCAGGCCCAGCTCAACAAGCTGGAAGTGGACCTGAAGCGTCTTTCCGGCTTGCGCGGCGACGTCGTGCCGCAGGCCGAGTACGATGCAAAGCTTGCCGAGGTGCAGAACCAGCGCGAACTCGTGATCAAGGCGGAGCAGGACATCAACGACCTGCAGTGGAAGATCGATCGTGCCCTGGTTACCGCGCCCGTCGATGGTCGCGTCGTCGTGCAATACACCTCGGAAGGCCAGTACTTCGGCGAGCAGCGGCCGTCGGCCTTCGTCATGTTCTCGGACAAGAAATTCATCGAGCTGCGCATTCCCGACCAGATCTTTGAATACATCAAGCCGCATGCCTTCGCGGAATTCTATGTCGACACCTACCCGGGAAAGATTTTCCGCGCCCGGGTGCATAGCATTACGCAGGCAACCGGTGAAGCGCAGGGAGACCTGTTTGGCGGCCGCCCCGATTCCGTCGCCCAGCACATGATGCGCAACCAGCACGGACTGGGCCGCACCGCGATCCTTGAATTCACCGAGCCTGATGGCGTGAACATTCCCGTGGGCGCCACCGGCAAGGCGTGGATTACGGCGGAGAAGCCCTATCACATCCTCGGTTTTCTTGATGTCGTGAGTGGTTCGCTGCTGCGCTTTGCGGCAACGGAGTCTTACCTCAAGGCACTGTGAGTTCCGGCCGGCGGCATGCTGAATGAACGGTGACTTTTGAGCGGCGTGCATACCGCGGCCTGATGGCCAGCTTATCCGGAAACAAGGAGACGGACATGGCAAACGAAAACGATGCTGGCGTGATTCAGGCGCTGCTCAAACGCTTCGACGAACAGCGACTGCCACGTGCGCTGGAATTGAAGGCGAAGGTCGACGCGGGCAATACACTGGAGCAGTTTGAGGTGAACTACCTCGAAGACATCCTCCACGACATCCGGGCGATCAAGGGGCTGGTCGATCGCCATCCGGAGCATGAGCCGCTGGTGGTCAAGGGCATGCAGCTCTACACCGAGATCACCGAGAAGGCGCTGCAGAACGAGCAGAAGTAGCGCACCCCCGGAGCGGAGCAAGAAGGGCGTGGCAGAGATCGCCGCCACGCCTTTCGTCGCACGCGGGCGGGCCTACTTGATCTTGCTGATCTTCTGGCCCTGCAAGGCCAATCCCGCCATCAGGCCTTCCTGATTGAAGACAAAGGCATAGACCGCATCCTTCGCCGTCGTCGTGTTGATTTCCTTGCCCGCGCCGGCGTCGACGACGACGACGGTTGGTGCGGCGCCGATGTCCCAACCCTTGCTGCGCTGGAATTTCTTCAGTTCGCCTTCGGTCACGAAGAACACTGCGTAGCCGAAGGACTGGATGCCGGCCTGCAGGCCGACCGAAGCGCTACCGGAACTGTAGTAGCCGGCGGTCTTGCCACTCTTGAATAGCACCCCCTCGCCACCCGAGCCGCCAACGATGAATCCGGCGCGCACAATCTTCGGGAAGACGAGGATGCCGGCTGATTTCTCCCCGAGCGCCTTGGCGCCGGCGTGATGCTTGTAAAGTGCTTGCAAGGCAGCTTCGGCATCTTCGGTGAGCAGGCTCTTGTCGGCAGCGTTGCCGAGCGTGGGGAGCAGCATCGCTGCTGCGAGGGCGATGAAACGCGAGAGGCGAAGAAAGATGGGCATGGGGTTCTCCTCAATGGGCTCGGGGGGCAGTGTTCGTTCAGGGCACGTCAGCGTTTTTCGACGCGCCCCGAAACGACCTTGATGCGCTCTCCGGCGCGTACGTCCGGCGTGTCTTCCTGCTCGAAGGCCGCGTAGCTGCCGTTGTCGTAGCGGACGGTGACGATCCACCTACCGCCCGTGGGCTGGGCTGCCTTGCGCCGCTCGGCCCGCGACGATGCGCCACTACCGGCGATCGGCACTGGCTGGACGCCGCTTCCAGGGCCGGGATCGCCGGCATAGGGGCGGGCGGCATTCCCGCCGGACTCCTTTCCCGGGTTTGCCGCTGACGCGCGCCGGACATTGGTGACGACGCCACACCCCGGGCAGCGATCATCGTTGTCCGTCATGTACTCGCGCATCTGATCAGGCGTTTGCGGAAGCTTCAGCGGCTCGCCGAATGCGAAAAGCGGCTGCGCGAAACACGCTGCCAGCAGCAGCCGTGGCGCCAGCGATTTTGGGCGTTCCGTGTGTCTCACTGTGTTCGGCACGGTCGTTGGTTTCTCGTGTGGCGAACTCCGCTCAATGCCTGGCAGCGATCCAGCTACCCTTCGGATAATCCGACAGCCCGGGATGGAAGCTGATCGTAGTGATATTCGCCGTGTTGAGCAGAACAGCGCCGCCGCGAGGATGGGGGACGGTTATCGCCGGCAGATCGAAGAGGCGGTTCAGGTTCATGAACATCTGGATCTGTTGCTGCAGCTGGCGCTTGATTTCCATGAACAGGCGATGCCCGCCGGCAAGTTCGAAGGCGACATAGCCTTCGTAGGTTTCGCCGGCCTTGGCGCCCTCCTGGAGAGCGGCCGAGGCGGCCTTGGCGCGCAGCCGGAAGGTTTCTTCATCCTCGATCACGGTGCTTTCGCCCATGCCCTCGCCGATGGCAATCGGTGTGGCCGAATGAATGTCGATCCGGCTGATGGTCGAGGTCTGCAGGATGTTGCAGGCGGCAGCGTTGCCGATGATCAGCGTCTTCGCTGCAAAAACGCGCGCTGGCTGGATTTCGCCAGCATCCTGTGCGGCCAGAGAGGCGTCCTGCTGCGAGAAATCGAGGATGCTGCCGCTGGTGAGGTATACGCGAATGTCCATGACTAGCCGCTCCAGGTTTGGAATTGACGTCAGCATTGTAGCTGAAGCATTCGGAAGCGGTGAGCTTGTGGGTGGCGGCAAATTTCTGGCGGCTACCGGACGTCGGCAGCGTGTGTCGGGACACACTGACAAGTCGATCGGCGGCAGTCCTCGGTGGCCGTAGCAGATGATGACCTCCCGCAGTACTATTACCGCTACCCGTTGATCTTCGCGCAAGCGTGTCCTCGACGTTGTGCATTTCAAGCGCGTAGTCCCGACGGTTCCGTTGCCACATTTTGCAGGCGTACCAACCTGATCGTTCAAGGAGACCAAATGAAAAAAGCAACTATCGTCGCGGCTCTGCTGGCTTCCATTTTTGCGCTGGCCGGATGTGCGGGTGGTGGAGCGGGGGGGGGTACGCTTTCCCAGGACGGTTCCCGCCTGACGGAAAGCGGCTTTCTCTCCAACTATGGGCGGCTCGTGGCCGTCGAGGGGCGAGAGGGCGCCTATCGCTACGTCGATCACAGCGCCAACTTCCGTTCCTACAGGAAGGTGATGGTCGAGCCGGTTCAGGTTTTCCTCACCCAGGACCCGGAATACAAAGGGTTGCAGCCCGAAGCAATGGCGCGCATGTCCGAGGCGTTCCGCATGGAGTTTGTTGGCGCACTGGCGTCGACCTATCAGGTGGTCAAAGCGCCGGGGCCTGATGTCCTGCGTTTGCGTCTGGCGATCACCGGCGTGCAGCCGACGCGGCCCGATCTGAATCCGACCGATTTCATTCCGATCAAGGCGGTGTTCAATGTCGCGCGTGAGGCGGCCGGCGGGGCGCCGCGCGTGGCGGAGATTTCCGCCGAATTGCAGGTGCTCGACGGGCAGGGGCGCATCGTTGCGGAGGGTATGGCGACCCGCAGGGCGGACAAGGCGCTGACGCAGGGCGAACGCATCACTTGGGCGGACCTGCAGGGCATTGTCGCCGTCTGGGCGAAGAATTTCCGCGCACAGCTTGATCAGGCACGCGGTTACGCTGGCAATTAGCGGGTGTGACGCCTGACTCCCGGAGGGGCGTAGCGCACAATATCAGTAGCGGCGGAGGTTTACTTGTCCGCAGCACGCTCCTCCGGCACGACCCTTACTGGCACTGGTGAGTCCGCATCAAGATGGACATTCCGCTGCGGGAAGGGGATTTCGACGCCGTGTTCGGCGAAGCTGGCGTCGATCATGAAGCGCAGGTCGCTCAGGATGAGGGTGCCACTGCGGCGCCCCGGGCCGATTTCCAGCCAGATGTACAAGGCGAACATCAGTGCGTTGTCGCCGAAATCCATGAACAGCACTTCCGGCGCCGGGTCGTTGAGCACCTGCTTGTGCCGGCCAGCGATTTCCAGCAGCAGATCCGACACCTTGCGCACCGGTGAGCCGTAGCCTACGCCGATGTTCAGCGTGAAGCGCACCTGGCGGCTGGAGAGTGTCCAGTTCGTAACGTTCTGTTCGAGGAAGGTGCTGTTGGGGACCAGCGTTTCGATACCGTTTACGTCGCGGATGGTGCACGAGCGCACGTTGATGTCGGTCACCTCGCCGCGGATGCCGCCAACCTCGACAATGTCGCGCGGCTTGAACGGGCGCTCCATGAGCAGCATGACACCGCTGATAAGATTCTTCAGCAGCGTCTGCATGCCGAAGCCGGCACCGATGGCGATGGCGCCGCCGAGGAAGGCAAAGGCGGTGAGCGGAATCTTGACGACATCCAGCGCCAGCAGCAGGAGCATCACCAGCGTCACGGCCAGAATCCACTTGCGGGCAATGCGCGCGCTGGTCTCCTCCAGTTTTCCGCGGCGTATTGCCAGACTCATGGCGAGTTTCGTCATTACTGCGGCCAGCAGATAGCCGATAACGACGATGAGGATGGCCTGTACGACCTTCGCTACCGTCACGCCGCGAGTGCCGGTGATTGTCCGCCCGTCGACGACGATGCTGTCTTCCACCGCAAAGAGTTCGAAGGTCCAGGCCGCTTTCGCCCATTCGCTTGAGAAACCGAACAGGTTCTGCATCCGTTCGCTGGCACTGAGATCCCGGCCTCGAACTTCCTCTTCCTCGAACCAGCGCTTAAGCAGTTGCTGCGATTCTTCGACCTGCGTGAACGCGTGCAGGTACTGCCTTTCGCGCGCCATCAGCAAATCCAGCATCGTTTGCCGGAAGGCGGCATCCGCAGAATCGTCCGCTGCCCGCTGCTGATTCTGCTGTTCTGCGATCTGCCCGGCCACAATCTCCAGTTTCGTTCGTAGAAGGTCGATCGCAGGGTTGAGCACGTTGAGCAATTTGCGGCTGCTGTCGATATTTTTGCGCCGATCGAGTTTGCCTTCCTTCCGATCGGCCGCCGCCGAAAACCGTTGTTCCCAGAACGAACGTTGTATGTCCAGTGTCACCAGTTCCACATTGAGTCCGTCAACCGCATGGACTGCATTGCGGCCACGTTCCACGGTCAGGAGACGTTCCCGTTCCCGTGTGCGCAGCAGCAATCGGCTGGCAGCAAGTTGCCGATCGATCTCGGCGGCTTCCTTGCGGCGGGTGTCGAGATCCGCCTTTGCCGAGCGTCCACGGAACGGGTTGATCTTCTGCAGGAGACCATCCGGTTTTTCCGCTTTCATCACCTCCGCCTCGGCGGCAGCTACCGCCTTGCGTGCCGAGCTCAGTTGCTCCTGCAATTCGACGACCTGCTTTTCCGCGGCCGAGTTGGCCTCGATGATCTTGTCGAGCTCGGCCAACTGCCGTTCTCGCTCATGACTCGCACCATCCAGTTCCTTGATGATTCGCGAGCGGCGTTCGTCGATCGCGGCCTTGAGTCGCTCAAGATCCTCTGTTGCGAAGACTACGGATTTTTCAACTTCGGCGATCTTGCGGCGCGCGAAATCGACGGCACGGCCATGTTCCACCGCCGCGGCTTCGACCGCACGGCTCTGCGCCGAGAGCCCCTCCAGGTAAGCCCCCAGCGCGCGCACCTCAAGGGACGTGAGGTCACGTTGCCAGGTTGCTGTGGGGAGTTCGGACGGTTCCGCTTGTTCCAGCGACTCCTGGGCCTGGCGCTGGCGTTCGCTCGCCTTGCTCAGGCTGTCCCGGGTGTTTTCCATCTGCACGGCAAGGAGCTTTGTACGCACCTCTTCGCTGCGCTGCGCCAGCAGCGTCGATTGCAGTTCGGCGCGCATGCTATCGACCAGCAAGGCGGAATAGGGCGGTTTTTCGGGCACGCCAGCCCATGCCCGGCGCTTGTTCTCGGCATCGGCCGCAAGCTTCTGCAGTTCGGCGAGATTGCCCAGGGCATTGAGGTGTTGCCGGTAGGAAAATGCCATCAGCCGCAACATACGGACGCGCGTCTGCAATTGCGGCTCAGGGGTTCCGGGAGGCGCCCCCGATGCCAGGCGATCAGGGGCATCGATGGCCGCAATTTCGAGCTGTGTCTCCGACAGGCGTTTCTTCAACTCATCAACCGAGACGGTTGCCTGCGGATTGGCGGCCGTGCTGCTTCCCTTTGTCTGCTTGGAAATTGCACCAAGTGGCGATTGCCCAGCCGCCGGCAGCGCAAGGCACAGGGCGAAGAGCAGGCCGAGCAGTGTTCTGGCAGATACTTGATGAAAATTCATGATGCGACTGACCTGTTCCAACGATCAAATTCGTGCCTGCTCGTACAGCGCCGACGTGCAGTAAAGCGGGGGAGTGCTCCGGCGCAGCGCGATGCGGAATTCTTGTGGGCATGTGAACTGCCATCACCGGCGGAGTGGGCCGCAGTGCGCACGCGACAATTTCGGGATCCCCGCAGCGACGGGGCCAGTGGACTCATTGGCAGTTCCTTTTCTTTGCGCCTGTTCTGCCGCACAACGCTGCTTGCGACACGCTGGAAAGATACCGCGCTTGTGGGGCTTCTTGCAAAGCGCTAGATTCCGGAGATGTGTCGGGGGCTTCGCCAATATTGCTTTCCGCGTGTGTGTGGCGGTCAAGTAATATCGGCGCCATGCCCATCAGTGATAATGTTCGCGTTATCTTGCCCCTTGCCCGCAGATCATGAGCGCCCCTGACGCTGCCAATGCCCTGATCGCCTGTCACGAATGCGACTTCGTGCAGCGGCATGTTGCCGTGCCGCCGGGGGCGACGGTGCGCTGCCGACGCTGCAATGGTGTGATCTACCGGCATCCCGCCACGGATTTCGATCATGCGATCGCCTGGAGCCTGACCGGGCTGATCCTGCTGGTGCTGGCGAATGTCTTCCCCGTGCTCCATCTTGCGGTCGGCGGGCACCATACCGACGCGTCCTTGTTCTCTGGCGCGCAGGCACTCTACCGGAGCGGGCAGCCGGGCGTGGCCACGCTGGTCGTCGGCATCCTGATTGTGGCGCCGCTGCTGCTCTTCCTGTTGCAGATGGGCGTTCTGCTGCCGCTGCGCAGCGCGCGCCTGCCGCCGCATTTTGGTGTTGCAATGCGCCTGCTGTCGCGGCTCGATCACTGGATCATGTTCGATGTCTTCATGCTGGCGGTGATCGTTGCCGTGGTGAAGCTCTCCAGCCTCGCGGAGGTGACGCCCGGCCCCGGCTTGTGGGCCTTTCTTGTGTTGATGCTGGCGGCGACGGCATCCGCGATGTCCTATGACCGGCACGTGCTCTGGGAGCGTTACGCCGAGCTGGCGGGTGAGCCTGGCGGCGACGGCAAGGGTGATGGACCCGATGCCGGCATGGCCGCCGGTGCGCCGGGGCGGGCCTCGGCACTTGCCAGCGGGCTCGTTGCCTGCAGCGAATGCGGGTTGCTCTGCCAATGGCATCCGGTTGCGGTCGGCGGGCATGCCCGTTGCCCGCGCTGCGCGACGCCGCTGCATCCGCGCAAGACCAACAGCCTCTCCCGCACTTGGGCACTGCTGCTTGCCGGCTACGTGCTGTTCATTCCGGCCAACCTGCTGCCGATCACAATCACCAGTTCGCTCGTCGGCGTGCAGGCCGACACGATCATGAGTGGCGTGCTCTACTTCTGGCACGAGGGCGCCTACGATCTCGCCATCATCATTTTCACAGCCAGCATCTTCGTGCCGCTCGCCAAGTTGCTTGCGCTGACAGTGCTGGCCTGGTCGGCGCAGTGTCGTTCGACCTGGGAGCCGTTGCAACGCACGCGCCTCTACCGCATGGTTGAATTTGTCGGGAAGTGGTCGATGCTCGATGTGTTTGTCGTTGCCATGCTGGCGCGCCTGGTGCAGTTTTCGTCGCTGGCCTCGATCGAGCCCGGGCCGGGCGCGATTGCTTTTGCCTCGGTCGTCGTCATCACGATGTTCGGCGCCCTTTCCTTCGATCCGCGCCTGCTGTGGGACCCTCTGGAAAAAGATCGTCATTCGGGAGAAAAAACGTGACGCTACCCCCTGACTACCCCAACCCGGTCATCGAGCCGAAAAAGCGTGGCTTGTCGCTGATCTGGCTGGTGCCGTTGATCGCGATTCTCGCCGGCATCGGTTTGGTCGTGCGCACGGCGATGGAACGCGGGCCGGAAATTTCGGTCTCTTTCAAGAATGCGGACGGCATTGAGCCGGGCAAGACCAAGGTGCGCTACAAGAGCGTCGAGATCGGTGTTGTGGAGCGAGTCGAGCTCTCCGACGATCTGGAGAAGATTCATGCCCGCATTCGCATGAGCAAGAGTGTGACGCCGCTGCTGGTGGAGGATGCGCGCTTCTGGGTCGAGCGCCCGCGTGTCAGCGGCACCAATGTCGAGGGGCTGAGCACGCTGCTCTCGGGAGCCTTCATCGGCATGGATATCGGCAAGTCGAAGCGGGCGGAGCGCAGTTTCAATGGACTCGACCGCCCGCCACTGGTGACCTTCACGGAGCCGGGAACGCATTATCGACTGCGCGCCCGTCAGTTGGGCTCTCTCGATTCCGGTTCGCAGATTTTCTACCGCCGGGTGGCGGTAGGACAGGTGGTGCGCTATGAAATGGACGAAAAGGGCAGGGGGCTGGATATCGAAATATTCATCAAGGCACCCTACGACCGCTTCGTGAATGCCGAGACGCGTTTCTGGGAAGCAAGCGGGGTTGATGTCGAGTTGAGCGCGAGCGGCTTGCGCGTGGAGACTCAGTCGCTCAATGCCATTCTTTCCGGAGGCATCGCCTTTGATACGCGAGGGGATCCGGAAAAGGCGGCGCCGGCGGAGAAGAGCGCGGTTTTCCGGCTCTTCGACCGCAAAACCACGGCGATGGCGCAGGAAGATGACGAGGTGGTCTCGATGCGCCTCGCGTTCAACGAATCGGTACGCGGCCTCGCCGTTGGCGCGCCAGTCGATTTCCGTGGCATCGAGATTGGCAAGGTGACCGGAATCGGCGGCGAGGTGGATCAGGCGAAGGGCCTGATCCAGATGGTTGTGGATGTTGACCTCTACCCGAATCGGCTGCGCCAGATCAACGTCAAACAAGCCCGCAAGATGCCGTTCAAGGAGGGGCTCAATGCCCTGGTGGGTGGCGGGTTACGGGCACAGCTGCGCACCGGTAACGTGATCGCCGGGCAGCTCTTCGTTGCGCTCGATTATTTCAAGGATAGCCCGAAGGCGTCGGTTGACTGGAGCAACAATCCGCCGGTGATGCCGACCATCCCCGGCTCGCTGGCAAGGATCGAGCAGCAGTTGCAAAACATGATGCTGGCTGCCAATGCACTTCTGCAGAAGCTCAATGCCCTGCCGCTCGAGCAGCTTTCAGTGGATGCGAGTGCCGCGATGCGCTCGCTCGACAGCACGCTGAAGAACATCGACCGCCAGCTGGACGATGGTTCGCTGATGCAACAGGACCTGCGCGACAGCCTGCGCGAATTGTCGAAGGCGGCCGCCGAGGCGCGCACCTTCCTCGAATATCAGTCGAAGTATCCAGAGTCCCTGATCAAGGGCAAGTCGAAGGAGGAATGAGCGATGAAGACACCCCTATCCCCTCTGTCACTGTCCTTGGCTTTGTTCGCTGCGGCGTTGCTCGCCGCCTGCGGCTCGACGCCGCCGGCGAAGCTGTACACGCTGGAGGCGCAAGCAACCGCGACCCGCAGTGCCGCCGCTGCCAGCGGCAAACGCCGCATCGAACTGGTCGGCGTACGCATTCCCGATCTTTGGGACCGGCCGCAGATCGTCACCTCTCGTGCGGGTGGCGAGGTTGATCTGGATGAATTCAACCGCTGGGCCGTGCCACTGAAGGCTGAAGTGCCGCGTGTGGTCGCGCGTAACCTGGCCCGCCTGCTCGACACGGATACCGTGTGGCTGCGCGACGATTTCCCCGGGGCTCGCCCGGAGCTGCGCGTGCAGGTTGCGGTCGAGCGCATCGAGGCCTATCCGGGGCAGCAGCTGTCACTGGAAGCGAGTTGGATCATTCGCGACGGAGAACCCGGTAGCACGCAACGGGTTGGCCGCGCGACCTTCAACGAAGCGCTGCCGGCGAAGGACCAGGCGGCCGTGGCAACGGCGACCAGCCGTGCCCTGTTGGCGCTCAGCGAGGCGCTGGCCCGCGAAATTGCTGCCTCACCGCAACGCTGAACTTGTTGCTGAAGTTTTTGCCAAAGTGGTGACCGGTGCAGGGACATCGGCAGTCCACTACGGGAGGTAACATGCGCGGAAACGGGGGCAGCAAAGGCATGCGATTGATCGCGCGAATCTGCGTGGCGATGGCGGCGTCGGGTGCGGGTGGTGTAGCGTTCGCGCAGGACCAATCCTTCGCCGGCGGCTATCAGGCGACGATGACGCCGGAACTCGCTGCACGCCTCAAGGCGGCCGACCTCGCCGCCGGAGCCAATTTCTTCGAGCGCAAGTGCTCGCAATGCCACGATGGTGAACGAACCGGCAGCCACGCGAAGGGGCCGTTTCTGTGGAATGCCTTTGGGCGAAAGGCGGGCAGCGTCGCCGGCTTCGAGTTTTCCGACGCGATGAAGAAGACGGGCGTGACCTGGACCTACGCAACGCTGGAGTACTACCTCGCGAATACCGAACGCGCCGTGCCCGGCAAGACAATGAATTTCCCGGGCATCCCGGATGACGCGCTGCGTGCGGCGGTGGTGATGCACCTGCGCTCGATGAACGACAAGCCGCCGGCTTTGCCCTGATCGCTGCGGAACGGCCATGCAGGCCGCTCCGCGAGCAGTTGCTTACTTTACGCGCATACCCGGCTGGGCGCCCGAATCCGGCGACAGGATGTAGATGCCGCCGGTCTTGTCGTCGCCGTTTTTGCCATCATGCGAAGCGGCGAGCACCATGCCCTCGCTGATGCCGAACTTCATCTTGCGCGGCGCCAGGTTGGCGACCATCACCGTCAGGCGGCCGACCAGCGCCGCCGGATCGTAGGCCGACTTGATGCCGGCGAACACCTGGCGCGGTTTCTCCTCGCCGATGTCGAGCGACAGGCGGATCAGCTTCTCGGCGCCTTCGACGTGGCCGGCTTCGACGATCTTCGCGATGCGCAGCTCGACCTTCATGAAGTCGTCGATGCTGATGTGCGGGCCAGCTTCGGCTTGTGCGGTTGCAACGGCCACGGCCTTCTCCTGTTTTTCTGCGTGCTTCTGCGGGGCGGGCTCTACGGGAGCCAGCGATTCCTTGTTGGCCTCGACCAGCGCGACGACCTGCTTCGGGTCGATGCGCGTCATCAGGTGGCTGTAGCCGTTGATGGCGTGGCCGGCGGGCAGCGCGGTGGCGGCGTCGGCCCAGGTCAGCGGCTGGATGCCGAGGAAGTTCTCGACTGCGGTGGCCACCGTCGGCAGCACCGGCTTCAGGTACAGCGTCAGCAGGCGGAAGGCTTCGATGGCTTCCGAGCAGGCGGCGTGCAGTTCGGCTTCCTTGCCTTCCTGCTTGGCCAGTTCCCACGGCTTGCGGTCATTCACCACCACGTTGGCGGCATCGGCCAGCGCCATCACTTCGCGCAGCGCGCGGCCGAAGTCGCGGTCCTCGTAGGCGGCAGCGATGCTGTCGGCAGCCTCGCGCAGCGGCTTTAGCCAGGCGGCGTCGGTGTTGCCCAGCTTGCCGCCGAACTTCTTGCTGATGAAACCGGCGCAGCGGCTGGCGATGTTCACGTACTTGCCGACGAGGTCGGAATTCACGCGCGCGACGAAGTCCTCAAGGTTGAGGTCGATGTCTTCCATCGTGCCGTTCAGCTTGGCGGCGTAGTAGTAGCGCAGCCATTCCGGGTTGAGGCCGGTCTTCAGGTAGCTCTCGGCGGTGATGAAGGTGCCGCGCGACTTCGACATCTTGGCGCCATCCACGGTCAGGAAGCCGTGCGCAAAGATCCTGGTCGGCGTGCGGTAGCCGGCGTGCTCCAGTTCGGCCGGCCAGAACAGCGCGTGGAAGTAGAGGATGTCCTTGCCGATGAAGTGGTACAGCTCGGTGTTCGAGCCCTGCTTCCACCAGTCGTCGAAGTTCAGGCCCTGCTTGCCGCAGAAGTTCCTGAACGAACCCATGTAGCCGATCGGCGCGTCCATCCAGACGTAGAAGTACTTGCCCGGCGCATCGGGGATCTCGAAGCCGAAGTAGGGCGAATCGCGCGAGATGTCCCAGTCCGTCAGCTTGTTCTCGCCCTCGGCGCCCAGCCATTCCTGCATCTTGTTCGAGGCTTCCGCCTGCAGGCGGCCCGGCTCGCGCGTCCAGCGGCGCAGGAAGGCCTGGCACTTCGGGTCGGAAAGTTTGAAGAAGTAGTGGTCCGAGTTGCGCAGCTCCGGCTTGGCGCCGGACACGGCCGAGTACGGATCCTTCAGATCGTTCGGCGTGTAGGCGGCGCCACAGGATTCGCAGTTGTCGCCGTACTGGTCCTTGGCGCCGCACTTCGGGCATTCGCCCTTGATGAAGCGGTCCGGCAGGAACATCTGCTTCACCGGGTCGTAATACTGCTCGATGGTGCGCACCTCGATCAGTCCGGCCGCCTTCAGCTTGCCGTAGATGTCTTCGGCGCAGGCGCGGGTCTCGGGCGAGTGCGTCGTGTAGTAGTTGTCGAAGCCGACATGGAAGCCGGCGAAGTCGCGCGAATGCTCGCCATGCACGCGCTCGATCAGCGCCTCCGGCGTGATCCCCTCCTTCTCGGCGCGCAGCATGATCGGCGTGCCATGCGTGTCGTCGGCGCAGACGTACCAGCACTCGTTGCCACGCATCTTCTGGAAGCGTACCCAGATGTCGGTCTGGATGTACTCGACGAGATGGCCGAGGTGGATCGCGCCGTTGGCGTAGGGCAGGGCGGAAGTGACGAGGATCTTGCGGGACATGGGGTGGGGCAGCCAATCTTGGGAAAGGTGCAATTCTACCAAAGGCCTTCGGAGGCTCCGGTGTTCGGGCGGGGAATCATGATTTATTTGGAAATTTTTCCAAGTTCAATAGAGCGCTGAGCCTGCCTGCGATGAAGGCACACCCATTGCCTTCAAGAACTCATTAACATCGGCGTTGCTATTAATTTTTTAATATGTAAAGTGTTAATAACTACCTCTGGTGCTAACACTTCCGATGCGCAAGTCCGAACTCCACAAATCGCTGCAAAAGACATGCGTCCCCGTTCCGGGCAGAGGCGGGTGCTATGCCGTTGTGCCGCAGGCAGTGCCCGCGCGGGTGGATGTGCCTGCATGCCATGTGCTGTTTGCGCTCGCCGCCCGCGAGCTGGACCTGTTGCGCGAGACAATGGCGCGGCATGCGGATACGGAGGGTTTGCTGATGGCGATGCTGAATCGGCGCGAGGCGGTGGACAGCAGCCAGATCGAGGGTACGCACACCGGCTTTGACGGGCTGCTGCTGCATGAGATCGAAATGGGCGATCGGATCGCTGCGGCCGCGGATGCCGACGCACAGGAAACCTTTGCCTATGTGCGCGCCTACATGGCCGGGTGTGCCGCCGTTGAGCGTGGCGGGGTGCGGGCGCTCGATCGCGAACTGATCGTGATGCTGCATCGTGTGCTGATGGCGGGGCAACCCCGCGCAATGCCGGGCGAGCTGCGCACGGTGCAGAACTACATCGGCATGCCGCCGGAAATGGCGCGCTTCATTCCGCCGCCCCCTGATCGGGTGCCGGTACTGATCGACGATCTTGTGGGGCTGCTGCAATACGAGCCGGATGGCGTGATGCAGGTGTCGGTGCTGATGCGGGCTGCTATTGCGCATGCCCAGTTCGAGGCGATCCACCCGTTTCTCGATGGCAACGGCCGCACCGGGCGCCTGTTGTTGCCACTGATGTTCATGGCGGCGGGTGAGCCGCCGATCCATCTGGCGACGTTCCTCAAGGTGCGGCAGCGCGATTACTACGATGCGCTGCTCGAAGTGCAGATGCGCTTGAACTGGGAGCCCTGGCTGCGCCTGTTCCTGGAGTGCGTCATCGCTTCCGCTCGCCACACGGCACAACTGTTTGATGTGCTGGCGTCGATTCGCAGGCGTTGGGAATCGGCCCTGGCGGAGCGAAAGAAACGCAGGCATGCCGCCGTGTGGCGGGCCGTGCCGGTGTTGCTTGGGCAGCCGATCGTCACTGTCGGCGAATTGGCCCGGCGGCTGGAAACAGCCTTTCCAGCAGCAAACAGTGCAGTCGAGGAACTGGTGGAACTCGGTATCCTGCGGCCGACCGACGATCGGCGCCGGAGCCGTGTCTATGCCGCGCATGAGGTTCTCAATGCCTTATACACGGGATTGGATGCGGTGCTGGCCGAAGCCGGTCGGGCCGGTCGTGGATAGTCTGGGTGAATCGTTCTGCCTCGCCTCGGAAATCGGGTAAAATCCGCCTATACCGTACAAAATTACTCAAGTATTTTCAGGAGCAAGGAAATGGCAGTTACCGTCGAGGCCGTCAAGGCGGCCCTGCAGGGCCTCATCGATCCCAATACGCAGAAGGACTACGTCGCCGGCAAGTCGGCGAAGAACATCAAGGTCGACGGCGACGACATTTCCGTCGACATCGAACTGGGCTATCCGGCCAATTCGCAGATCGACGGCGTACGCAAGCAGGTGATCGCGGCGCTGAAGGCGATTCCGGGCGCCGGCAATGTCAGCGCCAACGTCTTCGTGAAGATCGTGTCACACGCCGTGCAGCGCGGCCTGAAGCCGTTGCCGGGTGTGAAGAACATCATCGCCGTGGCCTCGGGCAAGGGCGGCGTGGGAAAAAGCACGACGGCGGTGAACCTGGCGCTGGCGCTGGCGCAGGAAGGCGCCAAGGTCGGCATGCTCGATGCCGACATCTACGGCCCGTCGCAGCCGCAGATGCTGGGTCTCGCCGGCCAGCAGCCGGTGTCGTCCGACGGCAAGTCGATGGAGCCGCTGGAAGCCTACGGCGTGCAGGCGATGTCGATCGGTTTCCTGATCGACGTCGAGACGCCGATGGTCTGGCGCGGCCCGATGGTGACGCAGGCGCTGGAGCAGATGCTCAACGAGACGAACTGGAAGGACCTCGACTACCTGGTGGTCGACATGCCGCCGGGCACTGGCGATACGCAGCTGACGCTGGCGCAGAAGGTGCCGGTGACCGGCGCGGTGGTGGTGACGACGCCGCAGGACATCGCGCTGATCGACGCGCGCAAGGGCCTGAAGATGTTCGAGAAGGTGGGCGTGCCGATCCTCGGCATCGTCGAGAACATGAGCATCCACGTCTGCTCGAACTGTGGCCACGCCGAACACATCTTCGGTATCGGCGGCGGCGAGGCGATGTGCAAGGACTACAACGTCGATTTCCTCGGCGCGCTGCCGCTGGAACTGGGCATCCGCGAGATGGCCGATTCGGGCAAGCCGACGGTGGTTGGCGCGCCGGATTCGACGGCCGCCGACATCTACCGCGCCATCGCCCGCCGCGTGGCGGTGAAGGTGGGCGAAACGGCGAAGGACATGTCGTCCAAGTTCCCGAGCATCGTGGTGCAGAACACCTGATGGTCGCCATGGGGCTCCCCGCGTTGCCGGGGAGCCTGTGTGTGCCGTGCAAGTTGCTGATTTTTAAGCTGTAAAAATCTCCCCGATGGGGGGCTTCTGCCGTTAAAATTGCGCCTTTATTTATTCGGCACACGGAAGTCCGCCCCATGTCCATCAAGTCCGACAAGTGGATCCGCCGCATGGCGGAAGAGCACAAGATGATCGAGCCCTTCGCGCCGGAACTGGTGCGCGAGGTCAATGGCCAGAAGATCGTCTCCTACGGCACCTCGAGCTACGGCTACGACATCCGCTGCGCCGACGAATTCCGCGTCTTTACCAACATCAATTCGACCATCGTCGATCCGAAGAACTTCGATCCGAATTCCTTCGTCGAGGTCTCGGGCAAGGGCTACTGCGTTATCCCGCCGAACTCCTTCGCGCTGGCCCGCACGATGGAATATTTCCGCATCCCGCGTTCGGTGCTGACGGTGTGCCTGGGCAAGAGCACGTATGCGCGCTGCGGCATCATCGTGAACGTGACGCCGTTCGAGCCGGAGTGGGAAGGCTACGTGACGCTGGAGTTTTCGAACACGACGCCGCTGCCGGCCAAGATCTACGCCGGCGAGGGCTGTGCGCAGGTGCTGTTCTTCGAGTCCGACGAAGTCTGCGAGACCTCGTACAAGGATCGCGGCGGCAAGTACCAGGGTCAGGTCGGCGTCACGCTGCCGAAGATCTGACGGCACCGCCCAAAACAGCAGCCTTCGCGTAACCTTTTTGTCTTATCCTGTGACCCGCTACGGCGGGTCGCCGCTTTTTGAGGATTAGTTAGCCATGCGCTTCCACTTCCCGGTCATCATCATCGACGAGGACTTCCGCTCGGAAAACGCCTCCGGTCTCGGCATCCGCGCACTGGCGGAAGCGATCGAGAAGGAAGGCATGGAAGTGCTGGGCGTCACCAGCTACGGCGACCTGACTTCGTTTGCGCAGCAGCAGTCGCGCGCCTCGGTCTTCATCTTGTCGGTGGACGACGAGGAACTGGCCAACGAGCACGACGAAACGATTGCCGAGTTGCGCGCCTTCGTCGAGGAAATACGTTACAAGAACGCCGAAATCCCGATCTTTCTGCACGGCGAGACGCGCACTTCGCGCCACATCCCGAACGACATCCTGCGCGAGCTGCACGGCTTCATCCACATGTACGAGGATACGCCGGAGTTCATTGCCCGCAACGTGGTGCGCGAGGCGAAGGCGTATCTGGATTCGCTGCCGCCGCCCTTCTTCCGTGCGCTGACGCACTACGCGGCGGACGGTTCGTATTCCTGGCACTGCCCCGGCCACTCCGGCGGCGTCGCCTTCCTGAAGAGCCCGGTGGGCCAGATGTTCCACCAGTTCTTCGGCGAGAACATGCTGCGCGCCGACGTCTGCAACGCGGTGGAAGAACTCGGCCAGCTGCTCGACCACACCGGCCCGGTGGCGGCCTCGGAGCGCAACGCGGCACGCATCTTCAATTGCGACCACCTGTACTTCGTCACCAACGGCACCTCGACCTCGAACAAGATCGTCTGGCACTCGACGGTGGCGCCGGGCGATATCGTGGTGGTGGATCGCAACTGCCACAAGTCGGTGCTGCACTCGATCATCATGACCGGCGCGATCCCCGTCTTCCTGATGCCGACGCGCAACAACTTCGGCATCATCGGCCCGATCCCGAAGAGCGAGTTCTCCTGGGAGAGCATCCAGAGGAAGATCGCCGCCAACCCGTTCATCGCCGACAAGAACGCCAAGCCGCGCGTGCTGACGATCACGCAGTCGACCTACGACGGCATCCTCTACAACGTGGAGGAAATCAAGGAGATGCTCGACGGCAAGATCGATACGCTGCACTTCGACGAAGCCTGGCTGCCACACGCGGCCTTCCACGATTTTTACGGCGACTACCACGCCATCGGCGCGGATCGTCCGCGCTGCAAGGAGTCGATGGTGTTCTCGACGCAGTCGACGCACAAGCTGCTCGCCGGTCTGTCGCAGGCCTCGCAGATCCTCGTTCAGGATTCGGAAGGCCGCAAGCTTGACCGCGACGTGTTCAACGAAGCCTACCTGATGCACACCTCGACCTCGCCGCAGTATTCGATCATCGCCTCCTGCGACGTGGCAGCGGCGATGATGGAAGAGCCGGGCGGCACGGCGCTGGTGGAGGAGTCGATCGCCGAGGCGCTCGATTTCCGCCGCGCCATGCGCAAGGTGGATGAGGAGTGGGGCGAGGGCTGGTGGTTCAAGGTCTGGGGCCCGGACGATCTCTCCGAGGAAGGTATCGAGGAACGCGATGCGTGGATGTTGAAACCCGGCGAGCGCTGGCACGGCTTCGGCAAGCTCGAAGACGGCTTCAACATGCTCGACCCGATCAAGGCGACGATCATCACCCCGGGGCTGGATGTCGGCGGCGACTTCGCCGATCGCGGCATCCCGGCGGCCATCGTCACCAAGTACCTCGCCGAGCACGGCGTCATCGTCGAGAAGTGCGGCCTGTATTCCTTCTTCATCATGTTCACCATCGGCATCACCAAGGGACGCTGGAACACGATGGTGACCGAACTGCAGCAGTTCAAGGACGACTACGACAAGAACCAGCCGCTGTGGAAAGTGCTGCCGGAGTTTTGCCAGAAGCACCCGCGCTACGAGCGCGTCGGCCTGCGCGATCTCTGCCAGCAGATCCACGACGTCTACAAGGCCAACGATGTCGCCCGCCTGACGACCGAGATGTACCTCTCGGACATGGTGCCGGCGATGCGCCCGGCCGACGCCTTCGCCAAGATGGCCCACCGCGAGATCGAGCGCGTGGCGATCGACGACCTCGAAGGTCGCGTCACCAGTGTGCTGCTGACACCCTACCCGCCGGGCATCCCGCTGCTGATTCCGGGGGAGGTGTTCAACGCCACGATTTGCAACTACCTGCGCTTCGCGCGCGATTTCAACGCCCGCTTCCCCGGGTTCGAAACCGACATCCACGGCCTGGTGAAGGGCGAGGACGGGCGTTACTACGTGGATTGCGTAAAATAATAGAATTGTTGTGAAGAATTGTTTTCAGGTGCATGATTCGAAAGTAATTTTACCCCCTGAGGTGCCGCTGTTGCGTTTGCCTGCCCTGCTGCCTCCGCTGCTTGTTCTGTGCGCGCTGTCGTTCGTGTCGTTCGAATCGCGCGCAGAGGCGGCAAATATCGTCTTCGCGACGGGATCGGCCACGGTCGTCGGGAAAGATGGCGCTTCGCGCAAAGCTGAGCGCGGCTCTACGCTGGAGCCGGGCGAGACGGTGGATACGGGCGACGGCAGGGCGCAGCTGCGATTCCGCGACGGAGCAACGATTTCCTTGCAGCCGGGCACACAGTTTCGGGTCGAGCAGTTCCGCTTCTCGGAGCAAGCCGGCGGGGCGAGTGAAGAGGATCGAGCGTTCATGCGCCTGATCAAGGGCGCGTTGCGTGCAGTCAGCGGTTTGATCGGCAAGGGACGCCGTGAGCAATACCGCATGGATACGGCGGTCGGAACGATCGGCATTCGTGGGACAGAGTACGGGGCGCACCTCGATGATGCCGGTCTCCGATCGACAACCTATGTCGGCCTGATCGAAATTTGCAACGATGCCGGGTGCGCACAGGCTGGACCCGGGCAGACTCTGGTGGTTCCCGACGCAGGAACGCGACCGCGCTTGTTACCCGGAGGCGGCGTGCCTGCGCTGACGCCAGGGGCGGCGATGCCGGAACTGCCGCAGCCGACGCAACAGAAGATGCCGGAGCAGCCGTTGCAGGTGCCGCAGCAGATGCCGCAGACCTACACGCCGCCGGCCACGCACGGACCGAATTACTAGGAAGCGCAAGCATCAGAGGTGAGCATGAAGACAAAATCGATTCGCAGAATCTCCTTGGTGGTCGCCGCAGCTTTTGCACTGCAGGTGAGTAGTGCTTTTGCTGATGAACTGACGGACAAGGCGAAGGTGCTCCTCAATGCCGGCAAAGGTGGGGATGCCTTCGGCCTATTGGAACCCGCCGAATCTGTTCGGGCCGGCGAACCGGAATACGACTTCCTGCTTGGCCTCGCGGCAATGGAAGCCGGGCAGAATACTCGCGCAGTATTTGCGCTTGAGCGTGTGCTGGCGGTTGAGCCGAACAACACCCGTGCCAGGGCCGAAATTGCGCGAGCCTACCTTGCGCTCGGAGAAACACAGACAGCACAGCAAGAATTCGAGACTGTGAAGCGACAAGGCGTGCCTGCAGACGTGTCTATGACAATCGACCGCTACATCGCGTCGATTCGCCGCGCCGAAGACCAGAACCAGCCTTCTGTAACAGGTTATGTCGAAGCCTCTCTTGGTTATGACACGAACGTGAACATCGGGCCGAACCGGAATTCGGTCGCTATTCCTGGCTTTGGGAATCTTCCTTTTGAGTTGAGCAAAGACAGCAAGGCCAACGAAGATGGTTTTGGCGCTTTGGGTGCCGGTGTCAACCTGCGCACGCCAATTGGAGGTGGCTACACATTGCTTGCTGGACTCTCAGGGAGCTCACGTGGCAATTTCTCCAAGCAGCAGTTCGATACCTATAGCGGTGATCTCAATGTGGGGGTCAGTCGGAGCGCGGAACAGGATGTCTACACGCTGATGGCGCAGACGGGTGTGCATTATGTAGATGACAGCCGCTACCGGAATTACAACGGGATTACCGGGCAGTGGCAGCGGAACCTCGATGCGCGCAACCAGGTCGGTGCGTTTGCTCAGTACTCGGATTTACAGTACGCAGAGCAGGACGTGCGCGATGCGCACCGTTGGGTTGCCGGCGCAAGTTTCGCTCATCTCTATCGTGAAGGAATCATGGCATTCGCGAGTGCATATTTTGTCGCAGAGCGCCCCCAGCACGGACACGTTGGCTGGCTGGGTTTTGATGGCATGGGCCTGCGTGCTGGCGGCCGCATGAATCTGGACTCCCAGACGGTACTGTTTGGTGGCGCAACCTTCGAATATCGGAGCTATAACAAAGAAGATCCATCGTTCTTGAACAAACGGCGGGATAACCAGATTGGCGTGTTGCTTGGCGCCACTCGTTACCTGAACAAGGAATGGAGCGTTACCCCGCAGCTATCCTTGACCTACAATGAATCGAACACTGAACTCAATGAATATCACCGCGAACTGGTTTCTGTAACCATTCGTCGCGAGTTCTGATCAAGAGGAGCGGAACCATGCCCAGCTACTCCATTTTCCGTTTGCGAAATCATGCGCTAATGATGGCGCTGGCCGCTGCGTATCCTTCGATATCATATGCCGCGGGAGCTGCAAGTCTCGATTTTGCGACGGGGTCGGTTCGCGCAATAAATAGCACTGGCGCGCAACGTGATCTGCGCAAGGGCTCAGAGGTTGCGAGTGGTGATGCTGTCGTGACGGGTGACGGTGGACGTGCGCAGTTGCGATTCAGCGATGGTGGCATGGTGTCGCTACAACCTGGATCCGAATTCCGCATTGATAACTATCGTTTCTCCGGCAAGGAAGACGGAGAAGAGCGAGGGTTTTTCAGCTTGCTGAAAGGTGGGCTCCGCTCGATTACAGGCCTGGTGGGTCGAACCAACAAGAATGCCTACAAAGTGACGACCAGCGTCGCTACGATTGGAATTCGTGGTACCGAGTTCACTGTCGCATACCTCGGGAACGGTGGCATCGCAGTGTCCACGGGAGAAGGTTCGATCGAGGTTTGCAACAGTGCCGGCTGCGCAATCGTGCCCGCAGGCGGATCGGCGACGGTCAGTGGCCAGAATACGCGTATCGAAAGTAGTGGTGTAAAACCGCGACTGGATCCAGCGCAGCCGGTCGCAGATGTGCAGCCGGTTTTCTCTACAGCCGAGTCGCGCGCAGAGTCCGGATTGATTTCCCCCGTCTCGCCACCCATGCTTAGTGGTTCTGGATACAAGATGGCCTATGCGGGTTCTGTAAATGGGTTCGTTTCCAGCGGAGTGACCTCGTCCGGGGATGCCGTTTTCAGTGGAAGCTCCGAACTGCAATCGCACAGCGATGGTTTCTATACGTACACCGCGAGTTCAATTGCAGGAGCGTTTTCTGCTGACGGTGTTGTAGGTTGGGGACGGTGGTCAACCGGGGCGCAGTCGGATTCTTTCTCGTCTTATGCGCTGAAGGATTTTCATTACGTCGTTGGCGTGCCGACTGCTGATTTGTCGGCAATCGGCGGTCTGGTGGCAACGTACCAACTGACCGGATTCACTTTGCCGACGTCCACAACCGGTTTGGTCGGCCAGGCGCCGTCAGGCAGTCTGACTGCAGATTTTGGCGTCGGGCAAGCCTCGCTAAATCTGAAGGTGCCGATCGGTGGTACGGTGATTGCGATGAATCCGGTAATGTCGATCAGCACCAGCAGTCCGATGTTCTCCTACACCTCGGGTCCCTACATCAACGGGTTCTTTGCTGGTGCTAATGCAAGCCACGCCGCACTGACATATAAGGTCAATAGTGGCTCTCCTGCGATTGGCGAGGTGATGGGGGCGGCGGCTTTCAAGCGCTAGCCGGGCAAGATTCAGCACCCTTCGCCAAGGTACCAGGCGGTAATTTTTTCTCGAACGTGCCGGCCACTCAGCTGAACGGCTGTCTGTGCTGCACAATAGCCAATCTTGCGCCGCAGTACCGGATCGTTTGCGAGTAAAAGCACTCGGTCGTAGGCCTCATCCTGGTTTGTGACGAGATAGCCGTTCTCGCCATCGTTAATCCAATCCGTGTATCCCCCGGTTGTCGATGCGACGATCGGTAGTCCGCTCGCCATCGCTTCCAGAATGCAACGGCCAGCCGCTTCGTGGAGGATTGGGTTTGTTCGATAGAAGTATATGTCCAGTCCCGGCAGGAATGCGTAAGAGCTCTGATGGTTGTACGCCAGTAGCGAGAGGCCATCCGGTATTCCGCTACTGGCGTGCCGGAGGCAGGCCCCCCCGAGGATCTGTACGTCGAGTCCCTTGAACAGGAATTGCATGTACAGGGACATGTCCGCGGGGTGGTGTTTCTCGACGATGTCGCGCGAATGTCGTCCGACGACTGGTCTGCGGATGGGGCGTTCGGCTACCGTATAGGACTCGACGTCAACAGGCGAGATGTTTATTGTCCCGCCAATGCCGATTGATTCGCACAAGCGTTTGCTGACAAAGGAGATTTCCGGTTCAGGTAGTGCAGCATTTCGAATCTGCGCGAGCTGGCGAAAAAGAAGGCCGGGCTCCGAGGCGTTGCAAACAACTATCACTCTGGACGCATTGCAGTAATTGATCCATGGGGAGAGTCTTCGATGCGGGCCGAGAACGATCAGCGTGCCTCCGCGCGGATACTCGCCCGAATAGGGGCGAATGATGCTGATATCATATTGCGGCCGAAGATTTAGTGGCTCATCGCTCCAGTAACGAACATGAGTGAGAGGCGTCAGCAAGGTCCCCAGTGCTCTCGCGTGCGCCTCCCCGCCTCCGGGATTGACGAAATCGGCGACAATGTGGATGGTGTTTCGCGAACAGTTCACGCGTGTCTGACTCGAAGTGAGTGCTGCTTATGGAAGAAGCGATTGTAGCAATGCAGGCGAAAGCCAGGCAGCGCCTGGAGCGTTCAATTGGTACTGTATCGATTGAAATTCGGGAGCGCCCGGGCTTTGAAACCTGGATGCGAATCGGCGAGCAGCTTCATTGCGCAAGGCGACTGGAAGAGGCGAACGCAATTTTCGAAATGGTTGTAGAGCACTATCCCAATGAGGTCAATGGCTGGATGGCGCTTGCTGCATTGCGAATGGAACTCGCCCGTCCTTTGTCTGCACTGCAGGCGTGCAATTGTGGGCTGCAGCTCGCTCCTGACGATTATGAAGTGCTTTCAAATGCAGCCCTTGTATTGCAGCGTATCGGAGATTTGCCGGCGGCGGAATTCGTAGCGCGCAAAGCTGCTGGTGCTCCCGATACAGCGGCGGCATGCCGTTTGTTGGTTGCAAGAATTTGTGCATCGAGGCAGAAGCATGTCGAGGCAGCAGACGAGTTCGCTGCCTATCTGGAACTCGTTCCAGGAGATGTCGCCGCTCGTATCGAGTTCGCCGATGTGATGGTCGCGACACGGCGCTACGATGACGCATCATTTGCGTACGAATGCATCCTGAGCAGCAAGCAAGAAATGACAGCCGCTCGTATCGGCCTGGCGTTCTGCCGGGCAGCCTGCGGATATGACGAGGAGGCCAGAGAGCTCCTCGCCGCAGCTCACAGAGACGATCCGGCAGGGTGTGCTGGCTGGCGACCATTTATTGCGGCGGACGTCACCTCTGGACGTACCCGTCTCGACGTCGATCGCTTCCGTGTCGCTGTCGAGTCGGAAGCCATGTTCGATTGCGACTGGAGTCGTCGTTCTTCTTTTGAGCGATGGTTGTACGAACGCTTGACGAATCCGGGCTTGTTGCCATTGAACGACCCGGACACTCCGTTCGTTACCTTGGGCCTTGAATTGCCGCCTGAATGCCGGCGCCGCCTTGCCGAGAATGTGGCGGTCCGTCTGTCCGACGATATGCGCGGAGTGGTGCTCGCCCGGTGCGAGCAAAGGAAGAAAGAGCGGCTGCGAATCGGTTACCTGACAGGTGATATGCGCGACCACCCTGTCGGAAGGTTGCTGTCCCCCGTTTTCGTACTTCATGATCGGTCGCGTTTTGAAGTCTTCGTCTATCACTCAGGTCCTGTTGTGAACTGCTTCATCCGGACGCAGGCCATGCATGGCGCAGATTGTTTTCGTGACGTCGAACATCTTCCGCTCGGTGCGCTGTCGCAATTGATTGCAGCTGATGGTATCGATATCGTTGTCGATCTGTCTGGCTATACGCTGCATGGACGCACCGGTGCGCTTGCTGCGCGTCCAGCGCCTGTCCAGATGCACTACTTGGGCTTTCTTGGAACCCTGGGGGCGCCGTTTCTTGACTATGCAATCGTCGATCGCTATGTCATTCCCCCCAAGGGGCGTGCCAGCTGGTCGGAGTCGCTCGTTTATTTGCCCGGATCAATGATTGTTGCCGGCGATAGAATGCAGGCCGACGTAGTCCCTACATCTCGATCCGAGCACGGTTTGCCTGAGACCGGATTTGTCTTCGCATGTTTGAATGCAACGTGGAAGATTGAGCCGGACGTCTTCTCTATCTGGATGCGGCTATTGAAGAAAACCCCCCTTAGTGTACTCTGGCTATTCGATGGCGGAGTCCCTTCGGCCCGTGCCAACCTTATTCGTGCGGCAGATCGGGACGGTATCGATACCAATCGGCTGATCTTCGCTGACCGAGTTTCCTACGATGCCTATCTGCGGCGCTATCAGCACATCGATCTCGTGCTGAACACCCGTACTTACTCCGGCAACACAACGACCCTCGAAGCCCTGGCCAATGCCGTCCCCGTGCTCTCCTTCGCTGGATCGGAAACGCAGTCACGTCTTGCTGCGAGCATGTTGCAGGCCTTTGGAGAAACTGAGATGGTGGTTGGAAATCGCGAAATGTATGAATGTGTCGCGCATCGTCTAGCCAGCGATTCAAAGCATCTTGCTCATGTGAAAGAAAGAATCCGCCGACAGTTAGCAACATCCCCGCTCTTCGATATAGCATCCCGGGCCCGGGAATTGGAATCCGCCTACGAGGCAGTATGGGCCCGCCATCGAGCTGGCTTGCCTCCGTGCGACATCGATGTTCCAGCAGGCGGGGCTTGTTCCCGATTGAACTGAACGCTATCAAAACGTCGCGTTCCGGAACCCTTTCATCATTGCATTTCCCAAAAACGATCGCGCCGATGGGCAGATGTCCAGCGCCGCGAGTGCGATGCCACGAGCAGCTCTGGCAGGCGCGATATCGTTTGAAAAGATACGGACGAATCCGTCAGTCAGCGTGGCTAAACCCAGGCGATCGCGCTGTCTGCTTGCAGCGTAATCGGGAGCAAGGGTTGGCCTCCCCGTTTGCGCAGTATCGCGGAGCAGGTAAGACGCGAGTTCCCAGGCATCCCGGATTCCCAGATTGAATCCCTGCCCAGAAACCGGGTGCAGGGTCTGTGCAGCGTTTCCGATCCATACCTTCGAGCCTTGCGAAAGTGGATGGCGGATGCGCAAACAGAGTGGATAGTGCGAGCGCACGGATGCAGACGAGAGCCCGATTCTCCTTCCGAACTGGTGCTCAAGCGACGCCAGAAAAGCTCCGTCACTCATTGCTATTAGCGCGTTCAGTTTTTTCGTAGGAACTGTATACACAACCGAGTAGCCCTCCCCCAGTGGCAACAGTGCCAGCGGTCCGTCCGGAGTGAAGCGTTCCCACGCGCGGTTGGCGTGAGATTTCTGCGGATGAACTTCGGCGAGCACGGCGTGCTGTTGGTAACCGGCAACGAATACATCTCCACTGTCTGCAGGGGTTCCCTCGGCATGCACCAGCAGTTGTGTGCGTATCTTTATCGCTTGGCCGTCGCGTCGCGCATGGATCGTTGCACTGCCGCTCTCGTCGACGATGTGCTCTATCTCGGTGCGGTCGAGTATTGCGGTTTCGGGTAGCGCACGAACGAGTGCGCCAGCGAGGTCGCGATAACGCATCACGTAGCCGAGCGCCGGAACACCTTGCTCCTCACGCGTGATCAGCGTACGTCCAAAACCACCGGATTGCGATACGTGAATATTATGTATTGGCGTCCCCGCAGCAGCGTTCCATGCGCCCAGTGGCTCAAGAAGTTGGCGTGTGCCGTGTGAAAGTGCAAGTGCGCGAGGATCGCCGGAGTGGCTGTCGCGCTCGCGCTTGTCGAGGAGCAGGACACGCCATGGTGCTTCGTCCCGCATCAGCTTGAGCGCGAGCGTCATTCCGACAGGACCGGCTCCGATGATCAGGATGTCGGTCTGGATATCAGTCACGACGCATCACTTCTTCGATCTCAGTGATGCTTTTCGGCGCATCGGTGTACACGTCGCAGTTGCTTGTCGTCACGACCACGTCGTCCTCGATGCGGATGCCGATGCCGTGCAGTTCGTGCGGGATGTCAGCTGCCGGGCGGATGTAGAGGCCGGGTTCGACGGTCAGCGTCATGCCCGGTGCGAGCTTGACCCACTCTCCGCCCTCGCCGTCTTCCTTGTACTCGCCGGCATCGTGCACGTCGAGGCCGAGCCAGTGGCCGGTGCGGTGCATGTAGAAGCGTTTGTAGCTTTCGCTCTCGATGACGCCGTCCACGCTGCCGTTCAGCAGACTGAGGTCGATCATGCCCTGCGCGAGCACGCGCACGGCAGCGTCGTGATAGGCCATGAACGAGGCGCCGGGACGCACGGCGGCGATCGCCGCCTGCTGGGCGGCAAGCACGATTTCGTAGCAGTCGCGTTGCGCCGGCGAGAAGCGGCCGTTCACCGGAAAGGTGCGCGTGATGTCTGCGGCATAGCCGTCGAGCTCGCAGCCGGCATCGATCAGCACCAGGGCGTTATCGGGCAGCACGCGGTCGTTCTCGATGTAGTGCAGCACGCAAGCATTGGCGCCGCCGGCGACGATCGGCGTATAGGCGTGGCCGTCAGCGCCGCGACGACGGAATTCGTGGATAAGCTCCGCTTCGAGTTCGTACTCGGCCATGCCCGGGCGGCAGTGGCGCATCGCGCGCGCGTGGCCGGCGGCGCTGATAGCCGCGGCACGACGCATGGTGTCGATTTCGCTGTTGTCCTTGACGAGGCGCATGCCGTCGATCAGTGCACGCAGGTCACGGATTTCGCGCGGCGCGCGCTTGCCGGCACGACTTTGCGAGCGCACGGTGTTGAGTGCGGCGGTAATGCGGCTATCCCATTCCTCGTCGTGGCCGAGCGAATGCCACAGCACGCTGCGGTCGGCGATCAATTCAGGCAGGCGCTGGTCGAGCTCGCCGATCGGGAAGGCGGCGTCGACGCCGAAGTTATCCTGCGCGCCGGCAGGGCCGTGGCGATAGCCGTCCCAGATTTCGCGTTCCTCGTTTTTCGCGCGGCAGAACAGGATGCTCTGTGGCTTGTCGCCGCCGGTGACAACGAGCACGGCTTCCGGCTCGGGAAAACCGGTGAGGTACCAGAAATAGCTGTCGAAGCGATACGGGTGGTGGGTGTCGCGGTTGCGTACGCGCTCCGGTGCCGTGGGGACGATCGCGACACCGTTGCCAAGTTGGGCAGCGAGGTTTTGGCGACGGCGGATGAAAGGGGTTTGCGTCATTGTGCAGCGAGCTCCCTGTCGAGGGCGGCGAGTCGTTCCGGCGTTCCGACATCGACCCAGCGGCCCGTGTGGCGTTCCCCGGTGACGATACCACGCGGAATCGCTGCGTCGAGCAGCGGGCGCAGTTTCATCGCGCTGCCGCGCGGCACGCTGGCGAAGAATTCCGGAGCGAAGACGCCGATGCCGCAGTAGGTGAGCGTTGGACCGCCGTCGGCGAGACGAAGTTGCGCCGGCGAACAGGATTCGTCCAACAGGAAATCGCCGCCGGCATGATGCGCCGGGTTGCCCATCATGACAAGGTGCGCCGGCCGGTCGGCAAGGGTGCGGGCACGATGGAAATCCCAGTCGCACCAGATGTCGCCGTTGACCACGAGAAACGATCCGTCGCCGAGCAGCGGCAATGCCTTCGCGATGCCGCCGGCGGTCTCGAGCGCGCCCGGCGGTTCCGGCGACCAGGCGATATGCACGCCCCACTGGCGTCCGTCGCTGAGCGCCGCTTCCAGCTTTTTGCCGAGATGGGCGTGGTTGATGACGAGTTCGCGGAACCCCGCAGCCGCCAGCCGTTCGATGTGCCAGACGATTAGCGGCTTTCCGCCGGCCACAAGCAGCGGCTTCGGCGTGTGGTCGGTCAGCGGGCGCATGCGCTCGCCACGACCCGCCGCGAGGATCATCGCCTTCATCAGAAGGTGTAACCGACCTGTTCCTGCCGGTTCTCGAGTTCGTCCAGCAGCAGGAGCAGCGGCTTCAGTTCGATGTAGCGTTCGCAGGTGCGACGCAGGTAGGCCATCACGCGCGGCATGTCGTCGAGATACTGCGCCTTGCCGTCGCGGTAGTTGAGGCGGGCGAAGATGCCGAGCACCTTGAGCTGGCGCTGCGCGCCCATCCATTCGTAGTCGCGCCAGAAGTCGTAAAAGTCGTCATGCACCGGCAGCCTGGCGGCGCGCGCGGCTTCCCAGTAGCGGATCGTCCAGTCGAGCTCCTGTTCCTCTTCCCAGCTGATGTAGGCGTCGCGGTAGAGCGAGACGAGGTCGTAGCTGACGGGCCCGTAGACGGCGTCCTGGAAATCGAGGATGCCGGGGTTCGGTTCGCTCAGCATCAGGTTGCGCGAATGGTAGTCGCGATGCACGAAGACCTTCGGCTCGGCGAGGTTGCTGGCGAGGATCTTCGCGAAGATCGCGGTCAGCGTCTGCTGCTGCCTTTCGTTCAGCGTCACGCCGAGATGGCGGGCGATGTACCAGTCGGGGAACAGCTGCAGCTCGCGTTCGAGCAGTGCGCGGTCGTACTCCGGCAGAACGCCCGGCCGGCTGGCCTGCTGGATCTTTACCAGCGCCAGGTTAGCTTCGCGGTAAAGCGCAGCGGCGCCTTCCGGGTGCGCGTTCAGCGCACTCAGGTAGGTCGTGTTGCCGAGATCGGACAGCAGCAGGAAACCCTGTGCCAGATCTTCGGCATGGACCGTCGGTACGTGCACGCCGGATTCGGCGAACAGCCGGGCTACCTTCAGATAGGGGCGGCAGTCCTCATGTTCGGGCGGCGCATCCATGACGATGCGGGTCGTGCCGTCTGCCAGCGTGACGCGGAAATAGCGACGGAAACTGGCGTCGGCGGACGCCGGTGCGAGATCGAAGGACTGATCTGGAATCTGGGCGCTAACCCATTCACGAATCGCCTGAAGTCGGGGCATCCCGGGCTCCTTGATGCTAAAATGGCGCGATTTTAACACCCAGGTCCGGCCGCCACGGCGGGGCCACGGCAACGAAAGCCCACCCACCTTATGTCCTGCTCGCGCTCCAGCCCGCTGGCGCTGATCGCTCTCTGCGGCCTCGCTGGTCTCGCGACCGGTGACGCAATGGCGCAGGGCATGACTCCCCTGCGGGTCGATCCGACGCTGCTCGGATTGCCGCCGGTCGAGAAAAAGCCCGCTCCTGTGACGCAGAAGAAGGGCGATCAGGTGCCGGCAGCAAAGGCCGAGGAACCGGCATCGGCCCCGGAAAAAGCGCGCGCCGAAGTCAAGACGGTCGATCCGGCCGCGGTCGAGGCGAAACCGCTGGCTGCTGACGCATCCCCCGCGAAACCTGCAGTGAAAGCCGACGCTCCGGGTGAGCGGGGCGTTCAGAAGCAGGCGTCGCCCGATCGCGTTCCGGCGCGCGCGGCAAGCGCTGAAGCGACGACATCCCCTGCCGCATCCGTGGCGCCCTCTCCCTCGCCGGCGCCGGCGCAGTCAACTCCGCCTGTCGCGGTAGCGCCGGCACCGCGCCCGCGCGAACAGGAAACTTCGGCTCGGGCAGGCAGTACGTTACCGACAGCGGCAGCGACGCCGCCAAGCGGCAAGGTAACGACACTCGCGCCCTTGCGCGTCCACCCCGGCCTGCTCGGTCAGCCCGTTGTCGCTTCCGGCGGCGCGGGTCGCGATGGGGCGCCGCAAGTGGCGCAGGCAACTGCAGTGCCGAAGAGCATCGCCGGTTTCGACCGCGCGAGTGAAGACAGTTGGCGAGCCGGTCGGCCGCCGCTGCTGAGCTTCCCCAGCGAAACGCTCGAGTTGCCGGAAGGCGGTGCGCCAGTGCCGGGTCTGCGTACCGCGAAGACCTTGCAGCCATTGGACCCCACTGGCCCTGTGCCGATGTTCCTCACTGCCGACGATCTCTCCGGCGTCACGGAGCGCGAGGCTATCGCCAGTGGCAATGTCGAGGCACGTCGCGGCCGCGCGGTGGTCAATGCGGATCGGGTCAAGTACTGGCCGGTCGAGGACGAAATGGAGGCGACCGGCAATGTTCGCCTCGCGCAGGGCGAGGATCTGGTGACCGGGCCGCGTCTGCGCATGAAGATGGGAGAGCAGACCGGCACTTTCGATGAGCCGAATTTCTTCTTGAAGCGGGAATCGAAGTGGGCGTTGAAGGAACGCGAGCGGCAGGAAAAAGGGACGAAGGGTTCAGGAGCGGTCGGGGGTACTGGCGGCGCCGCATGGAAATCGCTCAACGTCTCGATGGCACGCCCCGAACCTGGCTCGCTGATGAATGTTCTTGGCGTGTCCGCGGAAGATCCGCCGCCACCACCCATGACCGAAGCACGTGGTAGCGCGCAACGCCTCGATTTCGAGGGCGAGAACAAGATGCGCCTCATTGACGGCAACTACACGACCTGCAAGCCGGGCGATACCGGTTGGTACGTGCGCGCCGACGAGATTGCGCTCGACTACGATCGCGAAGTCGGTGAAGGAAAGAACGGGACCATTTATTTTCAGAACGCACCGATCTTCTACTCGCCGTGGTTGTCGTTCTCGCTCAACAATGCGCGCAAATCGGGCTTTTTGGCGCCGACTTTCGGTACCAGCAGTGTCAGCGGGCTGACGTTGTCGACGCCGTACTATTGGAACATCGCGCCGAACATGGATGCGACGATTTCGCCGCGGGTCTATTCGAAGCGCGGCGTGCAGATGGCCGGCGAGTTCCGCTATCTCGATCCGAATTTCACTGGCAACCTGCGTGGCGAATTCCTGCCCAGTGATAACCAGGCGGACAACCAGAATCGCTATGGCTACTCCCTGCGGCACCAGCACAACTTCGGCCTCGGCTTGACCGGGTCGCTCAATCTCGCCGGCGTGTCCGACGACGATTATTTCACTGATCTGTCGTCGCGTTCGGTGCTCAGCTCGCAGCGTCAACTGCTGCGTCAGGGTGTTCTCAACTACGGAGCTCCAAGCGGATGGTGGTCGGCAAACGTGATTGGCCAGTCGTACCAAACCCTGAATCCGGATCCGGACCCGAAGCAGCAAATCGACAAGGTTTACTCGTATGCGCCGCAGGTCAACGTCACCGCTCGCCGCCCGGATTATCTGGGTGCCGACTTGGCGTTCGCCGGCCAGTTCACCGCCTTCCAGCACGGCGACGCGAACCATCGCGATCCGAGTCGTCGCAAGGATGAGGGGCGTCGTTTCGTCGCTTACCCGCAGGTCTCGCTACCCTTTGTGCAGCCGGGCTGGTACGTGACGCCGAAGGTTGGCGCGCACGTAACGAGCTATTCCTTGGAGCGTAACGCGCCGGGTTCGGTGGGGCCGGATTCGATCACACGCTCGCTCCCCATCGTCAGCGTGGACAGCGGCATGACCTTCGAGCGCGAGACGACCTGGTTCGGCGCGCGCGCGACGCAAACGCTGGAGCCGCGGCTGTATTACCTCTATGTACCGTACAAGGATCAGGACGACATTCCGAATTTCGACTCCGGTGTCGCCGACTTCAACTTCGCGCAAATCTTCAGCGAGAACCAGTTCAGCGGCAGTGACCGGATTGCCGATGCGCACCAGTTGACGGCTGCGTTGACAACGCGCCTGATCGACCCGACCAGCGGTGCCGAGGCGATGCGCGCAATGTTCGGCCAGCGCTACTACTTCAAGCAGCAGGAAGTGACCTTGCCGGGTGCGACGGCGCTGCGCTCGCAGGCCAACGACAAGTGGAACCGTTCCGATTTCCTCGCGGCGTTCAGCGGTCGCGTGCTGCCCAAGACCTGGCTTGATGCCGCGCTGCAGTACAACCCGTCGGATCAGCGCATGGAGCGCTCGTCGATCGGCGCCCGCTACCAGCCAGACTTCGGCAAGGTCGTCAATGCGGCCTATCGTTTCGGCAGCAAGGAGGCCGCCGGCGGCACGGCGTTCAAGAACGTGGACATCGCCGGACAGTGGCCAATCTGGGGCGGGTGGTCCGCGGTCGGCCGCTACAACTACTCGATTCTCGATCACAAGCCGGTGGAAACCGTCGGCGGGCTCGAATACAGTGCCGGCTGCTGGGCAATCCGTGTCGTCGGTCACCAGGTGGTTACGACGGCAGGCAAGAGCAACACCTCGGTGTTCGTCCAGCTTGAACTCAATGACTTCGCCAGTATCGGATCGAACCCGGTCGATCTGCTGCGCCGGAACATCAGTGGTTACGGGTTGGCCAGCCAGCCGGTCGCTGATCCGGTATTCGGCGAGTGACATCCTCTCTGGAGTCGGTGCATTTCATGAACCTGTGGCGCTTTGTGTTTTTCGGAAAGCTCGCGTTGCTTTCCCTGATCATGCCTGCGTACGCGCAAGGTGGTCGCGCTTCGGTGCCCGTCGAGGCCGATCGCATCGTTGCGGTCGTCAATGACGAGGTGGTGACGCTCTATGAACTGCGCACCCGCCTCGATACCGCCCTATCTCAGCTCAAGCAGCAGGGCACGCCCTTGCCTCCGCGCGACGTGCTCGAACGGCAGATGCTCGAACGCCTCGTCGTCGATCGCATCCAGCTCCAGATGGCGCGCGATACCGGTCTGCGCATCGACGATGCCCAGCTTGATCAGGCACTCAACCGCATTGCGTCGGGCAACAAGATGAGCCTCGGCCAGTTCCGCCAGGCCCTCGAGCGCGACGGCATTCCCTACGCCAAGTTTCGTGAACAGATTCGCGAGGAGATGACGGTTGCCCGTCTGCGCGAGCGTGAAGTTGACAACCGGCTGGTGATCAGCGACGGCGAGGTGGACAACTTCCTTGCGGCCGAGGCGGCGAAGAGCGGCGATGGCGCCGGTGACGAAGTGCGCGTTGCGCACATCCTGCTGCGCGCGCCGGAATCGGCCTCGCCGGAGCAACTGCAAAAACTGAAGACAAAGGCCGACCAGATCATCGAGCGGCTCAAGGCTGGAGAGGATTTCTCGCAACTCGCCGCCTCCTATTCCGATGCCCCCGACGCCCTGCAGGGCGGCGTTATCAGCCCGCGGCCGATCGATCGCCTGCCCGCGCTTTTTGCCGAGGTCGTCGCGCGTCTGAAACCGGGTGAAGTGTCGCCGATCCTGAAAAGTCCGAACGGATTCCATATCGTCAAGCTGCTTGGCCGCAAGGGCGGCCTCACGCTGCCACCAGTGCAGCAGACGCGTGCGCGGCACATCCTGATCCGCGTGAACGAGTTGGTCTCGGAATCGGAGGCGCGCCACAAGATGGCCGGCTTGCGCGAACGACTGGAAAACGGTGGCGATTTCGCCGAACTCGCGCGGCTTTATTCGCAGGATGGTTCGGCGGCCAAGGGCGGTGATCTTGGTTGGCTCTATCCGGGCGATACCGTGCCCGAGTTCGAGCGCGTCATGGATCGACTGGCACCGAATGAACTCAGCCAGCCGGTGCAGTCGCCGTTCGGATTCCATCTGATCCAGGTGCTCGAACGACGCACTCAGGATGTCTCGGAGGAACGCAAGCGCATGGCGGCGCGACAGGCGCTGCGTGAGCGCAAGCTTGACGAGGCCTATCAGGACTGGCTGCGCCAGATCCGTGATCGTGCCTACGTCGAATACCGCCTCGATGAACGCTGATCGCTTGCCGGTCATCGCCGTTACCTCGGGCGAACCGGCGGGTGTCGGTCCCGAGTTGTGCCTGCGTCTGCAGGAACAATCCTTCCCCGCGCGCGTCGTTGTGCTTGCCGACCGGCATCTGCTCGCAGCGCGTGCGCAAGCCTTGCGACTGCGCCTGTCCATGCCGGACTATTCCGGGGAGTCGGCCGCGACGGGGGTCGAACTGTTGCATTGCCCGTTGGCGACGGCTGCGCTGCCGGGGAAACTCGAACCTGCGAATGCCTGCTCGGTGCTGGCGATGCTCGATCGCGCGCTGGCCGGCTGCCAGTCGGGCGAGTTCGCCGCCATGGTGACCGCACCGCTGCACAAGGGCGTGATCAATCAGGCCGGCATTGCCTTCACCGGGCATACCGAGTATCTGGCCGAGCACACAGGAAGCCATCGTGTCGTCATGATGCTTGCCGGCGATACGCCGCGCGGACCATTGCGCGTTGCGCTGGCGACCACGCACCTGCCGCTGCGTGCGGTGGCTGATGCGATCACGCCCTCCTTGCTCGAAGAATGCTTGCGCATCGTACGAACCGACATGCAGCGCAAGTACGGTATCGCACAGCCGCGCATCCTGGTTGCCGGGCTGAACCCGCATGCTGGCGAAGGCGGCTATCTCGGGCGCGAGGAGATCGACGTGATCGCGCCGGTGCTTGAACGCCTGCGTGGTGAAGGATTTCTACTGCAAGGCCCCCTGCCTGCCGACACGATGTTTACACCGCCGATACTCGCACAGGGGGATGTCGTGCTGGCGATGTACCACGATCAGGGGCTCACCGCGCTCAAGTACGCCACCTTCGGCGCCGGCATCAACGTCACACTCGGCTTGCCGATCATCCGCACCTCGGTCGATCATGGCACGGCGCTCGATCTTGCCGGCACGGGAACGGCCGACCCAGGCAGTCTGTTCGCGGCGATTCAGGAAGCGATCCGCATGGCGGGCACAGCTCGCGGAGTCGTCGCGTGAAGCATCTTCCGCGTAAGCGCTTTGGCCAGAACTTTCTGGTTGATACGCAAATCGTTGCGGCCATCGTTGCGGGAATCGCCCCGCAGCCGGGCGACCTCGTCGTCGAGATCGGCCCCGGTCTCGCGGCCCTCACCGATCCGCTGCTTGACCATGTCGATCACCTGCACGTCGTCGAGATCGATCGCGACATCGTGGCCCGCCTGCGCAAGCGTTATCCAGCTTCCCGTCTGACGATTCACGAAGGCGATGCCCTGGCCTTCGATTTCGGAAGCCTCGGTGATGACTTGCGTATTGTCGGCAATCTTCCCTACAACATCTCGTCGCCGTTGCTGTTCCATCTGGCGACCTACGCTGCCCGCGTGCGCGACATGCACTTCATGCTACAGAAGGAAGTCGTCGAGCGCATGGTCGCTGCGCCGGGTGACGGTGCTTGTGGCCGCCTCTCGGTGATGCTGCAGTATCGTTTCTGGATGGAGTGGCTGCTCGACGTGCCGCCGCAGGCCTTTGATCCGCCACCGAAGGTCGACTCGGCGGTCGTGCGCATGATCCCGCGCCCGCTTCAGGAACTCGTCGCAGAGGACGAGCAAGTGCTGCAACGCGTCGTCGCCGCTGCCTTTGCGCAGCGCCGCAAGATGCTGCGCAACAATCTGAAGGGGATCCTCGACGCTGCGGATTACGCGGCGCTCGACATTCTGCCCACCGCGCGCGCCGAAGACTTGCCAGTCGACGCCTACGTGCGCATCGCCAACCGGCTCGTCGAAAAAAAGCGGGCGACGCTGTAGCATCGCCCGAATCTCGCAAGGTCGGCTACCGGCTGTGTCAGCGGCGACCCACCGGAAGCAAGAGAGGAGGGAGACCTATTTCTTCAGGGGGCAGGTGTTCATGCCGAACAGCGAGTAGGCCGGGCACCAGCCCATCAGGCCGGTGGCGAGCGGAACCACACCGATCCAGCCCCAGACCCCGACGGTGCCCGTCGCGGCCAAACCCACCAGAACAGCGCCGACTGCGATGCGCGCGATTTTGTCGATACCACCGACATTTGCATTCATGACAACCTCCGTGGAACGAGTGACGATGGATGCAGGATAGAAGAAGGTCGTTGCGACGTATGTAACCTGGGTCACAGAGCCTGCAGACGTCGCTCTGGAATCCGATGCCGCCGTGGCGGCGACCGCTCGTTACGACTGCCTGAAAGGGGTGTTGCTCAGTCCGGCGCGCGCGTGGCGCAGGCCTGCAGTCCCGTCCGGTCGAGGATACGGATCTGTTCTCGCCCGAGCACGATCAAGCCCTGGGCAGCAAATCCCTTGAGCAACCGACTGACAATTTCGCGTACGCTGCCCAGCTCGTCAGCCAGTGCCTGATGCGTGGTCTGGATGTCGTCACCACGCGCGAGCAGCAGCCGCGCGAGGCGTTGATCGAGGCGTTGGAAGGCCACTTCCTCCACGAGTTGCATCAACTCGGCGATGCGCTCGGCAAAGAGATGGAAGACGAAGTCGCGGAAGGCGCGATTCTCGGCGAGCAGTCGCTCAAAAAGATCGGTTGGCAATACCAGCAGATCAACCTCGGTCTCTGCCTCGCCACGCGCGCTGTATGGCGTGTGGCCGAGCAGGCAGCTGGAACTGATGATGCACGAGTCGCCGGGTTCGACGCGATAAAGCAGCATTTCGCGCCCGTTGGCCGTGCGCTTTACGACCTTGATGCTGCCCCGGACGACCAGCGGAAAGCCCCGGCAATCCTGCCGCTCGGCGAAGATTTGCGTGCCGGCGGGGAGGTGCATGCAAGCCTCGGGGCGCAGCAGTCCCGCCAGCGCCGTCGGTGACATGTCCGCCAGCGTCGGGTAGAGCGCGAGCAGCGTGTCCTGGTTCATGTGCCGGCAGGCACAAGTTCGACGATGACCGGCGCATGATCGGACGGTCGTTCGAGTTTGCGCGGCGCCTTGTCGATCACGCACGAACGGCAGCGTTGTGCGAGCGGCGTCGACACGAGAATGTGATCGATGCGCAGGCCGAAGTTGCGACGGAAGGCCATCATCCGGTAGTCCCACCACGAGTAGCTTTTCTCGGCCTGCTCGAAGCGCCGGAATGCGTCGCTGAGGCCGAGTGCAAGGAGCGCCTGGAAAGCGTTCCGCTCGGGCGCGGAAACATGGATCTCGTCAGGCCAGTCTGGATGCGCATCACGATCCTCTGGCGCAATGTTGTAGTCGCCGAGCAGCGCGAGTTCCGGATGGCTTGCCACCTCCCCCTGTAGCCAGCGAGTCAGTGCGGCCAGCCACTCGAGCTTGTATGAAAATTTCTCGCTGCCGACGGCCTGTCCGTTCGGGAAGTACGCGCAAACGATGCGGATGCCGTCGATCGTCGCTGCGATCACGCGCTTCTGCGGATCGTCGAATCCTGGAATGCCGCGCACGACCTCGCCGGCCGGCGTGCGCGACAGGATGGCAACGCCGTTGTAGGTCTTCTGTCCGCTGAAGACTGCCCGATAGCCGGCTGCTTCTATTGCCGCCAGGGGGAACGACGCGTCCTCAAGCTTCAATTCCTGCAGGCAGAGCACATCGGGCTGCACTGCCGCCAGCCAGTCGATGACCTGCGGTAGCCGCACCTTGAGCGAATTGACGTTCCATGTAGCCAGCTTCACTTGGCGAAGGCGCCAGAGGGGCGGCTCCCGTACGGTGCCGATTTCGGATAACCGGCGAGATCGAGCAGATTGTTCCACGAGGACGGATCGAAGCCCTTGAAACGCTGAGTGCCAACGAGCACCAAGGGGACCATCGCCTCGCCGCCGGAGAGGTTCTTGAGTTCGGCGACGGCTTCTGCGTTGTCGGTCTGCACGATCTTCTCGTTGAAAGGCACGCCGCGCCCGTTGAGCAGATTACGCCCGTTGGCACACTGCTCGATGCAGTCCGCCGTCGTGTACAGCGTGACCGGGAATTTTTCGGCCGCGATGCGCACCGCATAGGATTGCTGCGGATTGTCGCCGGCATCGGCCCCTTTTCGCTCGACCGCCTTTACCCCCGGGGGCGGCGGTTGATCGGAAAAGATCATGTTGCCGGTTTTCGGATCCTTCCACTGGTAGGTCACCTGCGCGAACGCGGGAAGTGCCACCAGCGCGAGCGAAACGAAGGCGAATCTGACGATACGGTTCATGCGAGTCCCCCTGCCTGATTGTCGGGCTGAGCCAGTGTTGATGCTTACGCCGTGATCATACCACTGTGTCGCAGCAGCGCATCCGGGCTGGGTTCTCGCCCGCGGAAGGCCTTGAAGGAGTCGAGTGCCGAGCGTACCCCGCCGACGGCGAGAATCTCGTCGAGGAAGCGGCGGCCGGTTTCCGGATCGAAGGGGTTGCCTGCCTCTTCGAAGGCTGCGTAGCAGTCGGCAGAGAGTACCTCGGCCCACTTGTAGCTGTAGTAGCCCGCTGCATAGCCGCCTGCGAAGATATGCGAGAAACTGTTCGGAAAGCGGTGCCAGTCGGGCGGGAAAACGACGGCGATTTCGTTGCGCACTTCCTCCAGTAGTTGCATCACGCTCATCTCGCCATCGGGATCGAAGTCGTGGTGCAGCAGCAGGTCGAAGAGCGAGAACTCGATCTGGCGAACAGTCTGCATGCCGGACAGGAAGTTTTTTGCCGCCAGCATCTTCTCGAACAATTCGTGTGGCAGTGGCGCACCGGTATCGACATGCGCACTCATGTCCTTCAGCACATCCCACTCCCAGCAATAGTTTTCCATGAACTGCGAGGGCAGCTCGACGGCATCCCACTCGACGCCGTCGATGCCGGAGACACCGAGTTCGCCCACCTGCGTCAACAGATGGTGCAGCCCATGGCCGGTTTCATGGAACAGCGTCGTGACTTCGTCGTGCGTGAAGGTGGCCGGCTTCGCCTGCCCATCCTTTTCGCCAACCGGGCGTGAGAAGTTGCAGACGAGGTAGGCGACGGGCGTCTGCACACCGGATTCCGTGATGCGGCGGCTGCGCGCATCGTTCATCCAGGCGCCCCCCTTCTTCTCCTCGCGGGCATAGAGATCGAGGTAGAACTGGCCGACGAGTGCGCCGTCCCTCTCGATGCGGAAGAAACGTACATCCTCGTGCCAGACTGGCGCGTTGTCTGGTTTGATCGCCACCCCATAGAGTGTTTCGACGACACGGAAGAGCCCGGCGAGAACCTTCGGCTCGGTGAAGTACTGCTTTACCTCCTGGTCCGAGAAGGCGTAACGCTGCTGCATCAGCTTTTCCGATACCCAGGCCATGTCCCACGGTTCGAGCGGGTCGAGTTTCAGTTCGTCGCGAGCGAACGTGCGCAGCGCGGAAACGTCCTTTTCGGCGAAGGGCTTCGCCTTCCTCGCCATCTCGCGCAGGAAACCAAGAACCTGTTCCGGCGATTCGGCCATCTTCGGCACCAGCGAGACCTCGGCGAAGTTGCGGTAGCCCAGCATCTTCGCTTCCTCGGCGCGTAGTTGCAGCAGTCGCTTGATCAGGGGGGCATTGTCGAGTGCTGTGTCGCCAAACTCGGAGGCGCGCGTTGCGTAGGCGCGGTAGATGCGCGCCCGCAGTTCTCGATTGTCGGCGTACTGCATCACCGGGCCGTAGGAGGGCGCATGCAGCGTGAAGCGCCAGCCTCCGGCGCAGCCGGAATCGCCATTTTTCACGCCCGCCTTTTCGGCGCTGGCGCGTGCGGCCTCGATCACGTCAGCGGGCAGGCCGGCGAGATCCTTTTCGTCGGTGACGATTTCGGCATGTGCGTTGGTGGCGTCGAGCAGGTTCTCCGAGAACTTTGCGGCAAGTGCCGCAGCTTCCTCCTGCAAGGCCTGAAAGCGCGGCTTCTGCGCGTCTGGCAGTTCGGCGCCGGAAAGGCGGAAGTCGCGGATCTCGTTATCGACGATGCGCTTGCGTGCAGGCGACAATGCCGCGTATTCCGGACTCGCGGCGAGCGCCTTGTACTTCGAGAACAAGGCCAGGTTCTGACCGAGTTCGGCGTAGAAATTCGTCACTTCCGGCAGCAGGTCGTTGTAGGCCTCGCGCCACGGCGGTAGATCCTTTACCGAGTGCAGGTGCCCGACGATGCCCCAGGCGCGCGAAAGGCGCTCGGTGCCGTCGGCCAGCGGCAGCGCGAAGTCACTCCAGGTGGCGGGTACCGAATCGCTCGTGAGGCGCTCGACGAGTGCGCGCGCGTCGGCGAGCAGCGTGGTGATGGCGGGCCGCACGTGCTCGGGCATGATGGCGTCGAAGCGGGGCAGGTCGGAGAGATCGAGCAGCGGATTGTCGTTCATGGTGATCGTCGCGAATGAAAACAGAACGGGCGGCCAGGCCGCCCGGGAATGGAGTTGGTGGCGCCTATTCTACAAGGTCGCGGTAAGCGTGCCACGAGGCGTGGGCGAGCAGTGGCATCAGCACGATCAGGCCAAAGAGCAGCGTCGCGAAGCCTGCGAGTGTGAGCAGCGTGATCGTCGCGGCCCAGGCGAGCAGCGGCAGTGGATTGGCGATGAAGGTCCGCAGGCTCGTTGCGGCAGCGGAGATGAAGTCGCTGTCGCGATCGATCAGGAGGGGTACGGAGACGACACTGAGCACAAAGACGAGGAGCGCAAGCAGCGCGCCGACGGCAAACCAGACAACGATCAGCGCATCGCCACCGGCCAGCGCGAAGAAGTCGCCGACGTTACCTGGCGCTGCCCCGGCAAGCAGGCTGGCGAAGAGAATCGCCGAAAGACGCTCCCAGGCGACCCAGAGCAGAACGAGCAGCATGCCGAACAGCGCCAGGCCTTCGCGTCCGCGCACGAAGGCGGCAAGCGAATCGACGAAGCGGGAATCGAGCCCCCGCTCGCTGCGCCGGCTCAGTTCGAAAAGGCCGGCGCTGAGCAGCGGGGCGACGATGAAAAATCCGGAAATGGCGATCAGGAAATACTGCGGTCGTTGCCATAGCGAGATGAGCAGCAGATCGCCGGCAATTGCGAAGAGCAGCCCGTAGGCAAGGCTGGCGATTGGGGTGCGACGCATGTCCCGCCAGCCCTCGGCCAGCCAGTGGCCGATATGCGTGGCTGACACCTGCCGCACACGCGGCAGGGCGAAGAGCGTGTCGAGCGAAGGGGTGTGCTGCGCCATGGCGGTTCTCCCTGAAAGGCAATCAGGAAGTTGACCGCAAGCCAGCCCGGTTGGTTCAGGCGAGTTTCTGTCCGGTCAGCCGCTCGTAGGCTTCGCGGTACTTGGCCGCCGTCTTTTCGACAATGTCTGCCGGCAGGTTTGGGCCCGGTGCCGCTTTGTTCCAGTCCAGCGTCTCCAGATAGTCGCGCACGAACTGCTTGTCGAAGGAGGGCGGGTTCCTGCCCTCCACGTACTGGTCAGCCGGCCAGAAGCGCGAGGAATCCGGCGTCAGCGCCTCGTCGATCAGGTGCAGGGTGCCGGCCTTGTCGATGCCGAACTCGAACTTGGTGTCGGCGATGATGATGCCGCGGGTGGCGGCATAACGTGAGGCCTCTTCGTAGAGCTGCAGCGCGACGCTCTTCGCCTGTGCAGCGAGTTCTGCGCCGTTCTTGCCAGTGCCGTAGAGCGCTTCGGCCAGCACCTTGGCGCAGTGCGCCTGCGAGTGTTCGAAGCTGATGTTCTCGTCATGCTCGCCGATGTCGGCCTTGGTCGCCGGCGTGAAAATCGGCTGCGGCAGCTTCTGGGCCATCTTCAGGCCGGACGGCAGCGCGATGCCGCAGACAGCGCCAGTGGCCTGGTAGTCCTTCCAGCCGGAACCGATCAGGTAACCGCGTACCACGGCCTCGATCGGCAGCGGGCGCAGGCGTTTCACGACCACGGCGCGGCCGCGTACCTGCTCACGTTCGTCAGCGGTAACGACCGATTCCGGGTCGACGCCGGTGAGCTGGCCAGGGACGATGTGCGCGAGCTTGCCGAACCAGAAATTGGCGACCTGCGTCAGCACCTTGCCCTTGTCCGGGATCGGGTTCGGCAGGATGACGTCGAAGGCCGAGAGGCGGTCCGAAGTGACGATCAGCAACTGCTCGTCGTTGACGGCGTAGATGTCGCGCACCTTGCCGCGCGAAAGCAGCGGCAGGCTCTGGATGGTGGAGTCGAAAAGCGGAGCGGTCACGATGGGATCCTGAAGCGTAAATCGGGAAGGCGTGATTATAGGCTAATGCCCGGCATCGGCTTCGGCAGCGAGTGCCTTGCGCATGCGGCGGATGCCGAGGGCGACAAGCCCGGCGATGACCGGAATCGACACCGCGGCCGCTATTTCCGGCGACAGTGTCGGCACGAAGGATTTCTGCAGGCCCTTCGCAAGGTACTGCACAAGCTGTGAGCCATAGTAGGTGATGGCCACGATCGACAGGCCCTCGACCGTTTCCTGCAGGCGCAACTGCAGCTTGGCACGGCGGTTCATCTGCACCAGCAGCTCCTGGTTCTGGCGCTCCAGTTCGATATCGACGCGGGTGCGCAGCAGAGCGCTGCGCCGGGCGATGCGCGTGGAAAGATCGGCCTGCCGCGCGGCGACCGATTGGCAGGTGGCCATCGCCGGGGCAAGCCGGCGTTCCATGAATTCGCGGATCGGCGGGAAGCCCGCCAGCCGCTGCTCGCGCAGATCTTCCACGCGCTGCTGTACCAGCCGGTAGTAGGCCGCTGCGGCACCAAAGCGATACGCCGTGCGTGTGACCGACTGCTCAACCTCTGCGGCCAGCCGCGTCAGATGCGCGAGCAGGCGGCGTTCGTCCTCGGGCGTGATCGTCGCGCTCATCGCCTCCATCAACTCGGCGAGATCCTTCTCGCAGGTGCCGAGGAAGCGGCTGGTTTCCTTGGCGACCGGGAATGCGAGCAGCGCCATCATGCAGTAGGTCTCGATTTCGAGGATGCGCTGCACGGTACGGCCGGCCTGCCGGTGACGCAGATGCTCGTCGATGACCGTGAAGCGCGAGAAACCGTCGTGCAGCTCGAAATCCGAGATGACCCAGGCGGCGCCCTCGGCGATCCGTGTGGCGACGACGGCGTCACCCCTGCGGGCGATTCCGTCGAGCACTTCTTCCGGCGGGTTCTGCGCCGCGGCGCAGAGTTCGATATGGCTGGCGGCGATGACCTCGCCCGGGATGCCGTTGACCCAGTCCGCGGGGAAGGCGGCAAGCGCCGTCGTGTATTCAGCGTCGCCAGCAACGCGGCGGCGGAAGAAGGTGTAGCCGGAGAATTCGGTGTGCCGTTCCCATTTCAGGCGCAACCCGCTGCCCGCGCCGGCATCGAGCACCCAGTGGTCGCCATCGACGACCGGGCAGACCTCGGTGCCCAGGGTCGAACAAAGCTGGGCGAGGTGTTTGCGCTCGTCGTTCGCGCTGCCGCCAGCGTGCGTCACGGCAAGGTAGCTGATCCATTCCGGGCCGGGGATGGCGACCGGCGGGCGCGAATGGATCTCGGCGTTGAGTTGGCGGCGCAGCGAGTGTTCGGGCAGCGGCAGCATGATGGCGTTGGAAAAAAGAAAACGGCACCGAGTCTATCACCCGGTGCCGTCTTGCAGGGCGTTGATTACTTTACGATTTGATTAAGTTCGCCCTTGGCGTAGCGCTCGGCCATCCTGTCCAGCGGGATCGCCTTGATCTTGCTCGCCTGGCCGGCGGTGCCGAAGGCTTCGAAGCGGGCGAGGCAGATCTTCTTGGCGGCTTCGCGCGCCGGTTTCAGGTAGTCGCGCGGGTCGAACTTGTCCGGATGCTCGGCCAGATAGCGGCGCACGGCGCCGGTCATCGCCAGGCGAATGTCGGTGTCGATGTTCACCTTCCTGACGCCGTGCTTGATGCCCTTGACGATTTCCTCGACCGGCACGCCGTAGGTTTCCTTCATGTCGCCGCCGAATTCGCGGATCTCGGCGAGCAGTTCCTGCGGCACCGAGGAAGAACCATGCATGACCAGGTGCGTGTTCGGGATGCGGGCGTGAATTTCGGCAATGCGGTCGATGGCGAGGATGTCGCCGGTCGGTTTCTTGGTGAACTTGTAGGCGCCGTGGCTGGTGCCGATGGCGATCGCCAGTGCGTCGCAGTTGGTCTGCTTGACGAAGTCGGCGGCCTGCTCGACGTCGGTGAGCAGGTCTTCGCGCGTCATGTGGCCTTCGGCGCCGTGGCCGTCTTCCTTGTCGGCCTTCATCGTCTCCAGCGAACCGAGGACGCCCAGTTCGCCTTCGACCGAGACGCCGATGGCGTGCGCGAATTCGGTCACCTTCCTCGTTACCTCGACGTTGTACTCGTAGCTGGCGACGCTCTTGCCGTCGGCCTGCAGCGAGCCGTCCATCATCACCGACGAGAAGCCGGAACGGATCGCCGCCATGCACACCGAGGGCGACTGGCCGTGGTCCTGGTGCATGACGATCGGGATGTTCGGGTAGGCTTCCAGCGCCGCGAGGATCTGGTGGCGCAGGAAGGGCTCGCCGGCGTACTTCCGGGCACCGGCCGAGGCCTGCATGATGACCGGGGCGTCGAGCTGGGCGGCGGCCTCCATGATGGCCCACACCTGCTCCATGTTGTTCACGTTGAAGGCGGGCAGGCCGTAACCGTTTTCGGCGGCATGGTCGAGAAGCTGGCGCATGGATACGAGCGGCATGATGACTCCGGAATAAAAGGGCGGCGCCGCAGCAAGGCCTGAGGGCCGCCGTTCAAGGAAAGGCGCCTATTTTATCGTGATTTGATGACGAATCGACGATGCGTTGCTGCGCTGCCCTGAGCTTCGTGCAAAGCCGTTTTCAGCCCTGCTGCGCCCTCGCCATCGCTTTCGCCCCACTGCTCGAAATAGACCAGGTCTTCGAGCGGCAGGCGCGGGCGCCAGCCGGCTGCTTCCAGTTCCGGCTTGTCGTAGAAATGGCTGACGTGACCGAGGCACAAATAAGCCACCGGGATGATACGTTCGGGCAGGCCGAGGATCTCCTTGAGAGCTGCCTGATGGAAGATGCTGACCCAACCGACGCCGAGGCCTTCGCTGCGCGCGGCAAGCCACAGGTTCTGCACGGCGCAGACTGAACTGTAGATATCCATCGCCTTGATGTGCGTGCGGCCGATCACCACCGGACCGGCACGATCGCGGTCGCAGGTGATGAGGATGTTCACCGGCGATTCGACGATGCCTTCGAGCTTGAGTTCGCGGTAGATTTCGCGCTGCTCGCCCTCGAACATCTGCAGCGCCTCGGCATTGGCTTCGGCGAAGGCGGCATGGATGCGCTGTTTGATGCCGGCGTCGCGGATCAGCACGAAGCTCCACGGCTGCATGTAGCCGACCGAAGGCGCGAAATGCGCGGCAGTGAGGATGCGCGCCAGCACCTCGTCCGGAATCGGATCGGGCAGGAACTGGCCGCGCACGTCGCGGCGGGAGAAGATGGCCTGATAGACCGCATCGCGTGCGGTTTCGGCAAAGTGATGGTTCTGCTGGTGAGCGTTGTTCATGGAGTCCCCTTCTGAACGAACAAGGCCTGCCGGGGTCCAGTCCGGAAGGCGTTTGGTGCTCGCGGCCGGTCTTCTGACTCGGGTTCGTCCGGCACCGGCGCCTTCCCGAAGCGATGGCTTCAGTGGCATCTGCCGTTACCGTCCCCCTCACAGCGTTGGGCACGTTGCGGAATTGGCGAAGCGCCGCACCGCATTCCCGATTCTCCCGCCGACATCGCCGGAACAGGCACCGGAGCATAATGATCAAGAACTGCCCCGCAGGGCGCGACGGATTTTAGCAGTGGCAACGGATCAACGCACCTAGTAAGCGGCGGCAGGTGGACCCCCGTCCTCACTCGCCAGCCGCCAGCCGTTGCGCCCCCCAGCCTTGACGCGATACAGCGCTGAATCGGCAGCCGTTGCCAGCATGCGCGCGCTGCCGCCGTCGGCGGGGAAACGTGCGACGCCGATGCTGACGCCGATCTGCGCCTGTCCTTCGGCCAGGTCGAAGGGGCGCGCGAGCGTATCGATGATTTTGCGTGCGACATGGCCGATGTCGCGGACATCGCGTGTGCGACAAAGCAGCAATGCGAACTCGTCGCCGCCCAGACGGGCGAGCAGATCGTCTTCACGCAGCACCGCTTGCATTCGCTGCGCAACCTCGCGCAACAGCGCATCGCCAGCCGCGTGGCCCAATGAGTCGTTCACTTGCTTGAAGCGGTCGAGATCGAGATAGCACAGGGCAAGCGATTCGCCGTGCCGGTTGGCGTGCGTCAGCGCCTGCTCGAAGCGGTCGTTGAAGCGCGTGCGGTTGGCCAGCCCGGTCAGCGGATCGAAGTTGGCGCGCTGCCAGAGTTCGCTTTCACGCAGCTCCTGCTCGGTGATGTCGCGGCTGACAACGATGATTCGCACCGTGTGCTGGCGCAAGTCACGAATCAGCGTCACGATCTGCCAGGCACAGTATTCTTCCCCGGATTTGCGACGGTTCCAGAAACGGCCGGACCAATGGCCGTCACGCTCCATCTGTTGCCAGAACGCCGTGTGGAACGCGGAATCGTACTGCACCGAGCGCAGGATGTCGGCCGAGCGACCGACGATCTCGTCGCGCGTGTAGCCGGTCAGGCGCGTGAAGGCCGGGTTGACGTCGACGACGATGCCGTGAGCGTCGGCGATCAGCACGGCATCGTGCATGTTGGCGAGGATGCTTGCCGAAAGCGCCGATTCGGTCAGCCGCTCGTGTGCCTCGCTGCGATCGGTGATGGTCAGCGTGGCGCCGGTGACAGTGCCGCCATCGTCCCGGAGGATGCGTACGCTGAGTTCCAGCCACGGGCTGTCCGGTGCCTCCGAGCGCGTTAGCCAGATGGCGTCGAGATCCGCGCCGCGGCGCAGGCAAAACTGACGGATTGGATCGGGGTCGTCGAGAGCGCTACCGTCTTCACGTGTCAGGACGAAACCGTTGCGGGCGATCACCGGTGCGAAGCGTCGGCCGCGGGCTTCCGGCAGCCAGGTGCGTGCAGCGCTGTTGATGAACTCGATGCGGCCGTTGATATCGAGCAGCAGCACGCCTTCACGCATGCTCTCGAAGACTGTTCGAGATCGGCGGATTTCCTTGCGCAACGCCCGCAGCGAGATCTGCAGGCGGCGTGATGCGCTGCGCGTGAACAGGCCCGTCGCAGCGAGAAGCAGGGTGAGCAGGGTTGCCGGAAGATAGGCGGCGCGCCAGCGGGTGGAAACGCCTTCGCCAGGGTCTGCCTGCGTCAGCGCGAGGGTCCAGGCGATGGCAACGACACCGATGGCCACGGCGACGTAGATGCGCCACAGGCCGATCGGTGTCAGGCGGACCATTGCAATGCGGCGTTCAGCTGGCGCCCGGGCGGGCGTACTCGCCAACGCGGACGATCTTCAGGGTATTGGTACCGCCCGGCGTGCCGATTGGTTCGCCGATGGTAAGTACGATCAGGTCGCCTTCATCGACGACGCCAGCCTTTATCAGGGCCTGTTCCGCGTCGAACAGCAGTTCATCACGATCGGTGTGCGTCTGCTTCATCAGCAGCGGGTACACCTCGCGATAAAGGCACATCTTGGTCTGGGCCGCCGCTGACGGCGTCAACGCATAGACGGGCACGCCGCAATTGAGGCGACTCATCCACAAGGCCGTCGATCCTGACTCCGTGAGCGCCGCGATGGCCTTGACCTTGAGATGATGGGCCGTCCAGATTGCGGCCATCGCGATCGACTGGTCAATGCGGGTGAAGATCCGGTCGAGGAACTCACGGTCGAGCGTCACTTCGTGCGACTTCTCGGCTTCCAGACAGACGCGGGCCATCGCCTCGACGGTCTGTACCGGGTACTTGCCGCTCGCCGTCTCGGCCGAGAGCATCACCGCGTCGGTGCCATCGAGCACGGCGTTGGCGACATCGGAAACTTCGGCCCGGGTCGGCACCGGGGACTGGATCATCGATTCCATCATCTGCGTTGCGGTGATGGCGAGCTTGTTGCGCTCGCGCGCCATGCGGATCATCTTTTTCTGCAGGGCTGGCACGGCGGCATCGCCGACCTCCACCGCAAGGTCGCCGCGCGCAACCATGACGCCATCGGACGCATCGAGGATCTCGTCGAGCGCAGCGACCGCCTCGACACGCTCGATTTTGGCGATAGTCAGCGCCTTGCCACCGGCAGCACGCATCAACTGGCGCGCCATGTACATGTCGGCGGCGCTCTTGGGGAAGGAGATGGCAACGTAGTCGACGCCGATGGTTGCCGCTGTCTTGATGTCCTCCATGTCCTTGGCGGTCAGGGCCGGTGCCGAGAGGCCGCCCCCCTGGCGGTTGATGCCCTTGTTGTTGGAGAGTTCGCCGCCGTGGCGAACGACGGTGTGGATCTCGGTGCCGCTGACGCGTGCCACATCAAGCACGATGCGGCCGTCGTCGAGCAGCAGCACGTCGCCACTCTTCACATCCTTGGGCAGATCCTTGTAGTCGAGGCCAACGCGCTCCTGCGTGCCGGCCGCGCAGTTGGCATCGAGGATGAAACGCGCGCCATTTTCCAGTGCAACCTTGCCGTCTTCAAATTTGCCGACGCGAATCTTGGGACCCTGCAGATCGGCAAGGATGCCGACCGGGCGGCCGACGCGCATGGCGGCATCGCGAACCATTGTCGCCCGGGCGACATGGTCTTCAGCGCTGCCATGGGAAAAATTGAGGCGTACGACATCGACGCCGGCGCGGATCAGTTTTTCGAGAACTTCAGGATTGTTCGAGGCGGGGCCGAGCGTGGCGACGATCTTTGTATGGCGGGTCATGGTCATTCCTTTTCTGGTCTGACCATTCTATCGATCGTTGCCGCTTCAGGGAACCGGGCGCGTCAGGCCTGTTGCGTCTCGTCCCGCGCGCGTTCGCTGAATTTGCGCTCGATTACCTCAAGCGGCAGGCCCAGACTGAGTTCCCTGTCGAGCATGCGAAAGAGCGGCAGCAACTCCAGCCCGAGGCTGCCGAGCGGCAGATCGCTGCCGGTTGCACAGAAACGTTCCAGCCGCACCAGGAAATCGGGGGTCATGCAGAAATCAGCGTCGTCGGCACCATCGTCAGCCACGACACGGTTTCCGCCCCGCGCCTGCGCCTGCTGCAGTCGGTCGTAGGCCAGGTTGAGCAACTGCGTGGCAGAGTTGGACGTGTCTGTCGGCAAGGTGGCGATTCCGGCGCTGACCTTGAAGTTCAGCGGGGCGCCGCCGATTGCGACATGACTCTGCGCCAGCCCGCGGCAGACTCGCTGGGCGAAGGCAAGGCAGGTCGCCGGACTGCTGCCGGGCGTTACGATCACGCAGCGTCCATGGTTGTCGATGCCGACGCGGTCGTCCTTGCCGATCTTGGCGTGCAGGATTTTGCCCAGGCGCCGGGAGATCGTCAGCAGCGTCTTCTGCCCGTAAAGGCCGGAAAGCTTGCCGGCATCGTCGAGGCCGAAGGCGATGACGCCGACCATGCCCTGGCGCGCCTCCAGGTGCAACATCGAGGCTTCGAGGTGTGCGTTCAGCGTAGTGCTGTCGAGCGGCTCCCAGTGCTCGGGCGATGCCGCCGGCTGGGCCGTCAGCTTGCCGTCGTGCCGGAACGTCGAGGTCGGCAGAATCTGGGAGTCGGTCAGGTTGGTGGCGAATTCCCAGTTGACGAGACGGTTGATGCAGCCAAGCACTTCATCGCGCGACATGCCGCGGGTGATGAAATCGGTGACGCCGGTTTCCTGCGCAAGCAGCCGCTCCTCGACGGACTCTGAGCCTGAGACGAGCAGCAGGAACGGAATGTCGCATATCCGGCGCAGCTTGCTGATGCGGATGCGGGCGAGCAGATCGAGCCCGTTCAGCTTGGGCAGCTGCGCGCTGGCTACCACAGCGATGATCGATGAATCGAGCACGAGCGTCTGCCAGGCCGACTCGCCGTCAGCTTCCTCGCGCACGTCGAACGTGTCGCGCAGGTGCCGCGCAAGTGCGGAACGCACGACTTTCGATTGGTCAACGATCAGTACGCGGCGAATATCTTCCGCCATGAAGTCTCCTCCCTTCGTTCTTTGCCGAAGAGTGTGAATTATTTCCTTGAAAACGGGCGATTCTCCCTTATGTGGCGACGACAGGCAATGGCTGGAATGTCCAATGCATCAACTAATCCGGAGCGGAAAGCACGAAGGGCTGCCCTTGAGGCAGCCCTTCGCAGGGACCTGACGGCTAAAGTCGCCCGTTATCCCTGAACGCGACTCTCCAGTACCTCGATCGCCGGCAACTTCTTGCCTTCGAGGAATTCGAGGAAGGCGCCGCCGCCGGTCGAGATGTAGTCGACATCCTGGGCAATGTGGAACTTGGCGATTGCCGCCAGTGTGTCGCCGCCGCCGGCGAGCGAGAAGCCGTCGGAATGGGCGATGGCCGAGGCCAGCATCTTGGTGCCGCCGGCAAACTGGTCGAGCTCGAAGACGCCGATCGGGCCGTTCCAGACGATGGTGCCGGCGTGGGCGATGATGTCGGCGAGGCGCGCAGCGGTCTTCGGGCCGACGTCGAGGATGCGGTCATGCTGGCCGACCTCGTCGACCGGGATCTTGGCGCCGCGCGCCATCGATGACACTTCGTCGGCGACGACAACGTCGACCGGCAGCGGTACTTCGGCACCGCGCTCCTTCATCATGTCCATGATCGCGTGCGCTTCCTTGACCAGATCCGGTTCGGCCAGCGAGTCGCCGATGCGCTTGCCGGTGGCGAGCAGGAAGGTGTTGGCGATGCCGCCGCCGACGATCAGCTGGTCAACCTTGTCGGCGAGCGACTTGAGGATCGTAAGCTTGGTCGACACCTTGGCGCCGGCAACAATGGCGACCAGCGGACGGGCCGGATTCTCCAGGGCGCGAGAAAGAGCGTCGATCTCGCCGCCCATCAGAAAGCCGGCGCAGGCCACCGGTGCGAACTTGGCGATGCCATGCGTGGTAGCCTCGGCGCGATGGGCGGTGCCGAAGGCGTCGTTCACGTAGATGTCGCACAGCTTCGCCATCTTCTGCGCCAGCTCGTCGTTGTTCTTCTTCTCGCCCTTGTTGCAGCGGCAGTTTTCGAGCAGCACGATCTCGCCCGGTTCGACCTTGAAGCCGCCGTCTACCCAGTCGGCGACGAGGCGGACCGGCTTGCCGAGCAGCTGACCGAGGCGCACGGCGACGGGCATCAGCGTGTCTTCCGGCTTCAGCTCGCCTTCGGTCGGGCGGCCGAGATGCGAGGTAACCATGACGGCGGCGCCGTTCTCCAGGCAGTACTTCAGCGTCGGCAGCGCGGCACGGATGCGCGTGTCTTCGGTGATGTTGCCGGCATCGTCCTGCGGCACGTTGAAGTCGGCGCGGATGAAGACGCGTTTGCCCTTGACGTCGAGGTCGGCGAGCTTGAGAACGTTCATGGATGGCTCCTGAAGAAAGTCTGAGGAAAGTTAGGAAATCTTCTGCCGCCAGTGGCAGGCGACATCGAGCAGGCGGTTGGCGAAACCCCACTCGTTGTCGAACCACAGCAGCAGGTTGAGCATGTGCTGGCCGGCGAGGCGCGTCTGGCTGCCGTCGATGATCGCCGAGTGCGGGTCGTGGTTGAAGTCGATCGAGGCGTGCGGCGCCGCCGTGTAAGCCAGCAGCTTGCGCCATGGCCCGGCGGCGGCCTTGGCCAGCAGCTCGTTCACCTCTTCGACGGAAACTGGACGGCCGGCATCGATGACCATGTCGATCGCCGACACGTTCGCCGTCGGCACGCGGATTGCCTTGGCCTGCACGCGCCCGCCGAGCTGCGGCAGCAGCCGTTCGACGCCGCGGGCAAGCCCGGTAGACACCGGAATGATCGACTGCATCGCCGAGCGCGTGCGGCGCAGGTCGGCGTGGTGGTAGCCGTCAGCGAGCGGCTGGTCGTTCATCACCGAATGCAGCGTCGTCAGCAGCACGTGCTCGATGCCGATCTCGCGCGCCAGCAGGTCAAGCACGGGCACGACGGCATTGGTCGTGCACGAGGCGTTGGAGACGATGCGCTCGCCGCCGGTCAGCGTCTCGTGGTTGATGCCGTAGACGATGGTTGCGTCGACATCGGCGGCGCTGTTCGCCGGGTGCGAGAGCAGGAGGCGCGGACAGCCGGCGTCGAGGAAGCGCTGCAGGCCGGGACGGTCGCTGTAGTGGCCGGAGCATTCGACGACGAGGTCGATGCCCTGTGCGCGCCAGTCGACGGCCTCGGGCGTGGTTTTGTGGCTGACGGCGATGGGCTCGCCGTCGATCAGCAGGTGTTGCCCCTGTACTTCGACGGTGCCGGGAAAGCGGCCGTGCGTCGAGTCGAAGCGTGTCAGATAGACGATGCTTTCCAGCGCCGCCGGCTCGTTGATCGCCACCACCTGCAGCCGGTCGCGGCACGGCGATTCGTGCAGCGCGCGCAGGAAGCAACGGCCGATACGACCGTAACCGTTGATGGCGAGACGAAGCGGCTTGTTCAACTGGTGGCCCTGAAAAGAAAAAGGGCAGGCCCGCGGCCTGCCCCTTACTCCTGAATTACTTGGCGTTCATCCAGGCGCGGGCGGCATCGAGCATGCGGCAGGAGTAGCCCCACTCGTTGTCGTACCAGGCCAGCACCTTGACCAGCGTCGAGCCGTCTTCGGCCTTGAGTACGCGCGTCTGCGTGGCGTCGAAGGTCGAGGAGACGGTGGTGTGGTTGAAGTCCGACGACACCAGCGGCTCGTTGTTCACGTCCATGATGCCCTTCAGCGGGCCGTTGGCGGCTGCGGTCATCAGCGCGTTGATCTCGTCCTTGGTGGTGGCGCGCTCGGCGGTGAAGGTCAGGTCGACCAGCGAGACGTTGATGGTCGGCACGCGCAGGGCGAAGCCGTCGAACTTGCCGACCAGCTGCGGCAGCACCAGGCCGACGGCCTTGGCGGCGCCGGTCTTGGTCGGGATGATGTTGGCGGCGGCAGCTCGGGCGCGGCGCAGGTCCTTGTGGCGCACATCCACGGTCACCTGGTCGTTGGTGTAGGCGTGGATGGTGGTCATCAGGCCGGACTTGATGCCGATGTTCTCGGCCAGGATCTTGGCGACCGGCGCCAGGCAGTTGGTCGTGCACGAAGCGTTCGAGACGACGGTGTGCGAGGCCTTCAGCGCGCCTTCGTTCACGCCCATGACGATGGTGGTGTCGACGTCGTCGCCGCCCGGGGCCGAGATCAGCACGCGCTTGGCGCCCTGGTCGAGCAGGGCCTGCGCCTTGGCCTTGGTCGTGTAGGCGCCGGTGCACTCGAGCAGCACGTCGACGCCGTGCGTGGCCCAGTTCACGCCCTTCGGATCCTTGGTCGAGTAGAAGGCGATCTTCTTGCCGTCGATGATGATGCAGTTTTCGCCTTCGGTCTCGACCGAAGTGCGGAAGCGGCCGTGCGTGGTGTCGTACTTCAGCAGGTGGGCGTTGGTCGCCAGGTCGCCCGAGGCGTTGATCGCGACGACTTCGAATTCATTTTGCAGACCCTGTTCGTAGATCGCGCGCAGCGTGCAGCGACCGATCCGACCGAAACCGTTGATGGCGACTTTGATACCCATTGCTTTGCTCCTGAAAAGAACTGATTGCCGATTAAAGAATGCCTTTGACGGTCGCAACGACATTGGCGACCGTGAAACCGAAGAATTCGAACAATTTGCCGGCCGGTGCCGATTCACCGAAGCGGTTGATGCCGATGACGGCGCCCTGAGTGTTGCCAAATGCGCCCACGTACTTGTGCCACAGGTCCGGATGGCCGGCCTCGATGGCGACGCGCTTCTGGCACTCGCCGAGCACGCTGGCGCGGTAGGCCGCGTCCTGGCGGTCGAAGACGTCGGCGCAGGGCATAGCGACGACGCGGGCGGCGATACCGTCCGTCTTGAGTGCCGCCTGCGCGTCGAGCGCGAGCTTCACTTCCGAACCGGTGGCGATCAGCACCACCTGCGCTTCGCCGTCGGCTTCAGACAGCACGTAGCCGCCACGGCGGATGGTGTCGGTCGAGATGCCGGCAGTGACCGTCGGCAGGTTCTGGCGGGAAAGCGCGAGCACGCTCGGACCATCCTTGCGCTCCAGCGCGGCGGCCCAGGCCACTGCGGTTTCGGTTGCGTCGGCGGTACGCCAGACGTCGCAGCCCGGAATCAGGCGCAGGCTGGCGACATGCTCGACCGGCTGGTGCGTCGGGCCATCCTCGCCGAGACCGATGGAGTCGTGCGTATAGACCATCACCTGGCGCTGCTTCATCAGCGCCGCCATGCGGATCGCGTTGCGGGCGTAGTCCGAGAAGACGAGGAAGGTCGCGGTGTAGGGGATCAGGCCGCCGTGCAGCGAGAGACCGTTGGCGATGGCGGTCATGCCGAATTCGCGCACGCCGTAGAACAGGTAGTTGCCGCCGTCGACGCGGGTGACGCCCTTCGAGCCCTTCCACAGGGTCAGGTTCGAACCGGCGAGGTCGGCCGAGCCGCCGATCAATTCCGGCAGCAGCGGGGCGAAGGCGCCGATGGCGTTCTGCGAGGCCTTGCGCGTGGCGATGTTCTCGGCCTTGGCAGCGATTTCGGCAATGGCGGCGGCGGACTTCGCGGCCCAGTCGGCCGGCAGTTCGCCGGCCATGCGGCGCTTGAATTCGGCGGCTTCGGCGGGGTAGGCAGCCTGGTAGGCCGCGAAACGACGGTTCCAGTTGCTCTCGAAGACCTCGCCGCGCGGTTTGCCGTTCCAGGCTGCGTAAACGTCGGCCGGGATTTCGAACGGCTGGTGGTTCCAGCCGATGTGGGCGCGGGCAGCGGCAATCTCGTCGGCGCCGAGCGGGGCGCCATGAACGTCGTGCGACCCGGCCTTGTTCGGTGAGCCGAGGCCGATCACCGTCTTGCAGCAGATCAGTGTCGGGCGATCCTGGTCGGCCTTGGCTTCGAGAATGGCCTTCTCGATCGCTTCGGCGTTGTGGCCGTCGACGTTCGGGATGACCTGCCAGCCGTAGGCTTCGAAGCGCTTCGGCGTATCGTCGGTGAACCAGCCATGCACATGGCCGTCGATCGAGATGCCGTTGTCGTCGTAGAAGGCGATCAGCTTGCCGAGCCCGAGTGTACCGGCCAGCGAACAGGCTTCGTGCGAGACACCTTCCATCAGGCAGCCATCGCCAAGGAAAGCGTAAGTGTGGTGATTGACGATTTCGTAGTCTGCGTGGCCAGGCTTGTTGAACTCGGCGGCCAGCACCTTTTCCGCGATGGCCATGCCGACCGCGTTGGTGATGCCTTGGCCGAGCGGACCAGTGGTCGTCTCGACACCCGGCGTGTGGCCGACTTCCGGGTGGCCAGCGGTACGTGAGCCGAACTGGCGGAAGTTCTTCAGGTCGTCGATCGACAGGTCGTAGCCGGTCAGGTGCAGCAGCGCGTAGATCAGCATCGAGCCATGGCCGTTGGAGAGCACGAAGCGGTCGCGGTCGGCCCATTGCGGATTGGCCGGGTTGTGGCGCAGGTGGCGACGCCACAGGACTTCGGCGATCTCGGCCATGCCCATCGGTGCGCCGGGGTGGCCGGAGTTGGCCTTCTGCACGGCATCCATGGCGAGCGCGCGGATGGCGCCGGTGATGGGGGAAAATTGGGCGCGGGGAGTGCTGCTGTTCGATGCCGACACGATAATTCGCCGATCCGGAAAAAGGCGGAATTATCCGCCAAATCAGGGGCTTTTTCCAGTCGCAGGGTGCTAGGGCGAGGACGGCGAAGCGGGCGCTCACCTTTTGAGTGACGCGGCGCGTGGCGATGGCATGGGTAGGATGGCCAGAGGGCCAGATTGGGGTAGCTTCCGGCGCCGCGAACGGCGAAAATGCGCGCCTGCTCCCTGTTCTCGCAAACTCCGGTCCGGTACCTGAGTCGGTACCCGCTCCGCTTTCCCGACACGATACTGAATCCATGCTGCGTCTGACCGAACTCCGCCTGCCGATCGATCACCCCCCCGAGGCGCTGTTGGCAGCGATCGCGCGCAAGCTTGCCGTGGCGCCGGCGGAAATCGTCGACTTCACGGTCTTCAAGCGTGGTTACGATGCGCGTAAACCCGAGCGCCTGTCGTTCATCTACACCGTTGATATCACGCTGAAGGGTGAAGCGGCGGTACTGAAAAAACACGCCAAGGATCGTCACGTCGCCGTGGCGCCGGAGACGCGCTACCACTTCGTTGCCCGGGCACCGGATAACCTGAAGTCGCGTCCGGTCGTCGTCGGTTTCGGCCCCTGCGGCATTTTCGCCGCGCTGCTGCTGGCGCAAATGGGTTTCCGCCCGATCGTGCTCGAACGCGGCAAGGCGGTGCGCGAGCGCACGCAGGACACCTGGGGCCTGTGGCGCAAGCACGTGCTCAACCCCGAATCGAACGTGCAGTTCGGCGAGGGCGGTGCCGGCACCTTCTCTGACGGCAAGCTCTACAGTCAGATCAAGGACCCGCGCTTCCTCGGGCGCAAGGTGATGGCCGAATTCGTCAAGGCCGGCGCACCGGAGGAAATCCTCTACGTTTCCAAGCCGCACATCGGCACCTTCCGGCTGGTGAGCATGGTCGAACAGATGCGCGCGGAAATCATCGCGCTCGGTGGCGAGGTTCGTTTCGAGCAGCGCGTGACCGGGCTGGAGATCGAACAAGGAGAAAGGCGTGGCCGTGTGCGCGGCGTGCAACTCGCCAGCGGCGGAACCGTGGCCACGGATCATGTCGTCCTGGCGCTCGGGCACAGCGCGCGCGACACCTTCGAGTCGCTGCATGCACAGGGCGTCTATATGGAGCCGAAGCCGTTCTCGGTCGGCTTCCGCATTGAGCACCCGCAGTCGCTGATCGACAAGGCACGGCTCGGGCCGCATGCCGGCAATCCGCTGCTTGGCGCGGCCGACTACAAGCTGGTGCATCACGCCGCCAATGGCCGCGCCGTCTACAGCTTCTGCATGTGCCCCGGTGGCACGGTGGTGGCGGCGACCTCGGAACCGAACCGCGTCGTTACCAACGGCATGAGCCAGTATTCGCGCAACGAGCGCAACGCCAATGCCGGCATCGTCGTGAACGTCGATCCGGCCGATTACGGCGGCTCGATGGAGAACCCGCTCGCCGGCATCGCCTTCCAGCGCGAACTCGAATCGCGCGCCTTCGAACTGGGCGGCGGCAACTACGATGCGCCGGCGCAACTGGTCGGCGATTTCCTCGCCGGCCGGCCTTCGACCGCGCTCGGCTCGGTAGAGCCTTCCTACAAGCCGGGCGTCAAACTGACGGATCTGGCAACGGCGCTGCCGCCCTATGCGATCGAAGCCATGCGCGAGGCACTGCCCGCCTTTGGCCGGCAGATCAGGGGATTCGACATGGCCGACGCGGTGCTCACCGGTGTCGAGACGCGCACCTCGTCACCGCTGCGCATCACGCGCGGCGAGGATTTCCAGAGTCTCAACGTGAAAGGGCTGTACCCGGCGGGCGAGGGGGCCGGCTACGCGGGCGGCATCCTCTCCGCAGGGGTGGACGGGATCAAGGTTGCCGAGGCGGTGGCCTTGGCTATCGCGGGCCGCTGACCGGCGATTGACGCCGCATCGCCGGCCGCGAGCAACCGGGGCGTCGTGGTGGCCCGTATGGCGTTAACGGCGAGGCTGGCGTCTTTGTAGCGCCAGCAGTTCGACGACACCCCAGAGCAGGGTGCCCCCGATGGCGAGCGCCGGATGCGTTACGGTGCGGCGGAAGAATTCCTTCATGCCTTGTTTTCCGATCAATCCAGCGGATGCACGTTTTTCCACGCCCCGTCGAAGAATCGGTCGATCGCGGCTTCCAGCAGCTTGAACAGGATGTCCATATCGATCCCATCAGGGTGGCTGACGATGACGGCGAGCTTAGCAAGCGATTGTTAAGTTTGCGTTGCCGGCAGATGTCATCATTTCTGCCCCTCCGCTGCGTTATTCTTGGCCGCGATTATCGTGCGGGGGCAAGGCGGGGTGACGGTACGGAACGAGGCGGGGCTGGGCGAGCTGCTTGAGCTGGAAGACATCCTGCGTCAGGGAGGAAGCCACCTGCAGGCCCGCGAACTCGGTCAGGCCAGTGCCGGTGGGCGCAGCTTCCCGGTGCTTGCCGTTACCCTCGGCAACCCCGACCCGACCGTGCCGGCGGCTGCGTTCTTCGGCGGCGTGCATGGTCTCGAACGCATCGGGTCCGCGGTCGTCCTCTCCTATCTGCGCAATCTTGCCAGCCGCTTGCGCTGGGATCGCTTACTGCATCAGAAGCTTGAATCGGTGCGTCTCGTCTTCGTGCCCATCGTCAATCCGGGCGGCATGTGGTGCGGCACGCGCGCCAACCCGAGCGGCGTCGACCTGATGCGCAATGCGCCGGTCGATGCCGAGGAATCGCCGCCCTTCCTGCTCGGGGGGCATCGTCTCGGTGCGCGCCTGCCCTGGTATCGCGGTGCAGCGGGCGCGGCGATGGAGATGGAGGCTGCGGTGCTTTGCAGCCTTGTCGAGGAGGAACTGCTGACGCGCGCTTTCAGCATCGCCCTCGATTGCCATTCCGGCTTCGGCATCCTCGATCGCATCTGGTTTCCCTATGCCTGCTCGCGGCGGCCGATCCGCGATATTGCCGAGTTGCATGCACTGAACGAAATCTTCGACCAGATGCATCCTCATCACCGCTACATTTTCGAGCCGCAGAGCCGCCAGTATCTGGCGCACGGCGATCTGTGGGATTTCCTCTACCGGCGCGCCGAAGCGCTTCCCGACAGGCTCTTTCTGCCGCTGACGCTGGAAATGGGGTCGTGGCTGTGGGTGAAGAAGAACCCGCGCCAGATCTTCTCGCGGCATGGCATCTTCAATCCATTGATCGAGCACCGCCAGCAGCGTGTGTTGCGTCGCCATTTCGCGTGGTTCGACTTCATCGTGCGTGCCGTAGCCAGCTATCGCTATTGGCTTCCCGATGAGGCGCTGCGCGTCCGGCATCGCGACCAGGCCCTGTCACGCTGGTATCCGGGGTGGCGCGAATGAAGTGCTGGCTGCTGCTGCGCGGCCTGATGCGCGACGCCCGTCACTGGGGAGCTTTTCCGGCGCGCTTGCAGCAGAGCTTTCCCGGCGCCGAGGTGCTGTGCCTCGATCTGCCTGGCAACGGCGGGCGCTGCCACATCCCGAGCCCGGCGAGCATCGCGGGCATGCTTGACGCCTGCCGTGGCGACCCGCTGCTGCTCGGGCGCCGCGAGCGCTTCGGCATCATCGCCATGTCGCTGGGAGCGATGGTTGCCACCGAATGGGCCGCACGCCATCCGCAGGAAGTGTCGGCGCTGGTACTGGTCAATACCAGCATGCGTCCGTTCAGCCCTTTTCATCAGCGCCTGCGGCCCGCCAACTACATGCGGATTCTGCGCTTGCTGGGAAGCGGGAACACTGCGGACATCGAACGTGCGGTGCTGGCGTTGACCAGCCGACACCGCCGCGACGACGCAGCCCTGCTGGCAAGCTGGTGCGGCTGGCGCGATGCGCAGCCGGTGACACGTGCGAATGTGCTGCGTCAGTTGCTCGCAGCCGCCCGCTACCGCGCGCCGGCAGTATCCCTGTCGGTGCCGACACTGCTGCTGGCGAGTGCGCAGGATGCACTCGTTTCCGTACGGTGTTCGGAGGAGATTGCGGCGCGGTGGCGTGCGCCCTTGCAGGTGCATCCCGATGCCGGCCACGATCTGCCGCTTGACGATGCTGACTGGGTCGTGCGGCGGATCAGCGAATGGCTACAGGCGGCGGGCACGCAGCCTGCCGTGGCGCAAGATCAGAGCCCGTAGCTTTTGGCGTCGGCGGCAGTCACGCACTGATAGTGCGTGGTGCATTTTTCGAGCGAGCAGGCCCGCTCGGATTGTACTGCGCGGCGTTGTTGCGATGCGCACAGACTGTCGGCGCGCGCCTTGGCGCGTGCCGTGCCCTCGTCAGTGAACGGATGCTCGATGATGTGGAAATTCGGATTGAGCCAGCGTTCGCCAGAATCGTAGGAAATGACGCGAACGCCGTCGCCGAAACCGGCACAGGCCGAAAGAAGTGCCGCGAGGAGCAGCACGCAGAGATGTCGGGTCATCGTGGAGGCTTTCATTGTGGGGGCTTTCATCAAGGATGATGCGGACCGTCAGCCGCGTGTGCCGCCCCTGATCTTCCGCCCCTGCTCGACGAGCTTCCAGATCAGCGGTGTCAGGATGAGCTGCATCGCGAGCGGCATCTTGCCGCCGGGAATCACGATGGTGTTGGCGCGCGACATGAAAGCGCCGTCGAGCATCGCCAGCAGGTAGGGAAAGTCGATGCCGCGCGGATTGGCGAAGCGGATGACGACGAAGCTCTCGTCCTGCGTCGGGATGTCGCGCGCAATGAAGGGGTTCGAGGTGTCCACGACCGGCACGCGCTGGAAATTGATGTGCGTGCGCGAGAACTGCGGTGTCATGTAATGCACGTAGTCCGGCATGCGGCGCAGGATGGTGTTGGTCACCGCCTCGCGCGAGTAGCCGCGCAGCCGCGTGTCGCGCAGCAGCTTCTGAATCCATTCGAGGTTGATCGTTGGCACAACGCCGATGAGCAGGTCGGGGTGCTTCGAGACATCGACCGTCTCGGTCTTCACCGCGCCGTGCAGTCCTTCGTAGAAAAGCAGGTCGGTTCCTTCTGGAATTTCCTCGGCCTGCGTGAATCCGCCGACCTCGCCGCCCCAGCGCGCGGCCTCGACCTCGTCATGGATGTAGCGGCGGAAATGGCCGCGGCCGGTGTCGGCATATTCGCGGAACAGACCTTCGAGCGCATCGAAGTCGTTGCCCTCGGGGCCGAAATGCGACGGTGCCTGGGTGCCGGCGCGCTCGGCGGCGACGATGCGCTCGGCGATCTCGGCGCGCGTGTAGCGATGGAAGCTGTCGCCCTCGACGAAGACGGCATTTACATACTCACGCCAGAAGATCTGCTCGAAGGTCTCCTTGACGGTCGTGGTGCCGGCGCCGGACGAGCCGGTGACGGCGATGATCGGATGGCGGGCGGACACGGCGGCGGTCAGCCCTGTTCGGCGTGGTAGCCGGTGACGCGCTCGACCTCATTCTTCGAGCCGAGAATCACCGGCACCCGCATGTGCAGGCCGGTCGGCTGCACGTCGAGGATGCGCTGGTGGCCGGTGGTCGCGGCGCCGCCCGCCTGCTCGACGATGAAGCTCATCGGGTTGGCCTCGTACATCAGACGCAGCTTGCCGCCCTTGTCGCGGATATTGGCGTCCAGCGGGTACATGAAGATGCCGCCGCGGGTCATGATGCGATGCACGTCGGCGACCATCGAGGCTACCCAGCGCATGTTGAAATCCTTGCCGCGCGGGCCGGTGCTGCCGGCCAGCAGCTCTTCGACATAACGGCGCACCGGCGCTTCCCAGTGGCGCAGGTTCGACATGTTGATCGCGAACTCCTTCGTGTCCGCCGGAATCTGCATGCCCTCCTGTGTCAGCACGAAGGAGCCCTGTTCGCGGTCGAGCGTGAAACAGGCAACACCGTCACCGACGGTGAGTACGAGCAGTGTGGTCGGTCCATAGACGGCGTAACCGGCGGCGACCTGCCGGGTGCCCGGCTGCAGGAAGGCCTCCGCCCGCGTTGGGTCGGCACCCTCCGGGCACTTCAATACCGAGAATATGGTGCCAACGGAAACGTTGATGTCGATGTTCGACGAGCCGTCGAGCGGATCGAAGAGCAGCAGGTACTCGCCCTGCGGGTAGCGGTTGGGGATCGCGTGCGGCAGCTCCATTTCCTCGGAGGCCATGCCGGCGAGGTGACCGCCCCATTCATTGGCTTCGAGGAAGATCTCGTTGGAGATCACGTCCAGCTTCTTCTGCGCCTCGCCCTGTACGTTGTCGCTGCCGGCCTCGCCGAGCACGCCGCCTTCGCCACCGATGGCGCCCTTGCCGATGGCGACGGCGATGCTCTTGCAGGCGCGGGCGACAACCTCGATCAAGAGGCGCAGGTCGGCGTTGATCTTGCCCTTCTCGCGTTGTTCTTCGATCAGGTAGCGTGACAGTGTGATGCGGCGCATTGGAACAGACCTCTTCTCGTGGGGCGTCAAGGGAAACGGTGGAAAGCGACAGAAAACGGCAGAAAACCGAAGGACGCGCGGCAGAATTCTAATGCAGTTGGCGCAGCCGGTCTTCCTGGCCGCGCTGCAGGTAGGCGCGGGCTGCATCCGCGGCAAGCGGTCGGCTGAACAGGTAGCCCTGCACCTCGTCGCAGCCGTTGCGCAGCAACATCTGCAACTGGGCGCGTGTTTCAACCCCTTCGGCGATGACTTTCAAACCGAGGGCATGGGCGAGGGCGATCGTCGACAGGGCGATCGCCGCATCGTCCGGGTCGCGCTCGATATCCCGCACGAAGGAGCGGTCGATCTTCAGGTGGTCGATCGGGAACAGCTTCAGATAGGCGAGCGAAGAATAACCGGTGCCGAAATCGTCGATCGCCAGCGTTACGCCCATCCGCTTCAGGGCCTGCAGGATCTTGATCGCATCTTCCGGTTTGTTCATTACCGCGCTTTCGGTAATCTCCAGTTCAAGCAATGCTGGTGGAATGCCGGTCTCGGCGAGTGCTTCGGCGACGGTTGCCAGCAGATCGTTGTTGCCGAGCTGACGTGCTGAAAGGTTGATAGCCATGCGCAGTGGCGCAATGCCTGCATCCAGCCACTCACGCAGCTGTCGGCACGCCTGCCGCAAAACCCAGTTGCCGATCGGTACGATCAATCCGGTTTCCTCGGCGATGCCGATGAAGCGATCCGGCGGGATCATGCCCTCCTCCGGCAGATGCCAGCGCAGGAGCGCTTCGACGCCGGTGGCCCGTGATTCATCGGCACGGAACTGCGGCTGGAAGTTGAGCGAGAACTCGTTGCGCGCGAGCGCCTGCCGCAGCCTGGCTTCGAGCGACAGACGCTCGCTGGCGACGCGGTTCATCTCCTCGGAGAAAAACTGGTAGTTGTTTCTGCCCAGCGCCTTCGCGTGATACATCGCCGTGTCCGCGTTCTTCAACAGCGAATCGACACTGCGGCCGTCGTTGGGATAGACGGCGATGCCGATCGACGGGCTGGTATGCAATTCGTGATTGTCGATCCTGACCGGCGCGAGCAGCGATGAGATCACCTTCAATGCCACGTGCGCGCCATCATCCGGGGATTCGAGGTCCGGCAGGACGATCACGAATTCGTCGCCGCCCAGGCGCGCAACCATGTCCGATTCGCGCACCGCGCCTCGGAACAGACGCGCCACCTCGATCAGCAACTGGTCGCCGACATGGTGGCCGAGCGTATCGTTAATCACCTTGAAGCGGTCGAGGTCGATGAAGAGAATGCCGACAAACCAGTTGTGCCGGCGTGCATCGATCAGGGCCTGTTCCAGGCGGCGCTCCAGTGAAAGCCTGTTGGGCAGCTCGGTCAGCGCATCGTGGTGCGCAAGGAAGTGGATGCGTTCCTCGGCCCGCTTGCGCTCGGTGATGTCGGCGAACATCGCCACGTAGTGGGTCACCTTCCCTGCCGGAAACTCCATCACGGCATTGATCGTCGTCCACTTCGGGTAGAGGTCGCCGCTCTTTCGGCGGTCAATGATCTCACCCGACCAGTGACCGGTGCGCTTCAGCGAATCCCACATCTGCCGGTAGAACTCAGATCCGTGGCGGCCGGAAGCAAGAATCTTCGGGTCGGCGCCAAGGACTTCGTCGGGGGCATAGCCGGTAATTTGCGTGAAGGCCTCGTTGACGGAAACGATCCGATTGTTCTCGTCGGTGATCATGATCGCTTCCGGGCTGTTGTCGAACACCTTTTTTGCAAGCAGGAGGGTTTCCTCGGCGCGCTTGCGCGCCGTGATGTCGCTGTAGATGCTGACGAAGCCGCCACCCGGCAATGGCGCGCCACGCACTTCAATGATCGTGCCGTTTGGCCGGGTACGCTCGAAGACATGTTCAACGGGGTGGCGCGCCCGAGCGACGATCTCCTCGGCGAGCTGCCGTGGATCGCCCGGCCCGTACTCGCCCCGCTCGGCGTTGAAGAGGGCAATGTCGTAAAGCGACAGCGGCTCCTTTGCCAACAGACTCTGCGGAAAATCAAGCAGGCGTGCGAACTGCGAGTTGAAGGCGGTGAAGTGGAGGTTGCCATCCAGAAGCGAGACGGCGCCGGGAATGTTATCGATGATCGTGCGCAACTGCTCGTTGCGCCGTCGCATGTCTTCTTCCTGGCGGCGCAGATCGGTGACGTCCTGCGTCGTGCCGGCAGTGCGTACCGGGTTGCCGTCGCTGTCCCGCACGACCTGCCCGGTGTTCTGGAAGATGCGGATGTCGCCGTTCGCAAGGCAGACGCGGTAGTCGATCGCATAAGGCTCGCCGCTCTCCACAGCGCTTTGCACCAGCATGCGCATGCCTGCCCGGTCATCGGGATGGATGCGTTCGAGGAACATTGCAAAATCCGGCTTGGCAGCGTTGAGCGGATCGAGGCCAAAGAACCGGTAGGTTTCTTCGGACCACCACAGCGTATTCGTCTTCAGGTCGCGTTCCCAGCTACCGACGCGACCGATGCGCTGCGATTCGGTAAGCCGGTCGGTCAGGCGCTCGACCTCGCGACGCGCAGCCGCGTCGCGCGCTCGCTGTACGCGCACCAGGTCGCGCTGCGATTGCCAGAGCACCAGCGTGATGCCGCTGGCGACGATGACGAGGAAGGTGCTGACGAAGATCATCAGCCCGATCCGCTCGTGCAGCGGCGCCAGCACTTCGCGTTCATCAATCTTGGCGACGACGCCCCATCGGGTATCCGGCACGGGCTGGGTGGCAGCGTAAACGGTGACGCTGCGATAGTCGCTGCCAACAAGAGTGGTCGTTTCACCGCGCACGGCGTAGCTCGAAGGCAGTCGCGCGGTATCGGGACTCAGCGTCAGTGTCAGTGCCGCACCGCGCTGATGGCGAAGATCGTTGAGATGCACGATGCGCTCGCCGCGTTTCTCGACCAGGAGAATCTCGGCCGAATCGCTCGGCGTCGGCCAGTGCTGCAGCATCGGGTAGAGAACCTTCGCCGGATCGATGCGCAGCATTACGAAGCCCGAGGGGTCACGGTTTGTGCGGTTCGCCAGTGCCACGACCAGATCCATGGCCTGCCTGCCATCCGGCAGGGCATAGAGTTCGCCGAGCACCGGCTCGCCGCGACTGGCCGCCAGATCGCGCTGCTCGCGCGCGTTGTCCGGCATGAACGGGCTGGAACCGGAAGCAGCGACCAGGCGTCCGCGGCGATCGATGAGGGCGGCTTCGCTGTAGTCGGCAAAATTATTGACGTAGGTATTGAGCCATTGCCGGGCGCCTGATGGTTCGTCAGTGCCTGCGCGAGCCGTCAGCCAGTGCTCCGGAAGGCCGGCAAGCATTGCGTGATCGCGTATCGACCGGGCGTCGCCGAGTCGCTCCCTTTGCCAGTTGCCGATCTCTCGCGTCTTCAGGTCCGCGATTGAAGCCAGTTCAGACATTGCGCGCTCACGCGCAGCGGTCGACTCGGCACGATAGAAGATGTAATTGGCCGTCCCGATGCCAAGCAACAGAAACGCGAATACCCCGATCAGGGATATCTGCAGACGGGATTCAGATTCGGCAGCCATGTTGTCGGGCGGAGCGGCGCCTCCGGACGGGGTGGTTCAATCTTACGCTTACTCGACGCGCCGTGGGCAAGGCGGAGAGAGGCAGGGAGCGTCAGCCGGCCCGCAGCCAGTGCTTCCAGGCTTCGAACACGCTTGCATCCAGCGCGGCGACGACCGGGCGCCGCCAGACATCGGCCGCATCGAAATCGTCGTTGTCGAGCGTGCTCACCTGCCCGCCGGCCTCGCGCAGGATCAGGCTGCCCGCAGCGTAGTCCCAGAGCATCTGGCCGCCATGCAGGTAGAGGTCGAGGCGGCCGGCCGCGAGATTGCACCATTCCAGCGTCGAGCAGCCGAAGTTGCGCTGCGAGTAGAAGGGTGGATCGACCGCGATGCGATCGGCGACATCCTTTGGAATGCGCTTGAAATCGACGTCGGCAACGGCGCGCGCGAGGTCCGTCGTCACCTTGCGCAGCGGCAGGCGGCGCCCGTTGAGATAGGCGCCGTGTCCTTCGCGGGCGTAGAACATTTCGTCGGTGATCGGGTTGTAGGTCACCGCGAGGCGGGTACGTCCCTCGCGCAGCCAGGAAACCGAGACCGCGAACCAGGGAATGCCGTTGATGAAATTGGTGGTGCCGTCGATCGGGTCGATGCACCACAGCCCGCCGCTGCCGTTGGCCCAGCCTTCCATCTGCGCTTCGCGCGACATCTCCTCGCCGATGATCGGGCTGTTGCAAATCGCCGGCAGGCGCTCGGCGAGGTAGTGCTGGGCGGCGAGGTCCGCCTCGGAGAAGAGGCTGCCATCGTCCTTCAGGGCGTGACGGGCGCGCAGGAAACGCGGAATCACCTCCTGCTGGGCGACTTCGCGCACCAGCACGATGGCCGCATCCTGCATGCGCTTGAGCTGAGCGGTCAGCGGCATTGGCTCACCCCTCTCTTGTCGCTGAACGGCCAATGCTGGCCACGAAGGCGGGCTGGCGAGCACCTGCGGCGGGCGCAGCCGGGGGGCAATAAGCGGGGGTGGAGCCGTCGGCATGGCGTACCGGCGGATTTGGGGCAAACATCGGCGAAATCCAGAATTGGCGCTGTTTTCAGGGGATATGCCTATAATACCACGATGGGTTTTCCGCGCTTTTTCTGCCCCGGGCCGCTGTCGGCCGGCGCCACGGTCTGTCTGCCTGAAGGGGCGGCGCATCATGCCGCGCGTGCCTTGCGGCTTGGTCTTGGTGATGCGGTCACGCTGTTCGACGGCGTCGGCGGCGAGTATTCGGGACGCATCGCGGCCATCGCGAAGAACCGCGTCGAGGTCGCCCTGGCGGCGGCTTCGGCAGTCGAGCGGGAGTCGCCGCTGTACATTGTTCTGGCGCAGGCGCTGCAGGCTGGCGAGAAGATGGATCTGACGGTGCAGAAAGCCGTCGAGCTTGGGGTGGCGGCGGTCCAGCCGCTCGCCAGCCGGCGCAGTGTCGTGCGCCTTGCCGGTGAGCGCGCGCAACGGCGCGTGGCGCACTGGCGCGGCGTGGTTGTCTCCGCCTGCGAACAGTGCGGGCGCAATCGCCTGCCGGCAGTTGGGGAGGTCATGCCGCTTGAAGACTGGCTGGCAACGCTCGGCCCGTTGGCGCCGGGCGAGTTGCGTCTGCTGCTGGCACCCGGCGCGGCGCATGCGCTGCACGAGTTGCCGCCGCCCGGGCGCGTGTCGCTGCTGATCGGCGCCGAGGGCGGGCTTGACCCGCAGGAACAGGCCGCCGCGCTTGGCGCCGGGTTTGTCGCGGTGCGCCTCGGGCCGCGCGTGTTGCGCACCGAAACCGCAGGCCTGGCGGCGCTGGCAGCGCTGCAGGCGGTGTGGGGAGATTTCAGGGAAGGATCAGGGGGAGAGAGCCATGTTTGAATCCGCGGAACTGGGGCATCGCATCGATCGCAAGACCTTCGAGAAGGAGGTGGCGAAGCTGCGCGCCGAATTACTCGATGTGCAGTACGACCTGTTGCAGAAGCGTGATTTTCCGGTGGTCATCCTCGTCAGCGGCGTGGATGGCAGTGGCAAGAGCGAGACGATCAACCTGCTCTACTCGTGGATGGACCCGCGCCACATCTCGACGCTCGCCTTCTCGTCGCCGACCGACGAGGAACGCGAGCGCCCCTTCATGTGGCGCTACTGGCGGGCACTGCCGCCGAAGGGCAAGGTCGGTATCTTCGCCGGATCGTGGTATTCGCAGCCGATTGCCGACCGCATCTCGAAGAAGATGAAGCGCGCCGAGATGGAGGAGGTCCTCGACGAGATCAACCGCTTCGAGGAAATGCTGGTGAACGAAGGCGCGCTGGTGCTCAAGTTCTGGTTCCACCTCTCCAAGGATGCGCAAAAGGTACGCCTGAAGGCGATGGAGAAAGATCCGCGCACCGCGTGGCGGGTGACCAAGGCGAGCTGGGCTCGCCTGAAGACCTACGACGATCTGCAGGTTGTCGCCGGCCACGTGCTGCGCGTGACCAACACCGCGCATGCGCCGTGGATCATCATCGAGGGCACCGACGACAACTACCGTTCCCTTACCGTCGGCCATGTCGTCCGCGACGCGATCACCCGGCGCCTGGCGCAGACCGGCAAGACCTCGGTGCCGGTGGCGCCGCCGATCGTTGCCGCGATCGACAAGCGGACAGTGCTCTCCGAGCTTGATCTTTCCAGGGCCTTGGAGAAAAAGGCCTACGAGAAGGAGCTTGCCAAGTGGCAGGGCAAGTTGTCGCAGCTGATGCGCGATCCCCGCTTCCAGCAGAACCATTCGCTGATCCTTGCCTTCGAAGGCTCTGATGCCGCCGGCAAGGGCGGAACCATCCGCCGCGTCGTCGAGGCGATGGATGCGCGCCAGTACCAGATCGTGCCAGTCGCTGCACCGACCGACGAGGAGCGCGCGCAACCGTATCTATGGCGCTTCTGGCGGCACGTGCCGCGCCGCGGGCGGGTGACGATCTTCGACCGCACCTGGTACGGCCGCGTGCTGGTCGAGCGCATCGAGGGTTTCTGCGACGAGGATGACTGGCTGCGCGCCTATGCCGAGATCAACGATTTCGAGCATGCGCTGGTGCAGGCCGGGGCCATCGTCATCAAATTCTGGCTGCAGGTGAGCAAGGAAGAGCAGCTGAAGCGCTTCAAGGAGCGCGAGAAAACCGAATTCAAGCGCTTCAAGATCACCGAGGAAGACTGGCGCAACCGCGAGAAGTGGGATGCCTACGCGCAGGCGGTGTGCGACATGGTCGAGCGCACTTCGACCGGGCGTTCGCCGTGGACGCTGGTCGAAGCCAACGACAAGAACCACGCGCGGGTGAAAGTCCTGCGCACCATCTGCGAGCGCCTGGAGCGCGTACTGGAGGGCAAATGAGTCAGCAAGGCAGCGGCGGCAGTTCCGCCGCGCAATCGGTGGGGCAATCGGCCGCGCATTCGGGAGCGCATTCGGGAGCGCATTCGGGGGCGCATTCGGGGGCGCAGTCAGCCGCGCAGCCAGCCGATTTCGTGGCCTGGTTCCGCTCGGTCGCACCCTATGTGAACCTCTTCCGCGGCAAGACCTTCGTCGTTGCCTTCGGCGGCAAGGCGATCCAGGGGCCGCTCGCATGGACGCTGGCCTACGACGTGAACCTGCTCGCCGCGCTCGGCATCCGCCTCGTGCTGGTGCATGGCGCGCGGCCGCAGATCGAGGAAGAGCTGCGCGAGAAGGGGCTCGAATCGAAGTACCACGGCCGCTACCGCGTCACCGACGCAGCCGCGCTCGACTGCGTGATCGATGCCGTCGGCAGCGTCTACCTCGAACTCGAAGCGCTGCTCTCGCAGGGGCTGCCCGATACGCCGATGGCCAACAGCACGATCCGCGTCATCGGCGGCAACTTCATTACCGCTCGCCCGGTCGGCATCATCGACGGCGTCGACCTGCAGTACGCCGGTGCCGTGCGCAAGGTGGATGCCGAGGGCATTCGCGCCCAGCTCGGGCTCGGCAACATCGTGCTGCTCTCCTGCATGGGCACCAGCCCGACCGGCGAGAGCTTCAACCTCGCCATGGAAGAAGTTGCCGAGGCGGCGGCGGTTGCGCTCAACGCCGACAAGCTGGTCTTCCTCTCCGACAGCCGTGGTGTCACCGACATCGACGGCGCCCTGCTCGACGAACTCACGATGGATGCCGCCGAACGGCTGTGCGGCATCGGCGACTGGCTGTCGTCCGACCTCAAGCGCTATCTTCCCTGTGCCGTCCGGGCCAGCCGTGCCGGCGTCGGCCGCGTGCATGTGATCGGCTACGACGAGGATGGCACGCTGCTGCGCGAACTGTTCTCGCGTGATGGCGTCGGCACCGTGATCAGCCGCGAGTCGCTGGAAAAACTGCGCGATGCGCGGCCGGACGACATTGGCGGCCTGATCGCGCTGATCGAACCGCTGGAAGAGGAGGGCACCCTGGTGCGCCGCGAGCGCGACCTGCTCGAACGCGAGATCGGTCGCTTCTCGGTGGTCGAGCACGACGGGCTGATCGTTGGCTGCGCGGCGCTCTATCCCTACGGTGATGGGCAGGCCGAGCTCGCCTGCCTCGCCGTGCATCCGAATTACCGGCGCTGGGGCTACGGCGAGCAACTGATGAAACGCATCGAGGTGCGCGCGCGCGAAGCGGGCATCAAGCGCCTGTTCGTGCTCACCACGCGCACCGCGCACTGGTTCATCGAGCGCGGTTTTGCCGAAAAGACGGTGGACGAACTGCCCGACGAGAAACGGCTGGTCTACAACCTGCAGCGGCGTTCGAAGGTGTTCGCCAAATCGATCTGAGCGCCTCGGCTATAATCGCCACGTTTCCGATCGCACTTACTGGAGTATTTCAATGGCACGTACCGTCAATTGCGTGAAGCTCGGCCGCGAGGCCGAAGGCATGGATTTCCCCCCGATGCCCGGCGAACTGGGCAAGAAGCTGTTCGAGACCGTCTCGAAGGAAGCCTGGGCGCAGTGGATCCGCATGCAGACGATGATCATCAACGAAAATCGCCTGAACCTCGCCGATGCGGCGCACCGCAAGTATCTCGCCGAGCAGGTCGAGAAACACTTTTTCGGCGATGGCGCCGATCAGGTGCAGGGCTACGTGCCGCCGAAAGCCTGAAGCCTGATTTCCGCGCTTGATACGCAAAAAGCCCGCCGGGGTTCGGCGGGCTTTTTTGTGGTGTGTTCGATCTACAGCGGAGGCCGTCCGCGTTTGGCGGCAGTCACCTGGAGCGGTCACGATTCATAGGAAATCAAGACCACGTCCGCGGCGAGCAAGCGCAGCGGAATCAGCGACTGGTAGGCAGCGGACGAGAACCAGGCATTCGCCGCCGATACACTCGGGAAGCGGATCACGACAATGTCCGAGTGGGGGGTCTCACCGGCAAACGTGGCGACCTTCTTGCCGCGAAAGACGAGCTCGCCGCCCCAAGGGGCAACAGTCTCCGGGACTTTGCTTCGATACTCGGCCCACAGCGCAGGATCTTTGACGGTGATGTGGCCGACAATATAGGCGTCACTCATATGCAAGGGTTCCGGAAAGCGTTGATCGAAGGATTCAGGCAGTACCCGGCAGGGCTCGCGGAATGACCGTGGCGGCAGCTTTCCCGCGTCTGGCCGACACATACTCCTGATCGTCAGGGCTTCGTATAAACCCGCACCCCCTCCACCGCTCCAAGCAGCAGCACATCCGCCCCGCGCAGCGCGAACAAACCGTTCGTCACGACGCCGACGATCTGGTTGATCTCGGCTTCCAGCAGCGCTGGTTCGGTAATCGTCAGGCCGTGCACGTCGAGGATCAGGTTGCCGTTGTCGGTGACGAAGCCTTCGCGAAGTTTCGGGGTGCCGCCCAGTTTGACCAGCTGGCGGGCGACGTGGGCGCGGGCCATCGGGATCACCTCCACCGGCAGCGGGAAGCGGCCCATCACGTCCACCTTCTTCGAGGCGTCGGCGATGCAGACGAACTTCGTTGCCACGGCGGCGACGATCTTCTCGCGGGTGAGCGCGCCGCCGCCGCCCTTGATCATGTGCAGGCGAGCATTCACTTCGTCGGCGCCATCCACGTACACAGGAATTTCGCTGACGTCATTGAGGTCGAGCACCTTGATGCCGTGGCCTTCGAGGCGCATCTTCGTGGCTTCCGAACTGGCGACGGCGCCGGGAATGCGGTCCTTCATGCCGGCGAGCGCGTCGATGAAGAAGTTGGCGGTCGAACCGGTGCCGACGCCGACGATGGCATCCGGAACGACGTGGGCGAGGGCGGCCTGGGCGACGGCCTGTTTCATTTCATCCTGGGTCATGGCGGGGGTCTCGGAGGGGGTCGATGAAAAACAGCCGCCATTCTACCGCCGGGCGAATTGTTACAGTCTGTCATCCGGTTGTAACATTCAACGCGCACACTCGCCTCCGCTACGTCCCCTGGCGTTTGCCCGAATCTTTCCAAAGGAGTGTGAAGCCCATGTTCAATCCGTCCAAGCTCGCCCTGGCCCTTGCCGGCGTTTCGCTGTTCGCTGCCGGTGCCGCCCAGGCACAAGTCATCAAGATCGACGGTTCTTCCACCGTCTACCCGATCACCGAGGCGGTTGCCGAGGAATTCCAGAAGGCCAAGAAGAACGCGATCAAGGTCACGGTCGGCATTTCTGGCACCGGCGGCGGCTTCAAGAAGTTCTGCCGTGGCGAAACCGATTTTTCGAACGCCTCGCGTCCGATCACCGCGAAGGAAATGGAGGACTGCAAGGCCGCCGGCGTCGAGTACATCGAGATGCCGGTCGCCTTCGATGCGCTGACCGTCGTCATCAACCCGAAGAATACCTTCCTCAAGGAAGGCAAGGTCGATGAGCTGAAGAAGATGTGGGAACCGGCCGCGCAGGGCCAGATCACCAAGTGGAACCAGATCAACCCGGCCTACCCGGATGCGCCGCTCAAGCTCTTCGGCGCCGGCGCCGACTCGGGCACCTTCGAGTACTTCACCGAAGCCATCGTCGGCAAGGCCAAGTCCTCGCGCGGCGACTACACCGCCTCGGAAGACGACAACGTGCTGGTGCAGGGTGTCTCGCGTGACGTGAATGCCGTCGGCTACTTCGGCTACGCCTACTACGCCGAGAACGCCGGCAAGCTGAAGGCGCTGCCGATCGTCAATCCGAAGACCGGCAAGGCCGTCGAGCCTTCCGCCGCCAACGTCGAGAACGGCTCCTACCAGCCGCTGTCGCGCCCGATCTTCGTCTATGTCAAGGCCAAGTCGCTGGAGAAGCCCGAGGTCAAGGAATTCGTCGAGTTCTACATGAAGCACGGCGCCAAGCTGACCAAGGAAGTGAAGTACGTGCCGCTGCCGGCTGCTGCCTACACCGGCAACCTCGAGCACGTTGCCAAGAAGAAGATCGGTACCGTGTTCGGCGGCAAGAACGAAGTCGGCATCACCATCGAAGATCTGATGAAGCGCGAAGCGAAGATGTAATTCTGTGCACCGGTGCCAGTGGCGCCGGTCTTCAGGCGCCGGCTCCATGCGGGCCGGCGCCGCTTCGCAACCGGAAGGCAACATTGCCATGAATACTGCCATCATGACCGAAACGCATACCATCAGCGACCGACTCTCCAAGAACGTGATGCGCAACGTGACCGAGCGCATCATCGAGGGTCTGCTGTTCGCTGCCGCTGCCGTCTCCGTGCTGACCACGGTGGGCATCGTCTACGTGCTCGTTTCCGAGTCGATCCATTTCTTCCAGAACGTCAGCATCGTCGACTTTCTGACCGACACGCAGTGGACGCCGTTGTTCGACGACGCCCACTTCGGCATCTCGGTGCTCATCTCGGGTACCGTCGTGTCGTCCGCCGTCGCGCTGGCGGTGGCGATCCCGATGGGCACGGTGATCGCGATCTATCTTTCGGAATTCGCCAACGGCAAGGTGCGCGAACTCGCCAAGCCGATCCTCGAAATGCTCGGCGGCATTCCGACCATCGTCTTTGGCTACTTCGCGCTGCTGATCGTGACCCCGATCCTGCAGAAGATTTTTCCCGAACTGCCGGGCTTCTCGCTGCTCTCCGCCGGCCTTGTCATGGGCATCATGATCGTGCCCTACGTTGCCTCGCTCTCCGAGGATGCGATGCGCGCGGTGCCGATGAGCCTGCGTGAAGGCGCCTACGCCATGGGCTCAACACGGCTCTATACGGCGATCCACGTCGTCGTGCCGGCCGCCTTTTCCGGGCTTGCCGCTTCCTATATCCTCGGCATCTCGCGCGCCGTCGGCGAAACGATGATTCTCGCCGTGGCCGCCGGCATGCAGCCTAACCTCACGTGGAACCCGATGGAACCCGCCGCGACGATCACTTCGTTCATCGTCCAGGTGGCGCTCGGCGATCTGCCGCACGGTTCGATCGGCTATCAGACCATCTTCGCTGCCGGCCTGACGCTGTTGTTGATCACGCTGGTGTTCAACATCCTTGGCCAGTGGCTGCGTCGCAAGTATCGGGAGAACTACTGAAATGCAAGCGATGGATACGCAACAGACCCGCGCGCTGATCGCGCGCGGCAAGCTCAAGGACACCCTGTTCGCCGCGCTCGGCATCATCTGCCTCGGCATCGGCCTGCTGGTCATCTTCGCCCTTGTCGCCGACATGGTGATCAAGGGTTCGGAGCGCCTCAACCTCGATTTCTTCATGAACTTTGCCTCGCGTCGCGCCGCGCAGGCGGGCATCCTTTCCGCGTGGGTCGGCTCGCTGCTGGTAATGCTGGTGACGGCTGCCGCTGCGGTGCCGCTCGGCGTTGCCGCCGGCCTCTATCTGGAGGAATACGCCAGGCGCAACCTGATCACCGAGATCATCGAAATCAACATCACCAACCTCGCGGCGGTCCCCTCGATCGTCTATGGTCTGCTCGCACTCGGCATCTTCGTTTATACCTTCGGCTTCGGGCAGAGCATCCTTTCGGCGGGCCTCACGCTCGCCCTGCTGATCCTGCCGATCGTGATCGTCGCCACCCGTGAAGCGATCCGCGCCATCCCGGCGATGATCCGCGAGGGCTCGATGGCGGTTGGTGCCACGCGCTGGCAGACCTGCCGCTACCACATCGTGCCCTACGCGATGCCCGGCATCCTCACCGGCGTCATCATCGGCATGGCCCGCGCCATCGGCGAGACCGCCCCCATCATCACCATCGGTGCGCTGACCTTCATCGCCTTCCTGCCGCCGGCACCGCTGACGACGATGAACGACGGCGCGACGGCTGGCCTGTTCGACTGGGTGATGTCGCCCTTCACTGTCATGCCGATCCAGATCTTCAACTGGACCTCGCGCCCCGATCCTGCCTTTGAAGTGAACGCCGCTGCCGCCGGCTTCGTGCTGATGGCGATGGTGCTGACGATGAACGGTGTGGCGATCTGGCTGCGCTACCGTCTGCGCAAGAACATCAAGTGGTAAGAACCGAACCGGAGCTCCCCATGCAAAAAGAAAACACGCCCCAGCTGAAAGCGCAGGCCCGCGAATTCAATTTCTTCTACGGCCCGGTGCAGGCGCTGAAGAACATCAACATGCCGATCTACGACAAGAAGGTCACCGCGCTGATCGGGCCTTCCGGTTGCGGCAAGTCGACCTACCTGCGCAGCTTCAACCGCATGCACGATCTTTACCCCGGCAACCGCTACGAGGGCGAGATCCGCTTCTACCCGGACAACACCAACCTGCTGTCGCCGGAAGTCGATCCAATCGAGGTGCGCATGCGCGTCGGCATGGTCTTCCAGAAGCCGAATCCGTTCCCGAAGACCATCTACGAGAACGTCGCGTACGGCCTGCGCGTGCGCGGCGAGAAGAACCGCCGCGTGCTCGACGACAAGGTCGAGCAGGCCCTGAAGGGCGCCGCGATCTGGGACGAAGTGAAGGATCGCCTGCAGGATCTGGCACCGAACCTCTCCGGCGGCCAGCAGCAGCGCCTGTGCATCGCCCGCGCGCTGGCGACCGACCCCGAACTGCTGCTCTTCGACGAGCCGACCTCGGCGCTCGACCCGATCGCCACCGGCGCCATCGAGGAGCTGGTGCATGAACTGAAGCAGCGCGTCACCATCCTGATCGTGACGCACAACATGCAGCAGGCGGCACGCGTGTCCGACTATACGGCGTACATGTACCTCGGCGAGATGATCGAGTTCGGCAAGACCGACGACATCTTCATCAAGCCGCAGGACAAGCGCACCGAAGACTACATTACCGGCCGCATGGGCTGACGAGGAGAACGCCATGACCGAAAGCACGCATCAGTCCAAGCAGTTCGACGAGGAACTCTCCGGCCTGCGCACGCATGTGCTGGAAATGGGAGGGCTGGTCGAATCGCAGATCCGTTCGGCGATCGACGTCTATGTCACCAGCGAGACCGCGATCGTCAAGGACATCGTCGAGAACGACCATCGCGTCAATGCCTACGAGAAGATCATCGACGACGAAACCGTCCATGTCGTTGCCCGTCGCCAGCCGACGGCCTCCGATCTGCGCCTGGTGATGGGCATCACCAAGATCGTCACCGATCTCGAACGCATCGGCGACGAGGCGAAGAAGATTGCCAAGGGCGCCCGCCGCGTTTATGAGCACGGTCAACTGACCCTGCCGCGCGTGACCGAGATTCGCCATGTCGCCGACGAGGCCGTGCTGATGTTACGCCGTGGCCTCGATGCCTTCGCCCGCCTGGACGTGCAGCTCGCGAGCGAGGTGATTCACGCCGACGCGAAAGTGGATACCGAGTTCAAGGCCCTGGTGCGTCAGCTGATCACCTACATGATGGAAGATCCGCGCACCATCTCGACGGCGATCGACATCGTCTGGATCTGCCGCTCGATCGAGCGCATCGGCGATCACGCCAAGAACATCGCAGAGCATGTCATCTACATCGCCGAGGGTCGTGATGTACGGCACACCAAGGAGACCAGCGCGTGACACCCACCATCCTCGTCGTCGAGGACGAACCGGCCATCCAGGAACTCCTCACCGTCAATCTCAAGCACAACGGCTTTCTTGTCGTTCGTGCCGGAACCGCGGAGGATGCCGAGTCGGCTATCCGCGCCGCGCTGCCCGACCTGCTCATCCTCGACTGGATGCTGCCGGGGCAGTCCGGCGTCGCACTGGCGAAGCGACTGCGCGCCGACGAGCGTACGCGCGAGTTGCCGATCATCATGCTCACCGCCCGTGTGCATGAGGAAGACAAGGTGCTCGGGCTGGAGGCTGGCGCCGACGACTATGTCACCAAGCCGTTTTCACCGAAGGAGCTGGTGGCACGCGTGCGCGCCGTGCTGCGCCGGCGCCAGCCGCATCTCGCCGGCGACGTCGTCGAGGTTGGAACGCTGTCGCTGAATCCGTCCACGCACCGTGTCATCGCGGCCGGCCAGCCGGTCGAGCTCGGCCCCACCGAATTCCGTCTGCTGCTGTTCTTCATGAGCCACCCCGAACGCGTATACTCGCGGGCACAACTGCTCGACGAGGTCTGGGGGGACCATGTGTTCATCGAGGAACGCACCGTTGATGTGCACATCCGCCGCCTGCGCGCGGCGCTGGAGCCCACCAACGAAGACAGTCGCATCGAAACGGTTCGCGGCGCCGGCTATCGCTTCCGCGGCTGAGTGCCGCCCGCAATCGTGTCACCAGCGCTGACCCAGACGCTGGCGCTGAGCCTGCTCGGCGCCATTCCGGCCCTCGTGCTCGGCATTCTCGTCGGGCCGGCATGGGGCTGGGCGCTCATGGCCCTCGTCGTCTTTCTGCAGCTGCTCAACGCGCTGCGCTATTTTGCGCGCCTGGAGCGCTGGTCGCGCAATCCGCAGCCAACCGCCGAACTGGAAGGCGCCGGCGCGTGGGACGAAGTGTTTTCGCGGCTCTATCGCCACGAGAAGGAATTGCGCAGCGCCATCGCAACGCGCGATGCCGATCTGGCGATGGTCGAGTCCGCTGGCCAGGCAATCGTCGATGGCATCGTCACGCTCGATATCGACAACCGGATCAGCTGGTGCAACAAGGTTGCCGAGAAGCAGCTCGGGCTTGACCTGCGCTCGGATCGCGGCCAGCCGATCGCCAATCTGGTGCGCGAGCCGGCCTTCGTCGCTTACCTGACCGGCGGCAACTACCGTCTGCCGCTGCGTCTCAGTGCGCCCCACAATCCGGAGCTGATGCTGTCGATCCATCTGCTGCCCTACGCGGGCGGTTTCCGGCTGATGCAGGCGCGCGACGTGACGCAGAGCGAGCGCCTCGACCGCATGCGCCGCGATTTCGTCGCCAACGTGTCACACGAATTGCGTACGCCGCTCACCATCCTTGGCGGCTTCCTCGAAACGGTACGCGAACTCGAACTGACGCCCGCCGAACACGAACGCTATCTCGGCCTGATGGCCGACCAGTCCGATCGCATGCTGCGCATCGTGCAGGATCTGCTGATGCTCTCGGCGCTCGAATCGGCGCCCAAGCCCGGCAACGACCGCGTGCGCATGGTCGCGCTGCTGGAGAAGCTGAAGGCCGACGCGGTGGCGCTCTCCGCCGGCAAGCATGAAATCACCCTCGATGCCGACTCGGTCGACATCCTCGGCGCCGAGTCGGAACTGGCGAGCGCCTTCGGCAACCTCATCTCCAACGCCGTACGCTATACCCCCGCCGGCGGGCGGATCGACATCTCCTGGAAGCGTTGCGGGACCAGTGCCGAATATGCCGTTACCGACGACGGTATTGGCATCGCCCCCGAGCACATTCCGCGTCTCACCGAACGTTTCTACCGTGCCGACAACGGGCGCTCCCGCGAGTCGGGGGGCACCGGCCTCGGACTCGCCATCGTCAAGCATGCGCTGACCCGGCATCAGGCCACGCTCGACATCGCCAGCCGCCCCGGGAACGGTAGCCGTTTCAGCGCACTCTTTCCGCCGGCCCGCCTCGTCGACTAGTTGCCGGCCCGCCGGCGGCCGCGGACGCGAGACCAAATCCAGCCGCCGCCGCACCCCAAGCCACCGCGAATTCTGTAGCATAGAGAGATTCCCCGGTGCCGGAGCCAGCTGTCGATGCGCTTTTCGCTGCGCAGTTTTCTCGTCCTGCCATTCCTGTTTCTGTTCCTGAGTGCAGCCGTATTGATCGGCTGGGCCGGATTCCGCGCGGGCCAGGAGTCGCTCGAACAGTTCCAGCGCCAGATGGCAGCCGAAACCGGCGTGCGCATTTCGGCGCACCTTGATCGCTTCTTCTCTTCGGCGACGCACGTCGCACTGACCAATGCCGAGTCGCTGCGCAGCGGCCGTCTTGACGCGCAGCGCGCCGAGGATCTGCAACGCCACTTCGTCGGCCAGATGCGGCATCTCCCGTACCTCACCTTTGTCTCTTTCGGGCGTGCGGACGGCCAGTACGTTGGCGCCACGCGCTTGCTCGATACCAACGAGGTCCGGGTGATGACGTCGCTGCGCAGCGAAGGCATGACGATCGATACCTTCGCCGTCGACGATGACAATGCCCGCGCGACCCGGCTGCGACGCGGCCCCGCCTTCGATGCGCGTACCCGCGTCTGGTTCAGGCGGGCGGTAGACGACGGCAAGGTCGGTTGGTATCCGGTGTACAAGTACGCGCCGTACGACAGTCTTGGTGTCGGCGTTTCCGTGCCGGTCCATGATGCGCAGGGGCGTTTCCTGGGGGTGGCGACCGGCGATGTCGCGCTCGTCCAGATCGGCCGCTACCTGCGCGCACAGAGCATCGGTCGCAGCGGGTTTGCGTTCGTGGCGGAACCGGATGGCAAGCTGGTCGCCAGTTCGCTCCCCGATCCCGTGTTCCGCATCGACGGCGAGCAGATTGTGCGCCTCGCCGTCGCCGAACACGCTGACTCCCGTTTGCGCGCGGTCGGCGTTTCTCTGGAAAGAGAGCCGCTGCAGAGCGGTCAGCGCTTTCTGGAGGTAGAGGGTGAGCGCCTGCTCCTCGACTTGCGCCGTTTCCACGATGCCCACGGGCTCGAACTGATCGTTGGCGTGCTGCTCCCCGAGCGTGATTATGCGACCACCTTTCACGCCAATCTGAAGCTGGTGGCCTGGCTCACGCTCGGCATCGCCGCCATCGGTGCGCTGCTCGGCGTGATCCTCTCCGGCTGGCTGGTGCGCCCGCTCAGCGAGATCAACCGCCGCGCCGAGCGGATCGCCGCAGGGGAGTGGGCGGGTGATGTCGATGCCAACAGCAGTATCCGCGAGTTTTCGGAACTTGGCCGCAGTTTCAACACGATGGCGGCGAGTCTGCGCAACGCCTTCTCCGGGCTGGAGGCGCGCGTGGCCGAGCGTACGCGCGCGCTGGAGCTTGCCAACAGCGAACTGGAGCGCATTGCCACGCTGGACGGCCTCACGCATATCGCCAACCGGCGCCGCTTCGATACCGTTCTGCTTCAGGAATGGCGCCGCTGCCTGCGCGAACGCAAGCCGATGTCGCTGCTCATGCTCGACGTCGACGACTTCAAAGCCTACAACGACGAGTATGGCCACCAGGCCGGCGACGACGTGCTGATCCGCATTGCCGCGCTGTGCGAAGGGTCGATGAAGCGCCCGACGGACACCGTGGCGCGTTACGGCGGCGAAGAATTCGCCGTGATCCTGGCGCAGACCGATGCCGACGGTGCGCTCAGCGTCGCCACCGAGATTGCACAGCACATACGCGATCTGGCGATCCCGCACCGGCGCGCGACGGCGGTGCCGATCGTGACGGTGAGCATCGGCGTCGCCACGCTCGTTCCCGAGACGCAGGTCGGCCCCAACGCCTTGATCGGTTCCGCCGATCGAGCCCTCTACGCGGCCAAGCGCGCCGGTCGCAATCGGATCGAAGTCGCGCAATAATTGAACCGGCGGAGCCAGTCGACTGACTGTTCGGCTGGTGCGCCAGAAATCGGCCGGCACGGAGAGGAAACAACAATGGCAGGTACAAAGACAGCGACAGCAGCAAAAACGCGTTCGGCGAGTCCTCGCGCAAACGCAACGAGTTCCAAGCGCAGTGCAGCAGCACGCCCCCGCAAGAAACCGGTTTCGACGGCACGCGCAGTACGCAAGCCGAGGCCGGCGGCCGGCGGCGACATTGGCCCGGTGCGTGGCGATGAGGTCGAGGGATTTGCAGTGGCCGAGGCGGTCGATGCCGCGCAGGAGGCCCGCCTTGCGGCAATGCGCGATCTCATCTCCGGCGCGCCGCTCGGCGAAGCTGCGGCGCTGCTCAAGGCGCTGATGCGCGAGCAGCGGGTGCGGGGCGACAGCGATGTAAATCCCGACGATGAGCTCAACCCTGACTGGCGCGACGGCGGCTATCCCTACCGTAACCTGATGCAGCGGCGCAACTACGAGCGGCAGAAGTACCGCCTGCAGGTCGAGTTGCTCAAGCTGCAGGCCTGGGTCAAGGAAACCGGCCAGAAGGTAGTGATCCTCTTCGAAGGCCGCGACGCGGCCGGCAAGGGCGGCACGATCAAGCGCTTCATGGAACACCTCAACCCGCGGGGTGCGCGCGTCGTCGCGCTGGAGAAGCCCACAGAGGTCGAGCGCGGCCAGTGGTACTTCCAGCGCTATGTCCAGCACCTGCCAACCAACGGCGAGATCGTGCTGCTCGACCGCTCCTGGTACAACCGCGCCGGCGTCGAGCGCGTCATGGGTTTCTGCACCGACTACGAATACACCGAGTTCATGCGTCAGGTGCCGGAGTTCGAGCGCATGCTGGCGCGGCAGGGCGTGCATCTGATCAAGTTCTGGTTCTCGGTCAGCCGCGAGGAGCAGCGCCGCCGCTTCAAGGAGCGCAAGGTGCACCCGCTCAAGCAGTGGAAGCTGTCGCCGATCGACATGGCCTCGCTCGACAAGTGGGAGGACTACACGCGCGCCAAGGAGTCGATGTTCTTCCACACCGACACCGCCGATGCGCCGTGGACCGTGATCAAGTCCGACTGCAAGAAGCGCGCGCGCCTGAACGCGCTGCGCTACGTGCTGCACAAGCTGCCGTATGCGAACAAGGATGTGCAGCGTATCGGCAACCTCGATCCGCTCATCGTCGGCCGCGCCAACGTGGTCTATGAGCGCGGCGAGAAGCAGGGCGTGCCGATTCTCTGACGCAGAACTGCAACAAAGCCTTCATTTGCCTGTGATCTGCATGGCGGAGGATTTCCGCCATGCCACAGGTCCGTTCCCTCTTCCTCTCGGACATTCACCTCGGTACCCGCGCGTGCCAGGCCGAGCGTCTTCTTGAATTCCTGCGCGAGCATCCCGCCGAGAACGTATTCCTGATCGGTGACATCGTCGATTTCTGGGCGATGAATCGCAGCATCCACTGGACCCCGGCGCAGAACACGGTGGTGCAGAAATTTCTCCGGCGCGCCCGCCACGGCGAGCGCGTCATGCTGATTCCCGGCAACCATGACGAAGCGCTGCGCGAGTATCTCGATGCGGCCTTCGGCGATATCGAACTTGCCGGCGAGCACGTTCACGTTACCGCCGACGGCCGCCGCTTCCTGCTCATCCACGGGGACGAATTCGATCAGGTGACGCGTCACCACCGCTGGGTCGCCCTGCTCGGCGATGTCGCCTACGAGTGGCTCGTGCGCTGCAACACCGTGCTCTCGTGGGTTCGGCGCAAGCTCGGTATTTCCGGTTACTGGTCGCTGGCCGGCTACGCCAAGCGCAAGGTCAAGAAGGCGCTGCAGTTCGTGCTCGATTTCGAGGAATCGGTAATTCACTCGGTGCATCAGCGCGGGCTCGACGGCGTCATCTGCGGGCACATCCACTGCGCCGCGTTGCGCGAGGTGAATGGCCTCATCTACGGCAATTGCGGCGACTGGGTCGATTCATGCACGGCGATCGTCGAACACCTCGACGGCCGGCTGGAAGTTGTTTACTGGACGCAGGGGATGCCGGTGCCGGCCGCCGTCGAGCAGCCTGTCGAAGAATTGCCGCAGGGCATGCCTGCGCCGGCGCTCAGCTTCGCAACGGAGAAGGAAGAGTCATGCGCGTCCTGATGGTTTCCGACGTCTATTTCCCGCGTATCAACGGCGTTTCGACCTCGATCGAAACCTTCCGCAGCGGCCTCGAACACGAGGGCGTGGACGTCCGCCTGGTGGTGCCTTCGTATGGCGATGAAGCGGCACAGCCAGGAATCGTGCGTGTGGCCGGACGGCCGGTGCCCGGCGATCCGGAAGACCGCATTGTCCGCTGGCGCGCGATGCACCGCGCGGTGGACGCGGCCGCCGAGGACTGCGATCTGATCCACGTGCAGACACCGTTCGTCGCGCATTACGCGGGGCTCGCCGCGGCGCGCCGCCGCGGGCTGCCGGTGCTCGCCACCTACCACACGCTGTTCGAGGAATACCTGCACCACTACGCGCCCTATGTGCCTTCCGCCTGGCTGCGCGGCGCGGCGCGGCGCTTCTCGCGCAAGCAGTGCAATGCGCTCGATGGCGTGGTCGTCCCCTCGTCGGCGATGCGCGATCGCCTTGGCGAATACGGCGTGCAGGTGCCGATGCACATCCTGCCGACCGGCATTCCCATCCGCCGTTTCACCAGCGGCGATCGTGAAGCTTTCCGTGCCCGCCACGGCATCGACGCGGCGCGGCCGGTCGCGCTCTTCGTCGGGCGTGTCGCCCACGAAAAGAACATCGACTTCCTGATCCGCGCCGTGCAACGCGGTCTCTCCGCCGCGCCGCGCATGCTGCTGCTGATCACCGGCGAGGGGCCGGCACGCCCGGCGCTCGAACAACGCGTCGCGCAACTCGGACTCGCCGACAGCGTCCGCTTCCTCGGCTATCTCGACCGCCAGCGCGAACTGCCCGACTGCTACGCGGCAGCGGATGCCTTCGTTTTCGCCTCGCGCACCGAAACGCAGGGACTGGTGCTGCTCGAAGCGATGGCCGCTGGCTTGCCGGTGATCGCGCTTTCGGCAATGGGCACCACCGACATCCTCCGCGCCGGGCGGGGATGCATCGTGCCGCCGGACGACGAGGCCGCCTTCGGGCAGATGCTGGCGCATTTCTTCAACCATTCCTCGGTGTGGGCGCACCTGCGCGAAGATGCGCGGCGCTATGCGGAAGAGTGGTCCGACAGCGCGATGGCCGAGCGCCTCGCTACCCTTTACCGCAGCGTGCGGCGTGCCCGGCGCGAGGCACTCTGCCTGCCGGCGCCGGCGGCGAACACGTGAATCAGGAAGGGAAGCAGGCAATGCAGGAGCCGGACAGCCAAGCCGTCGCGAGTGAAGTGCGTGCGCACGGCGAATCGCCGTTCAAGGGCAAGACCGGGCTGCGCCGCGTCTGGAACGCGTTCAATTATTCGATGGCCGGCCTCAGGGCGGCCTATGCGCACGAAGATGCTTTCCGTCAGGAGGTGCTGCTCGCCGGCCTGCTGCTACCGGTAGCCTTGCTGTTGCCGGTGGGCGGCATCGCGCGGGCGCTGATGATCGGCAGCGTGCTGCTGGTGCTGGTGGTCGAGCTGCTCAACTCGGCGATCGAGGCGACGGTCGATCGCGTCGGCCTCGAACGCCACCGCCTCGCCGAGCGCGCCAAGGATATCGGCAGCGCAGCCGTGCTCATGGCGCTGATCAACGTGTTCGTGGTCTGGGCCTGCATCCTGTTGGAGCGCTTTGCGTGAGCGCCCCGCACGGCCGTCCGCAGGGGCGCCAGTCATCCACCGGAGCCGCGCAGCGGCGAACCGGGATCGCCCCCTTCCACAGGGAAGGGGGTTGGGGGGATGGTTCATCAAGCATCCCGCACGGCCGTCCGCAGGGGCGCCAGTCATCCACCGGAGCCGCGCCGCGGCGAACCGGGATCGCCCCCTTCCACAGGGAGGGGGGTTGGGGGGATGGTTCATCAAGCATCCCGCACGGCCGTCCGCAGGGGCGCCAGTCATCCACCGGAGCCGCGCCGCGGCGAACCGGGATCGCCCTCTTCCGCGGGAAGGGGGGAGGGGGGAAGGTCCGTCAGTGAAACTCGATATCGTTCTCGTCACCGAGACCTACCCGCCGGAAGTCAATGGCGTCGCCATGACGGTCGGGCGGCTGGTCGATGGCATGCGCGCACGTGGCCACCGCGTCGACCTGGTGCGCCCGCGCCAGTCGCAACGTGATAAAGGCGATGCGGGCGATGTGATCCTCTCCGGCGTGCCGCTCCCGGGCTACCCTGGCCTGCGCTTCGGCCTGCCTGCCGGTGGGCGGCTAGCCCGCCACTGGCGGCAACGGCGGCCCGATCTTGTGCATGTGGTGACGGAAGGCCCGCTCGGCTGGTCGGCCGTGAACACCGCGCGCCGCCTCGGCATTCCGGTGACTTCCGGATTCCATACGAACTTCGATCGCTACAGCGTGCACTACGGCATCGGCTGGATGCGCCCGGCGGTGGCCGCCTATCTGCGCGCACTGCATCGGCGTACCGCCGCGACGCTGGTGCCCACCGAGGCAATGGCGGCCGACCTCGCCGGCGACGGTGTGGCCGGCGTGCGTGTCGTCGGCCGCGGCGTCGATACCGCGCTGTTCGATCCGCAGCGGCGCAGTGCCGCCTTGCGCGCGCAGTGGCAGGCGGATGATGAGACGCTGGTCTGCCTCAATGTCGGCCGTCTGGCGCCGGAGAAGAATCTGCCGCTGGTTGTGCGCAGCTTTGCCGCCATCGAGTCGGTCGCACCCGGGGCGCGCATGGTCTGGGTAGGCGACGGCCCCGCGCGACGCGAGCTTGAGCAGGCGAATCCAAACCACATCTTTGCCGGCGCGCGCATCGGTGAAGATCTTGCTGCCCACTACGCCAGCGCCGATCTCTTCCTCTTTCCGAGCCTCTCGGAAACCTACGGCAACGTGGTTGCCGAAGCCATGGGTAGCGGGCTGCCGGTGCTTGCCTTCCGCAGTGCGGCGGCAGCGGAGCTGATCGACAGCGGCCGCAACGGCGTGCTCATCGCGCCGGGTGACGATGGGCAGTTCGTAGCGGCGGCGCAGCGGCTGGCGGGCGAGCGGAGCCTGCTTGCGGGGATGGGCGAGGAGGCACGCCGAGTGATACTGCCGCGCAGCTGGGAAGGCGTCGTCGATACCTTCGAGACGGTGATCCGCGAGGCTCTCGCCGAGGGGCGGGGAATTCCGCAAGTAGCCGCGTAAGAGCGCGACCGCCAGCGCCACTATACTGTTCGCACTGCAATCAATGCGTAACAGGGAGGGCGTAACATGCCGGCTTCTCTTGCGAAGGACGTGGTGTCGATGGATCTGCTGCTGTGGCGTCACGCCGAAGCCGAGGAGGGGCTGATCGATTTCGAGCGGGCGCTCACAATTCGCGGCGAGAAGCAGGCGAAGGCTGTTGCACGTTGGTTGTTGCAGCATCAGCCGAAGAAAATGCGCATCATCGCCAGCCCCACGGTGCGCACGCAGCAGACTGCCGCCGCCCTTGGCCTGCCCTTCGAAACCCAGCGCAAGATCGGCCCGGCGGAATGTGTTTCCGAGCTGATTGCGGCCACTGGCTGGCCCGCCGCGCCGGATTCCGTATTGCTGATCGGCCATCAGCCCGGCCTCGGCCGCCTTGCCTCGCTGCTTCTTTGTGGTCAGGAAGCGGACATGACGATCAAGAAGGGGGCGCTCTGGTGGTTCACCAACCGCGTGCGTGCCGGTGAGCAACAGATCGTGCTGCGTACGGTGATCTCCCCCGATTTTCTGCCGTAAGCGCTGACATCGTTCCGCAATACGGCCGGCCTAGAATCGCTCCAGCTGAAGCTCTCCAGCCGTGGTCGTCAGGCGGTCGGCCCGTGAAAATTCCGGGCGCCAATCGCCGTGCTGCACAGCAATCAAGGAATCATGAATGAAGCACCTTTTCGTTCCCGCCATCCGGCTTTCCGGCCGTGCCTCCTTCCGCATCAAGCTCATTACCGTCGCCGCGCTGTTCGGACTGCCCCTGCTGTTGGTTTCCTGGCTCTATCTGAGCGAGCAGCAGGCACGTGTCGAACGAACCACTGCCGAACTCGATGGTGTGGCAGTGCAGATGCCTATCCTCGGGACGCTCGCAGAGCTCGATGCCCGTAAATCAGCTCGTCGGGCGGAGGTGAACGCGGGAGCGGCGCAGGCGGGGCTGTCGTCCCGGCTGGCGCAGCTGAACGCTCGTCTTGGAGCGAGCGCCCCTGCGGAGATCCGATCGCTGGCTGCTGACTCGCCCAGCCCGGATGCGGTGGCCATCGCGGACGCGCTGCGCCGCTTGCACGAGGCCACAATCGATCGGGCCGGACTGCGCATGGACGATGAAGTCGCCACCAATGCCCTGTTGCTCGCGCTGACCGATCGTCTGCCGGCAATGCTCGACGTGCTGGCGGCGACACGGCGTATCGGTGTCGATGTGCTGGCCGCACAGAGGCTGCGTCCGGCCCAGCGGCGCGAACTGGAGTCGCTGCGTGCCCGCCTGCTGCCGATGCTCGCTGATTTCGATGCGCCGCTGCTACGCGGGAGTGTGGACGACGCAGCAACGAAGGCTGTGCTTGATGCCAAGCTGGGTGCGGTGAGCGACACCTTGCTGCCCTTCGTCGAGCTGCTGACGATACGTCTGATCGATACCAGCGAAATCGATCTGCTGCCTGCCGAGTATCTGCAGAGGGCAGCGCGGGTGCAGGGGGCACTTCTCGATTTCGGCGAAGCGCTGGCGACGCAGTCGCAGCTGCGCCTGACGGCAAGGCACGAGCGCCTGCAGACAAGCGAGCGCATGATCGCGATGATGCTGGTTGCTGTGTTACTGCTGGTCGTCTATTTCTTCGTCGGGACGTATCTCTCGATTACGGGAGCGCTCGCCGAACTGAAGGCGGTTGCCGAGCGCATGGCCGCCGGTGATCTGCGGCAGCGCGTCACGCCGCGCGGGCAGGATGAACTGACTGCGGTGGCGTTGGCATTCAATGCGGTGGCCGATACATTCTCGCGTCTGATCGGGAGTACCCACGGGTCGGCGCATGAGGTCGACCACTCGATTCAACGCGTCAATGCGGTCGCCGGGCAGGTCGGCGTGGCAACGGACCGGCAGAGTGTTTCCTCGGCGCAGGTTGCGGCAGCGGTTCAGCAATTGACGGTCAGTATTGGCGAGGTCGCGCAGCATTCGCAGCAGACGCGAGCCGTGTCCGAGCGCGCGGTTTCGCTTTCCGAGGCTGGGGTGGGCGAGGCGCGCAACGCTACTGCGGCCATTCAGAGCATTGACTCCCTGGTGCGTGACGCCGCCACCACGATCGAGCGACTCGAAGTGCGTTCCGGCGAAATCAGTGCGATCGTCGGCGTCATCCAGGAAATCGCCGAGCAAACCAACCTGCTTGCGCTCAACGCGGCGATCGAAGCGGCACGCGCGGGCGAGCACGGCCGAGGCTTTGCCGTCGTTGCCGACGAGGTGCGCAAGCTTGCCGACCGAACGCGGCAGTCGACGGGAGAAATTGCAGCGACGATTGCCACGATCCAGCGCGAGATTCATGCGTCCGTAGAGCAGATGGCGCAGAGTACCGATGCCGTCGGGCACAGCGTTGCCTGTGTCGGCAATCTGATCGGGGCGCTTGAGCACATCCGTGTCGAGGTGGGCGAGTCGCTGGCCCATCTGCGCGAGATTGAAGCCGCGGCAGGTGCGCAGGCGAGCACCAGCGAATCTATTGCGCGCGACGTGCAGGAAATCGCCGTGATGTCGGAACAGAATCACGCCGCGGTCGGAACGGTCTCGGAACAGCTGGCAAAACTCGCGCAATTGTCGCGGGCGCTGGCCGCATCGGTATCAGGCTTGCAGACTGCCTGAATTGCTCGCTCAGACGTCTTCTGAGAGCGGCAGCATCTCGTCCGTGGCGCGCAGCCGCTCGGCGAGAACGCGCATGACCTGGGTGGCGAAGAACGGCGTCTGCTGGACGAGATACTGGAAGCGCTTTTCGTCGATGGCGACGAACTCGCAGCGCGTTTTCGCGACGACGGTCGCCGAGCGCGGGCCCGGGGAAACGAGCCCCATTTCGCCGACGATGTTGCCGGGGTAGAGCGTCTCGACAACGCGGTTCTTGACGATGACTTCCGCACTGCCGACCGTCAGCACGAACATCTGGTGCCCCTCGTCGCCTTCGACGAAGAGCGGCTTGCCGGCCTCGACGACGATGATTTCGGGGTTGTTGGAAAAAAGCTCGAAGAAAACCATGGTCTTGCGATCGCCTCATGTGATTACGCCCTTGGTTATACCAAGAGAACCGTGCGCGAAAGATGAAACGCAGGTTACCGTTGTGTGACAGCGGGCCGTCATTTCCCTGCAATACCTGCGGATTATCCTTCCGGCATCTGAGCTGAACCGGCGCCTGTCGCCCTGATTCTGCCATCCGCTTTCGATCGTTCCTTTCCCGGAGACTTCCATGCTGAGTATCAATCCTCCGCTGGCCGCGCTGCACGGCGCCCGCCTCGACCATTCCGGTGCTGTTGCCCACGGCCTGATCAATGCTGCCGAACATCTTTCGGCTTCGGCCCTGCGTCTGCAGTCGCACATGCTTGACTGCATGCTCCAGCGCTTCCGTACGCAGGAGCATGTGGTGTCGCCGATGGTGGCCTTCGATGTGGCGACCGATCCGTCGGTGACGCGCATGAGCGCGGGCATCGTGCATGAACAAATTACCCTCGGGGCGGATCTCGGTGCGCGCTGGATCGCGCTCGGCGAATGGCATCAGCACGGCTTCAATGCCGTCGTCTCGAACTGGCTCGACCACTGCGAAAAGCTGCTGGGTGACCTGCCGGCAGCGAGCGGCGTGTCGGTGCTGAAGAAGGCGCTCGAATCGGCTGACCGCTCGGTTTCCGAGGTGGCGGTCGTCGCCGTCGGCGCAACCGAAGTGCTTGCCGAGGAAGCGGAGAAGATCGAGAAAGTGGTGCAGCCGCGCAAACGCGGCAGCAAGCAGTAAGCACCATTTCCGGGCGTCGGCGCGTCATGGCGCGCTTCCGCTCCGGCATGACCTGTAGCGCTGGCGCCGTTCCGGCGACGCCAGCCGCTGGCTTGTAAAGAGTTTGCAATCGTCGGCAGCTAGAATCCGCGCTTCTCAAGGAGTGAGCGCGAGCGCATGGACGCAGGAGAACAGGGCAGGAACGAGGCGGTGCGCCGGATCATCACGCGCGGCCTCCTGCGCCCGGTTTTTCAGCCGATCATCGATTTCAGGATTCGCGGCGTTCTCGGCTACGAGGCTCTGATTCGTGGCCCTGTCGATTCGCCGCTGCAGTTCCCGGCGGAACTGTTCGCTGCGGCGCGTGCCGCGGGGCTCGCGACCGAGTTGGAGCACGTGGCGCGCGAAACCTCGCTGCGCGAGTTCGCATTGTCCGGCCTGCCCGGCCGCCTGTTTCTCAATGTAACTCCCGGCGTCCTCTTCAGCGACGAATGGATGAATGGCGCGACACGCCGCCTGCTCGGGGAACTCGGGATGGCGGAGAACCGCATCGTCATCGAGCTGACCGAGAACGAGAAGATTGCATCCCTCCCGGAATTGCGTGAAGCGCTGCAGTATTTCCGGGGCCGCGGCTTCCAGATCGCCATCGACGATCTCGGCGAAGGCTTCGCCAATCTACGCATGTGGTCCGAGGTGCGCCCCGAGTTCGTCAAGATCGACAAGCACTTCGTGCACGGCATTGCCGAAGACCGCATGAAGTATCACTTCGTGCGCGCGATGCAGGATCTCGCCGAGAGCTGCAACGCCACGCTGGTCGCCGAAGGCATCGAGCGCAGCGAGGACTTCGATTGTGTGCGTGCGATGGGCATTGCCTGTGCCCAGGGATATTTCATCGCGCGTCCGGGGCCGACGAACGAGATTTCCGTTTCGCCGACGGTGCAGGCGTTACTGCGCGAGTCGGCGCTGTCGTTGCCACCTTTGCGACTGCAGGGGGTGACCACGCGAACGGCTGCCGAGCTGGCGCGATCGATCATTCCGGCACCCGCCGATGCAACGAACGATTTCGTGTTCGCCAGATTCGAAAGCGATCCCGCGCTCGACGTGCTGCCGGTTGTCTGTGCCGGCCAGCCGATCGGGCTGATCAATCGCCACAGCATGATCGACAGATTCGCGCGGCCGTTCCGCAAGGAACTCTATGGCCGCCGTTCCTGCCAGCAGTTCATGGATCCCTCGCCTCTGGTCGTTGACCAGCAGGCGACCCTGCAGGAGCTGGCGATGATGTTCGCCCAGGCCCCCCGCCACTATCTGTTCGACGGATTCATCGTCACCAGCGAGGGGCGCTACCTCGGCGTGGGCAGCAGCCATGATCTGATGGCGGCGATTACCGAAATGCAGATCAGCGCCGCACGTTACGCCAATCCGCTGACCCAGTTGCCCGGCAACGTGCCGATCAACGAACAGGTCGATCGCCTGCTCGCCAGCAATACCCCGTTCGTCGCTGCCTACGTCGACATCGACAGCTTCAAGCCATTCAACGATACCTTCGGCTACCGGCGTGGAGACGACGTAATACTGATGCTCGCGCAGCTGCTGTGCGACCAGGTCGGCGACCGGCGCGACTTCGTCGGCCATGTCGGTGGCGACGATTTCTTCATCATCTTCCAGAGCCCGGACTGGGAGCAGCGATGCCTCAATATCCTGCGTGAATTCTCGCAGGCGGTCAGCGCGCTGGTTGCGCCGGAGGAATGCCCGATGGGCGGCTACATGGCCGAGAACCGTCGCGGCGAGCTCGTTTTTCAGCACCTGCCGACCCTGTCCATCGGCGCAGTGAGGGTCGGGGCCGGAGAGTTCGAGTCGCACCGCGAGGTGTCGACGGCGGCCGCCGAAGCCAAGAAGCATGCGAAGAAGGAGGCCAAGCGTCATCCCGGCCAGGCCCATGCCGGCCAGTTCTTCGTGGAACGCAGGCAGATCGGCGGGCGCCGCTTTGCCGACTGCCCGCCGCCCTTCATCAACTAGCACCAGCCTGCCCGCAGAGCGGTGCAGACTGGCTACGGTGCGGGAACGCCCTACTTGCCCGACTTCGGCGGACGCCCGGTCTTGATCGCTTCCAGCCGGCGGATGGCGTCGTTGATCGCCGCATCGCTCAGCTCGTGAAACGTCTTCAGCGCAGCGCGCAGGATCTCGCTTTTCTTGGCAGCAACGCCCGCGGCCAGGCAGCGTTTCTTCACCGTGGTGAAGATGTCATAGGTGGCTTGCGGCATTGTGAAGCTGTCGCGAACCAGCCGCGTCTTCTTCTTGCCGGTGTCCTTTTTGCCGCTGGCGCTCTTCGGCTTCGCGGCGGGCTTCGCGGCGGGCTTCGCGGCGGGCTTCGCGGCGGGCTTTGCGGCAGGCTTCGCGGCAGGCTTCGCGGCGGGCTTTGCGGCAGGCTTTGCGGCAGGCTTTGCGGCAGGCTTTGCGGCGGGCTTTGCGGCAGGCTTTGTGGCAGGCTTTGTGGCAGGCTTTGTGGCAGGCTTTGTGGCAGGCTTTGTGGCAGGCTTTGTGGCGGTCTTTGCGGCAGGCTTCGCAGTCGATGCGTTAGGTGTGTTTTCTGCGTTATTCATGGTTTCTCCTTTGTGTAAATCGTATAAACGGTTTTAACAGTTTAACCCGTTTTATTGCGAAGACAAGCCGTGTGCGTGCGCATTTGTGGCAATCGGCAACATTTTCGTCATCAATTTGTTACTTCGGGCGAAGAGAATGGCTCGGTAAAAAACACCGGGTTCCGCTGACTTGGACGGGCTTTTCGACAGCACCCGTCGTGGAGGGCATCCGGTTTGCCAGCTGTCATGGTCGTGAAAGGTGGTGACGATGAGAACGCGTCTGGTCCGGGAGCTGATCCGCCACAAGGACGTCTTTGTCGCTACCGCCGATATTTCAGTCATCGAAGCGGCGCGGCGCATGCAGGATGGGAACGTCGGCGCACTGATGGTGGTCGATGAAGGCCGTCTGGTCGGCATCTTCACTGAACGCGATGCCTTGTTCAAGGTTATCGCGACGGGTCTGGATTCGCGCAAGACGACGCTCGCCTCCGTGATGACCGCCCATCCTGTCACCGTGACACCCGAGAAATCATTCGGCTACGCCCTGCATCTGATGCATGAGAACGGCTTTCGCCATGTTCCGGTGGTCGAGAACGATCGCCCGGTGGGGATGGTTTCTGCCCGTGACGCCCTTGTCAGCGAACTGGCCGATTTTGAAAGCGAGCTGCGGATCCGGGATTCAATCGCCGAGGTGCTCGCCTGATCAATGCGTGGCGGCGCTAGCCGATTCGTCCACGCCTCTGGAGTTTTCATGAACAAGTCTTTTCCGGTGCCAGCGATGGCATCCGATACGAGCGCCGATGCGCGCACGGTGATGCCGGTTGCCCGCGATGTCCTGCAGTGCAGCCCCTGCGTAGCCGCCGACGCGCTGACGCGCGAGGTCGAGCGCTGCTTCCAGTCCGATCCTGAGCTGATCAGCCTGCCCGTGGTGGATGAATCCGCCGGGCGGCCGATCGGCATGATCAACCGCGGCATTTTCATGACCAGTCTGGCCAAGCCCTTTTACCGCGAGATCTACTTCGACAAGAGCTGCCTCGTTTTCATGGACAAATCCCCCTTGATCGTCGAGGAAGGCATGCCACTGGAGGAGTTGTCGATCGAGATCGCGCAGGGCGGTGACAAGGTCGTTGCCGATGGCTTCATCATTGCCTCGGAAGGACGCTACCTCGGCATGGGCTTCACGCAGGATGTGCTGCGTGTCATGGCCGACCTGCACCGCCAGCACTCGCTGCGGCTGTCGCGCCATCGCGAGGATCTCGAAGCGCTGGTACAGGAGCGCACCGCCGCCCTGACCGACGCGCGCGATGCGGCAATGGCGGCGGCCCGGGCCAAGGCATCCTTCCTGGCCAACATGAGCCACGAGATCCGGACGCCGATGAATGCGATCATCGGCATGGCTCACCTGATGAAACGGGAGTCGCTCAGCGAGCGCCAGATGGACCGGCTCGGCAAGATCGACGCCGCGGCGCGCCATCTGCTGGGCATCATCAACGATATCCTCGATCTTTCGAAGATCGGCGCTGGCCGTCTCACCATCGTCGATGCGCCGCTCGATCTGCGCGCACTGCTGGTGACGGTTTCGGACCTGCTTGCCGATCTGGCGACAGGCAAGGGCCTGCAACTGGTGATCGAAGCAGACGGAGTGCCCGATTGCGTCGGGGGCGACGTGACGCGCCTGACGCAATCCCTGCTGAATTACGCCGGAAATGCCATCAAGTTCACCGAATCGGGCAGCGTGACGCTGCGCTGCCGTACGCAGGCGGAGTTCGACGATGCCGTTCTCGTTCGCTTCGAAGTTGAGGATTCCGGCCCGGGAATTTCCCCGGAAGCGCTGTCGAGGCTGTTCTCGGCTTTTGAACAGGCAGATGCTTCGAACACGCGCGCGCACGGTGGCACGGGGCTGGGGCTTGCGATTACCCGCCACCTTGCCGAGTTGATGGGCGGCGAAGCTGGTGCGGAAAGCCATTTGGGGAGAGGGAGCCTGTTCTGGTTCACTGCTCGACTCTCACGGCAGGCGTTGCCTGCAATCGTCGGGAAGGATGCGGTGGCGCGCGTCGGCGATTGCTGTGCCCGCTTGCGCGAGCTGCATGCCGGGGCGCGCGTTCTCGTCGTCGAGGATGAACCGGTCAACCGGGAAATCGCGCGTGAGTTTCTCGAAGATGCCGGACTTGCCGTTTCCTTTGCGGAAAATGGCAGCGAGGCCGTCACACGCGCCAGCGACCATCCGTTCTCGCTGATCCTGATGGACATGCAGATGCCGGTGATGGATGGCCTCACGGCCACCCGGCTGATCCGTGGCATGCGTTTCGGCCGCCATCTGCCCATTGTGGCGATGACTGCCAATGCCTTCGCGGAAGATCGTCAGCGTTGCCTCGCCGCCGGCATGAACGATTTCGTCAGCAAGCCCTTCGACCCGGATACGTTGTTCGAGTGCTTGCTGCGCCGGCTTGATGCACGCCCTCCGGAACTGGCAGCCGCCTAGTTCTGCTCCTGAACGGTCGCCGCCGGCGCTGGCAAGCACGTACCCCATTCCACTGTCACGCAGCGCTCGAACGGGTTGCGGTCGCGGATTTCGCGCCTCTGATTGCAATCATGTTGCAACACGCGTGATGCAACATACCGCGACCGTCGTGCCAGCCGACGAGATTCGGTGGCGTGAACAGAATCGCATGTACAGCAAATGCCCTGGAGGGGCGCCATGTCCACGAAATTGAACGTACTATTTCTCTGCACCGGAAACTCGAGCCGTTCGATCATGGCCGAGGCCATCCTGAACGATATCAGCATCAACAAGGGCCGCTTTCAGGGGTTCAGCGCCGGCAGCCGGCCGACCGGAACAATCAATCCCTACGCACTCGAACAGCTGGAAAAAAATCATTTGTCCAGCAATGGCCTGCGCAGCAAGTCATGGACCGAGTTTTCCAGCGCCGATGCTCCGGTGATGGACTTCGTCTTTACTGTTTGCGACGCGACGGCGGGCGAGAGTTGCCCCGTGTTTCCGGGAAAGGCGCTGACGGCACACTGGGGCATTCCCGACCCGGCTGCGGTGGAAGGCACGGAAATGGACAAGCGCCGGGCATTCGTGGCGGCGTTCAAGCAACTGCAGAATCGCATCCAGTTGCTGACCAGTCTTCCGTTTGAAAAGCTTGATCGGGACGCGCTCCAGACGGAACTCGACTCGATCGGCCGTTCGGCCTGAGCGCACGATGCGTCCCGCAGCACTGGCAGTGGACGAGGCTGCTGCGGCGAGCATCGAGGCGGCGCCGGATTCCGATGCGTTTCCAGAACGATCCGGGCACCCGGCATCAGCGCCGCAGACCATGCTGACGTTTTCCGCGGCGCCGGTGACAGGTTCCGCCAAGCCTGGCGTGCGCGAAAGGGCTGCTGCCGCTGTTTCGCTCATCTACAGGGCGGGTTGGCGCATGCTGACCGCCGGCATGGTCCTGGTCACCGGCTTGTTGCTGGTCATGGCCTGGGGGGTCGCGCTGAACCGCATGGAGGCGGAGAGCCGGCTGCTCATCGAGGCGGCGACCCGGCAGCAGGAGAGCATCGCGCTGGTCATCGCCGAGAACATTGCGCAGGTGCTCGATCGAGCGCGCCTGATGACGCTCGCGGCGCCGGATGGCGGCGCAATCGGACGTGGCGAAACGGCGCGCAAGCTGGCCAGCATGCTCGCGGTTGATTCTGCCTTCCTGCGCGTGGGCCTTTACGATCAGCAGCGGCAACGCGTTTTCTCATCGTCGGTGACCGAGGATTCGGAAGATTTGAAGCTGCTGGTCGGCGAAATGCTGTCGACGCCGGCGGCCCTGTCCGGCCAGGGCGGACGCATTGCGCCGCGGGCGAGCGATCAGGAAATGGCATGGCAGGTACCCCTGCTTTTTCCGGTGACCAACGGTCGCGGCGATGTCGATGGCGTGTTGGTGGCCGTCCTTGATCTCGGCTATCTGCTCGGTCTTTACCGCAATATCGATCTGGGCAGCACCGGTGCCGTGCATGTCCTGCGTGGTGACGGCAGCGCGCTCGCCGAGATGGGGCGCGCCGGACTGGTCGTCGGTCCGCCACCGCTCGACCTTGGCTGGTTGCCCTCGAACAATCAGGGTGCGGTATCCAGGATCGATCGCCCGTTCGGTACCAACGAACGGCACGTGACCAGCTACCACGCGATCGAGCGCTTCCCCCTGGTCATTGCCGTCAGCCGCGAACTGGGCGAAATCGAGGCCGATCGCATCATCGCTCATAGCTGGATACGTCGCCTGCTCATCGGCGTCAGCATTGTCATCGCGCTGTCGGTGTTCTGGGTAGCGGGCAACCTGCGCCGCCAGGACCAGCTGCTGCGTTCCCTGCGCCAGGCCAATGCCGGAAACCGACAGCTGATAGACGAACTGGAGTCCGAAAAAAAGCGCGCATTCCAGCTGGCATCGCATGACCCCCTGTGCGGCCTCCACAATCGGCGCATGTTCCTTGAACTTGCCGCCAGTCATCTGGCGCGAGCGAAGCGCAGTCACAAGCACTACGCGCTGATGTATCTGGATCTCGATCGCTTCAAGGGCATCAACGATACGCTCGGACATCACGTGGGCGACCTGTTGCTGGCAACAATCTCGGCAAGACTGCGTGCCAGCGTGCGTGAATCGGATGTTCTTGCAAGACTGGGCGGCGACGAATTCGCAGTGTTGCTGACCGGGCTCGATCGTATCGAGGATGCCGCCGAGGTGGCCGACAAGCTCGTGCGCGTGGTCGGCGAGCCGTGCCACGATCTCGATGGCCACGATCTGCAGGTTGGCGCAAGCATCGGTATCGCGATCTTTCCCCGCGATGGGCAGGACGTGGACATGCTCTGCCGCCATGCCGATGCGGCAATGTACGAATCGAAGCGTGGCGGGCGCGGCCGCTTCACGTTCTACGATGCGGCCCTGAATCCCGCCGGAGAATGGCAGTTCGGCGTCGAGCAGCGACTGCCCCGCGCGATTGCCGACAGCGAGTTGATCCTGCATTTCCAGCCCAAGGTGCGCATCGCGGATTTCCGGATCACCGGGCTTGAGGCTCTGGTGCGCTGGCAGCACCCGGAGCACGGACTGATCTATCCGAAGGACTTCATCGAGATCGCCGAGAACACCGGCCAGATTGTCGCGCTCGGCAAATGGGTTGCGGAGGCATGCTGTCGCCAGCTGGTCGCGTGGCGCGACGAAGGTCTGGCGGCACCGCCGATCGCCTTCAACGTCTCCGCCCGGCAGTTGCTGGACGACCACCTGCCGGCGTACATCGCGAACCTGCTGCAGAAGTACGACCTCGACGGCGCGATGCTGGAAATCGAAATCACCGAGACCGCACTGGTGGATTCGATCGAACGTGCCGTTGGCGCCCTTGCCGCGCTCGAAGCGCTGGGCCTGCGTATTGCGCTCGACGATTTCGGGAATGGCTTCTCCAACCTGAGTTATATCCGCTCCCTGCCGATCAGCACGCTGAAGATCGACCGCTCGTTCGTGAATGACCTGCGCAACAGCCCGGATGATGCGGTGATCGTCGATTCGATCATCAGCCTTGCCCACAACCTGAAAATGCGGGTAGTCGCGGAGGGTGTGGAAAGTCTGGACCAGATCGTTCACCTGAAGACGGCGGGGTGCGACGAAATACAGGGCTACTTCCTGAGCCGGCCAGTGCCGGAGCCCCTGATGCGCGAATTGATCGGCGTCGGCACGCTCAGTCCGCTATGAGCAAGCTGCTCTCCGGCACGCTCCTCGTAGCCGCCCTGTTCTTGCCGAACCTCGCGTATTCCACCGATTGCGAGGACCCACGGCCGCTGCGCTTTGCCCAAGTCCCGCAGAAGAAGGCGGATTTGCTTGCCAGTCAGTTCCAGCCGCTCTACCAGCACCTTGAAAGGGTGCTCGGCAGACGGATCGAAGTGATTCAGGCGCCGTCCTACAGCGCCGTCGTGGAGGGGTTGCTGCTCGGCAATATCGACCTCGCCGATCTCGGGCCGGCGGCGTATGCGATGGCGAAGAAGCGCCGGGCGAACATTGTCGTGTTCGCCTCGTTCGCCGGTCAGCAGGGGGTTGTCTTCGATACCGCACGGGGCTATCACTCGGTTCTGGTGACGCGCGCCGACAAGGCGTTTGTGACAATCGACAAGTTGCGCGGAGCGACCGTCAGCCTGACCGACCCGGCGAGTACCTCCGGAGCGCTGTTCCCACGCAGGGAGATTGCGCGCATTACCGGTATGCCGCTGGAGCGCTATTTCAGACGCGTCAGCTATGCCGGATCGCACGACCGCGCCATCGAAGCACTGCAGCGGGGGGCCGTAGACGCGGCATTCGTGTCGAGCACGCGTATCGACGAGATGATCCGCAGCGGCCAGCTCCGTCGCGACGAGCTGCGGATCCTGTGGCAATCCTCGCTGATTCCCTTCGATCCGTTCCTGTACCGCGGAACGCTGTGCAAGCCGCTCGCCGACAAGATCAGGCACGCCTTTCTTGTCGATACGGAGCCCCTGCGTCCGCTCTTCGAAGCGCTGCGCCGGCCCGGTTTCAATGCTGTCGACGATGACACCTATCGGGCGATTCGGGATATCTACACAGAAATGAACCCCTGATGACGGGGGGGGCCACCAAAAGCGACAGCGCTTCAGCGTGCCGGCATTGTCAGATCCAGGCTGTGACACAAGCGTGCCGCGAGCAGCTCCGGTGTTGCGGCAACGAGTTCGGCGGGCACGCCGTAGTCCTCGACCAGCCGCCCCGGATCCTCGAATCCGTAGCCGGCGATCAGGGCACGCATGCCGGCCCGCGATGCGTCCTCGTAGTCGATCGCTTCGTCGCCGCAGACGGTCGCCCGCAGCGGGTTGATGCCGAACCAGTCGCGCAGGTGCCTGAACTGCTTGGTCTTGGTGTCGCCGCGCGGGATGCAGCGCACGAAGTCCAGTGCGCCACTGTCGATGCCATAGCGCTGGAGCACGATTGAGAGCGTTGTTTCCGGGTCGATGGTGACGTTGCGCGAAACGATGCCGACGCGGACATGCGGGGCTTCAAGCAGCAACTGCAGCAGGTCGATCATGCCCGGGAACGGTTGTGCGGACGCGCGGTAGATCTCGGTCAGCGTTTGCTTGAACTGCTTGCGGCTCGCGCGATCGAATTGCTGCCGCAGGTTTCTGGGGAATTCTCGCAGCCCGCCCAGATACTTGAGCAGCTTGCGCCGGCGCTGGAACCGGTTGCGATCGCCGATATCCATGCCATGCAGCGCGAATGCTTCTTCAACGACGGGAAAGGTGTCGAACAGGGTCCCGTCCGCATCGAGGATGATCAGATGATCCTGGCTCGGGTACATCGCCCCTCAGACAGGGATGCGGCCGGAGTAGCGGCTGGCAGGCAGTTGAGCAGCGCATTCCGGCGGCGCCCGCTTGAGCTGGACGCAGACACGAACCCCGCGCTCGCCGTCCTCGCACATGGTCGGTGAATGCCCCTGTACGGAGAGCAGGTTGAAATGGCGCAATGCGCCGAGACTGCTGGCGAAACTCACGGCCTGCGGCGGAGATCCGGAGGGAAAGCAGGCGCGGCACTGCTCGCAGGAAGTCATGGCGAAATCTCGATGGGCGATGGGTTTTACGAGATGGTGATCGGTCGATGTGACAGCGACGTGAACAAGTGCCGGAAGCTTCACGATGTAACGCGAATGTCACGTTCCGGAAATAGAGTGTCGACTGACTGAACAAGGAGGGTGCGGGATGAGCAAACGATCCGACCAGGATGCGAGCGAGCGCGGCAGCGACGAATACCGACGGCGCATCCACGCCGAGATGATCGACAGTTTCGACGAGGAACTGGAGATGGAAGTCGACGACGACCGGATGAACCATCTCATCGCCGAATCGAGCGTGCCTGCCGACGAGGAAACCAATGCCCGGCGGCACTTCTACTTCAAGGAACTGTTCCGGCTGCAGGGCGAACTCGTCAGGCTGCAGGACTGGGTGGTGCACAAGAAGCTGAAGGTCGTCGTCCTCTTCGAGGGGCGCGACGCGGCGGGCAAGGGGGGTGTCATCAAGCGCATCACGCAGCGCCTCAATCCGCGCGTCTGCCGCGTCGCGGCACTGCCGGCGCCGAGCGAGCGCGAACGAACGCAGTGGTATTTCCAGCGCTATGTCTCGCATCTGCCGGCCGGCGGCGAAATCGTGCTTTTTGACCGCAGCTGGTACAACCGCGCCGGCGTCGAACGCGTGATGGGTTTCTGCTCCGATGACGAGTACGAGGAGTTCTTCCGTACCGTTCCCGAATTCGAGAAGATGCTGATCCGCTCCGGCATCATCCTGATCAAGTACTGGTTCTCGATCACGGACGACGAGCAGCATCTGCGCTTCCTGATGCGCATCCATGATCCGCTCAAGCAGTGGAAGCTGAGCCCGATGGACATGGAATCCCGTCGCCGCTGGGAAGACTACACGCGCGCCAAGGAAACTATGATTGAGCGCACGCACATTCCCGAGGCGCCGTGGTGGATCGTCGAGGCAGACGACAAGAAGAAGGCGCGCCTCAACTGCATTCATCACCTGCTCAGCCAGGTGCCGTGCGAAGAGATCGAGCGTGAGCCGGTGACCCTGCCGGCACGCGTGCACAACCCGGATTACATCCGTCATCCGCTGCCGCTGGAGATGTTCGTACCCGCGGTCTATTGATTGCCGGCAGCAGCGAACTAGAATCTGCACATGTCATCGTCGGAGGCATGTGCCATGGTTTCATTCGAACAGATTGCCCGCGCCCTGGAGCGTAATCGCGTCAGCCGGCGCGAGGCCTTGTGGTTGCTCGGTGCCGCGTGCGCCAGTGGTGCCGTGTCGGGCTGTGCCACGTCCCCTGTCAGCGGCGATTCGATCCTCGTCGGCATGAGCGAGGCCGACGAGAAGGCGGTTGATGCCCGCGTTTCGCCGCATCAGTTCTCGCGCGATCTCGGTGCGGTGCAGGACCCGGCGATCAACCGCTATGTCACCGAGGTCGGTGGCCGGCTCGACGATTCAGTGCATCGCCCCGGCATGCCGTATTCGTACCGCGCCCTCAACGCCAATTACGTGAACGCCTATACCTTTCCCGGCGGCGCGATGGGCGTCACGCGCGGCATCATGGTCGAACTTGACGACGAGGCGGAGTTGGCCGCCCTGCTCGGCCACGAGCTCGGCCACGTCAACGCGCGCCACGTCGCCCAGCAGCAGGGGCGCTCGATGCTGGCGCAGGCGGCCGTCGTCGGCCTCAACGTGGCCGCCCGCGATTCGAGCTGGGGCAGTGCCATCGCCATCGGCAGCCAGCTGGGTGCCAGTGCGCTGCTCTCTGGCTATTCGCGCGACGATGAACGCGAGGCCGACGCGCTCGGCCAGGAGTACATGGTGCGCGGTGGCTACCCGGCCGCCGGCATGGTGCGCCTGCAGCAGCTCCTCGTCGATCAGGAAAAGGAGTCGCCGGGTCTGGTGCAGACGATGTTCTCCTCGCACCCGATGAGCCGGGAGCGGCGGGATACCGCGCAACGAATGGCGGAGACGAAGTACGCCGCGAGCAATGGACGCAACCCGCAGCGCGAGCGCTACATGGACAGCACTGCCAGTCTGCGCCGGATCAAGCCGACCATCGACGATCTCAAGGATGGCGAGACAGCGATGGCGAAGAAGGATTACCGCATTGCCGAGACGAAGTTCGCGTCCGCCGTGAAGCGCACGCCGCAGGACTATGCGGCGAACGTGCGCATGGCGCAGTGCCTGCAGGCAACCGGCCGCAGCCGCCAGGCCCTCGACTACGCCGACAGTGCACGCAAGCTCTATCCGCAGGAGGCGCAGGCGCACAAGGTGGCCGGCGTGCTGGCGCTCGAACTGCGCGATCCGGGCACCGCGCTGCAGCGCCTTGAAGAATACGACCGCGTGTTGCCGGGCGATCCCGCGATCACGTTCCTCAAGGGCGTCTCTTACGAAGGCACCGGCAACCGCCGCGCCGCGGCACAGCACTACAGCGCCTTCCTGCGCCAGAGCCAGCAGGGCGATGCCGCAAAATATGCCTATTCGCGGCTCAAGGGCTGGGGGTACGTGCGCTGAGCGGGTGATTCCCGGGCCGCGCTTGTTCAGGCCGGCTTCTGCAGGACATCGACGCGTTGCGGGTTGGTGAAGGTGGCGCCCTGCGGCGTCAGGTGCGTCTCGAACTTGCGCCGCACCTCAGCGTAAAGTGATGGCGAAAGCGCATGATTGCTGTGGGTGACGCGGATCATGCGCGCGTCGAACTGATCGAAGCTGTCGAACTGGCTGCGGGTGTTGAAGAAGCGTTCCTCCCGCAGCGCCAACGGCCCATTTCCTACGGCGCGGCAGATTGCCGCGAAGGCAGCCTCGCGCACGATCCTTTCATCGTGGAAGAGGCGCATGATCTCGTTCAACTCGCCGGCGAAGACCGGCTCCGAGATCCAGACCAGACCGCCGGGCTTCAGCACGCGGGCAATTTCGGTCAGTGCCGCATCCATGCGCGCGACCGGCACGTGATGCAGCGACTTGAACATGATCACGATGTCGAAGGAAGCGTCGGCCGCGGGAATCGCCTCGGCGCCGCCGTGCGCGAAGCGTACGTTCGGCAGGTCGGCGATCTGCAGGTTCTTCGCGTGCTGGATTGCGTCGACCTCCAGCGCGAGGATTTCGCGAGGGCGGCCGGTTTCCGCGAGCGTGCGTGTCTTTTCGGCGCGGCCGCAACCGAGTTCGAGCACGCGCGCGCCGTCGAAGGGCAGCGTGTCGAGCATCAGCGTCACTTCGTTGATCGGCGGCGCGTTGCGGACTTGTGCAGTGTCGGCAATCTTCATGGCGGAGTCCTGCGAACGGGGAGGGGAATATTAACAGATGGTGATATTCCCCTCCGCAGAACCTCGGCAACAACCCGTTCCGGGGCCGGAGCGCCTGCTGCTCAAGGCTCAGCGTGTCGAATTCCGCCGGTCGCAATTCACCGTTCTTCAGGCCTCATTCGGCCTGCGTCTCGTCAACACTGATGTCCAGTCCCCAGGCACCGGTGTTGTCGGTGAGGACGTCGTCATTGACGCACACTTCCAGCGGCGCGCGCTGCGTCGTCGTGAACGTCACTCTGGAACTGCCCGGAACAACCTGCGTTCCGGCCCGCAGAACCAGCGAGTACTTGGCAAGACCCCGGAAGGGGAATGTCGAGGGGGCACTGGAGCCCTGCTGACCATCAGGGCCGTACAAGCATCCGTTGAGGATGCATCCGAAATTGATCTTGATCGCCGGGTCCGGATTGGCCGTGATGCTGACGCGGGTGTTCGGACGCAGCGGGCGAACGTCCGGAACGAAGGCGCAGGCCGTGATTCCCACCGGTTGACCGAATACCTGCTGGAACGGCTGTCCGAGCGCGAGTCGATACACCGAGCTGGTGCTGCCGGAGGTGTGCCGCATCACCTGGATTGACTGTCGCGCTTCGCCCATGCAGTTGCGTGCCGAAAACGCGTGGATCGTCTTCACTCCCGGCCAGGCCAGCGAATAGGTGTGCGTGGCTTCGAAGGGGCGCGGATTGGCATCTGTCCCGAAATCGAAGGGACTGGGGCTGAATACGCGGCTGCCGTCGCCGAATTCGAGGCCGACGGAGTCGCATTGCCCTTTTCCCCAGACGCGTACGGTGACGGGCTGATTGGTGGTGACGCCGCACGGTGTGTTGAACGTCGAATCGCAAACGGTCGGCGTGTTGGGGGCGACTTCAACACGGGTAATCGCTCCGGAACACGCCTGCAGGAGCACGACCGGAATCGCGATCAAGGGCAGCGAGAGGCGACGGGGAAAGGAAGGGACTGCCTTGGCGGAAACGGTGCTCATGTCCATGAAGCCTCCAAAGTGGGTGTTGGGTGCCGGGGCTGTGGCGAATTGCCCGCCCGGTGAGGCGTGGCGCTACGGACAGGCTGGACGCCGCGAAGGGCTGTTGTCGTGTGGGCCACGGCCCAGTATAGACACTGGAAACGACAATGTAATTATGACTTTGGTATTAACGCGAGCGGGGTGCGGCGGCGGGCGCCGCCGCACCCCGGGCTTGCACTCCACCATGCCCGAGGTGCCGCGCGACACGGCAATACGGGTGGGCGACAGATCAGCGGCGTTCAGCGCCCGCTTGCGGAGGCTGGCGCCGGGGCGACGCTCGTTTGGCTTCCCTGGGCGGCGCGGGCACGCTTCGTGTAGTCCTGGTAGGCCGGGATCGCGATTGCCGCGAGAATTCCCGTCAGGAAAAGACCGATCAGGACAATGATGACGAACACGCCGGCACGTCCGTTCGGCGCGGTCTTGTTGCCGAAACGGTTCGGACCGTCGGTGCCCGGAACGAAGAGAAACAGGAAGTTGACGAGCGGCACCAGGACAAGCACCGAGAGCCAGCCCGTGGTGTTGAAATCGTGGCTGCGCTTGATCGCCAGCATCACGCTCACATAGATCACCGGGAGATAGGCCAGGGGGGCGATGGCCGGCGTCGTTACGACGGCGAGAATCCCGGCGACGATCGAGATCAGGAAGGTCAGCCCCATCGAATAGCCGAGATAGCGGATGCGGCCGATGCGACCCGCCGGCGAAAACAGGTTGAGCCGGAATTCGCCATCGATTCCGGTTCCGGCGTCGTCGAGCGGCGCCGCGGGTGCGCGAAAGGGGTTGTGTTCGGTGTTTGCGGTGTTCGCGAGGTTGCTCGTCATGCCGGGATCTCCGTGTCGTTGGCAGCTGGTGTTTCTTGTGTGTGCAGCGGATTGTATGCCGCCGGCAATGTTATTCCAACGGGCTTTCCTCGCATGGCCCGCGCCATGCACGGGCGGACGCGCTGGCGCGTGCCGGTGGCGTCGCGCGGATCAAACCGATAACATTCCGCCTTCATAGCGAGGCGTGGATGAAGGAAACCCTGTTTATCGAGCAGCGGCAGCAGGAGTGGGCGGCCTGGGATCGCTGGCTGAATGCAAGCGCGAAGCAAGCCGAAATCGCCGACAACGCGCGCTCGGGTGGCGACGAACCGGCACCCGCCGTGCTCTCCGTCGATGCGCTGCCATCCGCCTATCGTCGGCTGTGCCAGGATCTGTCGCTGGCGCGTGACCGCAATTATTCGAGCGCGCTCGTTCATTCCCTGCACAGTCGCGTGCTGAGCGCGCACCAGCGCATCTATGGCGCACGCCGGCGCATGCAGGGACACTGGCTTTCGTTTCTCGTCGCCGGCCTGCCGCGGCTGGTGCGCGAGGAAGCGCGCTACGTGCTGGCTTCGGCGGCGTTATTTCTGTTGCCGCTGCTGACTACCCTGCTGCTGCTTCAATCGTACCCGGACGGCGTTTATCTCGTGATGTCGCCGGAACATGTCGCGCAGTACGAGGAAATGTATTCGCCAACGGCGGAACGCCTGGGGCGCCGCAAGACGGCCTCGGACGAACTGACGATGCTTGCGTTCTATATCGCCAACAACGTGCGCATCGATTTCCAGTGCTTTGCCGGCGGGATCGCCTTCGGGCTCGGCAGCATCTTCTTCCTCGTCTACAACGGATTGCTGATTGGTGCGACGGCCGGTTACCTGACACAGATAGGGCATGTTGAAACTTTCTGGGGTTTCGTTGCCGGGCACAGCGCGCCGGAATTGATCGGCGCAGTGTTCTCCGGCGCTGCCGGGTTGAGGATCGGCATGGCGCTGGTGGCCCCCGGCCGGCTGCGCCGCAGCGATGCCCTCAAGGCGGCGGCGCGGCGTGCGATCCCCCTGCTCTATGGCGCGGCCCTGCTGACGTTCAGCGCGGCATTCATCGAAGCCCTGTGGTCACCGTCGCGAACGATTCCGTTCGAAATCAAGATCGGCGCGGGCATCGGGCTATGGATCTGCCTGCTCCTCTACTTCGTGTTCGCGGGGCGGCGCACGCATGCAGCTTGACCAGCTTCAGCTGATGCTTCGCCGGCGCAGCCCCTGGGAGGCGCTGGACCTCGGGCTGGTGATGCTTCGTCACTGGCGCGGCCCGGTCTACAAAGTATGGCTGGTGAGCTTCGTCGCATTCTCCGCGCTGATCATCGCCCTGCTGTGGCCGTGGCCTTGGCTTGCGACGCTGATCATCTGGTGGCTGAAACCGCTGTTCGACCGCATCCTGCTCAAGGTCTTCGCCGAGGCTTCGTTTGGCGCCGCGCCATCGTTACGCGAGGTCTGGCGCGCGTTGCCGGGGCTGCTGAAGCATTCCAGCCTGCTCGCCGGCCTCACCTATCGTCGCCTCAGCGTGCATCGCTCCTTCGATCTGCCGGTCTGGCAGCTCGAAGGGCAGCGCGGCAAGGCGGCGCGCCTGCGCCTGCGGGTGCTCGGGCGCAAGTCGAGCAGCTATGCAGCGTGGCTGACCTTCGTCTGCGTGCACGTCGTTGTCATCTTCGAGTTCGGGCTGGTGGGCCTGCTCGACATACTGACGCCCTCCGACGGCATGCCCGCAAGCGGCTGGGCCGAGCTGTTCTCGGGGGAGGGCAACGACGCGTACATGCATGTCTTTTCCGTGGCATGGGTCGTCGCCGAGTCGATTGTCGAACCTTTCTTCGTGGCGGCCGGATTTTCGCTGTATCTCAACCGCCGCGCGGAGCTGGAAGGCTGGGATATAGAAGTCGCGTTCCGCCACATGGCCGCACGCAAGGCAGAGGCCGCGGCTTCCGTGAACAGCGCGGCCGGTCCCGCGGCGTTGATGGTCGCGGGCGCGATTGCCCTGTCGTTGCTGCTGTCGTTCCCCGGCACGGCCAGCGCCGATGATGCGCTACTCGCGCCGCTCGATGCGCCTGCGCCAACGCCGTCGGTGGTGCCGGGCAAGCGCCCGGAAGGCATGATCAGGCAGGCCGCCGAGCGCGTGCTGGCCGATCCGGTGTTCGGTCACAAGGTGGAGGAATCGAGCTGGCGTCCGCGCAAGAAGGATGGCGAGAAGCGCAGTGCCGAAGTGCCGGAATGGATGAAGCAGCTGGCGAAATGGGCGGAGACATTCGCGACGGGCGTGCGCGGCATCATCTACGTGCTGCTCTTCCTGGGGGTGGCGTTCCTGCTGGTGCTGGCCTATCGCTACCGCCACCTCGTCATCGGCGAGCGGCTTGCCGCTGCGCCGACGCCGGAGACGCTCTTCGGCCTCGATCTGCGCCCCGCTTCCTTGCCCGACGACATTGCCGCCGCCGCGCTCGTCGAGGTCGAGAACGGGCGCCTCGTCGCTGCGCTCTCCCTGCTGTACCGTGGCGCGCTGGTGGAATTGATCCGCAGGCAGCACATCGAGTTTCGCGCCGGCGATACCGAGGATGCCTGCCTGCGCCGTGTCCGCGGGCGCATCGATGCGCAGGCCGCCGGCTATTTTGCGCAGCTGCTCGACGCCTGGAAGCAGGCGGCCTACGCCGAGGTTCCCCCCGCCGCCGAGCGTATTCGCGATCTCTGTGGCAACTGGGGCCGGTATTTCTCAGCTCAGGCAAGCAGGGCGACGGCATGAAGCGATCCGTCGTCTGGGGTTTGCTGGTGCTGCTCGTGCTGGGCGTGGCGGGCAGCCTGTGGTTTCTCGACAACTTCGAACAGGTGCCGACCAGCCGCTGGGAAGCCGCCGCACCGGAAGCGCAGCGCAATCCCTATCTCGCCTTCGAACGCCTCGGCACGCAACTCGGGCGGCCGGTCACGCGCATCGCTTCGCCGCAGTCGCTCGACAGCCTGGCGCCCGGCGGCGTCCTCATTCTCGACCAGCATCGCCGGCAGAACATCAATGGCGCACGCGCTGACCGCATACTGGACTGGGTCGCACAGGGCGGCTATCTGATCGTCGCCGCGGAACCGGTTGCCGACGACCCGCTGCTCGCCCGGCTGGGTGCGAGCCGCTACCGCGCCAAGGCGTCGCTGCAGTGCAAGCCGGATGAGGCGGCCGCGCCGGATGCCGACACGCCGGCAAAGCCGGTGCCTCCGCGGGGGAACCCGTTGCTTGAGGTGCGCCTGCCGGATGACGCGACGACTTTCCGCATCGACAGATCGGGTTACGGGAATCTTCTGAGCAGTGCGCAGCCGCTGCCGGCATGGCGCGCCGGCCCCGATGAGGAAAGAAGCGTTGTTCTGCACTATGCGTGGGGGCGCGGGCAGGCAACGGTCGTCTCCAGTCTCTCCATGCTCTCCAATCGCCATCTCGGGCAGCACGATCACGCCGAGCTGATCTGGGCGCTGCTTCAGCGCTATCAGCCGCAGGGAGAGCTGCGGCTCGTCTCACGCATGGAAATGCCGACCCTCTGGGAGTGGCTGCTCGAATCGGCGTGGATGGCATCGATCAGTGCCGCCTTGCTGATCGCCTTGTGGCTGTGGCGCATTGTTCCGCGCTTCGGCGACACGATGCCGACGCCGAGCCTCGATCGCCGCAACCTGTCGCAACACCTCGCCGCGGTCGGCCGCTGTGTCTGGCGCGAAGGCGGCATCAACCACTGGCTCGATGTCGTTCGCCAGGCGATCCAGCAGCGCCTCGCGCTGCGGCATCCCTATCTGAGCCGGCAGGATGCCGCGTGGCGGCGCAAGACCCTGGCCGGGATCGCCGATTGCCGGCCGCAGGAAATCGAGCAGGCGCTGGAAGCGCGCCGGGAACGGAACCCCGACCGTTTTACCGAGGCCATCCGGATCCTGCAGCGCCTCGACCAAAGACTCTAAACCGCAACGTCATCAAGGATGCAACGCATGAGCACGCTCAACGAAGAACAAGCGCAGAAGGTGATCACCCTGCTGCAGGCAATCCGCGCCGAGCTTGGCAAGGCCGTCATCGGCCAGTCGCAGGTGATCGACGAGGTGCTGATCGGGTTGCTCGCCGGTGCGCACGTCCTGCTCGAAGGCGTGCCCGGCCTCGGCAAGACGCTGCTGGTCAAGGCGCTGGCCAAGACCTTTTCCGGTGACTTTGCACGCATCCAGTTCACGCCCGATCTGATGCCTTCGGACGTGATCGGTCACACCATGTTCGACATGGCGAACAACCAGTTCGTCACCCGGCGCGGCCCGGTGTTCACCAACCTGCTGCTGGCCGACGAGATCAATCGCGCTCCCGCCAAGACGCAGTCGGCGCTGCTCGAAGCAATGCAGGAGTATCAGGTGACGCTGGAAGGATCGGCGAACCGGCTGCCGCAACCCTTCATGGTGCTGGCCACCCAGAACCCGATCGAACAGGAAGGCACCTACCCGCTGCCGGAAGCGCAGCTCGATCGCTTCCTGCTCAAGATCCGCATCGACTATCCCGATGCCAGGGACGAGGCCGCGCTGACGCGCAGCGTCACCGCGCAGAACACCGGAGCCGAGCTGGGCGTCGGGATGGTCACGACGCTGCTCACGACCCGTCATGTCGAATCACTGCAGGCGGCCGCGGCACTGGTCACCGTCGATGAGCGCGTTCTCGATTACGCCGTGGCGATCGTTCGTGCTACGCGTGATCACCATGGCTTTTCCGCCGGCGCCGGCCCGCGCGGCAGCATCGCGCTGGTGCGCGCATCGCGCGGCGCGGCCTTGCTCAATGGCCGCAACTTCGTGACGCCGGACGACATCAAGCGCGTCGCCTTGCCGGCCCTGCGCCATCGCGTTGCGACCTCGCCGGAAGCGGAGATCGAGGGCTTTACGGCAGACACCCTGCTGGCGGCATTGCTCGACGCCGTGCCGGCGCCGCGTAGCTGACGATGTTGCTGCCGCACCGCAATCTGCTGATCCTCGCCGGCCTGTGGCTGGTGTGCGGTATCGCTGCCGTTTGGCTGCCGGCCGCGCTGCCGTTCTGGCAGATCGGCGGCGGTGCGCTGCTGGCGGCGATGCTCGCCGACGGCTGGCTGGCGCGCACGATCGGCAAGCCGTTGCGCGTGGAACGCCGGACGGCGCAGATATGGCCGGTCGGTGTCGAGCAGACGATTCGCCTGCGCCTCTCCAGCGGCGGGCGCGCGCTTCGTGGCCAGGTGCACGACCGCTATCCGCCCTTGTTCGCTGCTGCCAGCCAGCCGCAGCCCTTTCGGCTCGACAGCGGGAAATGGACCGAGATCGCCTATCACCTCACGCCGACCGAACGCGGCGAGCATCGCTTCGGCCTCGTGCAGCTGCGCATCGTGTCGCCCTTCCGCCTGTGGCTGAGCCAGCACGACGCCGGCGAAGCCGAAGCGGTGCGGGTGTTTCCCAACTTTGCGCGCATTACCCAGTACGCGCTCCTCGCAACCGACAACCGCCTGTCGCAGCTCGGCATCCTGCGCCGTCGCCGGCGCGGCGAAGGTTCCGATTTCGAGCAGCTGCGCGAATACCGCCGCGACGATTCGCTGCGCCAGATGGACTGGAAAGCGACGGCCCGACTGCGCAAACCCATCGTTCGTGAATATCAGGATGAACGCGACCAGCAGATCGTTTTCCTGCTCGATTGCGGTCAGCGCATGCGCAGTCGCGACGATGCGCTCTCGCATTTCGATCACACGCTCAATGCGATGCTGCTGCTCTCCTACGTTGCCTTGCGTCAGGGCGACGCCGTGGGCTTTGGCACCTTTGCGCACCCGTCGCCGCGCTTCTTTGCCGCGCGCAAGTCGGTGGGCAGCGTGCAACTGCTGCTGAATGCCACCTATGATCTGCAACCGACCGTGCTGACGCCCGACTACCTCGCGGCCAGCGAGCTGCTGTGCCGCCAGGTGCGCAAGCGCTCCCTGGTGGTGCTGCTCACCAACCTGCGCGACGAAGACGATTCAACGCTGCAGCCGTCGCTGGCGCAGTTGCGGCAGCGCCACCTCGTGCTCGTGGCAAGCCTGCGTGAAAGCGGGCTCGATGGCATCCTGCAGTCACCGGTGAAGGATTTCGACGATGCCCTGGGGTATGCTGCCGCCATTGAATACCGGCGCGCCCGGCACGTGCAGCTGGCGCGATTGCGCGCGGAAGGGGTACATGTGCTCGATACCAGCCCGCCGCAGCTGCCGGTGGCGCTGGTGAACCAGTACTGGGCAATGAAACGAAGCGGCACCATCTGACATAACCGGAAACCGTGAAAGGAGAAACGACATGACTGAGCAAGACCGATCGGAGAGGAACGAGCGGCCGCTACCGGCGGCATGGACGAAGAACCCGTTTCAGGCGCCAACGGCCAACGTCGAGGATGTCCGCGCCAGTGTTGGCGGGCTGGTCGAGGTGCCGAACAAACTCGGGGCAGGGCAGGGTAGCAGCTGGTGGAGCGAGGGCTGGAGCCTCTTCCGCGAGGCGCCGGCCCTGTGGGTCGGAATGGCTTTCGTGCTGATCGCGGTCATCGTCGTCATCAGCCTGATCCCGATTCTTGGCGCGCTCGCCACCTACCTGATCGCACCGATCTTCAGCGGCGGCTTGATGCTCGGGTGCCGCAAACTGGAGTCCGGCGACGGGTTGGGCTTCGGCGATCTGTTCGCCGGCTTCCAGCGGAATGTCGGGCAGCTTGCGCTGGTGGGCGTGCTCTATCTTGTCGGAATACTCGTCATCGGCGCCGGCGTCGCGATTCTCGGGCTGGGGGCCGGAATCGGTGCGGCATTTCTGGGCGGCGCTCCCCAGGGCGCGCCGTTTGCGACGATCATGCTCGCCGGGCTTCTCGGTGCGGTGCTGGCGATTCCGCTGGCAATGGCGATCTGGTTTGCGCCGGCGCTGGTCATGCTCAATGATCTCCCCGCAATTTCCGCGATGAAGCTCAGCTTCGCGGGCTGCTGGCGCAACATGCTGCCTTTCCTCGTCTATGGCCTGATCGGCGTGGTGCTGGCCATCGTTGCCACGCTGCCCTTCGGCCTTGGCTGGCTGGTGCTGCTGCCGTTGATGGTGACGAGCACCTATGTGGCCTACAAGGAAATCTTCCTTGCCTGAACCCGGCACTGTAGCGCGCGCGCAGGCGATCGTCGCACCGCTCGACACGGTGCGACGCGTCGCCACGCCGGAAGGATGCGAACTCAACCTGCACGTTGCCGGGCCGACGGTCCGCGCACGTGCCTGGCTGTTCGATTTCGTCATCCGCGTCGTGCTGTTCATCGCCTGCATGCTGCTGCTGTCGAACATTGGCCGGGTCGGTTCCGGCGTCGCGCTGCTGCTCGCGTTCGTCCTTGAATGGCTGTATCCGGTGCTGTTCGAAGTCTACGGACGCGGCGCAACGCCCGGCAAGAAGCTATCCAATCTGGTGGTGCTGCACGACGACGGCACGCCGGTGGGCTGGAAATCCTCGTTCGCGCGCAACACGCTGCGCTTTGTCGACTTCATGCCCTTCGGCTATGCATGCGGCCTGCTGACGATGTGGTTGAGCGCGGACAGCAAGCGCCTCGGCGATCTGCTCGCCGGCACGGTTGTCGTCTACCGCGACGAGAACCGGGCTCCGACCATCGATGATGATTTCTTCGATGCCGAGCCGGCACCATTTCCGCTGACGCTGGCCGAGCAGCGGGCGCTGCTCGAATACCGGCAGCGTGCCGCAATGCTGACCGAAGCACGCGCCGACGAACTTGCCGAGCTGGCGCTGCCACTCACCGATAACCTGCGACCGCAGGCGGCGCGCTTGAAACTCCTGCGCATTGGCAATGCCCTGCTGGGGCGCAGACGGCAGGCGTAATCAACTGGCCGATGCTGGCATGGCGCTCGTATCGAGCGCCTTGGCCATGCGCAATGTGCTGCCGCCAACCCCGTGCAGGTCAGATCAGCGCGCGACCTTGAGCAGTTCCACCTCGAAGGTCAGCGTCGCATTCGGCGGTACCGCCGAACCGGCGCCGCGCGAACCGTAGGCGATCTCCGGCGGGCAGGTGAGCTTCGCCTTGCCGCCTTCCTTCATCTTCGATACGCCTTCTGTCCAGCATGGAATCACGCGGTTGAGCGGGAACGCCGCCGGCTGGCCGCGCTTGTATGAGCTGTCGAATTCGGTGCCGTCGGCGAGCGTGCCTCGGTAGTGCACCTGCACGGTGGCCGTGGGCGCCGCCTGTGTTCCGGTGCCGTCTTTCAGCGATTCGTAGATGAGGCCGGACGGCGTTTTCTCCGGAGTGCCGGCGTAGGCGCTCAGGCTGGCCAGCGCAAGCAGCCCGGCCAGGGCGATTTTCTTCGATTGCAGCATCGATGGCTCCGTTGTGTTTGAAGCGTTGATTGAGTTCCGGACGCTACCGGGAAGTTCGGGCCGAGGCAAGTTTCGCGGGCGGGGCGTGAAAGGCTGTTGAAGCTGCCCTCATGGCCCCTGTCTCGACGATAATGGAGCGATGACTGATACGCAGAAAAACAATCCCCTGCACGGGGTGACGCTGGAAAAGCTGTTGAACGAGCTGGTCGATTTCTATGGCTGGCAGGGCTTGGGCGACCGGATCGACATCCGCTGCTTTAACCACGATCCGAGCATCGCATCGAGCCTGAAATTTCTCCGCCGGACGCCGTGGGCAAGAGAGCGCGTGGAGATGCTCTATCTCGATATGTTGCGGGTGGCGGGGCGCATCTGATATGGGGTCTGCCTCTGTTGATAGCCGATGTAGATTTGCTGCATTAGTCTATGCGTTTGTAATTTTTGGAATGTAGAATAGGTATCACACCTTAAGTGTCGGCTGCGACTCAGAAGCGGTCGGCGATCACTTTGCGGCAGAGCGAATATTTGGCGGCACCACGGGTATGCTATCGGGATTTCTGGCCCGGTCTTTAGTGAATATATGAGCCGGTTTCAAACCTATGCGCACCTTTAGCCCCCTTCTTCTTCTCTTCGTAGCCACCGACGCATTTGCTCCTCCGATTGACCCAGGAGGTGTTGTTGGGCTCATCATTGGCGCAATAGCGGTATTTTGGCTTCTGGTGATTTTAGGCTCATTGGCGATACCGTTTATCGTCGCCAAAGGTCGGTGGCGACTAGTGCTACTGCTCCCGATTGCCGGCTTTTGGGGATACCAGTATCGCGAACAGTTCCAGAAGCCCGCAGCCATGGAAACATGGCGCCTCGCCGGCCTCGAACAATGCAGATCGGAAAAAAATGCATTGCCGAACTTGATTTCGGCAGACGGGTTTCTCGATGAGGGTGTAGGAATATCCGATGAAGTAATTTTGGAGCTGTTTTCCAAACGCCATCTCGATTTTGTTGAAATCTATTTCCCAAATACGAGAATTTTCTTAAGAAACCAAATCGAACTTGACGCTGCAAAGGCTCTTGATAAGCCCTACGTCCATCTCACACTAGGCAAGAAAGGTGATCCTAACTGTGTTCGGCTTCTCGGTTCACCAAAGGGAAAAGAGCGGCGCGTTCCATTTCTGCCGGACACATGTCTGGCTGCAAGATACCTGGAAGAACCAAAGGCGCGATACGTGGTTCGTTTGGAGCATGCAGCGGATCCAGAATCAAAAAAATTCGGCCGTTGGGCAATTATTGACCGCTCAACTTCTACCGAAATTTCTTCTGTAACCACCACGGAAACTCGAAGCACAATCAATGTGATCGGCCGATTGTATAAGCCAGAGGATGTTCGCGAGCTAGCTGATTGTCGTCCCCCACAAGCCGTACTTGTGAATCGGTTTATAGGGACGAAACTGAAAACTGAAATGCTGACCGACGAGCAATGGGTTCGCGTTGAGTCATCCAAAGCAAATGTTGATGTTTCAATAATCGATACGCCGGCCAATCGACTTCCTTTGATTTTTTCGGAAGCAGAACATGCGTTCTATGACCAAAAGGAAAAAACACTTCTATTCAATCCGGATATCTACGACGATGGCTGGGAAGCGGCCATGGAAAACGCCCTTCAACAAAACGTGGCGAGTTACGGATCGAAACTCCTGCTAATGCCAGAGCGAAAATTAATTTCATTGGAACTAGAGGGGGGTGGCAGGAGATATCCTTGGAAGGTATTTGCAGTTAAGGGCGGTTTCTTTGTAGTGCGCACCTCCCCATCTTGGCACGAGGCGGGAAAGAATTTCATTGCTCGTTTTGATCGATCAGGTGATTTTTTGTGGGCTGCTTACGTTGAGAAGCCCCAATCATTTGACTCCAAATGTAGATCTTTTGAGCCACGATCAATCTATGCCACCACCGAGCACTTGGTGTTCGCAAATGTATGCAAGGATTTATCCTCCGAAGAGAAGAGCAGTACTGGCAAGGTGTCGATGGGTGAGAAATGGAAGATTCCTTTGCAGTCGTTACCCGGTCAGCTTTAGTCCCTGTCGCCCGATCGACCAAGATAGGCCAGCGAGAGGTTCGTAAAGGCAGGTGTGCTCATAACGGTGATTTTTCCTGGCTGAAGGGCGCTTCAGCATGCGATTGACCAGTCGATTGTGCGTCGCGCACAGTCCAGCTTATTTGATCCGCATACGCCGGATGTGAAAAGGGCGACGGAATTACCGTCGCCCTTCCTCTTGCTGGCCGCGCTACTGATTACTTCTTCCGCGCCGGCGGCACGTCCGTACAACTGCCGTGTGCCACTTCGGCGGCCATGCCCACCGTTTCGCCCAGCGTCGGGTGCGGGTGGATGGTCTTGCCGATGTCGACGGCGTCGCAGCCCATCTCGATGGCCAGGCAGACTTCGCCGATCATGTCGCCGGCCGAGGGGCCGACGATGGCGCCGCCGATGACGCGGTGCGTTTCGGCGTCGAAGATCAGCTTGGTGAAGCCGTAGTCGGCGCCGTTGGCAATCGCGCGGCCTGAGGCTGCCCACGGGAACTTGGCGGTCTCGACCTTGCGGCCTTCCTTCTTCGCCTGCTCCTCGGTGTAGCCGACCCACGCCACCTCGGGGTGGGTGTAGGCCACGCCAGGAATCACGGTGGCGTCGAAGGCGGCCTTGTGGCCGGCGGCGACTTCGGCCGCGACGTGCGCTTCATGCACCGCCTTGTGCGCCAGCATCGGCTGGCCGACGATGTCGCCGATGGCGAAGATGTGCGGCACGTTGGTGCGCATCTGCGCATCGACGTTGATGAAGCCGCGATCGGTGACGATGACGCCAGCCTTCTCGGCGCCGATCTTCTTGCCGTTCGGCGCGCGGCCGGCGGACTGCAGGATCATGTCGTAACGCACGGCCTCGGCCGCCGGGGCGCCTTCGCCCTCGAACTTGACCCACAGGCCATCTTCCTTGGCGTCGACGGCAACCGTCTTGGTCTTCAGCATGATGCGCTCGAAGCGGTGGGCGTTCTGCTTCTCCCACACCTTCACGGCATCGCGGTCCGGGCCCTGCATCAGGCCGTCCATCATCTCGACGACGTCGACCTTGGCGCCCAGCGTCGAATAGACGGTGGCCATTTCCAGACCGATGATGCCGCCGCCGATGACCAGCATTTTCTTCGGCACGAAGCGCAGTTCCAGCGCGCCGGTCGAATCGACGATGCGCGGGTCGCGCGGAATGAATGGCAGATGCACCGCGGCCGAGCCGGCGGCGATGATGCAGTTCTTGAACCTGATCGTCTTCTTGCCGCCGGTCTTGTCCTGCGCCTTGCCGTCGGTCAGTTCGACCTCGATGTGATGCGGGTCGAGGAAGCTGCCATAGCCGCGCACGATCTCGACCTTGCGGCCCTTGGCCATGCCGGCGAGACCGCCGGTGAGCTTGCCGACGACCTTTTCCTTGTGCGTGCGCAGCGCATCGACATCGACGCTGGGCTTCGCGAAGCTGATGCCGGCGGCCGACATGTGCTCGGCCTCATCCATCACGGCGGCGACATGCAGCAGCGCCTTCGACGGGATGCAGCCGACGTTCAGGCAGACACCGCCGAGCGTTGCGTAACGCTCGACGATGACGGTCTTGAGGCCGAGGTCGGCGGCGCGGAAGGCGGCCGAGTAGCCGCCGGGACCGGCGCCGAGCACGAGCATGTCGCAATCGATGTCGGCACCGCCGGCGTGGCTGGCGGCAGCGGGTGCGGCCACCGGTGCCGCAGGAGCAGCCGCCGGGGCGGCAGCAGGTGCCGCGGCCGGGGCGCTGGCAGCGGCTGTGCCGCCGGCCGACGCCTCGACCTTGATCAGCGCGACGCCTTCCTTGACCTTGTCGCCCAGCTTGACCAGCACTTCCTTGACGACGCCGGCAACGTCGCTCGGCACATCCATGGTCGCCTTGTCCGACTCCAGCGTGACGATCGCGTCGTCCACCTTGATCGTGTCGCCGACCTTCACGAACAGGTCGATGACCGGGACATCGGCGAAGTCGCCGATGTCGGGAACCTTCACTTCAACGAGTTGGCTCATCTCGGGCTCCTCAGACGATCATGCGGCGCATGTCGGCGAGCAGCTGCGCGACATAGACATTGAAGCGGGTCGCCAGCGCGCCGTCGATGACGCGGTGGTCGGCGGTCAGCGAGAGCGGCAGGATCAGGCGCGGCACGAATTGCTTGCCGTCCCACACCGGCTTCATCGCCGACTTGTTGACGCCGAGGATCGCAACTTCCGGTGCATTGACGATCGGCGCGAAGTAGGTGCCGCCGATGCCGCCGAGCGAACTGATGGTGAAGCACGCGCCCTGCATGTCGGCCGGCTTGAGCTTGCCGTCGCGCGCCTGCTTGGCGAGTTCGCCGGATTCCTGCGCGATCTGCAGCACCGACTTCTGGTCGGCGTTCTTGACCACCGGCACGACCAGGCCGTTCGGCGTGTCGGCGGCGAAGCCGATGTTGAAGTACTTCTTCAGCACCAGGTTGTCGCCGTCGATCGAGCTGTTGAACTCGGGATACTTCTGCATCGCCTTGACGCAGGCCTTGATCAGGAAGGCGAGCATGGTCAGCTTGGCGCCGGACTTCTCGTTCTCCTTGTTCAGCTGCACGCGGAAGGCTTCGAGGTCGGTGATGTCGGCGTCCTCGTGATAGGTGACGGCCGGGATCATCACCCAGTTGCGCGACAGGTTCTGGCCGGAGATCTTCTTGATGCGCGACAGCGGCTGCGTCTCGATCGGGCCGAACTTGGCGAAGTCGACCTTCGGCCACGGCAGCAGGTCGAATCCACCCAAACCCGCGCCGCCGAGGCTGGCGCCGCCCGCAGCGGCCGGCGGCGCGGTGAGTACGCCCTTGACGAAGGCGGTGACGTCTTCCTTGAGGATGCGACCTTTCGGGCCGGTGGCCTTGACCTTGGCGAGGTCGGCACCGAGCTCGCGGGCATAGGCACGCACCGAGGGGCTGGCGTGCGCCTTGCTGCCAAGCGGCAGGGCGGGGGCCACTGCGGCGGGTGCAGCGGCAGGCGCCGCAGGCGCAGCTGCGGCTGGAGCCGGGGCTGCAGCCGGTGCGGGAGCGGGCGCAGCAGCGGCAGGGGCCGCAGCAACGGCAGCGCCACCGCTGGCTTCGACGATGACGACGACCGCGCCTTCGCTGACCTTGTCGCCCAGCTTGACCTTCACTTCCTTGACGACGCCGGCGACGGACGAGGGCACGTCCATCGTCGCCTTGTCGGATTCGAGCGTGACCAGCGCGTCGTCGACCTTGATGGTGTCGCCGACTTTCACGAACACGTCGATGACCGGCACGTCGCTGAAGTCGCCGATGTCCGGCACCTTCACTTCGACCGGACCGGCGGCGGCAGGGGCTGCTGCCGGTGCCGGTGCGGGAGCCGGGGCAGCAGCCGGTGCCGGTGCGGGAGCCGCAGCGGCGGGCGCCGGCGCGGCCGGAGCGCTGGCAACTGCGGCGCCGGTTTCCACCAGCACGACCACCGTGCCTTCGGAGATCTTGTCGCCGAGCTTGACCTTCACTTCCTTGACGACGCCGGCGACCGAAGACGGCACATCCATCGTCGCCTTGTCCGATTCGAGCGTGACCAGCGCGTCATCGACCTTGATGGTGTCGCCGACCTTCACGAACACGTCGATGACCGGCACGTCCGAGAAATCGCCGATGTCCGGAACCTTCACTTCCACGATATTGCTCATGCTGGTTCCTCCTTAAACCGACATCGGGTTCGGCTTGTTGGTATCGATCCCATATTTCAGGATCGCCTCGGCGACCTTGCTGCGGTCGATCTCGCCGTCGTCGGCGAGCGCCTTCAGCGCGGCCAGCGTCACCCAGTAGCGGTTCACCTCGAAGAAGTGGCGCAACTGCTCGCGCGTGTCCGAACGGCCGAAGCCGTCGGTGCCGAGCGTGACGTAGCGGCGATTGATGAACGGGCGGATCTGTTCCGAGTAGAGGCGCACGTAGTCGGTTGCGGCAACCACCGGGCCGCGCGTGTCGGCGAGGCACTGCTCGACGTGCGACAGCTTCGGTTTGTCGGCCGGGTTGAGCAGGTTCCAGCGCTGTACGTCGTTGCCGTTGCGCGAGAGTTCGTTCATCGACGGGCAGCCCCACAGGTCGGCATCGACACCCCAGTCCTGCTTGAGCAGTTCGGCGGCGGCGATGACTTCGCGGAAGATCGTGCCCGAGCCAAGCAACTGCACGCGCGGCGCGGCCTTCTTGCCGGAGGCGGCTTCGCCCTTCCGGAACAGGTACATGCCCTTGAGGATGTCCTGCTCGGCGCCCTGCGGCATTTCCGGATGCTCGTAGTTCTCGTTCATCACGGTCAGGTAGTAGAAGATGTCTTCCTGCTCCTGATACATGCGGCGCAGGCCGTCCTGCGCGATGACGGCGACTTCGTACTGGAAGGTCGGGTCGTACGAAACGCAGTTCGGCACCAGGTTGGCGAGGATATGGCTGTGGCCGTCCTCGTGCTGCAGGCCTTCGCCGTTCAGCGTCGTGCGGCCGGCGGTGCCGCCGATCAGGAAGCCGCGGCAGCGCTGGTCGCCGGCGGCCCAGACGAGGTCCATCACGCGCTGCAGACCGAACATCGAGTAGCAGATGTAGAACGGAATCATCTGCACGTTATGCACCGAGTAGGCGGTGGCGGCGGCGATCCAGTCGGCCATCGAGCCGGCTTCGTTGATGCCTTCCTGCAGTACCTGGCCGGTCTTCGACTCCTTGTAGAACATCAGCTGGTCGTGGTCTTCCGGCACGTACTTCTGGCCTTCCTGGTTCCAGATGCCGACCTGGCGGAACATGCCTTCCATGCCGAAGGTACGCGATTCGTCCGGCACGATCGGCACCACGTTCTGGCCGACGTTCTTGTCCTTCAACAGCATGTTCATGATGCGCACGATGGCCATCGTCGTCGACAGCTCGCGACCGCTGCCCGAGGCCTTCAGCAGCGCGTCGAAAGTGGCGAGCGGCGGCACGGCGAGCGGTGCTGCCTTGCGGCGGCGCTGCGGCAGGTAGCCACCGAGCGCGGCGCGATGCTCGCGCAGATATTTCTGCTCTGCCGAATCTTCCGGGAAGGTGAGGAACGGGATGTCGTCGAGCTTGTCGTCCGGCACTGGCAGCGAGAAGCGGTCGCGGAAGCGCTTGATCTGATCGCGATCCATCTTCTTGGCCTGGTGGCTGATGTTCATTGCCTCGCCCGCATCGCCCATGCCGAAGCCTTTGATGGTCTTGGCGAGAATCAGCGTCGGCTGACCCTTGTGCTTGATGGCGCGATCGTAGGCGGCGAAGATCTTGAACAGGTCATGGCCGCCGCGGTTGAGGTTCCAGATCTCGTCGTCGGTCCAGTCGGCGACCAGCGCCTTCAGCTCCGGCGTGTTGAAGAAGTGCTCGCGCACGTAGGCGCCGTCCTTCGCCTTGAAGGTCTGGTAGTCGCCATCCACGCACGCCATCATGCGCGCCTTGAGGATGCCCTTCTTGTCGCGGGCGAGCAGCGCATCCCAGTGCGTGCCCCAGATCAGCTTGATCACATTCCAGCCGGCGCCGCGGAACTCGCCTTCGAGTTCCTGGATGATCTTGCCGTTGCCGCGCACCGGGCCGTCGAGACGCTGCAGGTTGCAGTTGATGACGAAGATCAGGTTGTCGAGCTTCTCGCGGCCGGCCATGCCGATGGCGCCGAGCGATTCGACTTCATCGGTCTCGCCGTCGCCGAGGAAGGCCCAGACCTTGCGCTGCTCCGCCTTGGCGGCATCGATCAGGCCGCGGCTGGCGAGGTACTTCATGAAGCGCGCCTGGTAGATGGCCTGGATCGGGCCGAGGCCCATCGAGACGGTGGGGAACTGCCAGAAGTCCGGCATCAGCCAGGGGTGCGGGTAGGACGAGATGCCCTTGCCGTCGACTTCCTGGCGGAAGTTTTCCATCTGCTCCGGCGTCAGCCGGCCGAGCATGAAGGCGCGCGCATAGACGCCGGGCACGGCATGCCCCTGGAAGAAGACGAGATCGCCGCCGGTGTCGTGGTCGATGTTCTTCCAGAAATGCGAGAAGCCGACGTCGTAGAGCGCGGCAGCGGAGGCGAAGGAGGCGATATGGCCGCCGACGTTGGTGTGCTTGTTGGCGCGCACCACCATCGCCATCGCGTTCCAGCGGATGTAGTTGTGGATGCGGATTTCGAGGTCGGGGTTGCCGGGGTACTTCGGCTGCTGATCGACCGGGATGGTGTTGATGTATTCGGTGTTGGCGCTGTAGGGAATGTCGATGCCCTGCTCGCGCGCCTGTTCGATCAGGTCTTCGATCAGGAAGTGCGCGCGTTCGGCGCCCTCCTTGTCGACCACGCCGGCGAGGGCGTCGCGCCACTCCTGTGTCTCTTGCGGGTCGATGTCGATCGCCCCGACGGGCATGTTGTCCGGTTGTGCCGCCATGGCTTGCCTCCAGGTTATCTATATGTTGTAACCGCCATCGCGAGATGGCGGTGTCCGAGATCGACCGTCCGCAGCGCCACAGTACACCGAGCTGCTTGAACCGCATCCTGCGTCGTGAGCGAACGGATCTAGCTTAATACGGTGTCGGAACGATTAGTCCCGCACCGCACCAATGTGTATCATATTGCGAAACGCATTTTCGGTATACGGGAAATGTTTGTCAAGAGAATTTTGTTGCGGTGCGCCAGGAAGGTGGTGGAAAAGTCCCGCGTGCAAATTCCCGTTGATGGCGCATAATCAGACCAAACATGAAGAGCGATGCATGCTGCGACGGCAGTGGGGCGAGAGAGGGTCGCAGCGTCAGGAGACAGGCCGGCAATGTTGGGCAAACTCGTCGATGCAGTGAATGCTCCATCCTGCGCTGTGGATCGCGCGGGCAAGGTACTGGCCTGCAATCACGCATTTGCCGACCTGCTCGGGTTCGCGCCCGCCGATGTGCGCGGGCAGCCGCTGGCACGTCGCCTGTCCGGTGCCGACAGCGCCCTGCTCGCCGAACGTTTGGCGGCACCCGATCAGACAGCACCGCTCGCGATCGATCTGCGCGGTGCCGAGGGGGGCGGTGGCGGGGCGCTGCTTGAGTTTTTCCCGGTTGGCGACCAGCTGCTCGTCATCGCCAGAGGCATCGATAACGATGCCCGTCGAGGCACCGAGAGCGTCGACCGGACCCTGCGCGAATATCATTCGCTCCTGGTCAATGCGCCGGTCGGCATCGGTTTCTCGTTGAACCGGCGCACCGTGCGCTACAACCAGCGCTTTGCCGAAATGTTCGGTTACGCCGGCGATGAAGGCATCGGCCGCCCGACCCGTGATCTCTACGACAGCGACGAGGCATATGCGGCCGTCGGCGCAAAGGCGTTTCCGCTGCTTTCACAAGGGCAGCCCTTCGAGGCCGAAATGCGCATGCGGCGTCAGGATGGCCGGCTGTTCTGGGCACACGCCGTGGCGTATCTGGTTGATCATGCCGACCCGGCGCAGGGCACGATCTGGATCATTTCCGACATCGACGAGAAGAAGACCATTCAGGAGGCGCTTGACCGCTCGCTGCTCGAAATGACGGCGATCTTCGACAATGCAGCGGTCGGCATCCTCTTTTCGCGTAACCGGATCATCGAGCGTTGCAACCAGTGCGGTGCCGAAATTTTCGGCTATGACGCGCCTGAGCAGCTGATAGGGCAACCCGGTCTGACGCTGTATCCCGATGCCGAAAGCTATACCCGGGTCGGCGCCGTTGCGGGACCTTTGCTTGGTGCCGGCGAAGCGTTCGCGGCCGATTGGCAGATGCGTCGCCGCGACGGCAGCGCCGTATGGTGTCGCATCTACGCGCGCGCCGTCGATCCCCTGCGTACGGATCGTGGCACGGTATGGATATTCGCCGATATCGCCGAAGCCAAGCGTACCGAGGAAACCCTGCAGCAGACCCTGCGCGAGATGGAAGCGATCATGCGCAACGCTTCGGTCGGCGTGCTGATCACGCGCAATCGCAGCATGGTGCGCTACAACGCGAATTTCGCCGAGGTGTTCGGCTTCAGCGGTGAAGCGGGCATCGGTCGCCCGGCACGCCTGCTTTTCCGCAGCGATGAGGAATATGCAGACGTTGGCGCCAGGGCTGGCCCACTGCTCGGCAGCGGTAAGCCCTTCCAGCAGGAACTGTGGATGCGCCGCCAGGATGGCAGCGACATCTGGGTCAACCTGATCGGCTACGTGGAAAACCCCGAGTCGCCGGCGGCGGGAACGATCTGGATTCTGGAGGATCGCAGCGCGTTCCGGCGCGCCGAGGAGGCGCTCAAGCGCGCGCACGATGAGCAGCAGTTGATCCTCGACCACAGCGTCGTTGGCATCGGCTTCGTCAAGAACCGTGTCTTCCAGCGCTGCAACAGCCGGCTGGAGGAGATCTACGGGTTCGCGCCCGGCGAACTGACTGGCCAGCCCACACGCGTCACCTTCCTTTCCGATCGTCTCCATGAATCGGTTGGAGAAGCCGCCTATGCCGTGCTGGCGCGTGGCGAAACCTATGCGGCGGAGGGTATTCACCGCCGCCGCAACGGTGATCCGTTCTGGGTGCGCATCACGGGGCGCGCCATCGATCCTGCCGATCCGCAGGGCGGCTCCATCTGGAACTACGAGGACATCACCGACCGCAAACTCGCCGAGGAATCGCTGCGCGAGAGCGAAACGCTGCAGCGTGCGATCCTCGACAGCGCCAACCTGATGATTATTGCCACCGATCGCGACGGGCGCATCGTCACCGCCAACCCGGCCAGCGAAAAGCTGCTTGGATGGTCGGCGGGCGAGCTTGCGCGCGCGTTGCCGACGGATACCTTCATCGATACGAGCGCCATCGATGAGCAGCGTGAAGCGCTCTTCGCCGACCTCGGCTACGAAGCCATCGATGCGCTCGATGTGCTGCTCGCACGCGCGCGCCTGGGCACTATCGATGAGCGCGAATGGCGGTTCCGCCGCCGCGACGGTACGACCTTGCCGGTGCAACTCTCGGTGTCGCCGCTGCACCACGGCGTGGGGCCGGTGCGCGGGTTCCTGCTGGTGGCCGCCGACATCACCGAGCGGCTGGAGGCCGAGCAGGCGCTGAAACGTTCACATGAGCAGCTCGAAGTGCGCGTGCGCGAACGCACCGCGGAGCTTGAGGCGGAAATGGTTGAACGTCGCCGTGCCGAGCAGCGCCTCAAGTACCTCGCGCACCACGATAGCCTGACCGGCCTGCCGAATCGGACCCTGCTCGCCCGGCGCCTTGGTGAGGCGATCGAGAACTCCGCGGCACAGAACCTGATGGCTGCCGTGATGTTCATCGATCTTGATCGCTTCAAGAACATCAACGACTCCCTCGGCCATCACGCCGGCGATGCCTTGCTCAAGGAAGTGGCGCAGCGCATCACTGGCGTGCTGCGTGCAGGCGATACCGTTGCGCGCATCGGCGGCGACGAATTTGTCGTCGTGCTGCCTTGCCTCGATCTGGCGCAGCATGCCGAGCTGATCGCCGGAAAACTGCACGAGGTACTGCAGCGGCCAGTTCGCGTGGCCGGCCACGAGCTGGTCGCCACGCCGTCGATTGGCATCTGCCTCTACCCGAACGATGGCGCCAGCGCCGACGCCTTGCTGAGAAATGCCGATGCGGCGATGTACGCTGCCAAGGGCGCCGGGCGCAATGCGATCCGCCGCTTTGAAGTGGCGATGACGCAGAGCGCCGAGCAGTATTTCCAGATCGAGATTGCACTGCGTCGGGCGATCGAGCGCGGCGAGTTCGTGCCCTACTTTCAGCCATGGATCGATCTGGCTGATCAGTCGATCGCCGGTATGGAAGTGCTGGTGCGCTGGCGCCATCCCGAGCTCGGACTCGTGCCGCCGATGCGCTTCATCCCCGTGGCGGAGGAGGCCGGACTTATCGCCGCAATTGGTGAACAGGTTATTCGTGCCGCATGCCAGCAATTGCGAACGTGGGATGTGGCTGGGCTGCATGTGCCAGTGTTGGCGGTGAACCTGTCGCCGATGCAGTTCCGTGACCCGCGCCTTGTTGATGTGATCAGCGAGATTCTCGCGGAGACGGGCAGCGATCCGGCGCGTATCGAGCTGGAAATTACCGAGACGGCGATCATGCAGGATGGCGAACTGACAATGGCGACGCTGCGCCGGATGAAGGACGCCGGTTTTCATCTGTCGGTCGATGATTTCGGTACCGGATATTCGAGCCTGGCTTATCTGAAGCGCTTCCCGGTGGACAAGCTGAAGGTCGACCGATCCTTCGTCATGGACATGGTGCGCGACGCGAACGACGATGCGATCGTCCGTACGGTGGTGGCGCTGGCCAAGGCCCTGCGCCTGAAAGTGACCGCCGAAGGGGTGGAGACTGCCGCGCAGCGCGACGCGCTGCGCGAGATGAACTGCGACTTTGCGCAAGGATTCTTCTACTTCCGGCCACAAGCGGCCGGCGACATCGAGCAGGAACTGCTGGGGCGTTTGCTTAGTGCCTGATCGCCACGAATTGATCTGAATCAACGTGAAAGTGATACACAATCGCTATTTTGTGCCCTCGTTTTTGAATCATATTCGCAAGACAAGGAGACCCCATGGCGGCAGTCATGCCCGCGCCGGCGCAGAGCCGGCTTCTGATGTCCGGCAACGAGGCGGTGTCGCGCGCCGTGTGGGAGTCCGGGGTGAAGGTGGCGGCGGCCTATCCGGGCACGCCGGCGACCGAGATGCTGGAAGTCATCTCGACCTATCCGGATCTCTATGCCGAGTGGGCGGTCAACGAGAAGACCTCGCTGGAAATCGCCTTCGGTGCCGCCATGGCCGGATCGCGCGCCTTCTGCGCGATGAAGCACGTCGGCCTCAACGTCGCTTCCGATGCACTGATGACGCTGACGCTGACCGGCGTCGCCGGCGGCCTGGTGATCGCCGTCGCCGACGACGTCGGCCTGTCCTCGTCGCAGAACGAACAGGATTCCCGCTTCTGGGGCCGCTTCGCGCACGTGCCGATCCTGGAGCCGGCCGATTCGCAGGAAGCCTACGAACAGACGAAGCTGGCCTTCGAACTCTCCGAGCGCTTCCAGACCGTGGTCATCCTGCGCATGACGACGCGCATCTGCCACGTGAAGGGACTGGTCACCGTTGGCGAGCGCGTGCCGCACGTCGCCGCCGGCTTCAAGAAGGAACCGGCGCGCTGGGTGATGGTGCCGGGCGCCGCGCAGAAGCGCATTCCGCTGATGTTCCAGCGCGAGGCTGACCTGCGCGCGGAGGCGGAAGTGACCGCGCTCAACTTCGTCGATGCCGGCAGCGACCGCCGCGTCGGCTTCGTTACCTCCGGCCCGGCCTACATGCACATCAAGGAAGCCTACCCGGAGGCGCCGGTGCTCAAGCTCGGTCTCTCCTACCCGGCGCCGTTCGAAAAGATCCGCGCCTTCGCGGCGACGGTCGAGCAATGCGTCGTCGTCGAGGAAGTCGAGCCGCTGCTCGAAACCGAGATCAAGGCGCAGGGCATCAAGGTCATCGGCAAGGAAATCCTGCCGCGGCAGGGCGAACTGGCACCGCACGTACTCAAGCCGGCGATCGGCCGCCTGCTCGGCGAGGAAGTGGTCGAGCCGGAGAAGAAACCCGCGCGCGCCGTCGCGCCGCTGCCAGTCTTCCCGCGTCCGCCGACGATGTGCGTTGCCTGTCCGCACCTCGGCGTCTATTACACGCTGGCGCAACTGCGCAACATCACCATCTCCGGCGACATCGGCTGCTACACGCTCGGCTTCGGCCATCCGTGGAACGCGCTCGACGCCTGCATCTCGATGGGCGCCTCGATGGGCATGGCGCTCGGCCTCGACAAGGGCCGTGGCGAGAGCGACAAGGACAAGAAGATCGTCGCCGTGATCGGTGACTCGACCTTCATGCACATGGGCATGCAGGGCCTGCTCGACATCGTCTACAACAAGGGCAATGTCACGGTGCTGCTGCTCGACAACCGCGCCGTCGGCATGACCGGCGGCCAGGACAACCCGGGCACTGGCCGCGACATCCATGGCGATCCGGCGCCGCGCGTGGACTTCGCCGCGATCGTGAAGGCGCTCGGCGTCAAGGAAGAGCGGGTGCACGTGGTGAACCCCTACGAGCTGCCGACGCTGTTCAAGACCGTGCGCGAGGAAACGAAGATTCCGGAACCGTCGGTGATCATCACCAACCAGCCCTGCGTGCTGGTCGATCACTACCACGGCCTGAAGCCCTACACCGTCATCGACGACAAGTGCACCGGCTGCGGCAACTGCCTCGACACCGGCTGCCCGGCGATCCACGTGACCAGGCGCGATTCGGTGGTGAAGCCCTCGGGCAAGACCGTCGACCTCGCCTGGGTGCGCATCGAAAGCTCGGTGTGTACCGGCTGCGGCCTGTGCGTGCAGCCGTGCGCGCCGGATGCCATCGTGCATGCGGACAAGGTCATCCAGATCAAGGCTCTGCAAAGGCACTGAGATGAGAACCTTCCCCCCGACCCCCTTCCCGTGGAAGGGGGCGATGACGGTGCAGCCGCATGCGCGGCTTTCAATGAATACGACGCTGCCCCCTTGGGGCGGCCCTGCGGAGGCAGCATGAGTGACATCACCAACATCCTCGTCGTCGGCGTCGGTGGCCAAGGCGTCATGACGGCGACCGAGATCCTCGCCGAAGCGGCAATCGCCCTCGGCCACGACGTCAAGAAAACCGAAGTCGCCGGCATGGCGCAGCGCGGCGGCGTCGTCTCGTCGCACCTGCGCTTCGGGCCGAAGGTGCTCTCGCCGCAGATCGCGCCGGGCACCGCCGATGTCCTGCTCGCCTTCGAGGCGGCGGAGGGCATGCGCTGGCGCCACATGATGCGGCCGGATGCGCTGGCCCTGATCAACACCGGCAACCTGGCGCCGCCGGTCGTCGAACTCGGACTGTTCGAATATCCCGCCGACCCGATCGGCGAGATGCGTACCTCCGGTGCCCGCGTCTATTCCTTCGATGCGTCGGCGATCGCCAATGAACTCGGCAATATCCGCCTCGGCAACACCGTCATGCTCGGCGCCATCGCGGACCACCTGCCATTCTCGGCCGAAGTGCTTGAAAACTGCGTGCTGCAGCGCTTTTCGAGGAAGGGTGAGCAGGTCATCGAAATGAACCGAAAAGCTTTCGCCGCCGGCCGTGCTGCTGCCGCAGAGGCCGCCAAGACACAAGGCACTGCAGAACCGGCTACGGCCTGATTGCGGTAAAATACGCAATCCGATCAAAGGGAAAGGCGAGAGACACCTCTCGCCTTTCCCCTTTTCTTTTGATGGTACGAAGATGACCGCAACGATCCTCGATGGCAACGCCCTGGCGCAGAAGCTGCGCGCCGACTTCAAGACCCGTGCCGAAGCGCTCGCCGCCAAAGGCACGCGCCCCGGCCTCGCCGTGATCCTGGTCGGCGAAGATCCTGCCTCCGCCGTCTATGTGCGCAACAAGGTCGCCGGCTGCGAGAAGGCGAGTTTCCATTCCGAGAAGATCGTCTACCCGACCGACGTTGCGCAGGACGTGGTGCTGGCGAAGATCGCCGAACTCAACGCCGATCCGAAGATTCACGGCATCCTCGTCCAGCTGCCGCTGCCGAAGCATTTCGACAGCGACCTCGTGCTCGAAGCCATCGCGCCGGAGAAGGATGTCGACGGCTTCCACGCCGAGAACGTCGGCGCGCTGATGCAGGGCCAGCCGCGCTTCATCCCGTGCACGCCCTACGGCGTCACCAAGTTCTTCGAGGAAGCCGGCGTCAATCTGAAGGGTGCCGAGGCCGTCGTCATCGGCCGCTCGAACATCGTCGGCAAGCCGATGGCGATGCTGCTGCTGCAGGCCGGGGCCACCGTCACCATCTGCCATTCGCAGACGAAGGATCTCGCCTTCCATACCAAGCGTGCCGACATACTCGTCGCCGCTGTTGGCCGGCCGAAGTTCGTGACCGCCGAGATGGTCAAGCCCGGTGCCGTCGTCATCGACGTCGGCATCAACCGTCTGCCCGATGGCAAACTGTGCGGCGACGTCGATTTCGACGGCGTCAAGGAAGTGGCCGGCGCGATCACGCCGGTACCCGGCGGCGTCGGCCCGATGACCATCACCATGCTGCTCGCCAATACGCTCGAAGCGGCCGAAAGGAGTGCCCAGTGACTCAGCCCAAACATCCCGTCGTCGGCGTCGTCATGGGTTCCGACTCCGACTGGCCGACCATGCAGGCCGCGGCCGTGATGCTCAAGGAATTCGGTGTGCCGTTCGAGGCGCGCGTCGTTTCGGCGCACCGCACGCCGGACCTGCTTTTCGACTACGCCGCGATGGCGGCCGAGCGCGGCCTGAAGGCGATCATCGCCGGTGCCGGCGGCGCCGCGCATCTGCCGGGCATGCTCGCGTCCAAGACGACGATCCCGGTGCTCGGCGTGCCGGTGCAGTCGAAGGCGCTCTCCGGCCAGGATTCGTTGCTCTCGATCGTGCAAATGCCGAAGGGCATTCCCGTCGCCACCTTCGCCATCGGCGAAGCCGGCGCCGCCAACGCCGCGCTGTTCGCGGTGTCGATGCTGGCCAACGGCGACGCCGAACTGGCGCGGAAGCTTGCCGCTTTCCGTCAGACCCAGACCGATAAGGTGCTGGCCATGAAGCTGCCGGAAGTGTGATCGTGCTGCTGCCTCCCGCCACCCTCGGCATGCTCGGCGGCGGCCAGCTCGGCCGCTTCTTCGTTTCTGCCGCCCACGAACTCGGCTACAAGGTCTGGGTGCTCGACCCCGACCCGCACAGCCCGGCCGGCCAGATTGCCGAACGCCACCTGCAGGCCGCCTACGACGATTACGCCGCGCTCGACGAGCTGGCGCAGCACTGCGCCGCGATCACCACCGAGTTCGAGAACGTGCCGGCGGATACGCTCGATTACCTCGCCAAGTTCGTGCCGGTGCGCCCCTCGGCCGCCGCCGTCTCGGTGTGCCAGAACCGCATCGCCGAAAAGACTTTCCTGCGCGACCACGGCCTGCCGCACGGCGCCTTTGCGCCGATTCACACGGAAGATGACCTCAGGAACGCCAATGCCGGCCTCTTCCCGGGCATTCTCAAGGTGGCCCGCTTCGGCTACGACGGCAAGGGGCAGGCGGTGGTGAACGACCGCGACGAAGCGCTGGCCGCCTTCCGCGCCTTCAAGGGCGAGACCTGCATCCTCGAACAGAAGCTCAACCTCGACTATGAAGTGTCGGTGGTGCTGGCGCGCGACGAGCGCGGCGTCGTCAAATGCTTTCCGACGGCCGAGAACAGCCACCGCAAGGGCATCCTCGACGTCTCGATCGTGCCGGCGCGCGGCTCGGCGTGCCTGCGCGACAACGCCGCCGAGTACGCCGAGCGTATCGCCGAGAAACTCGGCTACATCGGCACCCTTGGCGTCGAATTCTTCGTCAGCCGCGGCCAGCTCTACGTGAACGAAATGGCGCCGCGCCCGCACAACAGCGGCCACTACACGGTGGATGCCTGCGTCACCAGCCAGTACGAGCAGCAGGTGCGAGCGCTGTGCGGCCTGCCGCTCGGCGACGCCCGCGCGCACTCGGCGGCGGTGATGGTGAATATCCTCGGCGACCTGTGGTTCGACGGAGAAATTTATCGCGAGCCGGATTGGTCGAAGCTCCACGCCTTCCCCAATCTCAAGCTGCATTTCTACGGCAAGCACCACGCTCGCCACGGCCGCAAGATGGCGCACTTCACGGTGCTCGACGGCGATTTCGACCGGGCGGTGAAGACGGCGATGGATGCCCGCGCGGCCATCGGCATCGGCGACGAATGAGCCTGCTGCGTCATTGCGGCCTGTTGCTGCTTGCCGTGTGGGGCAGCGCGGTGGCGCAGGTGGCAGAAAGGGTCCGGATCGACGGGCCGCTGGCGCTGGATGCCTATTTCTATGCCGCCCAGGGCGGCCACGGCGGGCGGCGCCCGGCAGTGGTGGCGATGCACGGTTGCGGCGGCCCCTTCGATCGGGAGGGGGCGATCGGTGCCCGCCACGCCATGTGGGCCGAGCATCTCTCCCGCCAGGGCTATGCGGTGCTGCTGGTCGACAGCTTTTCGGCGCGCGGCATCCGCACTTTGTGCACCATCCCGAACAAGGACCGTCCCCTGCGCCAGGCTGATCGCGTTGCCGATGCCTGGGCGGCGAAAGCCTGGCTGGCGGCGCGCGACGATGTGGCCGCCGAGCGCATCGCACTGCTCGGCTGGTCGCACGGTGCCGGCACGGCGCTCTATACCCTCGATGAGACGCCGGCCAACGAACGGCCTTTTGCCGCCGCCGTGGCTTTCTATCCCGGCTGCACGACGCTGGCCAGGCGGCCGGAACCCTATCGGCCGACTTCGCCGCTGATGATCCTGATCGGCGAGGCCGACGACTGGACGCCGGCCGCGAGTTGCCGCGCGCTGGCGAGCCGCAGCCCGCAGGTGGTGCTGAAACTGTATCCGGGCGCCTATCACGATTTCGACAATCCCGGCGGAAAGCTGCGGGTGCGCAGCGAGGTGCCGAATGGCGTCAATCCCGGCCAGGGGGTGACGGTTGGCCCCGATCCCGAGGCGCGCGAGGATGCCTTGCGCCGGGTCACGGCCTATCTGGCGGAGAAACTGGGATGAGCGGCGCCGAGATCGATCGCGCCGTGGCGCTCCTGAAAGCGGGCGAACTGGTCGGCATTCCGACCGAGACGGTCTACGGCCTCGGGGCCGATGCGGCGAATCCGCAGGCGGTGGCCAAGATCTTCGCCGCCAAGGGCCGCCCGGCCGATCACCCATTGATCGTGCATCTTCCCGGCGCCAAGCATCTGGACCGCTGGGCGATCGATGTTCCCGACCTGGCCTATGAACTCGCCGAGGACTTCTGGCCCGGCCCGCTGACCCTGATTCTCAAGCGCGCCCCCGGCGTCCTCGATGCGGTGACCGGCGGGCAGGATACCGTCGGCCTGCGCGTGCCCGGCCACCCGGTGGCGCTCGAACTGCTGCGCGCCTTTGCCGTGGCCGGCGGCAGCGGCGGCATCGCGGCGCCGTCGGCCAACCGCTTTGGCCGCATCAGCCCGACCACCGCCGCGCATGTGCGCGAGGAGCTCGGCGATGCCGTGGCCCTGGTGCTCGAGGGCGGCGCCTGTGCCGTCGGCATCGAATCGACGATCATCGACCTCTCTTCCGGCAAGCCTGTGCTGCTGCGCCCCGGCCATATCTCGCCCGCCGCGATCGCGGCGGTCTGCGGCGTGTTGCCGGCCGCGCCGACGGCTGCCGCGCCGCGTGCCTCGGGGTCGCTGGAAGCGCACTATGCGCCGCTGACGCCGATGCGCCGCGTCGAGTCCGGGCGCCTGCTCGAGCTGCTGAACGCGATGCGGCACAGCGGTCGTCGCTGCGGCGTGCTGGCGCATTCCCAGCCGCCGCAGGCCGGGTTCCCCCATGCCTGGAAGATGTTGCCGGCGGAACCGGTCGGCTATGCGCACGATCTCTACGCCGCATTGCGCGAACTCGATCATGCCGGCGTCGACCTGATCGTCGTCGAGGCCATTCCGTCCTCGCCCGAATGGCTCGCTGTCGCCGACCGTCTGCGGCGTGCGCTCGCCGGCGCAGGCGCCTGAGCGAACAATTACTCTTGGGGTACGCCTGAGCCAACAAGTGCGCTTGGGGGGGCGCCTAGATCCCGAACATGCGGTCGACCTTGGCCGCGCAGATGAAATCGTTTTCCGACAAGCCACCGATGGCGTGCGTCCAGTAGCGCACGACGCAGTCGGCGTAACCCACCGTCAGTTCGGGATGGTGGTCCTCGCGGTGCGAGATCCACGCAAGGGCGTTTACGAAGGCCATCGTCTCGTGGTGATTCCTGAAGCGGAAGGTCTTCTCGATCCGGCCGTTGCCAAGCGACCAGTGGTCGAGCGCAGCGAGGCGCTGACGGGCCGCAGCCTCGTCGAGCGCGGGGACGCCGCCTTCGCAGGGAACGCAGCGGCGGGTGGACAGGTCACAGTGCTGGGTCATCGCAATCTCCCGGAGATATCCCTCTGGACAGCGATTCGGGGTGGCCGGTTCCCGCCGGCGATGAGGCGTGCCAGTGCTTTGAAATGACTGGCGAAGTGGCTATAATTCGTTTCTCTCGTGGGGGGGTAGCTCAGCTGGGAGAGCGTCGCGTTCGCAATGCGAAGGTCGGGAGTTCGATCCTCCTCCTCTCCACCAGTACCTTAAAGCCCGGACATGCTCCGGGCTTTTTCATGCCCGCGAAGGGCCAGCAGTGGCGGGGTTTCGCGGATGGTGCGAATTTCGATGATCGCCGGAAGGCCCTGATTTCGCCCCGCCGGCCACCTGAACTCCTCTCTTTTCTCTGTTTTTGTCTAGCCCGGTCAAGGCTCGCCCCCTTGTAACCATGCGGGTTTCCGGGTGGCGGTTTGCACCACACAACGCATAGCAGTGGGGTTTCGAACGTGTTCTCACGGTCAATTGGCCAGCCCGCCGATCACTGCCCGCTGCTCGTTCCAGTCATCCGGCAACGGGTTTTCCACGAAGAACAGCAACGACAGTCTCACCGGCTGCCGACCGCGCGCAATGTCCTCGACGATGTCCGGTGCCAGCCGGGCGAGCTTGAGCATCTTCTGCATCCGTGCCAGCCCGACCTTTTCGGCCTTGGCCAACTCGGTCATGTTCTTCACCCGACCGCAGTCGAGCATCTCCTGCCAGAAGAATGCCTTGGCCAGCGCCGTCATCAGATTCTCGTCGACCGACGTCGGCCGCCCGGGATTCAGCGGCGATGCCATCCGCCCTGGCGTTGTCGGCTCGACCACCACCTTCCGCGCCTTGTGCCTGACGAAGCGCATCGGGATGAATGTGGTCAGCTTGATGCCCTCGTCGAGTCTTGCCGTGCTCGATTGCGCCCGACCGATTTGCTCCAGCCCTCTCATGCCATTTCCTCCATTTCCAGTTCACGCAATTCCGCCCCGATGCTGTTCGGCGCCAGTTCCGCCATCAGCGCCGACCACCCGGCCGGATGCCATTCGATGTCGATTCCCTCGTCCTTGAGTTGCACCCGGGCAATCAGCAACTTCACCAGCCGGCACCGTTCTTCCGGAAACATCTCGTTCCACACCGCCGACAGGTTTCGCATCGCCAGCACTACAGCGGGCTCCGACGCCGTGGCGTCCAGTTTCTGGACCTCATCCCACACCGCCTGGATCATCTCCGGCGCCTGCAGGGCGGACTTCACCTGCTCCAGCACCAGCGCCTCGATCTGCTCGGCCGGCACGATGCCGAAGGGGTTGGTGCCGCGCCCGAGCTTCTTGTCCGAGTATGGCAGGTAGTAGCGATACCGCTTGCCCGACTTCTTCTTGGTCGCCGTCGGCAACATCCGGTCGCCGTTGGGCGCGAACAGCAGGCCGCGCAGGATGGGTTCGTTGTCGTGGCGGGTCATGGTCTGCGATGCGCGCAAATGCGCATCCTCAGCCAGAATGGCCTGCGCCTGATCCCACAACGCCTGATCCAGAATAGGTGAGTGCTCGCCAGGGTGATCTTTGCCCTTGTGCCGGATGACGCCGATGTACAGCGGATTCCTCAGCATCTTGTAGAGGTTCTGTTTCGTGATCGGTCGCCCGGGACGGAAGACGCCATCCTGTGTCGTCCAGGCCTTGGTCGTCACTCCGTTGGCGTTCAACTCGCGGGCGAGTTCGGTGGTCGACCGCAATTCCGCGAATCGCCGCCAAATGCCGCGCACGATCTTGGCTTCGGGTTCGTTGATGATTAGTTGCCGGTTGCAGACGTCGTAGCCCAATGGTGGCGTGCCACCCATCCACATCCCCTTGGCCTTACTGGCAGCGATCTTGTCGCGGATGCGCTCGCCAGTCACCTCCCTCTCGAACTGGGCGAACGAGAGCAGGATGTTCAGCATCAACCGCCCCATCGACGTGGCCGAGTTGATCTGCTGTGTGACGGCGCTGAAACTGACACCACACTGGTCGAACAACTCCACCATCTTGGCGAAGTCGGCCAAGTTGCGGGTCAGCCGGTCGATCTTGTACACCACCACGATGTCGACCTTCCCGGCATCGATATCGGCGAGCAGTCGTTTCAGGGCTGGCCGATCCATATTGCCGCCGGAGAATCCACCATCGTCGTAGTCATCAACCACCGGAATCCAACCCTCAGTGCGCTGGCTGGCGATGAACGCCTGCCCGGCTTCCCGCTGGGCGTCGATGGAGTTGAACGACTGGTCGAGGCGTTCACCGTCGCCGCCGAATATCGCCAGCAACTCGTCCAACCCGGCCTCCACCCGCCCGAGGTCGCCGACGTGGCCCCAATGGATGGCATCGGGGTCATGACCGAAATGGTCGTCGGCGAGTTGCTGCAGCCGTTCCAACTTGGTGTGGATGGCGGCGGTGCGGGCGAAGTAGGCGTCGAGGGCGGTTGGCTTGGCGTTCATCGTGGGTTCCCTGGTGTGATTGACGACAAGTACATGAACGCGCTGTTCTACAGGGAAGCCAAGCTATTTCTGATGCGGTTTGCATCAAACACTACCCCGGAAAGGCCATACCTGATAGATTGCAATCTTTGCCATCGATTACGACTCTATGCGATCCGATCAGCAGCATTCAGAGGCCGCAGCAAGTGAGCCTTGGGTATCCGTCGAGCAACTCGTCGAGCATCTGGGCGTGACACGCGATTCGATATACCGATGGATTGACCGCAAGGGGCTACCTGGGCATCGCGTTGGGCGCCTCTGGAAGTTCAAGATTTCCGAGGTCGATGAGTGGGTACGCGCGGGAGGCGCGGACGAAACACAACAAAAGCAGAGCTGATTATGGCCAAGACCAAGAAACCGACAAATCAACCCAGCCTGCCGTTTCCGCCGGCAGCCGATGCTCTGCACCAGGACGGCAACTGGCTGTGGATTCCGCTGCGCAAGGAATGGCGAGATGTCACCACCAGGCCGGAGGAAATCGTTCGGCAGAAGTTCATCCGCACGCTGGTGGAGCATTACGGCTACGCGCTGGAGCAGATGGATCAGGAACGGCGTACGCAGCATGGTCATAAGAGTCCGCGTGCCGACATCGTGATCTGGCAGACCGCTGCGGAAAAAGAAGCCGGGCGTACGCCGGTGCTGGTCATCGAATGCAAGACCGACACCATCGAGATTCAGGAGCGCGACTACTACCAGGGCGAGTCCTACACCCGCGCCACCGGCTGCGAGTTCTTCATCGCCACCAATGCTCGGCACACTGCCGTGTTCAAGTTGGTGCCCGGCCTGCCTGGCGGATTCGTCGCCATCAACGAAATCCCCAAGGCCACGGACTGGGGCGATGCCAAGCGGCTGAAGGAAATCCGCGAATCCCTGCGTACCTTCAACCGCAAGGAATTCCAGGACTTGCTGTTCGTCTGTCACAGCATCCTGCGCGACGTGCATAAGATGGACCCGGGCCGCGCGTTCGACACCATCTCCAAGATTCTGTTCATCAAGATGTATGTGGAGCGTTCCGGCCAGCACGGCACGTTTACTACTGACTACCTCGACCGCCGTGCCGCCGTTCGTTTGCCAACCGATCCGGCGGTGCACGATGGCCTGTTCGACCAAACCAAGACCTACTACCGCACCGACGACCTGTTCACTACCGCCGACAAGCTCGATATCTCGGAGGAAACCTTCCGCCGCATCGTCAAGCAACTGGAACGCTTCGACCTCTCCAAGACCGGCGACGACATCAAGGGCCTGGCCTTCGAAAAATTCCTCGGCACCACCTTCCGAGGCGAATTGGGGCAGTTCTTCACGCCGCGTCCGGTCGTGGAGTTCATGGTCGACCTGCTCAATCCGCAGGAAAAGCAGCTCATCTGTGACCCGGCATCCGGCTCCGGCGGTTTCCTGATCCGTGCCTTCGAGCACGTCCGCGCCCAGATCGTGGCCGACATCCAGCGCCAGAAGGATGAGGAGCGCGCTCGCATCGAAGCGCTGGCGCTACCTGAGGAGGAGGAAGAACGGCAGATCGAGGAGGCATTTTCGCGCCTGAACCGGCAACTGCTGCCCAGCGACGACAACAACAAGCCCATCGACACCCGCGTGGGGCGCCTGGCCTGGCAATGTATCTATGGCACCGATGCCGAACCGCGCGCCGCCCGCACCGCCAAGATGAACATGATCATGCACGGCGACGGGCACGGCGGCATCCACTATCACGATGGCCTGCTCGACATCAACGGCATCTTCAATGGCCGTTTCGACCTGGTGCTGACCAATCCGCCGTTCGGCTCCAACGTGGGCAGCGACCAGAAAGTTGGCGGTAGCGATGAAACCCGCGTGCCCAACGACGAAGCCTATCTCACGCGCTGTCGCGAGCGCGGCTATGGGGCGGCCTGGGAAGAAAGTCATCAGAGCCTGCTTGATGCCGCTGCCGCCAAGACGCCCATCCTTGATCTGTTCGAGATCGGCAAGGCCAAGAACAACCGCCCCACCGAGCTGATCTTCGTCGAACGCTGCCTGAACCTGCTCAAACCCGGCGGCCGCATGGGCATCGTCCTGCCCGACGGCAATCTCAACAATCCCTCGCTGGCCTGGTTGCGCCGCTGGGCCGAGGGCAAGGCCAAGTTGCTGGCCGTGGTCAGCCTGCCGGAAGAAACCTTCCGTTCCAGCAACGCCACGGTCAAGGCCTCGCTGGTCTTCCTGCGCAAATTCACCGAGGCCGAGGCCCAGCACTGGGAAGCCGTATGGGCACAGGCCCATGCCGAACTCGATACCGGTTTTGCCGCGCAGCGCAGTGCTCAGCACACGGCGTATGCACCGCGCATTGTCACCGGCGAAGATGCCGAGGCGCAACGCCTGCTGGATGAGCTGGCCGCTCTGGGAATCTGTCGCACGCTGCCGCTATGGCAAAGCGGGGAATCACCCGTCTACCCACGCCAGGCGAAGCCCACCGTGCAAGGAAAACCGGCCTGGCAGGGCGAAGCGGCCAAGGAACACAAGAAGACCGCCGCCGAACTGAAGAAGCAGGCCACCGCCGCGCTAACAACGGTGCAGAAGCGCAGCGACGCCCTGCTCTCGGAGTTGAAAGCCAGGTACCGCGCCATCGATGAAGCCCACACCGCCGCCTTGTGGGCGCGGGTGCGCGAGCTGTTCGACTACCCGGTTTTCGTGGCTGCGCCGAAGACGGTGGGCATCACCTCCACCGGGGAAACCGGCGAGGGGGTGGCGAGCGAGTTGCCTGATCTGCTCAAAGCCTATCGCGAATTTGAGGACTGGTTGGCGCAAGGCGCGCAGCCGAAGGCCACGCCAAATTTTCAGGCGCCCTCCACTGCGTAATCCGGCGGTGGAGGGAAATAGAACGCTGGATTGAAAACGAAGCTGGCGCGGTGCGGGCCAGCGGCTTCCCTGTGTTGCCGCTGAGCGATGTCGTTATTCCGCGCCATGAGCCTGTGCGTGTCACTGGTGCGCTCGGTGACTGGCAGGCCATCACCATCAAATTCTCGGGCGAGGTGCTGCCGCGCGAGCGTGCCGAGGCATTCAAGGGGGCGATGTTCGCTGCTTATCCCGGCGACCTCGCGTTCTCGAAGATCGATGCGCGCAATGGCGCGGTCGGGCTGATTCCATCGAGCATCCCCAAGGCGGTGGTCACCACCGAATATCCGGTCTTTACACCGAGGGCAGCCAAGCTGCGCCCCGACTACCTGCATCATCTGCTGCGGGCCGACCACTTCAAGACCGATCTGCAACGCAAGGCATCCGGCACCAGCGGCCGCAAGCGTGTCACGCCGGAAGGTTTTCTGAGTCTCGAAATTCCCGTTCCCTCGCTGGATGAACAGGATGCGCTGATTACTGCCTACGCTGACGCACTGATCCGTGCCGCGCAACTTGAGCGGGAAGCCGAAACCATCGAGCGTGCCGGCTGGCAGACCTTCGAAACCGCCTTGGGCGTAGCCCCGCCACCGCCCTTACCGGATCGTCCGGTATTCGTGGCACGGTTCAAGGATGTGGAGCGTTGGAGCCACGAGAGCATCTTGCGATCCTCGACCAGCGGGCCTGAGCATCAGCATTCATGGCCCATTGCCCGTCTTGGCGATCTGGTGGCCGATCTGGAAAATGGATGGAGCCCGAAGTGTCACGACCACCCTGCCCGTGAAGGCAAGTGGGGCGTCCTCAAGCTCGGGGCGGTATCGTTTGGAACCTTCGATGCCACCGAGAACAAGGAGCTCCCGGCCAGTCTCAAGGCTCGGCCTGAATGCGAGGTCAAGACGGGTGATGTTCTGATCAGCCGCGCAAATGTCGTGCGCTATGTGGGTGCCTGTGCCTACGTCGAATCGACACTGCCACACTTGATGCTGTGTGACAAGATCTTCCGCGTGCGTTTCCGATCCGATGGCAAATTGCTGCCGCGCTTCTTGGCTGAAGCGATGAAATTGCATTCAGTACGAGAGCAAATCGAATCGCGCCTGACGGGCACGTCACCGACAATGAAAAACATCTCCAAGCCTTCGTTGCTCGGTCTCGAATTTCCATTGCCTGATATCGAAGTTCAGGAGCGGCTGATAGAAGGCGTGGCATCCGCGCGAGCAACTGCCGTAGCCAAACGCGCCGAAGCCAGCACCCTGCGCCAGTCCGCCTGGGCCGCCTTCGAATCCGCGCTGTTCACGCCCGCCGAGCCGAGCGCCCCATGACGCTGGATTTCGCCACCCTCGACGCCCTGCGCACCCGCCACCCCGCCTGGCGGCTGCTGCGTTCGGACCATGCGCCGCTGGTGGCGAGCTTTCTGCACCGCGTATTCGTGGTGCCCAATGTGCGGGTGATGGCGGCCGCCGATTTGTCCGAGGCGCTGGAGGACGAGCTGTACGCCCTGCGTCTGCAGCTCGGCGAAACCGCGTTTCCCAAGCCCGCGCTCGACTATCTGAACGACTGGGCATCGCCGGACAAGGGCTGGCTGCGCAAGTTTTACAAGCCCGGCACCGACGAGGCGCAATTCGACCTCACGCCCGCGACCGAGAGGGCCATCGCCTGGCTGGCGCAGCTTTCCGAGCGGCAGTTCGTCGGCACCGAATCGCGCCTGCTGACGCTGTTCGACCTGCTCAAGCAGATGAGCGAGGGTAGCGAGGCCGACCCGGCCAAGCGCATCGCCGACCTGCACAAGAAGCGTGACGAAATCGATGCCGAGATTGCCCGCGTGTTGACGGGCGATGTGCCGCTGCTGGATGACACGGCGCTGAAGGATCGCTTTCAGCAGTTCATGCAGGGCGCGCGCGAGTTGCTCACCGACTTTCGCGAGGTGGAGCACAACTTCCGCCAGTTGGACCGGCGTGTTCGCGAGCGCATTGCGCTGTGGGAAGGAAGCAAGGGGGCGCTACTGGAAGACATCATGGGCGAACGCGACGCGATTGCCGATTCCGATCAGGGCAAGAGCTTCCGCGCGTTCTGGGATTTCCTGCTTTCCAGCCGCCGCCAGGAGGAGTTGACCGAGTTGTTGGAACGGGTGCTTCAGCTTCCGGCGGTGGCTGCCTTGCAGCCCGATAACCGTACCCGCCGCGTGCATTACGATTGGATGGAGGCCGGCGAACACACCCAACGCACAGTGGCGGCCTTGTCGCAACAACTGCGCCGCTTTCTCGATGACCAGGCCTGGCTGGAAAACCGCCGCATCATGGATATTCTGCACGGCATTGAGAGCAAGGCGCTGGCGCTGCGGGAAGCGCCGCCGACGGGAACCGTGATCGAGATGGCAGAGTCTTGCGCCGATATCGAACTGGCGATGGAGCGGCCCTTGTTTACGCCGCCGGTGAAACCGGTCATTGCCAACCTGGCACTGATGGCGGGGGAAGAGGATATCGACCCATCCGCCTTATTCGATCAGGTGGTGGTGGACAAGGCCAGGCTGACCCGGCACATCCGCCATGCCTTGCAGGATAGGGCACAGATCACCTTGCGCGAACTGGTGACCTCCCAGCCCCTGCAGCAGGGCTTGGCAGAACTGGTGGCCTACCTGCAGTTGGGCAGCGATGCCTTCAACGCGGTGGTGGATGAGGACACGTCAGAAGCCATTCACTGGCAGGCAGAAGATGATCGTGGTGAAGCTGTGAGTCGCACGGCCCGCTTGCCTCGGGTGATTTTCATGCGCTGACCCAAGAACGAACCAGGGAATTCAACAGGGATGGAACAAGACTTCACCAGCGCAATAACCACACTTGCAGCCGCATCCGAGCCGGATCTGTCGTCGTTGTTGATCGGGCTGCTCAAAGGGGTGCAGTACCGGGAGCAGGATGAGCGCCAGTGGGCGGCATTGCTGAACCTGCAAGCGCGCGTTCGGGACTACGTAGCGGTGCTCAATCTGGAACTGGTGCTGGATGAGGCCGAGGGTTATGCCTTCCTGAAAAGCCGCCCGGAGCCTGCGGAGGATGATCCGACGCCGCGCTTGCCCCGCCTGGTCGCGCGTCGCCCCTTGTCGTTTCCGGTGAGTTTGTTGCTGGCCTTGCTGCGCAAGAAATTGGCCGAATTCGATGCCAGCGGCGGCGACACGCGTCTGGTGCTATCGCGTGATGAGATCGTCGAGTTGGTCCGGGTTTTCCTGCCTGATGGGCCCAACGAGGCCAAACTGATCGACCAGATCGAAACCACCATCAACAAGGTGGTGGAACTAGGCTTTCTGCACAAGCTCAAGCCTGCGAGTGGTGGCTTGGCAGGGCAGGCCAATTTCGAGGTTCGGCGCATCCTGAAGGCCTTTGTCGACGCACAGTGGCTGGCCGAGTTCGATGCCCGCTTGGCGGCCTACCAATCCGCCCTGTCCGGCGCGGCATCGGCCAAGGAGGTGCGCGATGAGTGAGGCGCAGTCTCTGGGACTGGACTTCATGGCGGACGATGCGTTGTCGGGCTTTCGTCTCTCCCGGCTGGAGGTTTTCAATTGGGGCACGTTCGACAGCCGGGTTTGGACGCTACAACTGGACGGCAAGAATGGACTACTCACTGGCGACATCGGTTCCGGCAAGTCCACGCTGGTGGATGCCATTACCACGCTGCTGGTGCCAGCCCATCGCATTGCCTATAACAAGGCCGCCGGAGCGGACAGCAGGGAGCGAACCTTGCGTTCCTACGTGTTGGGGCACTACAAATCCGAACGGAATGAGGTCACTGGGGTGGCCAAGCCGGTATCCCTGCGCGACAACAACAGCTATTCCGTCATCCTGGGCGTGTTTCACAACGCGGGTTACGACCAGACGGTGAGCCTGGCGCAAGTGTTCTGGATGAAGGAGGCGCAAGGGCAGCCCGCCCGGTTCTTCCTCGGGGCCGAGCGCAGCCTGTCGATTGCCGAGGATTTCGCCAACTTCGGCACCGACATCGCTGCCCTGCGCAAGCGGCTGCGTGGGACCGGCGCCGAACTGCACGACAGCTTTCCGCCCTATGCCGCGTGGTTCAGGCGCCGCTTTGGCATTGAGAATGATCAGGCGTTGGAGCTGTTCCACCAGACGGTGTCGATGAAGTCGGTGGGCAATCTGACCGACTTCGTGCGTAACCATATGCTGGAGCCGTTCGAGGTGGCATCGCGCATCCAGGCACTAATCGGACACTTCGACGATCTCAACCGTGCCCATCAGGCCGTGCTCAAGGCTCAGCAACAGGTGGAATTGCTGACGCCATTGGTGGCCGATTGCAAGCGGCATGGCGAGCTGGTGAACGAGGTGAATCATCTTCGGCATTGTCGCGACGGCCTACGTGCGCACTTCGCCAGCCTCAAATTGGGATTGCTGGACAAACGTCTTGGCCTGCTCGATGAAGAGTGGAACAAGGTCGATGGGCAGGTTCGACGCCTGGACGGTACGCGCGAAGAGCAAGGCCGTCAGGTCGATGAACTGAAGCAGGCCATCAATGACAACGGAGGCGACCGTCTGGAGCGGCTTGCCACCGATATCCGCAAGAAAGAGCAACTGCGCGATGTACGTAAGACCAAGGATGGGCGTTACTGTGAACTGGCGGCCGTTTTAGGCGAGTCTGCGCCCCGCGACGATGCCGGCTTTGCCGCGCAGCGGGCGCAATTCAAGACGTGGCGGGAAGATGTCCAAAACCGCGACGCCGACCTCCAGAACACGCTGACCGAGCATGGCGTGAGCTTGCGTCAGGGAAAACTTGAGCACGAACGATTGACTGCGGAAATCGACAGTCTCAAACGCCGGCGCAGCAACATTGACGACCAGCAGATTCAGATACGCGCTGCTCTGAGCGCTGCGCTGGGCCTGGATGTGGACGATATGCCTTTTGCGGGGGAGTTGATCCAGGTACGCGAGGAGGAGCGCGACTGGGAAGGCGCGGCCGAAAGACTGCTGCGCGGCTTCGGCCTGGCTCTGCTTGTGCCGGATGCCCATTACAAGGCGGTTGCCGAGTGGGTGGATGGCAGTCATCTGCGCGGGCGCCTGGTCTATTTCCACGTTCGACCCCGCAAAACATCGGATTTGCCGGAACTGCACCGTGACTCATTGGTGAGGAAACTCGCCATCAAGCCCGATTCACCCCACTACGACTGGCTGGAGCGTGAGCTCGCCCATCGTTTTGATGTGGCCTGTTGCGCCACCCAGGAGCAGTTCCGCCGGGAAACGCGGGCCATCACCCGCGCAGGCCAGATCAAAGACCCGACTGGCCGGCACGAGAAGGATGACCGGCACCGCATCGATGACCGCAGCCGCTACGTGCTCGGCTGGAGCAATAGCGCCAAGATTGCCGCGCTGGAAGCCAAGCGTCGCCAACTCGAAAGCCATCTCGGCGAGGTGGGCAGCCAAATCGGCAAGATCGACGGCGAGCGCAAGGGGCTGCAGACCAGACTAGACGCACTGACACGTCTGGAAGAGTTCACGAGCTTCGAAGAAATCGATTGGGTCAGTGTGGCGACGGACATCGCAGCACTTGAAGACGAGCGCCAAAAGCTGGAGCAGGCATCGGATGTCCTCAAGCAATTGAATGAACGCCTGCGGGAACTGCAGCAGGCGCTCAAGGGCATCGAAGAGGAACTGCAATCCGTGCGCGACCGACGCGCCAAGGTGGAGCAGCGTCGCTCGGATGCACAGGAACTGCGCCAGCAGACGACATTACTGGTCCAGGACGCCGCTGTCGATGCGCGGCTGTCGGCCACCTTGGAGACTATGCGGGCCGAGGCCCTGGGGGAACACCAGCTGACCGTGGAATCCTGCGACAACCGCGAGCAGGACATACGCACCTGGCTGCAAGCGCGGATCGATTCCGAGGATCTGAAGCTCAAACGCCTGGCTGAGAAGATCATCAAGGCGATGGCGTCATTCAAGGAAACCTTCAAACTTGAGACGGCCGAGATGGATGCCAGCCTGGAAGCCGCCTTCGAGTTCGAAAATCTGCTGACGCAGCTCAATCGCGATGATCTGCCACGTTTCGTGGCACGCTTCAAGGAATTGCTGAACGTAAACACCATCAACGAAATTGCCAACTTCAATGCTCAGTTGGCACGCGAGCGCGAGACGATCAAGGATCGCATCGCCCACATCAACAAGTCGCTCTCGGAAATCGACTACAACCTTGGACGCTACATCGTGCTGGAATCGCAGGCCAGCCCCGATGCCGAAATTCGCGATTTCCAGCAGGATCTGCGCGCCTGCACCGAGGGTGCGGTGACTGGGTCAGACGACGCCCAGTATTCCGAAGCCAAGTTCCTTCAGGTAAAGGCGATCATCGACCGGTTCCGTGGACGGGATGGCTTGTCGGAACAGGATCGGCGCTGGACTGCGAAGGTCACGGATGTGCGCAACTGGTTCCTGTTCGCAGCCAGCGAGCGCTGGCGCGAGGACAATACGGAACACGAGCACTATTCGGATTCGGGCGGAAAATCGGGCGGCCAGAAGGAGAAACTGGCCTACACCATTCTCGCCGCCAGCCTAGCGTACCAGTTCGGCTTGGAATGGGGTTCGGTGCGCTCGCGCTCCTTCCGCTTCGTGGTCATCGACGAGGCGTTTGGGCGTGGCTCGGACGAGTCGGCGCAATACGGTTTGAAGCTGTTTCGGCAACTCAACCTGCAACTGCTGATTGTTACGCCGCTGCAGAAAATCCACATCATCGAGCCCTTTGTGTCCAGCGTAGGGTTCGTGCACAACGAGGGCGGTCGGGCCTCCAAATTGCGTAACCTGTCCATCGAAGAGTACCGGGCGCAGAAGGCCAGGGATGCTGCAGCGATAGCGCCAGTGGCGCCGCAGTCCGCGCAGGAGATTCCACAGTGACGTGGACGACCCCAAAGGAATTGAAAGCGCAGTTGGCGCGGCTATGGGAACGAGGGGAGTTGTTGCGGGATACCGTGACGGGCAACACCCGTTTCCCATTGCGCTTGACCATCAAGGGCCCCGCGTCAGCGGACATCGCCGAGCGGTTTGACGCCGTGCGCACCTGGGCTGCGGAATTGGCCAACGCCAGTCCCTTGCGTTTGGAGTGGCAGGAGATTCGCCACCGGGTGCAGGGATTGCAGAAGCTCCCGTCGAGCTGCTGGGTTGACTCGATGGATGATGCGCTGGGCTGGCTCGGCAAACGCCGCGAGTGGGATCGGTTTTCAAGCCTGGTTGAGATGACCAGGCAGCAAAATCCCTCCTTGATGCCCTGGCTGGAAAAGAGACCATTGCAGGCCCTCGAACTGGCGGGTGAATGGCCTCGTTTGCTGGCCGTGGTGGATTGGGTCAGAAAGCATCCACGGCCGGCGGTCTACCTGCGCCAAGTGGACTTGCCTGGCGTGCACAGCAAGTTCATCGAGACACATCGTGCTGTATTGGCTGAGTTGCTTGACCTGGCTGTGCCTGTGGACAGCGTGGAAACCACCAGGACCGGCGTTGCGCAGTTTGCCGCCCGGTATGGTTTTCTGGACAAACCCACGAGGATTCGCTTCCGAGTCCTCGATCCCGGGATTCGTGCCATCGGCGGCACGTCGTGCCCGGACATCACGCTGGACGCCAGCAGTTTCAGCCAGTTGGCTATCGATGTGCGGCGGGTATTCATCACCGAGAATGAAACCAACTTCCTGGCCTTGCCAAACGTACCAGGAGCGATCGCTATCTTTGGTTCAGGATACGGTTGGGGCGCACTCGCCCAGGCTCGGTGGCTAGAGCAGTGTGCCATTCATTATTGGGGCGACATCGATACCCATGGCTTTGCCATCCTGGATCAACTGCGGAGTCACTTCAGCCACGTCGATTCGTTTCTCATGGATCGGGCCTCGCTTGATGCTCACGTGTCCTTTTGGGGACGGGAGGACAAGCCGCAGCGGTGCGATTTGCACAGACTGACATCGGAGGAGTTGAGCCTGTACAACGACCTGCGCGACAACCGTATCCGTGAAGGACTACGGCTGGAGCAGGAACATCTGAGCTTTGGTTGGGTGCAGGAGGGGATTGATCGATTGTTGCGGTAGGACTGAATAAAGACTATATTGAGTCCTATTCAGATCAAGGAGTCAGGTCATGCGCTACTCATCGCAAGTCAAACCCATCAGTTACCTCAAGGCGAACGCCGCCGAAGTCTTGGCCCAATTGACCGAGGGGCGGGAGCCGCTTGTCATCACCCAGAACGGGGAGGCCAAGGCGGTCATTCAGGACGTCGCCTCCTACGAAGAAACACAGGAAACGCTGGCGCTGCTGAAGATTCTGGCGCTCGGCAATGCGGAGATTGAAGCTGGCAAGGTCAAGCCCGTGGGTGAGGTTGTCGCAAGATTGCGGGCCAAACAGGCAGCCAAGTAATGGCGAGGCGCAAATACGAGGTCTTGCTGACCGAAGGGGCCGAGCAGGATCTGGAGTCGATCTACGACTACATCGCGGAATTTGATTGCAAGGCCAATGCCGACTATGTGCTGGATCGTTTACTGGAAGTCGTAGAGAGCCTATCAACTTTTCCTGAGCGCGGCGCCTACCCCAAGGAACTGGTGGTCCTCGGCATCCGGGATTATCGGCAGACCGCTTTCAAGCCCTATCGAGTGATCTATCGTGTCATGGCGCAGAAGGTCTACATTTATGTGATCGCAGACGGTCGGCGGGATATGCAGTCACTCCTGGCGCGTCGCCTGCTTGGGGTTTGACTGACTGCCGAAGGTGCGCAGATGACCGCAGCAGTGCTCATTGACCCCAATAGCAAGTTGTTCGGTAGTAAACTGCACGCCACCACGAATAAAGAAAACCCCGACCGGTCAGCCGGTCGGGGTTTTTCATTTGGTGCGCCCGGCAGGGCGCACTTACTTGGAGGTGGAAGTCCTCTACTCGCCCGACAAGGGGAAGAGTTAGCTGAACGGCAAGGGTGTTCTGGGCGACTGGAAATCTGGAGGAAGCCGAAGGCAAAGCGCTGGCCTG
>JAKLLG010000014.1 GCA_023150275.1 Rhodocyclaceae bacterium
TCGGCTGGAACCAGCTCTTCCAGCGTCACCATTTCCAGTTCGTATTGCGTCGGAGTCGGTTCTCTTAACATGCCGATATCATATCACGCAGCGCATACGACAAAGCCTCCATTTCTGGAGGCTTTGTCAGCAGTCTGGGGGATGCCGAGGCATCCCCTTTTTGTTGGCAGCGAAGCGCTTACTTCTTTGCTTCGGCCGGCTTGGCTTCAGCGGCCTTGACGACCGGAGTGGCGGCCGGCGTCGCCGGGGCGGCGGCAGCGGGAGCAGCGACCGGCGCCGGTTGTGCAGCTTCGGCCTTCTTCTCATGGCCCTTCGCCTTGGTAGCCTTCTTCGCCTTCTTGGCGTCAGACTTGGCGGCTTCAGCCTTCGGCTCGGCCTTTACGTCAGCCTTCTTTTCAGCGGCAGGCGCAGCGGCTGCCGGCACAGCGGGCGTCGCCGGCTTGGCCGGTTCCGCCGCAGGCTTGGCTGCCACTGCAGGGGTTGCGGGTGTGGCCGGAGCAGCGCTCTGTGCGAAAGCGGCAGTACCGAAAGCAGCGGCGATGGTGAGGGCAGCGATCTTCTTCAGCATTTTGAATCTCCTTGACGTTTGGTTTGATTGTCTCGCTCGGCCGGCTTTTCGTTCCGGCCTTGCAGCAATCAACGCGGCACGTTGCGCCGCGGTTTCAGGAGATGAGTGACGCGATGTAACGCCGCGTGACAGGAGTGTCAGGACTTGTTTCCGGCGCTGTTTCCAGCCAGTAGCGCCTTCATCGCCGCAAAGCGCGCGCTGGATGAGGCCTTGTCCGGCTCGGCGCCGGCCGCCTTGCCGCCGGAGAAGCGCAGGTCGTCCTTGCCCATTTCGTCGATGAAGCGCGACGGCTCGCACGGGTTCCATTCCTTGCCCTGCGGCCGCTTCTCGCAGTGCGTGACATGCAGGCTACGCTGCGCGCGCGTGATGCCGACGTACATCAGCCGGCGCTCTTCCTCGATCTTCACCGGGTCCTGCGATTCACGGTGCGGCAAGAGGCCCTCCTCGATGCCGACCAGGAAGACATGCTTGTATTCGAGCCCCTTGGCCGCGTGCAGCGTCGATAGCTGGACGCCGTCGAAGTCCGACTCGCCCTTGTCGAGCAGGTTGATCAGCGCGATCGTCTGCGTCAGGTCGATCAGCGTCTTCTCGTCCTCCTCGCCTTTCTTCGTCAGCCAGGCGGCGAATTCCTGCACGTTCTTCCACTTGGTTTCCGCGGCGCGCGGTTCCTCGTGGTCGTACAGCCAGCTCTCGTAGCCGATGGCGGTGAGCAGGTCGGGCAGCACCTGCCCCGGCGGTTCCTTCTTGGCGCGCCACTCGATACGGTTGATGAACTCGCAGAATTCGAGCAGCGGGTCGAGCTGGCGCGATTGCACACGGTGCGCGAAGCCTTCCTCGAAGACGGCGGCGAAGAGAGAGATGTGGCGCTCGCCGGCATAGGTGCCGAGCGCTTCCAGCGTGCTGCCGCCGACGCCGCGCTTGGGCGTGGTCACGGCGCGGATGAAGGCCGGGTCGTCGTCCTGGTTGGCGAGCAGTCGGAGATAGGCGGTGATGTCCTTGATCTCGGCCTTGTCGAAGAACGATTGCCCACCGGAGAGCAGGTAGGGCACCTTCTGGTTGCGCAGGTACTGCTCGAAGATGCGCGCCTGGTGGTTGCTGCGGTAGAGGATGGCGTAGTCGGAGAAGGTCGTGCGGTGCTCGAACTTATGCGCCTGCAGCTTCATCACCACCGATTCGGCTTCGGCCTCCGGGTCCTTGCAGGCGGTGACCGTGATCATGTCGCCGTGGCCGAGGTCGGACCACAGCCGCTTCTCGAACAGCTTTTCGTTGTTGGCGATCAGCGCGTTGGCCGCTTTCAGGATGCGCACCGTCGAGCGGTAGTTCTGCTCGAGCTTGATCACCTTCAGGGCCGGGTAGTCGCGCGGCAGGCCGCGCAGGTTTTCGATGTCGGCGCCGCGCCAGCCGTAGATCGCCTGGTCGTCGTCGCCCACCGCCGTAAACATGGCGCGGACGCCGGTCAGCAGCTTCAACAGCTTGTACTGGCAGGCGTTGGTGTCCTGGTATTCGTCGACGAGGATGTAGCGCAGGCGGTTCTGCCACTTCTCGCGCACCTCGGGATGGTTCTCGAAGAGTTCGACCGGCAGCATGATCAGGTCGTCGAAGTCGACCGCCTGGTAGGCCTTCAGCGTCGCCGCGTAGTCGCGGTAGGCACGCGCGGCCAGCGCCTCGGTGTCGTCCTGGGCCAGCTTCGCCGCCATGTCCGGCGTCACCAGCGCGTTCTTCCAGTTGGAGATGACGTTCTGCAGCTTGCGGATGGTCGCCTTGTCGACGCTGCCGGCGAGGTCGGAGACGATGCCGTAGCAGTCGGTCGAATCGAAGATCGAGAAGTTCGGCTTGTAGCCGAGTGCCTTCGCTTCCTCGCGCAGGATGCGCACGCCGAGCGCGTGGAAGGTGCACAGCGTCAGGCCCTTGGTCGAGGTGCCTTCGAGCAGCTTGCCGACGCGCTCCTCCATCTCCCTTGCCGCCTTGTTGGTGAAGGTGATCGCGGCGATGGTCGACGGCTTCATACCGCATTCCTGGATCAGGTAGGCGATCTTCTGCGTGATCACCCGCGTCTTGCCCGAGCCGGCGCCAGCGAGGACGAGCAGCGGCCCGTCGAGGTAGCGAATGGCTTCGCGCTGGGGAACGTTGAGTTGAGCAGTGAGCGGGGCAGACATGCGGGCAGACGGCGCGGAGCAGGGAAAGCGGCAAAGCCTGAAAACGAAGCGCCCCGCGGAAGCGGGGCGCCGTCGATTGCGATGCGTCTATTCTACTAGACCTGCTCGTCGATGTGGTCCGGAACCACAAGGCGTAGTGCGCGCCGATCGAGTGGATGCAGGATGCTCCCGGCCCTGTCGCCTAGTCGGGCAATGGCCTCCACCAGCGCGCGAGTCTGTGCCGGCAGATCGTCCGGCACCTGAACGGGAAAACGTTCAGCAGCCGCCTTCAGTTCCTCGCCAACGCTGCGCCGGCGATCCGCCTCGACGCCCTCGACGCCGGCAACCGGCGGCAGCTCATCGCGACGCGGCAAGCGTGTTGCGTCCGGTCGTTCGAGCACGTGCTGCGGCCTGGAGGTCATGCGTACCGAGTTCATCGCCAGTATTCCTGTTTCATGAACTTTCTAACGTCATGAAACGGGAAAACTTAAGCGTGTGCACTCACTCGCGCGACTCTGCCTCTCGCACAAGCAGCGGCAATCCGGAGATCAGCCGCCGAAGAGCTTCTTGAGCAGCGCGCTGCCGGTCGCCACCGGATTCTGACGGATAGATTTTTCCTGTTCGGCCACCATCAGGAAGAGGCCATCGAGCGCCTTCTTCGTTACGTACTGGTCGAGATCGGCGTCCTTCTTGTCGATCAAGCCGAACTGTGCGGCAGAACCCGCGTAGTCGTTGTACTTGTCGGCAAGCTCGACCTTGGCGGTGGCCTGCTTGACGATGGGAAGGAACTTTGCGGTCAGGTCGGCACTCGTGGCACGGCGAAAATACTGCGTCGCCGCGTCGTCACCACCGGTGAGGATGGCGCGCGCATCGTCAAAGCTCATGTTCTTGACCGCATTGACGAGAATCGGCTTGGCCTCGACGACGGCAAGTTCGGCGGCGCGATTCATCGTCTCGATCAGCTCGTCGGCGTATTTTCCGGCGCCGAATTTGCGCATCACTTTTTCGGCCTTGCGGATCGAGTCGGGCAGCGGAATCTTGACGCGCGCGTCGCCGAGGAAGCCGTTCGGCTTGCCGAGCTGGTCGACGGCCAGTTCTGCACCGCGGGTAAGGGTTTCCTTGAGGCCGGAGGCTGCCTCGCTGTTCGTGACCTCAGCCGCGTGGACGGCAGCTGGCAGGAGGAAGGCGAAAAGCAGGGCGGCAAAGCGTTGGCGCATGGCGTACTCCGTCGGTTGTCGAGGGCTATCAGCCTAAGCCGTCCGGCGGCTCACGACAAGCGTATGCCGCACCCATCGTCCTCAGGCGACGCCGGCGTTGTGCGCCTGCTGGTCGGCCCAGTAACTCGAACGCACCATCGGGCCGCAGGCGGCGCCGGTGAAGCCCATCGCCTTCGCCTCGGTCTCGTACATCTTGAAGACGTCGGGATGCACATAGCGCGAGACCGGCAGGTGGTGACCGGAGGGGGCGAGGTACTGGCCGATGGTCAGCATCTCGACGCCGTGAGCCCTGAGGTCGCGCATCACTTCGAGGATTTCCTCGTCGGTTTCGCCGAGGCCGACCATCAGGCCGGACTTGGTCGGCACGTTCGGGTACTTGGCCTTGAAGTCCTGCATGAAGGTCAGCGAGTGCTGGTAGTCGGCCCCCGGACGCGCCTGCTTGTAGAGGCGCGGCACGGTTTCCAGGTTGTGGTTGAGCACGTCGGGCAGGGATTGGCCGAGCACCTCGATGGCGATCTCGTGGCGGCCGCGGAAGTCGGGCACCAGGGTCTCGATGGTGGTACTCGGCGATTTCGCGCGCACGGCGGCAATGACGTCGACGAAGTGCTGGGCACCGCCGTCGCGCAGGTCGTCGCGGTCGACGCTGGTGATCACGACGTAGCGCAGCCTGAGGTTGGCCACCGAGTCGGCAAGATTGGCGGGTTCGTTGGCGTCCGGCGGCAGTGGCTTGCCGTGACCGACATCGCAGAACGGGCAGCGGCGCGTGCAGATGTCGCCAAGGATCATGAAGGTCGCCGTGCCGCGGCCGAAGCACTCGCCGATGTTCGGGCAGGCAGCTTCCTCGCAGACGGTGTGCAGTTTCTGCTCGCGCAGCAGAGCCTTGATCTCGCCGAAACGGCCGGAGCTGTTGCCGGCTTTGACGCGAATCCACTCCGGCTTCTTCTGCGGAACGTGGGGGACAATCTTGATCGGGATGCGGGCCGTCTTCAGTTCGCCCTTCTGCTTCACGCCACGTTCGCTCATGCTGCTTCCTTCTCCAGTTGTGCAATGAGGTGTCTCGTCAGCGCCTCGGCCGCTTGTGGCGGCGTCAGCGCAATGCCGAGATCCTTCGTCTGTGTGACTGCCATGCCGGCATAGCCACAGGGGTTGATCGCCGCGAACGGCGACAGATCCATATCCACGTTCAGGCTGACGCCATGGTAGCAGCAGCCGTTTCTGACCCTTAATCCCAGCGCCGCAACCTTGGCGTCGCCGGTATAGACGCCGGGCGCCCCGTTGCGGCGCTCGGCCGTCACGCCATGCTCACTGAGGCAGTCGATCACCGCCTGCTCGATTCGATTCACCAGCTCGCGCACCTTGAGCTTGCGCCGCGAGAGGTCGATGAGCAGATAAACCACCACCTGACCGGGGCCGTGATAGGTGATCTGTCCACCGCGGTCGATCTTCACCAGCGGGATGCCGGTCTCGTGCAGCAGGTGTTCCGGTTTGCCCGCTTGCCCGAGCGTGAACACCGGTGGGTGTTCAACGACCCACAACTCGTCCGGCGTCTCCGCCGTGCGCGTGGCGGTGAAATCCTTCATCGCCGCGAAGGTTGGCTCGTAGTCGGCGCGGCCGAGCTGGCGAACGATCATTTCGGCGTTTTCGCGAGTTACAGAACGACCTTGACCAGCGGATGCGCGGTCAGTTCCATGTACAGCGCATCAAGTTGCGGTTTCGAAGTCGCCTTCACGGTGCAGGTGAGGCTGACGTACTTGCCGCCGCTGCTCGCACGCATTTCCATTGTGGCGCCATCGAAATCGGGAGCATGCTTGACGACTACCGTCAGCACCGCCTGCGCGAGATCGTTGCTGGCGAGCCCCATGATCTTGATCGGAAAGTCGCAGGGGAATTCGAGCAGGGTTTCCTGCCGGTTTGCGTTTTCATCAGCCACGACGCATCACCTCGTCCTTGAACTGCTGGTACCAGCCGTGCATGCGTTGTGCCAGATCGCCGGGTTTTCCTGCATTTTGGCCCACTCCCACCGGCTTGCCGTCCAGCGTCGTGATCGGCAGCACTTCCTTGGTCGATGAGGTCATCCACACTTCGTCGGCGCTACGTAGTTCGGCTTCGGAAATATCGCGCACCTCGTGCGGCACGCCGTGCTTGGCGGCGAGTTCGAGCACCACGTCGTAGGTGATGCCGGGCAGCATGCGCTGATCCTTGACCGGCGCGAGCAGCACGCCGTTGTTCACGACGAAGATGTTCGAGGCCGCGCCCTCGATCATGATGCCGTCGCGGATGAAGATGGTTTCGGCGCATCCCTGTTCGACGGCGGCCTGTCGTGCGACGACGTTGGCGAGCAGCGCGACGACCTTGAGGTCGCAGCGCGCCCAGCGCGTGTCCTGTGTCGTCACGGCGGCGACGCCGGTGGCGCGCACGGCTTCCGGCGTCGTCACCAGTGGCGCGGTGAAAAGGAAGACGGTCGGCGGCACGCCCTTCGGGAACGCATGGTCGCGCTTGTCGTCGGCGCCACGCGTCACCTGGATGTAGACCGACTGGTCGTCGAAGGGCGCGGCGGCAATGATGCGCTCAATCCTTTCCGTCCATTCGGCGAGCGTATGCGGATTGGCGAGGCGAATGCCGTCCAGCGTCTGCTGCAGGCGCTTGAGGTGCTCGCCAATGCGGAAGGGCTTCCTCGAATAGACCGGCACGACCTCGTAGCCGCCGTCGCCGAACAGGAAGCCACGATCGAGCGGCGAGATGCGCGCTTCGTTGAGTGGCAGGTACTGGCCGTCGAGGTAGCAGATGGTCGTGTTCATGGCGCTCAGTTGAACAGGAGGCGAACCGAGTCGATCGCCCGCCCGAAGATGCCGGCCTGCGGTACCGTTTCCAGCGCCACGACCGGATACTCGCCGTGGGCTTTGCCATCAACGCTCACCTTCATGGTACCGACGACCTGACCGGCCGCCACGGGCGCGATCAGCGGTTGCTGCGAGACGAGATCGGCCTGCACCTTGGGTCCGAAACCCTTGGGCACGGCGAGCACGAAGTCGCTGGTGAAACCGGCCTTGAGCGTCGGGGAAGCGCCCTTCCACACCTTGAGGTTCGACACTGCCTGATCCTTGGCATAGAGCTGCACGGCGTCGTAGAACTGGAAGCCGTAGTTGAGCAGCTTCAGCGATTCCTGCGTGCGCATCGCGTCCGAGGCTGTACCGAGCACCACCGAAAGCAGACGGCGCGGGCCGCGCTTGGACGAAGAGATCAGGCAGTAGCCGGCCGCCTCGGTATGCCCGGTCTTGACGCCATCGACGGTCGGATCGAGCCAGAGCAGGCGGTTGCGGTTCGGCTGGGTGATGTTGTTGTAGCGGAATTCCTTGATCGAGTAGTACTTGGCGTAGTCCTCGGGGAAGTCGCGAATCAGCGCGCCGGCAAGAATGGCGAGGTCGCGTGCTGTCGTGTAGTGCTGCGGATCAGGCCAGCCGGTCGAATTGCGGAAGCTGGAGGCTTTCATGCCGAGGCGCTGCGCCTCGCGGTTCATCATCTGCGCGAAATTTTCCTCGCTGCCGGCAATCGCCTCGGCCAGCGCGACACAGGCATCGTTGCCGGACTGCACGATCATGCCCTTGATCAGATCTTCGACCGGCACCTGCGTGCCGACGCGGATGAACATCTTCGAGCCGCCGGTACGCCAGGCCTTTTCCGAGACGTTCACGCCCTGGTCGAGCTTCAGCGTGCCCTGCTTGAGCGCAGCAAAGGTCAGATAGGCCGTCATCAGCTTGGTCAGCGAGGCCGGTTCGAGACGCTCATCGGGCGCCTGGCTGGCGAGCGTCTGGCCGGAGCCGGATTCGATCAGCAGCCAGGACTTGGCGGCCAGCGCCGGCGGTACGGGTGTTTGCTGCGCAAAAACGAGCGAGGACAGGAATGCGGGCAGAAGCGCGATCAGGAAGGCGATGATTTTCATGAAAGGTGTGCGGAGATGCAGATGAAGAGAGGTACGGCGGGGAAGGGGAATTATCCCGCATTGTCGATCGCGGCGCGAGAGGTGAATTGTGAACGCTCGAATGTTGGACAGATAGACAAACGACGCGCCAGAACAATTCGCGGATGAAGCCAGTAGCGGGGCATCAGGAGTGTGAAATAGTTCCTCCACAGCGGATACGCACGCGCCTACCATCCAGCATTTAGGCAATCCGGAAGATCACCACCCAATGCAAGACGCGGCACGCCACCCATCCAGCAACCCCACTCCGGCGCGTGGTCTGGATTTGCAGGGCGCGTTCAATTTGCTGGCGCGCGATGCCATTCACGAACGGCCGATCGACGAGACGCTGCGCATGCTGACCGAAGTGTGCGCACGCATGCTGATCGTTGAGCGCACCGGCCTGTGGGCGCTCGCCGATGGCCGCAGCACACTGGAATGCTTGGACCTGTACAGCCTGTCGCTCAATGAGCATAGCGCTGGCCTGAGGCTGGAGCGGGCGAACTATCCGCATTATTTCGCTGGGCTGCAGCGCGAGGAGATGATTGTCGCCGACGATGCTGCCACGCACCCCTGCACTTTCGAGTTTCGCCACGATTATCTTTTGCCCAACGGCATTACGGCGATGCTCGACACTCCCATCCATGTGCGCGGGGAACTGCAGGGCGTGCTCTGCATCGAGCAGGTTGGCCCGCATGCGGGCTGGACGCCGATGCAGCGGATGTTCGCCGCCGCGGTCGCCAATCTTGTTGCACTAGCGCTTGTTCAGAACGAGGCAAGCACAGTGCGCGAGCGCCTCAACGAGACAAGCAACCGGCTGCGCGCCCTTTTTGAGTGCAGCAACGAGGCGGTCGTAATCGCGCGGGCGACCGACGGCACCATCATCGATGTGAACCCAGCCGCTTCGCGCCTGCTCGGACGTCCACGCGGCGAACTGCTTAACCGCCCGCAAACCATCCTGCATCCGGAAGAAGACGCTGAACACTATCGCCGCCTCTTTTCCGAACACACTGCCGCGCGGCAGTCCACACCACTCGCCTGCGAGATCCTGAATGCCGGAGGAGAGCGTATCGCGGTCGAGCTTTCCGCGCACTTCATCGATGCAGATGCCGGCGAGGGAATCGTTCAGAAAATCCTGCGTCCTCGCCCGTCGGGCGCCGAGTCACGCGGCTAGCGCGTCACGAAGGTCGGTTTGAACCCGTAGTCCTGACGGATGCGCTCGGCAACCTTCTCGGCCGCGGCGCGATCCGGATAGGGGCCAAGGTGCAGGCGGTGGATGCCACCGCTGGTGTTGATGCGCAATTCGGACTCCGCCCAATCGAGTTCCCGACGCATGCGCAGGCGCATGGTTTCCGCATTGTCGGCATTGGCAAAAGCACCCAGCTGCAGCAACACACCGCCCGCGGGCATGGCACCGCTGCTGCCGTTGAGGCCAATCGCAGCGGCAGCCTGAACCGGCTTTTCCTCGGCCGCAAGCTTGTTCGCAATGTCGGCGATCTCGTCTCGCGAGTTTCGCTCGTAGCGCGAGCTACGCTCGTCTCGCGGCGGCGGGGTCGGCGCCGGTTTGGGCTGGGATGGTGATACCTGTGCATAGGTGAGTCCGGTAGCGTCAGGAACAATGGCCTCGACTTCGACCTGGGAGCTGCCGCCGCGAATGTAATCCAGCTTGTGCGCAGCGGCGTAGGAGAGATCGATGACACGCCCGGCGTGGAACGGGCCGCGGTCGATGACGCGCACGACGACGCTGCGCCCGTTGGTAAGGTTGGTCACTTTTGCATAGGAGGGAATCGCCAGCGTCGGGTGTGCGGCGGTCATCGCGAACATGTCGTAGGGTTCGCCGATCGAGGTGCGCTGCCCGTGGAATTTCTTGCCGTACCAGCTGCCAACGCCGCGCTCCTGGTACGGCCTGACGCTGGTGTTGGGCACGTACTCCTTGCCGAAGACGACGTAGGGACGGTTGGCGAAGCGGTGCAGTGGCTCGATCCGCGGCTCGGCATCGGGAATTTCATCGAGACCGTCGGGCAACTCCTCGGCCGGGCCGTCATCCTTGTAGTAACCGCCGCCGCGCTTGAGGGTGACGTTCGGGCGCTTGGTCGGCGTCTTGGCAGCCGGCTTGCCGGCCTCCGGCGATATTTCCGGAACAGGTTTCGGCGCGCTGCCACAGGCGGCGAGCAGCAGCGCCAGCATTCCGGAGGCGAAGAAATACAGTGCTCTCATTTCTTTACCAGCATGCGATGGGTCTGGATGCTCATCAGAATACCAAGACCGGTGCACAGCGTGACCAGGGCAGTGCCGCCATAGCTCATGAACGGCAGTGGAACCCCCACCACCGGCATGATGCCGCTGACCATGCCCATGTTGATGAAGGCATACGTAAACAGGCTGAGCGTGATCGAGCCGGCGAGCAGGCGGCCGAACAGCGTCGATGCATTGGCCGCGATCATCATGCCGCGACCGATCAGCAGCAGGTAAAGGACAAGCAGCACTGCATTGCCGGCGAGCCCCCACTCCTCGGAGTAAACGGCAAAGATGAAATCGGTGTGCTTTTCCGGAATGAACTCAAGGTGCGTCTGGGTACCCTGCAGCCACCCCTTGCCCATCGTGCCGCCGGAACCGATGGCGATGGTTGCCTGAATGATGTGGTAACCGGAGCCGAGCGGGTCGGAGGTGGGGTCCACCAGCGTCAGGATGCGTTTTTTCTGGTAATCGTGCAGGAAATTCCACAGGACCGGCGCCGCAGCAGCGCCGGCAGCCGCCAGCCCGAGGATGACTTTCCACTGCAGGCCGGCAAAGAAAAGTACGTAGAAGCCGGCGGCACCGATCAGGATGGCCGTACCGAGATCCGGCTGCTTGGCGACCAGACCGAAGGGAATCATCAGCAGCAGCGCCGCGACTGCGTAATGGCGCCATTTGAGCGCCGCCTCGTATTTGTGGAAATACCAGGCGAGCATTAGCGGCATCGCCAGTTTCATGATCTCGGACGGCTGGATACGGGTGATGCCGATGTTCAGCCAGCGGCGCGCGCCATTGACCTTGATGCCGAACAGGAAGACGAGGATCAGCAGCACAACCCCGATCACATAGAGCGGCACCGCAAAACGCATCAGTTTCTGCGGCGGCACCTGCGCGACGCCCCACATCAGCGTCATCGCGACCGCCATGTTGATGAACTGGCTCATCAGCCGGTTCTGGCTGTCGTAGGTCGCCGAGAACACGGTGGCGAGGCCAACCCCCATGATCGCGACAGTAATGAAGAAGAGCGGCGCATCGAGATGGTCGACGGTGCCGTGCCAGAGGCGGCGGCGGATTTCGACGAAGCTCATCATTCGTCGGCCTCCAGTGCGGCGGCATCTTCCTCGGCAGCCCCCTTGGGCAGCTTGCCGAGCAGGTAGTAGTCGAAAACCATGCGCGCGATCGGCGCCGCCGACTGGGCCCCGAAACCGCCGTTTTCGACGATCACGGCGAGGGCGATCTTCGGTTTGTCGGCCGGGGCATAGGCCATGAACAACGCATGGTCGCGCAGGCGCTCCTTGACCTTGCCAGCCTGGTAGGTTTCGCCTTTCAGGCTATACACCTGCGCTGTACCGGTCTTGCCGGCCGCTTCGTACTCGGCGCCGGCGAAAGCGCGCGCACCGGTACCTTCCTTGATCACACCCACCAGGCCCTTCTTGATGACGTCAATGTTCTGCTGCTTGTAGGGCAGAATGCGCATCGGTTCCGGCTCGATCATCGTTCTTTCGCCGGTTTTCGTATCGGTGATGTACTTCACGATATGCGGACGGAACATGACGCCATTGTTGGCCACAGTCGACGTTGCCTGCGCGAGCTGCAGCATGGTGTAAGCGTTATAGCCCTGGCCGATGCCGATCGAGATCGTCTCGCCGGCGTACCATTTCTGCTGTTCGGGCTTCTTGAAGCGCTTTTTCTTCCACGCCTGCGAGGGCAGCACACCCTCGGACTCACCCTCGATGTCGATGCCGGATCGCTGGCCGAAACCGAGAGGCGCCATGAAGTTGGAAATGCCGTCAATGCCGAGATCGTTGGCCAGCACGTAGTAGTAGGTATCACAGGAGTGAACGATCGACTTGTACATGTCGACGATACCGTGCCCGCCCTTCTTGTCGTCGCGGAACTGGTGACCGCCGAAATTGAAGTAGCCAGGGTCGGAAATCGCCTGCTGCGGCGTCCGCTTGCCGGTTTCCAGCGCCGCAAGCGCCATGAACGGCTTGAAGGTGGAGCCCGGCGGATAGGCGCCGTAGATCGCACGATTGAGCATCGGCTTGTCAGGATTGGTGTTGTACGCGTCCCAGTCCTCGCTGCGGATGCCATCGACAAAGAGGTTGGGATCGAAGGCGGGCATCGACACCAGCGCCAGCACGCCGCCACTCTCCGGTTCGATCGCCACCAGCGCTCCGCGCCGTTCGCCGAAAGCCTGCTCGACCACTTTCTGCAATTTGCTATCCAGTGTCAGCGTCAGGTTGTTGCCCGAAACCGGCGCTGTACGCGAAAGGATGCGCACCGCTCGCCCGCCCGCGTCGACCTCGACTTCCTCGTAACCGGTCTGGCCATGCAGGTGGAACTCATATTTCTGCTCCAGCCCGCTCTTGCCGAAATGGTCGGTGCCCTTGTAGTTCGGACTCTGCTCGGCAAGCTCTATGCGCTCCAGATCACGGTCATTGACGCGACCGATGTAACCAAGGGCGTGCGAGCCGCTCTCGCCGAGGGGGTACTGGCGAAACAACCGGGCCTTCACTTCGACCCCGGGAAAGCGGTAGCGGTTGGCGGCGACGATCGCCACTTCCTTTTCGGTGAGTCGCGTGCGGATCGGAATCGATTCGAAATTCTTCGATTCCTCCATGAGTTTCTTGAAGCGCTTGCGATCCTTGGCCTGGATCTCGATCAGTTCGGCCAGTGCGTCAATCGTCGTCTCCAGATCGTGCACCTTTGACGGTGTCAGTTCGAGCGTGAAGGCCGAATAGTTGCGCGCCAGGACAACGCCGTTGCGATCGACGATAAGGCCTCTGTTCGGCACGATCGGCACCAGCGAAATACGATTACCCTCGGCGCGCGTGGTGTAGTACTCGTGCTGAAAGACCTGCAGCCAGACGAAGCGTGCGAAGAGCAGCAGGAAGGCGAGCAGCACGGCTACGGCGGCAAAGCCGAGTCGAAAGCGGAAGCGTTCGAGATCACCGTCCTGGTGGTGAAAATCGTCGTGGTGGCGGCGCCGCATGGGAACAGTCCCGTGGTCTAGATCGGACGGTTGGCGTCACGCTCGACCGGCTGATGCTGCGGCAGCAGCAGCAGGAAGGTCAGCGGCACCCAAAGCAGGGCTCCGACCAGCGGCCACGCGAAATAGAGCAAACCCGGGAACTGTCCGCCGGCCAGCATGCCAACCGCGAACTGGACAAGCGGCACGATGGCGAGCAGCGGCAGAATCTGCAGCGCCTGCTGCAGCAACGGAAACCAGAGCACACGGCGCGACAGCGACGAGGCGAAATACGCGAGCAGCACGTAGGCCAGAGTGTGCTGGCCCATCAGGCTGGCATCGGCGACATCCATGACCGCTCCGAGGATGAAGGCCCAGCCCATGCCGACCTTGCGAAACTCGCGCACTGACCAGAAGCACAGCACCAGCGCTACCCAGTCGGGCACGCCCGGCCACCAGGCGGTCGGCAGCAGATTGAGCAGGACGGCGACAATCATCGACAGGGCGATGAACCAGGGTCGGACCGGCAGCAGGATTCGCGACGATGAAAAAGTGGTCTGCATCGCTTGCTCCTCAGTGGCCTCCGGCGCCACGTGCGCCGGGGCGCCGCTTCTTCGCCTTGGGTGCCTTGTCCTCCGGCGCGCCTTCGACGGCTTCGGACGGTTCCGGCCTCGGCGCCGGTGCAGTGCGCGCGGCAAGGATCATCACCTCGCCGAAATTCTCGACACCGGCCACCGGCACGCACAGGATGCGAGCGAACGAGTACGATGCTTCGCGCTCGATCCTGGCCACTTTGGCAACGGGGAAACCGGGTTGGAAGATGCCGTCGAGGCCTGAGGTAACGAGCACATCGCCCTCCTGAACGTCGGCGTTGGCCGGCATGAAGCGCAGTTCGAGCTGGCCGTTGCCGAGACCGAAAACCACGGAACGCAAACCGTTGCGGACAATCTGTACCGGTACGGCCTGGTCCTTGTCGGTGATCAGCGTGATTTCGGAGACGAAGGGATAGACACGCGTCACCTGGCCAACAATACCGGCATCGTCAACCACTGGCAGCCCGGCACCGACCTTGTCCTGCTGCCCCTTGTCGACGATGACCCGGCGCGAAAACGGGTCGCGCGCGGTATAGAGGATTTGCGCCACCTGACCACCGGCCGGTTGCCGCTCGTGCACCGCCAGCAGGCGACGCAGACGCGTGTTCTCGGCCTCCAGCTGCTGCAGGCGGAGCAGCGTCGGCGCCATTTCCAGCTTGGCATGCTTGAGGCGCTGGTTCTCGTCCTGCAGGGTGCCGACGGACTGGAAATACTCGCCCGCCTGAGCAATACCGCGCGCTGGGGCGTGCGCCAGCTGCTGCAGGGGATGCGTCACGACAGCGACGGCCTGCCGCGCCATGTCCAGGTAACGGAACTTGGCATCGAGCACCATCAGCGAGATGGAAATCGCCACGTAAAGCGTCAAGAGCGCCAGCGGCGCCGGGCCCTGCTTGAAGAACGGAGGTGGCGAGTGGTCGAAGGCGGCCACGAAACGGCGTTATTCGGAAGCGAAGATGCTGCCGAGCTTGTCCATCTTTTCCAGCGCCAGGCCACAGCCGCGTGCGACGCAGGTCAGTGGATCCTCAGCGACGATCACCGGCAGGCCGGTCTCTTCCATCAGCAGACGGTCGAGGTCACGCAGGCAGGCACCGCCACCGGTGAGGACCATGCCCTTCTCGGCGATGTCGGCACCCAGTTCCGGCGGCGTCTTTTCCAGCGCCGATTTCACTGCGGAGACGATGTTGTTGAGCGGCTCGGTCAGCGCTTCAAGGATTTCGTTGGACGAGATGGTGAACTTGCGCGGAATGCCTTCGGCCTTGTTGATGCCGGAGACTTCCATTTCGCGCACCTCGGTGCCGGGGAAAGCGGAACCGATCGTCTTCTTGATGTTCTCGGCGGTGTTCTCGCCGATCAGCATGCCGTAGTTGCGACTGATGTAGTTGATGATCGCCTCGTCGAGCTTGTCGCCGCCAACGCGCACCGAGCCGGCATAGACCATGCCGCCAAGCGAGATGACACCAACCTCGGTGGTGCCGCCGCCGATGTCGACAACCATCGAGCCGGTCGGGTCGGCGACCGGCAGGCCGGCGCCGATCGCAGCGGCCATCGGCTCCTCGATCAGGAAGACTTGGGAAGCGCCGGCGCCGATTGCCGATTCGCGAATGGCGCGGCGCTCGACCTGCGTCGACCCCGAGGGTACGCAGATGATGATGCGCGGCGAGGGCGAGAACAGCTTGGAATCGTGAACCTTCTTGATGAACTGCTTGAGCATCTGCTCGGTGACGGTGAAGTCGGCGATGACACCATCCTTCATCGGGCGAATGACGGTAATCGCGCCCGGCGCCTTGCCGAGCATCTCCTTGGCTTCCTTGCCGACGGCCTGAATCGTCTTCTTGGCGTTGGGGCCGCCTTCGAGGCGGATGGCGACAACCGAGGGCTCGTCGAGGACGATGCCTTGGCCACGGACGTAGATCAGCGTGTTGGCCGTGCCCAGGTCGATGGCCATGTCGTTGGAGAAGTATTTGCTGAGGAAGCCGAACATGTTCTTGAATTTCCAGTATTAATCTGCGGTGTGGCGCCAGCCGCAAGCACGGGTCGGGATGCGGTGGATAAAGGGTTTATGATACCTTATAAGGCTTTCCGATATAAGACTTCAGCAGGTTCACTTCCCATGTCGCTCACCCTTCCCCAGGTCCGGCGCGTTGCACAACTCGCGCGCATCGAGATCAGCGACGCCGAGGCCGAGACAACGCTCGGCCATCTGAACGGCATCTTCACCCTGATCGAGGCCATGCAGGCCGTCGACACCAATGGTATCGAACCCATGGCGCACGCGCAGGATGTCGCCCAGCGGCTACGCGAGGATCGCGTCAGCGAGGAAAACCGCCGCGAGGCGATGCAGGCCATCGCCCCGGAAACCGAAGCCGGTCTCTACCTGGTTCCAAAGGTGATCGAATGATCGGCAAGCCCCTCAAGGAACTCGGCAAGGCCCTGGCCGACAAGGAAATTTCCTCGGTCGAGCTGACACAGCTGCATCTCGACCGCATCGCCCGCCTGAATCCGGAAATCAATGCCTTCATTACCGTCGATGCCGAAAAGAGCCTCGCGCAGGCGCGCGCTGCCGACGCCCGCATCGCAGCCGGGCTGGCTGGCCCGCTGACCGGAATCCCGATCGCGCAGAAGGATATCTTCTGTGCCAGAGGCTGGCGCACCACCTGCGGCTCGAAGATGCTCGGCAACTTCGTCAGCCCCTACGATGCAACAGTGATCGAGAAGTTCGACGCCGCCGGCACGGTGAATCTGGGCAAGACGAACATGGATGAGTTCGCGATGGGCTCGTCGAACGAAACCTCGCATTTCGGTATCGTCAGGAACCCGTGGGACAGAAGCCGCGTTCCCGGCGGCTCGTCGGGCGGCTCGGCCGCCGCGGTGGCCGCGCTGATGGCGCCGGCGGCCACCGGCACCGATACCGGAGGCTCGATCCGCCAGCCGGCCGCACTGTGCAATCTCACCGGACTGAAACCGACCTATGGCGTCGTCAGTCGCTGGGGCATGATCGCCTTCGCCTCCTCACTCGATCAGGCCGGTCCGATGGCGCGCACCGCCGAGGATTGCGCGCTGATGCTGAATGCCATGGCCGGCTTCGATGAGAAGGATTCGACCTCGCTGGAGCGTCCGACCGAGGATTACACGCGCGATCTCGAACAGCCGCTGAAGGGGCTGAAGATCGGTCTGCCCAAGGAGTTCTACGGCGAAGGTTGCGACGCCAGCGTGATGGCCCGCGTGCAGGACGCGATCGCAGAGTACCGGAAGCTTGGCGCCGACACGGTCGAGATTTCGCTGCCGAACATGCAGCACGGCGTCGCCGCTTACTATGTGATCGCCCCGGCAGAAGCCAGCTCCAACCTGTCGCGCTTCGACGGCGTGCGCTACGGCTACCGCGCCCCGGAGTACAGCGACCTCGCCGACATGTACCAGAAGAGCCGCGCACAGGGCTTCGGCGCCGAAGTCAAGCGGCGCATCCTGATCGGCACCTATGTTCTCTCGCACGGCTACTACGACGCCTATTACCTGCAGGCGCAACGCATCCGACGCCTGATCGCCAACGATTTCGTGGAAGCCTTCAAGCAGTGCGACGTGATCATGGGACCGACCAGCCCGTGCACCGCCTTCGGTCTGGGCGAGAAATCGGCCGATCCGGTGCAGATGTATCTTTCCGATATCTACACGATCGCGGTGAACCTCGCCGGTCTCCCCGGCATGTCGATCCCCTGCGGCTTCTCCGACCTTGGCCAGACGCGATTGCCGGTCGGATTGCAGTTGATCGGCGATTATTTCGGCGAAGCCCGACTGCTCAATGTTGCACATCGCTACCAGCAGGTCACCGACTGGCACCTGCAGCAACCGAAGGAGTAAGCACATGCTCACACGCATCGCCATTCTGACACTGGCGCTCGCACTCGGTGGTTGCGCCCTGTTCGAACCCGAACCGGAGCCTGCTCCGCCCCCACCGCCGCCGCCCCCGAAAAAGGTCGAGAAGCCACGCATCGAATCACAGCCGCTCAAGCACCTGGTCGGCCGCGATCTGAAGCCGATGCCGATCAAGCCGCTCAACGTAAAGACCCGCTGCACCTTCCGCGATGAGGTGACCGGAACGCGCGGTCGGTTGGACGTTCAGGTGAAGGAAGATGTCGTCAAGACCTTCGCCGCGGAAGTGAATATCCCGAAGCGCGGCATCTGTCGCTTCAACATCAAGGATTTTGCGCAGCAGCAGGCGACCCATCCGGTCACCCTGACGAATGCCAAGGACACCTGTGCCGTCCGCATGTGGGAACAGGGAACGCGCGTCACCGTTGCCTTCAATGAATGCACGGCGAAATGCGACGGCAACGCCTTCGAATACCTGTGGCCAATCCTGATCGATAACAAGACCGGCCGCTGCACCTGAGCACACAAGGAATACGATGAGTCATTGGGAAGTCGTCATCGGTATCGAGACCCACACGCAGCTCTCGACCCGCTCCAAGATATTTTCCGGCGCCTCGACCGCCTTCGGCGCCGCGCCGAACACGCAGGCCTGCGCCGTCGACCTGGCGCTGCCCGGCGTGCTGCCGGTACTGAACCGCGGCGCTGTCGAGTGCGCGATCCGGTTCGGTCTGGCCATCGGTGCCGAAGTCGCACCGAAGTCAGTGTTCGCGCGCAAGAACTACTTCTACCCCGACCTTCCCAAGGGTTATCAGATCAGCCAGTTCGAGTTACCCGTTGTCGTTGGCGGCAGCCTCACGATCCAGGTTGGGCAAGGCGACAAGGCCTACGAGAAGCGGGTGCGCCTGACCCGTGCCCACCTTGAGGAAGATGCAGGGAAGTCGCTGCACGAGGATTTTCACGGCAAGTCGGGCATCGACCTCAACCGTGCCGGCACGCCGCTGCTGGAGATCGTCACCGAACCGGACATGGCTTCGTCAGCGGAGGCCGTTGCCTACGCCAAGGCACTGCACGCGCTGGTGCGCTGGATCGGCATCTGCGACGGCAACATGCAGGAAGGCTCGTTCCGCTGTGATGCCAACGTCTCGGTGCGCCGTCCCGGCGAGCCGCTCGGCACCCGCCGCGAGATCAAGAACCTGAACTCCTTCCGTTTCCTGCAGCAGGCCATCGACTACGAAATCCAGTGGCAGATCAACGAGATCGAGGAAGGCCGCAAGATCCAGCAGGCCACCGTACTGTTCGACCCCGACACGGGCGAAACGCGCATGATGCGCTCCAAGGAAGACGCGCACGACTACCGCTACTTCCCGGACCCCGACCTGCTGCCGCTGATGATCTCGCGTGAGTGGGTCGAACGCACGAAAGCAGCGATGCCGGAACTGCCGGAAGCGAAGAAGCAGCGCTTCATGGCCGACTACGGTCTCTCCGCCTACGACGCGACGGCGCTGACCGCCGCGCTCGATATCGCCGATTTCTACGAAGCCGCTGTCGTCGCCGCCGGCAGAAATGCCGCCAAGCCCTGTGCCAACTGGGTCATGGTGGATCTCGCCGGACACCTCAACAAGGACGAAAAAGAACTGGCCGACTCGCCTGTATCCGCGGCACAACTGGGTGGGCTGGTGGCGCGCATCGCCGACAACACGATCTCCAACAATATCGCCAAGAAGGTGTTCGAGGCGCTGTGGAACGGCGAAGGTCAGACTGCCGACGAGATCATCGAGAAGCAGGGGCTGAAGCAGATCACCGACACCGGCGCCATCGAGGCGCTGATCGACGAGGTGCTCGCCGCCAATGCGGCGATGGTTGCGGAATTCAAGGCCGGCAAGGAGAAGGCGTTCAATGCGCTGGTCGGTCAGGCGATGAAGGCCACCAAGGGCAAAGCCAACCCGCAGCAGGTCAATGAACTGCTGAAGAAGAAACTGTCCTGACGGAAAGGGGCGCCGGAAAGCACGGAAAACGCCGCCTGCGGGCGGCGTTTGTCACTGGCTGCGAACGCGGCTCTTGATCTCGCGGAAGCGGCGCAGATCCTCGTCGTACTTGGCCTTGATCAGATCGAACTCGCGCTTCTTCGCGTCGATCAACTCTTCCTGCGCCTTGATTTCGTAATCGGCATCCTTGAGCCCCTTCTCGACATCCGGTGGCAGGGTCTTCTTCTTGTAGAACTCCGCCTCATTCTCGAATTTCTCGCGACGCTTCTTGGCGATCGCGATCTTCTCGTTGGCGAGCTTGATCTCCCGGTGCACATCGGCTTCATTACGCTGGCGCATCAGTTCGATATCGGCCTCGCTGCCGTAGGTCTGCAACAACGCAGCATCGAGACGGCGCTGCTCCTTGACGGCCTCCTCGGCTTCCTTCTTCTTGCGCTCCTCATGCGCGCGCAGCGCCTTCTGTTCCGGCGTCAGCGGCGCTTCAACAATTCGCACCACCATCCCGACCTGGTTGATTTCGCGGTAGGCGCGGCCGACACAGGCCAAGGGCAGGATGTCGCCGCACACCTGCTTGCCGCGCTCATCGTTGCAGCAGAAGATGTTACTCGCGGCCGCAGCCGGCAGCGGCAACAGCAGGCCAAGCAGGAGGATGCGTTCAGGCGCGCGCAATACCGTACTCCTTGCGGTAGGCAGCGACTGCCGTGGCGTTGGCGGCGAGGTCGACACGATTGCCGAGAAAGCCGAGCAAATCTTCAAGGGTGGCGACGGCCACGACCGGAATGCCGTAATCGCGCTCGACTTCCTGCACCGCCGATAATACGCCGCTGCCGCGCTCCATGCGGTCGAGCGCGATAACCACGCCGCACGGTGTGGCGCCAGCCGCCCGAATCAGCTCCACCGACTCGCGTACGGAGGTTCCCGCCGAAATCACGTCATCGACGATCAGCACGCGCCCGGCGAGCGGTGCCCCCACCAGGGTACCGCCTTCGCCATGATCCTTCGCTTCCTTGCGGTTGTAGGCGTACGGCAGATTGCGCCCCTGCTGGGCAAGCGCCATCGCCGTTGCGGCAACGAGCGGAATCCCTTTGTAGGCAGGGCCAAAAAGCACATCGATGGAAAGGTCGCTGGCGATGATCGCCTTCGCGTAGAATTGGGCAAGCCGGTTCAACGACGCCCCGTCGTTGAACAGCCCGGCATTGAAGAAATACGGCGACAGGCGGCCGGCCTTGGTCTTGAACTCGCCGAAACGCAGCACATTCTGGCTGACGGCGAACTCGATGAATTGCTGGCGAAAGTCCATGATCCTCGCATGAGCCATCGGTCGCGGATGGCGGTTTCCGAACCGTTAATCTTACGCATCCTGGGCTCTGGCGACAACGGCAATAATTGGCATTACCCCTCCCTTCAAACATTTTTTCCGATGCGCATCGTATCCCTCAATCTCAACGGCATCCGTTCCGCGTGGCGCAAGCAGTTACCCGACTGGCTATCCGCGCAGCATCCCGACATCGTCTGCGTACAGGAAGTCAAGGCACAAGCCACCGACCTCGACCCCGAAATGCGCGCCCCCGGCGGGATGCACGCCTACTATCACTGCGCCGAGAAGAAAGGTTACAGCGGCGTCGGCCTGTGGTTCAGGAAGCAGCCGGATCGTGTCATCGAAGGTCTCGGGCACGGCGAGTTCGACAGCGAAGGGCGCTTCATCCGTGCCGATTTCGAGCGCCTTTCGGTCGTTTCGCTCTATCTACCCTCCGGGTCGAGTTCTCCTGAACGCCAGGAGGCCAAGTTCCGCTTCATGGATTATTTCCTGCCCCGGCTCACGGAGATGTCCCGCGAAGGCCGCGACATCATCGTCTGCGGTGACTGGAACATCGCGCACAAGGAAATCGACCTGAAGAACTGGAAGTCGAACCAGAAGAATTCAGGCTTCCTGCCCGAAGAGCGCGCCTGGATGACAAAGGTGATCAGCGACGCCGGCTGGGTCGATGTCTACCGGCGACTGCACCCGGACACCACTGACGACTGCTATACCTGGTGGTCGAATCGTGGGCAGGCTTGGGCAAAAAACGTCGGGTGGCGGCTGGATTATCAGATGGCCACGCCAGACCTCGCGGCAAGGGCAAAGAGTGCGACAATCTGGAAGCAGAGTCGCTTTTCGGACCACGCACCGCTGATCATCGACTACGACTATGCCGCTTGATTGCCTAACGCGCGCTGACGCGCTACGCTAATCGATCCCGCTGCACAGAAATCAACACCGTCAAGAAGAGGACTCATCATGGCTGAAAACACCGATCTCGAAACCATCTCCAAGGACAAACTCGTTACCGACATGAAGATCGTCATCGCCGACGCCGAGGAAATCCTGCGCGCCACCGCCAATCAGGCTGGCGAGAAGGTCGGCGAACTGCGTGAACGTATCCAGGAACGCCTGCGCGACGCGAAAATCCGTCTGCAGGATGCGGAGGCCGCAGTGGTCGACAAGACCAAGGCCTGCGCCCGCGCCACCGACGATTTCGTTCATGAGCATCCGTGGCAGGCCGTCGGCGTTGCTGCTGCGGTCGGTCTTGCGCTGGGCGTGCTGATCGGCCGTCGCTGAGCCGTCGATGAGTTCAACCCCGGGAACGGGGGCTGGAGCGGCCGGAAATCCCGGACTCTTCGCTGCCTTGCGCGGCGCGGCGACCACGCTTGTCGCCACGGCGCGCACGCGCATCGAACTTGCCGGCAACGATCTGGAACTGGAACGCGTACGTCTCGTACGTACGCTGATCTTCGGTATTTCGGCGCTGTTCTGCTTCGGCCTCGGCATCATCGTACTCATCGGGCTCGTGCTCGTCCTTCACTGGGAAAGCCGGGTGCTCGTGCTGGCCGGATTCGGTGGCGGACTGATCGCCGCCGGCGCGCTGCTGTTCCTGTCGATGCAACGCATCAATCGGCGTCGTCAGGCTTTCGCCGCCACCATTGCCGAACTGGAAGAAGATCTCCGCCAGTTGCGGGCTGCTGCAAAGCATGGCCAAGACGGAAGTTGAAATCGCCCTCGCGCGCGGCCGGCTGCAGGAGCGGATCGCCGGGCAGCGGGCTGCGCTTGCCGTACAGATGCCGCCAATCGCTGACGCGCTGGGAAAAGCGGATCGCGCCGTTGCCACCGGCCGGCGCGGTGTCGCTTACGTGAAAACGCACCCCCTGCAGGTTGGTGCTGCGCTCGCATTCCTCGCCGCGCTGCGTCCGCGACGCGCCTGGCGCTGGGGCCGACGCGCCTTCATTGCCTGGAGCGCGTGGCGCAAAGTCCGCACGCACATCGCCGCAAGCGGCCTGCTCAAGCGCTCACCGTCGACGCCAGGATGAAACCCCCACGCTCGTTACGCTCTTTTCACCCGGATAGCTATCAAACTGCCCCGGGCGGCACCTGCTGACATGAGCCAGGACGATCGTCAGCCGGCACGACTCTCGCGCTTCATCGACTCGCAGAAGCGCGAAGCACGCCATGTCGTGCGCGAACTGCTCGCGGTACGGGGACTGATGCCGCTGCTGATGAAGCCGCGTAACGGCAGTCAGTGGTCCGTAGAGGAAAAGAACGAACTGCTCGCGCAGTTGCGTCGTCTATCGCGCCTGTCCCCATACCTGCTCTTCCTGCTGCTTCCCGGTTCTGCGCTGCTCCTGCCGGTCTATGCCTGGTGGCTGGACCGCCGCCGGCAGCAACGCAACGCGACGAACGAAGCGCAAGCCTTACCAGACTCCCAGCGCCGTTAACTGCTTCTCCGCCGCTTCGGCCCAGCCACGGTTCGCCGCCGGACTCGCTGGACTCGGATGCAGGATACGGCCGATCCGCAGGTCAAGGCCCTGCAAGGCTGCAACGGCCCGCTGTTCGGCAAAGCCCCCGATGCCGATCACCCAGGCCGGTTCGAGCGCCTCGACGATCCGGCGCAAATGTGCGTCGCACAGCGCTTCCAGCGCAGCGGTCTCGCGCGCGGGCAGCTTGTCCGGGGTGAGATTGCGCCCATGGTCGAAAAAGGCGAGCGGGCAGTAGTTGGCGACGAAATGCCCGGCAAAGAAGGCGTCCGCCGTAGCGAAACGTTGCGCAAACAATCCCCAGAGACGGCGCCCGCTGACTTCGGAACGCGCGCAGGCAAAACCCTCGATCGGGCGCTTCGGATTCTCGATGGCGGGTTTGGCAACCGGCGCCACGATGCCCATCCAGTCGCGCACCGCAGCGACCTCGCCGAAGGGCACACCGGTCTGCACCATGCCGAATGGCCCGGGATTCATGCCGAGGAAGACAACCCGCTTGCGGCCATTGCCAAAGCGGCGCAGGTACTGCTCATGCGCCGCCCACGCATAGTCCAGCGGATTGTAGACATGGGTGACCGGTGGCGCGAAGGCGAGTGCGGCAAGCTGCAGCGCAAGCTCGCCGGCAGCGGCAACCAGGTGGTCGGCAGTGCCGGAAGGTAGCGAAGTTGATGTCATCGGAGAAGACCGCGCAAGGAATAGTACCAACAGGAGGAAACGACAGAAGAAGGAGCTGCAGCAAAAGGCACAATCTTACCGGTTCGGCTATCATTCGCCGCACCCCCCGCAATCCACATACATCACCAACCTTCGCGCAATGTTCTACACGCTACGACAACTGACCACGCCGGATTTCGTTCTCTGGGGCCTCGTCGGCCTGCTCGCACTCACGGTGATGATCTTTCTGGCGACGCTGGAAGGTCGCCATTTCCGAACGCTCGGTCTGGGCGCGCCATGGCTGCGTCTTCGACTCGCCTCGCTGCCGATCCTCGCCATCGCGCTGCTCGCCGTTTATGGCACCGTTGCGGTCTTCGGTGACGGGCCGCAGGCCCTTGCGGTCGCCTACATGGCCCTGTTCTCGGTGGGAACGATCGTCTATTTCGGCCTGCACGCCATCGCCGGGCGTATTTTCGGCATACGCGGCGGGCACGCCTCGTGGATCGCCTTCAGCGGCCTTGTGCTGATCGGGGTGCTGCCGGCGATCGGCGGCACGCTGATGCCCTTCGTCAATCTCGCCGCGAAAATCTGGAAGGAAGGCACCGTGGGGGGAATCAGCAGTGAATCCTCGCCGTTCATCGCCAGCGGCAAGCGGGTTCGGCTTCCCGACGGCGAGGAAGTATTCGCCTTGCGCTACCGTGCGCCGGAGGGCGTGCAGCTGCTGCGTGCCGATATGGAGGGCAGCGGCCACCGTGCCCGCGACGTGCTGCGCATGTCGACGTCGACCATCTGTCGGGCCGGCCAGGATCTCGCACTGCTCTGGCCGGCTGAACGTCCGCTGCCACGTCTGTACGTGTTCTGGCAGACCGCCGAAAAACGTGACCGGCAGTCGCTGATCGACATCGCGCCTCCCGCCGACAACGCCGTGACGGACTTCACGGCAACATGGACGCAGCAGCGTGTGAGCTTTTCGGCGACGCTGCCACGCGAAGCATTGTCACTCGTCTGGGCACGCAGCGGCAGCACTCCCTTCGTCGACAGCGTTCCGCGTACCGGCCCCGAGGCCGAGTGCGTCGACGCACTCGATCTACCCGCACGCGGCGAACTGGGCCACCCGCAGGCACTGCGCATTCGCGTCGACCACGCATTGCCCAAGGGGCCGACCTGGGCAGAGACACGGCGTCCCTGACGCAAGGAAGCACGGGCGATGAATATACTGAAACTGCTGCTGATCGCCGGTATCGCCGGCGGTGGCTGGCACTACTGGAGCAAGCAACAGGCCACGCAGGCGCAGGCCGCCGCGACCAGCCCATCCGGTTTCGTCAGTCTCCCGCTACAGGGCAACCCGAATCCGGTGCAGGTATTGATCGTCGCCCCCGAAAATTGTTCGGCCGACGCAGCCCGTCATGCCGACGATCTTGAAATAGATCTGCGCCGCGCCGGTATCTCGGTGCGGCGCACGCACCAGGTCAACTTCGAGTTCAGCGGCGGCGGTACCGACACCATGCAGCGAATCCAGCAGGTGATGAACAGCGGGCCGCCTGTCGTTTTCATCGGCAATCGCGCCAAGGGAAGTCCCACGCTTGCCGAGGTGCTCGCCGAATATCGCCGCTGATCCGTGGCGAGTTAGCCGCGCCCGAGCCGATACAGCGCAACGTCGGCGTTGAGGTTGGGGTCTTCCGTAACAGCACGGCCTTCGTCGAAGAACAGTCCCTCGCGCACGACGATGCCGTTCCTGCCGCACAGCGCCTCGAAGTCGGCGATGGTGAAGAAACGCACGTTCGGCGAGTCGTACCACTGATAGGGCAGTGCCTCCGATACCGGCATGCGGCCACTGGCAATCGCCTCGCGGTGGCTGCGATGGCCAAAGTTGGGGAAAGAGACGACGGCTTCGTGCCCGACGCGCAGCATTTCCTGCACCAATGGTACCGTGTGCCGAACCGTCTGCAGCGACAGCGACATGATCACGTGTTCGAAGGAGTCGTCCTCGAAACCCTGCAGCCCGCGTTCGAGATCGAACTGCAGCACGTTCACACCATTCCTGATCGCTGCCAGCACGTTGTCGGGATCGTTGTCGACGCCGTAGCCGCGTATTCCGCGCTCGGTCATCAGGAACTTGAGCAGCGAACCATCGCCGCAGCCAAGGTCGAGCACACGTTCGCCGGAATGAATCCAGCGGGCGATGACGTCGAAGTCGAAACGGCCGAAGATCTCCGTCATGTCTCGATCCTGTCCAGATAGGCCGCCACGTCGGCGTGATAGTGCGCGTCGTCGAGCAGGAAGGAGTCGTGACCGGCGTCGCAATCGATCTCGGCGTAGGTCACGTCGCGCCCGTTGTGCAGCAGGGCATAGACCAGCTCGCGGCTGCGTTCCGGCAGGAAGCGCCAGTCGGTCGTGAAGCTCGCCACGAAAAAGCCGGCCGTGGCGCGCGCCAGCGCCGCCTTGAGATCGCCGCCGTAATCACGCGCCGGATCGAAATAATCGAGCGCCTTGGTGGTGATCAGGTAAGTGTTGGCATCGAAAAAACCGGTGAATTTGTCGCCCTGATAGCGCAGATAGGACTCGACCTGGAAATCGGTGTCGTAGCCATACGAAAGCTTGCCGTGGCGAAGTTCGCGGCCGAATTTCTCGGCCATCTGGTTGCTTGAGAGATAGGTGATGTGGCCGAGCATGCGGGCAAGCCGAAGCCCGCGCGCCGGCACCGCGCCATGCTCGTAGAAATGGCCGCCGTGGAAATCCGGGTCGGAGAGAATGGCCTGCCGCGCCACTTCGTTGAAGGCGATGTTCTGCGCCGTGAGTTTCGGCGTCGAGGCGATCACCAGCGCATGGCGCACACGCGACGGATACTGCAGCGTCCATTCCAGCGCCTGCATGCCACCGACCGAGCCACCAACAACCGCCGCCCAGGAAACAATGCCGAGGTGGTCGGCAAGACGCGCCTGTGCCACTACCCAGTCCTCGACAGTGACTACCGGAAAATCAGCGCCATAAGGCCGGCCGGTCGCCGGATTCCGGCTCATCGGCCCGGTCGAGCCATAGCAACCGCCGAGGTTGTTAACGCCAACGACAAAAAAGCGGTTCGTGTCGAGCGGCTTGCCCGGGCCGACCAGGTTGTCCCACCAGCCGACATTCTTCGGCTGCCCGGCATAGGTGCCGGCAACATGATGGCTGCCGGAGAGCGCATGACAAACCAGCACGGCGTTGCTGCGCTCGGCGTTCAGCTCGCCGTAGGTTTCATAGACGAGCTCGAAGCCGGGCAGCGTGGCGCCGCTCTGCAGCGTGATCGGTGTATCGAAGGTCGCCCGCTGTGGCGTCACGACCCCTACGGAATTCATCGGATTCTGCCTTTCCAAAAACGAAAGCCCAGTCGGGCACGGAGGCGTGGACTGGGCTGCCCCGCTTTAGCCGTATTTGTTGAGCGCCCGCAAGCTGATCGGATCAAATCGGCGCTATGGGGCGTAGTTAACCGCAGGCGGCGGCGGTTGTCAAACCGCCACGCCGTTCAGGCGATCGAGCTGCTCGCGAATCTTCGCCGGCTCTTCAAGGCGCAGGAGCTTGCGCGCCTGCGGCGCAATCTCCGAAATGTCGCTCTTCAGGATGCGGCTCTTCACTTCGAGAATCTGCGCCGGATGCATCGAAAAACTGCGCAATCCCATGCCGAGGAGGAGGCGCGTCAGGTTCGGATCGCCGGCAAGTTCGCCGCAGACCGAAACCGGGATGCCTGCCTTCTCACCGCTGTGCAGCGTATGCGCGATGAGCATCAGCACCGCCGGATGCAAGGGATCATAGAGGTGCGAGACCTGTTCGTCGCTACGGTCGATCGCCAGCGTGTACTGGATCAGGTCGTTGGTGCCGATGGAGAGAAAATCGAGGCGGCGCAGGAACAGGCCGATACCGAGCGCCGCCGCCGGAATCTCGATCATGCCGCCGATTTCGATGCTCTGATCGAACCCGATACGATCACCGCGCAGGCTGGATTTTGCCTGTTCGACGGCAGCGAGCGTTGCATCGATCTCGTGTGCATGGGCAAGCATCGGGATCAGCAGCTTGACCTTGCCATACTTCGAGGCGCGCAGGATCGCGCGCAACTGCGTATGGAACATCTTCGGCTCGGCGAGCGATACGCGGATCGCGCGCAGGCCAAGCGCCGGATTGGTCTTGACGCGATCGTGCCGCGAGTCTTCCGGATTGAGATCCTTGTCCGCACCGAGGTCGAAGCTGCGGATCACCACCGGGCGCCCGTCCATGCCCTTCACCACCTTGCGGTAGGCCTCGAACTGCTCGTCCTCCGACGGCAGCTCGCCACGGTCGAGGAACAGGAACTCGGTACGGAACAGGCCTACGCCTTCGGCACCGCCCTCGAGCGCGGCCGGCACATCCGAAGGCAGTTCGATGTTGGCGTAAAGGTGCACCTCCACGCCATCGATCGACTCTGCCTTCGCAGTCTTAAGCCGCTTCAGCTTCGAGCGTTCGAGTTCGATCTGCGACTTGCGCAGCTGGTATTCCTCCAGCACGCGCGGATCGGGATTGACGATGACGACACCGCGCGTCCCGTCGATGATCAGCGTTTCCTTGTCACGGATCAGGTGGCGGGCGTTGTGCAGGCCGAGCACGGCCGGCACCGCCATCGAGCGCGCCAGAATCGCCGTATGCGAGGTCGCGCCGCCGACATCGGTCAGGAACGAGGCGAAGTGGTGTTCGCGGAAGGCGATCACGTCGGCCGGCGACAGATCGTGCGCAACCACGATGAGGTTCTCTTCCTTGACACCCTTTGCGGAACGCTGCGGCGTCTTGCCGGCATGCCCCGAGAGTTCCTTGATCACGCGTTCGACAACCTGCCGCACATCCTGGCCGCGTTCGCGCAGATAGGGGTCATCGAATTCGTCGAACTGCGCGACCAGATGCTCCATCTGCTGCACCAGCGCCCACTCGGCATTGCAGCGGCGCTCGCGGATAATCTCGACCGGTTTCGTGCACAGCTCGGGATCATCGAGGATCATGCGATGCAGGTCGAGGAAGGCGCCGAACTCGGCCGGCGCATGTTCGGTGCTTTCCTTCATCGCCCCGAGTTCTTCGCGCACCTGTGCAATCGCGGCCTCAAGGCGGGCGACTTCCTTGTCGACCATGCGCGGCGCGATGGTCAGGTGCGCGACCTCCAGCGTCGCGTGCGAGATCAGGTGGGCGACGCCAATGGCGATACCACCGGAAACGCCGAGTCCGTGCAGCGTGAAGCTCATCGGTTCAGCGCCTCCCGCATTGCCGCGCCACGGCCGAATCGCGGCCCTTCAGGATCCTGCGCTGGAAGCAGGCGCTGGCGGCGATCCATTCATTCCCCCTCGCCGAACTTGTCGGCAATCAGCGCCAGCAGGCCAGCCATCGCTTCACCCTCGTCCGGACCGTCGGTTTCGACGACGATCTGCGCCCCCTTGCCGGCGGCCAGCATCATCACGCCCATGATGCTCTTGGCGTTGATGCGACGACCATTCCGCTCCATCCACACGTCGCACTTGAAACTGCCGGCAAGCTGCGTCAGCTTGGCCGAGGCCCGCGCGTGCAGGCCCAGCTTGTTCACGATCTCGGTTTCCTCGCGCCGCATCAGTGATCCTTCATCGTTATCACGCCGTCGCGCCCGCCGCTCACGGCCTTGGTCAACATCGTTTCCATACCCTTGTCGCGATAGGTGATCGCGCGCAGCAGCATCGGCAGGCTGACGCCTGCCACGCCCTCGATGCGGCCGGGTTCGAGCAACTTCAGCGCGAGGTTGGCCGGCGACGCGCCGAAGATGTCGGTCATCACCAGCACCCCCTTGCCGCCATCCACCTCGTTGAGCAGCAGCCGGGCCAGCGGCAGCAGGTCGAGCGGATCGTCCTGCGCAGCGACGCCGAGCTGGGCAATCAGCGGCGGCCGCTTGTTGAGGACGTGGCAGACGTTCTGGATCAAGGCCTCGCCAAAGGCACCGTGGGTAATGAGCAGGATTCCGATCATGACTGCATTCTATTCGATGATTTCCGGCGCGGGCACCCCGGACGCAAGTTGCAGCCGGGCGGCGAAGGCGCCGGTGACCTGAACGCGCCCGTCGGCATCGACGCGCAGCACATCGTCGACCTTGAGCGCACGCGCCAGTCGACGCCAGTCTTCACGCCCGGCGATGAAGAGCGGCTTCGAGAGCGCATCCGAACGCATGCCGGCCTGCGCCTGCGGCCGGATGAGCACGGTCAGCGCCTGTGTATGCGCGACCGGCTCGGCGGTGCGCGGGTCAAGCAGGTGGCAGTAGCGGCGCCCGTCTCGTTCGAAGAAACGCTGGTAGTCGCCGGAAGTGCCGATGGCCTCGCCATCGGCGAGCGCCAGCGTTGCCAGCGCCCCCGGCTGGCGCGGATGCTGGATGCCGACACGCCACGGCTCGCCGTGCTTGCTGCCCAGCGCCATGACGTTACCGCCGATGTTGATCAGCGCATTGGCAACGCCCGCCGCGCGCAAGGCCTCGGCGGCGCGATCGAGGGCGACGCCCTTCAGATAGCCGCCAAAATCGAGCGCCACTTCGCGCTTGCGGCTGGTCACCGTGCCGTCCACTGCCACAACGAGATCGGCGATCGACGGTGCCGCCTGCCGCCACGCCGCCAGCGCCGCCGGATCAGGCAAGGACTTGCCGAATTCGTCGCCGTGAAAGCCCCATAGGCGCACCAGCGCGCCGATGCCCGGATCGAACAGGCGCTCGCCCGCCACGGCAAGCGCCTGTGCCTCGACAATGAACCCCGCCAGCTCGGTCGAGACGCGGTGCGGACGCGCAACGGCAATGGACGCGTTCAGCGCCGTCAATTCGGAAGCTTGCCAGGCATGGTAGGTGCGATGCAGCCGGTCGAACTCGCGCAGGACAGCCGCCGCAGCGCGCTTTGCCTTTTCCGCGTCGGCATCGGCGACCAGGACTTCAACGCGCGTGCCGAAAACGAAGGATTCCTGCTGCTGCACCGGCGGTTTGCCGCAGGCTGCCAGAAGACAGGCGAGCAGCGCCACGATCAGGCGTCGCATGCACGCTCCAGTGCCGCAACGAACATGGCGGCCGCGTCAAAGCCTGTTTGCGCAGCGATCTCCACCATGCAGGTCGGGCTGGTGACGTTGACCTCGGTAAGACAATCACCGATCACGTCGATGCCGACGAAGAGAAGGCCGCGTGCGGCGAACAGCGGCGCCAGCGCTTCCGCGATCTCGCGGTCGCGATGCGTGAGCGGACGGGCAAGACCGCTGCCGCCGGTCGCGAGGTTGGCGCGCGTCTCGCCCGCCGCGGCCACCCGCGCAAGGCAGAAGGGTACAACCTCGCCGCCGATGATCAGGATGCGCTTGTCGCCATCGACCACCGCAGGCAGGTAGGCCTGCGCCATGACGGAGCGCGCCCCGTTTTCGGCGAGCGTCTCGATGATCACGTTACGGTTCGGATCGTCCGCGCGAACGCGAAAAATGCGGCTGCCGCCCATGCCATCGAGCGGCTTCAGGATCGTGTCACGCGAATCGTCGATGAAGGCGGCGAGCCGCGCCGGATCGCGCGTGACCAGGGTCTTCGGCGCAAAGCGCGCAAACTCGGCAAGGGCCAGCTTTTCCGAATGATCGCGCAGCGCCGCCGGACGATTGAAGACGCGCGCGCCCTCGCGCTCGGCCTGCTCCAGCAACCAGGTCGCCGTCACGTACTCGATGTCGAAGGGCGGATCCTTGCGCATCAGCACAACATCGAAAGCGGCGAGGCGCTGGGTATCGCACGCCGTTTCGGAATACCAGGCCGTCTCATCCGCAGCCATGCACAGGCAGCGCGCCTCGGCAGCGACGCCGGTGTCGCTGCCCCAGAACAGCATATCCACCGTCGTCGCCCACACCTCGTGACCGCGGGCAGCCGCGGCACGCATCATGGCGACAGTGGAATCCTTGCTCGCCGCGAGCGACGCGAGCGGATCGGCGACGAACAGCAGGCGCATCAGGCGAACGCTTCGTCGGCGGTCGCAGGTTCGCTACGCTCGATCTCGATCGCCGCAGCCAGCGCGGCCAGCCGCGCGACAACACCATAGGCGTAAAAGCGGTTCGGCGCCGCATCCGGATTCTGCGTCGCATCCGGGCACAGGCAGCTGGTTTCGAAAGCCAGCGGCTCGAAGTGCATGCCCGGCGCGTTGAGGTTTTCATCCACACCGCGCGCCGCATTGACGCGATAGAAACCGCCGACCACATAGCGGTCGATCATATACACCACCGGCTCGGCAACGCCCTCGCCAACGCGCTCGACGGTGTGCACCCCTTCCTGGATGATCACCTCGGAAACTTCCAGCCCCTCCTTGATCACGCTCATCTTGTTGCGCTGGCGGCGATTGAGGCCGGTCACTTCGGAGGCATCCTTCACCGTCATCACGCCCATGCCGTAGGTGCCGGCATCGGCCTTGACGATCACGAAGGGTGTCTCGTCGATACCGTACTCGCGGTATTTCTCGCGGATCATGCCGAGCACCGCATCGACGTTGGCCGCGAGGCACTCCTCGCCCTGACGCTCATGGAAATTCACGCTGCGACACACCGAGAAATAGGGGTTGATGCGCCACGGATCAATGCCGAGCATCTGCCCGAATTCCATCGCCACCTCGTCGTAGGCGGCGAAATGGTTCGATTTGCGGCGCGTCGCCCAGCCCGCGTGCAGCGGCGGCAGCACGAACTGGCCGTCGAGCCCCTTGAGTATCTCCGGTACGCCCGCTGACAGATCGTTGTTGAGCAGGATCGTGCACGGGTTGAAATCGGCCAAGCCAAGCCGGTCGCCCTGGCGCACCAGCGGTTCCAGCGTCAGCGTCGCGCCGCTCGGCAGCGTGACCGGCGTCGGCGTCGTAATCTCGGGCAGCAGCGAGCCGACGCGCACATCGAGTCCCGTCTGGCGCAGGATGAAGACGAGTTGCGCCACGTTCTGCAGGTAGAACAGGTTGCGCGTGTGGTTCTCGGGAATCAGCAGCAGGCCGCAGGCCTCGGGGCAGAACTTCTCGATCGCCGTCATCGCCGCCTGCACGCAGAGCGGGTGGAAGGCCGGGTTGAGGTTGTTGAAGCCACCGGGGAAGAGGTTGGTATCGACCGGTGCCAGCTTGAAGCCGGCATTGCGCAGGTCGGTCGAGGAATAGAAGGGCGGTGTGTGCTCGTTCCACTGCGCGCGCAGCCAGCGCTCGATCTGCGGCGTGGCGTCGAGGAAGCGGCGCTCAAGATCGAGCAGGGGGCCATTGAGGGCAGTAGTCAGGTGCGGAACCATGGTCGGGCGCTCTCCATGCGATTCACGGGAATCGCTCGTTGTAGCAGCGGAATGTTACACCGCCGCGCGGCGGAACGATTCAGGCAGCAGTGCCTGCTGCAGGCTGCGCTGCGTGAACAGGTAGCGACCATCGCAGACGAAGCCGAGTTCCGCCCAGTCCACCGCGTTGAGTTGCGCACACAGGGCAGCGAGGTCGGCCGCCGAATCACGCGGGAAGAGCGCGAGGACGGCGCCGTCGTAGTTTGTGCAAGGATGCAGGAAGAACGGCGCCGGGTTGCGCGTGCGGCCGTTCACGTAGATGCGCGGCGCCTCGGTCTGCGGATGCAGACGTCCCCACTGCCACCAGTTGCTTTCGTCGAAGGGCCGGATGCGGCGGGCAAGCAGGCGCGTCTTGTGCGGCAACAAAGCTGGGTGCGGCGTGTTGAAGATCATGCGCCGTGTCTGCCCGGTTTTCGCCGTATGCGAGCAGACGAAATCCATCGTGCCATGCGTCGTGCTGGCGAAGATTTCATCAGCCCCGGAAACAGCCCCCACCTTGACCGCAAACAGATCGGCAAGCGGCACCGTGCAGTCTGCGCGCGTAAAGGCGAGGTGGCCGCCGGCGAAGAGAAAATGGCGCGCTTCGATACCGCCCGTCGTGTCGCTTTCATAGCGGGTGCGGCGCGAAAAATTGTCCTTCTCGAAGCGCCAGATCGCACAGTTCGGCGTCGCGCCGGCAAAGACGCGCGCATCGCCCAGCTCGATGAAGTCGGTGATCGTACCGGCCTCGAAGAGCAGGCGATTCAGCCGCACCGCGGAAGTCGCCTTGAGGAAATCGCGCGGCGTGATGAAGATCAGCTCCCCGCCCGGATCGAGGTGACGCAGGCATTTCTCGATGAAGAAGAGGTAGAGGTTCGAACGCCCGTCGAAATGCTCGGCCGGGAGCCGCGCCTGCGTCGCCGGCGGGATATCCTGATAGCGCACGTAGGGTGGATTGCCGATGATGGTCGCAAATTTCTCGTCTTCCGGGTAGTCAAAGAAATCCTGATTCAGCGCTCCCGGCGGGCAATGGCGCGCGTCGAGCTCGATCGCCGTGCAGCCGGGCAGGTGGCGAGCAAAAGCGCCGTCGCCGCAGGAAGGTTCAAGCACGCGCCCGCTATTGCGCCGCAGCGCGAGCATGCGACGCACGATGGCCTCTGGCGTAAACACCTGACCGAGGCGGACAACGTCGTGCAGCGGGGGACTCGTGGAGGGCATGGGGCCGGAGGATAGCGGGGAAGCGCGGCGGATTCCAGAACGATGGAGTGTCGTGCTCGACTCAGCAGGGTCACACGCGGTTTTGAGGTCTGGAATTCCCGCCTTGCTTGAACATCAACACTAACTGCCATATAGTAAAGCTATATACACGCATTCAGGAGCACCGCCATGTCTACCGGTACCGTTTTCGTCAACAACCGCACCCAGGCCGTCAGGTTGCCGGCCGAGCTCCGGCTGCCCGAAGGCATCAAGCAGGTCAGCGTCCGCGCCCACGGCAAGGAACGCATCATCGCCCCGCTTGCCGAATCCTGGGACAGCTTCTTCATCGGCGGCCCGGCTGTTTCGCCGGACTTCATGGAAGCACGTGCGTCGCAGCAGCAGACGGAGCGGGAATCGTTCTGATGATTCGCTACCTGCTCGACACCAACATCGTCATCTACGTCATCAAGCGCCGGCCGATCGAAGTGCTATCGAAGTTCAACGCCAACGCCACGCGCATGGCCATCTCGGCGATCACGCTCGCGGAACTGATGCACGGCGCAGAGAAGAGCAGCCAGCGCGAGGCCAACCTGGCCGTGGTGGAGGATTTCTGCAGCCGGCTGGAAGTGCTGCCCTACAGCGCCAAAGCGGCGCAGCACTACGGCGCGATCCGCAGCGCGCTGGAGCGCAGCGGCCAGACCATTGGCGTCAACGACCTGCACATTGCCGCCCATGCGCGCAGCGAAGGGCTGGTGCTGGTCACCAATAACATGCGGGAATTCGAGCGGGTACCGGCGCTGGAACTGGAGAACTGGATTTCCTGATTTGCACGGTCGCGTGTGGCAGTTCTGAATCGAAGCTGACCCGTTTGGTTCCAACGGGATCAGCGGCCGAGAACTGGCACTGAAACTTGACGTCGCGCCCTCGACGCTGAGCCGTATTCTCAAGGGCAGCAGCCGCGTGACGCCGGAAATGGCACTGCGGCTCGCCAAAGCCATTGGCCGCTCGCCGGAAAGCTGGCTGGCGATGCAGGACGCGCACGATCTGTGGCTGGCACGCCAGCATGTCGACCTGCAGCGCGTCGGCAAGCTCACGCTGGCCGCGGCCTGATTCGAACAAACCCCGGCAAAAAAACCAAAAAACCGTTAAAATTCACGGCTCTGAATTTTCCACCCCCTGTTTTCAACCGAATACTGGAGTTCGACCATGGCTTCCACTTCCAACCGCGACCGCCGCTCCGCCATCGAGCGCCGTTGCCTCTCCAAGGCCGCCAAGCGCCTGTACCGCAACAACAGCAAGGGCGTGCGCAAGGCCATCTACGCGGCCGAATGCCACCAGCGCGGCAAGCCGCAGCTGGGCGCCAGCAAGTAATTCCGGCTTACCCCGATTGCTTCAAGGGCGGCGCTTGCCGCCCTTGTCGCTTGTAGATTGACCGTTTCGCTTCACCGCTCGCAGGACTCATCGTGCTCGTCGCCGCCAACATCACCCAGCAATTCGGGGCCAAGCCCCTCTTCGAAAACGTCAACGCCAAGTTCGGCGAGGGCAACCGTTATGGCCTGATCGGTGCCAACGGCGCCGGCAAGTCGACGCTGATGAAGATCCTTTGCGGCGCGCTGGAGCCGTCGGCCGGCAACGTCTCCAAGGAGAAGCACGAGCGCATGGCCTACCTGCGCCAGGACCAGTTTGCCTACGAGGACCAGCGCGTGCTCGACGTGGTACTGATGGGCCACGCCGAAATGTGGGCCTGCATGAGCGAGCGCGACGCGATCTACGCCAACCCGGAAGCGACGGAAGACGACTACATGCACGCCGCCGAACTGGAGGCGAAGTTCGCCGAGTACGACGGCTACACGGCGGAAGCGCGCGCCGGCGAACTGCTGCTCGGCGTCGGCATTCCGATCGAGCGCCACAACGGCCCGATGAGCGAAGTGGCCCCGGGCTGGAAGTTGCGCGTGCTGCTGGTGCAGGCACTCTTTGCGAATCCGGACATCCTGCTGCTCGACGAGCCGACCAACAACCTCGACATCAGCACCATCCGCTGGCTGGAAGACGTGCTCAACAATCGCGAGTCGACGATGATCATCATCTCGCACGACCGCCACTTCCTGAACCAGGTGTGCACGCACATGGCCGACCTCGACTACGGCAAGGTCACCGTCTACCCGGGCAACTACGACGACTTCATGGAAGCATCGACGCAGGCACGCGAGCGGCAGGCCAATGCCAACGCCAAGGCCAAGGAGCGCATCGCCGAGCTGCAGACCTTCGTCCGCCGCTTCTCGGCCAACGCCTCCAAGGCCAAGCAGGCCACCAGCCGCCTGAAGCTGATCGACAAGATCAAGCCGGAAGACATCAAGCCCTCGTCGCGCCAATACCCGTGGATCCGCTTCGAATACGACGACAAGGAAAAGCTGCACCGGCAGGCGGTCGAACTCGACGGCGTCAGCCACGCCTTCGCCGGCGGCGCGCAACTCTTCGCCGGCTTCACGGCGACCGTGGATGCCGGCGACCGCATCGCCATCATCGGCGAGAACGGCGTCGGCAAGACGACGCTGCTGCGCTGCCTGGCCGGCGACCTGACGGCGAGCCAAGGCACCATCAAGTGGGCGGAGAAAGCCAAGCCCGGCTACTTCGCGCAGGACCACGCCGCGCTGTTCGACGCCGACACGCCGCTCACCGACTGGATCGCCGATTACGTGCGCATGGGCGGCTACGAGGGCGAGGATGTCGAGACGCTGATCCGCGGCACGCTCGGGCGCCTCCTCTTCTCCGGCGACGAGGTGAAGAAGGCGGTGCGCGTCATCTCCGGCGGCGAGCAGGGGCGCATGCTGTTCGGCAGCCTGATGCTGATGAAGCCGAACGTGCTGCTGATGGACGAACCGACCAACCACCTCGACATGGAATCGATCGAGTCGCTGAACACCGCGCTGGAGAAGTTCAAGGGCACGCTGATCTTCGTCTCGCACGACCGCGAGTTCGTCTCCTCGCTCGCCACCCGCATCTGGGAAATCAAGGACGGCAAGGTCATCGACTATCGCGGCAACTACGAGGAATACCTGGCCAGCCAGGGCCTCGCCTGACCGTCATGCGCGTACCGGGCAGCCGACTGTGCCGGTTCCTGCTCCGGCTGCTCGGCTGGCAGGTCGTCTTCGTAGCACCACCGTCGCCGAAGACGGTGATCATCGGTTATCCGCACACCTCCAACTGGGATTTCCCGGTCACCATGCTGTGGCGCTTCGCCACTGGCTTTCCGATGCAATGGGTGGCCAAGAAGGAGATGTTCGAGAACCCGCTCGGCAGCCTCTTCCAGCGCTGGGGCGGCATTCCGCTCGATCGCAGCAAGCCGGACGGGTTCATCGAGCAGGTCTGCGCCGAATTCGCGCGGCGCGAGAGCTTCCATCTCGCCATCGCGCCCGAGGGTACGCGCAAGCGCACCGATCACTGGAAGACCGGCTTCCACCGCATCGCCGTGGCCGCCGGTGTGCCGCTCGGTCTGGCCTTTCTCGACTACGGCAGGAAACAGCTCGGCATCGCCGAATGGATCGTGCTGTCCGGCGATCGCGAAGCCGATCTCGAACGCATCCGCGCCTACTACGCGGACAAGCGCGGCTACCGTCCGGAACGCGCAGGCGACATCCGCTTCAAGGATTAGCCGGCGGCTGGCCGGAGGCCGCGGCGGCCTTGCGTGCCGCGCGCTCAGCCTCCTCGGCCTCGCGCTTCTTGCGCTTTTCCACCGCTTTCGCTTCCTTCGCGGCGTGCTTCTCGAGTTTTTTCTGGCGCTTCGCCTGTTCTTCGGCATGCTTGCGCCGGCCTTCGGCGGCCTTCTGCTCCTTCTTCGCCTGCTTCTCGGCGCGCGCCTGCGCCTTGGCAGCCTCCTCGGCACGATAGCTTTCCGCCTGCGCCTTCTGCTTCGCCTCCTTTGCCGGCGCTTCGGCGGCCCGGCGGGCATCGTCGGCGGCGACATCGCGTCGCTTCACGTCACGCTCCAGCTCGCCAGCTTCCAGTTCCTTGTTCTTCGCCGCGCGCATCGCCGCCGTGTGCTTGCGCTTCGCTGCGTCCAGACAATCGCTGACCAGGAACTTCTTGTAGCACACCTCGTTCTCCGCCTTCAGCGCCGCCTCGGCCGCCTTCTGCTCACGATCGGCCTCGCCCTTCAATACGCTGGCGCGGCCGAGCTTCTCGCTGCGTTCCGCCGCCGACAGCGGGCGTGAATCGAGCTGGGCCAGAGCAGGCGCAGCGGCGACGATCAACAACAAAATGGAAAACAGACGCATGGCAACCTCGGTCAGGCGGATTGGAGCCGGTAAAATGGCAATTTTACGCGTTCGCCGCCGGCTCCCCCTCCCCCAATGATCGTCCTGCGCCAGCTCCGCTTCGCCCGCGCCGCGAAAACCCTTGTCGACAATGCCACGCTGCAGCTCGGTCCCGGCTGGAAGATCGGCCTCACCGGCGGCAACGGCAGCGGCAAATCCTCCTTCTTCGCGCTGCTTACCGGCGCGCTGCACGCCGAATCCGGTGACCTCGACGTGCCCCCCTCGTGGGTGATCGGCCACGTTGCGCAGGAAACGCCGGCGCTGCCCGACGCGGCGCTGGATTTCGTGCTCGACGGCGACGTCGAGCTGCGCGAAATCGAGCGCGAGCTGGCCGAGGCCGAGGAAAGACACCAGGGCGAGAAGATCGGCGCCCTGCACGCCCGCCTCTCGGAAATCGGCGGCTACGCCGCGAAGGCGCGCGCCGCCGAACTGCTGCACGGTCTCGGCTTTTCGGACGCGGACATGGCCCGCCCGGTGGCCGAATTTTCCGGCGGCTGGCGCGTGCGGCTCAACCTCGCCCGCGCCCTGATGTGCCGCTCCGATCTGCTGCTGCTCGACGAGCCGACCAACCACCTCGATCTCGACGCTGTGCTCTGGCTGGAAGGCTGGTTGCGCGGCTACCGCGGCACCCTGCTGATGATCTCGCACGACCGCGATTTTCTCGATGCCGTCGTCGGCAACATCCTGCACATTGAGCAGGGCGGCATGAAGCTCTACTCCGGCAACTACTCCGGCTTCGAGCGCCAGCGTGCAGCGCAACTGGCACTGCAGCAGGCGATGTTCGAGAAGCAGCAGCGCGAGATCCAGCACCTGCACCGCTTCATCGACCGCTTCCGCGCCAAGGCGACCAAGGCGCGGCAGGCACAGAGCCGCATGAAGGCGCTCGAACGCATGGAGGAGGTAGCCGCGGCGCACGTCGACACGCCGTTTACCTTCCGCTTCCGCGATCCGGCCGCGGCACCGGACCCGCTGCTCGTGCTGCACGAGGCACGCGCCGGCTACGACACGAATGCCGGCCAGAAGATCATCCTCGACGGCGTCGAACTGACACTGCGTCCCGGTGAGCGCATCGCGCTGCTCGGCCGCAACGGTGCCGGCAAGTCGACGCTGGTCAAGCTGCTCGCCAACGAACTGGTGCCGCTCGCCGGCCAGCACACCGAGGGCAAGGGCCTCAGCATCGGTTATTTCGCACAGCATCAGCTGGAGCACCTGCGCCCCGACGAATCGCCGCTGCAGCACATGCAGCGCCTCGATCCACAGACCCGTGAGCAGGAACTGCGCGACTACCTCGGCGGCTTCGACTTTCGTGGCGACATGGCCACCGCCCCCTGCGGCAAATTCTCCGGCGGCGAGAAGTCGCGCCTGGCGCTGGCGCTGCTGATCTGGAACAAACCCAACCTGCTGCTGCTCGACGAGCCGACCAACCACCTCGACCTCGAAATGCGCGAGGCGCTGACACTGGCGCTGAACGAGTACGAGGGTGGCGTCGTGCTCGTCTCGCACGACCGCCACCTGCTGCGCACGACCGCCGACACGCTGCTGCTCGTTGCAGACGGCAAGGTATCACCCTTCGACGGCGACCTTGACGACTACGCCGGCTGGCTCGCCGCGCAGCGTGAGGCGGCGAAGGCGCCGAGCAGCGAAGTGGCGCAGGACAAGGCGGCCGACAAGGCAGCGCGCATCGCCGCCCGCGAACAGGCCGCCGCCGACCGGCAGGCACTGCTCGCCCGACGCCGGCCGCTGATGAAGGAAGGCGAGCAGCTCGAACGCAAGTTGCAGGGCTGGCAGAAGGAAAAGGCGGCACTCGACGAGGAACTCGCCGACCCTGCGATCTACACCTCGCCCGACCGCGCCGGGCTGGAAACCAAGCTCAAGCGGCAGGCACAGCTCGACGCCGACATCGGCACCGGCGAAGAACGCTGGCTGGAAATCCAGATGGAGCTGGAATCGCTGCAAACCGGCGAGTGAGCAGCTGGCACGCCTGAGCACGCCAGCCCGTCATCCCCGCCGTTCCGCGCGCGCTCAATGTGCGTGCTCGTGCCCTTCGGCCTTGAGTAGACGCGCGACAAAGGGGTCATACTCCATGTCGCCAAGATCGGCGGCATCGATCATCGCGTAGTTCGCAATGCGCGCCTCGGTTGCCCGCGGCCAGTGCCCGGGGCTTTCCGCGTGCAACTCGCGCAGGTGCATGCTGCGGCCGCTCTTCGCATCGCCGATGCGCAAGGTCGCCGGCAGTTGGTCGCGTTCCAGCCACCACAACTCGATCGCCTGCCCGTCCACCTTACCCGAATAGCGCACCGCCCTCTGCCCGAACAGCGTCTTGCTCGGCCCGCGCTTGAGGCGTTCCAGCAGGTGCGGCGACACGATGGACGACAGCTTCTCCCAGTCCGGCTCGGCATGGCGCGTGCGCAACTCGCCTGGCACATACTCGATGACCTTCTGTTCCTCGTTGAAAACGCGGCGGAACTGGTAACCCTCGGCGCCCAGTCGCTCCCAGATCACGCTCTGGCCGACGGCAGCAGTCAGGATCTCAATGCGGTCCTGCTCGCGCCAGAAATACCAGTCAGTCTGCTTGCCCGCCTCGCGCAAATCGTAACGGGCAGCGAGCGGCGGCAGGTTCGCATGCGCGGCGTGCGCATCGACCCTGCGCTCGGTGGCTGCGGGCGCATGGGCGTGTGCATGACCGGCATGCGCATCCTTCGCCAGCGCGGAGAAGGAACAACCCAGCAGCAAGGCACCGGCCAGCAGGCTCAGTGTCCGGGAAGCAGAATTCTTCATCATGTTCGTCTCGTCTCGAAAAGCGGGAAAAGCGCCCGAAGGCGCTTTTTCCCTGTTTCATGTTACGCGGCGATGAAGGAGGGCACATGCGCCCTCCTTTGCGCCTCACCTTCAGAAGCCGAAGGCATCACGCATCACGTGGTAGATCCAGTTCTGCTCCATCGAACCACGCACCAGATGCGCCTTCGGGCCATTCGCGTAGATCGCCACGTCCTCGCCGGCGTGGGTTTCCGAACCCATCGGCACAATTGCCTGCTGCATGTAGTTGAGCGCCGTGGTATCGACACTGCTCAGATCGGTGCGGCCGACAGCACCCGGGCCGTTGTGGTAACCAAGTGTCGTGTAGGGCAGGCCATCACCGGCGAGCGACGGCGTCGGCGTCTCGCCGTCGGTGTTCGGCACTTCGCGCGCGAGGCCGAGAATGTCGTTGCCGCGATGCGGGTAGCCGGCGATCGTGAACACGTGGCTGTGGTCGGCAGTAACGACGATCAGCGTGTCGTTCGGATCGGTCATCTCCATCGCCTTCTTCACGGCGTTCGACAGCTCAACGGTATCGAGCAGCGCGCGCTTGGCGTTGCCGGCATGGTGAGCGTGGTCGATGCGGCCCGCCTCGACGTGCAGGAAGAAACCGCCCTGGTTCTTCTTCAGCATGCTGATCGCCTTCTCGGTCATCTCGGTCAGCGAGGGCTCGCCAGCGGTCGTCTTGTTGCGATCCGCCTCGTACTGCATGTGCGAACGCTCGAAGAGGCCGAGCAGGAAGTCGGTGTTGGCCGGGGTCGCTGCGGCGAAGCCGGCGTTGTCATAGACGAACTTGGCATTCGCGCGCGAGCTCACCCATTCCGCAGTCAGATCACGGCCATCGGTGCGCAGGCCCTTCTTCGTCGTGTTCTCCGGGTCGAACTGGGCGTTATGGCGGAAGTAGTCGCGGCCACCACCGAGCGCCACCTTGAGACTGTTTTTAACGGTGGGCGAGAGTTCGATCATCTGGCGCGCAATATCCTTGACCGGATCGGCAACACCGGCACAGGCCGCGGCAACCTGACCATTGTGCTCCCAATCACGCACCGAGGTATGCGCATAGGTCGCCGCTGGCGTCGCGTGCGTGATGCGAGCCGTCGATACAACGCCAGTCGCCTTGCCGGCAGCGGCGGCCTGCTCAAGCAGGGTCGGCACGCTGTTGGTGGCGATCACGGCGGACGAGCACTCGCCACGGGTGGTCAGATGATTCACGCTGAGCTGGCCTTCGCGCGCCTTGTAGCCGGTGATCATCGCGGTCATCGTCGGGGCCGAGTCGGAAGTCTGCTGATCCCACGAGTAGGTCTTCGAGAGCGCAAGCGCCGGAAAATTCTCGAAGGACAGGCGATTTTCCTCGCCGGTGGCGCCCTTCATCTGACCTTCCAGGATGCGTGCGGCGGTAACGGTCGACACGCCCATGCCATCGCCGACAAAGAAGATTACGTTCTTCGCCTTGCGGTTGTTCGGGAACACCTTCTTCGAGTCAGCCACGAATTTCTGGCCGTTGTTATACCAGTCGGCAACCGTTTCGTTACCGCCGGTGGTCGGCTCGGCAGCGAACACGGCCGGCGCGGCAAGCGCCAGGGCAACCGCCGAGGCGGCAAGCTTGAGATGCAGATGCGGCATGGTCATTTCTCCTTGAATGCGATTGTATGTCGGGATCGGGGGTGTTCAGACGGCGGAAGTGTTGCGACGGCGGCGGGCAACAACGCTCAGCAGACCGAGGCCGGCAAACAGCATGGCCATCGTGTCCGGCTCCGGAACGGCAGTAACCTGCAGGCTCACGTCATCGACGCCCATCTGCATCTGGGCAACGTTGGTTGCCAGCGCGAAGCGCAGCGTGTAGGTGCCACCGGCGGCGAGTACGTCGCTCAGATCAAAGCTGTAGCTGGCGAAATCATTGAACGACGGATGGGCATTAGGTCCGGTTGCGCCGCCGATATAGAGACTCTTCACCACATCACTGCCGGTCGCATACGCGTCGGCACCGGCCTTCAACACATCGACGCGGGCATAGGCGATTTCGCTGCCGGCGTTGTTGGCGGCTTCCCAGTCGAGGTTAGCGGCAACGCGCGGCTGGCCGTCGGCGCTCTGGTCGTTCACGAACATCTTGAAGCTCAGGCTGGCGCTGCCAACGGCGCCGGTCGTGAAGGATTGCGACAGCGTAAAGGCGCCGGCGGTAAAGGCATCGATGCTGCCGTAGTAATTGCCGCTGGCCGGGCCGCTGATCGCGAAGCCGCTGGCGTGCGACAGGCCGGAGGCGGCGCTGTCGGCAGCCACAGCACCGAGGCCGCCCCATTCATTGACCAGCCACGAGGCCGGTGCGTAAGTCATCATGCCGTCGGCCTCGAAGCCGCCGTTCTGGATCAGCTCGGCGGCACCGGCATGCGCCGAGCCGAGTGCGAGCACCGCAAGCAGGCCGGCAATCCGGCCCATGCGGAAAGGTTTCTTGGAAAGCAGCATCACAATCTGCTCGTCGTCCGATACTTGGTTTCAGTCAGGGTTGGGGGGCAGGAGCCGCCGTCGTTCGCTGCGAACGGAAAACGACGCCTCGCCAGCATTGCCAGCGCATCTTCGCCGCGGGGCATTACGGCCGATAGCGTTGCGGCATCGCCGTCAACTAGTCCGAACGGCTCATGACAGGTCGGCCATTGTCACAATCGGCTGCACCGGTCCGCCTGGCTGGCAGCGGCGTCATCCGCTTGTAATGCTCGCTTCATAGGATGCGTTGCTTCCCTCGACAGACAACGCTCCTTTCCCCCCACACCCCATGACCCCCATCCGAAGGTACTGCACGCTGTCGCTGCTCGCGCTGGCGCTCGCCGGCTGCATGCACCCCGCGTTCCGCGAAGGCATGGACGCAATCTCGTCCGGCAACAAGGAAGGCGCGCTCCCCTCGATCGAGAAGGCCGTCAAGGACGAGCCGCGCAACCCGGAAATGCGGGCAACGCTGGTGCGCACGCGCACCGAAGTGATCGACGCGCACCTCGCCGAAGCAGACCGCGAACGCGCCGCCGGCCGCCTCGATGCCGCCGAAGCCGCCTACCGGCGCACACTCGCGGTCGATCCCCACAACGCGCGTGCCATGCAGACCATCGAGCAGATCGCCATCGACCGGCGCAACGCGCAGCAGATGCAGCAGGCCAACCAGTTGTTCAAGAAGAGCGACCTGCTCGGCGCCGAGCGCATCGTGCGCAGCGTGCGCGGGCAGGATCCGCAGCACGCCGCGGCGCGCGAGCTGCAGCAGCAGATCGATGCGCAGCGGGCCAAGGAGCAATCCGGCATCAGCCCGGCGATCAAGGCCGCGCTGGCCAAGCCCGTGGTGCTCGAATTCCGCGATGCACCGCTGAAATCCGTGTTCGAGGTGCTGGCGCGCTCCTCCGGCATCAACTTCGTCTTCGACCGCGAGGTGAAGGGCGACACCAAGGTCACGCTTTTCGTGCGCAACAGCCCGCTCGAAGACATCGTCCGCCTGATCATGCGCACCAACCAGCTCGAATGGCGGCAGCTCAACGACAACAGCTTCCTGATCTACCCGAACACGCCGGCCAAGGCCAAGGAGTATCAGGAACTGGTCGTGCGCAGCTTCTACCTCGCCAACACCGAGGTGAAACAGGCGATGAACCTGGTCAAGACCGTGGCCAAGAGCAAGGATGTCTTCGCCGACGAAAAGCTCAACCTGCTCATCGTCAAGGACACCCCGGACGCAATCCGCCTGATCGAACGCCTGATCGAATCGGTCGATCTTTCCGAGCCGGAAGTGATGCTCGAAGTCGAAGTGCTCGAAGTGCAGCGCAGCCGCCTGCGCGAACTCGGCCTCGACTGGCCGGATGCCGTCTCGCGCGGACTGCTCCAGTCGACGCTGACCTCCACCACCTCCACCGCCGCCGGCTTCACCACCAGCACCACGCCGGGCGGCACGCTGGCGCCCGGCTACATCGACCTCACCAACCGCTCGGGTCTGGTCAACTTCGTCGCCAACCCGGCGCTCACCCTCAACATCAAGGGTCAGAGCGGCGACACCAATGTCCTCGCCAACCCGCGCATCCGCGTCAAGAACCGCGAGAAGGCAAAGATCCACATCGGCGAGAAGCTGCCGGTATTCACCACCACCTCCACTGCCAACGTCGGCGTTTCCGCGTCGGTCAGCTATCTCGACGTCGGCATCAAGCTCGATGTCGAACCCAACGTCTCGCTCACCGACGAAGTCTCGATCAAGGTCGGCCTCGAAGTGAGCAGCATCGTCAAGGAAGTCAGCGGCCCGAGCGGCACGCTCGCCTACCAGGTCGGCACGCGCAGCGCCGCTACCTCGCTGCGCCTGAAGAACGGCGAGACGCAGGTGCTCGCCGGCCTGATCAGCGACGAGGAACGCAACGCCAGCAACCACATCCCCGGCCTCGGCGAAATGCCGCTGCTCAACCGCATCTTCGGCAGCCAGAAGGAAAACTCGACCAAGACCGAGATCATGCTGCTGATCACGCCGCGCATCACGCGCAACATCCACCGCCCCGAGTTCCCGGAGCCGGCGATCACCTCCGGCACCGAGAATGCCGTCGGCGCACCGCCGCTCAAGGTACGCACCTCCGGCCCTCGCTCGCTCGGCATCGCCGCGCAGGGTGGCGCCAACGGCACGGCCGCACGCGGCACCGCGGCAACGCCGGAATCCACGCTGCCGGGAGCGACCGCCGCAGCCAACACGCCGGCCCCCGCCGCCGGCGACGAGCCGGGCGAAGCGCCGGCCAGCGGCACTCCAGCCACCCTCAGCCTGAGCGGCCCGGCACAAGCCACCGGCGGCAGCGAGATCACGCTCGCGCTGACCCTCGCCGGCGGCGCCGGCGGCAATGCCGAAATCGGCTTCGACCCGGCACTGCTGCAGGCGGTATCGCCAGCCGAAAGCGGCCCCGGCAAGCTCAGCGCCCGCATCGACGGCGGCCGCGGCAGCGCCCGCCTGCGCGTGCTGCCCGGCGCCACCGGTGAGACGCGCGTTGAAATCCGCAGCGCCAGCGGCGACAACGGCGAAGCCCTCCCCCTCGGCAACGCCGCGCACGGCATCAGCCTCGCCTCGCCATGAACGCAGCGCGCGGCTTCACGCTGATCGAAATGATCATCACCGTCGCCATCCTTGGCACACTCGCGCTCGGCGCGGCACCGCTGGTCGAGCTGACCGCCAAGCGCCAGCGCGAAGCCGAACTGCGCGCCGCACTGCGCGACCTGCGCGGCGGCATCGACGCCTACCGGCGCGCCTGGGAAGAAGGGCGCATCGAAAAGAAGAGCGGCGAAAGCGGCTACCCGCGCCAGCTCGACGATCTGGTGCAGGGCATCGCCAACGCGCAGGATCCCAACGGCCTCAAGCTCTACTTCCTGCGCCGCCTGCCGCGTGACCCGTTCCACCCTGATTCCGCCACCACCGCCGCCGCCACCTGGGGCAAGCGCAGCTACGACAGCCCGCCCGATGCGCCGCGCGAGGGCAAGGATGTCTTCGACGTGTACTCGCTGTCCGCCGCCAGCGGCCTCAACGGCGTTCCCTACCGCGAGTGGTGAAATTGCGATGAAGAGGCGCGGCTTCACGCTGATCGAAATGCTCGTCGTCATGGCGGTGATCGCCACGTTGCTCACCATCGCCGTGCCGCGCTATTTCCAGCACCTCGACCGCGCGCGCGAAGTGACGCTGCGCGAAACGCTGGCGACGATGCGCGATGCGATCGACAAGTACCAGGCCGACACCGGCCGCTATCCCGAGACGATCGAGGAACTGGTCACGCGCCACTACCTGCGCCGCCTGCCGGCGGACCCGATCACCGAGCGCAGCGACACCTGGGAGATCGTCCCGCCGCCCGCCGAACCCGGCAGCCGCAGCGTCTATGACGTGAAGAGCGGCGCCGAAGGCAGCGGCCTCGACGGCAGCGAGTACCGCTCGTGGTGAAGCCGACCCCGGCGCGCGCCGCGGAGCGCGGCTTCACCTATCTCGGCGTCATCTACATGGTCGCCATCGCCGGCATCGCGCTCGCCGGCACCGGCGTTGTCTGGTCCTTCGAAAGCCGGCGCGAGCAGGAGAAGGAGCTGCTCTTCGTCGGCGAGGAATACCGCCGCGCCATCGTCGCCTACGCCAACGCCACGCCCGGCGCCGCACAGGGCGGCACGCCGGTCTTTCCCGAACGGCTGGAGCAGTTGCTCGTCGACACGCGCAGCTTCCCCGCCGCGCACCACCTGCGCCGCCTCTACCGCGACCCGCTCAGCGGCAAGGCCGACTGGCAGCTGCTGCGGCGCGAGGGGCGCATCGTCGGCGTCGCCAGCAAGGACACCCGCCGCCCGATCAAGATCGCCGGCTTCGCACGCGGGCAGGAAGATTTCGCCGGCGCAAGCAGTTACGCCGACTGGAAGTTCATCGCCGAAGTCAGTGCCGTAGCGGCCGCACCAGCCGCTGCGGCCGCTGCGGCGAAGTGAGGCGGGTGGCGTGCGTTGGGCACCCACCGCCCACTCACCGCCCCCCGTCATTCCGGCGAAAGCCGGAATCCAGAACGGCAGCACGTAATGCAGCAAGCGCGCTTGCCCGCCCTCGCCATTCAACAAGGCAGCAGAATCCATGAACCAGCCCCCCTGCATCGCAAACGCGCCGCCGGTTTTCTCAATTCCGCAACAGACCGGTAAACATTAGTCCCTATAGTGCCTGTTTCCCTGCATCCGCCTGTCATGATCCGGTCACGAATCCCCCTCCTGCTTTCCTGTCTCGCGGCATCGCTGCCGGCGCTCGCCTTCGAGGATCTGCCGGCCTACAGCCCGCCGCCGGGCGCCGCCGCCGTGCGCCAGCACCCGCTGCCGGAGCAATTCTTGGCAATCGAGAAGGGCGCCTGGCAGGAGGCGCGGCCGGTGGTGGCGCCGCTCACCGACGCGTTGGTCGCCGCCGCCGGCGCCGGTGACGCCGAGCGCGTGCGCAAGCTGATCGCCGAGGGCGCGCTGCCCAACGCCGCCGACCTGCGCGGCGAGCGCGCGCTCTGCGCGGCAGTGGCCGTCGGCGCGCTCGAAGCCACGCGCATCCTGCTGCAGCGCGGCGCCGATCCCAACCTCAAGGGCGTGCAGGGCCGGCCGCCGCTGGCCATTGCCGCCGCCAACGGGCAGCGCAAGATCGTCGGCCTGCTGCTGCGCGCCGACGCCGACGTAGACCGCGCCGGCGCCAATCGCGCCACGCCGCTGCACGAAGCCGTGCGCTTCGGCCATGCCGCGATCGTTGCCGACCTGCTCGCCGCCGGCGCCGATGCCGAGCGCTTCAACACCCTCGGCCAGCATCCGCTCGCGCTCGCCGCCTCGCTCGGGCAACTGGCCAGCATCGAAGCCCTGATCGCCGCCGGCGTGCCGCCCGACCTCGCCGACCGCAAGGGGCTCACCGCGCTGCACTGGTCGCGCCGCGACCAACAGGCGCTGGCCGAGGCGCTGCTGCTCGAACACGGCGCCCGCCGCGAAGCCTGGCCGCTGATACCGCGATGAACAGCGCCGTGCCGCTGGAGATGCTCTCCTCGCTGAGCCCGATCGAGCTCGAGCGGCTGCTGATCACCATCGAATCGGCACAACAGGTCTACCGGCGCTATCAATACTTTTTGTGGTCGCAGGGGGCGTTGCAGAGTTTCCTGCCGCACGAGATCCTCGCCGTCGGCTACGGCCGCTACGGCACGCCGGAGTTCCGCTGCGAGATCATTTCGCGCAGCGATCTCGACAGCAACGAGTCGGGCAAGCGCGCCGTCGAAAAGCTGGTGCGCGAACTGGCCGACGCCTGGCACGGCGGCGGCCGCGCGCCGCTGCAGTTCACCGCCGACGACGAGGCCGGCGCGCTCGGGCAGTCGCTCGCCGCGCTCGGCCTCGCGCCGGCAATGGTGCACGGCGTGCGCGAATTCCTCGGCGACACCTCCGGCTTCTTCGCCTTCCTGCGCATGCCCGAGGCGCCCACCCGGCGCCACGCCTACCACGCCGAGATCCTGCTGCCGCACCTCTACCTCGCGCTGCACCGCACGCTCACCGCCGAACGCGCCAGCAACGACCGCCGCCGCCGCTACGTGGTGAACCTCAGCCGCCGCGAGATCGAGGTGGTCGCCTGCATCCGCGATGGCAAGACCAACCAGCAGATCGCCGCCGAGCTGGAACTGAGCCCGCTCACCATCAAGAACCACGTGCAGAACATCCTGCGCAAGCTGGAAGTCAGCAACCGCGCCCAGGCCGTCGCCAAGGCGGTCAAGGCACGCCTCATCCCGCACCTGTCGGGCAACTGAGGCCCCCCGCCACTGCGGCGCTGCCGCCAATCCGCCGTTTTCTGTTACAGCCGCAGCCCGCGGACATGAGCCGAACGGCGCATGCGTCTGAGCCCATCGGCGCGCATTACGCCGGCATGCGCCCCGATTGCATTTCACGAGCGATCTCTAAAGTGCGCCTCAACGACATGAGCGCGGCGCATCCCTGCCGGGCGAAAAATTATGGCTCACGACCCTTGCTCCGTGCGCCCGCGCCAGCCCGCCGCGCGCCATGTCGCCCTTCCGCACTGGCGGAAGTTTCCCCACCTGATTTTGTTGGTTTGTTGGTTTCTAACTTTGCTAAGGAGAAGTATCCATGAAGTTTTCCCTCAAGACCCTCGCCGCCGCCGTCGCGCTCGCGGCTGTTGCTGGTAGCGCCAGCGCTGCGATCGACAACGGCGTCACCGGCAACGGCGAGCTGTTCTTCAGCGCCTGGGATGGCTCGTCATCCTTCACCTACGACATGGGCATGAGCATTGATGCCTACGAGGCAACAGCCGCAAGCACCTCGGTGCTCACCTGGGACGGTAATTTCACCAGCGCCTACGGTTCGTGGCTGTCGACCGCCAATGAGTCGGCACTGAAATGGAACGTCATGGCTCTGGATACATCGGGGCAGCGCCGAATTCTCTCGACCGTAGACGGCTCGCTTCCGGCGCTGAACAAAAACAACGACGTTCTTCGCAGCGCTGCTGGTGATGTCCAGCAAAAATATCTGGCGTTCGTGAATACTGCAATTTCGGGGAATTCACTTGTTACGCCCGTCAATACTGCAAGCACCTACGCCGGCAAGATGGGCGAGTTCGTCTTTACGAAGTTCAATTTCGACACGGCTGGTTCGTTTTCCAACGACAGCTATGCGAACGGTCTCGGCTTCGAGAAGACGCTTGCAGCCGCCACCGGCATCGCTGCAGGTTCTAACAATGCTTACTTCCAAGACGGTATCGCTGTCCGCGCCTGGGTCGATGGCAATAACAAACTGCACATCGGTGTTGTACCGGAGCCGTCCGAGTACGCGCTGCTGCTTGCCGGCCTCGGCCTGATGGGCGTCGTTGCCCGTCGTCGCAAGAACGCTCGCGTCTAACCCCACCCCTTCAGGAGAATCATCATGCAAATCAAGAAATCCGTCGCGCTGTGCGCCCTCGCCTTTGCCGGTCTTGCCGGCCAGGCGCAGGCCGCCGCCCTCACTCCGGCGCAGATCGCCACCATCGACGACGCCAACGCCAACAACCGCATCCTTTTCATCTCCGGCGCCTCGGCCGTGCAGAAGGGCTTCACCGGCATCATCAGCGCGCTGATCCCCGGCGCCAAGACCTTCTACACCGACAAGAACGGCAAGGACACCGCCGGCAAGGCCAACACGCACTCCTACGAGGCCGTTGCCGGCGTGCTCGACAGCACCGCCGGCGGCGCCTGGGCCGGCAAGAACGTCATCCTGGTCTACCGTGTCGCCGGTGGCTCGGTGTGGGGTGTAAACCCCGTTGCCCGCGCCCAGGCGATCGAATCGCTGAACGTCAGCTCGACCACCTGCAGCGACGCCGGCTACGCCGCGGCCGACGGCTCCGCCGCCAACGACAAGGCCTTCCAGTGCGCGAAGAACACGCGCGTGCCGGATGCCGGCGTTTCCGACGTTGCCCCAATGCTGTTTGCAGAGCCGTACAACACGGAAGGCGAAATCCCGGCTGGTCAGTTAAGCCCGACTGAACTGGCCGAGTTTGCCGACAGCGGTTACAACAAGCCGATCTACGCGCTGGCCTTCGGCGTGCCAGTCACCAACAACGTTAACACCGCACTCAACCGTGCCACCGTCTCCGCGATCATGGCCGGCAACGTCGGCACCTGGGATGTGGTCGATTCCGCGCTGCCGGCCGCCGACATCGTCGTCTGCCGCCGTGTTCCGGGTTCGGGCACACAAGCGGTCGAAAACATGTACTTCGGCAACTTCCCCTGCGGCGAGTCGAACACGCCGGCCGACCGCACCGCCAGCGAAGGCACGGTCTTCGACGCCGCCGCTACTTGGTCCTGGACCGATGCCAACGGCAAGCTGCACACTGGCACCGGCAAGTACACGATCGACCCGAGCGCCCCGACCGGCGGCCTCGTCGTGATCGAGAACTCCTCCTCGGGCAACGTTGCCGAGTGCATGGACGCCGCCGTCACCGGTGGCAAGTACGTGACCAAGACCCGCGACGGTGCCTCGGCCGAGTACCTGGTCGAGTTCAAGAATCCGGGCAGCAAGGCGATCGGCGTGCTGTCGATGGACAGCCTGTCGAAGTCGAAGTCCACCGGCGCCTGGCAGTTCCGCTCGCTGGACGGCAACGGCACCTACACTTGGGACAACACCGCCGCCGCCCCGGTCTCCACCGGCACCGGCAAGCACCCGACGCTGGCCAACCTGATCGACGGCACCTGGGACATGCAGGGCTGGATCTCGTTCAACACGCCGAACCGCACCATCGCCGACGCCAACAAGGCGCCGGTGGTGGCCAAGTTCCTCGAAAAGGCACAGGATCCGGCAGTCCTCGCCAGCATCAGCGACCTGAAGAACGTCGCCGCGGCCATCCCGGGTGGCACCTACTCGGGCGCTCAGGTGATGCGTGCCGCGTACCTCAACAACAACCAGTGCGCCCCGCTGAACCGCAACTACTGACCTTCCCTCTCGTCGGTCCATCAAGCCACTGCAACGGTGGCAAGGCAGCAACTTCGGCCCGCTTCGGCGGGCCGTTTTTTTGCCTGCCGCGCACCTGTGACAAAGCCGACCTTTTCTAGTCCGTTCGGACTAGGTTCAGCACCCGCCGATGTCACCGACAGGCAACGCCCCCCCCGAATAATGCGCCCCTTATGTCGAAATTCCGCCACCTGCCCCTTCTCGTTGCGCTGCACCTGACCCTGCCGGCCGGCGGTGCGCTCGCGGCCCCTGCCGCAGCGGCTGCACCGGCGGCGGCAGCCACGCAAGCCGCTGCCGTACAGACCGTGGACTTGCTCGAATTCGTCGTCGAGGGCAACACGGTGCTGCCGCAGATCGAGGTCGAGCGCGCCGTCTATCCGCTGCTCGGCCCGGGCCGGACGGCGGCCGACATCGAGAAGGCACGCGCCGCGCTGGAAGCGGCCTACCAGCAGGCCGGCTACCTCTCGGTGGGCGTCGTCGTGCCGCCCCAGTCGGTGCAGGAAGGTGTCGTCAAGCTGCAGGTGGTCGAGGGCAAGGTGGATCGCCTCAAGGTCAGCGGCAACCGCTACACGCTGCGCTCGCAGCTGCGCGGCGAAGTGCCGGAACTGGCCAGCGGCAACGTGCCGCATTTCCCGACCATGCAGGCTGAGCTGGCCGAAGCCGGGCGCTCGCCGGATCGCCGCGTGACGCCGCTGCTGCGCCCCGGCACGCGCCCCGGCACCATGGAAGTGGAACTCGCCGTCGAGGACGAACTGCCGCTGCACGGCAACATCGAGCTGAACAACCGGCAGAGCCCGGATACCACCGACACCCGCCTCGAAGCCGGCATCCGCTACGACAACCTGTTCCAGCGCCGGCACAGCGCCGGCCTCAATTACGTGCTCTCGCCGGAGAAGACCAGCGAGGTCAGCGTGCTCTCCGCCTACTACAACCTGCCCACCTCGCCCGGCCGTTCGCTGACCGGCTTTGTGCAGTATTCGAACAACGACCTCGCCACCGCGGTGGGCAGCACCGTGGTCGGCAAGGGCGTCACCGCCGGCCTGCGCTATTCGATCACGCTGCCGGCGCCGCCGGGCGTGCCGAATTTCTTCCACTCGCTGTCGCTGGGCATCGATTACAAGAATCTGGAAGAAACGCAGAACGCGCTCGGGCTCGACGCCAAGGATTCGCCGCTGCGCTACACGCCCTTCGTGGCGCAATACACCGCCGGCCACTTCGCCGACGACGGCGACATCACCGGCAACCTCGGCATCGTCGTGAACCCCAGCGTCAGCCGCGATGTCGATTGCCAGGGTTTCCGCATCGACCAGTTCGAATGCCGCCGCTTCGGCGCGCCCGCCGGCTTCGGTGTGCTGCGCGGCGATCTTGGCGTGACGCACCGCTTCAGCAACTGGGAACTGCTCGGCAAGTTCGATTTCCAGGCCACCGGCGATCCGCTCGTTTCGCCCGAGCAGTTCATCGCCGGCGGCATCGACACGGTGCGCGGCTACCTCGACGGCGAGGCCGCCGGCGACTTCGGCTGGCGCCTGCGCTTCGAGGCCAAGTCGCCGTCGCTGCTCGAACTGGGGGCGACGCCGCTGCGCGGCCTCATCTTCGTCGAGGGCGCCAACCTGCGCGTGAACGATGCACTGCCCGGCCAGGATGCCAACTTCCGCCTCGCCGGCGCAGGCCTCGGCCTGCGCCTCAAGGGCACGCGCGGCGGCCCGCTGCTCGCGCTCGATTTCGCGCAGGCCCTGCGCGACGGCCCGCGCACCGAACGCGGCAAGACGCGCGTGCATTTCCGCCTCGGCTACGAGTTCTGAGCCGCCACCACGACGCCCCCGGGAGACAGCCATGAACCGCGACATCTACCGTCTGGTATTCAACAGGGAACACGGCACCTGGGTCGCCGCCGCGGAAATCGCGCGCGCGCGTGGCAAGAGCGGGCGTCGCGCACCGCGCCGGCGCACTGCACTGCTCACCTCGTTGGCCCTTGCCGCCGCGCTGCCGCAGGCCTGGGCCGGGCCGATCACGCCGCCCCCGGCGAACGCGCTGCCGGTGCCTTCCAGCGGCGCCCGCCCCTTCGTCTTCCAGGGCGCCGTCACTGGCGGCCAGCCGGTGGTGAACGGCAATGCGATGACGATCAACACACCGAGCCGCGCACTCGGCCTCAACTGGGCCAGCTTCAACATCGGCAGCAACGCCTCGGTCACCTTCAACTTCGACCAGCCTGACGCCACCTCGCGCGTGCTCAACCGCATCTGGAGCGCCGACCCCAGCCAGATCATGGGCCGGCTCAACGCCAACGGGCAGGTCTACCTGATCAACCAGAACGGCATCCTGTTCGGCAACGGCGCGCAGGTGAACGTCGGCGGTCTGGTCGCCTCGGCGCTCAACATCAGCGCGGCGATGGAGAAGCGGCTGCTCGACAACGGCCTGCCGGCAGCACGCGGCGACAAACTCGAATTCGCCTGGGACGGTACCGCTGCCGGCTTCGCCAACGGCTATGTGACCGTTGAAGCAGGTGCCGCGATTCGCGTGCCGGACGGCGGCCGCGTCGTGCTGATTGCCCCGAAGACGACCGAGAACCTCGGCCTGATCGAAGGCGGCAAGGGCGCCGAGGCGATCCTCGCCGCCGGTGGCAAGGTGATCCTGACCGCGCCCGACAATCCCGCGCTGCGCGGCCTGCTGGTCGAAACGCAGGCCTTCGTCGGCCAGGACGCACTGGGCAACAACGTGGCGCTGGATGGCAGCGTGCGCAACAAGAGCGACGGTGTCGCCGGCAGCGACAACGGCCGCATCCGCATGGGCACCGACGGCGTCGTAAGCCTGGCGGCGCTGATGGTGAACCAGGAAGGCGTGATCAACGCCAGCAAGGCGGTGAACCTCAACGGCACGACGATGATGGTCGCCGGCGAGCCGATCGACACCGAACGCCTGACCATCAACCAGCGCGGCGACAAAGCCGAGATCGACTGGGTCAGCGGCTTCAGTGTCGGCGCCGGCAAGACGGTCGAATTCGTGCAGCCGACCGCTGGCGCCGTGGCCTACAACTTCGTGCATGTGAATGACAGCGGCCGCGCCAGCAGCGGCAGCAACGCCGGCCGCTCGCAGATCGACGGCACGCTCACCGCCAACGGCCAGCTGTTCCTGATCAACCAGCTCGGCATCGATGTCGGCAGCGGCGCTTCGCTCTACGCCGGCAACATCGTGCTCTCGGCGCTCAACGTGCACGCGGATGTACTGAGCGGCGGCCTGCTGATGCAGGATGATCCGCAGACGCGCTCCTTCTATCTGCGCAAGGACCAGTGGACTGCCGATGCGGCAAGCTTCGCTACGGTCAAGGCAACAGCACTCGACGAATTCCGCCGCGCCACGGTGAATGTTGCCGCCGGAGCACAGATCCGTACCGCCGATAACGGCTACGCGATCCTCGCCGGCGGCAAGGTCAACAACGCCGGCACGATCAGCACGCCGAAGGGGCAATCCATCCTCGCTGCCGGTGCCGATGTCTACCTGAAACCGCCGTTCGCACAGGCGCTGCGCGGCTTCAGCGCCGAAGTGAATCCGCTCTACGTCGTGCGCAGCGATGATGCGAGCAAGCGCTGGGAGGCTATTTCGCGCGGCGCCGACGCCAATGCGGTGAACAACACCGGCCGTGTCGAGGCGGCGCTCGGCAACATCACGCTGGTTGGCCACGAGATCGTGCAGGCCGGCACGCTGGCAAGCTCGACTTCCGCGACCGCCAACGGTTCGATCCGCCTGCTCGCCCGCGACCAGGTCACCACCGGCGGCGTGCCGCTCACTGCCGGCGCCGAACCGCCCGCCAGCACGGCCGCCCGCAAGGTGGACGTCGCCAGCGGCGAGGTCGTGCCCTACGAAACGGCCGATCCCGAGAAATTCGATACGCAGACTTTCGTCGTCGGCCAGGTCGGCGGCAAGCTCACGCTGGCCGACGGCAGTGTCACCGCCATCGCCATCGACGGTAGCGGCGGCAAGACGATCTCGCCTGATCAGACCTTCCTCGCTTCATCCATTGAAGGTGCCGGGGCGAAGATCATCGTTGACGGCAACATCACCGCACCGGGCGGCAAGGTGCAGTTCCAGGCGCGTGAATTATTCGATGCGGCAACCGCAGCCTTCGCCGGCGATCCGGTCAAGCCGGCGCAGGCGGCAACACCGGAAGCCGGCACCGGCATCTTCGTCGGCGACAACGCGCATATCGACGTCGCCGGCACGGTGGCCAGCAAGTCGGCCGCCGATCTCTTCATCGAGGTCGAGCTGCGCGGCGACGAATTCGCCGGCAACCCGGTGCAGCGCAATAGCGTGCTGCGCGGCGAGAAGGCCTGGGTCGACGTGCGCGATCCGGTCGCCATCGCCGATCTCAGCGGCTGGACCGGCAAGGTCGGCCAGACGGTCGAGGAAAAGGCGGCGACAGGCGGCACGGTATCGCTGCGCAGCGGCGGCAGCGTCATCGTCAAGGGCGGTGCCGAAATCGACGTTTCCGGCGGCCGTGTCGACTACGCCGCGGCGAAGGTGCAGGAATCGCGCGTCATCACCAGCGCCGGCAAGGCGCTGCGCCTGAATGATGCGCCGGCCGATGCCCAGGTTGCGGCGCTGACCACGGTCACCCGCCAGGAAGCCGCCTACAGCGAGGGCAAGAGCGCCGGCACCGTTGAGGTGATCGGCCACAGCGTCGCCATCGACGGCCAGTTGAAGGCGACGACCACGCCGGGTGCGAAGCAGCGCAAGATCGGCGACCCGGCGAGCGACCGTTACGCACGCCCGCTCGGTGGCCGTCTGATCGTTCAGGACGCCGGCCAGCACTACACGCTGGCCGATCCGGTGGCAGCGAGCGAGGCGGAGCGGCAGGCCGCCTACACGCAGGCGCAGATGGTCTTCGTACGCGGTGCCGCTACGGCGGCGGCCGGGCTCGGCGCCGACGACAGCGCCGGTCCGCGCCTCGAACTGTCCGACACGCTGGTGAGCGCCGGCTTTACCCGTTTCGACCTGAAGAGCGACGGGCGCATCGACGTGCCGGCTGACGTCGCGCTCGATCTCGGCCCTGGCGGCAGCTTCAAGGCCAGCGGTCGCCAGGTGGTGGTCGGCGGCGACATCATGGCCGCCGGCGGCAAGATCGAACTGACGACGCGCAACCTTTCCGCATCCACCGGCGCGCTGGCGCCAGACGACGAAGCAAAATTCGCGACGCTGGTGGTCGACGGCAGCGCCAAGCTGTCGACTGCCGGCGGCTGGGTCAATGATTATCTCGACGGTCGCCAGTCGACGCGCGCCAAGGCAACGACGGGCGGCAGCATCACGCTCGATTCGGCCTACGACCTGGATCTCCGCGCCGGCAGCGTGCTCGACGTGTCCGGCGGCGGCTTCGTTACCGCCGAAGGCAAGCTGGAAGGCGGCAACGCTGGCACCATCACGCTCAAGACTGGCCGTTTCGGCAGCGGCAGCGTCGCCAGCATGCAGACTTCCTCGCTGTTCGCCGATGGCGAATTGCGTGGCTACGCGCTCGGCAAGGGCGGCACGCTCGATATCACCAGCCCGCAGATACGCGTCGGTGGCAACCCCGTCGCCGCTGCGCGCAACGACAGCGCCGACGATCGACTGGCCAGCGGCAACCACGGCGCCACGCTGAACAGCGCGCTCTTTGCCAGCGGCGGCTTCCGCCAGTTCAACCTGAACGGGCTCGGCAACCTGAAGGTCGCCGACGACACGCGCATCCAGCCGTCGCCTCTGTCGTGGTGGCTGGCCTCACCGCTCGCCTACCGTTACCTCGCCAGTGGCAGCCCCGTGGCCAGCTTCGCACCGCTGAAGCAGTTGCACGCCGACGTGCGCAACGCGCCGAGCGGGCTGTCGTTTACGGCTGGCAACGACCTCAGCATCGGCCGCGGCGCCTATCTTGGCGTGGACCCCGGCGGCACGATCAAGCTTGCCGTCGAGCGCGGCCAGCTCACCGTGCTTGGCACCCTGGAGGCACCGGGCGGAACGATCAGCCTCGCACGCACCGTGCGCGGCGTCGATTACGACCTCGGCCTGCAGTCGAAGTCGATTTATCTCGGGCCGCAGGCGCAACTGCTGGCGCGCGGTGTGACGCGGCTCGACCGCGCGACACGGCTGGCGCTGGAAGGTGGCGCGACGCCGGCGCAACTGCTGGCGCTCGGGCGCTACACAGGCAGTGTCAGCGATGGCGGCCGCATCGAGATCGATGCCGGCCTCGGCTATCTGATCACCCGCGCCGGCTCCTTGATCGACGTCAGCGGCATTACCGATACGCTCAGCCAGCCAGTCGCCGGCGGACCGCTGGCGGCACTGCTGCCGCGTTCGGTCGGTAGCGCTGGTGGCCGCGTGCGCCTCGGCGCCCGCGAAGGCATGTTCCTCGATGGCGACTATGCCGCCAGCGGCGGCAACGGCGCACTGGGCGGCACCTTCTCGCTGCGCCTCGCCGACGATGGCAGCGGCACCGGCTGGGATCTCGGCCAGCCCGCCGCGCTGACTGCCGACCGCCAGCTTGCGCTCTACGACGGCGGCGATACGCATGCGGCGAAATGGACGCTGGATGGCACCGCAACAGATGACTATCTGGACGGCACGCAGACGCTCGCACCGGCCACCTACAACGGCAAGGCCGAGCTCGACACCGCCCAACTGGCGCGTGCCGGTTTCGGATCGTGGTATCTGGGCAGCGAAGGCGACATCCACTTTGCCGGCACGCAGACGGTCAGCGTCGACAACCAACTGCGCCTCGATGCGAAGACCTTCTCCGCCGCGCCCGGTGCAGCGGTCACGCTCAAGGCCGCGGCGGCCGAAATCGGCAACTTTGCGCTCGACGCCGGCACCCCGGCGGCGGCGAGTGGCGGCACGGCGACGGCAAGGGTCGAGGCCGCCGACATCGCACTCGTTGGCAGCTTCGCGTGGAACGGTTTCGCGACGAGCACCTTCGACAGCACTGGCGACATTCATCTCGCCGGTGTTCAAAACAACGTCACCTTGCCGGACAGCACGCGCAAGTACAACGGCCGCATGAACGCCTACGGCGCACTCGTGCTCACGGCGGCGCGTGTCTCCCCTACGGCCTACAGCGACTTCCGCATCGACCTGCTGGCCGACCCGGCGGGTTCGATCAAGATCGATCGCCCGGTCGGCGCCGTCGCCGGCGACACACTCTCGGTCGGCGGCCGCATCGAGTTCGCGGCAAAGACCATCGATCACTACGGCACGGTCGCCGCTCCGCTCGGCGAGGTCGTTTTCAGCGCGCCGGCCGGCGGCGGCAAGGTCACGCTGCACGACGGCAGCGAGACCTCGGTCGCCGCAACGCGCACCAGCCTGCTCGGTGAGACCAGCCAATCCGGGCGTTACTGGAACTTTGAGACCAGCACCTGGGATAACGGCGGCCTGTCGAACACGCTCAATGAAATCGCTGCGGCACCCGAGAAGCGCATCCGCGTCGACGCTGGTGACAGCAAGGTGGAAGCCGGCGCCAAACTCGATCTCTCTGGCGGCGGCGAAGCGGTGGCCTGGGAGTTCAGCCCCGGCGCCACCGGAAAGAATGATCCGCTGCTGAACGCGGCGGACAAGAATCCGACCCTGTTCGCCGTGCTGCCCGACTGGGTTGGCCGTTTCTCCGGGCTCGATGCGGCGGCGCTGGGTGAATACGGCGTTTCCCAAGGCACCTCCTCGGGCAGCCTTGATTTCGTTCCCACCCTGAAAGCCGGCGACCAGATCAGCATCGCCGGCAACGGCAGCGGCCTTGCCGCCGGCACCTACACGCTGCTGCCGGCGCGCTACGCGCTGCTGCCCGGTGCCTATCTGGTCAGTGTCAAGCCGACTTCGAATGCGGTCGTCGCAAAGTCACGCCAGCAGGCCGACGGTTCCTGGCTGGCCAACGCGACGCGGCTGGCCGCGAGCGCCGCCAGCGGCAGCGTGGCCTACTCGCAGGCGCCGCTGACCGTGGAAGTGGCGAGCCCGAACGTGGTCGCCAAGCGCGGCCGCTTCACGCTCACCGGCGCCACCGATTTCTTCTTCGACAGCGCCGGCGCCCGCCTGCCGGGCGATGCCGGCCAGCTCTCCATCGTCGGTCGCGAAAAGCTGTTCTTCGATCCGAGCGTAGTCGCCACCCGCGCCGCGATGCTCGCCGCCGCCGATGGCCGCACGCGCGCCGGCAACGGTCTGGAACTCGACTTGGCGGCGCCGAAGCTGTGGATCTCCGATGGCACCGCGAGCGCGGCCGACGCCACCTGGTCGACCATCGACCAGGACAAGCTGGTTGCGCTCGGCACCTCCAGCGTGCTGCTCGGCGGCACGCGCAGCAACGTGGCCGGCACCACGACAATCGAGACGATCGCCAGCGAAGTGAGCGTTGCCAACGCCGGCAATACCGGCGGCACGCGCAATATTGAGCACGCGCTGAGCGCTGCCGAAGTGATGCTGACGGCGCAGGATGCCGTCACCGTGACCGCCGGCAGCCGCGTCGAGTCCGTAGGCAGCGTCGGCAGCGCAATCGATCGCAGCCTCGCGCTCAGCGGCGACGGTGCCTTCCTGCGCGTGGCCGAGGGCAGCCAGGCAGCGCCGGTGCGTAGCAGTGCCAGCCGGGCCACGGGCACGCTGACGGTGGCCGCCGATGCCGCCGTCGCCGGCCGCTCGGTGGTGCTCGACGCGACGAAGGAAACAACGGTCAACGGCGCGCTCGAAGTGGGCACCCTGAGCAATGGCAGCCGCAGCGGCGGCGCGCTGGCGATCGGTGCCGGCCGCATCAACGTGATTGGCAGCGCACCGCTGCCGAGCGAAGGCTTCAACCTGCGCCCGGCCGACGTGGCGCGCCTCGCCGCCGTCGACCAGTTGCGCCTGACCAGCTACAGCACCGTGGATTTCTACGACAACGCCACGCTCGGCGCGGCAACGCTGAAGGAACTGATCGTCAGCGCCGGCGGCATTGCCGGCTACGGTGCTGCCGGCGATGCGGCGAGCATCACCGCGCAGCAGGTACGCTTCGAAAACAGCAGCAACGTAGCGACCGGCTTCGGCGCTGGCGGCGAAGGCAAGCTACAGGTGAATGCGGGGCAGATCGTTTTTGCCGGCAACGTTGCCGATCAGGCAACGCGCGACGCTGGCACTACCGGCTTCGCGCTGCGCGGCTTCGACGCGGTCGACCTCGTCGCCAGTGGCGATCTGCGCTTTACCGGCCGTGGCGTGACCAGCATCGACAACACGATCATCGACAAAATCGGCACCGGCCACGAGGCGCAGCTGACGGTGGACGCCGGCCGCGTCACCACCGTTGGCACGGCCGACCACCTGCTGACGGCGAGCGGCAAGACCCTCGTGCGCGGTGGCAATGCGGCTGCGGGTGAGGACACGGGCCTCGGCGGCGCGCTCGAACTGCGCGGCAAGTCGGTCGAGGTGGCGGCGCTCAAGGACAACGCTGGCAATGTACTGAAGACCGCCGGCCGCATCGAGGCGGCCGCCGGACGCATCACGCTCGCCGCCACCGGCAGCGGCGCCGGTGACGGTGTCAGCATCGGTGAGGGCGCACGCATTGCCGCCGAGGGCAAGAAGGTCGCCTTTGCCGATACGGCGGCCTATGCCGGCGGTGGCACGATTACGCTGAACGCAGCGGCGGGGAACGTCGCCGTTGGCGATGGCGCCACCGTTTCGGTCTCCGCCGCTACGGGCGGCGGCGATGCCGGCACGCTGAACCTGATCGCCACCAAGGGCACGGTTGAGGCCGGGGCCGGAACGCTGCGCGGCAAAGGGGGTACGGGCGGCGCCGGCGGCAAGCTGCGTGCCGATGCGAAGACCCTGCAACTCGACAATCTCGCCGACGCCGTGGTTGAGACGCTGGCCGGCGGCGGCACGCAGACGCACTTTACCGGCCAGTGGGATGTCCGCCGCCGCGAGGGCAGCCTGGTGCTGAACGAGAGCGCCGGCGCGACGAAGACGATCCGTGCCAGCGAAGTGAACATCGCCGCCGACAACGGCGGCATCAACATCAAGGCCGGCGGTACCATCGACGCTTCGGGCAGCAAGGGTGGCAGCATCGCACTGCAGGCGCGCAACGGCGACGTTGAACTGGGCGGCAGCCTGCTGGCGCGCGGCGAGGAAGTGGTGGCCAATGCCAACAACGCCGGCACGCGCGGTCAGGGCGGCGACGTGCTGCTCGCGTCAACCGGCGGCAAGGTGAAGACCCTAGCTGACAGTGTGGTCGACGTCAGTGCCGCAGCCGGCAGCGCGGCACAGGGCGGGCGCGTGATCTTCCGTGCCGACAAGTCAACATCCATCGCCAGCGCCAGCGACCTCAACATCCAGCTCGCGGGTGCCGTAACCGGCGCCCGCGACGTCAGCGCCGAGATCGTCAGCCGCTACGACGGCAACTACACGGCGCTCAACGCCGGCAACACGAGCGGCACCACGCTCGGCCTGACGACGATCAACGAAGATCTGACGAAACTCTACACGGCGGACACGGCGAACACGACAGGCACGATGAGCACGCTACGCAGCCACCTCGGCTTCGGCACCAATCCGCTCCTCCACATTCGCCCCGGTGTCGAGATCGTCGGCGCGGCAAGCGGCGACTTCACGATCGCCGCCGACCTCGATTTCAGCGCCCTGCGCTTCGCCGGTGAAGCCGGCGTGCTGACGCTGCGTGCGCAGAACAACCTGAAAATCAATAACTCGATCAGCGATGGCTTTACCAAGGCGTCGATCAATTCGACGGGAACCTACGTTGCCACCGGGCGTGACGCCAAAGTGGACAGCAGTCAGGCGAGCTGGAGTTACCGGCTGATCGCTGGTGCCGATACCGACAGCGCCGGCATCCAGACAGTGAAGGCGCCGGCAGGCAGCGGCAATCTCGACATCGCCGCCGAAAAACTGGTGCGTACCGGCACCGGCGACATCACGCTGGCGGCACAAGGGAACGTCACTCTCGGCAACAGGGCGGTCGTGTACACGGCCGGCCACGACGATACGACGAATCCCGCCAATTTCGCGGCGGCGCCCGGCCCCGGTGACACGAACCCGCAGGGGCAGCGCAATCACTACACAAAGAACGGTGGCGACATCCGCGTCAGTGCCGGCGGCAACATCAGCCAATCGGCCACCGGCGCCATCAGCGACTGGCTGGTCACCTACAGCAAGGGCTACAACAGCACGCAATGGTGGTCGCGCATTGCATCCTTCCAGCAGGGTTTCGCCGCCTTCGGTGGCGGCGACATCTCGCTCGCGGCCGGCGGCACCATGAACAAGGTCACGGCCGTGATCCCGACCAACGGCCGCGTACCCGGGATTGATGGCGAGGCGCGTGCCGACCTCGCGGTGATCCAGGGTGGCGGCGATCTGAAGGTGGCGGCGAAGAACATCAGCGGCGGACTCTTCTATGCGGAAACAGGCAAGCTGGCCATGGAAGCGCAGCAGAACATCAGTGCAAAACCGACCATCGCCATAGGCAACACGGCGGCAAAGGTCGTCGCCGGCGGCTCGGCCAGTGTCGGCAATATCGTCAACCCGATGTCGACTTCGCGCAATGCAAACCTGTTACGCAATAGCGGTACCGGGGCGCTGACCGGCGTCATGGCTTCCGGCGCCGAATACCGCATGCGCATCGGCACCTACGGACCCGACAGTGCGCTGGCAATCACGGCACTGAGTGGTGACCTTTCGATCGAGAATGACGGGGTCGTTTCTACCGGTGTTTCCGGGGGCGTCGCGCCGGATCGCGTCTTTGCTGCGGCGCTGAACGGCAGCATCAAGGCGAAGCTGTTGCAGATGCCGGGAAGCGACGGCCAGCTCGATCTGCTGGCAGCGCAGAATGTCGTCATCGAGGGTGTCACGCAGTACGACACACCGGACGCTCGCTTGCCGGGAATCGATCATGCCGTTGACTCTGGTTCGCTCAGCGATCCGCTACCCAACCCCATTGCCGGCGGCGTGCCGGCGAGCCTGGCGCACAGCAGCACCCCGTGGCACGCCGACGACCACGAAGCCAGCCGTATCGTTGCGCTGAATGGCAATATCTCCGGCCCCGGTAATCAGACGAATGCGACGCTCTGGCTGAACGAAGCGGCGAAGATTCTCGCCGCTGGCGACGTGCGCGATCTGAGCATCGTCACCCAGCATGTCCGCAGCAGCGATGTCACTCGCATTGAGGCCGGCGGCAAGCTGGAACTACCAACCGGCACCGGTGCCTACGAACTGCAGACGCAGATCAAGGTAGGCGGCCCGGGGCAACTGGAAGTTCTGGCGAAGGAGGGCGTCAGCCTCGGCTCCTCCGCCGGCATCTCCAGCCGCGGCAACCTCGAAAACCCCTACCTGCCGGAGGGCGGAGCCGACATCACGGTGATCGCCGGCACCACGCAGCCCGACTACGCCGGCTTCCTCGCCTGGCTGCAGGCCAACAAGCTGGTCGCCAGCGACACCTCGGAAGCCGGCCTGCGCACTCGCTTTTTCGAGGTGCTGCGCGATGCCGGCAAGGCGGCGCAGGGGGGCAGCGGCGAGGCCGGTTACGCGCAAGGGCGTGCGGCGATCGCCGCGCTCTTCCCGAGCGCCACGCTGACGCCAGCGAACATCGATCTCTTCTACAGCGCGGTGAAGACCGAGCAGAACGGCAAGATAGAACTGCTGGCACCGGCCGGCGGCGTCAACGTCGGTCTGGCAACGCCGGATGAGAAAACGATCAAGCTGAAGAAGCCTTCCGAGCAGGGCCTGTTCACCTTCCGTGGCGGCAGCATCCAGACACTGGTGCAGGACAGCTTCCTGGTGAACCAGTCGCGCGTATTCACGCTCGACGGCGGCGACATTCTCGTCTGGGCCGACAAGGGCAGCATCGACGCCGGCAGCGGCGCCAAGACGGTGAGTGCAACACCGCCGCCGGTACTGGTGATCCGCAACGGCCAGATCGTTCTCGACGCCTCCAACTCGGTCTCCGGCTCCGGCATCGGCGCGCTCGCCTCGCGCGACGACACGCCGGCGAGCGACGTCTATCTCTTCGCGCCGCAGGGTGCCATCGACGCCGGCGATGCCGGCCTGCGCAGTACTGGCAACGTGACGCTGGGCGCGCAGACGGTGCTTAACGCCAGCAACATCCAGGCGGCGGGTGCCGTTGCCGGGGCGCCGGCAGCATCGGCCTCAGCGCCGGCGAGCGCCGCGGCGGCCCCGACGCAGAACACCGACAAGAGCGATGCCACGGCCGCGCGTGCCGCCGGCGGTGCCAACCGCGACGCGGCGCTGGCGCTGCTGACGGTCGAGGTGCTCGACGACGGCGGCGACGGCGAGAAGAAGGACAAGGAAAAAGACAAGAAATAGGCCGCCGTTCCGACGGCGGTTCCCCGACATCAACCCACGGCATCAGGACCATGAACAACCTAGCACGATGGATGGCGGCAGCGAGCGTATTCGCGGCCGTTGCGGCAAACGCGGCCGGCTTTTTGCCGGACGACTGGAAGCATCGCCAGAAGACGCTGCTCGACACCAGCGCCGATGGCGTCGAACTGAAGACCGGCGCGACGCAGGTGCCGATCGCGCTGCGCCTGCACACCGGCAACTTCAACTTCGCCGAGGCCAAGGCGGATGGTGCCGACCTGCGCGTGAGCGGCAGCGACGGCAAGACGCCGCTCAGGTTCCACCTCGAAAAATTCGATCCGGCCAACGAGCTGGCGGTGCTCTGGGTACAGCAACCCAAGCTTGCACCGGGCGCCAAGACCGATGCGATCACGCTGCACTGGGGCAACGACAAGGCGGAGCCAGCAAGCGACGCCAAGGGCAGCTACGACGCACCACAAACACTGGTGCTGCACTTCTCCGGTAGCGGCTCGCCGCGCGACGCCACCGGGCACGGCAACCATCCGCGCGAGTTTTCCCCAAAGGTAGTCGCCGGCCCGCTCGCCGATGCGATCGCCCTTGCCGGCGAAGCGATCGTGGTGCCGGCATCGCCGACGCTGCGCCTGGTGGCCGCCAACGGCTTCACCTGGACGGCCTGGCTGAAGCCGAATGCGGTGAATGCCGGCACCCTGTTCGAGCAGGGCGACGCCAAGCGCGGCCTCGTCATCGCGCTGCGCGACGGGCGCCTCGTGGTCACCGCCGACGGCAAGGAGACGGTCACGCCGACAACGCTGCAGGCCAATGCCTGGCAGCACGTGGCGGTAACACTGCTCGGCGGCAAGCTCGCGGTGTACCTGAACGGCCTGCCGGCCGGCGAAGCCACCGCCACGCTGGCCGACGTGGAAGGCGATGTGCGCATCGGCGCCGGCGTGCAGGGCGAGATCGACGAGCTGACGCTGGCGTCGACGGCGCGCTCGGCCGACTACATCAAGGCGCTGCACGGCAGCCAGCAACCGGACAGCCTGATGCTGACGGTCGAGGAAGAAGCCGCCGGCGAATCGGCCTCGTACATGAACATCCTGCTCGGCGCGGTGACGCTGGATGGCTGGATCGTGATCGGCATCCTGATCGTGATGGCCATCGTCAGCTTCGCGGTGATGATCGGCAAGACGCGCTTTCTCGCCATCGTGAAAGGCGCCAACGAGAACTTCCTCGCACAGTTCCGCAACGCCTCGGAAGCGCTGCTCGATCCGGATACCGAGGAAAGCCGGCGCATCGCCGAGGACCCCAAGGTGAAGCATTCGCCGATCTACCGCCTGTACGCGATCGGCATGCACGAGATGCGCCAGCGCTTCACCTCGCGCGGCCGCGACAACGGCCTCTCGGCGGCCTCGCTCGACGCCATCCGCGCCTCGATGGACGCCGGCATGGTGCGCGAGAACCAGCGCCTGAACAGCCAGATCGTGCTGCTCACCATCGCCATTTCCGGCGGCCCCTTCCTCGGCCTGCTCGGCACCGTGGTCGGCGTGATGATCACCTTTGCGGCGATCGCCGCCGCCGGCGACGTGAACGTGAACTCAATCGCACCGGGCATCGCCGCGGCGCTGGTTGCCACCGTTGCCGGCCTTGCCGTCGCCATTCCCGCGCTGTTCGGCTACAACTGGCTGGCCTCGCAGATCAAGAACGTCTCCGCCGACACGCAGGTGTTCGCCGACGAATTCCTGACCCGCGCCGCCGAGCTGCACTCCCGCTAAGGCGCGCCATGCAGGTTCAGGAAGAAAACCAGCCCTACGACGACATCAACGTGACGCCGATGCTCGACCTCGCCTATGTGCTGCTGGTCATCTTCATCATCATGACCACCGCTTCGGTGCAGGGGGTGCGCGTCGATCTGCCGAAGACGCAGGCGGTGGCCAACCTGGCCAAGCCGCAGACCAAGGCGGTGACGATCAATCAGGGCGGCGATGTCTTCCTCGATGCCTACCCGGTGACGATGGACCAGCTCGAACTGCGGATGGCTCAGCTGCGCGCCAGCCACCCGTCGCTCTCGGTAGTGATCAAGGGCGATGCGCGCGTGCAGTACGCGAAGGTGATGGAGGTGATGGAGCTGCTCAAGCGCAACGACATTACCGAACTCGGCCTCGCGACAACGCGCGCGGCACGATAGCGAGGCGGCCATGCACGTCCAGACCGAATCGAAACCCTACGACACGATCAACGTGACGCCGATGCTCGACCTCGCCTACGTGCTGCTGGTCATCTTCATCATCATGACCACGGCCTCGGTGCAGGGCCTCTCGATCAACCTGCCGAAGCCCTCGAACAAGCCGAGTACCGAGAAGCACGAGATCAAGATCGTGCAGGTGCAGGCCGACGGCTCGCTGCGCCTGAACGGCGCCGCGGTCACCGTCGCCGAGCTGGAGATGCAGCTGAAGGCGGCGATGGCGCGCGACCCGAAGACATCGGTGGTGCTCAAGGGCGACCCGGCGGCGAACTACGCACGCGTGATCGAAGTGCTCGACCTCACCGGCGCCATGGGCATCGGCTCGGTCGGGCTGGTCACGGCGCGGATCGGAAACTGAGATGGCGCCGCTCGCTCACCATGCACTGCCGCAGCGCGCAGGGGAAGTTTCCTGAATGGACGCGCGCGATCTCGATGTGCCGGCGGACAAGCCGGTGTGGAAGCGGCTGCTTGTTCCGGCGCTCGTGACGGTGGCCGCGCTCGGCCTGCTTGCCTGGGGTGTCGCCAGCATGAGCGGCGACGACAAGGGCAAGCGCAAGAAACCGCCGGTGGTGACGCTGCTGCCGGACAAGCCGCCACCGCCGCCGCCACCGCCGAAAGAGGAAAAGAAGCCGGAGCCACCGAAGGAAGACAAGAAGGACATGAAGGTGGAGCCGCCCAAGGAACAGCCACCGCAGGCGCAGAACGAGCCGCTGAAGATGGAGGGCGCCGCCGGTGAGGGCGGCGGCCCGTTCGCGGCCGGCAGCGTTGGCCGCGACTACGCGGGCGGCAACATCGGCGGCATGCAGCAGGGGCTCTTCGCCGGGCGCCTGCAGCGCCACATCCAGGAAGAACTGAACCGCCACCGCAAGCTGCGCGAGGCCGATTACCGCGTGGTGCTGCGCCTGTGGCTGCGCCGCGACGGCTCGGTGGAGCGCGCCGAGCTGGCCAGCGGCACCGGCAACGAGGCGCTCGACCAGCAGATCCGCGACGCGGTAATGCAGATCGGCGCAATGCGCGAGGCGCCGCCCGACAACCTGCCGCAGCCGATGCGCGTGCGCGTGACCGCGCGCGGCGCCGCCTGAGGCCGACACCACCGAACCCCGAATTGCCAATCGAACCATGATGGAGAAACCGATGAACCGGAAGCACAACTTCGCCGCAGCCGCGGCCGCACTGGCGCTGGTCACCGCGTTCGCCGCCGCGCCGGCGGCCGCGAACGAGCGCGAGTCGCTGGAAGCGCTGCAGGAAACGACGATGGGGCTGATCGACGCCCTCGTCGAGCAGGGCATCCTGCCGCAGGAAAAGGCCGACGCCATGGTCAAGGCGGCGCAGGCCAAGGCGGCGAAGGCGGCCGCGCGCCAGAAGACGGCAGCGGCCGGTGCGCCGGTGCGCGTGCAGTACGTGCCGGAGTCGGTGAAGGCCGAGATCCGCGAGCAGATCAAGCAGGAGGTGATGGCGCAGGCGCGCAACGAGCGCTGGGCCGAGCCTAACGCCGTGCCGGCCTGGGTGGATCGCATCAAGTGGGAAGGCGATCTGCGTGTGCGCTACCAGTCGGAGAGCATGGGCAAGAGCAATACGGCGCCGATCGACTACATCACGTCGGCGGCGAGCGGCACCACGCGCGCCGTTGGCTTCCTCGGCAACAGCACGGTCGCCGGACCAACCGGCAACACCACCGACGACCGCGAGCGCTATCGCCTGCGCGCGCGCCTGGGCCTGCTCGCCCGCGTCACCGATGGCTGGACCGCCGGCTTCCGCCTGACCACCGGCAACGTCACCGACCGCGTGTCGACCAACCAGTCGCTCGGACAGGATTTCAACAAGTACCAGATCGTCCTCGACCGCGCCTATGTGAAGTACGAACCGGTCGAGTGGTTCTCGGCCTCGGCCGGCCGCATGCCGAACCCGTTCTACGGCACCGATCTCGTCTGGGACGAGGATCTCAACTTCGAGGGTTTCGCGGCCACCTTCAAGCCGGTGTTCGCCGAAGGGCGCGTGCGCCCCTTCCTCACCGTCGGCGCCTTCCCGATGAAGGAGGACGCACCGCCGAACGCCGAGGATCGCTGGCTGCACGGCGTGCAGGGCGGCGCCAAGCTGGCGCTCGGGCAGAGCACGCAATTCACCCTCGGCGCCGCCTGGTTCGACTACGACAACCTCGAAGGCCGCCTGGAACGCGACCCGGCGCTCGGCCCGGTGGCCGGCTTCGGCCAGTACGAGTACGGCAACGGACTGCGCCAGAAGGGCAACACGCTGTTCCTGACCGATTTCAATCGTACGGACGGTGTCACTCCCAACCTGTGGGGTCTCGCCTCCAAGTTCCGCCCGTTCAACCTGACCGCCTCGCTCGATCTCGCGCACTTCGATCCGGTGCACGTGATCCTCACCGCCGACTACGTGAAGAACACCGCCTTCGACCGCGGCGAGATCCAGCGCCGCACCTCGCTGGCGATGACCGACGGCAAGGACTACGGCTACATGTACCGCATCATGGTCGGCATGCCGAAGCTGGAGCAGCGGCATGACTGGAACTTCAGCTACACCTACCGCTACCTGGGTTCGGACGCGACCATCGACGGCTTCACCGACTCCGATTTCGGCCTCGGCGGCACCAACCTGCGCGGCCACATCCTCGCCTTCAACTACGGCATCGACCCGAACGCGTGGCTCGCCTTCCGCTACATTTCGGCGCGGCAGATCGACAGCTTCTCGCTCAACCCGAACCACCGCTATTCGGCGGATACCATGATGGCCGACGTCAATGTGCGCTTCTAGAATTTCCCCGCTGCTGGCCCTGCTGCTGCTTGCAGTGGCCCTGCCCGCCGGCGCCGCCGACAAGGACCCGGCGAAGGAACAAGCGCGCCGCGTGCAGCAGATGCAGCGCAAGTTCGAGCAGGAGAAGGCGCAGCTGACGCAGGCCAAGGCAACGCTGGAAGGCGAACTCGACAGCGCGCGCAAGGCGCAGGAGGCGGAAGCGCAGCGGGCTGGCACGCTGGCGAAGGAAGCGGCCGGCCTGCGCGGCAGCCGCGATGCACTCAGGGCGAAGCTCGCCGAAGCCGAAGGCGAACTGGCCACGACACGCAAGGCACTCGCCGATGCGGAAGCCGAGGGCAAGCGCCTGCAGGCGGCGCTCGCCGGCGAAAAGCAACTGCTGGCGACCTGCACCGCGCGCAACGAGGAGATGCATCGCACCGGTGTCGAACTGCTTGGGCATTACGAGAATAAGGGCTGCTTCGACAGCGTGCTGCAGGGCGAAGGCATCACCGGACTGAAGCGCGTGGAGATCGAAAACCGGGTCGAGGACACGCGCGAGCAGCTCGACGCACAGCGCTTCGATGCGACGCGGCGCGTGCAGTGAAGCGATGAAGCGCGCCGGCACCCTCTCCCTGCTGCCGGCGATCGCGCCGGACACGCTGGCGCGCGCACTGCCGTTCGCCGCCTTCATTGCGCTGCTGGCGCTCGACCCGTGGTGCGCGAAGCTACTGGCCGGCTTTATCGATCCGCGCTGGAGCTACGGCCTGCGCGTGCTCGCGGCAACGCTGCTGCTCCTCGCCTTCCTGCCGCGTTATCGCGAACTGGCACCGGCAACGCTGCCCGGCGCCCGCCAGTGCGCCGAGGCGTTCATCGTCGGCCTTGCCGTGCTCGGCGTCTGGCTGCTGTTCGACGACGGCGTCTTCACGACCGGCAGCGGCAGGAGCGGCTTCGATCCGCGCGCCGAGGATGGCAGCATCCTGTGGCCACTGGCGCTGCTGCGCCTCGCTGGTGCGGCACTGGTGGTGCCGCTGATCGAGGAATTTTTCTGGCGTTCCTTCCTGATGCGCTGGCTGGAGGACGCCGACTATCTGGCGCTGGCGCCGGCGGCGGTGGGCCTGCGCGCGCTGCTGTTGTCGAGCGTGGTGTTCGGCTTCGAGCACAGCCAGTGGATGGCCGGCATCGTCGCCGGCCTTGCCTTCGGCTGGCTGTACCGCCGCCACGGGCGCCTGTGGAGCGCGGTGCTCGCGCACGCGACGACCAACGCCGGCCTCGGGCTGTGGGTGCTCCACAGCGGCAGCTGGCGCTTCTGGTAAGTGCGTGCGGTAACGCAAGCATCATCACGGCGAAATCTGCGCGGCATATCCTGCGCAACTCGTCATTCACTGTGTACTGTCGATGCCCCTGCGAATTCTCATCGTCGAGGACGATCCCGCAGTCCGGGAACTGATCTCCGTCAACCTGACCCATGCCGGCTTCGGCACGGTCGAAGCCGAGGATGCCGAGCAGGCCTGGCGCATCCTGTGCGAACGGACGCCTGATGCGGCGATCGTCGACTGGATGCTGCCCGGCATGTCCGGCTTTCATCTGGTTCGCCACATGCGCGCCGATACGCGCTTCCGCACCACGCCGCTGGTGATGGTGACGGCGCGCGGCGACGAGATCGACAAGGTCACCGCGCTCGGCGCCGGCGTGGACGATTACGTGACCAAGCCTTTCTCGCCCAAGGAGCTGATCGCCCGCCTGCGCGCGATCCTGCGTTGCCAGCACCCGGAGGCCGGCGCCGAGAGCGTCGAGGTCGCCGGCCTGCGCCTGGTGCCGCGCTCGTGGGAGGTGACTGCCCGCGGCACCGCGCTCTCGCTCGGCCCCACCGAATTCAAGCTGCTGCATTTCCTGATGAGCAACGCCGAGCGCATCTACAGCCGCAGCCAGCTGATCGAGCGCGTCTGGGGCCGCACCTCGGCGATTGAGGAACGCACCGTCGACGTGCACATCCGCCGCCTGCGTTCGGCGCTATCCGAGCACCGCGTCGACACCCACCTGCAAACGGTCTATGGCGTCGGCTACCGCTTCTCGGAGCAGGCCAGCAACTGAGGCCGTGTCCGAGCCAGTATCCAGTTCGTTGGCTTTTCTGGATTCCGGCTTTCGCCGGAATGACGAATATTCGCTTGCGCTTCAGCGCAGCAGGGTGCCGCCCAGCTTGCGGTAGTGGGCGACGACCATCGGCACATAGCGGCGGGTCTCGGCGTAGGGCGGCAGGCGGTTGCCGTTGCGGATGACGGCCTGTTCGCCGGCGTTGTAGGCGGCCAGCGCGAGTTCGACGTTGTTGTCGAACATGCTCAGCAGGTCGCGCAGGTAGCTGGCGCCGACGCGGATGTTGTCCCGCGGATCGCGGATGTCGCGGATGCCGTAGCGCGCCGCCGTGGCCGGCATCAGCTGCATCAGCCCGGTGGCGCCCTTGGGCGACACGGCGCGGCTGTCGTAGCCGGATTCGACGCTGATCACGGCGTGCAGCAAGGCCGCATCGACGCCTGTGACACGGCTGGCTGCGAGCACGTGCTCGTGGAACGGCCGCTCGCCGGCGGGCACGCCGAGCAGTTGCCGGCGCGGCTGTGCGCGCATGGCGCTGGAGACGGCGCTGCCTTCGCCGAGGACCAGCCGGTAGCGGCGATGGTCGGGCACATTGGTGAGGTGCTCGACCCCATCGTCGTCGACGAAGGAGAAGATGCCGCCGGCGAAGGCGGGCGTGGCCACGAGCGCGGCCGCCAGCGCAGCGCACAGGGCGCCGTGGCGGCATCCGGAAGGCATCGGTCGCGGCATCGGGTCGGCATCGCAGCAGAGGAATGCGCCACTGTAGGCCGGCGATGTTGCAGGCGCTTGACAATGTCGTTGCGATGACGAAGTCGTAACGGTCCTGTAACGCCGGCTACCTAGGATAGGCGGTCCCATCATTCGCTCCGGATTCCGCGTGTTCCCCACTCGCTCGACCCCCCGCTCTTCCCGGCGCCTGCAGGCTGCCTTCACGCTGCTCGAACTGTTGGTGGTGATGGTGATCATCGGCCTGCTCGCGGGCTATGTCGGTCCGAAATATTTCTCGCAGATCGGCAAATCCGAAATCAAGGCGGCACGGGCGCAGATCGATGCGCTGGAGAAGGCGCTCGACCAGTACCGGATCGATGTCGGCCGCTATCCGAACAGCGAGCAGGGTCTGGCCGCGCTGATGAAGCGTCCGGCGGGCGAGAACCGCTGGCAAGGGCCGTACCTGCGCAAGGATGTTCCGGCCGACCCGTGGGGTGCGCCGTATCAGTACCGTCAACCGGGCGAGCACGGCGACTTCGACCTGTACTCCTTCGGCAAGGACGGCAAGACCGGCGGCGACGGCGAGAACGCCGACATCACCAACTGGTGATCGAGATGGAATTCGACGTCACCGCGATCTTTCCCGGCCGGGGCGTCGCACAGCTGCGCGTCAGTGCCGACAGCGCCGAGCAGCTCGGCGCCGTGCCGGCACTTGCCGGCGGCGTGATCGTTTCGGTGGCGGAGGCGGGAAGCGCGCGGCGCACGCAGCGGCGCGGCCGCTTTCCGCTGGTGCTCTTTGCGCGCCAGTTGCTGTCGCTGGTGCGCGCCGGGCTGACCGTGGTCGAGGGTATCGAAACGCTCGCTGACCAGGATCGCGGCTCGCCGATGTCGGCGACGCTGGATCGCCTGCTGGCGCGCCTGCGCGAGGGGCAGTCGCTGGCCAATGCGATGCAGGAGGATGCTGCGGCCTTTCCCGATCTGTTCGTGGCGACGATTCGCGCCAGCGAGCGCACCGGCGACCTGCCGGAAGCGCTGCAGCGCTATGTTGTCTTCCATGAACGACTCGCCGAGCTGAAGAAGAAGATCGTCAGCGCCGCGATCTACCCGGCGCTGCTGATGGCGGTCGGCGGCATCGTCACGCTCTTCCTGCTTGGTTATGTGGTGCCGCGTTTCACGCTCGTCTTCGCCGATTCCGGGCGCGCGCCGGAAGGGCCGTCGGCGCTGCTCTTCGCGCTCGGCGACCTGATCAACGGGCACGCCCTCGAACTTGCGCTCGGCGCCGCGCTGCTGGTGGCGGCGCTGGTCGTGCTCGGCATGCAGCCGGTGGTGCGTGCGGCCACGATGCGCACCGCCTGGCGCCTGCCGGCGCTCGGCGAACGGCTGCGCCTCGTCTATCTGGCACGCTTCTACCGCACCACCGGCATGCTGCTGCGCGCCGGCATTCCGCTAAAGACGGCGCTCGGCATGATCGGCGAACTGCTGCCGGCGGCGCTGCGCGGCGGCCTTGCGCAATGCCGGGAGGCGATCGAACACGGCCAGCCGTTCTCGCGCGCGGCCGAGAACGGCGGCCTGACGACGCCGGTCGCGCTGCGCATGGTCGCCATCGGCGAGCGCAGCGGCCAGCTCGGCGAAATGATGGAAGCCGTCGCCGATTTCTACGACGAGGAGATCCGGCAGATGGTCGAACACCTGACGCGCCTCTTCGAGCCGCTGCTGATGGCGGTGATCGGCGCAATCATCGGCGGCGTCGTACTCATGCTTTACATGCCGATCTTCGAACTGGCGGGGAATTTTCAATGAACATGCCGGCCGAGACGCCGCTGCTCGACGGCGGCCACATCGCCGCCCAGCGCGCGCAGGAACTGGCGCGCGGCGGGCAGTTGCCGGAAGCGGTGCTGACGGCGCTGCAGACGGAATTCGCGCTGCCCGAGGATGAGGCGGCGCGCCATGCCGCGGCGGCCTTCGGCCTGCAATCGGCGAGCCTCGCCGAACTGCCGGCGCAGGCGCTGGCGGTGACGCTGGCGCCCTTTGCCGAATTCGTGCGCCGCCGCGTGGCGCTGCTCGATCTGCCCGAGGCCTGCATCGCGGCGACGCCGGCACCGCTCGACGCCGCGCTGCGCGACTGGATCGACGGTCTCCTGCCGCTGACGCGCACGGTGCGCTACCGACTGGCGCCGGCCGACGTGGTCGTCGCCTACCTCGCCCGCGAGGAGTCGCGCATCCGTGCGCTCGACGGCAGCCTCGGCGGCGAGACGGCCATCGCGCTCGGCGACAACGTTGCCGAGGATCTTTCGCTGCAGCGTATTTCGGAAGACGGCAGCGCCGTCGTGCGGCTGGTGCGCTCGACGCTGCACGACGGCTTGAAGGCCGAGGCGAGCGACATCCACATCGAGGCCAACGCGCGCGGGCTGGCGATCAAGTACCGCATCGACGGCGTGCTCAACTACGCCGGCGCGATCGACGGCACCGACATCGCCGAGCAGATGATCTCGCGCATCAAGGTGCTTTCCGAGCTCGACATCGCCGAACGGCGCGTGCCGCAGGACGGCCGCTTCAAGGTGCAGTGGCAGGAGCGCGAGATCGACATCCGCGTTTCGATCATGCCCAGCATCTGGGGCGAGGATGCAGTGCTGCGCGTGCTCGACAAGCGCGCGCTGAGCGACCACATGGCCGGGCTGCGCCTCGACGCACTCGGCTTCGACGCCGATAGCATGGCGCGCATCCGCCGCCTGGCCGCCGAACCCTACGGCATGGTGCTGGTGACCGGGCCGACCGGCAGCGGCAAGACGACCTCGCTCTACGCCGCGCTCTCCGAGATCAACCGCGGCGAGGACAAGATCATCACCATCGAAGACCCGGTCGAGTACCAGCTTGCCGGCGTGCTGCAGATTCCGGTGAATGAGAAGAAGGGGCTGAGCTTCGCGCGCGGGCTGCGTTCGATCCTGCGCCACGACCCGGACAAGATCATGGTCGGCGAGATCCGCGACGCCGAGACGGCGCAGATCGCGGTGCAGGCAGCGCTGACCGGCCACCTCGTATTCACCACCGTGCATGCGAACAATGTCTTCGACGTGATCGGCCGTTTCCTGCACATGTCGGTCGATCCCTACAACCTCGTGTCGGCGCTCAACGGCGTCGTCGCGCAGCGGCTGATCCGCAGCCTGTGCCCGGCCTGCGCGGCACGCCACACGCCGGAGGCGACGCAGCTCGCCGATGCCGGCCTCGCGGCGGAGAATTGCACCGGCTGGCAGTTCCGCACGGCGGTCGGTTGCGGCACCTGCCGCGGCAACGGCTACCGCGGCCGGCGCGCGATCGCCGAGCTGCTCGTGCTCAACGACGAAATCCGCGAGCTGATCGTCGGCCGCGCGCCGATCCGCCAGTTGAAGGAGGCGGCGCGCCGCGCCGGCACGCTGTCGCTGCGCGAGAGCGCGCTGGCGCTGGTGCGCGAGGGAATCACCAGTCTGGAGGAGGCGAACCGTGTCACGCTGGTGGCCTGAGCGGCACGAACTGCTGGTGCATCCGCACTGCGCGCGCCTCTCCACCGGCGACACGCGCCCGGTTGCCGTTGCCGGCGACGGGGCGCCGCCCTGGCAGGAAGCGCTCGCCGCCGCCTTCGCGCTCGCCGCCGAAAAGCTGCCGCGACGCAGCCGCGTAACCTTCGTCATCGCCGACCATTTCGTGCGCTATGCGCTGCTGCCATGGAGCGACCGGCTGCTCGGCCGGAAGCTGCGTCTGGACAGTGCCCGCGCGCTGCTGCGCGCAAGCTACGGCGAGGCGGCGAGCGGGCTTGAGATCGCACTCGACCGCCCGCGCTTCGGCATGAACGGCATCGCCGCCGGCATCGACGGTGCGCTGCTGGCGACGCTGCGGACGGAGGCGGCGAAGGCAGGGATCCGTATCGCCGGCATCCGCCCGCAGGCGGTGCACGTGCTCGCTGCGGAACGGGGGCGCATCACGGGCGGCGACGGCTGGTTCTGCCGCGCGGAACGCGACCGCATCGTGCTCGCCGGCTTCTCGGCCGGCAACGTGACCAGTCTGCGCAACCAGCGCAGCGAGCTTGCCGACGGCGAGGCGCTCGCCCGAGAACTGGCGGGACTGACGGCGGTGGCGCCGCCGGCGGGTCGTGCCGTGCTCTATTTTCGCGGCGAGGCGCTGCCGGCACCGCAGCTGAACGCCTGCGAAACGATCGTGCTCGGCGGAAGCGACGCCCGTAGAGGCGGCGCATGAAGCCGGGGCTGCCCGACCTGGCGCTCGACTTCCAGCCGCCGCGCCCGGGGTTGCTGTCGCTGGTGCTGTTCCTCGCGGCACTGCTGGTGGTGGCCGACGCGGCGCTTGACGAGCGCGCTGCGCAGGAGCGGCGCGAGGTGGCGGAACAAGCTGCCGGCAAGGCCGAGAAACGCAATGAGCGCGCCACGGCGGCGCGCCGGGCGCCGAGCGCCGAAACGCTGCTGACACCGGCGGAAGCGAAGGCGCTCGCGGTTGCCGAGCGCGCCGTTCGCGTCGACTGGGAGCGCCTGTTCGGCGCCATCGATCGCGCCGTCAGCGACGATGTGGCGCTGCTCAACCTGCGCCCGAGCGTCAGCGCGCAGAACGTGCAGCTCGGCGGCGAAGCGCGCGACATGGCCTCGGTGCATGCCTTCGTCGAGGCGCTGCGCCAGGCGCCGCTCGCGCGCGTGGTGCTGCTCTCGCACAGCGTGCGCAGCAATGAACCGGGACGTCCGGTGGCTTTCGAGATCAGTGCAGAATGGCAAACCGTTTCGGCCAGGTGATGCTCGCCCGCCTGCGCTTCGCGCTCGCCTACCCGCAGCCGCTGCCCCTGCTCGCCTTGCTGCTGCTGTGCGCGGCCGCCTTCCTGCATCTGCACCGCATACCGCAGCATGAACAGGCTGCCGAGGCCGCCGAGCGCCGCGGCGCTGCTGCCGAACGGGCGCTGCGGCGGCTCGCCGGCGAGCAGCGTCAGGTCGACGATTCGCCGGCGGCCGGGCGCGCACGGCTGCTTGGCCGCTACCCCGAGGAACTGGCGCTGAATGCGACGCTGGCGCAACTGCTCGATCTCGCGCAGCGGCACGGGCTCGATCCGCTGACTGGCGATTACCGGCTGACGGTCGCCAAGGAAGGCCCGCTCATGCAATACGTGCTGACCCTGCCGCTGAAGGGCGACTACCCCTCGCTGCGGCGCTTTCTCGCCGCGCTGCGCAGCGAACATCCGGGGGTGGCGATCGACGACCTTGCGCTGCGCCGCGACGCGCTCGGCGGCACCGCGCTCGATACGCAACTGCGGCTGATCGTGTTTGCACGCCGGGAGCAGGGATGAAGCTTTCACCACGGCAACGCTGGATTGCGCTCCTGCTCGCGCTGACGGCGACGCTCGCCGCCGGCTATGCGATCGACGAAGAGGCGCCCGAAGCGGAAACGCCACGCCATCGCGCGCGACGTAACGCCGACACGGTGCCGGACACCGCGAACACGCCGGCAACGACAACCTCCGTCGCGCGCGTGGCGGCACCGGCTGCGGCGGATGCCGGTGCGGACGGCGCAAGCGGGGAAGATCGCGAAGGCAACGAGGGCGATGCTGCCACCCCGGCGCTCGACCCCTTCCGCACGAAAAGCTGGCTGCCGCCGCCCCCGCCACCGCCAAAACCGAGCGCACCGCCGCTGCCGTTCAAGTATCTGGGCAAGGCGCTCGCCGGCGAGGAGCAGCGCTTCTTCCTCGCCCGCAACGACAAGTACATGACGACCGCGGTCGGCGACGTGCTCGACGGGCAATATCTGTTCGAGAAGGCAGAGCGCGGCCGCCTCGTGTTCGTCTATCAGCCGCTGAAGGAACGGCAGTACCTCGCCATCAGCGCCGACTGAGAAAGAAAAACCCCGCCGCAGCGGGGTTTCGTCGGCGCCGGCCTGCGTCAGCGATGCGCTGCCCTGCGGCGTGCGACACCGCCCATCAGACCAAGACCGGCGAGCAGCAGCGCGTAGGTTTCCGGCTCGGGAACCGCCACCGTGAACGCGACGTTGTCGATGCCGACGTTGTAGGCGGTGTCGTACCAGTCGATCCACAGGCCGCCATTGGCCGACACGCCGGGCGCGAAGCTCGCATGCGTGGTGCTGCCGGCACCGATGGCGCCGCTGTACGAGAAGAGGGGCGCGCCACCACCGATCGCGGTGACGACGATGTTCGAGTCGCGCGTTGCGTTCGCCCAGGCGCCGAAATCCATGCTGTTCAGCGTGACCAGACCGCCGTTGAGGGCCTTGATCTCGATGCGCGCATGCGACTGCCCGGCACCATCACCACCGCCCGACCAGACGACGCCGCGCAGATCGTTGTACTGGCTATCCCACCACTTCAGCGACTGCACCGGATTGCTGGTGACCAGGTCGAAGGTGCTCACGTCGACGATCCCGGCCACATCGCCGTAGGATTGCTGGATGCGGGTTCCGTCGCCGCACGCAGCGGTCGGCCCGCAGGCGATGCTGCCGTCGAAGGTGAGGGTGTGCGTGCTGGCGAGTGCCGCACCGGACAAGAGCATGCCGGCAGCGAAGGCGGTGATCGATTTTTTCATTCGTGCAACTCCATCGGGGGTTCTGGATTTGCCATTGTCGTAACTGGACGGTGCGGGGGCAATAGTCCGTTTGGATCACGCAGGCATAAGTTCCAGTTACTTCGATGTGTGTTGAATTTCATGTGGAATTGACCCACGTGTGCACATTTCTCTGACCCGCCAAGATTGCCGTGAATGCGCTGTCACGTGCTATTCCACGTTATCGATAGCGGGACAGACAAAATGCAAATGAGGGTCAATCGAAAGCGAACATCAACAAGGAGGGGGGCGGCTGTAGCCGTGGCCGTAGGCCTGGCCGGTGGGTATCGTGAAATTCGCAATGACCATTTACCGCCTTTACTGCTGGTTGCTACACGATCAGCTAATCTCGATTTCGAAAGACAACTCCTTTGATAACACGTCAAGCGTGTTAAACAAGGCGCATTTCAACGTCTCGCTACTTGCATCAATCGCAAGCAGGTTTGTGGAACTCCATTCTGAAAAAATTGAGATTTTTTCAACCGCCGTAACAACCCTCGCTCTGCCCTCTTCGTCAACCAAGTTTCCAAGCCATGCACGGACCGTGAAATGTCCTGATCGACGAATGCAATCGTGTATGACAAAAGACTTTTCAGCTTTCTGGCGCGTCACAACCTCGTCACCGAGAGCAAGGCCATAAGTAAAAAATGGAATACAGCAGAGTTCAAAAGCAGATTCAGCAGTCTGCCTAGCCCACAACTGCTCCCATTTCCCTGGCATACCAAAGGGTTCAAGGTCGGCGAAAATCACAAAATTCGCTCGGTCTGCCCACGCCGGCTGAGGATGTACCGCAATGTCTGAAGCCATAAATGAAGGTCAATCGAAAGCGAACATCAACACCCACCGCCTCTTTCTATTCTAAGGTTTTAGAGTTTTCCAAGTTATCTTCTGGCTCGACTCTCTGTTTTTTTGCCAACGTATTCATCACCAGCAAACACAAGGCACCAGCTGCCAGTAGAACAGCATCAAGCCATGGTGGCGTAACTGGCATACCGATACGGGAAGCAAGCAACAGCAGAATTGCCGCGAGAAGAAAGCTCCAACCAAGACGACGCCAAACATTTTTTTCCATCTATCAATCCTTTGTGCATGTTTGCGGCGGTTTCATTTCACAGTGTTCCAACACCGACGGAGTCACTACGCCCAAACTAAATAGCGTAGTAGCCGGGCTGGTAAAAATCGCAACGCCCCTTGTGATCACACTCATCGTGCCGCTAGTGGCGCCTAATGCCGCAGCACCTTTTGGCACTTGATTGGCGAGGGCATTTCCGGCTACCACACCTCCGGCTTTAACCCCAATACCCAGAGATGCCAAGCAAATCAAATCATATTTTTTTGTTGAGCCGTAATATGGCTTCGCCACACCCGCAGCTTGCATTGCGGCGGCACAATTACCGGGCTGTCCATCGCACACTCCACGAGTAGTGATAGTGATATTCCCGCTTCCCGGCCCTTCGCCTGGAGGATACGGCCCTTTTCCAGCTCCGCGGCCAAGTAGCCCGTCTGGATCAATCAAGCTGATCGGATTCCCCCCAACGTAGCTGTAGATGTTGTAAACCCTAGTCGTAGACGTACGCCCATCTCGAAGCCTGGCCTCGAACAGATGGATGGTCGACTCGTCATAAAGTTATGTCATCGCGCATTTGTCAACGTCATAGACGTGCTTTGATTGCTGCCTCAGCAAGGAACCGCATCTGCGCTAGCTCCGTGGCCACTTTGCCAGGCTCAAAATCAGAACACACAAAGATAGGGACACCAATTTTCGGCCGCGTTGCCGCCTCAATTACTGCGGTGCCATTGTAGTTGTAGGCCGCTATATGTCCGTCATGGCCTTCCAGTAGCGACATTGGAATCAACAGGTCGTAGATTGAGTCGTCGTCGACTGTACTGGTGTCATTGTTTAGTCGATCCCAATAGCCATGCATCCAAGCGCCCCAGCCGCATCGCTCAATAACGCCTTCGAGCGTGTGAGACAACGACTGAGCACAAAGCCGCTGCTCTAAATTCCGTAACAGCTCAATCAAATTTCCAGTGTTGAAATCGGAGACAAGGAGATGTCTTACCCCCGTCATTCGTAACCAAGTATCAGCCACCGCAAATACAAAGTCTGTGTTGCCTGGCAAGCGATAGGCTTTACTTTCCTGAATCGACGAATCTATTTTTACGTCAAAATCGATAGAAAACCCGGAAAAATTCAGGGAGTAGGTAAGACTGTTAGTGTTCATCATTGTGGCTTCCTCGGCCAATCCGGAAATCCAGCGTTGCGTCCCGCTCTCCACTGGTCAGGGGTCAAATCCTTCTGTCCAACAACGTACCCGTGCCAGTATTTAATGCAATTTTGCTCATCGGTTCGATGATTCCTAAACACAATTAATTGGCCTGTAGCTGGGTCATGGCCAATTCTTGAATTTCCAACGGGGACCGATGAGGCCAAGGCTGCTGCTCCATTAATAGGCTCAGGCGAAATAGTCCCACGTGGTCCCGAACGGGCACCTGACCCATGCTTGCCGTCATTTGGCTCGTAAACGTTCGTATAGTTAAAACAAGGACACGCTTCTTTGACAGCATTGATAGCGCCACTTATGGCCCCGCCGATTGCCTTTTGTCCTTGGGGCGTACTCATGGCGGCAGCCCCTACAATAAGAACTCCACCAATCACCACTGCATCGTCTACGCCAGCAATCAATCCAGTTGGATCTGATGACCCTAGAGGATTCCCGCCGACATAGCTATAGAGATTAACGCCCCCCGCCACCCCAATCGGATCCGGACTCAGATACCTCCCCACCGCCGGATCATAGACCCGATGCCAGTTGTAATGCATTCCCGATTCCTGGTCGTAGTACTGCCCGGGGAATCGCAGGTTGATCG